>NZ_ATUX01000007.1 GCF_000420425.1 Schaalia vaccimaxillae DSM 15804
GTTGATGGTTTTGGTGCCTGTTGCCATGGCTCCTGAGGGGTTGAGGTAGTACCAGGTGTTAGCTTCTTTGAGCCAACCGGTGACCATGTAGGAGGAGGCATCGAAGTAGTAAAAGGCTCCGTTGACGTATACCCATTCGGAGCTTGCGACTGAGCCGTTAGACTTTATCCATTGCCATCGGCCGAGCGTGAGATTCCACTGTCCCGACGTGGATGAATCTGGGATCGCGGTATCCGAAGTCTGATCGGTGTGCGTGGAGGTTCCTGAGTTGATGATCCCTTGAGCTGCCGTTCGGATGACGGGCATTTTTGCATAGGCAGCATTGCCTGGGCAGGTTGTGGCGTTGACGTCCCTGTGCCCGATGATGCGCCTGAGGGTCACGGATTTATTTGCGTAGTAGCCACTGCCCGAAGCATCATTGACACCGGCCCGCGAAAGCTGCCAGCCCGCAAGCTTGCCGACAGCAGTCAAAGTAGCCGACGAGGGCGTTTGCGACGTGTACGTGCCGAGCATTGAGATGCCCATGGTTCCGGTGTTGTAACCGTAGGCATGTCCCCCAACTGGCATCTTGCCGGCAGGGGCGGTCAGTGAGCCGGAGCGACCTTCGAAGACGCGGCCCCATTTGTCGACGAGGAAGTTGTATCCGATATCTCCCCATCCGAGCGTTTTTGCGTGGTACGTGTAGATACCTCTGACGATTGAAGCTGACTGAGCCATCGTGTAGTCGTTTGTTCCTGCCGTATGGTGGACGACCACAAACGGGGCAGAAACATACTCTGGGTCCCATGTCATTGCGCGCTCGTCTGCTCCCCACTGAGCTCGCGAGGTTACAGAGATCGGCAAACTTGGAGAAGTTGTCGAGGCAAAAATTTTGGCGATCCTTGCAGAACCAGTCGAAGTTCCACCTGCAGAGAAACCAGACCCGCCAGTTGGTGTGGCTGTCCCTTCAGACTGAGGGGGGAGAAAATCCGTTAACGAAGGTTCAGATTTTTGATGCGTTTCGTCGTGCAGTGAGGTTTCAGGAGGGGTCTCAATCGTGGCGTCTTCAACTGATAAAGTCTTCTCTCCTTGAGGATTAGCGGGTATCAGAGCTAGTTCCATATTTGACGGGAGGGTGGATGCAGGGCCATTCACTTTGACCTGTACTGCGTCAGCACCGCTCGTAATAAAAGGCTCTGTACCTGCGCGACCGACACCATCGTCACGTCCTGATCCGTCCTCCTCTTCGAGGACATGCCACTCACTCCAAGCATCATCTTTGCCGGTTCTGACAAGAATCTCATTCTCTTTTGATAAAGGAGTGTCGGCATCCCACGTCAGCCCAGTGACGAGGAATTCATCAACGGAGAGTGCGGAGGTTGCGATAGGTAGCGATTCGCTGGTTATTGAATTGGAGCTAGCCAAGCTAGTTGCTGACGTAGTTGGAGAACCAGTTTCAGATGTCAATTCCAGGGTTACCACCGGTTCTGTAGAGTCCGCCGCAGATGTGGGTGGGGTAAATGAGGCAGTCAAAACTGCTGCGATGGTGAGGGTAGAAGTTACCGCGCAAAAAAGACGCATCTGTGGCTCCAGTTGCAGATGTTGCAGATGTTGTAGATATGAAGAAACTATCATCAACTCTGAAGATCCGAAAGTGTCGCTGTGTAGGCGAGACTCAGATCATGTCTTTTGGCATAGCTTTTCTAAAGAGCTGATAACTTGGCGGCACTCGAACAAGCAGCTTGAGAGCCTGCGTGCGATAGGAGTGAACATGACGATCAGCGTCGCGCTGTGCACCTATAACGGTGAACGCTTCATAGCTGAACAACTGAGATCGATCCTTGCGCAAACTGTTCCTGTCGACGAGATCATCATTGGTGACGACAACTCATCGGATGAGACCCTCGCGATTTGTGAGAGCCTTCTTACGGACTCAGGCGTCGTCTTTCAGATTCGTCGCCATCGGCCAGGCCTTGGGGTGCGAGGAAACTTTTCTGATGCAATCAGCGCCACTACCGGCGATGTCATTTTCTTATGCGATCAAGATGACGTCTGGCGGAATGACAAAGTCGAATCACTTCTGAGCCAGCGCGGCGGAGCCGTCTTGCTCCACACTGATGCTCGCCTTGTAGACGGCGAAGGCCAGCCACTAGGTACAACGCTACTCGAAGAACTTCGCGTCAGCCGATGGGAATTCAACAACCTTGCAGCAGGCGACGCCCTCGCGGTACTCCTCAGACGTAACCTTGTCACCGGAGCAACCTGCATGGTTGACGGCAACTTTGCGCGCGCCGCGATGCCAGTACCCGACGGCTGGATACACGACGAATGGCTGGGATTTCTTGCAGCGTTAGGCCATGGACTGAAACTGATACCTGAACCACTCATCGACTACCGCCAACATGAACACAACGTCATCGGAGCCAAGAAGGAATCACTCGTGCAGCGATTCCATAGGATGCTCAAACCCGACCCGGACGATGACCTACGACGCCTCACCAGGGCCAGCAGCGCCGCGGCCTACGTCGAGAGGACCGGATGCGGTTCCAAAACAGATCGATCCAAAGTTGTTGAAGCCGCGGCTCATCAAGAACAACGCTTCGCGCTGCCAGCTAACAGAATTGCCAGGATTCCCCTTATCGTTCGTGAAATCACCCGCGGAAGATATTCACGTTACTCTCGAGGCTGGCTCACTGCGGGCCGTGACTTGCTCCAAGTTCGTAACACTCCCCAAGCCTGATACCAGAAGCCACGCGCTCGCCTAGCTTTGAAAAGTGCTCACTTGCGGCATAATTGCACCATTCATCCAACGAGAGGATTAATCCAGTGAAGATCGTTGTCACCGGCGGTGCCGGTTTTATCGGCGCTAACTTTGTGCACACGCTGCTTGAGGATCATACAGACGTTGATGTTGTCGTCCTCGACAAGTTCACCTACGCAGGTAATCGCGGTTCCCTCACGGATATTCCTGGCGACCAACCCAACCGGCTCCAGGTAGTCGAAGGCGACATTGCAGATGCTGACCTCGTTGACGCCCTCGTCAAGGATGCGGATGCGGTCGTTCACTTCGCTGCAGAATCCCACAACGACAACTCTTTGAATGACCCGTCGCCCTTCGTTGTCACTAACCTGATCGGCACCTACACGCTGCTTGAAGCAGTCCGCCGCCACAAGGTGCGTTTCCACCACATCTCGACCGATGAAGTCTACGGCGACCTAGAGCTTGATGATCCAGCAAAGTTCACACCCGAAACGCCCTACAACCCGTCCTCACCCTACTCTTCAACGAAGGCCGGTTCAGACCTCCTCGTACGCGCATGGGTGCGCTCCTTCGGCGTAGAAGCCACCATTTCCAACTGCTCGAACAACTACGGCCCCTACCAGCACATCGAAAAGTTCATTCCCCGCATGATCACCAACCGCATCCGCGGTGTGCGCCCTCGCCTCTACGGCGACGGCCTGAACGTGCGTGACTGGATCCATGTGCGCGACCACAACACGGCAGTGTGGGACATCCTGATGAAGGGCCGCATCGGCGAAACCTATCTGATTGGTGCCGACGGAGAAACCAATAACAAGGATGTTGTCGCCATCCTCAACGAACTCATGGGCTACCCGGCTGACGACTTTGACCACGTTGCTGACCGCGCAGGCCACGATCTGCGCTACGCCATCGACAACACTAAACTGCGTGAAGAACTTGGATGGGAGCCTCACTTCACCGACTTCCGCTCCGGCTTGGCTGACACCATTGCCTGGTATGAGGCCAACGAAGCCTGGTGGGCGCCACTCAAGGACGAAGTCGAAGCCAAGTACGCAGCCAAGGGCCACTGAGCGCCCCTCAACGATCCGAAAGAACAATGATGCCCTTCGTCACCGTCCTCATGGCGACCTTTAACGGTCGCCAGTGGATTGACGAGCAAGTTGACTCCATTCTCAATCAGAAGGGAGTAGATGTTCGCTTGGTTGTCTCTGACGATGGCTCAACGGACGGTACGAGGGAGCATCTCCAAGCGCGCGCTCAAAACGAAGCCAGGATTGTTGTTCTGCCACAGCGCCACGGAAACCCAGGGGTGACAGAGAACTTCTTGCACCTGTTCACCGGTCACACCCCGGATGGCTCATTCGTTGCTTTCTCGGACCAAGATGATATTTGGCATTCGGATAAGCTCAGCCGCCAGCTTCAGATCCTTGAAGACAACGCCGCAGACGTCGTGTCATCCAACGTCTTGCGTTTTGATGAAACGGGGAAGCGGGTCTTGATCCGCAAGAGCAGCCCCCAGCGCAAGTGGGACCACATTTTTGAAGCGGCAGGCCCTGGTTCAACGTACGTCTTCACCCCTGACGCCCACAAGCGGATCGTCGACGTGTTGGCGACGTTGGACTACTCCCAGATCGGGGTCCACGACTGGTACCTCTATGCGTTGGCCCGCGGTATCCAAGCCAAGTGGATCATTGATAAACACCCCACTTTGGACTACCGCCAACACGCTGGCAATGTCCAAGGCGCCAATGTTGGAACTCTCGCACGCATCTCTCGTCTCAACCAACTTAAATCTGGTTTCTATCGCGATCAATTCATCAAAGTGGCTCAAGCGGTCGCCAAATCCAATACTTACTCGGCTAAGGACCGCGAAGATCTCGACCAGCTCATTGATCTTCTTCAACGAGACGACTTCGCTGCCCGCGCCGCGCTCTTCCTCAAGTGGCCACAGATCCGCAGGATCCGATGGGAAGGTGTTCAACTGGCAGGCGCCAGGCTTCTGGGGGTTTGGTGAGGCCTCGGCTCACGGCCAGAGTCCAGCTAGATCACTACCACCGGTACACAACCCAACCGCCGTCGGCTCGTTCGTCTACGAGAATCTGCTCCGCCTGCCCATCGTTGTAAAGCGTCGGGTCGATTAAGACAACACTGTGACCTGCAAGCCACTGGTCTAAGACTTGCGCGCCCACCTGACGTGAATCCGCGATGAGGCCAACGCGCGCTCCCGAGCCAATCGTGGCGTGCGCGAGAGCAGCATTGCCTTCAAGGGATTTCGAAACAGCGTCGTTAAGTGCGGGCGCAGGATCGGGGATCCTGGTGATCAGCGCGTCGGGCTGCGCCATGAGTTCCGCCAACGCGTCGAGGGCGCCAGCAGGCAGAGTCTGCCCCCATCCGAATGCTAAGAAATCACGCGGCTGAAGCAGAACATGTGCGCCATGTGCGAGAGCCTCGCGGGCTTGTGGCCCGTCCTTGTGGGTGACGAGGACGTCTGCAGGTCCCAGGCAATCGACTGACGAGGGCGCCGCCGGCGAGGGGGCAGCAGGCAGAACTGTCCAACCCATGCCGAGCGCTGATATCTCCCACACAACGCGCTGCCAATAATCCAGGTTAAGGAGGATGCGTCCAGGGGGCATCTCAGCTCCTGAGAAAAGGTCGACGCTGAGTTCTTCGCCCAGGAGGTTTGCGATCTTCGCGAGCCAGCGCGCAGCCACAGCGCCTCCTAGTTCAACACGCTCGTGAGAATAAGAGGTGAGGACCGGCCCGGGGCGCCTGGTAAGCGAATCGATCAAATCATGGAGGGAAGACATAAAAGAAGACTAGCGAAAAGGCTGTGCTTATTGGGTACTCATATGCCGCGGAATGGCGCGGAAAAAAGAATAGTTGAACGCTTGGCAAGGCGTGGGGCGAGAATCTCAATTACCTCGATCGGCTTGACTTGTGTGTATGACACGCGTGTAATTCTCGTATTGAAGCTTTTCTGCGATGAGGAGACGGACACGTGTGGAACATCCTGGGTGACGGACCGATAGCTTGGTCCGACGCATCTGATGCTGACGCTTTCGCCCTCGTCGACGGGCCCCTGGCCTGGCAGCAGCACGCACTGTGCGCCCAGACCGACCCCGAAGCCTTCTTCCCAGAAAAAGGCGGATCGACGCGCGAAGCCAAGGCCGTATGTCAGTCCTGCGAAGTGCGCGAAGAATGCTTGGAATACGCACTTGCCAACGATGAGCGCTTCGGTATCTGGGGTGGCTTGTCCGAACGTGAGCGGCGCCGCCTGCGCCGCATGACGGTGTGACCCTTCTCGCCCGCAGCGGAGTCTTCGCCCTCGTCGTCGCGCACGCACCGAGCACCGACTTAACCGCTGTCCTGGACGCCGTGGCCCAGCAGACCATGGCGCCCTCGGGCATCGTCCTCATCGACGCTTCCACTGACGGATCCATCATCTCAACGCTGCCCGCCGGCGATTCTGCGAACCCTCCTGACTTGGTGGTTGTGCGCGCCCCGGCAGCCAAGAACCTCGGCCAAGCCATTGAACGTGCTACCCAATCGGCGGACCTACCTCCAGAAGTGTCCAATGCGCGCTGGTGGTGGATTTTGCACCACGACTCGGTTCCTGAACCCACGTGCTTAGCTCAGCAGTGGGAGGTTGCCGACCGAGGCAGAACCATCGCAGCCGTCGGCCCCAAACAATTCGACTGGGAAGGCGAGCGCCTACTTGAAGTCGGGATCCTCGCGACCCGCAGCGCCAGACGCCTCGAACGCATAACCGTCGGAGAAATCGACCAAGGTCAATACGACTCCACCAGTGATGTTCTGGCAGTCGGAACAGCAGGCATGCTGGTCGACCCAGCAGCCTGGAAACAGGTGAGAGGATTCGACGCTGCCCTCGGCCCATTCGGAGACGGCCTTGATTTTGGGCGCAGGCTTCACCGCAGTGGATTCCGCGTTGTCGTTGCCCCCAAAGCTCGACTCCGTCACCGCCGTGCATCCTTGGCCAGGCAGCCCCAACAAGTTGATTCCAGCCACTTCGACGAGGTTGTCGGCCTTGGCGTCGACAGCGAGCACTCTGATTCACCGCGCAAAGAACACTCTCCCCAGGACGTGTCCTTCGCTCAGCGCCGCTTCGCTCAGCTCTACAACTGGCTTAAAGCCACCCCAGCGCCGCTTCTTCCACTCATGATGGCCTGGCTAGTTGTGTGGAGCCCGGCCCGAGCCTTCGGGCGCCTCGTCACCGGAATGGGACACTTAGCCGGCGCCGAACTGGTCGCCTGGCTCAAAACGATCCTCAAGACCGGCCACCTTCTCAAAGCCCGCTACCAGGCACGCCGAGCAGCCACCATCCCTGCTTCGGCACTGCGCGGTCTTGAAACAAGCCCCAGAGCTCTTCGTGCGCAACGTTCCTTGAATCGCAAAATCGCACGAGGCCAACGCGCCGAAACCCTCGATCCACTGGCCTTGGCATCACGACGCTCCTACAGAATCTCATCCGCGTTGACTGTGGCCGGCCTGCTGGCTGTCACCGGAATCTACTCCATCGCCACCTGGCACAGCTCATCTACCGGCCTGACCGGCGCCGCCTGGACAACAATGCCGTACCAATGGTCTGACCTGTGGCGGGCAGCGTGGGCCACGTGGATCCCAGGAGGAGATGGAGCAGCCTCCGTTGCAGACCCACTCCTTGTCATCCTGGCCGTTGTGTCCTGGCCATTCCACCTGCTAGGAGTGGTGCCAGCCTCATTAGTGGCGTGGATCCTCATGGTGGCGCCCGTCCTCGCGGTCATTGTTATGTGGCCGCTCAGCCGCAGGCTAACTTCCAACTTGCCGCTGCGCGCCGCAGCCGTCTTATTGTGGGTGGCCCTTCCTGCTCTGACACTGTCCCAATATCAAGGACGCATTGGTGGCGTGCTCATCCATTTGGCGCTTCCGATTCTTGCGGCCGCATGGATGTCGCTGCTCAGACTCTCCACGCCACTACCACTGCAAGCCACCAATGAAGTGGTCTACCAATTGCTGCGTTCGCGCACCGGAGCCTATGGAGCCTTCGCATTGTCGGCCGCGATCATTGCTGCCTGCGCCCCGTGGACACTCCTTATCTTCGTAATCCTCCCGCTCGTGGCAATTAAACGTGTTGGCCGGCGTGCCTGGCTTCTTCTTGCCGCCCTGCTGCCCGCTGCTGGGCTTGTCGCCCCAATCAGTGCAGCTTCCATCGCAGGCAACCACCTCAACGCCTTGATCACTGTCGGTGGGGGTGCCTACGCGGGCCAGACGTCGCAATCGTGGTACACCGCCCTCGGATTGCCTGCAAACACCGGATGGCAGCCCTTCACCTATGCCAGCATGGCACCCATCGCGATCCTGATCATCGCGATCCTCGTCGGAGTCGTCGCACGAGTGATGAAAGGCGGCTCGCTGACGGGTTGGCGTCCGATGATCACAGCAGCTTTGCTGGCAACCAGTGGAATCATGACGCTCATTGCCGTCCTCATTTCACGAACCCCTGTCGCCCTCGTCGATGGACACATAGCGTATGCCTGGGCGTCACCAGCCCTATCTTTTGCAGGCCTGGCTCTTGTTGGAGCTGTACTCATCCTGGTTCCTGCAAACATCCCCTGGGACGCTCCACAAATGCGCCGGATCGGTCAGCTTGGAACTGTCATGCTCATCGCCGCGGCCGTCAGCTTGGGCGGCCCCATCGTTGCACGCATGCACAATGCCGGAGCCGACGCCGAAAAGACCACCTCCGAACTAGCGCAAGCTGATCACGTTGGCGCATTGACACATCCGCAGGTATCCGCCGTTTCTAGCCAGGCTCAACAATCAACGAGGGCGGGGCGCGTCCTCGTCATCGAGGCCAACGACGATCTATCGCAAGTCCGCGCCCAACTTTGGCGAGGCGCCGGAAAGTCAATGACCGATGACTCTGCACTGACCAGAGCTCAGGCCTTGGTCGACGCCATCAGCAATGATTCCTACCAAGACCCAGCAGCCGCAGATCTGGCAAGTCTGGCGCTGACCCTCATCGTCTACCCAGATTCGGCTACGGTTGGCCGCCTAGCCGACCACGGCGTTGACACGATTTTGATTCCGTCCGGCACGCAGGCTAACCGCGAACTGGCTGACGCCCTCAATCGCGCTCCAGGCCTGGAAAGGGTTGGGCAGACCGACGCCGGAGACGTGTGGAGGCTTCGCCCCGACTCGCGCCAACCCGCCAGAGTACGCCTAATGGATCGCAGCGGATGGAAGAGCGTCGAATCCACCAATCTGACGGCCACGCACACCTACGATCAGCCGATCAACGCAACACTGGTCCTAGCTGAACGCGCCGATCCTGGGTGGCGGGCCACATTAGACGGTGTGCGTCTTGAAAGCGTAGAAGGATCGTGGTTCCAAGCCTTTAGCGTGCAAGGACAAGGACGCCTCATCGTCGAACACACCACATGGTGGCGACTGCCCTGGCAAATCGGTGTGCTGACGCTTCTGGGATTCGCTGCCGCGATGAGTATTCCCATAAGGAGGCGCCACCATGACTGAAGCGCATCGCCTCAACCGTCCGATATTGCTCATCGGATCCGTCGTGTGTGCAGCGAGTCTGACCGCGGCCGCCACCCTTGATCTGTGGGCTCCCGCAACCCAGCCGAGCCCTGCCGCCGCCCCAACGGTGTCGGCATCGCCCCTATCCGTCGTCCTTGCATGCCCAACGGGCACCATGAACCCCTTCGACACTGCCGAAGGGGCATCGCAGGGCGGAGTCTGGACCAGTACGGGACTGAGCGCAGGTGATCCAGCTCCAACCACAATCGCCGTCCAAGCCGAAGACGATCAGCCACTTGAAGTACCCACCGGTCTCGTCATTGCTGGCCAAGGTGGTGGTGAGCTACTCGGATTGTCTGCGACCGGCTGCGCAGCCCCCACATCAGAACAATGGATCGCCTTTGGATCCACGCTCGTTGGTGAAGACCCCGTCCTCGTAATGTCTAACCCGTCAGATAGCGCATCCATTGTGTCGGTGACCGCGTACGGGCCGACAGGCATCATTGATGAAGTTCCCCAACAAGTCACTGTCCCGGCCTCCCAAACTATTGCTGTTCTGCCGGCCGGCTGGTTCCCCGACGAGGCCAGGCTTGCGCTGCGTATTAGTGCCGACGGGCCGGGCGTGGGTGTGTGGATGCAAAGTTCACGAATGGACGGTGAAGTGCCCATCGGAACGGCGTGGGTTTCGTCAACGAAACCGCAGACCTCGCAGGTCATCGGTGGAATCGATCCTCAAGCCGAAACCTATCTGCGTCTTGCCGTGCCCGGCGAGAACCCAGCCCATGTCACAGCCAAGGTCATCGACTCTGACGGCACCACGCTCATCGACGGAGCCGACCTTGACGTAGATGCCTCAACCGTATTGGACCTACCGCTGGGGGCAATCTCCACCGACGACCAACCTATTGCCGTCCTCGTCGAATCGGACGTACCGGTTGTCGCCCAAGCATCATCTTCCACCCAAGGCGCGGCTTTCCCCGATTCGGACCTCAAATGGGGCGCGCGCACGGCACTGACTCCAGCTCCTTCCATCACCTCGGTGCAACTGCCCGGAGCCACGGAGCTGGCCAAGATCGTTATCGACCAGCTGAGCTCTGAACCTAAACGCCCCACATCCCAGCCCACCGACTCCGGTGGCCAAGCTGTTTCTGCTCAGGTTCTAGTCATTCCTTCCGTAGCTGACCAGGATGCGTCAGTAACGGTTGGCGACCAGCAGATTCAAGCAGCGGCTGGAACTGCCACCGTCATTGATCTGCCACAAGATCCCACGTCCTTGACATCCGAACAGCCCATACGGGCGATCCTGGTGATCAGCGCGTCCACACCCAACGCGACTGTGCAGGCAGTCAGCCCCATCGGGACTCCGGGAATCGCCACCCAATCTGGCACTGTGAGTATCGAGAACTAAAACCTGGGATGGGCGATCGTCTGATCGGTTAGCCCAAAGCTTCATCCAGTTCGTCTGGTGGAATTACCAAAATATGAGAGATTCGCTCAGCCACGACACGTCTGGTGACGTCAACGACTTCCGCAGGCGTTGAACGAAGAACGATCGGCAAACGATAGACGACGATCCGATCGCGCAGACCACGACGACGATCCGCAGGAAACACGCGAGCCAGAACTTCGCTGTGCGACTCCCACTGGGCTGGGTCAGAAGGTGGGACGTCCTCGGTGGCAAACTCTATGGAAGCTACCCCTGGCCAGCGCCGAGTGAAATCCATGATGATCTGAGTAACCATCAGATCGAACTCTTCTCGCCGTGTTCTCCACGCGGGGGTGCCTGGGAAAAAGAGGGGACCGCGAGGACCTCGACCGTGTCGGTCGCGACGAGGACGAGTTGGGTTCGGACTCACCCGCCCAGGCTAACTCCTCGAGCCCAACCTCATGACAGGAACCGCCGAGAGGGGGACCTGCCCGCATGCAAGAGGTGCCGTACAGTGGTCGGGTGATTGCGGCTCGACATTGCTCTAAACCCGGGTGTTCACGCACTGCCGTGGCAACTTTGACCTATGACTATCGCGACTCCACTGTAGTGATTGGCCCGTTGGCGACTGCGTCTGAACCCAATTCCTACGACATGTGCGAAGAGCACGCCCAAACTTTGACAGCCCCCAAAGGATGGCAGATCGTCCGCCTCGTCACCCATTTCGAGCCGGCACCTCCCAGCGGAGACGACCTACTCGCCCTCGTCGACGCCGTCAGGAGAGCAGCCCAGGAGCCGCACCCGGCTGCCTCCTCCGCAGGACCGCAGACATCCGAGCAACGCTCATCCAAAAACTCGACAAGCAGGCCTGCCGCTCGCAGCGATCAAGCGCCCCAATATGGCCCTTTCGCATCCCCTCAACTTTCAGATGCACACGAGGCCGAAACAACCGTCAGGCAACCGGATACAACCAGCCCACTTGACCCACAATCCCCGTACGCGCGCCGACGCGCCCAGTTCACGGTTATTAGCCACACTGACGAGGACTAGCTCAGATCAGTCTGACATTACTCAAGCGCGGGTGGTGAAACCGCCAATTTTCACTGGTCGGCAATATCGAAAGCAGAAGCGTGCGACGCTCTCCACCTGTGGACAGCCTCGTTTTGCCGACCCACTTCACGGTGATACTCGCGGTCGCGAACAATGACCAGCACAGCCGCAATGAAGCGCTCAGGATCCGTACCCGGCGGGGGAGGAGTCTGAACACAACGCATGACACGCGACGCCAAATCTGCTCCGGCTTGGGCTCGAATGGCCGGCGTGAAAGCGCGGTTTGTTCGCAAGAATGTTTGGGCCTCGACCTGAAGATCAGCAGGTAGAGGCAGCACAATGGCGCTCGACGCCCACTCGTTCAACTCTGCAGGCATAATGACCGGGGCAGAGGGCCTCTCAACTGCCAAACGCACTACCATGGTGCCCGCAGCATAATCGCCGAGTCTCTTGCCGCGTGGAGACACCAACGCGCACACCAATGCCGCTGCCCCAAAAGACAGCCACAATTCGATCACTCCCACCAGGGCGCGCACCAGACAGTGACGAACGGTGACCACGCCTCCGTCGTCTCGAACAGCACGCAGCCCAAAAGCCCACTTGCCTAAAGAAGATCCGCGTGTGGAGGATTCAACAATCCAGGGAATCACAAACATCAACATCACCAAAGTTGTGATGACCACGACCCGCGTCATGGATTGCGATAAGGCCGATATGAGATCGGAACTGAGCAAGAGTACAGCGAAGATGGCCAGAAGGGACACCACCGTGTCGATGAACCGTGCACCCATCCGCACCAGGGGAGAAGCTGGGCGAATTTCTAACTCGACGGCCTCGCCCGTCAGCATCGATTCTTCCCTAATACGGCGCATCGGGACGACGACATCACTCATGTATGACACGCTAGCGGATGTGGACATTGATGCGCTCAGGGCCTCGCGGGAGGTCGACTGGAAACGACTAGCTGAATTGAGCAGACAACGCCGACTCTCTGGCAGCCAAATCGACGAATTAGACTTGCTCTACCGCCGAGTCACATCAGACTTGGCCAGAGTGCGAGCATCAAATCCAGACCCTGACACAATTCGGCGCCTATCAGCTGACCTTGCATCGGCTCGCGCCCGGCTAACAGGAACTGCAGGGGCCTCCACAACTGCGATCTCTCGATTCTTCCGGCACGTGCTTCCCGTTGCTCTGTACGACATCCGCTGGTGGATCCTTGGGATCATCGCATTGTGCTGCGCAATTGGAGGCGCACAAGCGGCATACCTGCTTCACACTCCCGACGCCATGGCCAGCCTCGGGTCTCCTATTGAACTTGAAAACTATGCGACATCAGAGTTCGTCCAGTACTACCACCAGGACACCAACGCCGAATTTGGCTTGTCCGTGTGGGTGAATAACGCATGGATTGCTCTGCAATGCGTGGGTGGGGGCATCACGGGTGTCTACCCCCTGTACGTCCTCTTTCAAAACTCAGTAAATCTTGGAGTCAGCCTCGCCGTCGTCATGGAATATGCAGGCCCCTGGCACTTCTTCCGATTCATCCTTCCCCACGGCCTGCCTGAACTGTTGGCAGTCTTCATCTCCGGAGCCGCAGGCCTGAGAGTGTTCTGGGCGCTCATTGTGCCCGGCCCGCTGCCACGGTCTCAAGCCCTGGCCAAAGCGGGACGTGCCATGGTCACAGTGGCTATGGGTTGCGTGATCTTGCTCTTCGTATCCGGGCTCCTCGAAGGCTTCGTGACGCCCTCTGACCTACCCGACTTCGTCAAAGTCGGTCTCGGATCACTCGTGTTCATCGCAACCTGGACCTACATACTGGTTGTTGGCGGACGAGCCGCTCGCTCTGGAGCCGACACAGACCTCATTGAGGACGCAGGCTACACCAAAGCAACAGCCGGATAATACGCCTTAGAGGCGCCCGGCTTTCTTCAACTCCAGGTACGCGTCAGCTGTGCGTGCAGGCAGCAAGCCAGCGTCCGCAGATACGACCAATGCGCCCGCTCGTTCAGCGTCGCGCCGCCCGGCCTCGTCCTCGGCTATAGACCTGGCAGCGGCAGCAGAACGGAACACCGAATCCGCGTCCTGCCCCGAATACAAACTGCGCACTATGTCAGGGTCTTGAGCAGACGCCACCATCACGGTGTGGCGAGCCTTAAGCTGCGCCACCGCATCAAGGAACTCCGGATCTGAACCAGCCGGAGGCACCGGCGTCGCCAACACCACCAGCGACGGATGGCGCACTGTACGCGAAACCTCCGCAACAACCAAAGACCAGTCAATCGGCTCAGAGGACGCCGATACCTCACTCAGAGCCTGAGCTGCAGCCTCTAAGAAAGCATCCCCACGCACCCCGGACACTCGCGCCCGCACCTGCCGGTCAATTGCCAGCAGATGAGTCTGATCCCCAGCCCGATTCGCCAACGCTCCCAGAAGCAAAGCCGCTTCAATCCCCGAATCCAAACGAGGCGCCGAACCAATCGCAATACGGTCAGCATCATCGCCCTCGTCAGGACGCCCCAATAAGGCAGCCCCCAAGCGGCCAGAATCTAAAACAATGACCACCCTACGATCACGTTCGGGACGCCACGTGCGCACCACCAAATCCTTCGACCTGGCAGACGCTTTCCAATCAATGTCGCGAGGATCGTCGCCGCGCACATACTCGCGCAAAGAATCAAACTCAGTTCCCGGACCGCGCAGAACCGTCGCGGTTGTCCCCTCCAACTCATTGAGACGAGCCAAACGCGACGGCAACAGACGACGAGAACGAAACTCTGGCAAGACAGACAAGGACAGGTCAGCGCGAATCGACACCTGCCTGGCTCCCAAACCCATCGGGCCCCAGACCCGCAATGTCACATAATCGGCGCGACGAGTCCCACGACGCATCGGAGCCAAACGAGTGGTGGCCGTCGCATGGTCCCCAGGCCCCATATTCAGTCGGTGGCGAGACGGGGACTGACGCAACGAGGGCGGCCACGCGTCACGCACATCGACCCGCAAAGACCTCGACGTCGGATTCGCGACCCGCACGACGCTATCAGTGGTCTCATCAGCGCGAATTGGGCCTTCAACGCGACGTTCGATGGAAAGATCACGGGGACTTGCCGCAGCGAAAGCATCAATGCAGCACAAGGCCAACACTGCAAAAATCCACGCCCAAGCCACGCCCGTGGAGGGCAAAAGCACGACCGGGATTAATCCGACTGCGACGAGTAAACCCGCCTTCCACGACCACGTCATCAGCGCGGCACCGCAACCTGGGACAGCACCGACTCGATGACATTGCGCGCCGAAATACCTTCCAATCCGGCTTCGGCTTTCAAGCTCAAACGGTGTGCCAGCGTCGGAACAGCCATCGCTTTCACGTCATCAGGGGTCACGAAGCCGCGGCCCTGCAAGAACGCCCAGACCCGAGCCGAACGCAGCAGCGCTGTGGCGCCTCGTGGAGACACGCCGATGCGCACCGACGGCGACGTGCGAGTAGCGCGCACCAGATCCACGAGGTAAGCCAACACGGCCGCAGACACCTCAACATTTTCGCCAGCCTGGCGAGCCGCAGCAATATCAGCTGGACCGGCCACCGCTTCAATCCCCGCATCAGACAAAGACAGAGGATTAAAACCGCTGTGGTGGCGCGACACCACTTCGATTTCTGCATCCCGCGACGGCAACGACATGGTCAGCTTCATCAGGAAACGGTCCAACTGAGCTTCTGGCAACGGATACGTTCCCTCATACTCGACAGGGTTCTGAGTAGCAATGACCATGAAAGGATCAGAAAGGCGATGGGTGTGACCATCGACAGAAACCTGGTGCTCCTCCATCGCTTCGAGCAGCGCCGACTGAGTTTTGGGAGGAGTGCGGTTAATCTCGTCGGCCAAAACCAGGTTGGTAAAGACCGGCCCGGGGCGGAATTCGAAAGTCGACGAGGCCGAATCCCACACCATTGAACCGGTAATGTCGGCAGGCATTAAATCCGGCGTGAACTGGATACGTGACATTTCCACGTTCAAACATGCCGCCAGGGTGCGTACCAGCAAAGTCTTGGCAACCCCGGGAACACCTTCTAGCAGTGCGTGCCCACCCGCAACCAACGAGATGACGAGGCCGGTGACTGCGCCGTCCTGTCCCACAACCGCTTTACCGATTTCTGAGCGCAGCGCGATGAGGCGCTCGCGGGTTGCCGCCTCATCGGCGTTGAGTTCTCGGCCCGACACGGGGGAGGGGCTAGAGAAAACGCTATCCGCACCCGGGTGGGCAGGTTGCGGTGTGTGTGGCATTGGTTCAGTCATTCTCCAACTCCTCTTCGAGGGCTTCTAGGGCTCGGGCGAGCCGTACGAGCTCGCCTTCTGTTGTCGGGGCCGGGCCCCAATACAAGTCGTGGCTTTGTTGCGGATCAATACCGCGTGCGGCTAAATCCGTCTGCAAATCGTGAGCACTGCCGCTGACTGAGACGCCGAGCTTGCGAGCCATACGCTTGGCATGCGCCGTTCGCAAAGCCTGCGCTGCATACCCGTATGCTCGGCTGCGCCGCAGCAAACGTCCCTTGCCAATGAGTACCTCCGAGGCAGGGACAGGGGTGGCAATATCTTCAACGACGAGTCGTCCCAGGCGCCACCCCCAGCCGATGCCTCCCACAATGACAGCGGCAACAATGATGACGAGGGCGGGCATTAGATAACCGGGCTGAAGGGCAGCCGGGTCAAACATTTCGTGGTCAGGGTTAGCCAAGTACCACAAGACTGTGGGGGTTCGGCCCATGGCGTTCATGGCGAGGGCACCGTGGCCGCCAGTTGCGATAGTCCCGTTGGTGATCAGTTGGGAATCCGCAAACACTGCCCTGTAGAAGCCAGATCCTTCGTATTCCGCGAAAGAGTAGACTTCTGGGCCCAAGGGGAAGCATAGGCTCCAGTCCTGCGCACTGGGCACCGGTGACAAGGTTGCTTCCTCTTCGATCAGATCGGACTCCCAGTTGTCAGGGGCCGCCGGATCGTCCTCGAACTGCCACGGGTCGACAGAGATGGAAAGCCCGAAGTGTCTAGGGACGATGTCGGCGGCTCGTTGTGCGCCAGCCGAATCGCATTGGGCAGTAACCGCGCCGCTAGTATCGGCGACGGTCTGCGAATACACAGAATCTTCAAGAGCCGAGTAGTGGTTCTCCATGCCCACGTAGACAACGTTGTTCAATTCGCTGATCGCGGCGGCCACATCCGGCTGCATCTGCGATGGAGAAATGACAACTGCGGTCGTGTCGGGCCCCGAGCGAGTGACCAATTCCGTTGGCGAATCAATCGCCTTCACCGTCACACCCTGGTCTTCGAGGACGCGAACAAGAGCCTGCGCCCCCTTCGGCGTGGCATTGTCAGTTGCCAAATATTCGTCACTGCGGCCGGCCTGGGGAATGAAGAAAATGACTGCCGTGGACAGGAGCATCAACAAAAGAATGACTAGCACCGGTTTTGCCTGTGCCAAACGCGTTGATGGGCGAGCGGTGATCACTGTGCTAGATGAGGCCCTCATGCGCGCACTCCTACCAGCTCTGAGGCAACCTGATCGGTTAGCTGGTCAAGATCATCAAGATCTTGGGCTGTAGCTGAGCCGTCGCCGTAGCGGACTTCGTCAAAAAGATCAGCGTGGTGGGTCAGGGCGATGGCTTGCTCTGGCAGTAGAGCACCCGCATGATTCGAAGCCTCGTGGGCTGTTAGGCCAGGACTGTCCACGAGGACGTCACTGCGGGAGAGCTTGAGAACCAAAATCCTAAAAGCCCAGATGTAGGCCTCGTTGATGCGGCCTTCGCGCAGAGCTTGGGTGCGGGCGAGCTGAGCGTCCTCGACAGTGACATCGGGAGAATCGAAAACCGCCTGACCTCGACGCGACCTGGCTAGACGCACCGGATTGAGGACGGTGACTATGACCATGACTACCAGCACGATGGCGACAATGATCAGTAGAACCACCTCAATGGGAGGTGCTGAGCCGCCGCGGCCCGAGAACAGATCGATAAAGAAACGTAGGAACGACCGGATTCCGCGGGTTAGAGGACTGAGTGCATCGGAGTATTCGGCGCGCGACAATTCCTCTTCTAACCAGGAACGAGCCTGGTCAGAATCGGGAGTGATTGGCGCGTCGATGGGCAGAATCATCGCTGCGCGGCTGCCTGCGCTAACACTGGAGCCAGGTTTTCTTTACGGAAACGCTCATCGAGATACATCAACACCTCATACGAGGTTGTCACAGGCACCACCACAGCTTGAAGCAAAGAAGTGATGAAAACCGTAATGACCTGAGCGACCACCAGGGACGTGGTGACGGCGAAGATACCTGCAATGATTCCTACGCCGTAGGAAACAAAAGACGTGATGGCGCCGGTGAGCAGCAGAACCAATATGAGTCGGCCAAGGGTTCGCCAGAAGGATCCCTTAGTCAAGATCCAGGCGCGCTTGATGGAAGCCACGGGACCCAGCCCCTCCAACACTGTGGTGATGGGGGCGTACAGGAGTTTGACCTGCAGACCGAAGGAAGCGATGAAGACTACGGCGACCAAAACGAGGATGACGAGGACGATGCCGACCACCGCCCCGCCGCTCACATCGGAGGAGAAACCTGAGGTTATGGCGAAGATCAGACCAAAGCCAATCCCGAGAATCACGAGCATTGCCGCCGTTGTCACGACACTAATGACGACGACGGTGCCAACCAGCGGCCAAAAACGCGGCTTGAAACGCTCCCATGCCTCGGAGAAAGTCGGTTTGCTACCCAGGACGGCTTCTGAAACCGCCACCGACAAGATGCCGACCAAAAGGATGGAAGACAGAAGAGAAAAAATCATCAGGACGCCGCTAGAGACGAGCATTCCACCCAATTCGGAGGCGATAAAGGTCAGCTCGTCGTCAATTGAAGCCTGCGGGTCTGTCAAGCCCATCGAGGTTTCCATCGCAGAGAAGATGAAGTAATAAACGAGGGCGGATAGGGCTGCTACTACTGCAGTCACTGCGAAAGCGAAACCGAAGACAACCGCTGGATTCGTGCGGATTGACCGGAAGGTCCCTTCGAAGAGATCCCCGATTGTCAGTGGGCGAAGAGGAATAATTCCCGGCTGAGCAGCAGCGGACCACGCAGCGCCGTATCCGCCTGGCATGCCTGGCGCAGGAGGCATGGAAGGCATTGAGGGGGAGACCGGGGGCTGAGTCCAACCCTGGTTGTACTGGCCGGGTGTGGTTGATGGCTGTGTCGCTTGACCCGCCGTCCGTGGGGTCGCCGGATTTGTCACAGGCGTCGTGGCAGGAGAGGACACGGTGTGGTTGGGTGCGGATTCTGCAGGAGTACCCCACCCGGGAGCTTCAGGTGCAGACCATGAACCCTGGTGTGACTCTGGTGCGCTCCATCCGTTCGGATCGGACATATTCGACTCCTGACCTCATGGTATTGAACATCCTTAATGGTGCCATGTATGGGCCGATCAGACTACATCTGCCCACAGCGTCAGCGCTATCTGTCAGTGAGGACAAGAAGAGGAAACCCGAAGTTGCATCCGCGAGTCTGATGCATTCGAAGCCGGATCGTGACACGATCGTGACATGAGTTCGCGCATCCTCGTCGTCGATGACGACGTCGCTTTGGCCGAGATGATCGGAATCGTCCTCGAAGCTGAGGGCTACGCGGTGACAACCTGCGCTGACGGCGCCCAGGCAGTCGAACAGTTCTCCACGACGAATCCCGACCTCGTCCTCCTCGACGTTATGCTCCCTGGGTTGGACGGTATTGAAGTGTGCCGCAGAATCCGTCGCGAGTCAGACGTTCCTATCGTGATGCTCACCGCTCGGTCGGATACAGCCGACGTCGTGTCCGGGCTTGAAGCCGGCGCCGACGATTACGTTCCCAAGCCTTTCAAGCCCAAAGAGTTGGTAGCCCGTGTTCGGGCGCGTTTACGAGGCCGCGAAGAAGACGGCGAAGAACGACTCAATGTTGCCGATGTCGTCATTGATGTGCCAGGCCATTCAGTAACCCGCGCCGATCAGTCAATTGCCCTGACCCCGCTTGAGTTTGACCTCCTTGTTGCTCTTGCGCGCGCCCCATGGAAGGTGTTTAGTCGCGAGGAACTACTTGAGAAAGTCTGGGGTTACCGTCACGCCGCAGACACGCGCCTCGTCAATGTTCACGTTCAGCGCCTGCGCTCCAAAATTGAACGCGACCCGGAGAAACCGCAGATCATCATTACCGTTCGCGGGGTTGGATACCGTGCCGGAACCGGTTCCTGAACCTCCCTCGCGTCTCGAAGAATTTTGGCGGCTCCTCGCCCGCTGGGGCCAGCGTTTCACAGATTCGAAGGCGTGGCAGTGGGCCAAGGAATCCAAGCCTGCACGCAACGTCCGCGCCTCTCTCTCGCTGCGCACCGCCATGACACTGGTCATCGCACTGATGGCGATTATGACCGTCTTTGCGCTTTTCGTTTCTGCACAGCTGCGGTCCTCCGTGTTTGAGTCACGACGCGACCAGGTCCTCGACGATGCTGGCGTGCGATTCTCATCCGCGCAATCGATTTTCGAACAGTCCACAGCTACCACCCCCGACCAGGTTCAAGAAGCCGCCCGTCAGACGGTAGAGTCAATCAAGTCGTCAGCGGCAGGTGCCGGAGCTGTATCCGTCGTCTTATTGCGTTCGCAGGGAGCGTCCTCGAGCCTACGAATCAACCAGATCGTCGACGCACAAATGGACGAGGTGATCACCAGCCAGATGCGCCAGGCCGTCGTATCGGGAGGAAGCGCCCAATGGCAGTCTGTGAGCATTCCTTCGGGGGCTGACAATCAAGAAACATCTCCGGCAATACTCGTCGGTATGCAGGTGCAGCTTCCGCGAGCAGGAGCCCACGAGCTCTACATCGTGTACTCCCTTGAATCCGACCAAGCCCGCGTCGACATGTTCATGGGCGTACTTTCCTTTGCCGCTGTGCCCATTCTCATCGGACTGCCCGCTGCAGTGTTTTGGACCCTATATCGGATGCTGCGGCCAGTGCGGCGCACCGCTGACGCTGCCAAGCAGATCGCCGACGGTGACCTGACCGTGCGAGTACCAACCCAAGGCATTGATGAAATGGCTGACCTGGGTGCGGCCTTCAATGACATGGCTGAATCGCTGCAAACCAAGATCAATGAGTATGACGAACTCTCGCAGCTTCAACAGCGTTTCGTGTCCGACGTTTCCCACGAATTGCGTACCCCGTTGACGACCATTCGGATGGCGGAATCAGTCATTTGGGACAATCGTGACCAGCTTGAAGGTGGCGCGAAACGATCGGCCGAATTGCTTCATGATCAGACCGAACGTATGGACTCCATGCTCGCTGACCTTCTAGAAATATCCCGCTACGACGCCCAATCCGCCCTCCTGGAACCGGAGATGACAGATCTGCGTCCCATCGTCGCCAAGGTCGTGCAAGCCAACATGGAGCTGGCTGAAAAGAATGGCGTCCAGGTGCATATCCATGTCCCAGATTCCAGGTGCGCCGCAGAAATTGATGCTCGGCGTATTGAAAGGGTGCTGCGCAACCTCCTCGTCAATGCCGTTGAGCACGCTGACGGCACGGACGTTGACGTGACTCTGGCATCGAACCATGAGGCCGTTGCCGTGCGAGTACGCGACCACGGCATTGGAATGACCCCCGAAGTCAGTGCCCACGTTTTCGATCGTTTCTACCGCGCTGACACGTCCAGGGTTCGCACCACCGGCGGAACAGGTCTGGGCCTGTCGATTGCCACAGAAGATGTCGCATTACACGGAGGAACATTGCAAGCATGGGGGGAGCCTACAAACGGTGCTTCGTTCTTGATGACCTTGCCCAGGAATGCGGGGGAACCGGTGCGCACCCAACCCTTGGCTCTGTGGGAGGACGAGTGAATATTCGTCGCACAATGATCGCCGCTCTGGCCAGTTCCTGCCTCGCGCTGGCCGGTTGTTCGAGCCTGCCCAGCGCCTCCTCGCCGCAGCCCTTTGATGCATCGGTGCCAGACTCTGATCCGATCCAGCTGTCAGCCGACGGCCCGACTGCGGGAGCTAATCCTCGGACTCTCATCCAAGACTTCCTCTTAGCTTGTGCCGCAGGCCCCAACGATGACTTCGCAACCGCGCGCCTCTTTTTAACCAGCTCGTCGTCTAAGAGGTGGAAGCCTCAGGCCAACGCCCTCGTCTATGACACCGATATCGCTCCGCAGGTCGTTTCTACGGGAGAGGGGCCAGGCGGTGAAGCCTCCGTCGACGTTCATGTGCCAGCTGTGGCCAGCGTTGACGAGGGAGGCATATTGTCGTTGGCCAGTGGAAGCCAGATTGACCAGACGTTCACCCTCGTTCAAGAAAATGGGGAGTGGCGTATCGATTCTCCCGATGATTCCTTCATCATTTCGCAGAGTTCCTTCACGGCTTCTTACGAGTTGACCAACCTGTGGTTCCCTTCCATGACGGGCGATGCTCTGGTGGCAGATCCCCGGTGGTATCCAGCCAGGAGACTGAGCGGGTATCTTTTGGCGGGCCTGGTTGCCGGTCCTCGCTCCTCTTTGAATAGTGCGGTAACGAATGCTGTTCCGGGTGGTACAACCATTCCGTCGCAAGGAGTAGAAATCTCTGACCGCACTGCCAAGGTCAGCCTCAACGCTGCTGTGCCAGAAAGCGAGGAAGCGCGCAGACTCCTCGCATGGTCAGTTCTGACGACATTGGTGCAGGCCACATCCGTTTCCAATGTGACACTGACCGTATCTGGCCAGGATATTCCTACAGATGATTTACCCGAGGGACCCGACTACAGACTCGACACGAGGATTGTTCTGGACGCGGGCGGAGCCTCCCTATTTTCTGGATCGGTTTCCACCGCCCTACCAGTTGATACGCCCGTACCTGAGCGTGCGCAATCCCCGGCCATTTCACCCGTGGGAGCCAACTTGGTGGCGTGGAGGATCGACGACGAGGTGGTCATCACCGGCATTAACGAGGACGAGGATGCCTCCTACCGTTTGACAGCCTCACCCGATGGGGGTGCCCCTTCCATTGACCGTTTCGGTTGGACGTGGATGCCGACACCGCAAGCGGTATCGGCATCTGGCATGGTTGCAGCCACCCCAGCGGGAGCCAGCGTGGAAGTGGACTTAGATTTGGATGCCACAGGCCAAGCGTCAATGGTGCGTATTTCTCCCGATGGGGCGCGTGCCCTGCTTGTCTACCAGAACAATGGTTCTTCGGCGGTCTGGTTGGCAACGGTTGCCCGCGACGCTACAGGTAAACCCGTTGCTGTCACCGCGGGAGAGCAGCTCATGGGCGGTGAACTTGGCGTCGTTGATGTGACGTGGGCAGGGGAATCAGGAGTTGTTGTTGCCTACTCTCAAGGCGATGATCAGGATGGTCAGACAGTAGCCGTGTCGATGGACCTTGGCGGATTCCCCGCGGTGGTCATGCTGCCCGATGGGGTAGAGGAATTGACTGCGGGTGCCAGCCCGACCAGCTTGTGCGTGGTCTTTGCTGAATCGTCCGTATCGTGCCAATCGGGCGCTTTGTGGCAGCCTTTGGATGAGTCAATTCGATCAGCTCGCTACGCAGGCTGATCCACAGGCTATTTTCACGCTGCCAATCCACAGAGGCCGAGCAACCCCTGGCGTCAGGTCCAGCGCCCTGTCATTGTCAATCTATGAACCCAATCAACACAGTGTGGTTGCGTGGGTGGAAACATCTCCTTGACGCAGTGTTACCCACCCAATGCGCGGGGTGCGGACGTTGGGATACGACTCTATGCCCCGATTGCATGAGCATCGCCCGACGGCCACCTCAACTGACGACGATTGACCAGAACTTCCCAGAAGCTGTCGTGTCTCTGGGCCCGTATGAAGGTGCTTTGCGTCGGCTGATCTTGGTCGCCAAACACAGCGAAAGAGAAGATTTAACAAGTTTTTTGACCCAAGCCGGCATCAACCTTGGAAAAGCCTGCGGCCTAGCGGCTGTGCCGGATGATCATTACCGCGAGGTCTGGGTGGTTCCTGCTCCTTCGAGTTGGCGCAGGAGACTTCATGGTCGGTCGGTCACAGTCCCGCTGTCGCAAGCAGTGGCACGCGGTATCGCCCAAAGCCTCAATAGTCTCGGGATCTACACCATTGAAGTCAGTGTCGTAGACGCGGTGAGACTGCGCGTGGGGGCCAGGTCACAGTCTGGGCGAGGAGGCCAGGAACGCAGACGTGGTCGACACGCGACGATGCGCGCCCGCGTCACTCCTCCACGCAGCGCTGCGGTCGTCCTCGTTGACGACGTCGTTACCACGGGAGCAACGCTGACAGAATTGGCAAGGTGCCTTGGACGTGCACAAATAGCGGTGTGCCTGAGTACGGTTTAGGTCGCGACCTTTTCACTTTCCGTATGACGAGGGTCACGTTTGTCGCTATGATGGATCCACACGAAGCGAGGCTTGGCGCAATGCAGCGCATAGCCCGCCCGGATGGAGGTGATAGCTCAGATCACGGTCCGGGGTGATGAAGCGCCCGGGCATCCGAAACGCGGGGTAATGAACCCGCCGAGTTCCCTTGGAGGACAAAGAATGGACATCACTGTCGTCGCACGAAACGCCGAAATTCATCCGAATTTCCGCGCCTACGTCGAAGAGAAAGTCTCGAAGATCACCCAGTTCTACCCGCGTGCCCAACGCGTCGATGTAGAACTCACTCACGAACGTAACCCCCGCCAGGCCGACACAGCAGAAAGAATTGAGCTGACCGTCTACGGCAAGGGGCCGATCATTCGAGCCGAAGCCGAATCCGCAGACCGCTACGCGGCGGTGGATATCGCGGCTGGAAAACTCTTCGAACGCCTGCGTAGACTCCGCGACCGCGCCAAGGATCACCGACGCCGCTACCCGCGCGATCTGGACGAAGCCGAAATCCTCGACACCGCGGTCCTCGAAGAGGATCAGACCGAAGAAGTCGTCGATACGGGCCTGCGCTCCGCCGAAGACCTCAAAGTCGGCGAGGCTCGCGAAGAACAGCTCGGAGATTCTCCGATCATCGTTCGTCAAAAAGTCCACGAAGCCCAACCCATGACTGTCGACGAAGCGCTCGACCAGATGGAAATGGTTGGACACCCCTTCTTCCTCTTCGTTGACAAGGAAACTCACCAGCCCTGCGTCGTCTACCACCGCCACGGATGGACCTACGGCGTCCTGAGGCTCAACACCACCACCGACGTCTAAAGACACTCGGCGCAACGAACCCCGCATCCTCGTTGATGCGGGGTTCGTTACTTTACTTCGTGTGCGTTGCTGTTCTGCTGCGTCCTCGTTCGTCTCGTCACTGTGTCGGCGTTGCTGCGTTACTTGGCGAGGGCGCCAATTTCCTCTCTCATCATTTGCCGTCGCCCACTCCGACACCTGCATCCAGGCCTTTCTCCACGGGCGAAAGAAAGCATCAGCAGAGGTCAGAGTGCAACAAAATGATGATTCACCCGATTCTGGGTCGAGAAGTAGGTCCGGAAGTTCGTAGACTGGACCGGTGCGCTCACACGCACCCGGGGACCGCCCTCGGTTATGAAGTCAGGAGCACCTGTGTCCATCATCGACAAGATCCTCCGTGCTGGCGAAGGTCGCACGCTCAAGAAGCTTGACAATATTGCCAAGCAGGTCGACGCACTCCAAGAGGATTTCGAGGCCCTCACCGACGAGCAGCTCCAGGCCAAGACCTCAGAGTTTCGGGCCAGACTTGAAGAGGGAGAAACTCTCGACGACCTCATGGTCGAAGCCTTCGCCACCGTGCGTGAAGCATCCTGGCGCATCCTGCGCATGCGGCCCTTCCACGTCCAGGTCATGGGTGGCGCCGCCCTACACCTGGGCAACATCGCCGAAATGAAGACGGGTGAAGGCAAAACCCTTGTTGCCACGATGCCGTCCTATCTGCGCGCCCTGACAGGAAAAGGCGTCCACGTTGTCACCGTCAACGACTACCTAGCGAAATACCAGTCCGACATCATGGCTCGCGTCTACAACTTCCTCGGGCTGAGCTGCGGCTGCGTCCTCGTTGGTCAAAGTCCGGCTGAACGTCGCAAGCAGTACGAATGCGACATCACCTACGGCACGAACAATGAATTCGGCTTCGACTACCTGCGCGACAATATGGCCCAGCGCGTTGAAGACATGGTCCAGCGCGGACACAACTACGTCATCGTTGACGAGGTTGACTCCATCCTCATCGATGAGGCGCGAACTCCGCTTATTATTTCCGGCCCCGCATCGGGTGACGTCAACCGGTGGTACACCGAATTTGCCCGTATTGCCCGCATCCTTGAACGCGACGTCGACTACGAGGTCGACGAAAAGAAGAAAACTGTCGGCGTCCTCGAACCCGGCATTGACTCCGTTGAAGACCAGCTTGGTGTGGAGAATCTCTACGAAGCAGCCAATACGCCGCTCATTGGTTTCCTCAATAACGCCATCAAAGCCAAGGAACTCTTCCACATTGATAAGGACTACATCGTCGATAACGGTGAAGTCCTCATCGTTGACGAACATACCGGACGCGTGCTGCCGGGACGACGCTACAACGACGGCATGCACCAGGCCATCGAAGCCAAAGAAGGCGTCGAAATCAAAGCCGAGAACCAAACTCTGGCGACGATCACACTGCAGAACTACTTCCGTCTCTATCCGGAGGGTTCACGCGCAGGTATGACCGGTACGGCAGAAACCGAAGCCGCCGAATTCGCCTCAACCTACAAGATTGGTGTTATCCCGATCCCCACGAACAAGCCAATGATCCGCAAGGATCAGTCCGACCTCGTCTATCCAACTGAAGCTGGCAAACTCAAGGCCATCATTGAGGACATCGTCGAGCGTCACGAAGCCGGCCAGCCCGTGCTTGTTGGTACCGCTTCGGTTGAAAAGTCTGAGCTATTGTCGCGACTCCTCAAAGACAAGCACATTCCCCACCAGGTCCTTAACGCCAAACAGCACGCGCGTGAAGCAGCCGTTGTGGCCATGGCAGGACGTAAGGGAGCCGTCACAGTCGCAACCAACATGGCCGGCCGAGGCACCGACATTATGCTCGGTGGTAACTCTGAGTTTATTGCCCAGGCCAACCTTCAGGCTCGCGGCCTGGACCCCAAAGAGAACCCCGAGGAATACCGCGAAGAATGGCCCAAGGCGCTGGCAGAAGCTGAAGCTGCCGTAGAAGCCGAACGCGAAGAGGTGCGCGAACTTGGCGGCCTCTACGTTCTAGGCTCGGAACGTCACGAATCACGGCGTATCGACAACCAGCTGCGAGGACGTTCAGGCCGCCAGGGAGACCCGGGTGAATCCCGCTTCTACCTGTCCATGGAAGACGACCTCATGCGCCTGTTCAACTCTGGGCTCGCGCAAAGGATCATGCAGTCTGGCGCCTACCCGGAAGATATGCCCTTGGAGGCTCGTCTGGTGTCCAGGTCAATTGCCTCGGCCCAACATCAGGTCGAGGCCCGCAACTTTGAGATCCGCAAGAACGTCCTCAAATACGACGATGTGATGACAGGGCAGCGTGAACTCATCTACGAGCAGAGGCGCCGCGTCCTGGAAGGCGAAGACCTCGAACCACAGTTGCGTTCCTTCATGGAAGCTCTCATCACAGGCATTGTTGACGAAAAAACCGCGGGTGTTCCCGTCAAGGACTGGGATCTAGACGTCATCTGGGACACCTTGCGCGGCTACTATCCGCCCTCGGTTACCGCTGAGGAAGTCCAAGCCGAGCACGGCGGTGCCGGTTCCCTGGTCCGCGACGATCTCATCACCGAACTCGTCGGAGATATTCACGCCGTCTACGCCGATACTGAAGATCGACTCAAAGACAACCCCTTAGCCTTGGGGCAGCTCGGAGAAGATCCCATGCGTTCTCTGGAACGACGAGTCGTCATTGCGACCGTCGATCGTCTTTGGCGTGAGCACCTCTACGAGATGGACTATCTCAAAGAGGGTATTGGCTTGCGCGCTATGGGACAGCGTGATCCCTTGGTCGAATACAAGGACGAGGGCGCCCAAATGTTCTCTGCCATGATGGAACGGATTCGTGAAGAATCAGTCCAACAGGTCTTTGGATACGCCAAGCAATTCGAAAAGGCATTCGATCAGGCTCAGGAACAAGCCGCTCAAACACCCAATGGTGCCCCCGTCTCTGACGCTGGTCCCAGCGTTGAGGACGTGGCGCGTGCCGGTGCGCAAGCTGAACAAGAAGCCCGCCAGCGCGCTCAGAGCGTAGCCAAAGCGCGATCTGTCATGGGCAACGTCGGTCAGGAGTCCGTCGCCCAAAGGCTGCGCTATTCTTCAGCTGATTCTCAAGACGAGGCGTCATCTGCTTCTGGTCAGCTCAACCGCGCCCAACGCCGGGCGGCCAAGAAGAAACGTCGCTGAGTCCTGTCAACTCACGCAAATTCGAGGGCGGTGGTGATCCACCGCCCTCGATGGTTTTCTAACCTCACGGCGACGATCCGTGTGCGGTCTGGCGCAGCGACGACGGTGGCGACCTCGACAACCCCATCGCGGGGGCTGCACGACCGCCAGCTCACAGGTCGACAAGGACGCTGCGAGGCAGACTGGGCGCGTGGCTGATGGAGGTGGACTAAGGCTGCATAGAGGGGCGGAACCAGCCACCGTTGGAGTTGAGTTACGGGCCGAACGCCCACAATGACTTCTACTACTGCGCGCGACATATTGGCTGCCCAAACTTCGGGATCCGGCAAGGGTGCGGCGTTGGCACGCGCGGGTGGCGTGCGCAGCCATGCGCGTGCATCGGCTTGGGCTCGTCGAGTCAGATCGATGTTGAGATCCCAGCGGAAACAGCGCCGCGAGACCCCAGTGGTCGGATGCTCAAGTGTGGTGGTCATGAGCCCTCCTCGACGCTCACCAACACCTGGCCTGGGTGAATGAGGTCTGGATTGTCACCTATGGTTGCCAAATTGGCCTGGTATAGCTGAGGCCAATACTGATTGATGTCTTCAGGGCTGACATCGGGGCCAAGAATCTGCGCAGAGATAGACCACAGTGAGTCGCCTTCTTGAACCACTATGTTGGAACTCTGCGGTGCCAAGTCGCTGTTGGGTGTGGTCGGCTGAGGGCTGGGCACATTTTTCGGCGCAACCTGCGTGGCTCCCCAGGCCCAGTCGTCCCCAGCTGAAGAGGAGTTTTGGGGTTGTACTTCCGGGGTGGTGGGCGCGGCGAAAGCCGTGGAAGACAAGCCCCCAGCAGCGACGCTGACACCTAAGATGGCCCCCGCGCCTGATCGCAAAACAATCTGCCGTGCTCGTTGAGTACCCGAGGACAACACCATTTGCTGCATGAATGTGCGGATCTGGCGTGGAATCAATGCCAGGCCAGAAAGTCGGGCCAGAGTCGACCAGTAAAGATTCCATGCCAAAGCGGCGAGGGCAAATGCGCAGATTGCGCAGGTGATGAGGACTTCAGGATGATGAACATTGGCTCGCTCCCTCAAAGTGTAGAGAGCGAGACATAGTAAAGCGCCTGCAGGAACACCAATGGTCCACAGGGCAAGTTCGGTCAAGGGACCCCGATGATCCAGCTGGATGGGAGCATCATTCATGTCACTATCCAATCAACTCTGATCATATCAGTTCGTACTGGATTAAGTCTGATTGATTATTTTCTATCGTGTCAAGTGGATGCAGTTCGTGTGAGTTTGTGAGAAGGTGGGCGAGTGGATATGGAAGTGTTCCTTCGAGATCTTGAATCGCGATTCGACGAAGAGCGACGCCAAGAAATGGACGCCCTCGTCAATGATTTAACCGACGCGGAACGTGCTGGAGTCACCCTTGCAGCGCGCATTAGTGCAGCTCATGGCACCGCAATCAGCGCAGTATTACGCGGGGGACGCGTACTGAGTGGGACGGTTGTTGATTCAGCCTCCACGTGGATGCTGCTGCGGGATGCGCGAAACGAATCGCTCGTTCCGCTGTCTGCCCTCGTGGCAGTATGGCCGCTTGGAATTGGAGTGGGGGACGCGGAGGCGCTTGGGCGCAGAATTGGCATTGGGCACGTCTTGCGTGAATTGTCGGAGCAAGGGGTTGAACTCGTCATTGATCACGATGCTGGACGCCACCAGGGAAAAATAGCCGGTGTTTACGCCGATCACATCGACCTTGCTGCAAACTCAGACGTGCACCGAGTCGACAGTAGGGACCGTATCGAACATACCGTCATTAGCTTGCTGATCAGTGGCTTACGGGCAGTTAACCTTCTAGAGCATCGCTGGCTGTGACAAGCAGGGATCTATCGATTAGTGGCTAGATATCACTGAAAGATCGGGCGCAGATCAGAAAGTCAGTCGCCGCTCATAGGCTTGGCGCAGACCAGAGGGCAGAGGCTTCGAAAAAGCTCAGCCTCACTCAGAGGTCAGCTGCGAGGCCCTTTCACGAACTGCACGGTATTGATCTTGAATGTATTGTTCCAAGACTGACTCTTCGACCCGCCACACCTTCTTGCCGCCAACCTGGATCGCAGGCAACTCTCCAGAGTTGACCAAAGAACGAGTAGCGGACATCGTCAGATTCAGCGTCTCAGCAACATCTGCAAGTGTGAGGAAACGTGGAGTCATAACCCCCATTGTGCCACTTAATTCCGGTTAGCCCCAGAGGATCCACTTGCCTGTGGATAATCCCATTTCGTGCATTTGATGAGGTTCAATATGGGTCCGTAATGGATTGTGCGAGTCAATAAATTGTGGATAACTTTTCAACGGGGAAAATCCCATGCATGATGAGCGTGTGAACGGCATGCGAAGCTCAGTAAAAATACCAGCGAAAAAACCTCTATGGCGTGATCCGCGCCTACTGGGAGGGCTCATACTTATTGCCCTTTCAATCGCTGCCTGCACCTGGCTCGTTGCCGACGCGCGCTCGGGCGACCTCGTCTACAAGACCACACGGCCCGTTGCCCAGGGGGAACGACTTGACTCCACCAACACTCAAATCGTGGAAGCCCGGCCGGGTACCAACGCCTACCTGCTCGACGGACAACTCCCATCCGAGGCGGTCGCCGCACGGTCAATCGGCGCCGACGAGTTGATCGCGTCCTCAGCCGTCGCCACCGAAAACGACCTCACACGCAGGCGCCTCGTGGTCACCGTCGCTGATGGCCTGCCCGAATCAGTTCAAACAGGCGATCTTCTGGAACTATGGGCCCTGCCAGGCGCATACGCCACATCCGAGAAGGACGCCCAATCTTCGCTGATCGCTGCAAACGTCATTCTCGTCAGCGTCGAAGAAACAGGGTCAGTTGTCCGAGGTGGCACCCGAATCGAAGTGCTCATTCCGCAAGACACCATTGCCGCTGTTCTGGATGCGACCTCGGGACCAGGCGCCCTCGCTGCCGTGCCGATAGGGGGATGAGCCCGTGATCCACAATGTCGTCATCCTGGTGCACCCAGACGAAGAGGGGAACCTCGTCCAGGCGCTGGCTCAAACCGAGGGACTATCCGTCGTCAGGCGATGCGCAGACCTCGCCGAAGTGCGTGCCGCAGCCAGATCGCACGTCGCGGACTTGGCCGTCCTCGATGCCACCGATCCCGATTTAGACGCCAGAGTCATCGAAGACCTACACCGCGCACGCATGCATGTTGTCCTGGTGGCCCCGCTCAATCAACTGCCCTTGCTGCAACACCTCGAAGCTGACGGTTATGCCGCCGTGGGAGCAGCCGACCAGGTTGTTGAATCTCTTCTGGCAATCATCCGCTCTCAACCCTCACTGCCGCAGGAAGGTCCGGACGCCTTCGGAGCAGAAATCTCCTACCCGGCCGCTGCTGATTTTCTACCAGCCGCAGCCGCGACGCCGGCAGGACCTCCACCCATGCCTCACGCGGGCACAATCATTGCGGTATGGGGAACCTCCGGTGCTCCCGGGCGGTCGAGCCTGGCCATCGGACTCGCCCACGCGTTATCCCGTTACGGCAAAAGCATCCTCGTCGATGCTGACACGGCAAATCCTTCTATTGCGCACATGCTTGGGCTTCCCGTCGACGGTTCATCACTATCCGCCCTTGTGCGCCAGGCATCCCGTGCCAACATTGTCCCCGCCGACATTGATGCCGCTGCCGCTAACCTCTCACCGGAACTATCAATCATCACAGGTCTAGTCACCGCGCACCGCTGGCGAGAAGTAGGCCCTCATTCCCTTGTCGACATTCTGCGAGCCAGCGCCCAGATGGCTGACTGGGTGGTCGTCGATCTGGCGAGTGTCACCCTGGATGCGGTTCCGGACGACATTCGACACCAAGGCAGTCGCGACGACATGACAGCAGCTGTCCTTAAAACGGCGGACCGTGTGCTGTGTGTTGTACGAGGCGACGTCGTCGGAATCAATCGGCTCAGTCATGTTCAAGCATGGTGGGATGAGCTTGGCACCGGGAAAGAGCTCCAAATTATTGTCAATCGACTCAGCCAGGCAGGCGCTGGATCCAGGCCGATCAACGCCATTCAGGCAGCCTTGGCTCCCATACTTGCTGGCCAGACCATTCATGTTGTTCCCGAAGATGAAGCTTTTACGCGCTCGCTGCTCAAAGCTCAGCCGATCACCGTCGCTGAAGCCACGTCAGCGGGAGCTCGGGCCCTCGTGTCAATCACTGAGTCGCTTTGCGGGCGGCAACGAGCCGGAAAAAGGAGCCGCCGGCAACCTTCGCGTGTGACACACTGAGTCTATGCGTGTTTTCTTCCCAGCTCTTGGATCTGAATTGAGCGCCGCCGTGCTGCCCCAACGACACGGGTGGGCGGCATTTGCTCCCCAGGGGGCAAGCAACGACGATATCGAAGAGCTTGAAAATGATGCTCAGACAGAAGCGGCTTTGGCATCGCTGTCTCTTCTTCAAGATTTCCCCGATGATGCTCCATCACGAGTCGTATTGGCCATTGAGATTCCCGAAGCTCCCCTTGCTTCAGACATCGTCGACGGTGTGGGCGAAGTGCGTCTGGGCGGATGCGACTGGAAGCAGGTCAAAGCGATCCTGATTGACGGCTCGGACGCATGCGAAGCAGTGCGTAGCGTTGTCGCCGCGCAAGACCAAGACAGTGCCGACCAAGCGGTGGCTGACCTGTGGGAATATGCGCTTGAGTGGTACGACATTCAAGAACGGGAAGTGGTCGCGAGGATGCTCGCCTCCAATGACGGTTGAGCCCCAGATTGAGGGGCGGATTGAACGGAAAAACGGAGGCTAGGTTTTAACTTGTGTGGCCCTCGCGGGGTTTTGTGCGTCCTTCGGGAGACTTTTGGGCGTCCCTCGCGGGGGTTATGGGCGTCCCTCGCGGGGGTTATGGGCGTCCCTCGCGGGGAGGGGAGCGGCTAAACCGAGCGAATACTTAAAGTCGATCCGGCATGTGGCCGAGGCCTGACATTGATCTGGTCGCCGATTTGGTGGGCCATCTCTTCAACGTGGCTAATCACGCCCACCGTCCTGCCGCTATCTCGAAGGTTGTGCAACTGCTGCATGACCAACTCGAGAGTATGCGCATCCAGGGACCCGAAACCCTCGTCGATGAACATCGTTCGCAACTCGACCCCGCCTGCTTCGTCTGTGACAACATCAGCCAGCCCCAGCGCCAAACACAAAGATGTGTAGAAAGTTTCTCCACCCGATAGCGTGCGCGTCGAACGCAACTGATCGCTGTCGTGGTCCAGGACTGCTAAGCCCAAGCCAGAACGGCGTGACTGTGTTCCATCGTCAGCGACTGCGCGCAACTCATAGCGCCCCGACGAAATCGCCAAGAGCCGTGGGTTGGCTCGCTCCAAGACTTCATCCAGACGCGACACCAGCACCCACGCACTCAGAGGAATCTGAACCAGATTGTCCGGTGTGCGCGCTCCGGCAAGATCAGCCAATCTGCGCACAGGACCCGCTTCTTGCCGCACTCTCCTAAGCTCGTCAAGGGCTCGAAGAAATGTCTCGTGATAAGAGCTGAGTGCAGCCAGCGCCTGCTCCAAAGCCCCTACTCGGTGAAGAGCCTGGTCATGGGCGTCAGTTGCGGCCTCCACGCCACCTTGCAAAGCTTCAAGATCTGGCACAGAGGCCCCATCGACTCGGGTCAATCGCTCGGACACTAAAGCCTGTTCCAACGAGCGACGCTCATGCTCATAGTCGCTAATCTCTTGACGCATGTGCGCCACCTGATCCTGAGGTACGAGGGCCTTCTCAACGTCACGGGCCCCAGAATCTCCACTGTCAAAAGTAGACTCCGCAAGCGCCTGGTCTCGGCTGTCGCGAGCTGACTGCGCGGCCTGTGAAGCTCCCTTCCAACGAGTCACCGCCGAAATAAGCGCCGTCAAGCGTTCAAGCCTATTTGCGTAAAGCTCATCGACCTGGGCTAAAGACTCGTGCGTTCCGCGAGCTTGAACACACGACTCCTCATCCTTTTCGATGCTACTCAGATCCTTGTCGTATGCCGCTTGCAAGGCTGCAAGCTTTTGCTCATCTTCTCCAACGGCTTGGCGATCATGAGACAACCGAGCTGTCTCTTGCTCAATCGCCTCCGACAAAGGTGGAATCTGCGCAGCCACTTCCTCAAGGGCTTCCACTGTGCGTGACAGTTCTGCTTTTTCAATGAGAAGGGAGGCAGTATCGGCCTTGGCAACTTCATTAAGCGAGGCAATATCACGCACTCTTTGCCGATGAGTCGCCTCCGCTTGGATGAGCTGATTCTCAGCCTGATCCCGCGCCTCGTCTCTGGCTTTCACTTCCTCACGAGAAATGGAATCCCCATCGGCTTGAGCGGGAAGAGGATGTTCAAACGAACCGCACACTGGGCAGGGATGATCATCTTGGAGCTCAGCCGACAAGAAAGCTGCCGTAGACCGTAGCCACAGATCGTGTGCATCCTGGGCTGCTGCATTCATTACCCGGGCGTGAATCTTCGCTTCTCGGATTTCCTGCGCTGATGCTTCCAGCCCCGCACGCAGCATGTCGGCGCGCTCACTGGCGTCGATTCTGAGGTTGAGATTGTCCAGTTGCTGGCGTATCGCGGGTAGCTCTGCGACGTCGGTGCGCATAGCGGCAAGACCCCGCTCGCCTGCTTGAACCTGCTCGTTGAGCGTCTGGATACTTTCGGTCGAGGCCGCGATACGGCTCGTCAGGGAGTCAATTTCGACGCGCGCCGCATCGAGGTCTCTGCGCCGCTGGGCTAGTCCTGCTTCCAGGGCGACAAGGTCTTCGAGTCGGGCCCGAGCGGCCTCGACACCACTGCGTTGGTTCTCGGCTCGACCAGATAAGGCCTCGCCCTCGTCCACGGATTGAGGGACACTGACACCGCCGTCCCACAAACCCGCCTCGTCTGCAGTGCTCTGACATGCTTGCGCGACACTGGCTTGAGCTGACTCAAGAGCCTCCTGCGCTTGTTGGTCGTGACGAATGAAAGCGTGGAGTTCCCTGGCTTCTTGAGCTAAAACTACACGCGCCGAAAGATCTGAGAACTCTTCGCGACGCTCGTTCAACTCCTCAAGCCGCTTAACCGCCTGGGCGCGTTCTTCAATATCTGCTGCTGTCTGAACTGCGAGGGCGTGCGCGCTTTGCGCTGCGGCGAGAGTGTTGCGAAGCGCATCTAATTCGTCGGTTGCTAAGCCGTGCGCAGATGCTACTGCGTCAACGCGCTCCCGGGCGGACCCTAACGCGTCAGATGGATTCTCATCGGTAGGGTCGAAAGCTGCTGGCGCTTCGCCGAGATCGAACTTGGCTGTCGCCCCATCATTATCGGCAGACTCGTTGGGCTGGTCGCTCAACTGTGGCACGGGAGAATCCATGAGCTGGTCGAATGCAGCCCTTGCTGATTCAGCTGCCCGGTCGATCACTTGGCGTGAGCGGCCAGCCTGGGTGAGTAGAGCTTCTTGGAATCGCACAAAATCGTGGGTTTCGAAAATGTCGCGAAGAATCTTCTCACGCTGATCCGAAGTGGCTGTGAGGAACTGGGAGAACTTGCCCTGCGGCAAGACAATCGTCTGCAGGAACTGTTCCTTATCTAATCCCACGAGGTTCTGGATTTCTGGACCCACCTTAGATGGACCTGAAGCCAAGGCATGGGTTGTTGTGAAGCCTACTGGCGACGCAGGATCTTCGGCCACCTTGACCAAGGTGGCCTGCGAATTACGAACGGTCTTGCGGCCCTGAGGCTGAAAAGACGGGGTGCGAGTCACGCAGTAAATTCCCGACCCAACCTCGAATACCAGGTCAACTTCGCTGGGAGCCTGATCGTCAATGAGATTAGAGCGCAAGCGGTCTTTTGACGCATCCTTTTGGCGGGCAACATCGCCGTAAAGAGCAAAGGTCAAAGCGTCGATAATGGTGGACTTTCCAGCCCCCGTAGGGCCTTCCAGCAAGAACAGCCCAGCGGCTTCAAAGCGAGAAAAGTCAATGATCTCGGTACCTGCAAAAGGCCCGATACCAGTCAGGGACAAGCGCAGCAGCCTCATGAAGCATCCTCCGTTCGGATCGCTGTCCACACATCCGACACCACCATGCGTTCACTCTCAGTCAGGTCACGTCCACCCACCGAGGTGAAGAAGTCCGTACTGACCTCAATGGGGTCACGCCGGACTCGTGACGTTGCCGCACTGCGATATTGGGGAACTTTGGACGAACGATGTTGGACCACCAATGCATGAGGATAGGCAGCACGTATGCGTGACGACATCTGTTCGGGTCGTGAATCGTCGGTGATGGTGATCGAATAGAACGCATGAGATGGATGCTTGTCGGCATCCGATAAGAGCGTCTCCATGGTTCCTTCAAGGACAATCACCGGACGCGTCACTGGAATCTCGATGACCTCATGGGAGACCAATGAGTGTTCATCAAATTCAACGAGCGTCACGGACTTGCGTGCTTCGGCCTCGGAAAAAGAGTAGGCCAGGGGAGAGCCGCTGTAGCGGATGGGCACCGACGCCCTACCAATATCTTGTGGGCGGTGTAAATGACCCGCCGCAACGTAATCTAACCCGTGGGTAAGCTGATTTTGTTCGCAGCCTAAAGAATCGAAGACCGACGCAGAGACGCTGGCCACCCCACCGACTTGGATGTCGCGTTCCGAGTCACTGACTTGGGCCCCCACAACAAAAGCGTGCGGCATGGCGATGGCCGCCCGATCATCACCCAGCCCGCGGCGCTGCTCCAGATCACGATAGATGCGCCGGCAAGCCCCCTCCATTACCCCCTGGTGGGATCGGGGAAGAGCAGGAGGCTGATCCTGGCCGTCCTCAATTGGAAGATCGGAGAGTTGGAAGCGCACCAAGTCGGGTTCCAAATAGGGCATCGGGTAGACCAAAACCCCGTCTGAGCCACCCACCTCGATAGCTGTACCAATCGACAACGGATCGGTGACAATATGCAAGTTGTCGCGCAGCATCGCCGACAACATGCCTAAACGGATCGGACCATCGTGATTGCCCGAGGTCGCGATCACCGTGGTGTGTGCACACAAGCCGTCAAGCACCTGGCTGAGTTGCGACACCGCCTGCAAAGGCGGTACGGAACGGTCAAAAAGATCGCCGCTGACCAGCACGGCATCCACCCCGCGATCCTTGACCAGATCCACGATCCACTCAATGAAGGCGTCAACACAGTCGCCTAGATCCGCTCCGTGCAAGGTGCGGCCCAGGTGCCAGTCGGAAGTGTGAAGGATCAGCATGTCACTAGTGTGCACGTGAGCGTATGCATCTGCGGATTGGAATCGAACGACGAGGACGGTCTTAGCTGTCCAGAGCTGGCCAATCTAGCGCAGCCAAGACGTCATCGTGAAGCAAAGAATTCGTCGCCAAAGCGTGGCCACCCCACGGACCATCCTGCCCGTTCAGCGAGGTAAAACGACCACCAGCTTCGGTGACGATTGGAACCAGAGCCGCCATGTCGTACAGCTCCAGCTCCGGTTCGCACGCCACATCGACCGCGCCCTCAGCAACCAGCATGTAATTCCAGAAATCCCCGAAAGCCCGAGTACGCCAGAACTGCGACTGCAAGCGCAAGAACTCAGCCCCTCGGTCGGCATGAAGCCAACCATCCAACGACGAGTACGACAAGGATGCGTCCTCGATCTGATCGACCTGAGATACACGAATCTGACGTCCCTTGAACAGGGACGTGCCTGTCCACGCGCCCTGCCCCTGAGCTGCCCACCAGCGCCGCTTGAGAGCCGGAGCAGAAACGACGCCCACCACGACCTCGCCGTCCTCAACGAGCCCGATCAAAGTTGCCCACACGGGTACGCCGCGCACAAAGTTCTTCGTTCCATCAATGGGATCGATAATCCACTGACGATTCGATTGGCCCGTGGTGCCGCGCTCTTCACCGAGAACAGAATCACGCGAGCGAGTGTGAGACAAAGTGTCACGCAGCGCATCTTCAACAGCCCTGTCAGCGTCGGTGACGGGAGTCAGATCTGGCTTAGATTCGACGAGTAGGTCCTGGGAGCCGAAGCGAGAAAGAGTAATGGCATCGGCCTTGTCGGCAAGGACATGGGCGAGGCGCAGATCATCGTTGTAACGAGCCGTTTGGGACATACCCCCACACTAGCGTGTCACCGTGTCTTAGATCTGGACCCGCACCCGTCACCCGTGGATCGCACCGATAGCATGTCCACCATGTCCAAGCCTTTCCTCATGCTCATGAGTCGCCCCGACGGCCCCGTCCGCAAATCGGAAAGTGCTGCCCTTCCCCGCATTGCTGGACTTCGCGAAGACGAGGTCGTCCGAGTTCGCATGGAAGCCGGTGAGCTGCCCGACATTGACTTCGCCCAATGTTCCGGCATCATCGTGTGCGGAACCCCTTGGGATGCGTCGGGAGATCAAACTACGAAAAGCCTCGTTCAGATGCGAGCAGAGCAATGGCTATACGCTCTCTACCAGCGCGCCCTCGACGAAGCCTTCCCTCTTCTGGGGGTCTGCTATGGACTGGGCACCCTCAACCTCATGCTCGGTGGCGCAGTCGACACCGCCTTTGGTGAGGCAATTGGCGCAATTGAAGTACGCCGAACTCCGGCCTCGTCGGGCGATCTGCTGCTCGAGGGCGCACCCCAGTCCTTCCACGCCTACGTCGGCCATCACGAGGGCGTGCGCGAACTTGGGGCGGGCCTGACACTCCTCCTTGAAGGAGATTCGGCTCCCGTGCAAATGGTCCGAGCAGGGGAGTGCATGTGGGCCACCCAATTCCACCCTGAACTGGATCTTGAAGGCGTCAATGTGCGAATCGACCAATATGGCGGCCTGTACTACCCGGAGGAAGAGGCCCGCGCTATCCGCGCTCAGACCGCCAGCGTTGACGTGTCGTACTCCCACCTAGTCTTGAGCAACTTCGTGCAAGCGTTTAGGCGATGAGCCCCGGACACAAAAGCGCTCCCAATGCGGGCGCTAACCGACAGACGTTGGGGCTTGCCCTATCGATCTGGTGAGTCTACGGAAGACAGCTACGACAGGACGAGTCACCACCACATCCCACGCCCGCATCAAAGCAGCCGATATGAGATCCAAAAGGCGCATCGCCAATCGTGAGCCCGTGATCCGCACTGCGAGCACCGTCCAGATCAGAGCCAAAAGAATCATTGCCGTGACGGAATGAACGTCACCTTTGAACCAATCCAACAGGTAGACCACGTAAAGGTGGAAGACATAGATAGCCATCGAACGTCTGCCCCACAGTGTTGCGTGACAGTGGTCCTGCGGAATGATGGCAACGAGGGCAACGATAAAGATGCTGGTGCAGACAATGACGCAGATGCGAACAATCAAGCCGTACCACAGCTCATCGCCGGTGTCCCAATAGGGCTTTTGCCCGGTCAACTGCGAGATGCGGAAACGTTCATCCACGGTGAAGAAAGCAGCTAAAGCTACCACCGTAACCGCAGGCAACACTGTGCGCCACCTGCGCCCTGACACTGCTTGCGCAAGCCGTTGAAAACCCGGCAACCCAACGTAGTGTCCGGCCAGAAAAAAGGGAAGGAACACAATAATGCGTGAGATTGAGAAGTCTTTGTCCAGGCCCTCGACAAAACCAACGCCCAGAGATGCAAACACTGCACCCGTCAGCGCTACCCATCGTTTAAGGCGCGTTATTGCGGGTAACACTAGTTGCCACACCATGAGGGCAAGTAGGTACCACAACAGCCCCGGCCTCCACAGAATCTCCCACTGGATCCCATGATCGCCCGGAACTTCGATTGCCCGAATGAAAACATGTAGCACCGACAACCCCAGATACACAGGGGCTAACGAACCGATAGCCCGACGCGCTGAACTGGCAGGATTGGATATCACCAATCCTGAGGTGAACGCGAAAGCGGGCATGTGAACCAGGTAGATCAACCAGTACACGAACTCGAAAAGTGGTTCTCGGTGAGCCCATCGCAAGACGACGTGGCCAATAACCACCATGACGATCAGGATGCCTTTAAGGGAATCGACGCGCGGATCGCGACGGACACAGGGCGCCTCGGAAGACACGAGCATGACGGACAGCTTTCAGCTAGATGCAGAGGAGTCGGCTTTGTAGTTCTTCATTACCTCTGCCAGCGATCCGTCTTGGGTCAACGCTCCGTCTTTGAGGTAAAGGGCGCGGTCGCAAAAACGCGTGAGGTCTTTTTCTGAGTGCGACACGAGGAAGAGGGTGTGCCCCTGGTTGAGCCTCTCCTGGATACGTCCGTAGCACTTGTCTTTAAAGCCTTGGTCGCCCACGGCCAGTACTTCATCCACCATGAGGATTGGAGCGTCTAACACTGAAATCACTGAGAATGCCAGACGTACCTTCATGCCGGAGGAGTAGTGGCGGAAAGGGGTGTCGAGAAAATCTTTGACCCCTGAGAAATCAACGATCTCGTCGAATTGGTCGTCCAATTGGCTCCGTGACATGCCGTGCAGACCCGCAGCCAGGGTGATGTTTTCGCGGCCGGTGAGGTTCGGCTCGAAGCCTCCTGTGAGCTCAATGAGCGGTGCAACGGGTTCGCGCACATCGATCGTGCCTTCATCGGGCAACATGACTCCCGAAACAAGTTTGAGAAGCGTTGACTTACCCGACCCATTACGGCCCACCACACCGATGGCTTCGCCGGGTTTCACATCGAAACTGACGTGGCGCAGAGCCCAGAATGCCTGGTCTTGAGGCAAATTTGCCGAGTTCTTTGGACGGAATAGGAGTTTGTCTCGTAAAGATTCTGACTTGCGTCCCTTATTGAAGAACACCCCGGTGTCGTGCACGCGAATGATCGCGTCTTTGTGTCCCATCAGATCTCCTTTAAGAAAGCGCGTTCGGTACGCGCAAAGAACACGCATCCAGCAATAAAAGTCAGCACGCAGATCACCGCTCCAACCCCAATCGCCGTCCAGTCCAGTTCGGTGGGGAAAAGTCCTGCGCGGAAGGCCGTGAAAATGCCCGCCAGAGGATTAAGGAGGTAGAGGCTTTGAATGAGCTCGGGCATACGTTCATTACCGATCACATCACCGATGCCGTAGATGATGGGGGAGGCGTAGAAAAGGAAGCGTGTTGCCATCCTCACCAGCGGCTCAATATCTTTAAGAATCACCATTAGCGGCGCGGTAATGAAGCACAAACCCGTAAGCAAGAGGAATTGCATGAGGGCGCCCACGGGGAAAAGCCATAGGTAGGCGTTGAGATCGGGGCGATAAAAGACACAGAAAATCACCAGGACCGGCAAGGACAGTAGGAACTCAATGCCGCGAGCGCATACGGATCGCAGTACCCAAATTTCGCGGGGGATCGCCGTGGATCTGACTAGACGTTGCTGCGTGGTGATTGACTTTGTCCCGTCAGTCAGGGTGATTTGGAACCACAACCACGGCAGTAGCGTGGTCAAAAGGAAAATGATGTAGGGCTCCTGGCCGACGGAACGGTGGAAAATAATGGTGAAGACAAACCAGTAGATCAATCCCATGACCAGCGGGTCGAGCACCGACCAGACGTAGCCCAGGATTGAGTCGGCGTAGCGGACTTTCAGGTCACGTTTGACCAGCAACCACAAGATTCGACGGTTATCCCAGATGGCCGTGAGGCGTTGGGTTGGGCTGATACGGGCGCCGCTGGAGTGTCCCCGGCTCATGGGTTCTCCTTCCGCTGGGCCGACGCGTGGGGCGCTGGCTGGTCGATCTGGAGTAGGTGTGTCCACTGCTCCAGGGTGCTGGCGTGCACCAGTGTTCGAGAGTACTCGTCGATCAGCTGATTCCAACGTAGTGCGAGGTCGGCGTGCTGGCCTGCGCTGGCTGCTAGAAGCCGCCACGCCCGCGCGGTGTCGCGCGCCAATATGTGTGCGTGCTCGCCGTCCTCGACAATGACTCGGTCAGCACCCAGGGAGTCCCACCACGCGTAGGTGTGGGCGGGGACTGCGCGAATGTCGTGGATGAATCGAGATGGGGTAAAGAGCGAGGCGACAGCGCGGATTGTGTTGGAAGAGCGGGCGGCGCGCCAATTGCTCACTCGCGTTGCAGCTTTGGCGACACGATCTTGCGTTGCCGCGCCATGTTCGACGCTTCGACTGTGTTCGCGGTTCCATATTGACTGTGCGTTCGCTCGTGCCGCAAGCAGATCTTTGCCGAGCCATCCGGCCCCCGCACCAAATTGCTGCGCTGCACTTGCCCACGATCCGGCGACTGCGTATTGCAAAGAGAGGATGTGCTTGGCCTGGTGAGCGAGGGAGGATGCTAGGACTCCTCTGGAGGCGCCGGTTGCTGCAGCAGAGGCCAACCGGTTTCTGTGGGTGAGGACGCCCGTCCAACTCCACAGTGTCGAGGTCGTGTCCCAACGCGGATGCCAGACTCCTGTGCCGGGTAAGACTTCGATGTCGTATCCAAGCCGGTGGGCGCGAAGCCCATATTCGGCGTCATCCCATTTGAGGAAGAAGGGGGCGGGCAGTCCGACCTCGTTGACGGTCCCCGGGGGCAGCAGGCATCCCCACCATCCGGTGTAGTTTGGTTGGTGGTGTCGTTCCAATGCGTCGACGAGGGCGGCCGGGTCTTCTAACGTGGACCGAGGCGTTGTTAATGCGTCTGCTTTTGTCCAGAAGAAATCACGATCACGCACGTATTCGGCGCAGATCTGTAATCGAGTTGGTTCGTCCACGTCGAGAACGGGTGTCCCCATGATCGTCCTCTTTGAACGCTGGGCCGCCAACGCCTGGTAGACACGCATGCGGCGCAGGGACTCAGCGGGGAGGAAGGCGTCATCATCGGACAGGAGTACGGCGTGATCTGGTAGGGCCAACGACTCGATCATGCCCCGCGCGTAGCCGCCGGATCCGCCAAAATTAGCTTGGGTAATCAGCCGGACTCGATCTGCGCTCTGTGCCATCACAGAAGCGAAATCGTCGTTGCTATCTAGAACCTGGGCCTGATCGATGACGAGGACTTGATCGACTTGGCCTGAGCGCATGAATCCTTCGACCTGCACGATGGTTTCGCGGACGCGACCAATGGTTGGGATGATGGCAACGACAGGGCTCAGCGTGATCTCTTCATCGATGGACCAGGTGACCTCGTCAATGGATGAGGAGCTTTCACCCGCCAACCAATACCAGTCATCCGTTAAAGCAATAGTGAGGGAGGTGCCGTCTGTGAGCTGGGCTTTCTCATACGATTGGCCTTTGGTTCGCGCCATGAGAGTGATGACGCCTTTGCCGCGGACCGTGAGCCGTACCTTGCCAGCCGTGACGCGTCGCCACAGCGCCGCAGGCAGCAGGGTCGCCCACACGAAACCCGCGCCCTGCGGGTCGGAGGCGGACCAGCGCTGAATATCAGTCATGGCAAATCCCGTCTATTTGGAGGACAGCGCGTCGACCATTCGGGTGACGCCGTCGACCAACGCCACTTGTGGTGCCCAACCCAATTCGATTAACCGCGTCGAATCTAAACTGAGAACCTTTTGGGAAGATACGCCCTTGGCGGGCGCCCCCTGAGCAAATCGCACAGATAAACCGGCCTGGGGGCGCGAGGCAATGAAGGCTTGAGCCAGCTGACGGATAGACACGGCTCCGTTAGGGTCGGCCACGTTATACACGGGATCTTTGCCAACAAGAACGGCAGTGAACATTCCAGCTACAGCGTCAGACACATAGGTGTAGGTGCGTACGGCTGTTCCGTCTCCCGTTAAAACAATGTCACGTCCGGCAGCGACGTCTGCAGCAAAGTCTGCTTGGACTCGCCCGTCGTCAAGGGCCATACCGGGGCCGTAGACGTGCCCAAATCGCACAACTGTTGGTCGGATACCGAATTGTTCGGCGTAGACAGCCACCGATGTTTCAGCTAGGCGTTTGCCCTCGAAGTAGCAGCCGCGCACATTGTAGGGATCCAGGGGCCCAAAGTCAGTTTCAGAAAGGAGACCCCCGCCGGGGTGGGCTCCGTAGACCTCTGAGGACGACATGAGTACAAAGGACCCACCTGTGTCGGCGAGTAGATCCAACATGCGGATTGTCCCAATCGCGTTGGCTTTGAGCGTGCCTGATGGGTTGGTGGCGTGCAGGCTGGGGCGGGCCGGAGATGCGCCGTGAAAGATCGTTTCGAAATGGCGGCCGGATAGATCGGCTTGGCTCACGTCTGCGGCGATGAGATGGACGTTGGGGTGCTCGCACAGGGAGCCGAGCCTGGCGCGTGCCCGGGCTTCGTCGCGAACGAGCAGTGTGATTGAAAGATCGAGGTCGAACCGATCGTTGGCCTGTGTCAACACCACTGCGGTGTGCATGGGGATCATTCCCGAGGCGCCGGTGACCAAAATGGACTGTCCCGACAATGCATCCCACGGCAGATTCAGACTGACAACCCGACTGGCGTCCTCGACAAAGTGAAGGCGGTCAGCTGCCGGTGTTTCGCTGGGCCGCATCATTCGACATTCGCCTTAATACCAAAGGCCTTCTCATCTTCTAAGAGAGTGAAGAAGGTTCTCGCCACATAAAAGTCTGAACTCGTCGTGATCTTGATATTCGTGTGGGGGCCTGCCACTTTCTTAACGGGCATTGCGTAGCGACGATAAAGGGAGCACGTGTCAATAGAGTCATGCTCGCCTTCGGACACGGCACGGTCGTACACCGAGAGGGCCTCGTCCAGGCGGAAAGACTGTGGAGCCTGAGCTGTCCACAGTGGGTCGCGTGGAATGACATCCGTTAATTCATCGCCCGAGGCCACCACGATAGTTTCATTGGCTTTCGTGCACGTGACTCCTGTGCCATATTTGCGCACCGAGTCAATATTGCGAGAGATGAGGTCTGCGTTGACCAACGGACGCACTCCGTCGTGAATGAGCACGATGGAATCGTGCGGGCACTGTTCAGCCAGAGTTTTCAGTCCCCGGTGTCGCGATTCTTGGCCGGTTGATCCGCCCGGAACCATCCACTTGACCTTCGTCAATTTGTAACGGTCCACCAGAGAGATCATCTCGTCAAAAAACTCTTCAAGGATGACCACGATGATTGCGTCAATATCGGGATGTTCTTGGAATTGTTGGAGGGTGTGAACGATGACGGGACGCCCGTAAATTTCCAAGAATTGCTTGGGTACGGCAGCCGAATTCATTCGAGTTCCCGAGCCGCCGGCGAAAATTAAAGCGACATTCATCGAATCTCTCCTGTTGGTGAACGGTCAGTGCGGTAGCGCTGCGGCATACGATCCAGCAGCAGCCAATCGATGAAGCGATCCGCGTTTGCGGCGTCAGTGTGGTCGAAGTTGTCCTGAACAAAGGCCGCAGTCTTAGGAGCATCCAAGGTTGGTTTGGCCAGTAGATCGAGCAGCTCGTCAAAGGTTGTCGCCACTTCTCCAGGTGCCGTTGCTCGATAGTCGCGATGCATTCCGCGCGTTGCGGCGTACATGTCGAGATCGTAGGCGTAAAACACCATTGGGCGACCCAAGAGCGAGTACTCGTAGATGATCGAGGAATAGTCGGTGATCATTACGTCGCAGTTGTGCAAAAGATCATTGGTGTCAGGGTAGGCGTGCGCGTCAATAATCCGGTCGCGCAGATGGCTCGGAATTGGCGCTGGTGCATCGACGAAATGATGCTGGCGCACAAGAAATACCGAATCTTGCCCAAGAGCCTCGTACAGGGCCTCAAAATCGAAACGGTCCCAGTCGTAGTAGGCATCCGTCATGCCGCGACCTCTGAACGTGGGCGCGAAAAGAATGACGCGTTTTCCTAAAGCCTGCGGGAACATCGAGGCAAAGGTTTTCTTGGCTGAGGCGATACGACGCTCGTTGAGGAAATCGTCGATTCTTGGCAGCCCCGTGGGGATGACATTGTCGCGTTCGATACCAAAGACTTCGGCGTAGACATCGCGCAACTTTTCAGAACCACAAATGGCGTAGGTGTAGTGGCGGTGGGCATTACGGAGGCTTGGTGAACCAGCCTTACCGAAACGCGAGTAGCCAACGTCTTTGAAACCCGAACCAGCGTGCCATGCCTGGATGATGGTGTGGTTGCCGTCTACTGGGAAAGAATCCAGTAGCACGAAGTAGTCGTCAATGATGATGGTCCCCGCACTGCCCAGCAGCCAGGCCAAACGCAGGGCCGTCTTACGGTCGCTCATTGCTTCGGTTCTAAACGAGTAGAGGAACTCAAAGTTCTTGTCGAGGCCGCGTTCAAGCATCCGATCACGAATGGCGCGCAGATTGCCCTGCAAGCTGGGGCGAGCTTCGGATGCAAAAAGGATCGTATTGGCGCGATTTGGGTGGGCGGCCAGGGAAGCCCTATAGGCCGCTAGGAGTGCATCGCGTTTACCGCGCTTCCAGTGGCGCTTGAGGCCCTGGCGGACACCAGTGATGACGTCTGGGGTGCGGCCTCGTCCTCGGGCGAAAAAATAGGTGCGTATGACGAGTTCGGGCGTCGTGTCACCTAAAGAGAAGTTCACCGTGTAGACGCGCGAGTTATTAGCGTGCAGGAATGAGCGGGACAGATCGTCAAGCTCATCGGCTTTTTCGACATCGAAGAGGACGGGCGCCCACCCGTTTGACGTGCGTATAGCCAAACGCCATGTGCCGTTGGGGATCTGGCGTCGCTTCTCAAAATTCGTGACATTGATGCGGACCTGCCAATGGTGCGAATCAATACTGTCTGCGTTCAGGACATGGCTCGCTTCGCGGGCGCGCCACAGGACGATCCGGCTGCTCGGGTCAGACTGGGCCGAGGCCACAGGAGCTACGAGTTCGTCAGTTAAAGCTGTGATCGCCTGCTCGTGGGGATGGAGGGGATCTGCGGCCACGGTGCGCCGCTCGACCGCGAAACGCAGGTTGACCCTCTCCCATGTGATCGAGGTGATGTAGAAGCGCTCGAGAGTCATGGGTTGTGCGCTAGGCGAAGTCGACACGAGGAGATTTCGGCCTTCCTACGAGGGGTAGAGCTTTCCTCAAACTATAGCGGGATGCGCTACTCAAGCCCGGATTGCGCGGGATGATCACGAAAACGTTGAGGGACGATCACGGATGCGTAACAACCGGTGGAGGACTGCATCACACTGCGCGCAGCATAGCGGGGGATGGGTCGCAAGGCCGATATTCTGACCGGATGGATCATGTGAAAGTCGCAGGTGTTGTCGTTGCGTACAACCGCGCCCACATGCTCCCCGACACCCTGGACGCCCTCGAAGCACAAACGCGCCCACTAGACGCCCTCGTCGTCGTCGATAACGCGTCTACTGACGCCACCGCCGACATTGCGCAGAGCCACCCGCGTGTCACCGACGTCGTCTCCATCGGCACGAATTTGGGTGGAGCCGGAGGCTTCGCAGCGGGTATCGCCCGGGCAGTGAGCTCGGGCGCCGACCTCGTCTGGCTCATGGATGACGACACCGTTCCCAGTGCCACAGCCCTGGAAGAGTTGCTTCGAGCCAGATCCCGATACCCGGGCACTCCCGCGCTCCTGGCCTGTCGCGCCAACTGGATTGACGGGCGCGAACATCCGATGAATACCCCGCGTGAACGATTCGGAGTCAGCGCCCAACTCAAAAAACATGCGGCCCTCGTTGGAGCCAAGCAGATCCGCACGGCGTCCTTTGTAGCTGTTCTCATCGACGCTCGCGCCATCCGAGAAGAAGGCCTGCCTGTCGCCGACTACTTCTTGTGGAACGACGATTTCGAATACACCGCTCGCCTGCTACGCCACCGCGTCGGCTTGTATGTTGGTGCGGCGCGAGTCGAACACCGTACGAAAGAATTTGCCAACTCCACTGATATAGACCCCGGAGAGCGTTTCTTTAACGAAGTACGCAACAAAATGTGGGTCTTTACTCGATCACGCGCACTGGGTCCGATCGACTCCGCAGCTTTCGCTGGAGCCACAGCTTTGCGTTGGGCTCGCATGCTCGCCAGGACAACGAATAAACGTGATCGGCTGCGCGACCTCGCACGAGGCTTCCACGTCGGCACTCACACTCCGCGACCAACCACCGAAGTTCTATGGGACACCCCTGTGGGACGCGAGGTCGCAGTCTTGGAAGCCGGTACCCCAGAACATCCTGCGCCGTCGGGCAAAGACGTTCCCACCAACTTGCCGTTCTCGGTATTACTGCCCGTATGGAAGGCAGATCGACCAGAACACTTCATCCGGTCGATCCGTTCCATCGGTGCAGACCAGGTTCGCCGCCCCTCCCAAATTGTCATCGTGTGCGATGGGCCCGTCGACCCACGGATTGACGCAGTCATTACTGCCTGCCAGAAAGGCCGCCGACCCGAACTCGCCGCAGGAGTGGCCGTCACTGTCGTGCGAATTGCAACCAATTCTGGCCTGGCCAACGCCCTCAATGAAGGTTTGGCAGCGTGCCGCTACGAGGTCGTGGCTCGCGCCGACGCCGACGACATTTCGCTGCCTGGCCGTTTCAGCCTTCAGATTCCGCTCATTGAGCAGGGATTTGAGCTGGTCGGCTCATCCATTGCCGAATTTGAATCCAATGAGCGCGACACTGGCCTGGTGCGTCGTATGCCCATGGGGACGCGCGAAATTCGCAATACCATCGCCCACCGAGATCCCTTTAACCACCCGACGGTGGTCTACACCAAGAGCGCCGTGGCCAGCGCTGGCGGCTACGAACACGTCGATCACATGGAGGACTACTGGCTCTTTGCTCGCATGGTTCACATGGGTATCCCCTGCTGCAATCTGCAAGAGCCGCTGGTGCTGTATCGCATCGGTGATGGAGCCTACCGGCGCCGCGGCGGAATGCAGATGTTCCACTCAGAGCTTGCCCTCCAAGAACATCTTCTCGACAGCCGCATCATTAATCCTGGCCAGTATGCGCGCAATGTTGTCGTGCGCGGCGCCTACCGGCTCATTCCCGCTGAGGTACGTAAAACCCTCTACCAGAACGTCGGACGATTCCTCTGGTTCCGCTGACCGGCGGCCCTATCTTGCAGCCTTCGACACCGCTTCGGCGGTGGCAACAGCGTCAAGTAGGCGCCTGGCTGACTCCACGCGGTGACTCCTGCGCTCGGCCTCGTCCTCGTCAATTGCTTCGAAGGGAGTGCCGCCTGTGCGCCACGTGTCCAAAGCACAACTGACCTCATCGGGCAGATGCGTGCATAGGGGAAGACACCACTGGGTCGCGTCGGCGACATCGGGAAAAACACCCAGGACATCGTCAACGGAAACGTGGCCCAAGCCGAAGGAACGCACTCCCGGAGTATCGACGATCCACCCGCCCGTAGGGAGCTCGAAAGCCTGGGACGAAGTCGAGGTGTGGCGGCCGCGCCCCGTCACCTCGTTGACGTGCCCCACTGCCCTGTGAGCGTGGGGGACAAGGGCATTAATGAGAGTCGACTTGCCGACACCAGAATGCCCAACGAGGACGGAAAAGCGGCCCGCGAGGAGTTCTCGTATAGCATCAACGCCGTCGTTGCCAGGGCTTAAAGAATCGTCAGCTCCACCTAAATTCGTCACCACAACGCGGACATCAAAGTCACGGTAAGCCTCGATGAGTTCGTCGGGAGATGCTAAGTCGGCCTTTGTCAGACACAAAAGAGGTTCGAGGCCGGCTTCGAAGGCAGCGACGAGACAGCGGTCGATCATTCCCGTTCGAGGGGGTGGATCAGCCAAGGCCACAACAATGCACATCACCTGTGCGTTGGCAACGATTGCTTTCTCGCCTTTTTGATCCGCGGCGTCTTCAAGACTGCGACGCAAAACGGTGGCGCGTTCTTCAACGGCGACAATTCGTGCCAGAGTATCGACTCGTCCCGACAGGTCACCGGTTAAACGCACATGGTCACCCATGATGATCGACCCGCGCCCCAGTTCTTTGGCGCGCACTGCTTGAACTTCCACGCTAGCTTCGTCGAGGATCACTCGGTACCGGCCCCGATCAATGCCGATGACACGGCCCAGAGGTTTTGTTGTCCAGTTGGGCCGGTTCTTTGTGCGTGGGCGCGAGGATTTTCCTGCGCGTACGCGAACACGTGGATCATCAGTTCCAATGTCGCGCACCATCACAGCTTCCCCTCCTTCAACATGCCCATCCACATGCTCTCAAAATCGGGCAATGTCTTAGAAGTCGTCTGGATGTCTCGTATCCGAACGCCTGGTACCACCAACCCCAAAATTGCGCCGAAGGTTGCCATTCGGTGGTCCTTGTACGTCTCAAGGTCGGCCCCGTGCAGCGGACGCGGTCGAATCACCAAACCGTCGTCGAGTTCGTCGACGTCCCCGCCCATTCGCCTCAATTCGGTGGCCAGAGCCGCCAGCCGGTCGGTTTCGTGACCGCGCAGGTGACCAATTCCAGTAATCGTGGATGGCGTTGAAGCCAACGCAAGGATGGCAACAAGCGTTGGGGTAAGTTCACCAACCTCCGACAGATCAATATTGAGGCCACCATAATTGCCGGCACCGGGGCCGGTGACACTCAGCGAATCATCGTTCAAGGTCACCTCAGCGCCCAGGTCGGCCAATAGGTTCCGCCACGAATCCCCAGCCTGATCGGTATCGCGTGGCCAACCCGGAATATTCACGGTTCCACCGCAGACCATCGCCGCGGCCAAGAAGGGCCCGGCATTTGACAGGTCCGGTTCGATGAAGAATTCTCCACCGTGAGGGCCGCCGGGCAGGACGTGCCAGCAACGCGTCAAATCGTCGCCCTCGTCAATTTCTTCGACGTCGCAGCCGCGCATCCGCATAGCCCGCGCAGTCATCTCGACGTGGGGAGCTGATACGAGGCGTCCCGTTGTTTCTACGGTCACCGCGTCGCCCAAAAGTGGGGCAGCAAGTAAAAGGGCCGACAAAAATTGCGAGGACGAGGAGGCGTCGACTTCAAGACGAGCTCCGGGTCCTACCTTGAGCGGACCGGTGATGGTTAGTGGGAGGAAACCTTTCTTGCCCTCGTACACCACTTGGGCACCCAAGTTTGTGAGCACATCCAAGAGTGGAGCCAAGGGCCTCACCCTGGCGCCCTCGTCACCGTCAAAACGCGCCGGTCGGGAACCTAATGCGGCTAGCGGCGGCAAGAAACGCATGACTGTTCCAGCTAGACCGCAGTCGATTGCTACCTCATGTTCCGGTGGCACCTTCATAGGGATGACGCGCAGAGCATCCCCATCGCGGTGAATCGAGGCGCCTAGTTGTTCCAATGCGCGGCAAAAGAGTTGCGTATCACGGGCATGCAGAGCCCCGTGAATAACGCTCTCAGCGTTAGCGACCGCCCCAAGATAAAGGGCGCGAGCAGTATGAGACTTTGATCCGGGGACCGTGACGGTGGCTCTCAGGGGATAAGAATGGACCGGCGCAGCCCAAAGATCCGTCACTCGCCGAGCTTCCTGTCAATCTTGGCCTGGGCGCGAGCTCGTTCTGTGGAGCGCACGTCGGCCAGAGCTGCCCGATGGGTACGCCAATTCGCCAGATGCCACTTGGCTGATGGGCGTCCCTCGCGATCAACCGAGGCAATGGCTAGCCCCCCAACTAATCCAAGACGAGCAATTAAGCCTGTGCGATGCTCCGACTTTTGAACTGGATCGCCCTGCTGCCAGACCGGATTGTTCACCAATGCCATTGGAACGGCCACAGCGGTCAATGTTGCGGCCGCCGCTCGGGGAGCCTTGCCCAGGGCGAAACATACTCCCGCACACGTTGTGACTGCTCCCAAAGCGCGAGTTGTTCGACGCAAGTCCTCATCGGTGATCTGCCGATGAGGAGCAATCTTGTTCAGGAGGGGCTTAATAGACTGCGCTTGGCGAACGTGATCGTCTGGGTGCTTCATGGCTGAGACGCCATCAGCGATGAAAGGGGTGGCGAGCAGAGGCCTGGCGATTGCGCGAAGAATGTTCATACTCCCTATTGTCCGTGATTTTGGATACTTTGCCACCGAAAATTACAAGCATTTTGCGCCGTACCCCTCGAACAGGTCGGACCAGTTCGCTTAACAGCCGACCAGATGGAATGAGATCGGCGTCCATGTCGTTGTACCAGATATGAGTCCAAGTGCCGTCCTCGTCCGCCGCGCACCGGCGCACCAGAACACACCTGCACGACTATCCTTGGACTCGATGAGCACTGACACCACGACGAACCTCAATGGCGAGGACCACCACCGCGATGCCGATTTGGCCCAGCCTCAAGACCGCGAGGAACGTTTCGCTACTGAGGCCATGCCCCTTATGAACCAGCTTTTCGGCGCAGCCCTGGGGATGACGCGCAATAGGGCTGACGCTGAAGACCTTTTGCAAGAGACCTACCTCAAGGCCTATGCCAAGTTCGATCAGTACCAGCCGGGGACGAATATTAAAGCCTGGCTCTACCGGATCTTGACGAACACATACATCACGCAATATCGCAAGGCCCAGCGCTCTCCCAAAAATGCTGGCACCGACACGGTAGAAGACTGGCAGTTGGCTCAGGCCGCCTCTCACGATGAGCGGGGCCTGGTGTCGGCCGAGGTGGAAGCCCTTGAAGGTATTCCCTCAGAGCAGGTGCGCGCTGCGCTTGAATCGCTGTCGGAAGAACACCGAATGATCGTGCTACTGGCCGACGTCGACGGGTTGAGCTACAAGGAAATTGCCGAGACGCTAGACGTGCCGATTGGCACCGTCATGTCCCGACTGCATCGGGCACGCAAGATTCTGCGAGGCAAACTCACGCAGGTGGCGGGCGAATACGGAATTGGAGGAGATCATGAGGAGTGACGAGCCCACATGCCAGGAGGTCCAGGCTCAGATCTTTGCCCTGGTGGACTGTCAGACCTGTGATGAGATCAGTGACCTCATTGACTCCGGCCAGGTGGACGGCCCTCAAGCTCGCGTGCGAGAGCTCATGGCCCGCCACATTGCCCACTGCGGGCACTGCAGCGATTTAGTTCATGCCGAACAGCATCTGCGCCACCTTCTGCGAAGCTGCTACGAGGTCGAAGTGCCGGCCACAGTCAGGGCCACCATCGTCCAACGCATCTCAGAAGTGTCAGTAACAGTGCGTTCGTCACGCTCCTAAACCGGGTTCTTCACCCTACCAGACCTGTGCGAGCAGGGCGTGAGTTTGCTCGCCCCCACCGTGGGCACATTGGTGATCGGCGCGTGAATATGCCAAACTATTTGAGTTGAATCAGACGAACGAGGAGAACGAAATGTCGAAGCGTGGCCGTAAGCGTCGAGCTCGCGCCAAGAAGGGCGCTAACCACGGCAAGCGTCCCAACGCCTGAGCCGTAAAAACTCAAACGATGCCCGGAGGCCAACGGCCCCGGGCATTCGTGTATTTTCAAGCGCGCGGCTGCGCTCCGGTCCACTCATACCAACCTTGGTGCAAAACCAGCCAGGCGAGCAGCGCATACCCTGATTGCCCGGGCAAAGTGGCATCGTTGGCCGCGCGAGCTCGCGACGCCGCCATATCCTCAAACCACTGATCGTGAGCAACCAGAGGAGTAAAGGTGTCCACGTAGGGCAGGCCACGCCTCGTACACACTTCGGCACACGACTTCGACAGTGCTTTCAGCGACGCCTGGTCCACACCTGCCAGGGGAGCAGGCCCCACAACAAAGCAGGGAACTCCAAGGGCGGCAGCTCGGTCGGTGATATTAGCGAGGTTGAGGCGCGAGCGCGGCGGAGAAATCCCTGCGGTGACGTCGGCTGTGCCCACACCAATGACGAGGCCGCGCGGCCCGCCCTCGGATAAACGAAGCATGACCTCGGACTCCCAGCGGGCGGCCATAGCGCGCGTCGTCTCGCCGGGAACGGACAGAGAAATGATGTCTGGAGGTGAGTCAAACTGGGACCGTGCGACGACCCGCCCAACCCAGCCGAGTCCGCGTGGGTCGCCGGTGCCGGCTACCAATTCGTCTCCGATCACGCAGATGCGCATTCTGGTGCTCCTTGGATCAGGGGACTGCAATGGTTCTATGATCCACCGTCACCCGGCGACATTGGGGGATTACGCGCCCGAACATAAAGAACGCGCACCCTAGGGCGTGTGGTCAAGGCCCCAACAGCACACAGACTTCGTCCCGCGACATCACCGGCGCGCGCAGATACACTGAAGAAACCATGGACGATGACAGTTGCGGCCGACAAAAGGCCTTACCTCGCCCCCAGATCGTTGATGCCTCGAATCGTGAGGCGCGGCAATGATCGTCGATATTCTCATGCTCCTATTGGGAGTGGTCCTAACCGCAGGCACCTTCATCTTTGTGTCCGCAGAGTTTTCCCTGGTCGCCCTCGACCAAGCCGTCGTCGAAAGACGAGTCTTGGAAGGCGACAAATCGGCCGCTCAGGTCCTTAAAGCAACGAAGACTCTGTCCACCCAGCTATCCGGTGCCCAAGTTGGCATCACGTTGACAACTATTCTGCTCGGATACACAACCCAAACAACAATTGCGGATCTGCTGACTCAAGCGTTAGGTAACGCTGGCGTTGCCCTGGCACTATCAGGAGCCATCGCCGCTTTCGTTGCCGCAATCTTCATCAACGCCATATCAATGCTCTTTGGGGAACTTGTTCCCAAAAACCTTGCGTTGTCTCACCCCATGCGCACCGCAAGAATCGTTGTACCTTTCCATATGCTGTTCACAGCAATATTCAAACCGGCCATCATCGTGCTCAATGGTTCAGCGAACTGGGTCCTGGCACGCTTTGGGATTGAGCCGCAAGAGGAAATCTCGTCGGCCAGGTCCGCATCTGAACTGGCCGCAATGGTGCGTCACAGTGCCGAAGAGGGCACCCTGGATACGTCTACGGCTTCCCTTTTCACTAACTCGATTCGTATCGGTTCCTTAACTGCCGCCGATGTGATGACCGACCGCGGACTTCTTCACACTCTTGCTGAGAATCAGACGGCCGCCGATGTGGTTGCTGTGGCATCGCAGACCGGTCATTCGCGTTTCCCTGTCATTGGGGATGACTCCGATGACATTGTGGGCCTGGTGTCTTTGCGTCGAGCCGTGGCGGTTCCTTTTGAACGTAGAGTAGAAGTGCCCGTGGTGTCGTCGTCCCTCATGGCCCCTGCGCCCTCTGTTCCTGAAACCGCGCCGATTGGTCCGCTCCTGGTCCAGTTGCGCGACGAAGGCCTCCAGATGGCAGTTGTCGTAGACGAATACGGAGGAGTCTCGGGAATCGTCACACTCGAAGATATTGTCGAGGAAATTGTTGGCGAGGTAGCCGATGAACACGACCAAAGACGTTTGGGCATTCGTCAACGCCCCGACGGATCCTTCCTCATCCCTGGAACCCTTCGCCCCGATGAGGTTCGTGAACGCATGGATATAGTCCTGCCTGACGATGGCCCCTACGACACGGTTGCTGGTCTTGTCATGACCTTGCTGGGTCGTGTGCCCGAAGTGGGCGACAAAGTCGATGCCCTAGGAGTGGGCCTCGAAGTGTCCCAGATGCAAGGTCGGCGGGTGACTCAGGTGCAGGTTACCCCTGCCGCCACCGTCACCAGCAAGGAGGTGACGCTATGAGTCCGGTATGGGGATTAACCATCACCGCGTTGCTGCTGCTCATTAATGCCTTCTTCGTTGCGGGAGAGTTTGCCACCACGTCGACGCGCCGCTCTCAAATTGAGCCTCTCGTTGAGCAAGGAGTGCGCGGGTCGCAGCATGCCCTGTACGCCCTCGAACATGTGTCCCTCATGCTGGCGATCTGCCAGCTGGGCGTCACCGTGGCCTCAACCACCCTAGGTGTTGTTGCTGAGCCGGCCATTGCCCACCTCATTGAGGGGCCTCTGGTGTCATGGGGACTGCCCGCAGCTAGCGCCCATGTTGTCGGCTTTATCGCGGCCCTGCTGATCGTTTTGTATTTGCACGTCGTTTTGGGCGAGATGATTCCGAAGAATATTTCTATCGCCACCCCTCAGCGGATGCTGCTGTTTCTTGCTCCGCTGCTGGTCGCCCTCGGACATGTGGTGCATCCAATCATCGAGGCAATGGACCGCATGGCCAACTGGTTTGTGCGTTTGGCAGGTTTTGAGCCTCGGTCAGAGATTTCTGCAACCTTCACCGTTGAGGAAGTAGCCTCCATCGTTGAGCGTTCCCAAGCTGAGGGCATGATCGAGGACGATTTGGGGCTGCTCACCGGAACCTTGGAGTTTTCTACAGAAACTGCCGGCACCGCGATGATCGCTCTGGATGATCTGGTGGTCCTTCCATCAACCGTGACTCCCGCCCAGGTTGAGCGAGAAGTCGCGGCAACCGGATATTCGCGTTTCCCGTTGATTGATGAGGCCGGCGCGATTTGCGGATACATCCACCTCAAAGATGTTCTCTACGCCGGCCAGGATGAGCGCGATCAACCGATCACTCCGTGGCGTATTCGTGGAATCGATTCGGTTCGCGACACTGACGAGGTCGAGGATGCTTTGCGCAATATGCAGCGTGCTGGCACCCATTGCGTCCTCGTCCTCGACTCCTTTGAGGAAGTGCGCGGAGTGCTCTTCCTTGAAGACATTTTGGAAGAACTTGTTGGCGAGGTCCGCGATTCTCTCCAGAGGTGACATCTGCCCCGCCGTGAGTGTGTGCGAGCAGCGATGAATATTGGCCAGTTGATACGACTTCACCTGCCACGTTGCGAGTGCGCGGGGAGGGCTCAGTATGTGAAAGAGGACCCGGTTCTTGTGGATGCGTCGCGCAAGAGGGCATTGTCGTTGTAGATTTGTGACATTACTGATCGTAGAAACCTGCGGAGGAAGTCTGTCGTGACTGACGAGCGCATTACCTGCCCATTGCCGAGCCGTCGGCAATGGCAAGGACTCCAAGATCGTCACACCGCTTCTTCTCTTTCTTCTAGTGACCAAACCGCTTCTGGCAGCTCTGGTCGCCAGTGTGCTGAGCGCATCACCGAGGGCCAGTCGCGGGTATCTAGCCGCGGATTGCGCGCAGGCCTTCTTCTTGCTCTAGGTGCAATGACTGTTGCGATTCCTTTATCGGGTTTCGTTGGTTCGGACTCTTCGGTTGCTCTTCCCGTTCGTGCCATGGGAGCACCCCTGGGAGCCAGTACGTGGGTGACTGATCAAACGTCGGCCATCGAGCAAGCTGATTTGGGTGGTTCTGCGACGGCAGCTTCTCGCGCACGAGGCCGAGCCCCCATTGTGGTCGACCAGTGCCTGTCGGGCGTGGCTAATGGAGCCACCGAAGTCAAAGCCGAGGTGGGGACGCTGTACTGGCCCATCGCCCAGGGGGCCTACTCGGTGGTCTCTCCCTTTGGAATGAGGGTCTCGCCGATTACCGGTCAGCTGCTCATGCATGAAGGCGTCGATCATTCCGCGGCGATGGGTGAGCCACTGTATTCGGTGTATTCAGGTCGGGTCGTTGAGGTTTCTGAAAATTCGCGGTCGGGTGCCCTCGTCAAAATTCGACATGAGGGAGAGGATGGAACCGTCTTCTACTCACTGTACTTGCACCAGTACATTGATCAGATTCTCGTTGCCCAGGGCGATGAAGTGAGCGCCGGGCAGAGGATTGGTGCTGTTGGTTCCAACGGCTGGTCCACAGGGCCCCACCTGCACTTTGAAATCCACGACGAACAGGATCAACCCGTTGATCCCCAAGCGTGGATGCAAGATCACGGCGCCATTCACATTGGGGAAGAAGCCTGCGCATGATGCCGGTGACTCAGGCCGCAGGCCCGATCATCTTGGCTCACCGTGGGGGAGGGCTGGAAGCCGTCGAGAACACTCGGGCTGCCTTCGAACACACCCGCAGTTTGGGCCTGCGCCACATTGAAACTGACGTGCACTTGAGTGCCGACGGCAAAGTGGTGATTAGCCACGATGAGACCCTGGATCGCTGCTACAACGCCACTGGTGAGATCCGCCGATTCACGTGGCGTGAACTGAGCGATCTGCACAATGAAGCCGGCGAAGCAATGATGCTCCTGGACGAGGCGTTAGAAGCCTTCCCCGATATGTATTTCAATATCGACGCCAAGAGCGCGGGTGTTGAGGGTCCTCTCATGCAGGTGATTAACCAACACAACGCCGCAGATCGAGTTTTGTTGGCCTCTTTTTCTGAGCCTCGACTACGCACGATTCGCGCAGCAATGGCAACGGGCGTTGCCACGTCTTTGGGCATCGACGCTGTGTGTCGACTGGTGGCCTGTGCAAAGACTGCAACATCTCCGGCCTTCTGGCGTATCCCGGGGCCTCGTCAAGGGGCGATTGCAGCTCAGGTTCCTGCCACCTACGGGCCTGTGACCGTGATAGATCAGCGTTTCGTCGCTGCAGCGCACACCGCTGGTCTGGCCGTTCACGCATGGACAATTGACGAGGCCGACGAGGTCGTGCGTTTGGTTGAGCTAGGTGTGGATGGCATTGTCACGAACCGCCCGCAGATGGTGCGCGATCTGCTCCAAGCCCGCGGCCTGTGGGAGCCTCCCTTGGCGCCAACCCAGCAACGCCAAGGACAGCGTCCTCGCGACTAAGCCAGCCTGTGTATTAAGCGTTGCCCGACAAGGGAGTGACCACTACCGGCATCTGGCTGGTGTTTACTCTTGGCCGCTAAAGCCCGCTGCGCCCTCGGCTCGATGCGCTCGCATCATTCGGTGTACAGCAAGGCCGACGAGGACGGCTGTGAGTACCCATCCTAGGATCTGCAACCACGCGGCCTTGGCAATAAAGGTCAGGGCCATGGCTGCCAACACTGGGACTAATAACGTGAAGGTGTGGACGATGTAGTGGCCGAAGGAAGGCATATCCACGCCGTCTGCTTCGGCAACCGACTTGACCATGAAGTTCGGGCCGTTGCCAATGTAGGTGATTGCGCCGCACAGTACGGCTCCCAGGGAAATGGGGATCAGGTACATCTCCGGTACGCCGGTCGCTGCCACCATTGGTCCGTCTCCGCCAAGGGCTTTGGCCATCTCGAAGAAGGTCATATAGGTCGGGGCATTGTCCAAGATTGATGACAGGCCGCCGGTGAAAATGAAGAAAGTCATGCGGGTCAGTGGCAGCGAGGGCGCGACTTGCTCAAGGAAACGTAGAGCCGGTGCCATGGTCGCAAAGATGCCGATGAAGAGTGTGGCGACCTCGGCAATGGGACCCCAAGTAAAGGCATTGTCTTTGAAACGCACGGTCTTATCACCCAGGAAGTAGGAGGTCAGTGCTGCCGCGACCATGACGATCTCGCGCCACGGGATCATGTCTTTGAAGGTGGCATGGCCAGCTTCAATGAACTCAGCATCCATGGAGGGGATCAGGGCAACGGCGCAGATGATGACAGCGAAGAGGAATAGGTTGGCAGCGCCCTTGAGACGCAGCGGCTTGATCTCAGTTTTGTCACGAACAAGGGAAGCTGTGTCTTCGCTGGCGTAACGCACGCGGTCGATGGAATAGTAGGTCAAAAGCAGCATAGCGAGGACGAACAACCACTCCTTCCACAGTCCCAGCGTCCAAGTGAAGGGGACTCCGTGGAGGAAACCGAGGAATAACGGTGGGTCGCCCAGGGGAGTGAGCAGGCCTCCGCAGTTAGCAACAATGAGGATTGTGAAGATCACCGTGTGGACGCGGTGGGTGCGTTCTTTATTGGTTGCCAAAATTGGGCGGATCAGGAGCATCGCGGCCCCTGTGGTTCCGATGAATGAGGCCAAGAGGCCGCCGATTCCCAAGAAAATCGTGTTGTTGCGTGGTGTGGCCTCGATGTCGCCTTCGAGGTGAATGCCACCGGCGACGGCAAAGAGTGCGAAAAGCAAAGCAATGAACTGAATGTACTCAATGGCGGTGCCGATGAAGGACTCGGGTCCTGTCATTATCCACATCCAGATGGTTGTGGGGATGCCTAACGCCAAGGCGATGAGCATTTGGCTGGAGCGTTTTTCCCACCAGTGTGCTGTTGCTGGGACGATTGGTAGTACGGCGATGCAGCCGAGCATCGCGATGAAGGGGATGAGACACCACCATTGGTACGTCATGATTCTCTTCTCAAAATTGCTTGGTGCGGCGTCCTCGAAAATCACGGGGGCGTTGACGCTGACATTGTTAACAATACGCCCGTATTTTTGTCTGCCGTCCAGTTGCTAGGGCTGATTGACGGCGACAACTTTGCAAAAGTAAGGCGCAATACGGTCTGGTCACGGACGGAAGTCCCGCATTAAGAAAGGGTGCCCCGAACAGGATTCGAACCTGCGACCTTTCGCTCCGGAGGCGAACGCTCTATCCACTGAGCTATCGGGGCCAACGCCCAGAGTCTAGCAGCGCTATCGCATAGTCAGTGAACCGAGAGCCTTCCCTTCGCTCGCCCATAGCCTGCGCTCGGCCTGTTCTGGGCAGAGATGACCAGAAGTCGTGACCGGTGCCATACTTGGAGTGTTGAATCACCATACAACCCAAGGGAGGGTTCCATGCGAGTCCATATCGGCACCGATCACGCCGGCTTCGAACTCAAGAATGCAGTCGTCGAGTACCTAACAGACAAGGGCTACGACGTCGTCGACCACGGTGCGCACGAGTACGACTCCCTCGACGACTACCCGCCGTTCTGCATTGAAGCAGCTGAGGCCGTCGTAGCTGAACCGGGCTCACTCGGCATTGTCATCGGTGGTTCTGGCAACGGCGAACAGATGGCAGCCAACTGTGTCAAGGGAGTGCGTGCTGCCCTCGTCTGGAACGATGCAACAGCACGCCTGGCTCGCGAGCACAATGACGCCAACGTCATTTCGGTGGGTGCTCGCCAACACAGCGTCGACGAGATCTTCGCCCTCATCGATGCCTTCTTGGAAACCCCCTTTAGCCAGGACGAGCGCCACCAACGTCGTATCGACCTCATGGGAGCCTACGAGGAACGTACCAAGGCCTGATGGCTTCAAATAGTTCATGCAAGGGGCGGTCTCATTGACGAGGCTGCCCCTTGTGCTGTGATGAGATGATCCCCCTGGGAGTTCGCGGCCCTGGGGCCTAGACCTTTAGGCTTGAGTACGTGACTCCAGAAGAACTTGCACTCCTGATCCGTGACGCCCTCGTAGCAGCAGCCAACGACTCGCGCCTATCCCTGTCCGCCGATGACATCCCCGAGGCCGTCAAGGTTGAACGCCCTCGTAACCGTGACAACGGCGACTGGGCAACCAACGTTGCGATGCAGCTGGCAAAGAAAGCCTCCATGGCTCCGCGTGACTTCGCGCAGGTCCTGGTAGATGAGCTGAGCGCTAACGAAGGAATCGATTCCGTTGAGGTCGCAGGCCCCGGATTCATTAACATTCGTCTGGCCGCAGCCTCCGCCGGTGAGCTTGCCCGCACAATTGTCACCGCGGGCGAAACCTACGGAACCAACCCTTCCCTTGCAGGCACGCACATCAACCTCGAATACGTTTCGGCTAACCCGACCGGGCCTGTCCACTTGGGCGGCGCGCGCTGGGCAGCAGTAGGCGACTCTCTATCCCGCCTGATGGTGGCCTCGGGCGCTACCGTGACCCGTGAGTACTACTTCAACGACCACGGCTCACAGATTGACCGCTTCGCCAACTCCTTGTACGCCAGGGCAATGGGGCGCGAAGCTCCCGAGGATGGCTACGGCGGCCAATACATCGGTGATATTGCCGCCCAGGTTCGCGCCGACGCTCAAGCAGCGGGCCAACCCGACCCCATCACCTTGGACGAGGCCGACGCCATTGAAGCCTTCCGCGCTCGCGGCGTGGAGCTGATGTTCGCCGAAATCAAGCAGCGCCTGGCCGACTTCCGTTCCGAGTTCGACGTCTTTTTCCACGAAGACTCCCTGCACGAATCCGGCGCAGTCGCCGCCGCGATTGACGTTCTGCGTCAGCGCGGCGAAGTCTTTGACGAGGACGGCGCCATCTGGTTGCGCACCACGAAATACGGCGACGACAAAGACCGCGTCCTCATTAAGTCCGATGGCCAGGCAGCCTACTTTGCCGGAGACGTCGCCTACTACCTGGACAAGCGCAAGCGTGGTGCAGACGCGGCGATCTACCTTCTGGGCGCCGACCACCACGGCTACATTGGCCGAATGATGGCCATGTGCGAGGCCTTCGGTGATGAACCTGGCGCAAACATGCAGATACTCATCGGCCAGATGGTCAATCTTGTCAAGAACGGACAGCCGGTTCGCATGTCCAAGCGGGCAGGCACCATCGTCACTTTGGATGACCTCGTGGATGCTGTGGGCGTGGATGCGGCGCGCTACGCCCTCGTGCGAGTCTCGATGGATTCCAACCTCGACATTGACTTGGATCTGCTGACCCAGCACACAAACGAAAATCCCGTCTACTACGTCCAATATGCCCACGCCCGAACTTGCAACGTAGCGCGCAATGCTGCCGAGCACGGGGTGACGCGCGACAGCGGATTTGACCCGGGAGCTCTGGACACCCCAGCCGATGCGGACCTTCTGGGTGTTTTGGCGCAGTTCCCCGCACAGATCGCTCAAGCCGCCGAGTTGCGCGAACCTCACCGCGTGGCTCGTTACCTCGAGTCCCTGGCTGCCGCCTATCACGCCTGGTACGGCCAATGTCGCGTCACCCCACGTGGAGACGACCCAGTTGAGACAGGACACGTGGCGCGCCTGTGGCTCAATGATGCCGTCACCCAGGTGCTGCGCACGGGCCTGGGCCTGCTGGGCGTTGCCGCTCCGGAAAGGATGTAAGCGTGTCCGAGGAGCGCAACCCCGCTGATTCTCTTCCCGTAGGCTCCCTGGTGTGTCCAGAACCGAGCGAACGACCAGATCTGTGGCCGTGGACAACGCGTCGCAATGAGGATGGAGTCCTGGAAATTGGGGGAGTGCCCCTGACTGTGATTGCGCAGGACTTCGCCACCCCCGCATTCGTCCTCGATCATGACGATCTTGCAGGACGCGCACGAGTGTGGTCCTCGGCAATGGCTGAGGAGTTCTGGGACGGATACGGGATGAGCGGGGGCGACGCCTTCTACGCTGGCAAAGCTTTCTTATCGTCGGATGTGGCGCGCACCGTGGTATCTGAGGGGATGGGGGTCGATACCGCTTCGTTGGGTGAGATGACGCTGGCTCTGCGGGCCGGAGTTGACCCCGCGCTCATCGGCTTGCATGGAAATAACAAACTGGATGATGAAATCGTTTTGGCTTTGCAGGCTGGGATTCACCGAATCTTCATTGATTCGATGGACGAGGTCGCCCAGATTGAGCGCATCGCGGGTCGTATGGGAGTCACCGCTCCTGTGATGGTGCGTTTGAAGTCTGGTATTCACGCGGGTGGAAACGAGTACATTGCAACGGCCCATGAGGACCAGAAGTTCGGAGTCTCTTTGGCTGACGGCCAGGCACTTGAAGTTGTCCGTGCGATTCGCGAAGCCGACCACCTGGAGTTTCTGGGTCTACACAGTCATATCGGTTCTCAAATTGTGGGGACGCAGGCCTTTGTCGAGGCTGCGCGTATCGTCCTCGAATTTGCTGCTCGCCTGCGTGACGATCTGGGAGTCGCCGTTGGTGCTATTGACCTTGGAGGCGGTGTGGGGATCGCCTACACGGGCGATGATGAGGTTCCCACGCCGCCGGTTGAAGTCGCCCGAGCCTTGGCAGCTCAGGTGCGTCAGACCTGCCAAGAGCGAGATCTGCCTATTCCTCATGTGTCGGTGGAACCGGGACGTTCCATCGCCGGTCCAGCCATGGTGACCGTGTATCGGGTGGGTGTCATAAAAGACGTTGGCCTGCCGGGTGGTCGAGTTCGCCGCTACATTGCGATTGATGGCGGTATGTCCGACAATATTCGGCCTGCGTTGTATGGGGCTCAGTACACGGCGACACTAGCGAATCGGCTTCCTGATTTCGAGGGAGCTGGATCCGTTCGGTGCCGAATCGTTGGCAAGCACTGCGAAAGTGGTGACATTGTCATTCATGATGTTGATCTGCCCGGCGATATTCGTCAAGGGGATTTGTTAGCGGTGCCGGCAACGGGTGCTTATGGCTACTCGATGTCGTCGAACTACAACATGCTGACAAAACCTGGTGTTGTGTTGGCTCAAGGTGGGGCTGCGCGTTGGATCATCCGTCCACAAACGATTGAGGATCTTTTAGCAACGGATGAGGGGCTGAAATAAAACCAGTCGAGGTATCGTGTAATGACTCTGCCTGGCATAGCAAGCTGCCTTTTTGGAATCTGGTGCCTGTGATTATGACTCAGTAGCTCAAGTGCAAACCTTTATTGAGTAAAGAAATTCCCAAGATGTGGATGGTTGTCGTCCACAATCCTCTCAGTGAGTAAAACAGAAACAGTCCCATTGTTGGCCAATGGGCACGTCCTCAAACAGTGAGAGTAAGGGAAAACTCATGAACCACGTCTCCCGCCATCTCCGGGTGGGGAGCGCACTGGCGATCTCCTGCGGCCTCCTCGCAGCCGGGACCGTCGTCGCCCCTGCCGCGTATGGTGCCGACCCGATTGTCTCGCGTAACTTCCTTGTCAATGGAACTTCTGACGTTGAAAACGGTGTGCCGCGCAACTATGCCGTCAATCTTGCCGAAGGGTCTTCACAAGCTTCCCTCAACGCTGCAGTCGCTGCAGCGCAGAGTCTGGGAGCTGTACCTCTCGCGCAATATTCGTCGTTCTCGACCTTCTTCGTCCAGGCAGCCCAGGGGGACTTCGCCAGCAAGCTTGCAGCGCAGCTTTCCGGTTCGGTCAATCTCCACTCCATCGGCCCCACGCGAGGTACCGTCATTAGTGGCGACGAGGTCGTGGCACCTGGCGTCGATCCTGTGGCTGCAGCTCGCGAGGCCGACCTCGAAGTTGGGCTTGCCGTCACCAGTCAGCTCGACGATTTCACTCCGGACCCCGGCAGTGACTTAGCCTGGGGTTTGACAGCAATCGGTGCTCTCGAGGCTCAGAAAGTTGACGTGCCCCTCGAAGCGGTGACCGTTGCCGTCCTCGACACCGGTATTGACGCTACTCATGAAGATCTCGCTGCCCAGGTTGACGCATCGAAGTCTGTCGGCTGCCAGGTCAATGGTCTACCCAACACAGCCCCTTCTGCATGGGCCGATGACCACTACCATGGCACTCACGTTGCCGGTACCATCGCCGCTGCCCACAATGGGATTGGTGTTGATGGCGTCGCGCCGTCAGCAACCTTGGCAGCAGTCAAGGTATCGAACGCTGACGGCATGTTCTATCCCGAATACGTTGTCTGTGGATTTGACTGGGTTACCACTCACGGTATCGATATCACCAATAACTCGTACTACGTCGATCCGTGGGAATACTGGGTTCCCACTGAGTCTTCCCAGGCCGCTGGTTACGAGGCTGTTCGTCGCGCCGTTCAGTACTCGACCGACAACGGCGTTGTGAACTTCGGTGCCGAAGGCAATTCTGATGCCGATCATGACAACCCCACTATCGATGATGGCTCTCCCAACGACACCAATACCCATATCACTGGGCGCGATGTCACCAACGGCATCGACATGCCGTCGATGCTTCCCGGTATCCTGTCGGTGTCTGCCGTCGCCCTACCCGCAAACGCTGACCCGGCCACAGCCGTCTTAGAACGTTCTGACTTCTCAAACTACGGCGTAAACTCGGTTGATATTGCAGCACCCGGCTCAGCCATCTATTCCACTATTCCCAATGGGTACCGCGTCCAGTACGCAAACCTGTCGGGCACCTCCATGGCCTCACCGCATGCGGCTGGTGTCGCTGCTCTTCTCAAAGCGATCCACCCTGATGTGACACCTTCAGAGCTGGCTAATTTGATGAAAAAGCAAGCTGGTGAGCTGTACTCGCGTCTTGCGGATCCGGCTCAGGATGCAGGTAAGGAATACCGCGGAGCTGGCCTCGTGAATGCATTGGCAGCGGTGCTCAAGGACCAGCCGAAGCCCACAGTCACGGCGGTTGAGTATTCGACCGACGGACAGAATTGGCAGCCTCTCGAAGGAGCTGAACTCACTGGTCAGGGATATATTCGGGTCACTGTAGCTGGACCGGTGACAGCTGCGACTGTTTCCATTCCTGGGCTAGCCAACTTTGGTGGGCTTGAAGGTACAGCTGATGGTTCCTTCGGTGGAATGCTCGTGCTGACTTCGGACCAGTTGACCTTCGAAGCTGTTGATCCGACTGGATTTACTGTTGAGATTGCTGCCTACGGTCGTAACAACGATGAGCGAGCTGACGATGACGTAACTGCGAGCACGGCGTTCACAGTCAAGCCCGCCCAGCCTGCCGTCACCCCTGCGGTTTCTGATGCCCAGGCGGATACTGTCAATTCAAATCTGACTGGAGAAAGCAAGGCCGTTGCTAAGAAGAAAGGTGCTTCTTCACAGTTGGCTAGCACCGGTGTTCAGTCTGGTGTGGTTGGATTGGCAACAGCCCTGCTTCTGGCTGGGATCACTTTGTGTTCAGTGGCAGGTCTGGCTGTGAAGGCTCATCGAAACCACTGATCTTGTCGGACGAGGGCTGGCGGTAATTCACCTTCAGGTGAATTACCGCCAGCCCTTTTGTTTAATAACGATCGGTATTAGGCTGGTTACATGAATACAAACACCTCTGCCTACATTGATCTCAACTCTGGAACCCGAATCCCTCAAGTCGGTTTCGGAACTTTCCAAATTCCCCCGGCTGATACCCAAAAGGCCGTTGAAGAAGCCCTCGAAGTGGGATACCGCCACATCGACACCGCCGCCGGGTACTACAACGAAGCTGGCGTTGGTCAAGCTGTGCGCGCATCCGATCTGGCACGCGACGAGGTCTTCGTGACCACAAAGCTACGCAACTACGATCAAGGCAAGGTGCGCGCCCGCGAGGCCTTCAACCGGTCCTTGGACGCCCTCGGATTAGATCGTGTCGACCTGTACCTCATCCATTGGCCTGTGCCATCAGCCGACCTCTACCTCGAAACTTGGGAAATCCTTCAGGAGATCCGTGATGAGGGCTTAGCAACGTCCATTGGCGTCTCAAACTTCCTCCCCGAACACCTGCGTCGACTCGTTGATGTTTCTGGCGAAGCTCCTGCAGTCAACCAGATTGAAGCGCATCCTTTATTCCATCGACCAGAACTGCGTGACCTATGCCGCGAACTCGGAGTCGTCGTCGAGGCATACTCTCCACTTGGCCAGGGGGCAGACCTGCGTGATCCGACCGTGCTTGGTATCGCGGAGAAGCTTGGTGTGACCCCAGCCCAAGCTGTTTTGGCGTGGCACGTGGCCGCCGGCCACGTCGTCATCCCCAAGTCCACTCATCGTGAGCGTATGGCTGAAAACCTCGCTGCAGCCACCGTTGAACTGTCTGAAGAAGACTTCGCAGCCCTGGATTCCATGCACCGCGAGGACGGGCGCGTTGGCGGCGATCCTGCCGTCTTCTCCTTCCCGCAGACCCTCGAAGATATGGAAGAACGCGGCGAATCCAACGACGACTGAGACATATTGACTCGGATAAAAAATATGCTCTACCGGCAATGCCGGTAGAGCATATTTGCTTGACGTTAGAACTTGAACTGATCCAAGAGGATCTGCAGGCCTTCGGCCATGGTGGGGTGAGAAAAGGGTAGGTAACGCAACTGCTGCGCGGTCATCTGCGCTGCCATCGCAACCTGGACAACTGAAATGACTTCGCTAGATTCAGGACCCACCAGGGTCATGCCCAAAATCCGATGAGTCTGAGCATCCACGACTGCTTTCCAGACTCCTTCGGTATGCCCCAAGGTTTTTGCCCGAGGAACCTGCGCTACTGGAATCGAGGCGACCAGAACATCGTGACCCTCTGCGTGGGCGTCTTCTTCAGACAATCCGATGCGCGCCAATTCGGGAGTGGTAAACACCGAATAGGGGATGAGGCGGCCTCGGGTCGTCGCCTGCGGATCAGACAGGTCAGCGCCCTCGAATTGGGCGCGGATCACCCGGAAATCATTCCACGAAGCGTGAGTGAACATGGGTGAACCCGCGGCGTCGCCAGCCGCCCACACGCCCTCGACACTGGTCCGAAGATGCTCGTTCACGATGATGAAACCGCGATCATCGACGGACACTCCCGCCTCTTCTAAACCAAGTCCATCGGTGTTGGGCGTGCGGCCCGTGGCAACGAGCAACTCGTCTGCCGTCACACTTGATCCATCTGAGAGCACCACGGTGGTCTGGTTATTCTTCCGGCTCACGGATTCGGCGCGCACGCCGTGCACAATAGTCACACCTTGAGATGCCAGGCCGTCCTCGACGACCCCAGCAATGTCAGCATCCTCGCGGGGCAACACGTGATCCGAAGAAGAAATGACGGTGACATCGACACCGAAAATCGACATCATGGAGGCAAACTCGACCCCGATATAGCCTCCTCCGATAATCGCCAAGGACTTCGGCAAAGATTCGAGGCGAAGAATGTCCTCATTGGTCCAAGCACCGACCTCGGACAGGCCTTCAATAGGCGGCAAGCTTGGGCGCGAACCGACGTTGAGTAGGATCCGCTCTGCGTGAATACGCCTGTGGGAACCGTCCTCGAGGTCGACGCTAACCCAGCGATCCGATTCCAGACGTGCATTGCCTCGCATAAAGTCGAGTCCGTCGGCGGCGAACATCTTTTCATGAGCCCCGACCATTGCCCCAACGACGCCCTCTTTGCGCTCACGCAGCCCGGCAAGATCAATGCGGGCAGTGTCAGTACCTACGACGCCGTACTCGTCATTCGACTGAGCTTCAAGTAAACGGCGAGCTGAGGTCACCAAGGTTTTTGTGGGGATGCACGCGACATTGATGCACGTGCCACCAATGTATTGACGCTCAATCATGGCGACGCGCCAACCTGCGGCCGCTCGGTTCATGGCAAGCGATTTTCCGGCTTTACCGCCGCCAATAACAATGAGATCGTAGGAGTGGGTGGCGACGGGCGCGCTGTGCGCAACTAATTCAGGCATGAGTTCCTTCATGGTGGTGAAATGACGACAACGTCAGGTTCAACGCGCGTAGGCGGCGGGTTATTCCGCCATCATCGCACTCGAGGCTTGGCCCGCGAGGTCGGTTGGGCCGTCACAGGATCTTCGGGCCACGGATGCTTGGGGTAGCGCCCACGCAACTGGGACCGCACATCCTGGTAGGGCCCAGACCAGAAGGAACGCAGATCTGAGGTTACTGCAGCGGGCCGTCCCGCAGGATCCGTCAGATGCAGCAGCAGCGGCAGCCGCCCGTCGGCAAGAACTGGGGTATCGACCCACCCGAATGCCTGCTGAACCCGCAAAGTCAGGATGGGCGTTCCCGTGGACCAGTCAATTTTCTTAAGTCCGCCAGCGGGGATTTCCAATGACTCTGGAGCGAGTTCATCCAAACGTGCCGCATCAGGCCACGGCAGTAGCGCCCGCAGCGCATCGAGCATGGAAATTTGGCTGAGGGGCGTCCCTTGCGCCAACTTCAAAGTATGAGGTGCAAGCCATTCGTCGGCCCGTTTGATGAGCGCTTCGTCAGAGACATCCGGCCAGGGAGCTCCAATCGCCTGATGCAACGCCGACATGCGGGCCCGCAGGTTCGTTGCTGCATCATTCCATCCAAGACTGGCTAGTCCCTGCTTTGATAGGCCTTGAGTGACAATGTCGAAGGCTTGTGCCTCATCAATGGAATCTGTGGGGCGAGTGCTGAGCTCGATGGCTCCCAGGTTCTCCGATTCGAAAGCACGAATTTTGTCCCCTTGCAGAGATATCGTCACATGACAGGAGCGCAGTGGGGCGGCGGCACGAAGGGCGTCATCTGGCGATATGGGTACAGCGGACAGAATCCGTGCTTGGCGAGAGGTGCCGCTTCGGTCAATGCCTGCTACAGCGAGCCATTCTTCGCCTTCCAATGGCGAGTTTGCAGGAAGTTGGGCACCTAGACCGTTGGCCAGCAGGTAGGCAGGCGAATCCGGGCGTTTGCGCGCGATCCATTCGGGCCTGGCCAGTGCGACCACGAGGGCGAGGGCGTCCTCGTGTGAAAGAGACGAGTCCCCAACCTGGGTAGCCGCAATCGTGTCAGAGACCAAGGAGAGTAGGCGTGCACTCTGGTCGCGCACACGAGTCTTGAGCCCGTGGTCTGATGAGGATGAGAGACGACGTTCAAAAGCGGCCAGGTCTGCTGCGGGCACTCGCGGGTCTTCGCTGAGCAACGCAACATAGCGTGCTGCCCGTTCTCGACCTATCTGGGGCGCAGAGTCAACGAGGGCGCGTCCCAGCGGCGGGTCAAGGGGGAATCTGGCCAGTTCGCGTCCCATCGCGGTAGGGGCCCCGACCTCGTCAATCGCCCCCAAGGAACGCAGACGCCCACCGGCTGCTTCCAGCGAACCGACTGGCGGAGCGTCGAGCAGGGCAAGGGATGCCATATCAGCATTCCCCCACACGGCTGCCTGCAGGCGAGCGTCCGTAAGGTCTTCTACTGCGATGCCGGGAGCGGATTGAGAGGGACGCCGCGCCCACTCGACCTCGTCCATCAGGCGGATTGCCACGCCTGCTCCCAGACGGGCGGCGCGGCCTGCGCGTTGTTCGAGGCGCGCCCTCGACGCTGGAACCGTCGCTAATCTGGTGACTGCCCGCCCCGCATCCAATCGCGGCTCCCTGGCTAAACCGGAGTCGATGACCACGCGCACTCCGGGGACAGTTAATGACGATTCGGCAATGGAAGTCGACAAGACGATGCGCCGCCGCGAGCCGGGGGAGAGGACCTCGTCTTGGTCTCGGGCAGGCAGCGCCCCGTGGAGGACCCGCACATCAGCGCCATCGGGCGAGCCCAGCAAAGCCCGCACACTTTCAATCTCGCCAACGCCAGGTAAGAACACCAGAATGTCGCCGTCAGTAGAGTCCAACGCGTCCATGATTGTTCGGGCAATATGGCCCAGGAACTCGCGTCGCACCCCGATTCGATCCGGCCCAACCGGCCCGAGCGCCTCCATGCCCCGCGCAGGTGGCGCCCAACGAATATCTAGCGGATGCGCGACCCCCGGAATGTTGATGGTGGCGGGTTTTTCACCGATGGCTTGGGCTAGCAGAGCCGAGGTTCGGTCGGCTTCCAAGGTGGCGGACGTTAAAGACAGGGTGAGGTCTTCGCGCACAGTGGAGCGCACATCTAGTAGGAAAGCCAAAGCCAGGTCCGTGTCGAGGTCGCGTTCGTGGAACTCGTCGAGGACGACGCCGCACACCCCCGGCAGCTCGGGGTCAGACTGGAGGCGGCGCAACAGGATGCCTGGAGTCACCATTTCAACGCGGGTTGCCCGAGATGTCTGGGAGTCTCCCCGCACCGTGTAGCCGACTTGGCCGCCAACCTTTTCTCCCAGCAGGGAGGCGATTCGCCGGGCAGCTGCGCGCACAGCCACACGGCGAGGCTGGGTCACCAGGACCTTGCCGGCGGCACCGGCCTCAGCTAAACCCACAGTCAGAGCCGGCGGGAGCAGCGTTGTTTTTCCTGTGCCCGGTGGGGCAGTGACCACGCTTGCAAGACCCGGCACTCCAGCGTCGATAATGGCGGGCAGCGCAGACACGACCGGCAGGTCTGGTGGAGAGGCAATGAGGTCTTCGAGGCTGCGCACCCAACCAGTATCCACGATCCGCGGGTAGACTGACTCCAGCCGATAAATCAAGGAGCACAGCCTTAACACATGAGTGAGCCCACCGCCCAAAACCTCATCGCGACCAGCCGTCGCGTCGTCATTCCTGCTGACCTCGATCCGATCATGGTGCTGGGGACATCCGACCAGGTGTTGCGCGCCGTCGAACGCGGCTTCGCGCACATGCGCATCGTAGTAGTTGGACGCGAAATCACCCTCACGGGTAGCCAGCACGATATTGATACTGCGGCCCAGCTCCTTGAAGAACTGATCTCCTTGGCTAAACGCGGCCAACCCCTGGATGCTGCGGCCGTTGAACACGCTGTAGGTTTGCTGACTGCGACCGCCCTCGCGTCTGCGGCCTCCGACGAAATTTTGTCTGTTCGAGGCCGGTCGATCCGACCCAAGTCTGCCGGGCAAAAAGACTACGTCGACGCTATTGACCGCTCCACCGTGGTCTTTGGGATCGGCCCGGCAGGTACGGGTAAAACCTATTTAGCGATGGCTCAGGCAGTCCAACGGCTCCTTTCTGGCCAGGTGCGCCGCATTGTTTTAACTCGCCCAGCCGTCGAAGCAGGCGAAAACTTGGGCTTCCTGCCCGGCTCATTAACCGACAAGATCGACCCGTATCTGCGTCCCCTCTATGACGCCCTCAAAGACATGCTCGACGCTGAAGCCTTACCCAAACTCATGGCCGCGGGCACCATCGAAGTCGCGCCTTTGGCGTATATGCGAGGGCGCACACTCAACGATTCCTTCATTATTTTGGACGAGGCCCAAAACACCACGGCCAACCAGATGAAAATGTTCCTCACCAGGCTTGGTTTTAACTCCCAAGTGGTTGTCACCGGCGATATTTCGCAGGTGGATCTTCCCGGAGCCCAGCAATCCGGTTTGGCCGTGATCCAAGGAATCCTGGATGGAATCGACGGAATCGAGTTTTGCCACCTGACCAGCGCTGACGTTGTCCGCCACGAACTCGTTGGCCAAATCATTGATGCCTATGCACGCTGGGATGAAAAAGACCAGGCACGGCGCAGACTCCGCGCCGAATCGGGTCGAAGCCGTATGCGTGCAGGAGGCGGATCGCACGCCAGAACCCAGCACCGATCCAGGGAGGAACGCTCATGACTGAGGTCATTAACGAAACTGACTACCAGATCGACTGCTCGGAGTTCTCGGCCCTAGCCGACTACGTCCTCGACGCCATGCACGTGGCCAGCGACGCTGAACTCAACATCCTCTTCATCGACCCCGAACCCATGACGGACCTGCATATCCGCTGGCTCGACCTGCCCGGCCCCACCGACGTCATGAGTTTCCCTATGGATGAGCTTCGCCCCGGAACCGCCGACAATCCCACGCCGACGGGTACTCTGGGAGACATCTGTATCTGCCCGCAGGTTGCGGAAAAACAGGCGAGGGACGCGGGACATTCAACCGTGGAAGAAATGCTCCTTCTGGCCACCCACGGCATGCTTCACCTGCTTGGATACGACCACCAGGAAGAAGCCGAACGCGCCGAAATGTTTGACCTGCAACGCAAACTCCTCCTGACTTTCCTGGCGACGCGATGACTGTATCAACCGCTGAAATCATTGACATTCCGGTCATTGCACTGCTCATCGTTGGCCTCGTGGCCCTCGTATTGGCCAGTGTCCTACAGGCAATCGACGTGGCTTTCCAAGGGCTCTCCCTGGCAGCAGCCGAGGACCTTGTCGAAGAGGACAGGCGCCACAGCCGCACGCTGTATGGTCTGCTCGAACATCGAGTCCGTTCTTCTTTGGCGCTCAGAGGTTTTCGTACCTTCTTTCAAGTTGTCTATTCCGTGTGCCTGACCCTGGTGTTTGTTGGAACGGGGCTGGCGTGGTGGGCAGCAGCATTACTGGCCTTGGCTGTGATTTCGGCTCTGCAATTCCTTTTCATTGCTACCTTGCCCACCAGGTGGGGGAGTCGCAACCCTGAGAAAGTCGGGTTGGCTGGCGCCACCTGGGTCTCAAAGATGGTCGCGTCAACGCGCGTCTTTGATCCGTTGGTTGAAGCGATCCGAGGTCGTATGCCCCAGCCCGCTCAAACTGAAGCCGAAGCCCGCGCCGAAATGGCAAATGACCTGCGTGAAATGGTCGATGAGGTCGGTGAAACAGAAGGCCTGGAAGAAGAGGATCGGGAGATGCTGCGTTCCGTCCTCGACCTCGGACACACGCTGGTACGTGAAGTCATGGTCCCACGAACCGACATGGTCACAGCGGACGCAGACCTGCCCGCAGCGAAAGCACTGCGGCTCTTTGTCCGTTCAGGATTCTCACGCGTGCCCGTAGTGGGAGACGACGTGGACGACGTACGAGGCACCCTCTACTTCAAGGATGTGGTGCAGCGCCTCGACATGTACGGTACGGACCTGGATCTGACGGCCGAACAGATGATGCGTCCGGCCGAGTTCACCATCGAAATGAAGCCCGCCGATGACCTCCTGCGACAAATGCAGGCCGAACATTTCCATATGGCTATCGTCGTCGACGAATACGGCGGCATCGCGGGCCTGGTCACCCTCGAAGATCTCATTGAAGAGGTCGTGGGCGAGCTAACGGACGAACACGACCGCCACGTTGTTGAGCCCGAAGAGATTCAGGCCGGCGTCTGGAGGGTGCCTTCGAGGTTCCCCATTTCAGAATTGGGCGAAATCTTCAACATTGAGATCGAGGACGAGGATGTGGATTCGGTAGGTGGCCTGCTGGCCAAGGCAATTGGCCGCGTTCCTTTGCCCGGTGCCGTCGGTGAGGCCGCCGGCGTGCGCATGGCAGCTGAAGAGGCACGAGGTCGGCGCCGCCAGGTCGGCACCATCGTGTGTTCCAAGATCGAAGACCAAACGGACGAGGCCGAAGCAATCGCCGAAGGCCCAACGAAGGAGAAGTAACCATGCACTTTCCCTCCGACGAAGAACTCAAGGCCGGACCCAACGCCTTCGACGACGAAAACATCGAGGTCGACGACCTTGAAGGCATCGAGGACGTCGACAACATCGACATTGATGCTTTCGAACATATGACTGACGTCCAGGCTTTACGCGACGAAGCCAACGCTGGTGTGGGGCTGATGATGCCTGACTATCCAGAAGACTTCCGCGCGGGGTTCATCTCCATTGTGGGGCGCCCCAATGTTGGTAAGTCGACGCTGACAAATGCGCTGGTCGGCCAGAAGATTGCGATCACCTCTGGGCGTCCAGAGACCACACGCCACAATATTCGTGGCATCGTACATGGGGAGAAGTCCCAGCTCGTCCTCGTTGATACGCCCGGCTATCACAGGCCCCGCACGCTGTTGGGCAAACGACTCAACGACATGGTGCGTGAGGCGCTGGCCGAGGTTGATTGCGTGGTCTTTTGTCTGCCGGCCGACCAGAGAGTCGGGCCGGGGGACCAGTTCATTGCGCGCGAGCTTCGTGACGTTCGCAGGCCCGTGATCGCCGTTGCCACGAAGTGTGATCTTGTGTCGCGCGAGCGCCTGATGAAGCACCTGCTCTCTATTGATCAGATGGGTGACTTCGCTGCGATTGTTCCCGTTTCTGCTTTTGATGGTGACGGTATTGAGACACTCAAGGACGTCCTCGTTGACCACGTGCCGTTATCGCCACCGCTGTACCCCGCAGGTGACGTCACTGACGAATCGCGAGATACGTTGATCGCCGAGTTCATTCGCGAGGCCGCGCTTGAAGGCGTGCGCGACGAGTTGCCGCATTCGCTGGCTGTCCAGGTTGAGGAGATTATTGAGCGCCCTCGTCGTGAAGGTGACACCCGCGAGCCGCTACTGGATGTTCACGTCAATGTTTACGTCGAACGCGATTCCCAAAAAGCCATCATCATTGGCAAACGTGGGGCGCGTCTCAAAGACATTGGCACGAAGTCCCGGCAGCAAATCGAGGAATTGTTGGGGCGCCGCATCTTCTTAGACCTGCATGTGCGTACAGCAAAAGATTGGCAGTCCGATCCCAAGATGTTGGGACGTCTAGGGTTCTAGCTGCCAAGTCGCGGTCAGTTCCGCTGTGGAGTCGTATAGGAGCGTTGTGCAGTCTTGGGATTTGCCGATCACGCATTTTCCCAGGAGCTACGTCGAACGGCACATGAATCTTTATGGGGCATAAAGAGGAGTTCTGAGGGGAGTGTCGAAGCCTGTTGGGTTGGATGGATGAGGTTGTTGGGTTTTTTGAGTCTGCGGGGCGTTGGGCTTTTGTGTCGACTGCGAGGGTTTTTATCTTGATGCGTCGTTGAAGTTTCATGTGTGGTTTGAGGATGGGCGGTGGTGTTACGGGACGGTTGAGCGTAATGAGCGGCGTTTTGCTGATATTAGTTCGCCTGATCCTGTGCCGGTGTTTAATTGGTTTTTGAGTCAGTTGGCTCCGTCTTTTGGTCCTCGTCCTATTTGGTTACCGTCTGATTTAGGCAGTATTCGCCCTGGGTGGGAGCCGGTGCTGTTGGATGGATATAGCGAAGGTACGTTGGTGGGGCCCGATGGGGTGCAGCGTGATATTCGGATGTATGCAACCGCAAGGAACTATTCCAACCTAGTTCAACTTTCTTGGATTATTGATGCGGATCCGGTGGAGCTTCTTAATTCCTATCTTGATCCCCAAGGACGACCACTACTGACACGTTTTGTAAAAGAACAGTAAACGCAAAAATAGTTCCCTAACATCGCCCACCACTGACGAGGCCGATCCCGCCCTCGTTGAACAACCGACCTTCCGGCATTGGATAGTAGAAGGCGAACGGCGTGCACGAAGTAGTGCACAAGACGGCACTCAAACGCTCAGGGCATCGTCTGACGTAGTACTTGGTGCATGGCCGCGAATGGACGCGGAGCTGGCCAACGGTCCCGCATCCACAGTGGCGCCGGCATCAATATCCCGGCCTTAATTCGGCCTCTTTGATGCCTAGTCGCGGCCAATACCAGCGCGGACCTCGCGCAGCAGATCCTTCACCTCGTCCGGGACGCGACGCGACTCAACGCACTTTTGGATCGCCATCCGCTGAACCCGAGGAGTCAAGCGATCCTCAACCAGCCAAGGCAGAGCATCGTTGGGCTGTTTTACCGCTGCGGTCGCGAAGTACCAGGCGATCATCATCTGTACGTAGTATTCATCGCACTGCGCCTCAGCCACCAAGGCCAAAAACTCTGGCCGAAACGCCTCGCCAAGGAAATACTCCATCATGACCCCGACGCCGAAACGTCTGGTGTACACATGTTCCGCGGCCATCCACCTGCGCGCATATGACTCCAACGTCCCAAGATCTGCCGCCAAAGCCCTCGGATTCATTGAGTCGCAGACCGCCCAGTTATCAACATACGGCAAAAACTCTTCGACCCGTACCAAACAGGTATCAAAGTCCTCCTCCTGGGCCACCAAGAGGCCATGGAGCATATTTTCGTCGAACAACTCGTGCGGAACAGCCTCAAGGAACGCGTCGACCTCGTCCTTGCGCGAGCGCCAAACATCCTTGGCAAAAGCGCGTAAAGCAGGGGTGCGGGCCCCCAGAATCGTTGCCGGATCAACGGTGGGCAGCAGGCGCGCCATAAAAGCGGCGTTTCCTGCGTCCGCCAAGTGCTCAACGCTCAGCATGTGGTTGGCCTCCCATAGCTAGTTGTGTGCACGTCCAGTTTAGGGATAGCCCGAGGACGGCCCGCGTTTTGGCAGGAACACGTCAGCTGGGAGGCACGATCCTTCAGGCCAACCCGAACGCGCCCGCCTTTTGGCGGCTAAACGCCAGGCACACGCCCCGCCCTCGTCAATGAGCAATAACGACACGCAACTGGCGAGGCCCATGCACGCCGTTGACCCGCACCAACTCAATGTCCGAGGTCGCGCTACCGCCCGCAATCCACGTCGTTGGCCGCGTCGGATTCTGTCCGAGGACGTCCACCGCCTGCGGGACAGTCGGCTGAATCATCTCGCGCTCAATGACCACCACATGAGTGTCCGGTACCAGCGAAATCGCTCGCCGCCCCTGGTCAGGCTCGCCGTCCAAACAAATCGTGCCCGAGATCGAGATAGACACGCGCGAACACGTCAGCACAGCGTCAATCTTGTCCAACTCCAGCGTCGGAATCGGGTCCTGCCGCGAATCCTCATAAACCGTGCGCCCGCCGCGCCCAGCAGCTTCTTTATACGCGTCAGGAAGCCCCGAAGGGACAACAACCGACGCTGCCTTGGCTTCGGTGAGAAAACGGTCGATCGCTTCGACAATCTCGTCTTCACTTGGGGCTACAGCAACCTGCGCGGAGTAATCCTCAAGCTTCTCGATCATCTCCTCCACAACCGGTTCAGACCCAGGGGCGTGCTCGCCGACGCGAATATACTCGCGCGGAACCTCGCGAATTGGGCGGCCCTGCTGGGAGCGTGAAATCGCATCCTTTGCGCGCAGAAGAATCGCAGTCTTCGCGTCCACCGTCACTCCTCCTCATCATTCGTGCGGGTCGTCATTCCGTGCGGCCCAGCCAAAGGGATTCCTTTAACCGGCTCATCGCTGCGCGGAGCTGAAGCATCCGAATCCGGGTGCGTGCGATTCCACCACTGACGGAAAGTCTCCTGCGGCGTGACCGGGACATCTCGCGACTGCGTCCACCCTTCAACAACGGGAAGGGGGATATGTCCGATGCGCCCCGAACGTGCGCCCAACAAGCGGGTAGCCTTGGCAGCCTGCGAGGCCGCCTCCCATACTTTTGAATTACTCATCGCTGGCGTCGTCGCACTCATTGCCAAATCCCAGATGTCAGGAACAGCTCGGCGTTTGACGTCCACCGAACGGGCACGCAAATGGATGAGGATCGTGGGAATGTCAATCTTGACGGGGCAAACCTCCCCGCAGGCTCCGCAAAGAGACGAAGCGAAAGGCAGTGTGTGCACCGGATCGTCATCAGCCAAACCCTGGGTGAGTTGGGGTGTGAGGATCGCGCCGATCGGCCCGGGGTAGATCGAACCGTAAGCATGGCCCGACGTGTGCTGGTAGACGGGACAGATGTTCATGCACGAGCCGCAGCGGATGCAGGCCAGCGCTTGGCGTCCAATCGGGTCACACAGTGTTTTCGTCCGACCGTTATCCATAAGGATCAGGTGGAATTCTTGCGGCCCATCGCCTGGCGTCACCCCAGTCCACATCGAGGTGTAGGGGTTCATCCGTTCACCCGTTGCGCTGCGCGGCAACAGCTGGGAGAAAATCTCAATGTCCTGGTAGCGGGGGACGAGCTTTTCAATCCCCATCAGCGTGATGAGTGTGTCCGGCAAGGTCAGGCACATGCGCCCGTTGCCTTCCGATTCGAAGATCGACACCGTCCCCGTCTCAGCAACACCCATATTCGTTCCCGACACCGCAACCTTGGCGTGGAGGAACTTCTTGCGCAGATGGGCGCGCGCGGCCCCCGCGAGTTCTTCGGGATCATCAGACAGGTCCTCGGGAGCGTCCTCCATCCGGTCCAGGAAGATTCCGCGCACTTCTGAACGGTTGCGGTGGATGGCTGGCACCACGATATGGGAGGGCATGTCATCAGCCAGTTGGACGATCATTTCGGCCAAGTCAGTTTCGTGAGCAGTAATGCCCTCATCTTTGAGATATTCGTTGAGGTTCGTTTCCTGCGTAGCCATGGACTTGACCTTGACAACATCGTCAACGCCTTTGGACTTGATGATGCTGGCAACGATGCGGTTGGCTTCAGCAGCGTTGCGCGCCCAGTGGACAATGCCACCGCGAGCCGTCACATTGGCTTCAAACTCTTCAAGGAGGTCAGGCAGACGCGAGGCAACCTCAAATTTGACGGCTTCGGCGGCGTCACGCAGTGCCTCCCAATCGGGCATCTCGTCGACCCGCATCTGTCGCTTGTCTCGAATCGTGCGGGTCGCATGGCCTAAGTTGCGGCGCATCTGCGTGTTCGCCAAGGTTTTCTTCGCGCCCTCGCGGAAGGTCGGTCCCCAGCGCAGGGTGTCGCTGGGGATCTCAACGTCCGTGCGCCACCCGCCGGTGTGCACTTCGGACGAGGACGGAATCACAGTGGGGGAGGGCATTCCCAGAAAAGTCGACATGTCAGGACACCACCTGTGCGCTCGAAGGGGCAAAAGAAATATTGCCGACGAAGGGGGCTTCTTTCGTAGAAGCGAGGATCTCAGCCAAATGCATAATGCGGATGCCGGACTGCATACGTGCTAAACCGCCTCCGATATTCATCAGGCAGGAGTAGTCGCCCGTACAGATCACTTCGGCTCGGGTCGACATAATGTTGGAGACCTTTTGCGCGAGCATCGCGGTTGATACTTCAGGGTTCTTCACCGAGAAGGTGCCGCCAAAACCGCAGCAGACTTTTTCGTCGGGAAGCTCCACGTAGGTCAGACTGTCCACTGCTTTCAGTAGCCGGTACGGGCGGTCTCCCACGTGGGCAACACGCATGGAATGGCAGGTCGGGTGGTAGGTGACTGTGTGCGGGAAATAGGCACCGACGTCGGTCACGCCCAGGACGTCGACGAGGAGTTCGGACAGGTCGTAGGTGTGGGCGCCGACTCGGTCAACCTGCTTGCCAAGGGCTGTATCGCCGACGTGGTCGGCGACGAGGCGCTGTTCATGTCGAGCTGCCCCAGCGCACGAACCAGAAGGGGTGACGATGGCGTCCCATTCCCCGTCGAGAACGGGTTCGAAGGTTTTGATGTGATTGCGCGTAATTTCTGCGGCTTTGTCGAAGTAGCCGGTGTTGGCGTGCATCTGGCCGCAGCACACCTGGCCTTCTGGGAACACCACTTCGTGGCCGAGTCTTTCGAGGAGGACGACCGTTGCCTGAGCTGCTTGACTAAACATGGCGTCAGCTAGACAGGTAGCGAACAGAGCTATACGCATCAGCGTTCCTTTCCTGGTCTTCTCATCTGCGAGCAGGACCTGCTCTGTCAGGTTACGACCGGGAAGGAAGTCCCAGGTCGCGCCATATTGGAAAGGCCGCTGGGCGAGAGTCACTATCCCCGATTTTTTGAGGAAAAATCGCAGTCTGGTGTCCAGTTCATCCAGTGTGCTGGGCGTGTGCAAGGCCGGTGGCGCGGGACCTATTACTTAACGACAATTTTGTTTTTTGTTGTTAACAATGGGTTTGGTCAAGCTTTCACGCCGGCATATACGCCCCCAACCAACCCTGTGAAGCCGCCAGAATCAGCACGCACAACAGGAGAAGAAGCCCAAGGGAATAGGGTGCGGCCTTCTTCAAAATCTCCGCATCAGTCCCCGGCTCGTTGACCGCCCCAGCCACAATCGCCAGATTCTGCGGAGACACGATCTTGCCAAGGCCTCCGCCCACTGTGTTAGCGGCAAGCAAAATCCGAGGATCCAGTCCCGCCCCTTGAGCCGCCGTGGCCTGCAGATTCGCAAAGAGGGCGCCAGCGCTCGTCGCCGAACCGGCAACCGCCGTGCCCAACCACCCCAGGATGGGGGAGAAGAAAGCGAAAGCCGCGCCGGCACTCGCCAAGGCGGCACCCACCGCACTGGTCTGGCCCGAAAAATTCATGACGAAAGCCAGAGCCATGACCGACGCAATGGTCAGAATCGACATCCGTAGGTTGTAGATCGTCCTGGGCAGGACAGCGAACATTTCTCCCACCGACGTCTTGAAACGCCCGCCCGAACTGTGGGTCCCGTACACGGCAGCAACAATTGCTGCGGTTAAGAAAATCCAAGTCCCAGGGTTGGAAAGTGTCTGTAGGTTGTAGATAGCGCTGGAGGACGGTTCACCCTGCTGGTCTAAAAGCTGCCCGTAGATGCCCGGCCAACCCACCTTAATGTCGGTGGCTGAAAGGGCTGCGGCTAAATCCACGCCAACCTTCCACAGTTTCGTCACGGCGATAATGACCACGACCAGAACATAAGGCAGCAGAGCCAGCGTGACTCGTTCTGCGTTGGGGCGGTCGGCCTCGTCCACATGGGTTCGATATTCCTGCGGAGTCTTGGGAGTCCATACGAGGAGGAACAGGTAGCAGGCCGCTAGGCCCAGCAAAGATGCGACTACCGCGGTTAATTCGTAGGAGATGGATGGCGTAAAGAAGTGCCCGACTGCTGATGCGACTCCCGCAACGAGGGCCAGCGGCCACAGTTGGGTGACGCCTCGTACCCCGTCTAAAATCAGCAGAACAATAAGGGGAACGATCAGGCAGAACACCCAAGTCACATGGCCCATATTCATGGCGACCACCTGTGGATCGACGCCCCCAAGTTTGCCTGCCGTGGTCACGGGGATGGCCATCGCCCCGAAACCAACATTGATGGCATTACCAACAATCGTTGCAATGGCAGCCTTGAGAGGCTTGACTCCTAAGGTCAGCAGCATGGCTCCCGAGATGGCGACGGGAGCTCCGAATCCGGCCAGGCCCTCTAAAAGGCCGCAAAAGGAGAAAGCCACGATGAGAGCCTGGGCCCGCTGATCGCCTTTGCCGATGACGTTAAAAACCGCTTTGAGGTCGGTGGACCGACCAGACTTTTCCGTCAGGTTATAAAGCCAAACGGCTGCGATGATGATGTAGACGATGGGGATCAGGCCCATTGCGGCGCCTTGAGTGGCCGACAGTACCGACATGCCGACCGGCATCTGGAATCCGACGACAGCGATGATGAGAGCCAAGGCCAAAGCGATGAGAGAACACCAGTGGGTTTTGATTTTGAAGACACCCATGAGGACGAAGAAAGCGATGAGAGGAAGAAGCCCAACCAATGCTGTCAAAAAGACATTGCCTCCCACCGCGGTGGTCGAGGGGGTAAACGAAGTGGGGAAAAGTGCGTGAAGAGCGGGCGTTATCGTCAGCATTGTTGGGAACATCGCTGGTCCTGGCTTTCAAAATTAGGTGTCTGTCAGTGCGTTCAGATGTCTTCGATGATGGCACGCCCGCGGGGCCGGTGTCCCACGATTCGTTCTTTGACATCGTCGATTTGCCCTCGGCTATTACAGTGTGAGGTATGCGCCAGGGACTGCTTCTGCTTCTTCGCCGCGTCGGGGCCTGATACGGGTCGGAACCCCGCCGCGGCTTATTGAGCGTGTCCGACTCGAATCCCCTCGGATCCACGCATAACGCACGGAGGACTCACTCGTGAAAACCACAGACACCGTTCCTACTCCCACCGGCTCTGGAATGCCCACGTCAAAATATCGCGCATTCCTTGACACCAACCCTATCGATTTGCCGGATCGAACCTGGCCGTCCAAACGCATTACCCGCGCACCGCGCTGGATGTCTACCGATCTGCGTGACGGCAACCAGGCGCTCATTGAGCCGATGGACCCGATACGTAAACGCAAAATGTTCGACCTGCTGGTGAGCCTGGGCTACAAAGAAATCGAGATTGGTTTCCCAGCCGCATCCCAGACCGACTTTGACTTCGTGCGTTCCCTCATTGAGGACGAGGCCGTGCCCGAGGATGTCACCGTGTCGGTTCTGACCCAGTCGCGCCCAGAGATTATCGAACGCACAGTCGAAGCGATGGTGGGCTTCCCCAGAGCCACCGTCCACCTGTATAACGCGACCGCTCCCGTGTTCCGCAATATCGTTTTTGGCAACGACAAAACTCAGACTGTTGAGCTGGCTGAGTTCGGTACCCGCGAGGTCATGGCCCAGGCGGAGAAGAGACTTGGCGAAGAAACGATTTTCGGTTTCGAATACTCTCCGGAAATTTTCGTTGATACAGAGCAAGACTTTGCGCTGGAAATTTGCGAAAAGGTCATGGATATTTGGCAGCCCGAGGACGGGCGCGAAATCATCTTGAACCTGCCGGCCACGGTTGAACGTGCCACCCCGAATGTGTACGCCGACCAGATTGAGTTCATGAGCCGCAACCTGAGCCGACGCGAACACATTGCGATCTCCGTCCATCCGCACAATGACCGCGGTACGGGTGTTGCGTCAGCTGAACTGGCGTTGTTGGCAGGAGCTGATCGTGTTGAGGGGTGTTTGCTGGGTCAGGGGGAGCGTACCGGCAATGTGGACTTGCTGACTTTGGGGTTGAACCTGTTTTCGCAAGGTATCGACCCGGGCGTGGACCTATCCGACGTGGATGAAATTCGCCGCACAGTCGAGTTTTGTACCCAAATGGATACGCCTGTGCGAGCCCCTTACGTTGGCGATTTGGTGTACACGTCCTTTTCTGGGTCCCATCAAGATGCGATTAAGAAGGGTTTTGCTGCGCGCCAGAAGTTGGTCGATGCTGCCGGTGGCAACGAGGACGCGGTTGTATGGGAGCTGCCCTACCTGCCGATTGACCCGCATGACGTGGGCCGCTCTTACGAGGCCGTGGTGCGCGTGAATTCGCAGTCCGGAAAGGGAGGCGTCGCCTACCTGATGTCGGCGGCACATAACCTCGATTTGCCCCGTCGCCTCCAAGTGGAGTTCTCGCGGATTGTTCAGCGTCACACCGATACTTTTGGCGGCGAAATCAACGCCGCTAACCTGTGGACGATCTTCGCTGATGAATACCTGCCCAATTCTGCGGCTGAGGGCCTGCAACCGTGGGGACGTTTTGAACTCAAGAGTTCTCAGGTTGTTTCCCTTGATGATGACAGCGTGGAGCTGCGTGCGGTTGTGCTCGATTCTGGGGAGCCTGTGGATGTGGCTGCCATCGGTACCGGCCCTATCGACGCCTTCGTTAGTGGCCTGCATGATTTTGATCTGGATGTACGCGTCTTGGATTATTCTGAGCACGCGATGAGTCAGGGGCGCGACGCGAAGGCCGCTGCCTATGTGGAGGCCGCGGTTGACGGTCAGATCGTGTGGGGTGTGGGCATCGACTCGTCGATCACCAGGGCCTCGTACAAGGCCGTCATCTCCGCCGTCAACCGCGCCTTGCGCTGATGGGACGGCCTAAGCGTCGCGGCAAAGAGCCGAGCAAGTGGGCGCCTAACGAAGATGGGACAGTTGATTCTGCACCTCAGATGGATGACGCCACCGGAGTAGGAGCCATTGGGTCCGGTCGTTTGCAAGATCCTCATGCTGTGTCGAATTTCAGTCCCGATCAGGGCTGGTCCGTGCACGAATCCGGGGGCGACAACGCTGAGGCTTCCAAACCGGGCCTGGATATCCCACCAAGTGCGAGCACTGAGGAGACGGCTGAGCCCGAGGAAACGTCCAATAGCCAGGGCGTTCAAACACATGAACACGGCCAAGGTTCTCGCAAAAAACGAGTGACGCAGCCACATCCGAACGGGGTGTGGGTGTCCAGCCACAGCGTCATTCCTCTCGCTTCGGGCTTTTATGCCAGGCGCGAAGGCGACAGTTGGGTATTAGTGAAAGCCACTGGGCTTGCGCGCCCTCCATTACTGGGCCGCACTTTGGCCTGGCAAAAGTGGGACGCTTACATGAGGGGCCATTGGCGGATCAGACTGAGCCTGAGGTTATTTCTGATCTGTATGCTCGTCGTAGTTTTTTCCTTGATCTGGAGTGAAGGGTCGTCACCCACGCAGCCTGCTTGGGTGATTCTCGGCGCCGCGCTTGTAATGGGTTTTTCCGGCGTGGTTTTGAGTTCAACCACTATTGGCAGTCGAGAGATTGAAACTCTCCCGCAGGGCGACCTGGATGCAGGATTAGCTTTCTCTGCCCGTAAGGCCGTCGTTGTTGGCTGGATGTTACGAACCTGTTTGGTTCTGAGCGCTGCTGCGATGATGGTTGTCGCGGTATTTCAACTTCTGGGTTCTGGGCCGCCAGCAATGATCATGATGGTCTTGCTTGCTGGTCTGATAATTCCTCTGTTTGGTCCAGTGGTTGCCAGATTGGGGCTAGTGCGTACCTTTATGAGTCGCTTTGCGCAAGACCCCGACGCAGGTGGACAGCAGACTGGAAAGGCGCGATCTTCTAATCTGATTCCTACACGTATTCGACCGGCTTGGTCAGGATTCGTCATCCCTGGGCAAGCATTGAGCTCTCGGATTACTGCCAAAGCTGAGGAATGGGACAGAGCGCCAAGCGTCGATCTGGTGCTTGAGGCAGGTAATGGAAATCGACGTTCAAGAACTATCACCTGCATAGAGGTGATGAGCCTGTGGATTGTCCTGGTCTGGGGTCTGCTTAATCGGGCCGACATGCTTGAGGATGTTTATATCCCAGGCCATGCGTTAGCGGCACTACTGATTGCTTTTCCCATGTGGGTACTTGCGGTGTTCAGGGGGCCTTTCGGCTATATAGCAACGTATCGGCAGAGAACCCGCGGCGCTTTTATCAAGAAAGTGCCGCCGCGAACAAATGGCCAGGACAAGCTTGCCCTTTTGGGATCGTGGTTTGTGATCCTACTGACCGCCGCGACGATCAGCGCCACCCTGTGGGATCAGCATTTGTGGAGGTTTGACAATCTTTTCATGATCACTACGGCCGTGACGTGCTGTATTGCGTCTGTGCCGTGGGCAATCGCCAAGATCGTGAATCACTACCACAGGTGGTCGTTCCTTAAAGACTCGCGCTACATCAGTCCCTACGCCTAGCTCCCTTCCTCATTCTCCTTCTCCCCGCGAAGGACGCCCAAAACTGCCGCGAAGGACGCCCAAAACCGACAAGGTGAAATGATCGATGATGAAGGCGCGGTCGTCCTCGTCAATTGCGATTCCTTCGGATAACTCATCGACGATCACCACCATCATCGCGCGTAATTGCGCGTGAAGAAACAACTGCAGGTCTTCGATTGACTATTTAGATGTCATCAGAGACGTTAATGCCCAGCGTTATGACCGTGCAGGTAGAAGGTAGCATACTATCGGGGATAGTGCCTATAAAAGACTTAGCTTCTGTGCATGGCACGCTGAACGTTTTGTGTTCAAGGGTGTCTCCTGTCGGGCGGGTGGAGTCGCTAGTCATCCTTACTAGGAGGTCATAGTGCTTGATAAAGAATCGCTAGCTTATTGCGTTGGTGGTATCGCATTAATTCTTGTAGCCGTATTCTTTTTATTTTTGTTTAAAAAGGCTGTTACAAGGACTCTTCCGCTCAACCAAATCATAGGATTGAGGACGCGAAATACAATGTTTTCTGGAGATGTCTGGTCTTCTGTTCATCGTCGATATGCATGGATATTTCTTATATCCTCTATAGGGTTTATTGTAAGTGGGTTAGCCTTAATAGCTATCTGCGCTTTTCCAACCTCCTTCTGGTATCTCATTAAGATGTTCTATGGTTCATTAGGAATAATTTTTATCCTGATAGTCGCAGGAGGAATAAAAGCAGACAAGTATGCCAGATCAATTATAGAACTGAGCGAGAATAGATGAGTGAGAATCTTGAATTAAGTGAAAGAGTGATTAAACTAAACGCACGTTCGAGCTAAGTGTTATGCAAGCGCGTTTGGTGTTGTGCGTGTGTAGTCTTGTCTGCTACGAGGCCCCGTTGTGTCAGCCTATTGTATTTCACTAAACTTAATGAGCGCCCGGCGCACGCCACCACGTAGGATCCGCTCGATTCTCTCGACGAGGACGTAAGGATCGGCTTTCATCCGTGTTGCCAACCATTGCATGGTGTGGCCCAAAACTGACAAGGTGAAATGATCGATGATGAAGGCGCGGTCGTCCTCGTCAATTTTGATTCCTTCGGATAACTCATTGACGATCACCACCATCATCGCGCGTAATTGAGCGTGGAGAAACAGCTGCAGGTCTTCAATTGATAAAGAACGAACCACGGCGAAAGTCTGATCGGGGTGTTCGCGCATCCACACGAGCATCGATAGAAATCCGTCGGACCATCCCTCATACGATGCGTGAGACAAAATCCTGTCAGCAATTTCGTCTGTGAAGGTCCAGACTGCCAGGTCGTTGAGGGTAGAGAAATGATAGTAAAAGGCCTGGCGACTAATGCCTGCATCCTGACACAAGCCACGCACAGTGACCTTCGATAAAGGCACCTGCGCCAACTGCTTCTTCAACGCGTGAGCCAGTAAACGACGAGCATCGTCAGTAGCCACAACACCCCTTCTTGACACAAGATGACTTAAACCAGACACATCGGCGGAAACACTCATAAAAGACTACTAGACACTTTCGTCAAAATGTCCATAGCGAACGCGACCACGTCCTCGTACCGTGGTGCCACACACGCCCAGTCCCGAGGCGTGACCCATCCTTCGCAGGAGTAGGAATGTTTCTCTTCGACACGATCCCCTGGTACTCGTGGCTAGCTTGGTTCGCAGTCCTTGCAGCCCTCATCCTCTTCAACGAAATCACCCGCCGCTGGAAGTGGGCGGGCATCGCCTTCTTCATCGTCTTACCGATCATCTTGACGATCTTTGTTTGGCCCACCACGGCCGGCCCCGACTCATCAACCGGAACATGGTTCCACTGGGTCAAGGTCTACTCGGCACTGGCTGGATGCCTCGGGTTCATGGCTATCCGCTACTCCAAGCGCCTTGCCGCCAACAAATGGGCACTGACCTTCCCAGCAGCCATCCTCGCCATCAACATTGCCGAAGCATGCATCCGTGACTTCGAGGTCGGAGCCATGGGAGCCAATCACATGGTCGACGGCGTGTTCATGGTGTCAGGTTCATGGAACTACATGAACGGCATCGCAGGCTTGCTCAACCTGGTGACCATCTGCGGCTGGTTCGGCATCATCATCTCCAACGACAAAGCCAAGACCATGATCTGGCCGGACATGGTGTGGTTCTGGATCATCGCCTATGACCTGTGGAACTTCGCCTACGTCTACAACTGCGTCGGCGACCACTCTTTCTACGCGGGTGCGGCCCTGCTGATCTCGTGCACCATTCCCGCCTTCTTCATTAAGAAAGGCGCCTGGCTCCAGCACCGTGCCCACACCCTGGCCCTGTGGATGATGTTCACCATGGCAGTGCCTCACTTCGTCACCGATTCGAAGTTTGCGGTCGATTCCTCCCACGACCCCCGGGCCCTGTTCATTGTTTCGCTCATTGCCCTGCTGGCAAATATTGCTGTGGCCGTCTACCAGGTTTACGTGATTGTGGCCAATAAGAAGAACCCGCTCAAAGATGAGTTGTACAGCCATCTCAAGGTTCACCGCGAGGTCCTGGAGGCAAATTCCTGAGTGCCGAAGGCGCATCCCTTGTGTAACAATGCGACAATTGACCGGTGATCAAAAGCTACCGAGACGAGGCCGTGGTCCTGCGGACCCACAAGCTCGGCGAAGCTGATCGCATCATCACGCTGCTGACAGCCGAACACGGTCAAGTCCGAGCCGTTGCCAAAGGGGTGCGCCGCACCACCTCAAAGTTTGGGGCGCGCCTCGAACCCTTCAGCGTCGTCGACGTCCAACTGCACAAGGGCCGCACCCTAGACACCATCACGCAGGTCGAATCCATCGCTAACCATGGCGACCTCATTGCAGCTGATTACGACCTCTTCACCACCGCCACCGTGGTCGTCGAAACCGCCGAACGGCTCACTGCTGACGAAGAATCAGGCGCGCACAGCCAGTATCTGCTCCTCATTGGAGCCCTCTTCGCTTTGGCGCACCGCCGCCACGACCCGCCCCTCATCCTGACCTCGTACATGCTCCGCTCGTTGGCGTTGGCCGGCTGGGCGCCCTCGTGCTTCGACTGTGCGATCTGCGGGACCCAGGGGCCACATTCTGCTTTCTCGATTACCGAGGGCGGCGCCGTCTGCGATAACTGCCGTCCGGTGGGGGCAGCTGCGCCCTCGCCCGACGCGATGGCCCTCATGGGTGACCTTTTGTCGGGGGACTGGGCCAGTGCTGATATTTCGCAAGGGTATGCGCGTTCGGAAGCATCCAGCCTGATCACCTCCTACACTCAGTGGCACCTTGAACGACGCTTAAGGTCATTGCAGGTTCTTGAGAGGAGCCGAACATGAGTGATGACGCTGCTTCACCCACCCTGCGCCCAACCCCCATGGATCGGGCTCCTGAAGATCCGCGCGCCCGCCTCTTGGGACCCGGGCAGTGGCCGGTAGCTGCGCCGCAGATACCAGCAAACGAAGTGCCCGCCCACGTCGCCCTCGTCATGGACGGGAATGGACGTTGGGCGAACTCGCGTGGCCTGCCCAGAACCGAAGGGCATCGCGCCGGCGAATACGCGCTCATGGACACAATCGCTGGAGCTATTGACGCCGGGGTGCGCTACCTGAGCGTCTACACATTCTCCACGGAGAATTGGAAACGCTCGCCCGCAGAGGTTCGTTTCATCATGAACTATGCCAGTGACGTGTTGGCTCGCCGCACTGACCAACTCAACGACTGGGGCGTGCATGTGCGATGGTCGGGTCGTCGTCCCAAGCTTTGGAAGTCGGTCATTCACGCGTTGGAGCGGGCCGACGAAGCCACCAAGCACAATGACACCTTGGATCTGGTTATGTGCGTCAATTACGGGGGACGCGCTGAGATTGCCGATGCTGCCAAAACTATTGCCAAAGAGGTTGCTGCTGGGCGCCTGAGCCCCGCTGGGGTGACAGAGAAGAACTTTGCCCGACACCTTTATCTTCCCGATGTACCCGACGTCGACCTGATGATCCGGACCTCTGGTGAGCAACGGATCTCAAACTACCTTCTGTGGCAGTTGGCGTATGCGGAGATGATGTTTTCGCCCACGCCCTGGCCGGCTTTTGACCGAGAGGCGCTGTGGGATTGCCTCTTGGAGTATTCGGGCCGTGAGCGGCGCTTTGGTGGTGCTGTGGATGCGATTACCAGTGGCAAAATGACCGGCCCGTAGAGCCACGAAACTCGGAGGCTTGATTTGCGGCTTTGAGCGGCTCTTTATGCAGCTTCGCCTGCCTGAGCCGACCGGTGTGAGCGCTTTGACCAGATGCGCCAGGAAACGAGGCAAATGAGGAGGATGATTCCTGCCCATCCCCAGGGAGATCCTGCGACGGCTCCTAAAGTTGACATCCAGATTGCCAGCAGGCCCAGGCCGTAGAGCAGTGCCCACAGGACGCAGCCGGGAATCATACACAGCGTGTAGGTCAGCCACTTCATGCGTACGACGCCTGCGGCGGCATTGACAGCTGTTTGGATGCCCACGGTCAGGAAGCATAGGGGGATGACGATGAGTCCCCACCGTTCCAACAGGGCAGCCCCTTTGCGAGGTGTTGGTCCATTAAACCAGGCGGCGAGTTTTCCAAGGAAGCCGTCTTTGCCTTGGCCGGCGAGTGCTCCGGCTGCGGCGAGCCTGCCCAGCCAGTAGGTGCCTTGGGCGCGGAAGAGCACGACAAAGAACAAGAAGATGATGAGGGGGAGTCCCTCGGAAGCCCAGTCGGGGGTCACTGTTGAAGCTCTCCTTGGTACGGTTTCATGCAGTGGTGTGTCGAGGGCGTTGCCACGACACCAACGGTAGGCTTCTTAGGTTAGCCTCAGTGAAGCTCAAGTGGGAGATAGCCGCTCAGGCTGAGGCGCAATTCTCACACACTCCGAACAGATCCATTGAATGAGATACCTCGGTGAAACCGTGCTGAGCAGCGACCTCAGTCACCCATTTCTCAATCTGTTTCTGGGCAATTTCTTCAGCGTGCCCGCATACCCGACATACCAGGTGATGATGGTGACCATCCGACTCACACACCCGGTACAGGGACTCGCCCTCGGAGGAGCGAAGCACGTCCACGCGATGATCGTCTGCCAAGGTCTGCAGGTTGCGGTAAACGGTGGCCAGTCCTACCTTTTGGCCAGACTTTTGCAGGTCCTCGAAAATCTGTTGGGCCGAGCGGAAATCAACGACTCGTTGGAGTTCTTCGAATACGGCTTGGCGCTGCTTAGTCATGCGCTGCATGCTGCCTCCTGCATTCGTCGAAATAGTGCCGCTTTGGCGGTCCTTGGCATCCAGGCTACCGCGTTTTGCTACCAAAGCGTTTCGGGTCGTCATGAAACTCACCTCCCAAGGAGCCCAGTGGACGGTTTCTGGCTTGCTTCACCGCTGCGAACTTTGGTGCCTCGAATGATCGCGGAGACCAGACTTTTACCAGCGAAAACGGCGCCATAGATTCCAATAGCGAGGACGACGATGGCGGCTCCGGGCGAGAGGTCAACGAAATAAGTCAGGATTAGTCCAATCGTGCAAATGAGAGCGCCTAACGCCATTGCCTGTCGCATCGTTGCGTGAAAAGACCGAGCCGAAAGCTGGGAGATAGCAACGGGAATAATCATCAGCGCTGAAACCAATAACGACCCGACAACCCGCATTGCCACAGCCACCGTCAACGCCGACAGGATCGCAATAAGCATCGACAAGGCGTTTACGGGCAGGCCCGTTGAGCGCGCAAATTCTTCATCGTGGGTTACCGAGCGCAAAGCAGGGGATAGGCCGATCCCAACAATAAGAATGACGATGGACAAAATTGAGATCATCCAGATGTCAGTCCAATTGACGGTGGTGATCGAGCCGAATAGGTAGCTGGTGAGTTGGGCGGAAGTTCCTCCGGCGATGCCGATGAGCAGGACTCCTCCGGCTATGCCGCCGTAGAACAACATGGCGAGGGCGACGTCGGCTGAGGTGCGCCCAGACTGCCTGACCAATTCGATGGTGACTGCACCCAAGATGGACACGATGACCGCTCCGGGAATGGCCCACTGGTCGTGTGGGTTGGCGTTGGCGACGGTTCCTGCCAGCCAGCCGAGGGCAACGCCGGTCAGCGAGATGTGTCCGATGCCGTCTCCGAGCATGGCGAGGCGCCGGTCCACCAGGTAGGTGCCGACCACGGGTGCAGCCAGGCCAATGAGGATGGCTGCGATGAGGGAGCGTTGCATGAGAGGCGAAGCCACCATGTCGGTGAGTGCGATGAGGATGTCGTTCATGCCTCGTCCTCGTCTGTCTGGAACTGGGTGGTTGCGCCTGACTGCGATTGGGTGGTGGCTTCGATCCGAGCGGGGCCATCGTAGGTGAGGAGACCACCGTGCAGGTGTACTTCGTGGTCGAGGACATGCCCGAGGACGGCCAGTTCGTGTAGAACAATCAGCACCGTGGTTCCACCATTCTTGGCCGCCTCGATAATGTCAACGACCTGAGCTTTTGAGTCTGAGTCAACCCCAGCCAACGGCTCATCCATAATGAGCAGATCGGGGTTGCGGACCAAAGCCCGCGCAATAAGGGCACGCTGTTTCTGGCCTCCCGACAAGATCGCCAACGGATCCTGTGCGCGCTCTTCGAGGCCGACCTGACGTAGAGCCTCCATAGCGCGCTTCTTGTCTTCCCTGCCTGACCAGAACTTGCGTGGCCCCAGCAGGCCCGAGGAAACAACTTCCAGGACGGAGGTTGATATTCCCCCGTTTTCGGTGACTCTTTGGGGGACGTATCCGATGCGCTGCCACGGGACGCGGCGGCTGACGCGGTTATCAACTCCAAAGATGCGCACGGTGCCACTACTGCGCGGCGCGTTGGCGAGGATGGCTTTAACCAGGGTCGACTTTCCAGATCCGTTGGCACCGGTCAGGGCAACGACTTGGCCTGCGCTAACGGAGAGGCTGACTGAGTCCAGGACGATGTGGTCATCCCAGGCGACGGTGAGGTTCTCAATATCGAGGACGGCAGCGGGCACCCCCACCCCAGGGGTCCCCGCTGCCGTAGTCTCGTGGCGCGGTGCGGTCATTGACAGTTCAGAGCTGTACGCAACGCATTGATGTTGTCGTGCATGACGTCGACGTAATCCTTAGCTGGGTCGGATTGGGACTCGATGGGATCAAGGACAGCCGTGGTGATTCCGAGGTCATCGGCCAGTGTTTGGGCAACCTTGGGGTCGACCAGGGCTTCGGTGAAGATAGTGGTGACGCCCTCGGTTTTAACAACCTCTGAGATTTCTTTGAGTCGAGCCGCTGAGGGAGCCGATTCTGGGTCGAGGCCAGAGATACCAACCTGGGTCAGTTTGGTGCGGTCAGCTAGGTAGCCAAAGGCAGCGTGGCTGGTGACGAAGGTCGTTGTTTTACATGAGGCAGTTCCATCGATCAGTTCGGCAGACAGTGCAGTCATTTTCTTGGCGATGGAAGCTGCGTTGGCCGTGTACGTCTGAGCGTTGTCAGGGTCCGCTTTGGCTAGCGCCTGGCCGATGGCCGTAGCGGCTTGGCCCATTCGGTCAGGATCGAGCCAGAAGTGCGGGTCTGTGGTCATTTCATGGGCGTGATCCGCGTGGTTGTGGTCGCCATGTTCGTCGGTTGCTTCGTGTTCTGCGCCCTCGTGGTCATGGTCGTGTGCAGGGTGGTTGCCGTCGGCCGAGGTTTCCACCAGTGAGACTGCCTGTGACACATCGATAACGTTCTTCGGTTCGCTGTGTTCGATGGCTTCGTCTACTGTGCTTTGGAATCCAGCTAAGTAGACGACAGCGTCTGCGCGCCCGATCTGCATGACCTTGGCGGGGGAGAGTTCGAGGTCGTGAGGTTCTGCGCCGTCGGGCGTCAGCGAGGAGACTTCCACGAGGTCGCCCCCGATTTCCTGCGTCAGGTATGCCAAGGGGTAGAAGGATGCCATGACGTCAAGCTTGGAGCTTGCAGAATCGGCTGAAAGTGAGGATGACTGGCCGTTTGCGGATTGAGGGGCTGAGGGGCCAGAGGAACATGCACTCAAAATGAGGGCTGCAACAGCCGCACCGGCAATGAGGCAACGGGGTGAGGTCATGCGTTCATCATCCCCCTTAATGAGACTCGTTGTCAACAATCCTCCTCTCGCGAGGGACGCCCATAACTCTGGCGAGGGACGCCCAACGACCTCCTCGCCCTCGCGGCGCCCTCGTCCCAGGGATAAACCCCACAACCACCAACCACCCCCGGAATCTGAACCCACCCGACCAGTCCGATAGACTCGTGTCTACCGATCGCCGCGCCAGCCAGGTGCGGTCACACACCAAGGAGTGCATACAGTGGCAGCCCCCTCCCGCCTCGATTCCGTCATCAGTCTCGCCAAACGACGTGGCTTCGTCTTCCCCTGCGGCGACATCTACGGCGGTACCCGCTCTGCATGGGACTACGGACCCCTGGGCGTCGAACTTAAAGAAAACATCAAGAAGCAGTGGTGGCAGTACATGGTCCGCTCGCGCGAAGACGTCGTGGGCTTAGACTCCTCCGTCATCCTGCCCCGAGAAACCTGGGTTGCCTCCGGCCACGTCAAAGCCTTCACCGACCCCCTCGTCGAATCCCTGCACACCCACAAACGCTATCGCGCTGATCAGCTCATCGAAGAGTACGCACAGCGTAAGGGCTTAGATCCCGACACCGTGACCCTCGACATGGTGCCCGACCCCGTGACCGGCCAGCCCGGCTCTTGGACCGAACCTCGCGCCTTCTCCGGCCTGCTCAAGACCTACCTGGGTCCCGTCGACGACGAGGCCGGCCTGCACTACCTGCGCCCCGAAACCGCGCAGGGCATCTTCATCAACTACGCGAACGTCGCCGCCGCCTCGCGCAAGAAGCCTCCCTTCGGCATCGGCCAGATCGGCAAGTCCTTCCGCAACGAGATCACCCCTGGCAACTTCATATTCCGCACCCGTGAGTTCGAACAGATGGAACTGGAGTTCTTCTGTGCGCCCGGCACCGATGAAGAATGGCACCAATACTGGATCGACTACCGCCACGACTGGTACGTGGGCCTGGGCATCGACCCCGACAACCTGCGCTTCTACGAGCACCCCCAAGAAAAGCTCTCCCACTACTCCAAGCGCACCGTCGACCTCGAGTACCGCTTCGGATTCCAGGGGTCAGAATGGGGCGAACTCGAAGGAATCGCCAACCGCACCGACTTCGACCTGTCGACTCACGCCGAACACTCCGGCCAGAAGCTCGACTTCTTCGACCAGACCACCGGCGAACGCTGGACTCCCTACGTCATCGAACCGAGTGCCGGCCTGACTCGTTCCCTCATGGCATTCCTCATTGAGGCCTACCACGAGGATGAGGCCCCCAATACTAAGGGTGGCGTTGATAAGCGGACCGTCCTCAAGCTGGACCCGCGCCTATCGCCGGTTAAGGCCGCTGTGCTGCCGCTGTCACGTAAGGAAGAGCTGCAGGGCCCGGCCCGCGAATTGGCCGCCGATCTGCGCAAGCTGTGGAACGTCGACTACGACGACGCCGGCGCCGTCGGTCGCCGATACCGTCGCCAGGACGAAATTGGTACGCCTTTCTGCATTACCTACGACTTTGATTCGGTTGAGGATCATGCTGTGACCATCCGCGAGCGCGACACGATGATCCAAGAGCGTATCCCGCTGGCTAACGTCAAGAATTACCTCATCGACAAGATGGGTGTCCTCTGAGCGGGTTCTTTTCGCTTGGTACATGGGGCAGACGGTGAGAACCATACGAGGTCATCACGGTCTGCCCCGTGGCTGCGGCATTTAGAATGTTGTTTTCTCCCAGGACGGGTTCACGGCGATTCCTTCGATATTGATTTCGCCACGTCGATAGGAGCCCAGGCTTTCCACATCGAATAGGTGCTCATACTGTCCCGTGTCGAAGACATAACGGGAGAAGTTGAGGGGCGAGTTGATGTTCTTGCCGTTGTCGAGTCGGTAGATTGCCTGGTCTGTCACATCGAAGCGGGGGACTGCTCCGCCATCAGGAGATTCTTCGAAGGTGTAGAGATGATTTCCGATACCGGTGGTCACATCCACTGAGAAAACTTTTCCTGTCATCGTTACGAAACGGTACTCCGTACCTTTGAAACTTCCCGTCGGGATCGTCACGTCATCCGTAAGCAGATCAACGAAAGAGCCGTCGCGATCAACGATATCAAGTGAACGGCGTTCGTGGTTTTGCAAATCCCAAATCTCGAGTGCCGCGTGCCCGGCACGAGGATCCGTGCCGTCTCCCCTTTGGGCGTTAGGGTTGTCGAGCAGGAAGCTCAGGAGATAGATGCTATTGTTGTGACAGATGAATTCCCGAGTTCCTCGCGAATACCTCTCATCATGCGGGAAGCTTTCGATGACTGTCGGATTTTGCGGGTGGTTCGCAGGGTGTACCTGAACGAGTATGTCAAAGTTTTCGTCCTGCGCTGGGGTGACGGTGGTATCTCCCTTGTGTTCTTGATAAATGGATTTGGCTTGGTCAAGCAGGTTGGGAGCGAATTTCGTCTGGCCGACAGCGTAGAGGCTATCTCCGCATGCGCCCATGTTCATGTATGCGCCTCGAACATCGATGCTTTCAGTGCCATCGGCGCTCCCGATGAGAACCGGTTGTTGATATCCTTCCCGATCGGATCCCATGTTGTAGAAACTCATGAATCCTCGACCGTTGTTTCTTTCATATCTAGCCAGTTCCCCGTCGGGTTCGATATCTCGGGGAATTTGTTGTGTTCCTTCGTCAGTAGTGAGAAATTCAGAGTTTGCTCCCCCGTAGAACAACCCATATTCGGTCCAGAGGGGCTGGGCCGCGAACATCTGACCGGATTTGAACGCGCGGGTCTGACCTGAGGAGTCAGACAGAATCATGTATCCGGTTTCCGATGGCGTTCCTACATATCGAATGGCCGATTTACTGAGTTGTATCGCGAGTGCTTGGCCCTGGGTTGTAAATCCTTCGGCTGCGCGGGTCTTAGCGGGGCTCAGGGCACAGGCGTTCAACAATATAGCGACGACAATCACGGATAGGATCAGCATAGGTCGTTTCATCGGAGGTGTCTCTTAGACAAAATATGCGCCTTGCTATTCATGGCTAGAGTGTATTGCAGATCACGTGCTTTGCTATGTGTTTAGCAGCAAAACTTTGAGCGGGTGAGGCGACTATTGTCTGAGTCCATGCAGAATGAACCTATGATTCCACCGGACGCGACCTCACGGGTTTCGATTGCTTCCCTCGTGGCCTCGCCCCTCATGGTCGGGCCGCTGCGCCTGTGGTCGCCGGTGATCCTGGCTCCCATGGCCGGCGTGACCGACGTGCCCTTCCGGCGTCTGTGCCGTCTTTTTGGTGAGGAAGGCTTGCCAGCTCACCTTGACCCGGAGAATGGAGTGCGCGGTGTGGATGCTCCGGCGGGCTTGTATGTCACCGAGATGGTTACCAGCCGCGCCCTCGTCGAAGGCAATGTGCGCACCCTGGAGATGGTGCGCACCGACCCTGCTGAGCGGGTCCGCTCCATTCAGCTATATGGGGTGAATCCGGCGGTGATGGCTCAGGCCACGCAGATCCTCATCGACCGCGACCTAGTGGACCACATCGACCTCAACTTCGGATGCCCCGTCCCCAAGGTCACGAAGAAGGGTGGGGGAGCGGCCCTGCCATGGAAGAAGGACCTCTTTGAGGATTTAGTGACCTCGGTGGTGGGCGCAGCCGAACGGGCTGGGCGTGCGGTGGGCCGAGATATTCCGGTGACGGTCAAGATGCGCGTTGGAATCGACGATGAGCATGTCACCTACCTGGATGCTGCGCGTGCGGCCGGCAATGCTGGGGTGGCGGGCGTCTGCCTGCATGCTCGCACCCAGACCCAACACTATGCGGGCCAGGCTGACTGGAATCTCATTGCGCGGCTCAAGGATGCGGTGAAGATCCCCGTGTTTGGCAATGGGGACGTGTTCTCCGGCTCGGATGCTCTGGCGATGATGGAACAGACTGGCTGCGATGCCGTGACCATTGGGCGTGGCTGCCAGGGCAGGCCCTGGCTGTTCCGTGACATTGTGGCTGCCATTCATGGTGGCGGTGTGGTTCCTGGGCCTACTTTGCGCGAGGTTGTGGAGATCATTGAGCGCCACGCCGCGTGGGTGGTGGGGGATCAAGACGACGAGTTGCGGGCTCTGCGTGAGATGCGTAAACACATTGGCTGGTATCTGCGTGGTTTTGCCGTGGGCGGGTCTGCCCGCCACGCTTTGGGTATGGTTTCGTCCTTATCTGAGTTGCATGAGCGTCTGCATGAGTTGGACTTGGACCAGCCTTTCCCCAAGGCGGGGGAGGGGCCACGAGGCCGAGCAGGCGGCGAGAAGACACCACACTTGCCTGATGGGTGGCTAGATACGCCGTATTTGACGGATGCTCAACGCGAGCAGTTGCACCTAGCTGAGTTGGACGTTAGTGGAGGCTGATGAGCGTGAAAACTCAAATACAGGCAGGCGGGCCCCGAATGGTCAATATTGGTGGATGCGAGTTAGGTGGGCACACTCGAATTATTGTCCCGTTGATGGGGTCCAGCGTGGATGTTGTACTCGGGCAGATTGACGCTCTCGCGGGCCAACCCGTGGACATGGTGGAGTGGCGGGCAGACGCGATGATCGCCGCCATGACGGGAACGCCCGTGAACGAGGTCGGGGCTACGTTGGTCGAGGCGGGACGCACGGTGGCTGCTTCCTGTCCGCTGCCCGTGATTGCGACGATCCGTACCGCGAACGAGGGCGGCCTTGCGCAGCTTAATGACGAAGACTATGCGCACCTGGTGGGACTTTTAGCAGCCGTGTTCCCTGCTGTTGATGTTGAGATTATGCGCGAGGATGCCCCTGGCATCATTGCCGCCGCCCACCGTGCTGGCGCTGTAGTGGTTGCTTCCAACCATGACTTCGATCAGACACCGGATGACGACCGTTTGACTGAGGTGTTCCAGCTGATGAATCGCGGCGGCGCAGATATTTTGAAGATTGCGTGCCAAGCACAAAGCCCCTTTGATGTGGTGCGTGTGCTGGGAGCCCAGGTGTGGGCGAGGGCGGCTTTTGATCGACCGATTATCGCTATTGCCATGGGGGAAGCTGGGGCGATCACTCGTCTTTCGGGCTCGCACTTGGCAAGTGCGGCGACTTTCGCCACTGTCGGTGAGGCCAGTGCTCCCGGTCAAATGACAGCCAAGCAGACTCGTATGATGTTGGATTTAGTGGGATAGTCAGCGGTCTGCCCGAATCTGACAACATCACGAGGCGGATGGTCTTTGTTGAAGGAGCATCATCTAGGCGTTCATTGCCGATCCCGTGGGGGCATCACGAAACGGTCGCACGATGAGGTTGGCCGCTTCAATGACTGCGGGGTTATCAATCGTCAATGCTGTGGTGTCGACCAATTCAATGTGCTCATCAGTCCAGGTGGCGACCAGTGTGATTGTGGGGTGGTAGTAGCTCCACCAGCTGATCGCGTCCCAGCGGCCGGATTCGTCAATGGTCGCTGCCAGGCGCTGAGTTTGTCTTTTGTTACGTTGGGTGATGTCCGTGAAGCGGTTGATACCAAGCGTGGTCAAAGTGGTGATGTCAGCCAAGTCGGCGATACGAATGTCATCACTGAGTTCGTAGCTGCTCAGCGCGCGCGGCAGCGAAGGCGGTCCGGGAAAGTGGAACATCGTGTTGGACCAGGAGGCGAGGGCGCCGAAAGTTTCGGCGATTGCTCCTTGCGGTGTTGTGGAAAAGTATCGAAGCCTGTAGAGGTCGGGGTTGTCCCAGCGCCCAACTCCTTGGCCTCGTGGAATATACAGCGCTCCGAAAGGCTCGTCGGGTCGAGCTTTTTGATCCCAGGGGTGGACGCGGAAGACACGCATTAGGCGTAGACGCCGATCTCGTCGGCAACAATCGCTTCAAGTACCTCCGAGGTTCGGTCTCGACGAATCATCTCCAAAGGGGAGGCGCCGGACAAGAATGCGTTGGAGCCCGAAAGCCAGTCGACCACAGTGTTTTCGTCCCAGACCATACGGGCGCGCGCAATGATGAATTCGAGGTCGATGATGGCGCGTTGCGCCGCGTAGGTCGGTTCAGTTTGCCCCGATGTCCAGCGGGTTGCCTGACTGCGTGAAACTCCCAGCCATTCGGCTAATTTCGACTGGTTTCCCAAGATGTTGGCCGCGTCGCGGACTTTGAGTGGGAAAATATCAGCGTCATGTTGGGATGGGGTGCGAGTCATCCCTACATTCTAAGCGTGCAACAAATATGTTGCACTAGTTGCCTAGTCCCAATAATCCGCTTGAACCGGACGCACAGGAGCCGAAACGAACCACGTACACGTCGAGGGCGGGACAACGGTGCTTCCGTCCATCCCATGCATCGTCGGCTGGGAGGACAGCAAAGGAGCATGATCTCCAGGAACCGCAACCGCTTCAGCGTCGGTATTGAGGACCACTGTCACGCCACCGCAAACGTGGACCGAAACCCCAGGGCCGGCCCATTCAAGACCCGACACCACACCCAAAGAACCCGAACCCATCTCGCGTTCACGCCGAATGCGCAGAGCAGAGGCAACCACATTGGCTTGAGCAGCAGCCTCTTCGTTGGCTGCCCACGAACGATGCGTCGTCTCTTCGCCCTCGTCCAAACGCCCACCGCCAAACTGACCAAAAGCCACGTAGGCAGCGCCTGGCAACGACAAACCAAAAAGAGTCATTGCTCCGTGGCGAGCTGTGTCGGCGCCCGACTCCCACGATGAAAAACCATCGTCGCCCAAAGAATCTCCAGCAACGGCAATCGTGCGCCGCGCCCTCGACCAATACCACGGACACACCGCACCCAACGGATCATGCATGGCCATAGACGCTGCTGCCGCGTCCATGATCTGCGAAGCCTCCCACGGAGCCTGACGCAGCGAGCCATCACGCAAATGATGGAACCAATCCTCCGTCAGATGGTGGCCAATAGCCTCCGGGTTAATCCCCGAAACTGAAGCCGTCAGCACCGGCTGATCATCAAACATGGCGATCTCGGCTTGAATGACACGAGCCAACCGTGAGATCCCAGCCCGCAAACGAGCAGCCTGGATCACCGACTGAACGACCTCGACACGGGGAGCCACCGACCCCAAATCGATACCATCAGCGCCCGCAGCCAACGCAGCTTGAGCGCGACGAACCAACGCGTCGAAAGCAACATGATTGTCGAAGAAATCAGCATCAATGCGCCGGATGGAGGAACCCGGCAAACGCACGATGATCTTCAAGCCGGCGTCGTGGGCGGCTTCGACGAAACCCGGAAGGGGAGAAGTCGGTCCCCACACCGAATCGACGTGCTCGGGACGCACGCAGATCGCGTCGAAACCAGAACTGGCGATTTGCGGCAGCAAAGAACCAACCTCAGCAAGCTGAGCGTCATCCACACCACCAGTAACATCACAGATCACAGCGGTATGCCACCACGGAATCGGACCCCTGGTGATCCTGTGGATCAACGAGGTCCGGATAGTCGTCGTCTCGCGTACGTCATCGTGCACGAGATCATGTAAGCACAAGGTGTCACTCGAATTCGAACCGCGTCCACAGATAGTCTTAAACAGTGAGTGACTTTTTAACCCATGCAACCTCAGGAGCAGACACCGTCGAACCGGTTGTCTCCCAGCGTCTGACATACAGCGTTGATGACCGCGAACGGATGGTCGCCGAACGCCCCAAGTCACCCATGCGAACCGACTTTGAACGCGACCGTGCCCGCGTGTTGCACTCGTCTGCGCTGCGCCGCCTCGGCGAAAAAACCCAGGTGCTGGGGCCAGCAACTGACGACTTTGTGCGCACCCGCCTAACTCACTCCCTTGAAGTTGCACAAGTGGGGCGTGAATTGGGTAAGGAACTGGGCGCCGACCCCGATGTTGTCGACGCCGCGTGCCTGAGCCACGACCTTGGTCACCCGCCTTTCGGGCACAACGGTGAACGCCTCCTCGACACCATTGCCAGCGACATTGGCGGTTTCGAAGGAAACGCGCAAACTTTGCGGATCGTGGCCCGACTTGAACCCAAAGTCATCACCTCCACCGGCCAGCCTGCAGGCCTGAACCTGACGCGCGCCACCCTGGACGCTATCTGCAAATACCCGTGGGCCAAAGGCAAGGGACCCGACCTGGCTAAGTCCACGCGCAAATTTTCCGTTTATGACGACGACGTTGAGGTATTCAACTGGATGAGGCAGGGGGCGCCAGCGGGTAGACGCTGCCTGGAGGCGCAGATCATGGATTTATCCGATGACATCGGCTATTCCGTCCATGACGTCGAGGACGCCATTGCCACCATGAAGTTCAACCCCGCCCACCTGCGTGACGACCGGGCTGTGGCCGCCATTATCGATTCGACAATTGGCTGGTACGGCAAGGCTGTGACCCGCACCGATTTGGAGGACGCGGTTGAACGCATCGCTAGGATGGATGGGTGGCTCGAAGGATTTGACGGCAGTTATGAGGATTTGGCTCGGCTCAAAAACCTCACCAGCCATCTGATTGGCCGCTTTTGTTCGGCAACCGTACGCACGACTCGCGAGGCTTTTGGTGATGAGCCGCTTGGCCGCTATTTGGCTGACCTTGTGGTGCCTACGCAGACGCGCGCTGAGATTCAGATTCTTAAAGGCATGGCAGTCCACTATGTGATGAGCCCGAGAGAGTCCGAGCCTGTGTATTACCAGCAGGGCACGCTCTTGGCCGACCTCGTTGACGCCCTTTACAGCGCGGGGCCAGATCAGCTTGAACCCCAGTTTGCTGCTCAATGGCGCGCCACGGACAGCGATGATACCAGGCTGCGGGTGGTTATTGACCAGGTTGCGTCGTTGACGGATTCTTCGGCTTCTGCGTGGCATGCGCGATTGTGCGGGATGTTGTCGAGCCAGCTGTGACCCCGGTCAGCCGGGACGCAAGTGAGCACGCGCATCGGTAGACTTGCGGCATGCCAGGGCTCATTCGCAAAGAAGACATCGCTGCCGTCAGGGACGCAGCGAAGATCGAAGATATTGTCGGCGAACATGTGACCCTGCGCCCCGCCGGAGTTGGCTCCCTCAAGGGCCTGTGCCCCTTCCACGATGAACGAACCCCCAGTTTCCACGTCCGTCCTCACCTGGGCATGTGGCATTGCTTCGGGTGCGGGGAGGGCGGCGACGTCATCTCTTTCGTCCAAAAGATCGACCACCTATCTTTTACTGAAACCGTTGAAATGCTGGCCCAGCGCCTGGGCATGACCCTGCATTATGAAGAGGGCGGGCGCCAGGTGCGCGCCGAAGAGCCGGGCCGTCGCCAGCGCCTCATTGACGCTCACCGGGTTGCCGAAGAGTTCTACCGCGCCCAACTAGCATCCCCCGAAGCGCACGTTGGCCGCACTTTCCTGGCAGAACGCGGTTTCAATCAGCAGATGTGTGAACACTTTGGCGTCGGCTATTCACCGAACTCGTGGGACGCATTGACCCGGCACCTGCGTTCCAAAGGGTTTACTGATCAAGAACTGCAGATTGCTGGCCTAGTATCCCAAGGAAATCGTGGAGTTTATGACCGCTTCCGCGGCAGGCTGATGTGGCCGATCCGCGACATTACGGGCGCCACCGTTGGGTTTGGTGCGCGTCGCCTCAATGATGACAAGGAGTCCCCGAAGTACCTCAATACAACGGAGACGCCGATTTATAAGAAGTCTCAGTTGTTGTATGGCCTGGACCTGGCCAAGAAAGAGATTTCGAAGAATCGCCGAGTGGTCGTTGTTGAGGGGTATACGGATGTCATGGCGGCGCACGTGGCGGGTGAACCCTGCGCTGTGGCCACGTGTGGAACAGCTTTCGGGTCTGAACACGTCAAGATCATCCGAAGGCTGCTTGGCGATGTTGCCGACCCTGCCGCGGGGGTTGTCCTATCCACTGGTAGGGCGCGCGGCGCCGAAGTGATCTTTACTTTCGATGGTGATGAGGCTGGCCAAAAGGCTGCGCTTCGGGCCTACAACGAGGATCAAAACTTTGCCGCGCAGACCTTCGTTGCAGTTGAGGCTTCCGGTATGGATCCGTGCGATCTGCGTATGGCTAGGGGAGATGTGGCTGTGCTGGAGTTGATTCGCCAGCGCACTCCGTTATTTGAGTTCGTCATTAAGTCGGTTTTGGCTCAGGTTGATCTTGGCTCTGCTGAGGGACGTGTGGCTGCGTTGCGCGCTTCTGCTCCGGTTGTGGCTGGTATTAAGGACCGGGCATTGCGTTCTGAGTACACGCGTTCGCTGGCTGGTTGGCTGGGAATGGACATTCGCACGGTGGAACAGCAAGTGCGTCAGATTCCGCGTATGTCTTCTGGCCAACCCCAGGAATTGCGCGCTGGCGAGGTTGAGATGGCTGGGGCTGGTCGTCCGCTGCCGGCGCAGCGCCGGTCGGGCCCAGAAGATCCAGTTGCCAAGATCGAACGCCAAGCTTTGGAAGCTGTTTTGCAGCATCCAATGGCAGTGATCGGTTCTGGTTTTGAGGAACTTGAAGGCACGTCCTTTACTGTGCCCGCACATCGTGCCGTCCATGATGCGATTCGTGCTGTAGGTGGATTGGATGCTTTTACCCAGATGCTTCAACGAGCTGAGGAGTCGAGTTCGGTCGGGGAGGGGGCCGTCGATTCCGCCTCGCGAGTCTTCGTCGAGATGGTTCGTCAAGAATCAGTCCCTCATATTGATGCGATTGTCACGGAGCTGGCTGTTGCGCCTCTACCTGTTGCGAGTTCGTCGCGACAGGCGGAAGGCATGGGACAGGGGCGCGAGGACGATCAGGTTGTGCGTTCCTACTGTCGTGGTGTTGTGGCTGCCCTGGTCAGAATGGATTTGACGAGGCGCATGGGAGAGGCTCGCGCAAAGCTGCAACGAATGAATGAAGACGACGCAAATTATGCGGAGGCCTTTCGTGACCTAATACGTCTTGAGGAGCGAAAACAGTCTCTTAATGAGCGGGATTACTTGTCTTCGTCATGGTGAAGTCGTAGGTACTATCTCACTTTTCTATCCTGATTTTCTTTGTTCGGTGAACCACTCGATAGTTACTCGTGATTGTTTTCATTTTTCTGGTTATCGAAGAACCAATCCTTTAGGATTTTGAGCGTGTCTTGTCCATCGATATAGGACCGTTTCGAAGGAAGATCTCATGAAAATCAATCCAATAGCGCGCCGCTGGCGACGTGGGGTAGGGGTGACGTCGGTGTTCGCACTGGCTCTCTCGACCCTCGTTGTCGGCCATGTGGCTGCGCCGACACCAGCACAGGCTGCGGGACCGCAGACGATCCAAATGGGCGAGTTCACTGCTTCGCTGACTCCGGACAGGAGCGTGTACACGACTACCGATGATGAGCTTGCCACGGCAATACGGGGCGATGCGTCGGTGACGTGTATTCGCTCTGCGAGTCGAGATGCGGATGGTAATGTCACGAAGCCCGGTGACAATCCGAACGTTGGTAATGGCTCGACGAGCTTCCTTGCTCACGGTGTTCCAGCTTTCTCTGGTGAAGGTTGTCCTCTGAGCACAGAACCTGCACTTGTGACGCGCCAGAGCTCTATCGGATTCTCACCCATGGCGCCGGCGGAAGCAGTCGCAGGTGAAGCCTTTCTCCTCGGTCAGGTACAGCACCAAAACTGGGTGATCTCTGATATGCGTCAAGATGTTGGAGATGCAGCATCGCTCTTCTACGGAGATCTCAACGTTCACTTCTCGGGTGCTGCAACAGGGAGCCAGGGAGACTCATTTTCTTGGAATCTTGAGGAAACTCGCAATGTCGCCGAACCCAGGTATGAGGTGGGGGAAGACGGCGCATTCCTGTATTGGAATGTTGTTGGTACCGCTGGTAACTACAGTGCTGAGCTGAGATCGACACGAGTTTACAACGGTCAAGATCCCGCTGTAGTTGCTCAGCGTGATGGCGATGGCAAAGTTCTTTATTACCATTTCTATCAGGCTGCCAATGGCTACTGGTATCCGAATACTGCACAAACCTACACGACACCGGATCGGATATTCGTGGAAACTGGCAACTTGGATTTCCTTTATCCAAAGCCTGCATCTGACGTCGATGACATCACGAAGTTCTCCGAGATTAGGTCTACCAAGGTCTTTACCACTTCTGGTGGTATGCCCTATCGCTTGGTCATCCGTGGCTTTACTGAGCCGAGTGCGAATGGTGACGGTTCGGTTACTTGTCCGGCCTCTCCTGCGACCAACAATGTGACTAACGAATTCATCACCAAAGAGAATGCTTTGACCTACGGTTGTCTTTATGCTTCGTGGGAGCAGGAACGACCTCTGGTTATCCAGAAAGAGGTTCAGAAGGCACCTGAAACTGCCGAGACGAACATACCGGCCTTCGACTTCGAAATGAACGACACTCCGGATGTTGTCAAAGATATTTCCCTGACGCCCAGTGCCTTCGATCTGGCCACTGGTACCTTCACTAATACGTCTAATGGTGTCGCCACATCGCAGCAGGAAATGCTCGTGCCTATCGACGGCGTTGATGTCATGGAACGTGATCTGCAGCCGAATTGGACACTGACAGCTCTCCAATGTGTCCAAGGTCCGGCTGAGGACTCGAACGGTGACGGCAAGTATGAACCAGAACCTGTTCGAAACTGGACTGATCGCAATACTTATCCGTTGGTGACAACTCGTGCAGGAACAACGATCAACTCTGACCTTGCAGGTCGGACTGTCAGCCTAAGAGATATTGCCATGGCGGATTCCACGGCTACTCTGGCCATCACCTGTCGCTATGTCAACCAGTATGGCGATGATCCTAAGCCAACGGTTGCGAAGACAGCAGATACGACATCTGTGCGTGTTTACAACAATAAAGTGACTCTGCCTTATACGGTGACGGTTTCCAACGACTACACGAAGGACCAAGTATTCGGCCCTCTCACCGATACGCCTGGACTGCCCGAAGGCTTTACTCTGACCAAGGTGACGGTTGACGGTGAGGTGGTCAGCCCCACCCCGACCAACGATGCTCCCTTCGAGATCGCGTCTGCCAACCAAGTTGTGCCCGCCGCCACGGTTAGTGCTGAAGGCTCTGTGGTTCCCGGAACCAAGTCCTACAAGGTCGTCATTGAGGCCGAGCTCAGTGCCGAGGCTCTTACTCAGGTCACTGGACCGGAGAAGATTGGTGAATGCAAGCCTTCCGACGGGCCTGGCACCCCTAATTTTGGTGGCTACAACGCGGTCACTCTTGACGGAGAACCCGCCACCTCCACTGATGACAATGATGACTGCATTAATATTGTCGCCTCATCGCTTAACGTTAAAAAGGTTGCCGATTACAAGGAAGTGCATGTCGATGGCAACGGCAATGCAACCCTTATTTACACAGTGACGCTGGAGAATTCCGGTGATACTGAAGCGGCTACCCAGTCTGACGTTATCGATACACCAGCCATCTCCCCGGACTTCAAGGTCACCGACGTTAAAATTGGTGATACCGTCGAGGGAGCTACCTCCGTCACAACGAAGGCCGATGGTTCTTTCACAGTGTTTCCCAAGGGAACAATGGTTCCCGCAAAAAATGGAGATACAACGGGTGAGAAGAGCGCCAAAGTCGTCATCACTGTCCACACGGATAAATTGGCCACCGTCGACTGGGTTGACAAGGCTGTATGTAAGTCTGGTGAGGGACGTGGCACATCGAACTACGGTGGCTACAACTATGTCGCTGCCAACGGCGACACAGGTGACGAGGACGGCGACAACGACGACTGCATCACTTTGAAGCCGTCACTAAGTGTGAAGAAGGATGCCACCACCGCTTCGGCCCTCGTTGATAAGGACGGCAATTTCACAGCAAAGTACACGGTTACCGTAACTAATAAGGGTCCCCAGACTGTTTTCGGTCCCTTGACAGACACACCGACCCTTCCCCAGGGATTCAGAGTCACAAAAATGACTGTGAACAATCTGCCTGATCCACGTGCAGCTTCGGGACGCCCAATCACTCTCGCTCGTGCGAACACGATAATTGGTGAGGACGCGACCATTACCTATGACATCGTGATCACTGGCAACGCGCCTGCGGAATATAGCTGGACCGAGGATTCCGTTGCCAATGTTTGTGAAACCGATGGTAAGGGGACACCTGGCAAGGGAGCTTTCAACATTGTTTCCATGCCCGGTGATGACGGCTCGGATGGCGACAATGACGCTTGCGTACCGATTATCAAGCCTGGTCTGACGATCGAGAAGAAGATCAACGGTTACAACGCGGACGCTGCCCCCGGTGTTGCGGTTGGAGACACGATGAACCTGACCTACGAGGTCAAGAACACGGGCAACACGGTGATGACCAACGTTACTGTCACCGATTCGATCCCATCGATTATCGTTACTGCTCCGACACAACGCTACGCTGCCGATGGAACCATCGTGCCGGGCTTCCACGGGATGCTTGCCCCTGGGCAGACTGCCGTCTTCACCGCTACAGCGCCTGCTCCAGCGGCCGGTGAGCAGCACCATAATGTTGGCAAAGCCAGCGGCTACCCGCCGGAAGATCCGAAGAATCCACCAAATCCGGATGATCCGAACGACAATCCGCCGAACACACCTCCGACGACTCCTGAGGAGCCAGAAGACGACGCTTACGCTAACAAGCCTGGTATTGAAGTCATTAAATACATCAACGGCCAAGATGCCAACGAAGCTGCCAATGCTGTCGAGGTGGCTCCCGGTTCGACGATGAACGTCACCTACAAGGTGACGAACAAGGGTTTGACTGAGTTGACCAACGTTGAACTCACTGACCAAGTGACTGCCGGCGGCGGCAATGCTCCGACTGATCTGTCCTGCCCGGAGACGAAGCTGGCTGCGGGTGCATCCATGACGTGCACCGCAACCATGACCGCTCCGGCTGGCGCGGGTGTCTTGCACACCAACGTTGCCAAGGTGACAGGTACACCGCCGTCAAACGGTACTCCTCCTGAAACCCCCGATGGCACGACCCCGCCTGAGACCGTCCCCCCGACGGTTGAGGACGAGGACCCCGCCAATGCTCGGACGCCAGACAAGGCGGCATTGTCAATCACCAAGCGAATCAACGGCTACGACACGTCTGAAGACAGTCCGGTTGTGGTCAAGCCGGGTGAGGACATGAAGGTTTCCTTCATCGTGCGTAACACCGGAACCACTGTCGTCACCAACATCAAGGTGGAAGACGACATTGCTAAGAAGCAGGGTGCCCAGATCGTCGCTGGCGCTGAACGCTACGATGCTGAGGGCAACCCCGCTGGTGCCTACAAGGGCGCCCTCGGTGTCGGCGAATACGTCATCTACACGACGACCCTGAAGGCTCCTGAGGGTGACACTAAGACGCACCACAATGTCGCGACGACTAACGGTTACCCGCCGGAGGATCCGAATAACCCGCCGGACCCGAATAATCCGCCGGACCCGGACAACCCGCCGAACGTTCCTCCGATCTACCCCGAGGATGATCCGAAGAACCCGCCGCCCTCGGACGACGGTCACGCGGGAGTCCCCTCCATCGCCATTAAGAAGCTCATTAATGGCCAAGACGCGGACACCGAAGAGACCGCGGTCTCTGTCAAGGTTGGCGAGCCAATGACGATCACCTACAAGGTGACCAACGATGGCAAGACACCTTTGACCGACATCAAGGTCAGCGACCGAATTGCAACCCAGGAGAACCTGGCCGTTGAGGGCATTACCTGCCCGAAGACGGATCTCGCGGTTGGTGAAACGATCGAATGCACAACCACTATTACGGCACCTGCCTACGGTGGCCAGCTGCACACGAACTACGCCAAGGCTGAGGGAACTCCCAAGAACCCGCCGACACCCACGCCGGTTCCCAACGATCCGAACACTCCTCCGGCTCCCAACCCGGACGACCCCAACGACCCGAATAACCCCACGGTTCCTCCGGTCGAGTCGCCCGAGGATCCGGGTAACGCAAAGACCCCGAAGTCGCCGAGCCTGTCGATCACCAAGAAGATCAATGGCCGCGATGCCTCGGTTGACAACCCCGTTGTGGTCAAGCCCGGTGAAGACATGGCAGTGTCCTTCATCGTGCGCAACACCGGCAACCAGATTGTCACAGGCATCACCGTAACTGACGATCAAGTCTCCGCTGACAAGATCACCGCTCCCGCAGTCCGTTACGACAAGGACGGCAAGGAAGTTGGTGCCTACAAGGGTGCCCTCGACCTCGGCGAGTACGCGATCTACACCGCAACGATCAAGGCACCGCAAGAAGCCGGTCAAAGTCACCGCAACGTGGCGACTACCAACGGCTTCCCGCCGGAGGATCCGACCACACCGCCGGATCCGAACAACCCGCCGGAAAACCCGGATGTTCCGCCGATCTATCCGAATGATGATCCGAAGAACCCGCCGCCCTCGGACGACGGCAACGCTGAGACGCCGAAGCTGACGATCGTTAAGAAGATCAACGGTGACGACGCCAACGAAGCCCCCGGTGTGGCAGTGGTTGCAGGATCCGACATGAGGATCACCTACCTCGTCACCAACGAGGGCAAGGTACGCATGGACCAGGTCAAGATCATCGACAACGTCACCGTTGGTGACGCAGTTGCTCCGACTCTCGACCAGATCACATGTGACGGTGCCAAGCTGTCCGAAACTTCGGTCAGCCTCGAACCGGGTGAGTCGATCACCTGCGAGGCAACGATGAAGGCCCCGGCAGAAGGCAACGGTTTGCACACCAACGTCGCCAAGGCGACTGGCGTGCCTCCGACCACGCCGCTGCCCAAGGACCCGAACGATCCGAACAGCCCGGACCCGAACCATCCGGATACCCCGGATCCGAACGATCCGAACCAGCCTGGCAACCCGCCCTACACTCCGGAAACTCCTTACGAGTCCCCGGAGGACCCGGGCAACGCTCACACCCCGAATGAACCGTCGATCACCATTGAGAAGAAGCTCAACGGTTTCGACGCGGATGCGGACGACCCGATTGCTGTGAAGCCCGGCTCCGAGATCCAGGTGACCTACCTGGTGACCAATACCGGCAACCGCACGCTCAACGATGTCAACGTCACTGATGACAAGATCAAGGCGAAAGACATCACCGCGCCCACTCTCAAGTGGAACCAAGAAGGTCAGTCCTCTGACTTCACTGGAACCCTTGCTCCGGGAGAGTACGCCTTCTTCACGGCCACCGTTATTGCCCCCAAGGCAGCCGGTGGACACCACGTGAACGTTGCGGTTGCTCATGGCACGCCTCCGAAGGATCCGAACTCCAACACCCCGCCGACGCCGATTTCTTCGCCGCCGGATGAGGGCCACGCTGGCGTTCCTTCGCTGGCGATCGTCAAGAAGATCAACGGTGACGACGCCAATACTCGCCCGGGTGTTGAGGTGAAGGCCGGTTCGGACATGAAGGTCACCTTCGAAGTCACTAACGATGGCAAGGTGGATCTGGTCAACGTCAAGGTCACCGACTCGGTGATCAAGTCGGGCATCGTGTGCCCCGGCACTGGCAATGACACGATCGCGTACCTGAAGGCTGGTCAGACCTCCATCTGCTCGGCCACCATCAAGGCTCCTAAGGCTGGAACGGTTCACCACAACGTTGCTAAGGCAACGGGTGTTCCTCCGACCAAGACGCCGCCGACACCGATCCCCGGTGAGCCGACGGCTCCGAACGAGCCGCCCACGCCTGTGGAATCTCCTGAAGATCCCGCTTACGCTCATGTCAAGCGCAAGAGCAAGCTCGCCAAGACAGGTGCTGAAGGATCCATCCTTCTGTGGGCCACTGGCCTAGGCCTGATGGGTGCAGCAGCTTTGAGCTTCAACCGTCGTCGTAACGACTGAGGCTGACATAGGCTGAGACAGGGCCCGGACTCGAAAGAGTTCGGGCCCTGTTTATTTTATTCACATCACAACTCAGCATTTGTATGGTGGGAAAATCCCAGTCCCAAATTGGGGATCTGGGCGCTTAGCGTCGAGATGTCCCCAATCATCGGTGCGTGAAATGTGGGAAGATTCCATTCGTAGTTACTCCACTTTCGCGTTATCGCCTGATATCGCGGAATACCCCATCTAAGGAGAACCCATGGCAGAAGTTGAGTCCTTCACTCTGGATCACACAGCGGTTAAGGCCCCTTATGTGCGTCTGATTGACGTCGAAACAGGCCCCAACGGTGACAAAATTTCTAACTTTGATCTGCGATTTGTGCAGCCGAATGAAAACTCCATCCCGTCCTCGGGCTTGCACACCATCGAGCATCTGCTTGCTTCACTGATCCGCGATCGCATGGACGGGATGATTGATTGTTCGCCTTTTGGCTGTGCAACCGGATTCCACATGATTACGTGGGGTACTCCTTCAGTTGAGGACATCACCCGTGTTGTCACCGATTCTCTGCGTGCAATCGCTGAAGAAGTCACATGGGAAGATGTGCCGGGCACCGACATTTACTCCTGCGGTAACTACAGGGATCACTCGCTGTTCTCGGCGAAAGAATGGGCGGCAAAGGTTCTTGAAGAAGGGATCTCGGTTGATCCTTTCGAGCGCAAAATGCTTTCTGAGTGAGTGACACGTTCCCCGAGGTGCCTGTCTTGAGGCTGGCGATGATCCCGCAGTCTTGAAACGAGCGTCCCTCGGGGAACTTTTGTGCGTCCTTCGCGGAAGTTATGGGCGTCCTTCGCGGGAAATGAAATGAGGGAGGGGCTAACGAGGGCGGTTAGTCGAGGCCGACGCCTTCTCGCATCTGAGCTTCGAAACGCGACGCCAACTCAAGCCCCGACTCATCCAAAGGCCCATCAGCTGTCAAAATCGAAAACAACTCGTTGTCTTCACGTCGACGAATCCAACAGGTCAAAGTCGTCCCATTGTGGGCTTTGACCTGCTTTGACGTCACCATCGTGTGATGGACCCTCTCGGTGACAACACGCATGAATATCTCAGGATCCTCCGACACGGTCACGCCCGACAAAGTAGGCCGCTCCGGATCCACCCACGTACACGTCAGAGTGCGGCTGTCTCCATCCCAACGCGCCGTTTGAACCTCGTACCACATGCCCGAATCAATGACCGAGGCCGTGCGTTCGACCCCATCCTCGTCTTGACCGGACGTGGCGTGGCTACCGGGATCGGCAAGGATTATTGCGTAGCGGCCAGCGACAACCCAGCGCCCGTCTTCGAAGAGGATTGCCGGTTCGCGTCGATCGGTTGTCGGCAATAGATCCGTAACTTGAGGGGGGATTGTTGGCATCTGGTTCATTGCTCGATTGTAAGCCTGGATACGACAACCCGGCCGAGCCAAGTGCTATCCAGCAGGAACTGGATTGCGTTGGCTCGGCCGGGCAAAGAATGCTCAGGGCTTAGGCGACGTCGATGCGAGCCTCGACCTCGTCAAAACTGCCCGCGCCCTGGTCGCCCTCGTCAATAGAACGGGAGAGGGCCACCATCTTCGAGGACCGCATGGACGCCCACTCAAACGCCAAAGCAACGGCAACGATCACCGCAACAATGACGAAACCGTAGAAAACGCCAGTCGAAGTGGCACCCATGTAGGCGTCACTCCCAGCAGTGGTTCCAGCCTGCGACAGTGCCACAACGGTAGCCAAAATGGTCATTGAAACTGCCCCAAAGAACTGCTGGATAGTGTTCATCAATGCGGTGCCGTCGGCCGTGAGCTCGCGCTGCGCATGAGCCATCGCGTGAGTCTGTGTATTTGTGTACGCCAAACCGAAACCGAACATGAACAGGAAATAGAATGCAGCCATCCACATTCCATCCAGGGCAGTGCCACGAATAGCCAGCATGACGGTGGCCACCAAAGCAACGCCAGAGCCTGCAAGAATCGGTGTACGAGGACCAAAACGATCCAGCAAGGAGCCAGATACGGGAGCCATCAGACCACCCAGAACCGCACCAGGCAACACCAAAAGACCGGCTTGAAGCGACCCCATCCCCAACGCCAACTGTGCGGCGTTAGGCAATAGATAACCCAACCCCAGTGCCGCAAACTGGAAGAACGAGAAAGCCAACAGCCCGTAGCGGTAGGTCGGATGAGCTAGAACAGACAGGCGGATCACGGGGGAAGTTGAACGAGTATTGACTGCCACGAATGCCACAGCTGCGGCCACGCCAACAACGATCAAGATGAGCGACACAGCAAGGTCTGAGGCCCTGCCACTACCCGATAGCGTGGCTCCCAGGCGTTCAATGCCCAGAATTAAACCGACGAAAGTGATCGCAATTAGACCAACTTGACGCCAGTCCAGAGCCACCGACTCAGTTTTGTCGCCCTTGATAGAAGCCCACCCGCAAGCAAATGACACGGACACCAAAACCAGCGCCGCCCAAAAGATCGCGCGCCACGAGGAAACCTCGCCGACGATGCCTCCGATGAAAGGGCCAAGTGCGGGAGCCACACCCAAAGACAAGGCGCCAATACCCATGAGCTGACCGAGCTTAGAACGCGGAGAACGCGTCAAAATAATCGTGAACATCAAAGGCGTGATGATGCCGGTGCCCACACCCTGGAGGAGGCGACCGGCTAGCAGTATCGGGTACGAGGGCGCGAGAGCGGCAATCAAAGCGCCGGCGAAAATAGTTGCGGCGGCCGTGAAGAAGAGGCTGCGCTGGGTGAAGCGGCGTTGAAGCCAGCCGGTGATCGGCATAACGACCGACACCACCAGCAGATAGCCAGACGTCATCCACTGGACATCCGACATACCCACGCCGAAATCGTTCATGAGGGCGGGGAAAAGAACATTGAGGACGGTCTCCAGGAAGAGACCGAGGAAGGACAGGATAGCCGTTGCAATGATGGCTCCGATGAGATCGGGGGAGATCTTCTCAGCAGTGGGCGCTTCGTGGGCCTGCATCGCAACGGGTTGGGATGTGTTGTGCACTGTGGCTCTTGCCTTTCTTGTGCACGCCGACAATGCGCTTGCCCGCACTAGCCCATGGTGGTTCACACGCCGGTGCGTCGTAACATCGGCGTGCGATCGCAACGGCGACGTTACGGCAAAAACGAAGCGCCTCGTAAGCCAGAAGCATGTGAGAACTTCGACAGCGAGCCTGTTCTTGAAAAGGGGTCACATGACGGAAGCCCCGCTTCAAGGCCTCGTCAGAGCCATATCCTTAAAAGGAGTTCTCGCGCGTATCCGACGCGCATACAACGACCAGGAGGTCAGCAATGGCAACGCAAAGCCACATTCCCACAGAGCTAGAGCGCCTGGGAGATCAAGCAATTGCGGTAGCCGATTCCCTGGCTGGTCGATTCCCGCTGACTTCCAACGAGAACCCAACCCCCGAATCTCAGTTCCGTCAGATCATGACCGACCTCGATTTTGGGCGCCACTTCACCGACCATATGGCTCACATGCGGTGGACCCGCGGTGAAGGCTGGAGCCAAAAAGAGGTCATTCCTTTCGGTCCGCTGACTCTCACTCCCGGCGCCTCTGTTTTGCACTATGCGCAGGAAGTGTTCGAAGGCATCAAGGCCTACCGTCACGAGGACGGCTCCATCTGGACCTTCCGTCCCGGCTTCAATGCCGCACGGCTCAACGCCTCAGCCCGCAGACTCGCATTGCCGGAAATGGACCGCGAAGACTTCATTGCCTCGCTGGTGGATTACGTACGCGCGGACGCTAAGTGGGTTCCAGGCGGCGAAGGTTCTTCCCTTTACCTGCGGCCTTTCATGTTTGCTTCCGAAGAATTCGTGGGTGTCCAAGCAGCCGATGTGGTCGACTACTACGTCATTGGCTCGCCGTCAGGCCCCTACTTCAAGGCCGGGTTCAAGGGCGTGGCTATTTGGGTGGCCAAGGGATACCACCGCGCCGGCCCCGGTGGAACGGGGGCAGCCAAGTGCGGCGGCAACTACGCGGCCTCGCTCCTTCCCCAGATTGAAGCCGCTGAGAAGGGCTATTCGCAGGTGTGCTTCCTGGACACCTACGAAGAAAAGTACATTGAAGAACTTGGCGGCATGAATATGTTTGTCGTCATGGCAAACGGCGTGGTCCGCACCCCGAAGCTCACCGGAGTCATCCTCGAGGGAGGTACCCGCTCTGCCATTATTCGTCTGCTGCGCGACCAGGGCGTGGAGGTGCGAGAAGAACAGATTGCATTCGACGACCTCTTGGCAGGAATCGAATCCGGTGAAGTAGCTGAAGTTTTTGCCTGTGGTACGGCCGCTGTCATCACCCCGATTAGCAAATTGGGTGGAGACGGTTTCGAGATTGACGTTCCCGTCGGCGAGACCACAAAGTCGATCCACCGCCAGATCACCGATATCCAAACTGGCCGCGCCGAAGACCCCTACGGCTGGACTTACCGCATCGTGTGATGAAGCGCGTTGTTGTCGTTCTCCTGTTATGGGTATCGTCCCTAGCCTTGGCCATGACGTATATGGCAATCGGACAGGGATTGGACGCAGTTCTTAGCGATTTGCCGGCGCCGCAGTGGTTGTGGGCTGTGGGCACAGCCGTCGTGTCCGGAGTGTGCGCTTTCGCAGTGTCGCTCATGGGAGGCTTCGAATTAGCTGACCTGGAACCACAGTTACGCCGCGGCCTCGTCTCCCAAGTATTCATGCTTGGCCCTTCCCAGCGGACCCGTGAACGAAGCGGCCGTATCGTCAACTCAGCCACCGATGGGGTTGAACGCAACGCAACCTACCGCGCCACCTTCATTGCACCCATGATCGCCTCTTTGGCGACCCCCGTTTTAGTGGTCCTCATTGTTGGTGTATTCATCGACTGGGTGAGCGCGGGATTCCTTGCGATTGTGATCCCTCTAGTACCACTTTCCGTTGGCCTCTTCCAGATGGCTTTTAGGCCAGTGTCTAAGCGCTATCGAGCGTCCTCGCGAAAACTCGCCGCCCAAGAACTCGACGCCATCCAGGGGCTCGGTGCGCTGTCGCTGATGAATGCAGGCAAACGCATGGGGCGCGTCCTGGCTGACGAGGCCGAAAATGTGCGTTTCAACGTCATGCGTTACCTTGCTGGCAACCAGGTAACGCTGCTCGTCATTGACTCAGTGTTTAGCCTGGGCATGATTACAGGAGCCGCAGCTTTAGGGTTGGTGCGAGTCGAGGCCGGAGCAATTTCCATCGGCCAGGGCTTGGCTCTGGTTCTTCTGTCATCGATCATGCTGGATCCGCTCGACCGAATTGGACAATTCTTCTACATCGGCATGGGAGGCATTGCGGCAGGCCGCGAAATCAAGGCGTTCAACGCACAAGTTCCCACCGCCTGCGACGCGCCCGGCGTCACCGAACCTCAGTCGGTGCCCGCGCCGGGAACGCTGTCCATCCAGGGAGTCGACTTCGCTTACAACGAAGACGTGCCCGTCCTCGTAAATGCTGACCTAAGTGTGCAAGCCGGTGAACACATCGTCCTCGCAGGGCCGTCGGGAGCTGGAAAGTCGACGCTGCTTGCACTTCTTCAAGGGCACGTGCAACCCGCATCCGGCAAAGTTCTCATCGAAGGGATCGATGTGGCTTGCGCACCCCTCGCGTGGGTGCGGTCACGCGCCGGAGTCGTCGAACAAACGACGTATCTTTTCTCAGGCACTTTGCGTGACAACCTTCTGATCGCTGCCCCTGACGCGACCGACGAAGACCTCATCGCTGCGCTCAACGCCGCCCACCTCCAAGACCTGCTCAAACGCCTGCCAGAAGGACTCGACACCCAAGTTGGATCACGCGGCCTGGCCCTTTCTGGAGGAGAAGCCCAACGCGTCGCTATTGCGCGAGCCCTGCTCAAAGACGCTCCGATCCTCTTACTCGACGAACCCACCGCCCACGTTGACCTGACATCAGAACGCGAAATACTCGCTGCCCTGTCCCAGGCCTCGGTGGGTAAAACCACAGTGACCGTGTCACATCGGCAAGCAACCATCGAGGATGCATCACGCCGCGTCGACCTGGTGGAAGGGAAGATCCAATGACGCGAATGGATCTATCCAAACGGCTGCTGACTATCACCAGGCGAGTTCTGCCACCCCTAGCCTGGTCCATCGTTGCTCGAACAGTATTCCTGCTGCTCGGAATTGGTCTCTATGCGCTCGCGGGATGGGCCATCATCTACCTGCCTTTGGACAGAACAACCACATCACTGTGGACCATCGAGAGGGTCATTCTCGCCCTCATCGTCATGTCTCTACTTAAGGGGATAGCCCGCTACCTCGAGCAATTCGCTGGCCACTTCGTCGCCTTCCATTCGCTGGCAATCCTGCGCAACTACTTTTACGACCAGCTCGAACCCCAAGCGCCAGCAGTCACCGAAGGGCAAGACGCGGGCGACCTGCTCAACCGCGTCACAAAAGATATTGACCGCATCGAAGTGTTCTTCGCTCACACTCTGGGCCCTCTCCTGACAGCCATCGTCGTCCCCGCTGCCACGGTGGTGTGGGCGGGGTTGAGTACCAGTTGGCTCATCGCCGCAACCCTCGTGCCCTTCCTCATCATCTCCGCCCTGGTCATTCCCATGTTGGGAGGCAAGAGCACGGATGCTGCGGCCAGGCGTCTGCGACGAGACAGAGGAGAACTGGCCACTCACGTCACCGACTCGGTGCAAGGCGTGCGCGAAATCGTCTCCTTTGGAGCCCAGCAACGACGTTTAGATGAGATGCGTGTCCTGGAAAACCAAATCGCTTCATCTCAACGCACCAGCGCATCTTGGGTTGCAACCAGGCGCGGACTGAACCAAAGCGTCCTGGCCCTCATGGTACTCAGCGTCGGCATCGTCGCCATTCACCTGTACTCCCAAGGAACCATCACAGCCCCACAAATCGGCATTGCAGTGGGATTGGCACTGGGATCATTCGGGCCAGTGACCGCTGTTGAAGACTTCATGGCCGACCTCGATCAGGCCTACGCCTCAGCAGCCCGCGTCTTTGCTGTCACCGACCGGCCACCTCTTGTCGCAGATCCCGACGACCCCGAAGAATCTGACGGCATGGGGGACATAGTTGTGGACGGCGTGTCCTTCTCCTATCCCGTGATCAACCTGGGATCGGATACCCAGCAGCCGCCTCGTCCCCAAGTTCTACACAACGTTTCCATGCGCTTCCAAGCAGGAAAAACCACCGCGATTGTTGGCGCCTCCGGCTCCGGTAAGTCCACTGTGGCGGCGCTACTGACACGCACCTACGACCCAGATGCTGGAGACATCAGCATTGGCAGCACCAGCATTCGCAACCTCGCACGTGAGCGGCTACGCGACCTCGTCGCATCCGCACCCCAACGCCCGTACATCTTCAACGAATCGGTTGCAGCTAACCTGCGTCTGGCCCGCCCGCAAGCAAGCGCGTCCGAACTAGAAGAAGCAGTCGCCCTCGTCGGCCTCGACCAGTGGCTCGCAAGCGAACCTGATGGCATGGACACCAACGTCGGAGAAATGGGGGAGAGGCTATCCGGTGGGCAACGTCAGCGTCTCGCCCTCGCGCGAGCCCTCCTGCGCCAAGCCCCAGTGATTGTCTTGGACGAAGCAACCAGCCAGGTTGATTCTGCAACTGAACAGGTTGTTCTTGATCGGATACGGCGCGGGACCGCTGGGAAAACCTTGGTTGTTATTGCCCACAGGATTTCAACGGTCGCCGATGCTGACCACATTATCGTCATGGATTCTGGGCGGGTCGTCGAAGAGGGAGCTTACAGCGAACTCATGGGGCGTCAAGGTGCGCTTGCCACCTTGGTTGCGCGGGAAAGCAGTGTGTGAAGCCGCCGGGGATAGGATCGCCTTATGCAGATTCTTCAGGGATGGGCTAAAGCCGACGAGTGGGGATCCCTCGATGCGATCCCGACATTCCTAGGGGATCGGGCCAACGGTAGTCCCGTTTCTGAAATTTGGTTTGGTGCACATCGGGATGGGCCCACCCTTTTAGCCGATGGGCGTACTTTGGCCCAATTCATCGAGGAGGATCCGCGAGGAACCTTGGGGGCAGGCTTGTTGTATGCCTTTGGTCCAACCTTGCCTTTCTTGATGAAGATTATTGCGCCGGCGCAGACGCTATCTCTGCAAGTCCACCCCACCAAGGAAATCGCCCGTGAAGGCTATTTGCGCGAAGAAGTCTTAGGAGTTGGCCGCACCGACGCTCATCGCAGCTACCGCGATATGAACCACAAGCCGGAGATGATTTACGCCCTGACTGACTTCGAGGCGTTGGTTGGTTTCCGTGTCCCACGTAAAGCCCGTGAATTGCTGGACGGTTTGGAATGCGAGTTGGCCTCCAAGTTGCGTCACCGTCTTCAACTGTCCACAGTTCGTGGGGGTTTGAGGGCGTTGACTGCGTGGCTCATGGACGAAGATTCGCCTGCGACGCCGCAAGCCGTTGATGAGTTCGTTGAGGAATGTCGGGCTCGCCTCAGTACTGGACGCTCCCCATCGGTGCGGACGGACCGTTTGGTGGATGCTCTGGGGCGCAAACATCCAGGTGATCCCGGCATCATCGTTGCCTTCTTGATGAATCCGGTGTCTTTGCGTCCAGGCGAGGCCGTGCATATTCCTCCGCGTCAGATTCACGCCTATCAGTCGGGCCTGGGTATTGAGGTCATGGCATCTTCGGACAACGTCATTCGTGCTGGGCTTACGGGAAAGTATGTTGATTCGGCGCAATTGGTGGAGATCGCTGAGTTTTCGGCGCTTCCTCCGATCCGTGTAGCTCCGGAACATCCCTCTGAAACGACTGACCGGTTTTTGGTCCCAGCCCAAGAGTTCGAGTTGGCGGTGACAACATTGGGCCAGGCCGATGGTGAAGTTGTGGTTCCCGGCGAGGGGGCCAGAATCGTCCTCGTAGTCGACGGTGACATTTCGGTACGTACGCAAGATTCACAGCTGGACTTGCAGCGCGGAGATGCTGCTTTTGTGTCGGCAAGCGAACAGAAACTTTTTGCGCGTGGGAAAGGGCGGATGCTGCAGGTTGCTGCGCCCTGATATGGGCGTCCCTCGGCAAACTTTTGGGCGTCCCTCGGGGGAGTTTTGGGCGTCCCTCGGGGGAGGGAAGAATGAGGGGCGGTTAGTGGATCCAGGCCGCCAAGACGCGACATGTCTGCGCGAGCTCGTCTCGATGAGCGAGGAAACCAGCGACAATCTCTTCGGTGTCTGTGTCAGCATTGTCGGCCTGCCAGTCGCGCACGATCGTCTCGGTGACCTCGGGATGGAATTGGGTGCCGATCGCACAACCAACACTAATGACCTGCGGATATTTTTCCGAGGACGCCCACACTTGCCCGCCTGCGGGCAAGGTCGCAATAGCATCCCCGTGATCTTCAAACACCCATCTAGTGTTTCTTAGGCCGCTCACCAATGGATCAGCGGAAAAATCATCGGACCAAGAAATTCGAGTCACCCCGTATTCAGGACCCGCAGCCGCTCCCACTTCGACCTTGCCACCCGCTGCGACCGCAATGAGTTGAGCCCCCAAACACACACCCAATACACGCACATCGGAGTCAATGCAGCGTCGAATGAGTTCACGCACGTCAGAAAGCCACGGCCAAGCCTCATCCGCATAAGCATTCTGCCGACCACCTAGAACCAGCACTGAGTCAGGCATCGGCTCGCCCTCGTCGATCCACTGCAACACCTCAGATACTGCCAAAGGGTCTTCCCACATGCGCAGGATGCGCGGTGAAGACAAAAGCTCACTCAAAAGGCCGAGGGGGACATCGGCCTCGTGCTGGATAACCAGAACCGTCATGGGCGCAGCTTAACTTCCACCAGCACGAATCCCTATCCAAATGCAGTTGAGCCGGCTGGCTTCAATGCCAACCGGCTCAACTCATGACTTTGCCGTGCCAGACACGATCACCTCGACGCCAGGCGCGCGCCCTCTGTCAGCGACTCGAGTTTTGCCCACGCAATCGACGGGTAGATGCGCCCACCTAAACCACAGTCGGTTGAAGCAACAACGCGCTCATCACCAACAATGTCGGCGAACTGACGGATGCGCTGGGCTACTAACTCAGGGTGCTCAACAACATTGGTTGAGTGGGACACGACGCCGGGGATGAGGTACTTGCCTTCGGGCAGCTCAATGTCTTTCCAGATAGCCCACTCGTGAGCGTGCTGGGCGTTCGCAGCTTCGAAAGTCAGGCCATTGGCATTAACCGACAGAGCCAAATCAACAATGTGCTTAAAAGGAATGTCTGTGGTGTGAGGACCGTGCCACGAACCCCAACACACGTGGAAACGAACCAGATCAGGATCGATCCCCTCAAGCGCATGATTCAGCGCGTCAATGCGCACCTGGGAGAACGCACGGTAATCCTCAAGGGATGGCTCGGGGTTGATCTGATCCCAAGCTTCGGCAATATCGGGAGCGTCAATCTGAACCGTCAGGCCCGCGTCAGTGATGCGCTTGTATTCCTCACGCAGAACATCTGCACACGCCCATACAACAGCCTCATCATCCTCGTAGAACGCATTGGCTACGCGAGAAGCAGAACCCGGAGAAATTGCCGCAACGAAGCCATCCGAAGCGGGCTTGCCTGCAGCTTCGAGGGCTGCCAGGGTTCCCTGAATGTCTTGGTCAACGGCGTCGGTACCAATGTAGGTGAGCTGATCGGTGATTGTGGGGAATGCGATGGGATTCTTGTTGGCGATGTGGATGCCGGAATCTGGATCGGCGTAGGCATCAGCAAAGCGCTGCCAGTCGCGGCGCTTAGCAAAGGAGGACAACGAAATGCGCCCGTCACGTCCAGCCGGGGGATGCACGTCGAAACGTGAGGTGTCCTCGAAAGACAGGCCACCAAAGCGTGAGAAGGAATAGGTCCACCATGCTCCGTAATCAACGACGTCAAGCATGGCGTGTCCGTATTCGCCGTCATTGACGATGTCGATACCCAGATCGGACTGGCGCTTGATCACACCATTGACTTCGTTTTGGAGGAGGGATTTGAAAGCTGCATCGTCCAGCGAGCCCTCGCGGCGTGCCTTATTCGCATCCAAGAGTGTATTGGTACGGGGGAGAGAACCCACGTGGGTGGTGCGGATCGTCATGGGAAGCCTTTCGTCCAGGTCATTTCAGGTTCACGCATAACATTAGGGTGGTCCTGAACAAGGGCTGTGTTATGTCCGAGCAGCGGGCTATTGTGACGTTAATACAAATGGGTGACTGCAGAAGAAATCCTCTTGAACTATCGACGGGGATATGCGGACCAGGTATGCTGAAAATTGTTGTGACTGGCATTACTTTTCATTCCCTGTGTATTCGAGCCGCTAAGAGGCAAACGTGGGTTCTTTTCATGTTGATACTGGCGAATTGAAAAACCTCGCTTCCCATTTGCTAGACGTTTCGCAATCCCTCAACGATGAGAAGATACCTGCGAATCCAGGAATGACCGTTCTCGCTACGACAGCTTTGACAAGCTCCTTCGATGTCTTTCGCGATGAAGGTGACGAACGGATACGAGGCTTAGCCAAGTGGCTGCGAGGAATCTCAGTAGCAGTCAGTGATACTCGCAAACAGAACGAGAGGCACGACGAAGATTGGGCGCTCTCTTTCACCTGGGATAAAAACAAGTATCAAACGGGCGACTATTAATCATGGGTATTTTTGCGGACAGTATCGGTGACCTGCCTGGCAACGAGGCGGGCGTGCGCAACCTTGCCGCCGACCTGAAAATACAGGGAGAGTCAATCGCCCGAATCAAAGGGGACTATGACTCTTCACCAACCCTTGCGCTCTCGTGGGAAGGAGAAGCCGCCGACGCTTTCGATCGAGCATTCTTCGATGCCAAGAAAGCTTTCTACGCCCTGGAGGATGGTTTAGAAGATGGTCAACGTGCTCTTGAACGCTTCGCCGATGCGCTCAAGACACATAATGATCGCGTCGATCAGTTACGAGATGAGGCTCGAGGTCTAGACATCAGGTGGGAATCCCTGACTCCGCAAGAGCAAATGGATCAACTTCCCAAGTTCCAAGCACTTTTAGCCGCCTACTCCCAACGTTACAACGAACGAATTAACGGTGTCCGTGACGATTCGGTGCGATGCGCCGCCGATCTGCGCAATGCCCTGCACATTGAGGCAGAGAACCTCAGAGACAACCCGAATACCGCAAGCGTAGAAAATATCGCAGACTTGGAGTCTTTCTCATCAAGAGATATCGGCTATCTTGCTCAAGCAATCGCGAACATGGACCCCTACGACGTTCGACAAGGCGGCATCGGCGACTGCTACTACCTTGCGTCTTTAATTTCGATGATGAACTCAGAGGAAGGGAAGCGTTTTCTTCAAAGCTGCATTGAACCCCACTACGGGCCGAATGGAAATATCGACGGCTACTACGTGACGATTTATGACGATCCGACAAACCCGAACCCCGATGGCGCCGACGTCGTCCTAGTCACAAGCTATTACCCGAGGGGGACACTCAATGCCAGTGGCAAAGCGCCGTCCGTTGCCTCACTGTTCGAGGTCGCGTATGCGCAGGGCCGTCACCACGGCACTGGTAGTTCTACGTTGTGGCGTGATGGGATTAGTGGAGGGTTCGGTTCTGAAGCGATGGAGGATCTGACTGGAGTCCCATCGACCAGGTTTAATCGTCCGATACTTAACCATCATTATTCGCCTGAAGTTCGAGGTGGCGTCACTGAAACACTTGACTCAGGGCGTCCCGTGACCGCCGGAACGGTTAACAGCTCGATCATCAACTCCGATCCGGTACCAGTTACGGCAACATACAGTGATGCGAACGGTCGGCAGAAGGCCGCGCAGGTGGAGATCATTCGATCGCACGAGTATGCAGTGATCCGTGCCGATGACAACTCAATCACTTTGATCAACCCGTGGGGACACAATCCGTCCGCTGGCGGCAATGGTTACGCTCCTTCAGAAATTACCCTCTCGTGGGAAGAGTTCGAAAGAGCTTTCGATTCTATTGACGTGGGAGGCGGTTACCCGTGAGGCGTTGGTTCGTCATTGTCGCAGTTGCCGTCATGTTCATCGCGTTATGTGGCTTGTATCTGTCAACACAAGTCGGGTGGAAATCAATGTCGAGGAGGACTGAAATGGATTGCTCAACCGGTCGCGTCATTACGATTCAGGAGACGACTGTTTTTCGTCCAACTACCGATCCTTTCCCAGCGTACTCAGTACGAGGCGTCAAAATTAGAGTCGGAGTCGAGTCTGCAACGCTCGAGGGCGGATATATGCAGGACGCCAATGTTCCGCAGGTCTACATCAGTCAGGAACTGGTAGTCGGTGAATCTGTCACTCATCGTGGGGTAGGTACTTTCACCCTCATGCAATCTGAGCCGAGCATCTTTTCTTTTGCGTCGGGTTCGGGTGGAACAGCGACGTTTTGCTTTACGCCCGATCCAACGCTCGACGAGCAGTAAATACTTAGCGACTGTCAACGCCTGAGGCATCAGAGGAAGATCGTTTAATTCTTTGGCGAAGGCTTTGCGTTTTGTTGAGGTCTGCCAAACGGTGTCCGCCACGTGACCAGTCGCACGAATGGCTCCAAATAAGGGGTTTCAGCGTCCAGCAGTCGATCTTCTCGCGCCCTTTGTGTGGCTTGCTCATAGTCTGGTTGAGTATTTGACAACCAGGAGGACCACACAATGAGCCGTCAGCTTCGCTCTGCGACTTCCACTCAGGGACGCAATATGGCAGGGGCCCGCGCCCTATGGCGAGCCACCGGCATGGGAGACAACGACTTCGGCAAACCCATCATCGCCGTTGTCAATTCCTTCACCGAGTTCGTCCCCGGACACGTCCACCTGCGTGACGTCGGCAAACTCGTTGCCGACGCAATTGTCGAGGCCGGCGGCGTCGCCAAAGAAATGAACACTATTGCCGTCGATGACGGCATCGCCATGGGACACAGTGGCATGCTCTACTCGCTGCCCAGCCGCGAAGTCATTGCCGATTCTGTGGAGTACATGGTCAATGCCCACTGCGCCGACGCCATGGTGTGTATTTCCAACTGTGACAAGATCACGCCCGGTATGCTCATCGCTGCCATGAGGCTGAACATTCCCGCCGTCTTCGTTTCCGGTGGCCCGATGGAAGCTGGCAAGAACATCGATATATCGGCCATCGTGGGGCCGGCAACGACCGGACATGGCAACCTCATTACCGTCATGAATGCGACCGCCAACGACGACGTTTCGGACGAAACACTGTTGGCCATTGAACGCCTGGCGTGCCCGACGTGTGGTTCCTGCTCGGGAATGTTCACCGCCAACTCGATGAATTGCTTGACTGAAGCTCTCGGCCTCTCTCTGCCCGGCAACGGCTCGACCTTGGCAACCCACTCTGACCGCCGCAACCTTTTTGTTCAAGCCGGGCACACCATCGTTGACCTGTGCCGTCGCTACTACGAGGACGAGGACGACTCAGTTGCTCCTCGCGGCATCGCCACGAAGGATGCTTTCTGGAATGCCATGACCCTGGACATGGCGATGGGTGGCTCGTCCAACACGGTTCTGCACCTGTTGGCTGTTGCCCACGAGGGCGGCGTGGACTTCGACCTCGAAGATATTGCTGAACTTGGTCGCACGGTGCCGTGCCTGTCGAAGGTGGCTCCCAACCATAATGACTACCACATGGAGGACGTCCACCGTGCCGGCGGAATCCCGCGCCTGCTGGGAGAACTGGATAGGTCCGGATTCTTGCGCCACACGGTGCACTCGGTCCACTCCAACGACCTTGCTTCCTGGCTGGCCCAGTGGGATCCCAAGTCTGAAACTGCCAGCGCTGAAGCGATGCAACTGTGGTCGGCAGCTCCAGGTAATGTCCGTACCACTGAGGCATTCTCGACATCGAATCGTTGGAAAGAACTTGACTTGGACGGGGAGGGTGGCTGCATCCGCGACGTCGAACACGCCTACACCGCCAACGGCGGCCTGACCGTGCTCTTTGGCAATCTTGCCCCCGAGGGCGCAATCATCAAGTCAGCGGGAATTGATCCTGAGCTCTTCCACTTCGAGGGGCGTGCGCGTGTCATGGAATCCCAAGAAGAAGCCATCGACCGCATCCTCGACAAGACGGTTGAAGCCGGCGACGTCGTCGTCATCCGCTATGAGGGTCCGGCGGGTGGTCCCGGCATGCAAGAAATGCTCTATCCCACGTCCTTCCTCAAGGGGCGAGGCCTGGGTAAGGCCTGCGCACTCATCACCGACGGGCGTTTTTCTGGAGGAACCTCCGGCATTTCCGTTGGGCACATTTCCCCGGAGGCCGCCGATGGTGGTCTCATCGGACTTGTCGAGGACGGCGACCGCATCATCATTGATGTCAACGAGTCGGTTCTTCGCCTTGACGTCAGTGACGAAGAGATCGAGCGCCGCCGAGCAGCCCAAGAAGCTCGTGAACACCCTTGGACGCCGAAGAATCGTGACCGTCAGGTCTCGCCAGCTCTCCAGTTGTACGCTGCGACCGCGATGTCCGCGTCGAAGGGAGCCGCGCGCGACGTGACACGTGTGCTGCGCTAACGAGGCGCGTCCTCGTTTCGGCGCCCAACTGAGCCAGACAGCCGAGCTGCCTTGACGTAGGAGGATACATGGCAGAACACGTGGCCCTCTATGACACGACGCTGCGAGATGGTGCCCAACAGGAAGGTATCTCCCTGTCGGTCGCCGACAAATTGGCAGCCCTGCCGATCTTGGACGAGCTTGGCGTGGACTACATCGAAGGCGGATGGCCTGGCGCTATCCCGAAAGACACCGTGTTCTTTGAACGGGCTAGCCGCGTGACGCTCGAAAATGCCAAGCTCGTTGCTTTCGGTGCTACCGCCAAAGCTGGGGTGCCAGCCGACCAGGATCCTCAGGTCCTGGCGCTGCTGGGCAGCGGTGCGCCCGCGGTCGCCCTCGTCGCAAAAGCTGACCCGCGCCACGTCACGCGCGCGCTGCGAACTACCTTGGATGAGAACCTGCGGATGGTGCGTGACACCGTCGAGTTCTTAACAGCCGAGGGAATTGAGGTCATGGTCGACCTCGAACACTATTTCGACGGACTCGAAGCCGATCCAAAATATAGCCTCGATGTGCTACTTGAAGCTGCGCGGGCGGGTGCGCGCGCAGTCATTCCTTGCGATACCAATGGAGGCAATCTTCCCAGCCAAATAGGGCAGTGGGTCGGGCAAGCGCGCAGCGCCCTCGACGAAACAGGCTGTACTCAGACGGTATTGGGGATCCACACGCACAATGACACCGGGTGCGCGGTGGCCAATGCGGTTGCCGCAGTTGAAAACGGTGCCCGCCAAGTCCAAGGAACCGTTAACGGGTATGGCGAGCGAACCGGCAACGCCAACCTGCTGACCTGCGCGGCCAACTTGCAGCTCAAGCTCGGATACGACGTCATCTCCGAAGACTCCTTGTCACTTTTGGATTCGGTGTCGCGCCGCATTGGTGAAATCGTCAATATTTCGCCCTTTGCGCGCGAACCGTATGTCGGCTCGTCAGCTTTTGCCCACAAGGCTGGGTTACATGCTTCGGCTATTCGCATCGACCCTGATCTCTACCAGCACATCGACCCGAGCCTGGTGGGTAACGGAATGCGGATGTTGGTGTCTGAGATGGCGGGCAAATCCTCGATCGAACTCAAAGCCCAGGAACTTGGTCTGGACCTGTCCCACACTCCCGATGCCGCGAAGAGGCTGGCTTCGCGCGTCAAAGAACGCGAAGCCCAGGGCTACACCTACGACGCGGCAGACGCGTCATTCGAACTGCTGGCTCTTGAGGAACTTGGCCGATTGCCCAGGTTTGTGCGCGTTGAATCCTGGAAAGTCACCTCCCAGGAAATTGCCGAAGTCCAAGGCGAGCCTTTTACTCAGACAGAGGCTACCGTCAAGATCCACACTGATCGCAGGCACATTCGCACAGCCGAGGGCAACGGTCCTGTTCACGCCCTCGACCGGGCTCTACGCCACGTCATGACCCGCGACTACCCGGTGTGCGCAAACTTTGAACTCACCGACTTTAAAGTCCGCATTCTTGACGAGGAACGCGGCGGTACCGATGCTTCGATCCGAGTGCTTATTCAGACGACCGACGGCAAGAAAACCTGGAACACCGTGGGGATTGGCACTGACGTAATCGAAGCATCCTGGGAGGCTCTGTTTGAGGCTTACTGGTGGGGTCTGTTGCATTCGGGTGCGCAGCCCTTGCTGAGGGAATAGAAGAGTTCGGTTCAATCGCGGGTTGAGGCGGAAGCATACCGTGCAAACGGGCCTGGCTTTGCGCCGCGTCGTTGCGTTTGTCGTTCTTTGCGAGTGCGGGAGACAATGCAGGCATGCATGGTGAATACAAGGTCCCCGGTGGCAAGCTCGTCGTTGTTGATTTAGAAGTCGACCAGGATGCGCTTGCGGAGGTCAAGATTTCCGGGGACTTCTTCCTTGACCCTGACGATGCTCTCTTCCGCATGAGGGCTGCTCTTGAAGGAGCCCCAGTTTCATCTTCTGCTAAAGACTTAGCTCAACGGGTTGCCTCCGTCCTTGACGATACCGACACCCTGATGGGCATTACCCCGGATGCGATCGGTATTGCTGTACGTCGCGCGCTGGGGGCTGCACTGTCCTGGGAAGACATTGATTTCGAGGTCATCCACGGTCCTGTGGTGGATCCAATGATTAACGTCGCTATGGATGAAACCCTTGTTGAAGATGTTGCAGCCGGCAGGCGCAAACCTTTTATGCGCCTGTGGGAATGGGACCGCCCGCAAGTCGTCATCGGCTCTTTCCAGTCGTATCAGAATGAAATCCAGCCCGAGGGCCGTGACCGCCACGGCATCACGGTGTCGCGTCGCGTGACCGGCGGGGGAGCGATGTTCATGGAGCCGGGCAACTGCGTGACCTACTCATTGGTTATTCCTACGGCCCTTGTTGAGGGAATGAGTTTCGAACAGTCATACCCGTTCCTTGACCAGTGGGTCATGGAGGTCCTGGTTGAATTGGGCATCAAAGCGAAGTACATTCCCCTCAATGACATTGCCTCCGAGCTTGGCAAGATCGGCGGGGCCGCACAAAAGCGTTGGGCCAACGGCTACATGGTTCATCACGTGACAATGTCCTACGACATTGATGCGGTCAAGATGAACGAGGTTTTACGCATCGGTATGGAAAAGCTGCGCGACAAGGGCACGCGGAGCGCAGTTAAGAGGGTTGATCCCATGCGGTCCCAGACAGGTTTGTCGCGCGAGCAGATCTTGGACACCTTCTACAACTACTTTAAGAAGAAGTACAACGCGACTGACGGGCAGATCACCGAGGCTGATATCGAGGTGGCGCGTGAGCGCTGTGAAACGAAGTTTGCGACGCACGAGTGGGTGCATCGCATTCCGTGATCGGTGCGGTGGAGTTGACTAGTTGACGAGTGCGGCCTTGGCGGCGCGTCGCCTGCGGGTTCTTCTACACTTAATTGTGATCTGCGACATAGGTAATTCTGCATTTCCTCCCCTAGACCGTCTGCATTTCCTCCCCTATTGGTTAAACTGATTCCGTGGATACGTTGAAAAACTAGGGAAAAGCTACATGCCTAGGACGGTCGACAAACAGCTCGCTGCAGGTCTTGGGATCAGCGGGGCTATTCTGCTCGAAGGACCCAGGGGCTGTGGCAAGACAATGACCGGCCTCCATCACTCGGCCTCGGCTGTATTCCTTGATGATCTTGCTATCCAAGAAATGCTGAACGTTGACCCCGGCATAGCTTTGAATGGACAGTCTCCTCGCCTTGTCGATGAATGGCAACTAGAACCCCGGATGTGGAACCTGGTGCGCCGTCGAGTTGATGCTCTGGACGGATTTGGGCATTTTATCCTCACGGGTTCATCCGTCCCCGACGATGATATGACCCGTCATTTTGGTGCGGCCCGGTTCTTGCGCATTCACCAACGCACAATGACGTGGTACGAGAAAGACCAGGGCGAGCCGACTGTTTCGCTGGAAGGACTTTTCAATGGCGATTTGGTTGAACCTACAACGAACACCTATTAGCTAGACCAAATTATTGCCGCATTACTTACGTCGGGATTCCCTGCGCAAACCAAGCTCAGGCCAGAGGAAGCATCTCAGGTTCTCACTGCCTATCTCGAGGAAATTGCGAGAACCGACATCCCTCAGATTGGATCAGTTCGCCATGATCCGGTCGTCATTGAACAACTCATTAGATCGCTGGCACGTGCCAGTGCATCTGAAGCAACACTTGCAACAATCCGACGTGATCTAGCTCGAGTAGCCCCAGATATCAAAGAACAAACCGTGGCCTCATATATACGATTTTTGATGCGCCTTTTTGTTGTTGAAACAATCCCTGCCTGGACCCCTCAGTTGCGCTCGCGTGCACGAATGAGAACATCACGAAAATTCCATCTGGCAGATGCTTCGCTTGCGGCCGCAGCGCTTCGCGCAACACCTCAAACTCTGGAGTCCGACCTTCAGACGCTAGGATTCCTCTTCGAATCAGCAGTGATTCATGACCTAGCAGTGATGGTTGAAGCCATGGGTGGACGAATCTACCACTACCGAGATTCAAATGGGTACGAAGCGGATGCGATTCTGGAACTTCCAGACGGACGTTGGGCAGCTATTGAGGTCAAGCTCGGCGGGGGAGCAGTCAAAGAAGGACTCAACGGGTTGGCCTCAGTTGTCGACCAAATTGCTGCACCACAGCCGCCCTCGTTTGTCGCAGTAATTTCAGGTACTGGAGCGGCTTACAGCGCGGGCCGAGGCGCTGTGACTTTCCCACTCTTGGCTCTCAGGCCTTGAAATCAGCGCCTCTGGCCAAAGATCGCAGTTCCAAGGCGCACGATTGTGGCGCCTTCTGCGATAGCCCATTCCAGGTCGGCTGACATTCCCATCGAAAGCTCTAGGTTGTTCTCACACAATCCCAGCCGCGCGCAGGTTTGATCTCGCAGGTTACGCAGGTGAGCATAGGAACGACGCACTGACGATTCCTGGGTGGAGTTGAGGCCAACGGTCATCAAACCGGCCAGCATGAGATGTTGGGACGCGGCGACCGCATCGACGAGGGCGGGTACGTCGCTGGGCTGGCAGCCGTGTTTGGTAACTTCACCTGAGACATTGACTTCAATAAACACGTCAAGTTGGCGATTGAGTCGTTTGTCGAGGGCTGCGGCCAAGCGCGGTGAATCCAAAGTTTCGAGGGCGTCGATGCATGCCAGAGCATGATTGATCTTGTTGGTTTGTAGAGGTCCAATAAGGTGCAGACGTGAGCCAGGAACTGCTCGAATGGCGTCAAGAGTCTCACGAGCTTCTTGGACGCGGTTATGGCCGAGAAGGATTGGCTGGCCGAGCTGTGAAAGAGCGTGAGCGGCTTGGCGGCATTCATCTGGCGTTCGGGTTTTCACAGCGAGCTCGAGTTTGGCTGTGTCAGAGCGTCCGGCAGCTGCTGTTGCGTCATCGATGCGCTGGCGGGCAGCTTCAATCGCCTCAAGAATCATCATGCCCGGCATCCTACCCCCGCGAGGGACGCCCAAAACTTTCGTGAGGGACGCCCAAAGTGAGGATCTACTGAAAAGCCGGATTTGCGATAGGAAACACCAAGGACGATTTTGTGTCCTTCGGCGTTTGGTTGGTATTTGACCAAGGAGAAGGCATATTAAGCATCTGGAAGGGGTGGAATCTATCAGGGTTCGGTTAAGCGATCGTGCTGAACTTAACGTTCGCTTAACATCTGTGGTCTCAGTCACCATAACAAGGTCGAAGTAAACCCTCGTCCGACGAACACGCGAAAGCTGCCACCGACTATCCATCACAAGGACGAGGCTGACAGTACCGACGACTGACCACGAGCAAAGGAGCTGACGTGCGTATCTCAACAATTATCGATATCAAACCCAGTCTGGGTGAGGGCCCAGTCTGGGATGCTGAAACATATAACCTATGGTGGATCGACTCCATCGAAGGCCGGATTTACCGTCACGACGAGAATGGTAACGGCCTAAAAGTCTGGGACGCACGGGAAAAACTTGGATCCATGGCGCTGTTTGCCGATGGACATCATCTTCTCCTCGCCCAAGAAACCGGCCTGTACGCGTACGACACCGCAACCGACGAACGCACCCTCATTATTGATCCTGAACCTGACCAGCCCAAGAATCGCCTGAACGACGGAAAAGTAGACCCCAAGGGTCGATTTATTGTCGGTTCGATGGACATGATGGAGGACGATCCTAACGGACGTCTCTATCGGATTGATCCCGACCTGTCCGTTCATGTCCTCGACGAAGGGATTATCTGTTCGAACGGACCTTGCTTCAGTCCCGACGGTTCCATCCTGTACTTCGCAGACACATGGACCGGTGACATTTGGGCATACGACTACAACTTGGACACTGGCGAAGCCTCCAACCGTCGCATCTTCACCACTGTTGACACATCCGATGGGGGAGCAGTCGACGGCATGACCGTTGACTCAGACGGATTTGTCTGGCAAGCCCACGTCTACGGTGGAAAACTCAACCGCTACGACCCCGATGGAACCTTGGAACGATCCATCGAATTCCCCGTACGCAAGGTCACCTGCCCCGCATTCGGCGGCCCCGACCTCGACCGCCTTTATGTCACCACCATGGGACGCCCACCCCTTCCTAGATTCCCCGAGGACGGCCCCGAACGCGGCTCCCTTTACGTTATCGACAACTTGGGCGTGCGCGGCAATCCGGTCCCGCGCTTTGCAGCTACCGACATTCATGAAGGGATCATGGCATGAACGCGTCTGTCAAACCTCCAAAGAAAGCATCACTGCTCGCAGTGCCATCAGGTTCCTGGGTGGCCCTAGGCATCACGTGGATGATCTGGGTGATCAACGCCTTTGATCGCGAAGTGATCCTGCGCTTGGGACCGGTCATCTCAGACCACTTCAACCTGACTCCTGAAGCATGGGGAACGATTACATCACTCGTTTTCTTCGCACTAGCAGTCATGGCGATCCCTGGATCGCGCATGAGCGACAAACATGGCGTTGGCTGGAAACGCGCAGTGTTCCAGGTTCCGCTCGTCATCGGCTATAACGTGATTTCTGCGATCTCAGGCATGGGCTTCGCCATCAAGAATGTCGTCGTTTTCGTTGCTTTGCGTATTGGTGTCAACCTTGGCGCAGGCTGGGGAGAACCCGTCGGTATCTCCAACACGACTGAATGGTGGCCCAAGGAACGCCGCGGCTTCGCCCTCGGCGTCCACCACACCGGATACCCCGTTGGCGCCCTACTGTCGGGCCTCGTCATCGCGTGGATGTTTAAGATCTTTGGAGAGGAGAACTGGTCCTACGTCTTCTACGTCGGCCTCATTGTCTCCATCCCCGTCATGGCATTCTGGTACTTTTATTCCTCGCAAAAGACCTACGACAAAACCCAGAGGCTCCTCGATGAGGCCGGTATGACTTCCTTCGCCGCCGAACAGCAGACCATGGGACAAGTCGAAGAAGCCCGGGGAGCTATCGGCGCTTGCTGGAGGAACCGCACTATCATGCTGACCTCCGGCACTACCTTGCTCACTCAGATCGTCTACAACGGCATCAGCTACATCCTGCCACTGTACTTGGCTAACATTGTCGGCTTGAGCTTCGGTGAAGCCGCTGCCTACTCGATCGTTTTCACAATCACCGGCATCATCGGTCAGATTTTCTGGCCGACACTGTCGGACCGCCTTGGACGACGCAACACCCTCATCATTTGCGGCATCTGGATGGGCCTGGCCGCCGGAGCCTTTTACTTCGCTCATTCGCTGACCGCTTACATTGGCCTGCAACTGTTCCTCGGCTTGGTGGCCAACGCCCCATGGCCAGTGTTCTACGCGGCTGCGACTGATGCCGCACCGAAGAACGCGTCGGGAACAGCGAACGGATTCATTACTACCGCCATGTTCATCGGTGGCGGTATCGCTCCTCTGGCCATCGGTTTCATGATCTCTATGTTCGGTGGTTGGAAGCAGGTTGCGGGATACAACGTGGCCTTCATCTTCATGATGATTGCAGCCATCCTCGGCGTCGTCCTCCAGTTCCTAGTTAAGGAAAAGAGAGGAGAAATTTCGACTCACTGACTTTTCATACGGCTGCGGCACCTCAGTAAGTACTATCGATGGTTCTTCTACATCTCACAACTACCGAAGGAGAGAGAGTATCCATGGGTGACAAATGTAGGGGTGTCGCAGCCCGCATCGCGGCTGAGTTTGGAGTCTCACGTGCAACCGTCTCATATGCGCTGAACGGAAAACCGGGAGTGTCGGATCAACTCCGTGAACAGATCCTGGCGGCCGCACGACGCTACGAGTTGCCGATGCTCGGAGGGATTAATACCACTGACGCTGTACTGTTGGGAATGATTCTGGCCGATGTTGGAAATCGCTTCTATTCAGAACTGGCGGTATCTGCTTCGGACGCAGCTCGCCGCTCAAACGCAGAAGTGATTCTCTCTCATACTGATGATGAAGAATCTGCGATTCAATCCGCAGTAAAAACCATGCTCGGCCACGGCGTATCCGGACTGATTTTGACAGTTGCGAGGGCTAACGACGCTTCGCTTATGCCCCTACTTCGATCTGCTGGGGTTTCCTGTGTTCAGGTATCACGCAAATCCCAGTACTTCAATGGGGCATTTGTTGGGGTTGATGATTATTCCGCCGGATATGAAGTCATGGAACATATTCTTGACCATGGCTACCGGGACATCTGCATCGCTGTCGGTCCCCATACTTCGTCCTCATCGGCGCAACGTGCGCGGGGAATGAAGGATGCAGCGGCGAATAGGGGAGTGCAGATCCGGACAGATCGTTTCTTACGCACCCGCTTATCTGCTGAGGGCGGTCATGCCGCAGCTCGTTATCTACTCGAACATGGGGATCTACCTGAAGCGGTCGTCTGCGGAGCTGATGCTATTGCCCTTGGCCTGATTTCCAGCCTGGCCGAAGCAGGTATTGGCTGCCCCGATGACATCGCTGTGACCGGTTACGACGGTCTCGTGTCATCAGCCTCGAGACTGGTCGGATTAACCACGATAGCCCAACCGCGCGGTGAGATGGCATGCAAAGCCATAGATCTCCTGCTCAACCCAGATCCGACAAGAAAAACCAACGAAGACATCATCTGTGCCCATTCGCTCATGATCGGACGCACCTGCGGCTGTACGGGACGTTGAAATCCACTTTCGCGGGCACAGACCAGGACACTTAAGGAAGAACAATGTCAAGCACCCTCAACGATAAGATTGCGATCGTCACCGGAGCAGGCCGCGGAATTGGTCGCGGCATCGCCTTGGAACTGGCGGTACGTGGAGCCAGAGTCCTCGTCGTTGATATGGATGCCGATGCCGCTGCTAGGACCGCAGCGGACTGTGGCAACGGGTCTGTGGGTTACACCCTGAACGTGTCCGATGCTGCCGCCGTCAACGACTTTGTAGCCCGTGTTATCGAGGAACATTCGCGCATCGACATCCTGGTCAACAACGCGGGAATCAACCGTGACGCCATGCTGCATAAGATGACTGATGAACAGTGGGACGCGGTCATTGCGGTTGACCTGTCCGGAGTGTTCTACCTGTGTCGCGCTGTCGGTACTCACATGCGAGGTAACGGCTATGGACGTATCGTCAACATCGCGTCGGCTTCGTGGATGGGCAACATCGGCCAGACGAATTACGCAGCGGCCAAGGGCGGCGTCGTATCCCTAACCCGTTCGATCGCTAAGGAATTGGCCTTCAAGAACGTTACCGCAAATGCCATTTGCCCCGGCTTCATCGAAACCGAGATGACTCGGTCCATGCCGCAAGACGCTTTCGACCAGATGCTCGCCCGTATTCCGTTGCGCCGCATCGGCCAACCCGAGGACGTTGCCCGTGTCGTTGCCTTCCTGTCGAGCGATGACTCCGCCTACGTAACCGGTGAGGTCATCAATGTGGGCGGAGGGTTCAAGCTGTGAGCTACCGGATTGTTCGTCCTGACGAAGTCGCTTCCCTTATTCCTGACGGCGCAACCGTGGCCTCCGACGGTTTCACCATGATGTCCGTCGCAGACGAGATCTACCTCAACGTCGAAAAGTCTTTCCTGGAGACTTCGCATCCGTGTGATCTGACCTGGGTGCATGCAGCCGGGCAGTCCAACCGTGTGGATGGATTGGCTCGCATTTCTCACCCCGGCCTCGTTTCCCGCGTGATCGGACCCCACTGGGGTCTTAACCCTCCGATGGCCAAGATGTTGGGGGCTGACGAAGTTGAATGCGTGTGCCTGCCCCAGGGGCAAATCTCCACCCTGTACCGCACTATTGCGGCTGGACGACCGGGTCAGTTGTCTACTGTGGGCTTGGGTACTTTTGTGGACCCACGCCTCGATGGAGGACGTCTTAACGCTAAGACCCGAGCCAATGTTGGTGCCACTGAGTATGTTGAAGTGATGATGGTTGATGGGCGTGAGTACCTGTTCTACAAGTCCTTCCCCATTGATGTTGCGATCATCCGTGGTACCCGTATTGACACTGAAGGCAACCTGTCTCAGGAAGACGATCCAACGATCCTGGACTCCCTGGCTATTGCCCAGGCCGTTCACAATAACAACGGCATTGTGATCTGTCAGGTCAAAGAGATTGTAGAAGCAGGCAAGATTGGCGCCCGCGACGTCAAGGTTCCCGGCGTCCTCATTGACGCTGTGATGGTGTGTTCAGACCCGGCTACCTACCACCGGCAGACCAACGGTTACCCCGAGGTCACGATGGATCTCATCACCGGGCGCTTCACCGCTGAGAAGGCGGCGGAAATGTTGTCTGCCAATGAATTGGATGATAAACGCGCGTCAATTGGGCAACGCGGAACCCAGCTGGTTAAGGCGGGAGACATCATTAATCTGGGTACCGGTATCCCCGGCGATACGGTTGGTCCTGCATTGGCGGAGTCCGGTTTGCTCGCTGAGGTGACGCTCACCGTGGAGTCCGGAACCTACGGTGGAGTGCCGTTGGGTGGCGTGGACTTCGGTTGCGCTCTGCACCCGCAAGCGTTGATTCCTCACCCCAACCAGTTCGACTTCTATAACGGAGGGGGCTGCGATATCACCTTCATGGGAGTGGGGCAGATCGATCCGATCGGCAATGTCAATGTTTCGGCCTTCGCTGGTCAGGCGGTCGGTTGCGGCGGCTTCATGGACATCGTGGATGGAGCCCGCCGTATTTGTTTCCTTATGTCGGCATCCTCGCGGCATCCCAAGTGGGTGGACGAGGTCGATCATCTGACTTTCAACGGTAAAGCAGCTCTGCTCAAGGGCCAGGAAGTGTACGTGTGCACCGAGTACTACACGTTGCAGCTCACTGAAGACGGTTGGAGCGTTGTCGAGGTCGACGACACCGACGAAGCGGGCGCGGCTCTTGCTCATGCTGCCGTCAATTAAAAATCACCTCTAACGAAAGGAATGACAATGGTGACTATTACTGGCTCCTACGGCTCCAAGATAGTTTTCGCATCGGGAGCTAGAACTGCCATCGGCGGGTACTCCGGTTCTCTGTCGGGCACCGATAACTACAAGCTTGGCTCCCACGCTCTGACAGCTGCTCTGGAGCGTGCTGGATTGGCAGCTACTGACATTGACGAGGTTATTGTCGGCTGTGTTGGGCAGGTTGGAGGCGACGCCTTCCTGGCTAGGCGCATCGCGGTTGATGCCGGCGTACGCGAGGATTCAACGGCTATGACCGTTAATCGTCTATGTGGTTCTGGCTTACAGGCATTGCATTCGGGTGCCATGGAATTGGCGCGAGGTGACTCGATGATTGTCGCCGCTGGGGGTAGCGAGAACATGTCACGCCAACCCTTCATGGATTTCGAAGCGCGCAACGGGTGGCGGATGGGTAACCATACGCTGGTTGACGGCACCCTGTCCCTTGTCACCGATCCTTTCTCGGGAGGGCCCATGGGTTTAACTGCGGAGAATGTGGCCCGACAGTTTGGTATCAGCCGCGCCGATCAGGATGAGTTTGCCGCCATGTCCCAGGCTCGTGCTGCTGCAGCTCAGGAAGTAGGCCTATTCGCAGACGAGATTGCAGCGATCACAGTGCGTGAAGGTAAAAGCGAGAAGGTTTTTGACCAGGATGAGCACCTGCGTCCCGGTACTACTGCGCAATCCCTGGCGCGTCTACGCACTGCCTTTATGCGCGACGAGCAGGCAACTGTGACTGCAGGAAACTCGTCGGGTATTAACGACGGCGCAGCCATGCTGATCATGACAACCGAGGAGGTGGCAAAGGAGAAAGACATGCCGATCTTGGGAGAACTTGTTGATTTCGCCAAGGCTGGTGTCGCCCCCGACATCATGGGTTACGCCCCTCGCTATGCCATTGAACGGCTGTTGGAACGCAACGCTCTGACGGTTGCCGATATTGACTGGGTGGAACTCAATGAAGCCTTTGCTGCCCAGGCTCTGGCGGTTATCCGAGACGTTGGCTTGGATATGGAAAAGACGAACCCCTTAGGTGGGGCCATTGCTTTGGGACACCCGGTAGGGGCAACGGGCGCGATCCTAACCTTGCGTACCCTGCTGAGCCTGCGTCGCACAGACAAGGAGTTGGGCATGGTATCGATGTGCATCGGCGGTGGTCAGGCAGTGGCCGCGCTTATCAGGTGCTACGAGGCCTAACAAGACGTCAACGGAGGCGGGTTTGGTCACTAGCCCGCCCCCGTTGATATATGAGGGTGACAGTCAGAGGAGGCGTTTTCGGGTTGTTGGCGCCGATACAGTGACAGCGGAACGAGTCAAGAGGGAGCAATACATGATTTCAGGAAGCGACTTGTGGCCGCTCGATGTGTGTGAGGCAATGTACGACGACGGGCATGGAACTTTTGCGTATCGTCAGGTTGTGCGTCGACCGTGCGACTACGTATGGCGTGCTTGTACTCGTACCCCCCGAACAGTCGCCCTCGAAGATGATTGGGGAACACGGCTGACTTTTGCTCAATATGAGGCAGAGAGTCGCTCAACGGCGCAACTGCTGGTCAGTGTGGGAGTGCGTCGTGGTGTTCGCGTTGGATTGCTGATGGACAATAGCGTTGAATTCGCTGTTTCATTCATGGCGATTAATGCATGTGGAGGAACAACATGCCCCCTTCCTGGGAAATATCGCGATGAGGAACTAGTCCGCCTGATCGACAAAGCCGGGATGAGCGTACTGCTGGTCGAGGACGAGCGTGCGGATGCCCTCAAAGATGCTGCACAGGCTTCGTCTTCGTCTCTCCCTCCGATGTTGCGGTGTGTGCGAGGTCAAAATGGAAACGCCTCATGGGTGCTGGACACCTTCGAGAGTCGTGAACGTTTGGTTCGTCGTGATCCACCTGAGGACGATGTTGCGATCCTCATGTTTACTTCTGGAACGACCGCAGAGTCGAAAGGGGTTCGGCTGACTAATCGGGCGGTCGTTCACGCTGCCGAGGTATATCGGGCGACATTGGGGGTTAACAATTCGGATACCTGCCTTGTGGCGACTCCTCTGTACCACATCACTGGGCTGGTCGCGATCATCGCATTGATGGCTGCGGTTGGCGGGCGTCTGCTTATTCAACGACGCTTGGCTGCCGATTTGTTCCTGACAGCAATCGAGGCCGAGCAGGTGACCTTCGTCCACGCTTCGCCCTCGGTGTTCACGGTGTTGGAGCAGGCTCGACAGCGACATCCGCGTCTGGATTCGGTGCGGATGTTGGCGTGCGGAGCGGCTCATATGCCGGTGACGTTAATCCGCGCCCTGCACGAGTGGATGCCTCAGATGCAATTCCGTACTGTGTATGGGTTAACGGAGACGACATCGCCGGCTACGATCATGCCGGTGGATGCCGCCACAAGCGACAAGATCGGCTCGTCCGGCATTGTCGTGCCCGGGCTGGACCTGAGTATCCGGGATACTAACGGGGTTGAAGTTCCTATTGGGCAAACGGGTGAGGTGTTCTTACGAGGGACAAACATCACTATCGGATACGACAGTATTGAGGGTGGTGGTCTGGTCGATGGCGAATGGCTGGCGACAGGGGATGTTGGCCGTATTGACGAGGATGGTTACCTATTCGTTGTTGATCGGATTAAAGACATTGTCAATCGGGGAGGGGAGAAGGTTTGCTGCGTCGATGTTGAGGAAGCTTTGAGATCGGTGTTGGGTATCACAGATGCTGCAGTGGTGGCAGCTCCACACGAGGTCTATGGGGAGGTTCCCGTTGCGGTCGTTGTGCTAGATGACACGGTTGAAGTAACACTGGACGGCATGAGGGGGGATTTGTTGGACGTTTTGGCCCACCATGAGATGCCGACGGCTGTGCGGATTGTGGAAGAAATACCGCTGACGCTCGGAGGAAAAGTTGATAAACGGTTGATCCAGGCTTGCTTCGATTCCCTGGGACGTCCTCTATGATCCTTGTTCTCTTGATACTCGATTAATACTCGTTTTCGTGATCCTCGTTTCTCCGCGAGGGACGCCCAAATCAGGGAAGTTCCCGATGGTGTCCGCACGCTCAAGGTGAAAGAATTAAAACTCAGGACGAAAAGGAGACATGCGAACATCGTGCGAACACTGCTCAACCTCATCTGGTTCTTCCTTGGCGGATTTTGGCTGTGGCTGTCATACCTGCTGGCAGGTGTGGTTGCCTGCATCTTCATCGTGACGATCCCCGCGGGTATCGCCTGTTTCCGTATCGCCAAGTATGTGCTGTGGCCGTTTGGCCGTTCGGTAGTCGAGGTGCCCGAGGCAGGTGCCGGATCCACCGTCATGAATGTTGTGTGGTTCCTTGTTGCGGGCCTGTGGCTTGCAATCGGCCACGTCACGACTGCCGTAGCACAAGCAGTGACCATTATTGGAATCCCCCTGGCGATCGCGAATATCAAGATGATTCCGGTGACCTGTTTCCCGTTCGGCAAGCAGGTGGTATCGGACCCGAACGCCTCGATTCTCTAAACGTGGGTAAGCACAGATCCACCGACCATACGGGCGGGGCGACGAGGGCGATTGAGGCCCTGACAGCGGCCGGGGTCACGTTCACTATCCATGAGTATGAGCATTCATCGGACGCTAGATTTTTCGGCGAAGAAACGGTTGCCAAGCTCGGCGTTGATCCGGCGAGGACGTTCAAAACGCTGATGGTGCGACTCAATACCGGTGAATTCGTTATCGGTTGTATTCCTGTTCTCGAACATCTGTCGATGAAGCTCATTGCTCACGCTGCCGGGGCAAAGAATGCTCAGATGGCAGAGCCTGCCGTTGCTCAACGACGCACTGGCTATGTTGTCGGGGGTATTTCTCCGCTCGGCCAAACAACAGAACACCGGACTTTTGTTGACGAGTCCTGTTTGGATCACGAAACAATGTTGGTTTCGGGTGGTCGCCGAGGCCTATCGGTAGAGCTGTCGCCTCTTGACCTCATTGAATTGGCCGGTGCTGAGGTTGCTGACCTCAAAGCGCAGGAGTGGCGTTACTAGGGATCTCACTTGTAGGTGAGAGCACTTGAAGGCTTCGTGATTGGCAAGCATGCGCCAGCTTGATGTCATGTGTCGCAACGATGACGGGATCGCCGACGGAGTCCAGTATTTTTGCGGTTGCCAGGTGGATCGCGTCGAGAGATTTGAGGCTGCCGGTCAATGCGCAAGCTTCAGCGATTACTTCCTCGTCTATCGAAACCAAAGCTAGTGCGTCGGTAAATGCGTGGACGGCTCGGATGTTTAGCCCGGTCCTGCGGGCAAGTCGTGTGAGTTCAAGTTCCAAGAGCACAGATGAAACAAGGGCGTGGCTTTGAGAGTACTTGAGCAACATGGATTCAGCGGCAATTGAATGCTCCTGATCCAAAAGGATTAAGCCTGCGAATGAGGTATCAAGGTAGAGCATTAGCTCTCGTCCCGATCTTCGTCCAATAGTTCACGAAGAGTCATGCCGTTCGGCATCGAGTGTTTCGGCAGTACTCGAAAATCAGTTCGAGGCATTCTGACGCGCCCTTGTAACCGTAGGCGTTGCAAGGGCGTAGTTTCCTCCTCGAAGGGGATCAAACGTGCGACTGGTCGCCCCCTGTCTGTGATTGTGACAGCGTGCCCAGAGCTGCGAACGTCTGCCACAATCTGGCCGGAGTGCTGATTCAGATTGCGCAGCGTAACGGTCCGTCCCTCGGGTGTGATGGCTGCGTTCGACATGCTCCTCCTTAAAATGTTCTACAAGTAGAACTTAATTGTAGTTGTCACCATGGCCCCACCGCCAGGACCTTTAGGTCAACGGCGCCAGCCCGATCCGAGGCAGTCACGTCTACCAAAGCAGCGATTCGCCAGTCCAAATTCTCAGCCGGATCAAGAATCGTTTGCGTAGCCAGCCAATACGCTCCCGGTTGATCCTGGGCCTTGTCTGCCGTGTCATCGCTACCGCCGCTGGCCAAAATAGTTGAGCGATCTGGCGACTCATCAATCACGCACAGGGAGGCTGAGCGGGCACTCTGATCAATGCCGATCCAATCGTGTTCTGCCCAGTAACGCTCCAAAACATGATCCCAACGATCCTCACCCCAACCTGACGTCCCATCAAGACGAGCCAGTCCCTCAACATCGTCGCGGCTCATCAACTCGACCCGGTGGAACAGATCTTTACGAATCGCCGTACGGAACACATGTTTATTCGCAGAGAATGCGACATTGCCGTCCTCGTCAGCGCCAAAAGCCAACTCGGTGCCCACAGCGGCGTCGTCCTGGGTAAGTTCGCGGCCCTCGGCCAACGCCTCCCACTCATCCAACAAAGATGAATCAACCGCGCGGACCAAAGCCCCCAACCACTCGGCAATCGCGTCCACGTCCTCAGTCATGAGTTCGTCGGGCACTATCTGACGCAAACTGCGGTACGCGTCCGTCAGATAACGCAACACCACGCCCTCGGAACGTCCAATGTCATAACGAGAAACCAACTCGGTGAACGTCATGGCATTTTCCACCATCTCGCGCACCACCGACTTCGGAGACAACTCAAGTCCACCGACCCAAGGATTGGCCGCCACATAGGTAGTAAACGCTGCGTCCAACAACTCCTCTAAAGGCTTGGGCCATGTCACGGACTCCAAGGCCTCCATGCGGTCGTCGTACTCCATGCCTTCGGCTTTCATAGCAGACACAGCTTCGCCGCGAGCCACCCGCTGCTGCCCGTACAAAACCGGACGCGGATCCTCTAACACAGATTCAATGACGGACACGATGTCCAGGGCGTAGGTGGGGGACTCAGCATCGAGCAATTCCAACGCCGCCAATGCAAAGGGGGAAAGCGGCTGGTTCAACGCAAAGTCGTCAGGTAGGTCGGTGGCTGCCCTCAGACGAGGGCGGCCATCAGCTTGAGCCTGCGTACTGGACACGTGGTCGACGACGCCACTGCGCCTCATTGACGAATAAATGTCCCCGAGGCGTCGCAGATGCGGGTTTGCAACCTGGGGAGAATCATCGTTTTCTGTTGCCAACTCGACGAGGTGCTCGCCAGGATCGCGGCCCGCCACTTCGGCACCCGCCAGGACATTAAGCACCATCGAGTGGGTCATAGCGAAACGCGACTGCAATTGTTCAGGGGCCGCGGTCACGAGGCGCTCAAAAGTCGCTTTCGTCCAAGAAATTTGACCATCGGCCGGAGCCTTGCGTTTCTTCGCTGACTTCTTCTTGGCGCGCTTGAGATCGCGAGCATCGCGGGCGGCCTCCTGCGCGGCCGTTAAACGCGCTTTCTCACGGGCAGCCTCGACCTCGTGTTCGGGAGCCAAAACGCGGACAAATCCAACGGTGTCGAATCCGGCGCGTCCTGCGCGTCCCGCAATCTGGTGGAACTCGCGAGCAGAAAGATGGCGCATTCTCTCGCCATCGAATTTCACCAGAGACGTGATGAGCACGGTGCGGATGGGAACGTTGATCCCCACTCCTAAAGTGTCTGTGCCACACACGATCGGCAGCAATCCCTGCTGGGTCAGGCGTTCAACCAGGCGCCGGTAGCGCGGCAACATCCCCGCGTGATGAACACCTATGCCTTGGGCTAAGAGAGAGCGGAGTGTCTGACCGAAGCCTCGGCCAAAGCTCACCGTAGACAACGCCTGGGAAATTTTCTTCTTCTGCTCGTCATTAATGAGCTTGACACGGTCAAAAGACTGAGCCGTCTCCACCGCATCTTTTTGCGCAAAATGCACGATATAAACCGGCCAACGTCCCTCACTCAAAAGTCGTTGGATGGTCACATCCAATGCATCGACAACGTACTCAAATTCGAGGGGAACCGGACGCTCAGCATCGTCAACTAAAGCCACATCGCGGCCCGTGCGTTGCTTCCACTGAGCCTCAAATCGCGACGTGTCCCCAAGAGTGGCAGACATGGCAACGAATTGGGGACGAGTCAGTTCTAATAACGGAACCTGCCACGCCCATCCACGCTGAGGATCACCGTAGAAATGGAACTCGTCCATCACCACCATGTCGGTATCCAAAGCGGGGCCTTCGCGCAAAGCCTGATTAGCCAGAATCTCTGCTGTGCAGCAGATGATTGGCGCATCCGCATTCAAGGAGACATCGCCGGTCACCATCCCGACGTTATCTGCCCCAAAAAGGGCGACGAGGTCGAAGAACTTTTCAGACACCAAGGCTTTGAGCGGCGCCGTGTAGTAGCTGCGCCCACCGTGAGCCATGGACACAAAGTGAGCGGCCAAGGCAATCATGGACTTTCCCGACCCGGTCGGTGTCGCGGCGATAACGTGATTACCGTCAAGGACCTGTAGCAGAGCCTCTTCCTGGTGGGGGTACAGCGGGCGTCCTGTGCCCTGAGCCCACGATGTGAATGCCTCGTACAAAGCATCGACGTCGTTGAGTTTGCCCTGGTCTTCCAGGTCGTCGAGTAGTTCGTTGAGCATCGCCGTCATAGAGCCATTGTTTCATTGACCGTACTCATCTGGGGACGAGGGCGCCCTCGTCCCGCCGCTATTTGCCTCCTGCGAGGACGGCCCTGCGCGTTCACCTGCGATCAATAGATGGATGGCCTCCCATCAAAGCCACCATGTCGTGTCATTCTTGGCCCGTCTCATCGCTCAGCCGCACGGGTCCACTGGCCTGCCAAATTAGCGGCTCCGCCCATGAAGGGAATCGGAAATGGAAAGCCTGGCCAACGCGGTCTTAGAAGTTGCTGACTGGATTACCCTGCATATCACCGTGTGGGTCCTGATCGGCACGGGCCTGTATCTGACGATTCGCTCTCGCGGGGTCCAACTGCGACTCTTACCCGAGATGATCCGATCCGTCGGCGGGTCGCGTAAGGGCGCCGCTGGAGGTATTTCCTCTTTCCAGGCTTTCGCGATCTCACTGGCAGCCCGCGTTGGGGTTGGCAACGTGTTCGGCGTCGCTGCGGCCCTGCTCGTGGGTGGACCGGGTGCAATCTTTTGGATGTGGATCGTGGCGCTGGTCGGTATGGCAACCGCCTTTTTTGAAGCCACTTTGGCTCAGCTTTTCAAAGTCCGAGCTGCAGACGGCACTTTCCGCGGTGGCCCAGCCTTCTATATTGCGCGCGGCCTGAAAAACAAAGCCTTCGCCAATGTATTCGCCATCATCATGGTTGTGACCTGTGGCTTCATCATCACGTCTGTGCAGTCCAACGCCGTTGCCGGAACTCTGACCGCAGCATTTGGTACGGGAGCCAACCAGCCGCTGCAAGGTTTTGGCGGCTACACGGCAGCTCAGCTGACCGTCGCTGGCTTGATCTTCGTTTTCACTTCCATGGTGATCTTTGGAGGCATTCGAGCGGTTGCTCGCGTGACCGAGTGGATGGCGCCGATCATGGCGCTCATCTACATCATCATGGTGTTCATCATTTGCGTGACGAACCTCGGGCAGTTCGGCACTGTCCTCGGACAAATCTTCTCCAGTGCATTCGCCCCCGAACCGGCTGTGGGAGGCCTTGGAGGCGGCATCCTCGCAGCCCTCATCAACGGCACCAAACGCGGCCTCTTCTCCAATGAAGCCGGCCAGGGTACGGCACCCAATGCCGCGGCAACCGCTACGGTCACGCACCCCGTGCGGCAGGGCCTCATCCAATCCCTGGGCGTGTTCATTGACACGGTCGTCGTGTGTACCGCAACCGCTTTCGTCATATTGATCGCAGGGGCGGACGTGTGGGGGAGCGAGGGCGCGAACCCATCCAATCTGACTACCCTGGCCGTGGCCAACGAGTTGGGTTCGTGGACTATCGTTCCCATGGTGATCCTGATTTTCGTCCTGGCTTACTCTTCGATCATCGCGGCCTACGTCTATTCGGATACGAACATGTCCTTTATGACTGGCGGTAAGCAGTGGGGCTCATGGTTCGTGCGTGTCCTGTCCGTGGTGTCGGCAACCGCGGGAGCCGTGCTGTCCCTCGATCTGGTGTGGAATGCCGTCGACATTGCTATGGCGATCAATACGATCGTCAACCTTGTTGCGCTGATTTTCTTGGTTAAGTGGGGCACCGCATTGCTGCGCGATTACGAGGCACAACGTAAAGCCGGAGTGTCTGAGCCTGTCTTTGTGGCTACCGATAATAAGTATCTACCCGCTTCTCTTGAGGGAGATGTGTGGACTTCTAGTAGCGTGGAGGCTGTCGAAAAGAGCTGAAAGCAATACGCTGGAGCCATGAGAATCGTTCGCTTTGCAGATACTGATGGTCCGCGTTACGGCGCCCTCGACGATGATTCGACGCGAATTGTTGTCCTTAAAGGCGACCCGCTGTTCAACCCGGTCGAACCCGATGGACGAATCGTTGAACTTGACGAGGTTCGTCTGCTGTCCCCGGTGATCCCACGTTCCAAAGTGGTTGGCATTGGTAAAAACTATGCGGACCATGCGCGTGAAATGGGAGGCGAACCCCCAGTTGAACCGGTGATCTTCCTTAAGCCCAACACATCCGTCATTGGCCCGGATGACCCGATCACCCGTCCCAACTGGTCCGATGAGGTTCATTACGAGGGCGAGCTTGCCGTTGTCATCAAGTCTCTAGCCAAAGATGTGCCCGTGGAAAAAGTCGATGAGGTCATCCTCGGCTACATGTGCGCCAATGACGTGACCGCACGCGACAAACAACGCGAGGACGGCCAGTGGACACGAGCCAAAGGCTTTGACACATCCTGCCCGTTGGGCCCCTGGATCACGGTCGACCCGAACCTGGACGTGCAAAACCTCGCGATCACCACCACTGTCGACGGCCAAATACGCCAACAAGACACCACCGCCAACATGCTGATGCCAGTCAAAGAATTGGTGTCCTATGTGTCTCGGGTGTTCACCCTGTTGCCCGGTGACGTCATCATTACGGGAACTCCGGCGGGTATTGGCCCTATCGAAGCTGGCCAGCGCGTCGAAGTGACTATTGAAGGTATTGGAACCCTGTCGAACCCTGTGGTCGACGCCAACTGAGGTTACTAACATGTCAGAAACCACTGTTCCCCAAAAAACCGTTGACGGTGCCGTTGCTGTCGAAATGGTCGGCCTGGATGTTATTCCGGAGTCGGACCGTAAAGGCAAGCCTTCCGACCTGTTTATGCCTTGGTTTGCTGCAAATATTTCTGTTCTTGGTATCTCCTGGGGTTCGTGGGTACTGGGCTTTGGAATCTCTTTCGTTCAAGCGGTCATCATTTCCGTGGTCGGAGTGTCCCTGTCCTTCCTGGTGTGTGGTCTGATCGCGATTGCCGGTAAACGCGGCTCAACACCAACTTTGGTTCTATCTCGCGCAGCTTTTGGCTACAACGGCAACCGTATTTCAGCGGTGATTTCCTGGATTCTCACCGTCGGTTGGGAGACATTCCTGTGCGTTATGGCAGTCCAAGCCACCGCAACCGTCATGGGAGCGCTGGGCTTCCAGAACCATCTAATGGCGCAGATTATTGCGTTGATCCTGGTGGTGGCGCTCGCGGCCGGATCGGGCATCCTCGGTTTCGACATGATCATGAAAGTCCAGACGTGGATCACCTGGGCCACCGCCGTCCTGACCATCATCTATCTGATCCTGGCTTTCCCCACGATCAATATGGATGCGGTTATGGCCCTGCCTTCGGGATCGTTGGCGGCTGTTATTGGAGCCGGGTGCATGCTGCTGGTGGGCTTTGGTTTTGGTTGGATCAACGCCGCGGCAGATTATTCGCGCTACCTGCCTCGTAACGCCTCCACCGGTGGTGTCGTTGGGTGGACGACTTTCGGTGCAGCCCTGCCCACCGTCGTCCTCGTCTTCTTTGGTTTGCTGCTGGCCGGTTCCAATCCGGAACTCAACGAGGCCGTTTCCAACGACCCGATCGGTGCTTTGACAACAATCTTGCCAACTTGGTTCTTGATCCCCTTCGCCCTCGTCGCGGTCCTCGGGTTGATTGGCGGCATCATCATGGACATTTATTCGTCGGGCCTGTCTCTGCTGGCCACCGGATTCCCCGCTTCTCGCCCCGTCGCCACGGCCATCGATGGCACGATCATGACGGTCGGAACCATTGTCATCGTGTTCTTCTCAGACTCCTTCTTCGGGCCATTCCAGGGCTTCCTGACGACCCTGGGTGTAGTTATTGCTGCCTGGGGTGGCGTCATGCTCGCTGATATTGCTTTGCGCAAGAAGGACTACGACGAGCCCTCGCTATTCGTTGCTAATGGCTTGTACGGCTCGGTCAACTGGGGAGCCGTCATCACCCTCATTGTCGCTTCCATCCTGGGCTGGGGCTTCGTGGTCAATACCTCGGCTTCTTGGCTTGAATGGCAAGGGTTCCTTCTGGGCCTGATCGGCGGCAAAGATGGGGCGTGGGCGTATTCGAATATCGGCATCCTCTTGGCCCTGGTCATTGGTTTTGTCGGTTACCTCCTGACGTCGGCGGGGCGCGTCCGCAAGCAGGAACAGTCACCGTCACGTCCTTTCGCGGAAGCAGTGAAATGAGCGAGGTCGATCCGCGTTTCGCTTCTGCCCTCATTGACGAGGATGCCCGCGGGGGAGCCCAGCTCATCACTGAAAAGACTGGGGCCGATCGACACGATGCTCTCGTTGTCCTCGGATCAGGATTGGCTCAAGCTCTTGATACAGCTGATGGGTGGGGGAGCCCTGTAGTGCGGATGAAGCTCTCCGACCTGCCGGGAGTTTTGGCTCCCGTCGCCGACGGACACGTCGACGAATTACGTTCCTACGAGGTTGCAGGCAAACGGGTTTTGGTCGCGTTGGGTAGAACTCATCTGTACGAGGGCGTGTCCCCGTCCCAAGTGACGGCCCTTTCAAGGGCAGCGGTTGCGGCTGGTATCCAACGAGGGGTGTTAGTTAATGCCAATGGGTGTTTGCGGCCTTGGGAACTCGGAGATGTCATGGTGATTGATGATCACCTGAATTTCAGCGGGTCCTCGCCTTTTGACGGCACTTTGTTTACTGATATTTCGGGCACTTGGGACCCCCAGTTGGCAAGCACTCTGGCGCAGGTGTGCCAGCGGCGAGGTACCTACGCGATTATGCGAGGCCCGGAGTATCAGACGATGGCAGAGAGCCGGTTCTTGGCGTCGACTGGTGCGGACTGCGTTGGCATGTCAACGATCATGGAAGCGATCTGTTTGCACTCACTTGGTGTCAAAGTCGCGGGCATGTCCGTAGTGTCGGACCTGTCTTTTGCTCAGACACCAACCGATCCCACGCAGGTTGTCGAGGCTGCGGCTGCGGCTGCAGTTACTGTGCGCAAGGGGATTGAGGCTGTTCTCGAAGCTGTCTGACACGCTTGCCGGTCTCCGCTCTCGTTACCCGAGAGTGGAGACCACCGCGTCAACAATGCGGTGGGCAACCTCGGTAGAACAGGCCAGATTAATGCGCGCCCACTGTTCGTAGCCCGCACCCAGGGTCTTCCCATCGTTAGCCGCTACCCGCGCTCGATCACGCAGAATTGTCGCCGGCGAGGACGGCAGGCCAAGATTTTGGAATCCCCACCACGTCAGGTATGTGCCCTCGGGACGAGTGAAGTCAATCCCTGTGCCCGCCAAGCCCTGCTCAACAATTGCAACATTGCCGGTGATGATGTCTAGCACCTTCCGCTGCCAATCGTCACCGTTTTCATATGCGGCGATTGTGCCCAATGATCCGATGACGGAGGCTTCGAAGCGGACTTCAGCACCAAACTCATCCCATCTTTCGCACAGCTGCTCGTCAGGAAGAATGACCTGGGCGCTTGGCAGGCCTGCAATATTCCAGCCCTTCGACGCGGCAGTAGCTGTCACTGTGTGCGCCGCATACGTCGGGTCTAAGCGCGCATACGACAAGAATGGCGTATCCGTCAGGATCAAAGGGGAGTGGATTTCGTCCGAAAAGACCAAGGCGTCATATTGGCTCACTAGATCGCCTAGAGCCCGCAGTTCTTCCTCGGACAGAACTCGGCCCGTCGGATTCCACGGATTACACAGGACAACCAGTCCTGCCCCGGCCTCGAGCCCGTCTTTAATTCCCTCAAGATTAAGCGTCCATCCGCGCCCTTGGGCGGCCTCGCCGTGCAAGGACGGAACCTCGATTACGGGATGGTCTAACTGGCCGGGGATGGTCAGGAAAGGCATATAGGCGGGGGTGGGCACAATGATCGGTGCTCCCGGGCGAACGAGGTGAGAGATCGTCGCACGTAGGGCAGGCAAAACCGACGCGACAAGGCGAACCTGATCGGCTGGAACACTCCAACCGAAGCGCTTGAGTTGGAATGCGCTGGTCGCCTCGGCTACAGCGCCAGCCAGCCATGTCGGCTGATATCCTAGCAGTCCGTCATCAATGGCCTTCTTCATGCGTTCAGCAACGGTTGGGGCGGTAGCAAAGTCCATTTCCGCAACCCAGGCGCCAATGGTGGGATCGCCGTTTGAAGTAGTGATACCGCTCCACTTGAGTGAAGCGGTGTCACGCAGTTCTTCCTCGGAGAAAATGCGGACGGACATGCTAAAACTCCTTATACCTCATCGCAATGTCTACTGATTTAAGAGTAGTCACCCACGGCGCAGTTGCATCCGGGGAACCTGAGCGTGAGCCAATGCAACATCCAGGCGAATCGTGCTTGGGCAGCACGAGGGTAAGATTGGCCTCATCATGAGTGAAACAACTGCTACTGGAGCCGACGTCCGCGTCCGCTTCTGCCCCTCGCCCACAGGAACCCCCCACGTTGGAATGGTCCGCACCTGCCTCTTCAACTGGGCTTACGCCCGCCACACGGGAGGCACTTTTGTCTTCCGCATTGAAGACACAGACGCTGCCAGAGACTCCCAAGAATCGATGGATCAAATCCTCGAGTCTTTGCGTTGGCTGGGCCTGGATTGGGACGAGGGCGTAGACAAGGGCGGGCCCCACGGCCCTTACCGGCAGTCCGAGCGTATGGACATCTATAAGGATGTTGCTGCCAAGCTGCTGGATGCGGGTTTTGCTTACGAGTCGTACTCGACTCCCGAGGAGATTGAAGCGCGCCATAAAGCCAAGGGCGAAGACCCCAAGCTGGGATATGACGGCTTTGATCGGGATCTGTCCGCTGAACAGATCGCTGCTTTCAAAGCTGAAGGCCGTAAGCCTGTGCTGCGCATGCGCATGCCTGATGAAGATGTCACCTTCACCGATCTAATCCGCGGCGAAATCACTTTCAAGGTCGGATCCGTGCCGGACTACGTGATTGTGCGCGCTAACGGTGACCCGCTCTACACGCTGGTGAACCCCGTTGATGATGCGCTGATGCAGATCACGCATGTTCTGCGCGGTGAGGACCTGCTATCGTCAACGCCCCGCCAGATTGTGCTCTACCGAGCGCTGGAACAGATTGGCGTCGCTAAGTTCATGCCGCGCTTTGGTCACTTGCCCTACGTTATGGGTGAGGGGAATAAGAAACTGTCGAAGCGTGACCCTGAGTCGAATCTGCTACTCCATCGCGAAGCAGGCATGATCCCTGAGGGACTGAATAATTACCTGGCTCTGCTCGGCTGGTCGATCGGTCCGGACCGCGATATTTTCTCCATGCGGGAGCTCGCCGAAGCATTTGATATTTCGGATGTGAATCCAAATCCTGCTCGCTTCGACCAGAAGAAAGCTGTGGCAATTAACGCCGAGCAGATTCGTTTGCTCGACGTGGTGGATTTTAGAGGCCGACTGGTGCCTTTCCTGAAGCGGGATGGCTTGGTGGATGCGTCCTCGTATGAGGAACTCAACGCCGAAGAACAGCGGATCCTTGATGCCGCGGCACCACTGGCGCAGACTCGCATCCAGATGCTGGGCGAGATTGGTCCCCTCATGCGCTTCCTCTTCATCGAAGCTGACCAGATTGAATTCGATGAGAAGGCTCTGGGTAAGTTGCGCGATAGTGCTGGCGACGTTTTGCGCGGCGCATCTGAGGTGTTGGGTGGTCTGGGTGAGTTCACGCCTAAGGCCATTAAATCGGCTTTGGATGCCAAGCTGGTCGAAGAAATGGAGGTGAAGCCTCGTTTTGCTTTTGGTCCTTTGTTTGTGGCGATGACCGGATCGAATGTGTCTTTGCCGGTGGTTGATTCGATGGCGATCCTGGGGCGGGATGAGACTCTGCGCCGGATTGAACAATTGGCGACCAAAATTGGCTGAGTGAGAGGGGCCACGCATTGCTGATTTGGCATCGGGTATGCCGGTCGGCTATGGTTTTCTTTCGTCGCCAAAGACTCACAAGGTCTGCGGAGACAGCCCTTGGGGTATGGTGTAATTGGCAACACAGCTGATTCTGGTTCAGCCATTCTAGGTTCGAGTCCTGGTACCCCAGCGATCGATATTCTTTGCGAATATCTCGATCAGGCCCCCATCGTCTAGCGGCCTAGGACGACGCCCTCTCACGGCGTTAACACCGGTTCAAATCCGGTTGGGGGTACTCATCCTCAGGATGAACAAATACCTGGAAACAGGTTATAAGCCCCCATCGTCTAGCGGCCTAGGACGACGCCCTCTCACGGCGTTAACACCGGTTCAAATCCGGTTGGGGGTACAAGTGAGAGGCGGAACCCGTTGGGTTCCGCCTCTTGGTGTTTTTACCAGTGTCTTCTCGAGACCAACTCAACTGTTGTGCAGCCACGCGCGCTGTTTCGCGGCTGCGCCCAGGGTGACGCATCGACGCCCAGCGTTATACGCCGATGGGTGTTCGTCTACTGACCGGCGTCGACGGATAACCCTGGATCTCGGTGCGAATCGGCGTCCAAAGCGAGAGTTAGAACTCGACCTCGTCGACACTGCGCAGGAAGTCAGACAGGCGGTTAGCTGCAGCCACAACAGAAGGACCGTGTTGACGGCCAGGTTGACGCCCCATACGTTCAATCGGTCCGGAAATAGACAGCGCGGCTAAGACTCGACCCGACGGGCCGCGCACGGGAGCCGACACGGAAGCGACACCAGCTTCTCGCTCACCAACAGATTGAGCCCATCCGCGTCGACGAACCTGGGAGAGCATCGTGGCGTTAAAGGATGCTCCGTACAGGCCTCGGTGGAGACGGTCAGGCTCCTCCCAAGCAAGCAAAACTTGAGCAGCTGAACCTGCGCTCATCGACAGAGTGGCGCCCACTGGGATGGAATCACGCAGTCCCATTTCGCGTTCTGAGGCGGCCACACATACGCGGTACTCGCCCTGGCGGCGGAATAGCTGTGATGACTCTTTCGTGTGATCTCGCAAAGCCTGCAGAACGGGCATGGCTGCAGCCAGTAGACGGTCTTCCCCAGCAGCGGATGAAAGCTCCTGGAGCCGCGGTCCCAGAACGAAGCGTCCCTGCATGTCTCGGGCCACCATACGGTGGTATTCGAGGGCAACTGCGAGACGGTGGGCCGTGGGGCGTGCAAGGCCAGTGGCGGAGACCAACTGGGCCAAGGTTGCGGGTCCGGCTTCCAAAGCGCCGAGAACCATTGCGGCCTTGTCCAGGACTCCTACGCCACTCGTTGTCGAGTCCTCCATGAATCAATCCTTACATCTCATTAGGTGAGATATCAAGTCGTCGCATTGTGAAACAGGCTGACGATGGGATCGTAAGAACCGTCGGAGCGTCTCAAACATGACCTCCGATCAATTCTTTTGGGGCCGTTTTATTCGATTCGATCAACGGCAAACGAAACGTAGAAGGAGGACACCATGACCGGCACAATGGCCGAAAAAGTGTGGCGTGACCACATCGTCAAGAAGGGGGAAGCAGGAGCCCCCGACCTTCTCTACATCGATCTACACCTGGTTCACGAAGTTACAAGTCCGCAAGCCTTCGAAGGCCTGCGTTTGGCCGGACGTAAAGTCCGCAGGCCCGACCAGACTATTGCTACGGAAGACCACAACACACCGACTCTTGACATTGATCTACCGATTGCGGATGAGACGAGCCGCACCCAGATCCATACTCTGCGTTCCAATGCCGAAGAGTTCGGTATCCGCCTGCACTCCCTCGGCGACGCGGACCAGGGCATCGTGCACGTGGTTGGTCCTCAGCTTGGGCTCACCCAGCCAGGACTGACAGTCGTATGTGGTGACTCTCACACCTCAACTCACGGAGCTTTTGGGTCACTCGCCTTCGGTATTGGCACAAGCCAAGTCGAACACGTGTTGGCCACCCAGACCCTCCCCATGGCGCCCTTCAAGACCATGGCCGTCACCGTCAACGGTTCCCTACCGCCCGGTTCTACCGCCAAAGACATCATCTTGGCGGTCATCGCCAAGATCGGTACGGGTGGCGGCCAGGGCTACGTTCTCGAATATCGTGGCCAAGCCATCCGCGAATTGTCGATGGAAGGTCGAATGACCATCTGCAACATGTCCATCGAAGCCGGAGCCCGCGCCGGCATGGTCGCTCCTGACCAGACCACCTTCGACTATATCAAGGGCCGTCCCCATGCTCCCGAGGGCGAAGAGTGGGATCACGCAGTCGAATACTGGAAGACTTTGCCTTCAGACGAGGACGCTGTCTTCGACGCAGAGGTCATTCTGGAAGCAGAAGATATTGAACCCTTCGTGACCTGGGGCACCAACCCCGGTCAGGGCGTGCCACTGTCAGCCACTGTGCCAGACCCCGAACAAATTGGTGATGAAACCCAGCGGGTCGCAGCAGAACGAGCCCTCGAATACATGGATCTCAAAGCCGGAACCCCGATGCGCGATATTCGCGTCGACACAGTGTTCCTCGGTTCGTGCACCAACGGTCGCATCGAAGATCTACGCGCAGCGGCAGCTGTCATTAAAGGTCGAAAAATGGCTGATGGACTGCGAATGCTCGTAGTCCCCGGTTCTGCGCGCGTACGTCTGCAAGCCGAGGCCGAAGGGCTCGACAAGATCTTCAAGGACTTCGGAGCCGAATGGCGTAATGCCGGATGCTCTATGTGCCTGGGAATGAACCCGGACACTCTGTCTCCAGGAGAACGTTCGGCTTCGACCTCGAACCGTAACTTTGAAGGACGCCAAGGCAAAGGCGGACGCACTCACCTGGTGTCCCCTCTAGTGGCTGCAGCTACCGCTGTTCGCGGCACCTTGTCCAGTCCGTCGGATCTGTGAAACGCGCGAGAACCAAGGAGTAATCATGGAGAAGTTCACGACTCACACCGGCATTGGTGTTCCTCTGCGTCGTTCCAACGTTGACACCGACCAAATCATCCCAGCCGTCTACCTCAAGCGCATTACTCGAACGGGTTTCGAGGACGCCCTCTTTGCTGCTTGGCGCGGGGATCCGGAATTCGTGCTCAACCAGCCTGCCTACAGTGCAGGGTCAGTGTTGGTAGCAGGCCCCGATTTCGGAACAGGGTCCTCGCGTGAACACGCCGTGTGGGCTCTCAAGGACTACGGATTCCGTGTGGTGCTCGCCCCCAAGTTTGCCGATATTTTCCGCGGCAACTCAGGCAAGCAAGGCCTGGTGACCGGCATTATCAGCCAAGAGGACTGCGAATCCTTGTGGAAGGTCCTCGAAAACGAGCCGGGCACCGAAATCACCGTGTCACTCGTTGACCGCACAGTTGCCTGTGGCCCAGTTCATTGCACCTTCCAGATTGATGACTATGTGCGCTGGATGCTCATGGAGGGACTGGACGACATCGCCTTAACAATGCGTGAAGAAGACGCCATTCGCACTTACGAAGCTCAACGCCTGTCCTTTAAACCCAAGACTTTACCCGCTAAATACCTGCCGAAGGAAGAAGTCACACCCGCCCGGCCGGTGCCGGTGGAACTGGGGTTGCCCACGACGCGTCAGTGATGAAATGACTAGACGAAAAATGAGGATGTGGGCCACCCGACGGTCAGTGGCCGGTGGGATGGCCCCGTCCTCATCTACAGTTGGACACAGTTTGTTCTGCTGGATCCGTGTCTCACCGTCAGGAGTTGATTCACCATGGCGTCCGTTCTGAAGGTCGAGGGCGGCCACCCGCTCAACGGCACCATTACCGTGCGCGGCGCGAAGAACTTCGTTCCCAAAGCGATGGTCGCTTCCCTCCTGGGTGATACCCCGTCGCAGTTAGGCAATGTCCCTCTGATTCGCGACGTTGATGTTGTCTCTGACCTTTTGCGCCTGCACGGTGTCAGCGTCAACTTCGACCAGAAGCGCGGCCACATGACATTGGACCCGACCAACGTCAAGGTCGCTTCGCGCTCCGACATTGACTCTCTGGGCGGCGCATCGCGTATTCCGATCCTTTTCTGTGGCCCGTTGCTGCATCAACTTGGTGAAGCTTTTATCCCAGAGCTTGGTGGATGCGCCATTGGCGGACGTCCCATTGACTTCCACCTAGATGGCTTGCGTCAATTCGGAGCCATTGTGGATAAACGTGCAGACGGCATCCACATCACGCAGCCAGCTGAGGGCCTGCGTGGAGCAATTATTGATCTTCCTTTCCCATCCGTTGGAGCCACCGAGCAAACGCTGCTCACCGCGGTGCGCGTCCAGGGGCAAACCATCCTCAAGGGTGCGGCCATTGAACCCGAGATCATGGATTTGATCAATGTGCTGCAGAAGATGGGTGCGATCATTTCGGTTGACACGGACCGCACCATCCGTATCGAAGGCGTTGAATCCATGACCGGATTCAAACACCAGGCCTTGCCGGATCGGATCGAGGCCGCGTCTTGGGCTGCTGCTGCTCTGGCCACCCACGGGGATATTTATGTCCTAGGTGCACACCAGCCCGATATGACGACTTTCCTGAATACTTTCCGCAAAGTTGGGGGAGCCTTCGACATCGACAATGAGGGCATTCGTTTCTATCATCCTGGCGGGCAGCTTAAGTCATTGGCTCTTGAAACTGCTGTGCATCCTGGGTTTATGACGGATTGGCAACAGCCCTTGGTAGTCGCGTTGACGCAGGCGCAAGGCCTGTCCATCGTGCATGAAACAGTGTATGAGAACCGCTTTGGCTTCACTGAGGCCCTTCGCAAGATGGGTGCGAATATTCAGGTCTATCGGGAGTGCTTGGGCGGAACTCCGTGCCGTTTCGGCCAACGTAACTTCTTCCATTCGGCAGTGATCTCAGGCCCGACCCCTCTGCGCGCGGCCGACATTGAGGTCCCGGACTTGCGAGGAGGCTTCTCTCACCTCATTGCTGCCCTTGCTGCCGATGGCACGTCGACGGTGTCTGGGATCGATGTCATCGCGCGCGGATACGAGCACTTCACCACTAAGCTGCGCCAACTCGATGCCCGTGTCGACTACGTTTCCCAATGACGCATGGGATCCAATATTGATTCCGGCTGCGTAGGCCGTCGCAGCATCCATCTGCTCATCTCCTCCATGTCTGCTGGTGGTCGATCAGTGGGGGCAGGCAGGCGTGTTGTGAGTATCCTCCGTGCGGGAGATTGGCACGTCAGAGTGTCAGTGACTTCGGCCTCCGACGATCCGGTTGCGATTGCTGCATCGACGAACGAGGACGTGACCGCCGCCCTGGGAGGCGACGGCTATATTGCGGCTACAGCTCGCGGATGCTTCGAGTCGGGCTTAGTTTTTGCCCCGATTCCCGGCGGGCGAGGTAATGACCTGTGTCGTGCGTTAGGAATTGGCACGGATCCCATTGAAAGGGCGAGGGCGCTCGCCGGCCTCGGCCTGATCGAAGAAAACGATGGTTTCGTCGAGCGCATCCGTGGTTTGGATGGCATCTGGGTCAATTCAGCTGACGGTAAACGCCTGGTGCTGGGCGTCATTTCTTTGGGAGTCGACGCCAAAGCTAACCTCATCGCGAACGAGTCTTCCCTCAACAACGGTCCTTTGGCTTACGGCTATGGGGCTGTCGCAGCCTTCACCACTCACCAGCACCAGCCCATTCGCGCCCTCGTCGATGGTGAAGAAACGGACTTAGGTGGATGGCTGGCGTCCATATCAAATTCGGGGCGCTTTGGTGGCGGCATCACTTTGGTGCCTGAGTCTGATCTTCATGATGGTGTCATCGAACTTATGCACGCAGGCCCCGTGTCGGCAATGAAAGCTCTGCCCATTCTGGCTCGAGCTCTTGCGGGGCGCGCGGCTCGCGGAGATGTTTTGAGTTGCCGGACGATCCACACCATCGAGGTCCTTGAACCGGCAGGCATGATCGCCATGGCCGACGGTGATCGCGTGGCTCGGATCCCATTCACGGCCGAGGTTGCGCCGCACGTTGTAGACGTCCTCATTTAGCGAGGCCCTGCCACTACGATCGGGATCCATGAGTCGAGTAATAGGGTTCTACCGTTTCGCCAAGGCAGTACTGACCCCTCTCATGGGCCCGTGGATCAAGTTTGAAGCGACCGGAACCGAAAACCTTCCATCCGAGGGCGGGTACCTACTGGTTGCCAACCACCTGTCGAATATTGACCCTGTGTGCTCCTGCTGGTTCTTCATGAAGAGGGATGTGGCGGTGCGTTACATGGCGAAAAAGTCCATGTTCTCCGTGCCCTTTTTTGGCTGGATCTTCAAGGGGATGGGATTGATCCCCGTTGATCGCACTGTTGAACCGTCGGCAGTTCTAGCCCCCACGCGCCAGGCACTCCTGGGCGGCGAAGTAGTCGGCATCTATCCGGAGGGCACTTTGACACGTGACCCGCAGATGTGGCCGATGGCCTTCAAATCCGGGGCTGCCAGGCTGGCTTTGGACACGGGCGTCCCAGTGATTCCACTATCCCAGTGGGGAGCACAGAAGGTTCTGCGTCCCTACAAGTTCGGCATTGACCTGCGTCCTCGTCGCCCTATTCACTACCGCTTTGGTACCCCCATCGACCTATCCGACCTGATGAGCGAACGAGGCTCGCAAGATCACGAGGCGGTGGCTGAAGCTACGCGCAGGATGGAGCAGGCCGTCGTTGCGGGCTTAGAAGAGATCCGAGGAGAACAGGGGCCCGAGCAACTCTGGGACCCCAAAGCCTGAGCTACTTCCTAATGTCAATGACCGCGCGGGCCGGGCTCTCAAGGAATCCGATCTGGAACTCGCGAGCCTCATCCATTCCAATGACGATATGGGTGGTGTCCTCAAAGGTGCCGTCCTCTCGCACGTCAAGTGGGCCAATTTGCATCTGGCGTTCACCGTCGTAATACAGGGCGTTGAGGCCGTCGGTTACCGGCATTGTCGTACCAGTCAGTACGAGGTCGAGCCAGGCTGGGCCCTGAACGGGTAGTTCGCGTCCTCGTCCCTGTTCGAGCGGCTTGTCGGCCCACGATTGCATGAGTCCAGGTGTGCCCTGGCCAGCAAACTCAATGACGACGCGGTAGAAACCATCATGTTCACCCACTCGCATGTCGTGGAACACTAGGCCCGGGGCGGAATATGTCGGTTCGAGGGGCTCCAAGGACGTGACCCACGCATCGCCGTTAATCGGTGTCGTCATTGTCGCCTCGGCTGCCTTAGCGCTCGCTGTCAGGGCATCTTGAGCGGCTGCAGCCGCAGACTGTGCTGATGTGTCAGAGGACTGAGGTTGCGTGGACTGCGACTGGGCCGATGGGGAGGCGGTGCTCTGGGTGCCAGAAGTTGCATCCGAGTTGGGCGAGCACGCTGCCAAACCCAAAGCCACAAGCGGCACCATGACGGCGTAAAGATTACGTGCACGACGATTGGACATTCGGCCTCCTTGGACGAGTGGGGGCGTCCCACGCTGAGTTGCACCAACGATCCTAGTAGTGTGCGGGCCATGACGACAGACGCAGGAATTGAGATTCGAAGGGTTGCAGTTCTGGGAACCGGCGCGTGGGGAACGACTTTCGCCCAGGTTCTGGCTGATGCCGGACACTCAGTGTCGATGTGGGGACGCAGCCAAGGAGTAGTCGACCTGATCAACACGGGGGAAAATTCCCGGTATCTTCCTGGCATCGAATTATCTGACACGATCCGTGCAACTACCAGCATTACCGAGGCCGTTACGGGCGCCGATCTGGTCGCGGTGGTGGTACCCGTGGCAGGCGTTCGTCCCGCCCTGGAGCAAGCGCGACCAGCCTTGGGCCCAGACACAGCCATCGTTTCCTTGGCTAAGGGACTAGAACTCGAGTCCCTCAAGACCGTCGACCAGATTGTCGCCGAGGCCGCACAGGTGGATTCCTCACGGGTGGCCGTCATGTCTGGCCCCAACTTGTCCCGCGAAATCGCTGAACACCATCCCACCGCCACAGTAGTTGCCTCACAAAACCAGGCGCTTGCCGTTGCTATCGCCAAGGCCTGCCACAACTCCTATTTCCGGCCGTACGTGTCCGGTGATGTCATTGGAACAGAGATTGCCGGGGCAACAAAGAATGTCATCGCGGTTGCCATTGGAGCCGCAGAAGGATTGGGCCTGGGCCTCAATACCCGTTCAACATTGATCACCAGGGGACTGGCTGAGATGACGCGCCTAGGGACCGCCCTGGGAGCAGATCCGGGAACCTTTTCGGGCCTTGCCGGAATCGGTGACCTCATGGCCACCTGCTCATCCAAGCTCTCCCGCAACTTCTCTTTGGGGCACAGGTTGGGTCGCGGTTTGAGTCTGCCAGAAGCACTGGAACGCTCCTCCGGCGTTGTCGAGGGCGTGCGCGCGGCCTCGCCAATCCTGTCACTGGCGCGCTCCCACGGCGTTGACATGCCCATCACGGAAGCGGTGGTGCGTGTCGTTTCGGGTGAAGCAACGATCGAAGAAATGGGGGAGATGCTTCTGGGGCGCCCCCAAAAAATGGATGGGTGGAAAATCGAACTGCTCTAACCAGGGCGATGCATTCTTGCCGATCTAGATCCCAGGGTTAGGGTTGTCGGCATGACTCAAGCAACTCGCCCTCGCGTCCTTATCGTCTTTGGCGGCCGATCCGGTGAGCACGAGGTCTCCTGCGCAACCGCAGCAGGCATTCTGCGCGCCATCGACCGCACGAAATGGGACGTGCTGCCTTTAGGGATCACTCGCGATGGTCAGTGGGTGCGCGTCGAGGATGATCCGCAAGCCTTCGAGTTCCGTAACGGTCGCGGCCAAAGCGTCCAAGCCGGTGCCACGCGCGTAGCGTTGACCCCCGGCGGCGGATCGATGATCGAGTTCACCTACGAGGGCGACCCTGAATCCCCAGAGTCGCGCATTGTGGGCGCCGAGGACCTGGGGCGTATCGACATCGTGTTACCTCTGCTGCACGGCCCCTACGGGGAAGACGGCACAATCCAGGGGCTGTTCGAGATGGCTGATGTACGATACGTGGGCTGCGGCGTGACCTCGTCGGCGATTTGTATGGATAAGCATCTGACAAAGACTGTTCTGGCTGCCGCAGGAATCAATGTCGGTCACTGGGAACTTATTACGCCCAGCCAGTGGGAACTTGACCCGCAAGAATGTGTGGATCGCGCCGCCGGACTTGGGTTCCCCGTGTTTGTTAAACCCTGCCGTGCGGGATCCTCCATCGGTATTTCACGAGTTGATGAGGCAGAAGGACTGGCTACGGCCATCAAGGAAGCGCGTAACCACGATCCGCGGGTCATTGTTGAAGCCGGTGTTTCGGGGCGTGAAATTGAATGTGGTGTGATCGGTGGCCGTGACGGCTGGCAGTCAGCCACCGCTCCTCTGGGTGAAATCGAAGTACCCGAAGGGGAGTTTTACGACTACGAACTCAAATACGTCGATACTGAGGCGATCGGCCTCGTCTGTCCGGCGGATCTGCCGCAAGATGCCGCTACTGCAATCCGTCGTACCGCGCTCGCGGCTTTCGAAGCCCTCGAATGTGAGGGGCTCGCTCGAGTCGACTTCTTCTATGATGAGGAAACAGGCACAATCCTCATTAATGAGGTGAATACGATGCCCGGTTTCACGCCGATTTCGATGTATCCGCAGATGTGGGATAGGGGAGGGTTGGACTACCCGCGCCTGCTCGATGCGCTGTTGGAAGAGGCTGCTTCGCGCGATCTCGGACTGCGCTGAACGATTTGCCAGACGCTGCGCACGTTTTCAAGTCCGCGACGGGGCGTCGGTAACGGTATTGTGTGCCCATGACGTCTAAGCCCAAGGTCACACTGGTCACCTCTTCGACAATGCCGAACCTCTACCGCGGTGAGGAAGGCATTTTGGATGCGCTTGCCGAACGCGGCTGCGACCCTTCCATTAAAGTCTGGAATGACCCCGACGTTGACTGGACCGAAGCAGGAATGGTGGTTGTGCGGTCGGTGTCTGACTACCCGACGCAGCGTGACGAGTTCTTAGCGTGGACGAAGACTGTTCCTAAGATACTCAACCACCCTGACATCCTGCAGTGGAACACCCACAAAACCTACCTGCGATCCTTGGCCAAGCGTGGCCTGCCGACCATTCCTACGACATGGTTGGAGCCCGAGCAGAATCTGACGAAGCACCAGATTCATACGCGATTCCCCGCGTCGGGTGAGTTCATTGTCAAACCTGCTGTGTCTTCAGGTGTACGTGACATTGGTCGATACACGACAAATTCAACCTCTCAGCGTCAGGCTGCTATCGCTCAGGTGCAGGAGCTGTTGGGCAAAGGGCGCCCTGTGATGATCCAGCGCTACGTGGAGCAGGTCGATACCCACGGCGAGATTTCGTTGGTGTTCTTCAACGGATTGGTATCTCATTCGGTGGAGAAGCATCCGGCGCTGCATCCCTCGTCGATCTCCGATCCGAATGTGCATGAGGCTGTGGTGACTGCCGATACCGCAAACACGCAGGCATGGCAGTGGGGTGAGGAGATTCGTAAAGTCCTGCATTCCTATGTGCGTGAGCGCACTGGCCGTGATGAGCTCTTCTTGTTTAACCGGGTGGACTTCGTTCCAGACGGCGAAGGGTCCTTCCTGGTGATGGAGGTGTCGTTGGTGGATGCTGACCTGTATTTGGGTGCGACGCCAGAGGCTCTAGGTAACTTTGCCGATGCGATCTCGGTGCGAGCCCACTGGTGAGGCAGACGGGTTTGCTGATGGGCTTTTCTGGGCCAGCGGTGCGCAAGTAGGAGCCGTGACGTGGCCGTTGAAATGAGTCGGGAGGACTTCGAAACTCTCGTCACTGACGCCCTCGATAAGATTCCTGAGGAGTTTTGGGCACAGCTGGACAACGTGGCGGTTTTTGTCGAGGATGACCCTCCGGAAGGGGAACCCTCGGACCTGCTTGGCTTGTATGACGGCGTTGCTTTGACTGAGCGCGGAGACTACGCAGGCTTTCTCCCTGATCGGGTGCTGGTCTTCCGTAACCCCACGTTGGCGATATGTGACAGTGTGCAAGAAGTGGCCGAAGAAGTTCGGATTACCGTCGTTCACGAAATTGGTCACTATTTTGGGCTTGATGACGAGCAGCTTCACGAGATGGGATGGGCCTAAGTGTTGTGGGGGATGACACGGTAACGGTGTTGTCTGCGATTTCGTCTCGCTGCAAGTCTTTGGTAGAGTTTCCTGCGTTGCACTTGTGGCAACGATGGTGGCTGTAGTTCAGTTGGTAGAGCACCTGGTTGTGGTCCAGGACGTCGCGGGTTCGAGTCCCGTCAGCCACCCGGTTCAATCTCCAAGGCCAAGCGCCTCGGGGATTTTACTTTTGCGCTCATTCTCGCCGAGAGCAGACCTTGTGGTTGTTTTCGGCTTCGAAAATGCCGAATTTTAACCACAAAGTCTGCTCTCGGCGGAAGAGCGGGAAGTGAGGGGCCCTCCATCGACAACGGTGGAGGGCCCTTTGGTGATCCGTCTGATTAGAACAGTCCGGTTTCGACGAAGATGAACCAGACAGCCAAAGGAACGACCGCAACCATCAGAATTGCCCATCCGATGAGTGCTCGGAAGAACAACTTTTCCTGTCCCTCTGGAGCATTCGTAATGAGCAATGCGCCTGCCGTGGACATCGGGCTTGAATCGACCGCAGCAGAAGCAATAGACACAGCAATCACTGTGCCGAGGGCTGAGACCATCGGATCGGCTGCAATGCTGACCGTAATTGGAGCAATTGTGCCTAAAGTTCCCGTGGTCGAAGCGAAGGTTGAAACTGCTGCTACAACGTAAGAGGTGACCAAGGCAGCAGTTGAACCGCTGCCCATTGCTGCAATGCCTTCTTGCAGTGCATCAATGGCTCCCATCGTCGACAGAAGATTGACGTAGGTGACGATACCTGTCACCAATAGAACCGCTGACCATGGAACGGCGTCGAAGGCTTTCTTCTGGATCGAAGAATCTATTGTGATGAGGACGAGTGACAAGATAATGGCTCCCACACCCACATCTACGCTGAAGAATAGAGTCAGAACTAGCACAACGGCTAGAGAGACCAGCGTAAGAACCTGCATGAGGGTCGGCTTAAGATTCAGTACCCGTTCTTCCTGTGTAGCTACATCGGCCATACCTTCTGTGTTCTTGCCCTTATCGATCGCGCGTGCTAGCGCGTTGGCAGCAACATATGACAAGAAAGCCAAAAGTGCGTTGAAAGCGAAGGTCGCAACCATGAGCGGAAATGCTCCATTTGTTAATCCCGCATCTTGGAGCATCTGATTTGAGATCACGCCGAAAGGATTGGTCGGCGAGAAAGCACCAGCGTTTGCTCCGTTAACGATGACGAAGCCCATAGCGAGTCGTGAGATTTTGAAACGGTGAGCTAGTTCCAGTGCTACCGGCGCGACGATTGCAACGGCTGCTGGTGTGAATGCGCCAGCAGCGCACAGCACTGTGATCAGGAGGAACATCAGAACTGGAATGAGTCGACGTCTTCCGTGTGCCAGTCTTTCGGCGAAATCTGACATGAGCTGGATCGTGCCAGTGACTTTGACAATCGCAAAGAGCAAGGTTGCACCCATCAGCGTGAAGAACAGGCTTGAGGGGAATCCTCCGATAACTTCTTTGACAGAAACGTCGAAGACGAGAGGGCCGAAAATAAATGCTGCTGCAAAGGCGATGACTCCGGCATTCACTCGGGTGAATGTTCCCCAAATGAAGATTACGGCGAGAACCGCGAAAGCGATAACATTCAGGCTCATGCTTCGGCTCCTGTGCAGAGTGATTCGATTGATTGCCCGCTGAGCAGTCGGCCAGCTCCGCTAATGCGAGGCTCATGGCCGAGCGCCATGAGGGTTTCGTAAGTGGTTGCGGTTGCCGCAGTAATTACGGGGACGCTTCCGAGCGCGTCTTCTACAACTTGGACGGCTGGCAGTGACGGCATTTGCACGCAGGCGGAGAGGAGAACAGCGTCAACTCCGTCAAGATCAAGATCCTGTGATAATGAGACGAGATTGTTCGGGTTGAGGCACCCAACCTGAAGATTGTCCGAGACGGAGAGTCCGATTGCCTGGGAAACCTCAATTCCAGATCCGGTGATGTAGTCTCGAGTCATAGCAACTAGCGGCGGCATGTAGGGGGCGATCATCGCAACTTTTTTCGCCCCCATTGCTTCGAGCGTACGCACTACTGCGCCAGCGGAGGAAACGGCGGGTGCAGGATGCCCCGCAGCTTCTGCGGCTTCTTTAATCGTTGCCTCAGATCCGACGTGCGCTCCGGGACCCTGTGCCATGACTGCAACGAGGCAAGCGTAAGCAATCACATCGACTCCGGCTTCGGCGACCTGCGTGGCGCAATCGCCTGCTCGAGCGACCATTGCAAGAAGTTCCTCAGTTGTGACGTTCTTGAGGGCTGCCCGGGCTGAGTGGAATGTGTAGCGGTGTCCGGTTGCAGCCGTTTGCCGGGCAAAGAGTTCTGGTAATTCTGTTTCCATTGTGGTGTTAGACGATGGAACAATCAGCCCAATTCGGCTAATTCCTTGTTCTTGGGCCGTGTGAAATGCGGGTGTGAATGTAGACATCACTACCTCCTCGTAGTCTCGTATTGTGAGTTTTAAAATCACTATATAAGGCCACAATGTGAGTTGTAAACCCGCATTGTGGGATTCGTGGTGGTTTGGGAAGAAGATAGAATCGTTCCTATCAAGAAGCCGATGAAGAGAACTGCGGGGAAATTGTGGCTACAAAAGGCACTGCTCGAGACGACGGCGGGAATCGTCTTCTCGTCCTCGATAAAATCAGCAGGATTCTCGATGCATTCACTCTGGATGAGCCTGAGCTCACCCTTCAGCAAATTGGATCAAAAGCGGGACTAGCAGCTTCTACAACCCAGCGTCTTGTCCAAAATTTGACCAGGGAACGCTACCTACACCGCGAAGGCAACATGTATAGCGTCGGAGTTCGAGTGCTACGGTGGGCTTCAGCCGGAACGGCCGCCCTCGACATTACCGAAAGAATCCGACCCGCCCTGCGTGACCTTCGCGACCAAACTGGTGAAACCGCCTGCTTCTACGTGCGTGACGGACTCTGGCGCGTTGTCGTCGCTGTGGCACACACACGGCATGTTGTCATCAGGCCATTTGCGGTTGGTCAGGTGATGCCGGTGTATGCCGGTGCGGCAGCGAGGGTTTTTGTTGCCCATGATGAAGAGCTCAGGCTAGAGCTTAAAGATGCTGACTTAGCTCGTTATACAGACGCGACGCCAACATCGTTGGACGTACTCCTTGCGGATGTTGATCGAGTGAAGGATCTTGGCTACGCGAGTGCATTCAGCGAGCGCCATGAAGGAGTCGGCTCAATTTCCTCGCCGGTTTTTGGATTTGATGGGGGACTTGTAGGTGTCTTGGGTATCGGGTTTCCCAACGAAAGAGTCGGACCTAATAATGTTGATGAACTTGGGCCACTAGTTGCACGTGCTGCCACGGCTGCAAGCAGTGCGCTAGGTTATCGAGCACAGAACACTGAACTCAATGATGCCCTGGACTAATCAGGTCGATCTTGCGGAATTTCCGCTGATGGCACTTGTGTCTAGGGTGTCCGAATCTTTTCGGTGGCATACTCGGATGGTCGATGGTCGCCTATCCGGCGCGACACCACTTTCACCCCATCTCTAGGAGCCACCCCATGCCTGAGGTTCTCGCCTACGCAGCAGACGACACCACCACCCAGTTCCACAGAACAACGATCTCCCTTCGCGAGCCTGGACCTGGCGAGATCTACTTTGATGTCAAATACGCGGGCATTTGCCACTCTGACATCCATACCGCTCGCGGTGAATGGGGACCCAAGAAATACCCGATCGTCCCCGGCCACGAGATCGCGGGCATCGTTGCTGCCGTTGGCGAGGGCGTCACCAAGTTCTCCGTCGGTGACAAGGTGGGCGTGGGCTGCATGACCAACTCGTGTGGACAATGCGAATACTGCAACGCAGGCTATGAACAATTCTGCGTTGGCACAGAGGGCGGCCTACCGGGCACTCTGTGGACCTACGGCGACGACGCTGACGGTAATCCAACAGCCGGAGGTTACGCACAAGGGTTTACGGTTTCTGAGCGCTTTGCTTGCCACATCCCAGACGAAATCCCCTTTGAGACGGCAGCGCCGTTGCTGTGCGCTGGGATCACGACGTACTCGCCGCTCAAGCGGTACGAGGCAGGGCCTGGCAAGAAAGTTGCGATTGTAGGAATGGGAGGCCTTGGCCATATGGCTGTTCAGATCGCAGCAGCCATGGGAGCCGAAGTGTCCGTGATCTCTCAAGGCCGTTCCAAAGAAGCTGACGCGCTCAAGTTTGGTGCCAAGCACTTCTACGCTACCAGTGAAGAAGGGACCCTGGAATCTTTGGCAGGTACTTTCGATCTGATCGTCTGTACTGTCAGCGCTGACGACCTTGACTACACGGCATTTATTCGCACCCTCAAGCCGTTTGGCACTTTCGTCGATGTTGGTCTGCCTGAACACCCCTCGAAGATTCACCTGGCGGCATTGTGTGGAGGCAACAAGGCGCTTGCTGGTTCCCAGATCGGAGGCATCGCCCAAACCCAGGAGATGCTCGATTTCTGTGCGCAGAACGGCATCGCCCCGCAGGTTGAGATCATTGGGGGAGAGGACATTACTGCCGCATATGACAACGTGGTGGCATCCAAAGTTCGTTATCGCTACGTGATTGACACAGCGACGTTCTGAATCGTGCCCCTTGGAGCCGTGGTATCGATTGTTTTTCTTGCAACCGATACCACGGCATCACTCCGAATGGACGTGAAGGTCTGTCGTTTACCCGAGTGCTAGGTGCTCTCGTACCGCGAGGTCCACATACAGGGCGGCTGACCAGGAGAATGCCGAGGCTGCCTGGTCGCAGCGCACCCCGGTTACCGCATTGACATACTCGACTGGACCCGCAGTTTCGATCATCTTCATGATTGCTGCACGTAGTTTTTGGGCGAGTCTTTCATGACCACAAGCCTGCATACCGTCGGCAACGAGGTATGCGGTATTGGCCCAGACCGGTCCGCGCCACATGATGTCCGGGCGGTAGGCCTCGTCCTCGAAAGAGACGACGGGTAGTGAATACTGTGAGGAGAAGCGGTTCCCAGATTGGATATCATTGACTAGGTGCCGACTGATCTCTTCTGGAAGGCCTCCTGCGAATGAGGCGAGCAAGTGAACGATTGTGCGATGTTTGATCTGGCGGTGGTCGTTACGCGCGATGAACATCAGCTCATCGGGATCCCATAGTTCTAGTAGGAAATGACGGGTATTTTGCGCACGACGAGCGTAGAAATTAGTGGTATTGCTTGAGCTCAGCAGTTCCTGCTGGTGCCACGAAGCAAGTATTTCATCTTGTCGCACGAGGTAGGCCAGTAGATCCGCAGTTTCTACAGGCAACTCGTAGTCGAATATGGGGCTGTCGTCCAAGCCTGAGGAATAGGGGTGGGCGTACATCGGGCGGCCCCCGCTTGCGAACCACCATTCCTGGCTTTTCGCTATAGAGTGGGAGAACCGCTTGATTTGCTGGGCACGTACCGAGGGCGGGCAGAATGCGAGCACCTGCTCCAATGCCCAGGCGGTCAATGGTGGTTTAGTGAGGGGAACAGCACCGAGGCCAATGCTGGCCGAGCCATCTGCTTCCAATTTCAGGCGATCAGCAGGAGGCAAGTCATCGGATGAGGCCAGCACTCCATTCTCGTGGACGACATCGGGAAGCTGACCATCATCGCCCTGAAAACGCATTGCGATATGGAACTGCTGGAGGGCAAGATCTAGGTCACCATGAGCCACACCCATTGCAATAAAATACGCGTCCCACTGCCATAGGCCAACGTAGCCGCGTTTCGAAGGCACAATGACCCGTTGTTCGAGTCCATCAATCAGCATGTCGATGGTGTTGATCCCCAGTGTCCACCAGCACTCGCGCATCATTGAGAGGCGGTGGGGTGCACACTCTGGCATGCGTGCCATCCAGTCGTCGACAACTCGATCCGCGGCTGCCCCGAAGTCTGCGAAGGAATCAGACCCTAAGGAAGTGTTTGTTGTTCCTTCTCCTTCCCGCGCTGTGCGTCCTTGGCAAGATGCATCGTCGTCTCGCACGCTGACGATCAGAGCATCGTCCTGCTCTCTGACTGCGATTCGTTGAGGATCAACTACCCGCAATCGCCAAGAGCCCGCATACTCGTCTCGCCCGAGATAAACGCGTTCACCCATGATCGCCAAGCTGGCTCCATCGGTTCTCAAATGCGCACCTTGAGCGGTCCAGGAAATGGTATCGATTTTATGTCCGTGTGGCCTGAAGGATGCGATGGCAAGAAGGCACGAGTCAAGTGGAACTTCGTAACGAACCTCGTGAATATGAAGGTCGTTTCCTTGTCTAGTAACGATCAGTCTTGACTGAGGAACGCTGAAAGCAACGTGGTCGAGGTCAACGAAGGGCAAGTCGCATCGAGTTGAACTTGAAGAAAATGTGCCTGCTGTCATCGTCCCCCCAGACCCGATGACGCCAACGACGACATGATTTGCTTCTGGCCAATGATGAATGCGATGAGCATTGGAATGGTCGACACAGCTGTCGCCGCCATGATCAACCCGGTGTTGATGCCGCCGAACTGACCTTGGAACTGCGACAACAACAGCGGCACGGTGAAGAGTTGGGAACGATTGAGCAGAACCAACGGCAAGAGGAAGTTATTCCACGCATCCAATGCGACGATGATCGCTAGAGCTCCCAAACCCGGACGGATCAGTGGAAGAATGATCTGCCAGTAGATACGCAGACGAGAAGCTCCATCCACCGTCGCAGCCTCCTCCAATTCCTTGGGAATTGACAGAATGAACTGACGGGCCAAAAATACGCCGAAAGGATTGACCAGGATTCCCGGGATCATCAGCGATAAGTGAGAGTCCACCCATCCGATCTTTGCCATCAATAGGTAGAAGGGGATCAGGGTTACCTGCTTCGGGATCATCTGACTGACCAGGATGACTCCAAATAGCCAGCGGCTCCCGGGGAACTCAATACGCGCGAAGGCATAGCCCGCCATCGATGTGGTGATAAGGGAACCACAGACGATGGCGATTGTGATGTAGGCCGAATTTGCGTATGCCTGGACAAAGGGAGCTTGGGTCCATGCGTCAGTGAAGTTTTGCGTGGTCCACGGATGTGGTATGAAACTCAGCGGTTCTTTAAGGATTTGCGGCAGAGTTTTGAATCCTGTCAGAACCATCCATACGAATGGCGCAAACATAGCGATGGCACCAACTGCCAAGGCGAAATGGATGGTGAGGGCTGAGAGTCGTATTCGGGGAAGACGCCGTGAACGTTCAGTTCTCATAGTGGACGAACCTCTTCTCGAAGCCGAACTGAATGATCGTAATGACGGCGGAGAGGATGAGCAGGATCACAGCAGCGGCCGAGGACATCCCCATTTGTCCCTTCTCCATGCCCAGTTCGTAGATGTGGTAGACGATCGTTCTTGTTGCATTGTCTGGTCCCGCGTTTTTAACGAGGACGAAGACAATATCGAACGCCTGAAGCGACGAAATGAAGGCGATAATGGACTGAAAGAAAATGGTGGGAGATAGCATTGGTAAAATCACGGATCGGAAGCAGCGCAAGGCTGATGCCCCATCGATCGATGCGGCTTCCAGGACCGATGGACTGATGTTCTGTAGGCCAGCCTGGAAGATTACGACGTTGAGTCCCAGCGATGACCAGATTGTTACTGCGCTGACGGCAATGAGCGTCAGTCGTGGGTTGCTCAGCCAGTCGGGTGCCTCTAGGCCAGTGATAGCCGCAATCGTGGTCGACAGTGCTCCGTCTACCCTCAGGAGCTGTTGCCAGATTAAGGCGACAGCTACCGACGAAGTAACGACGGGTGCGAAGAACATCACCATGTAGACGGTCTTGCTGCGAATCTTGTTGAGCAGCACTGCGATGATGATGGCAAGGAAAAGTCCGACGGGGACGGTGATTGCGGCTAGTGCCAAGGTGTTAGCAACGGCTCTGATGAACAGTGGATCAGAGATCTGCTTGGTGAAGTTGGTAAATCCGATGAATTGTAGCGGACCGAAGCCATTCCAGTCGGTGAATGCTAGGGCGAATGCTAGGAGGAATGGAATAACGGTGAATACTACAGTCCCGATGAACTGAGGAGCCAGGAAGAAAATGGCCCAATAGGAGTCTCTGCGCCGCCAGGGGGCCTTGGAGGAGACGTACTGAGTGCTGGGCATGTGCGCCTCCTCCATGAGGCCTTCACGGACGCCGCTGGTTGGCGGCAAATTGGTCATGATACTAACTCTTTGGCTCAATCAGTTGTTCACTGATTCCTTGACCAGTTTTTCGATGGAGTCTAGACCTTCCTGAGCGGTGAGTTTTCCTTGGTAAATGGGCAACATGTAGTCATTCGCAATGGTGTTGGATAGGTCGGGTACAGCCGCCTCAACCTGGTAGTTTGCGAATCCTTGATCTCTCATGTCGATGAGTGTTGCGATGTGAGCGGGCTTACCTGACTCGGTGACGATATCGTCGACTCCTGTGATTGAAGGCAGCGCGTTTCCAGAGTTCGATAGGCGTAATGTCTGACCTTCTTGTGACAAGAACTCGGAGAAGAAAGTGAATGCGGCATTTTTGTCGGCGGCATTCTTGTTGATAGCGAGGAAAGAGGAGGCCACGCCGGTTGAGGCGGCGGTGCCGTCCGGGGTCGGCCAACGTACGACGTCGTAGTCGTCCATGGAGTTGCCCGAGCCTTCAACAGTGGCAACGGTGTAGCGCCCTTGCACGAGGAAACCAAGCTGGTGAGTGACGAACAAGGTGTCGGCATCTTGTCCAGCGGGCATGAGGTCGGCGACTGCTAGTTCTCCAGATGCGAAGCGATCGGCCCATTGCTGAACGGCGTCAATGGCGACTGGGTTTGTGTTGGCAGTGTATACGCCGTCGGTGTATACGGGGCCTGCTTGGGATTCGATGATGGAATTGGTGGTTGACCAGTAGTTCCAGAATGCTGCGCCTGTCATACCTGCTTCGGCAAGTTTGCGCGTCATTGAGAAGAAGGCTTGCGTAGTCCATTGATCGTTGGCGGCCAGTTCAGCGGGGTCTTCGGTGATACCGGCTTGCGCGAGAGCTTGTTTGTCGTACCAAAAGGCGTCTGGATTGACGTCGTTCGGTAGGGCGTAAGTGGTGCCGTTGAGTTGGGCCACTTGGTAGATTCGCTCGGAGAAATCGTCAAGTTTAATAGCCGCGGTGTCTGTCAGATGTGGGTCGAGGGGTTCGAGAACATTGTTGGCTACCAATGAGGCGATTCGGTCATCTCCGACGTAGAAGACGTCGGGTGCCGTGCCGGAGGTCAATTGTGTTGTGAGTTTGGAGTGATAGTCGGTGTAAGAGGCGACGGGTTGGAAATCGATTTTGATATCGGGGTGGCGCTTCATGAAGTTCTTGTTGAATTCTTCAAAAACGGCAAGTTCTTCTGGGTTACCCCATGTTGACCAAGTGACAGTTCCTCCCGATCTGTTGGTGCTTCCTCCTGTGGAGCATCCTGCGACTGTGCAGAACGCGAGTACTGAGGCGATGGCAAAAGAGGTGATTCTTCTGAGTGACATCGTTGTCATCCTTTCTATGTGGTGAGTGTCAACGGCGGTTGTTGTCTGTGGAATAGCGGTTCTTATTAATGCTGTGAGAGCCTTTTGGTGGACGAAGTTCGGTGATGAGCATTGCTGCGATCATTAGGATTCCACCAATGATTAAGCGTGCTGTTAGGCGTTCTCCACCGAAGGCGATGGCGAAGAAAGATGCGAATGCCGGTTCAGTGGTCATGATGATTGCTGCTGATGCGGCAGGGATGCGAGACTGTGCCCAGGTTTGGATCACGAGGGCGGCTAGTGCGGCAATGAGCGCCATGTAGAGCAGAGACATCCAGTTCGCTGGGGTTGTTGGAATGCTGTATCCGCCTGGGACTGCTGCGATACTGGCTAGAACTGCGATCGAGATGAGTTGGATCGTAGCGAGCGCAAGGGGGTCGTCGCGTTCAGCCCATTGTCCTAGTACGACTATGTGGAATGCATAAAGGAGAGCTCCGCCTAGCGTCAGTGTTTCTCCTGTCCCGTACGAGAGTCCGTTCAGGCTGAGGACCATGAGTCCACTGGTTGCAATGATGACGGCAATCCATGTTCTTGCTGGCTGACGATTGGAAAAGAGTAGGAAGCCAACGACTGGTGTGAGGACGACGTACATCCCTGTGATAAATCCCGAGATTGATGCGTCGGTTGTTGTCAGACCGATGGTTTGAAGGAATTGTGCTGCAAAGTAGATAAGTCCCGCTGTTAAACCACGTGCCCATGTGCGCCGCTTAACCTTGCTGATCCGCTGGCCAAAGAGTATGCATCCAGCTAAAGCTGCGATGGTGAATCTCACCGCAAGGAAGTCTAGAGGTTGTAGGTCTTCGAGCAGATTCTTGGTGAGAAAGAACGTGGATCCCCATACGGCGGTGACGGTTGTGAGCCCGAGTGCGGGAAGCAGAGAAGCCGTGTGGCTACGCGTCATCATCGCCGTGCGTTCCTTTTTACTTACAAAATACAGAAACCGGTTTCCGCTATTTTGGTAACCGGTTTCTGTATTTGTCAAGTCCCTCGTCAGCTGATTTTGCCGTGCTGGGTTGTAATGCGCGCCAGGTTGCCTGGGCTCAATGGAGACGGTGAGTAAGAAGCGGGAGACTAGTCTTTATCCTCATCAAATCTGGATGACTTATGTGTTGGATGTAGCTTGTTGTGATGGTGTTGAAGTCGAAGCGCGGAGAAGGAATATGGATACAAACCCCGCTATGTGCAGTAAGCACATAGCGGGGTGGATAGGAAGATGAAAAGCGGTCACTTGGTCTTATCGTCGCCGTCGAAGGCATCCTTGAGGCGATCAGCGAGGGCGCTCGCTGCACCCTTAACGTCATCAATGACATCCTTTGCTTTGCCTTCAAGGTTCTGCAGCTTGCCTTCGGCTTCGAGCTTCTCGTCGCCCGTCACCTTGCCTGCAGCTTCCTTTGTTTTGCCCGTGACCTTGTCGAGGAAACCGTTGTCGTTTGTCATTGCAACCTCCCGTTGCCGTGGAGCTCAGTCGTTGAACTCGAGAAGTGATCGTTATGTATCTTGCGTCTCAATCCTGGCAGGTAGTTGTGATGAACGCAACAGGAGGTTGGTGTAAAGAAGTGATAATCGCCGCAGCCATTATGAAAAAGTCAACTCGTATCTCGGTAAGAAATAAGGAGGTCGCCGCGAGTCCAAAACGATTCCAACCTAAGCGGAGCGGATGACGGGAATCGAACCCGCGTAATCAGTTTGGAAGACTGAGGCTCTACCATTGAGCTACATCCGCGTGTCCCTTTCGGGAACGATGAAGAGTGTAGCGGGAAACGCCCGGATTGCGAAATGGGACCCAGAACCGTCTATGATTCGAGCGTGCCCATGATGACGTCAAGGGTATCCGGGGTGTAGCGCAGCTTGGTAGCGCGCCTGCTTTGGGAGCAGGATGTCGCAGGTTCAAATCCTGTCACCCCGACGGTTTGGCCCGGAATGCTATTCGTATAGCATTCCGGGCTTTTGTTTGCATGAGCACGGTGTGATTCTGTGTATTGAATATGAGAATAGTTATCAACTAAAGTATCTGTACTCCTGTTTAGTGCAAAGCAGCCTTTCGCTACTTGGATGGGGTTGGCCCATTCAAATAGTGAGTAGGTGGCGCAATGGTACAGAAAGACACAATGAGACATTATTCGCTTCGCTCAGTGGTGATGGCGATGATCAGCGCGCTTGTGCTGATCTTGCTCGCCCCAATTGCACATGCTCAAGATATTCATCCAATCGACGGCAAATCTGCAGTCGCTTTGAAACTCTCTCTCGTTGACAGCCTTCCCCGTTTGACGCTTCAAGCTGGGGTAGGGGCTGGTCAGCAGTCTTATCCTGCTGAAAGCACACGGATCGATCTTCCTTCTTCGGCTTACACCAGTGATGATCTTGCTGCAGGGCTAGAGCGTGGATATGCGAGTTATATTCGATATGACGCTGAGAGCATCGACGGGGCTGCTGAGCCGTCGCTACGCTTCGAAGAAGTGCGGAAGCCTAACAATGAGGCTGTCGTTGCTGTATTTGGGCTGGATGACGAAGGGGAATCGCAGCAGATCCTTTCCAAGGATGGTCAGGCCTCGACTCTCGTTGAGCCGGGTTCTATCTTGAGGATGCCCTCCCAGAACTCCACTTCGGTTTGGTTCTTTTCCGACAGTGGTGACTACGAGGTTGATCTCGTCCCGACCACTGTCGATGGAGATGGTCACAAGATCACCATGAGGTTCCACGTTGAAAAGAATCCGGCTGAAGGAACTGACCCAGACGCGCAAGACGAGGACGAAGACGAACCTGAGTCTGAGAACTCTCCCAGTGAGACGGACGAGCCTTCTTCTGAGGAAGACTCTTCAGGGTTGTATGTCGCTCCCTCGGACGGAATCCGCCGTCTGAGCTGGGGCCATATTGATGCGTTCTATCTGTACAACAACCGCAGCGACATGAGGCTGCTTGTCAAGGACGACTCGGGAATGTCTGCTCTGCGCAAGCCCGAGGATGTCATCTTCGTCGTCACGGCTGAAAAGTACGCAACGGACCTCGACTTCGGTGAAACTATTCCGGAAACATCAGGCTACTCAACTGCAACGACCAAAGGTCAAGGATTCTCTCCAGGATGGACTCTGAGGAATGCAGGGGGAGCCAGCTACGCAACCACGAAGGTTGAGTTCACAGAGGTTTCAGGCCCTGGCAAAATCGTGTTGGGGACGCGCAACATTGACAATCAGTTCGTTTCTTATCTGGACGGCAAGCGGCCATACGTTGAAAGCGGCACTTCGGTAGAGATTAAGGGACACAAACATCCCACGTGGTTCTTCAGCCAATCCGGCACCTACACGATGAAAGCCAGGCTGGCCGGTATTGACTCAGATGGAACTGTAGGAAGATCACCAGAGGTCACTTATACGTGGGAAGTTGAACGAAATGACCTTGATCAACAGTCAGGGGAAACGGACCCACAGGTGCCATCGAATCCCAGCAAGCCAGGAGATACGCCTAAACCTGACAATGGCGGGGAGCTGGGAGTGCAACCTGACGCGCCGGAAAATAATCCGCAGACCCCAAAACCGGGCCAACCTTCAGACAAGATTGATCGACCGACCAAAGTGGTGCTTTCAGAGGGACACATTGACTTGTTCAATGTGACCCCTGTTGATGGAAAGATGGTTTTGTCCGTTAAGGAAGACACTCCCACTCGTCAGGCGACACATAAGCCTTCCGATGTCGTGATCAGGATTTCAGATAAGGCTCTGAAAAATCTTCCGGAAGCCTACGTTTCCGATCTTGCTGAGCGAGGATACTTTCTCGATAAGAATGGTGAAGATGGGTTGCCTTACCCTGGCTGGGATACAGGCGCAGTTAAGCAGCTGTTCTGTCCTAGGGCACCTCAATCATGCCCGCCCTTGGACATTGAATTCCTCGCGATATCAGGTCCGGGTAGTGCATTCATCTTTGATAGCGCGAATGGAAAGCCCACGCAGATCTTGCGCGACTCGGATAAGAAACTCACCTACAGGATCGTTCCAGGAACCTTTATCCACCAGGGTCAACCTGGGCATGAGCACGCTCATTGGCTTTTTACAGATCCAGGCGTCTACTCGTTGACCGTCAGAGTTCGCGAAGCGGACAAACTCTTGGCGCGAAGCGGGTTGACCTCGCCTGCAACTTCGAATACTGAGACCTTTACTTTCGTTGTCGGAGATGGAACCGCTCTACCTGACGGATTCGGGCCCAAGGCCATTGATCTGCTGCTTCCCAGTGACCCTGCGGATACGCCCGGCAACTCCGATAAACCAGGTACTGCGGATAAGCCCGGCAAATCGGAAACTCCAACGAAACAGCATTACGCAAAAGGCCACTTCGACATCTTCAATGTCATCGCTGACAACGGCAAAATTGTGTTGAACGCGAAGGAAGACACGACTGGCACGGCACGGACCCACCGGCCGGAGGACTTGATCCTCGAAGTTCCAGAAAACACCAAAGTCAATCTGCCTGAAGCTCTACGCTCACAGCTTTCTAATTCGGGATACTACTTACCTGAAAGTGGTAACTCCGGGAGCAAGATTCTGTGGCCAGGTTGGGACACGAATGGGGTGAGGCCGGACTTCGGTGCAGTTGACATCAAATTCCTTGACGTTACAGGACCGCAGAATGGCAAGGTCTACCTGTTCAAAGACGTTGTTTTCAGGGGAATCCGTCCGGTACTGGAATCGAAGTCCTATGAGGTGACCAGCAACGAGATCATTCGGCAGGCAACACCTGGGCATGTCCATGCCAGCTGGCTGTTTATGACGCCGGGCCAATACACGATGACCGTGCAAGCTGAAGCTTCTCCCATTGGTGGTGGTGCAAAGGTCGAATCCGAACCAGCTACCTACACGTGGATTGTTGGTGGAACGAATGTTCCTGAAGAACCGAAGACGGATGATTCTTCCACCCCCAAGCCGTCTCCTCAGCCCAATCCTCGTGATCACAATGGCCAAGCTAACGGTACTGACACCAAGGTCAACGCTGGTGTAGGCTCTGCGTCCACTACAACGACGACTACCTCAGGTGGAACCTCAGCCGCGGCTGCTCAATGTTTCCCGACTCGCACTGGTGGATCCGGTGAGGACACCTTGATCCCACGGGTCAAGGATGACCGCACATCGCCTGGCCAGTGGGTAGATCCGGCAGGACTTGCTTTTGCAGTCGGTGATGCGAGCAAGATCAAGACAAACCAATCGGTGGGATCCATCCCTTCAGGCACAATAGTCTGGATGATTTCTTCGACTCAGCAGGCGGGCATTCCGTGGCTCGGAGCCAATACGCAGTCTGAGAGCTTTAGACAGAAAGCTGCTGGTTCCATGACTATCTCCGTCACGTCCTTCTCGGGTCCCGGAATCATGGAAGTATTCACCTCTGGAAGCTTGGGGATGGCTGTTGGTGAGCATTGGTTCAGTGGCAACGGCTCTGCCGGTTCTGGTTCCATCTCGATTCGTCCGAACACGCATGTGCACCCGAATTGGGTTTTTACCCAGCCGGGAACCTATACGGTTGGAATTACCATGTCCGCCAAAGCGAAGGACGGTAAGGAACTGTCGGGTACGACGACGCTGACCTTCAATGTTGGTTCGGCCAGTGGTGTCACTGATGGACACTTCGATCTTGGTGCAGAGATCGGACCCACGGGTTCAAAGATCGAGTGGAAGACAAAGGACGGGAAGCCGTGTGTTCCTACGGCTGCCGATCTCGCCGCAGCAGGTATGGATTCGAGCTTGGCGAAGACAGGTGCTTCTGACATGTCACTGATTCTGACGGGTGCTTGTCTATTGACCCTCGTTGGTTTGGCGGTTTTGCGAGCCAAACGGATCATGTGATCTAGGGGACCTGAGATAGTGGGGTGTTGGGCAAGAATTGTCCAACACCCCACTTGTTGTGATCATCCGAATGGTGAGGAGAACTAGATGGCCTGCTAATGAGTGTCATACCGGTTTCCACAGGTGTTCTTGCGGCGGAGCCAGTATTCGCTGACAATTCTGGTCATGCATAGAGTCGTCTGCATTCTAGGAAACTGAGTGCGCCCGTGAGTTGGCCCTAGCATCAATGGTGGTGTAGCACGTGGCGGATCAGTTGGTTACTGCCAGAGTGGCATTTTCCTCTCAATGCATCTTGAGCTGAGGGATTTGACTCTCGACTAGATGATGCTGATGCTCCGGTCTGCCTAGGCTTGTTTTTAGCCTTGAAACCGAGGAGAGTCGGAGGTATCGCTAGAATTCTTAGATAAGAGTTGCGCGGAAGACCTGATGACCAACCTTAAATATGTGATCGGGGTAAGGTAATCCGGTGCCGAGCTATCGAACGATTCTGACCGTTGGGCTGATGAAATCTGGCTACGATCCTCGTGATGTCGAAGCTGAAGCGCGATCTGTAACCCGCCTCGATTCCTTCGATATCGGTATTGTCAGTGGCCACCCCCGTGTCATGGTGCGCTTTACAGCGGTTGACGACGGCGAGGCACAGAAGGTGCACCAAAGAGTGGTCAGGTCCGTAAGTGAAGTTGTTGAGGTCCTCCGCGTGGAATTGGCACGGATAGTACGCGGACGGGATCAAATTCTGGGATAGGCAAGAACGAGTAGGTCTCAATAGTCACAGTAGGCGACATTCTAATGGGGTGAACCAGTGTAATAATGGGGCGCTGTGATAATGTGCTGCACGATCCTTGTGTAGGCGAGGCGGTGCTGTACTGTGATCTGTTACAGGCTTGTTTTGTCACTATTTTCGCGGTATCTTACCTGGCAACCTTGACCGAAGGTGTGTTTGAATTCCCTCTCTCAACGGGGCACTCAAACCACTGTGTTAGATCTAGATCGAAGGAGCCAAGCTGGTGAGCAACTACTCGGGCTCGAATTTGACGGCGGCGGCGCATGCCAGTCGCTTCCCTCGAACATTCGCCTATCGCAGGTTGCTTACCGTTGTTATCGCTGCTGCATTGACATTCTTCGTTCTGCTCCCTCAGGCTCTGCTTCCTACAGCTGCTGAAGACATTAACGTTGGCGGGGTGCAGATCACAGTCGGTCCAGCCGATGGAGTTGAAGCTGAAATCCGAGATGGTAAGAAAGTCTTCAAAGCGGGGCAAAAGCTTGTAGCAGACATCAAAACGGAACGGACACAGATCCCTTTCGGGCAAACGATCAACGTTGAGTTTAGCGGCCCTGTCTCTCTCGTCGACGGACAGATTGATGTCAAGGATGCCTCAGTCTTCTTAGAGTCTGCGACAGTCAAAGATGGCGTTCTGTCTGTCACTTTTAAAACAAAGCAAGAGATCGACCGTGTCCCAGCCCAAATCGGCCAGGTTGACTTTGGCGTTGATATGGCTGTCAACGAATCCACGCAGCCTGGCTCCGATACGATCGAATGGAAGGTCAACGGCAAATCAGATTCGGTGGCGATCCTTGTCGAAGATCCTCAACCTCAGCCTCAACCCCAGCCGGATCCAAACCCGACTCCAGGACCGGACCCGCGCCCAACCCAGGACACCACGTCGAAATGGGGAGGGGGTTTCTGGGGATCAGAGGTCAGAATCGAAAATGAGCGAGTGATCCTTGATGACTCCTGGATCGGAAAAAAGACTGACTACGGCGTTACCCTAAGAACCGTCGAGGCCTTCTCGGGCAATGTCACGGATACGCTTACTGCTCCGCTCACTCACGTTCCCGGAAGCTTTCAAGCCACATTAACCACGTGGGATGACGAAGGGCGCCAAACGGACACGGTTCTATCCCTCGATGGAGTGGTGGTGTCGGGCCAGACCGCCACCATTCCCGTCACCATGCCTGCAAAATCTCAATTAGTGATCCGCTATCAGGCGCAGATCCCGGATAAGGCTGCACGTGACGCATTACAGAAGAGTCTTCAAGACCAATACGATCAAGTCAAAGGCTCTGGCGGCAATATTAAAGTCAACGTTAAGAACACGGTGGATGTGCCCGGGCATCCGTCTGCGACTACAGAGTCTTGGATCGGATATAAAGAGATCCCACCAGCGACATACGACGAGGGTGCATTTTCCAAGACCGCCAACCCTTATGAAACGAGGATCAAAACTCCTCCGGCACAAGCCGATGGAACACTCACTCCTGCCGTTGACGTTACCTACACGCTAACAGCTGACATTAAGAAACTGGTTGCACGCGCGACGCCTTCATATCCTCTACCTATCACCCAGAATGTGGTGATTGAAGACACTCTTGATGAACACGTTGAGTGGTTCTCGCAAGACCCTGAATTCCTCACAGCCTCAGGTATTACGCTCGCTCGCGTCAACGTTGCGAGCTGCACAGCTGCAACCATGCGTTCAGATGCATATGTTGGGCAATACTGTGTTGACGGACGCACCTTTATTGCCAATGTCGGTAAAGAGACAACCACGCAGGCGGTGCTCAACCTTAAAGCGCGGATCACCAACCTCAAAGGACTCACCCCGTGGGTTGACACCAACACGAACACGTCCCATTGGAGTGTTCCTAATATCGCGTATTACTACTACCAGGACAAGATCGTTCCTCGTGGTGCCAGCACTTCGATCGTTCATACCCCTGACTTCGAAGGCACAGATCAATCCTGGAGTTTTAAGAAGTCAGTCAGTGATGTTGTTCAGCCCTCATCAATCAACAAAACAGCTGGTTCGGTGACCTATAACTTCTTTGTTGCTTCCGATAAAGGCTATGCGGGAATGTCGATCATCGACAAACTCGACACAACCGTCTTCGACCTCTCCAACACGTCTGTAATCACGTCCTCGGTCACAGGAAAAAATGCCTATTGGGCTGACGACCCGGTACGCCTGACGGCGGCTTCAGGCACTCTCGATGTCACCGTTGATAACGCGGGAGTTCTTCGTATCGGCATGACATCAAAGACTGATAGCCAGTGGCCCAACGGCACACCAGGTGCTCTGAATATCTCTGTGACAGTTCCGACGAAGGTATTCAACCAAGGGATGGTCCAAGTGGTTGAAAACCACGCGAACCTTTACGGAGCCGACCAACAGCCAAAGCACTTCTCGGATGCGTCCCAAACGATTGACTCTTTCGGTTCCGTGGTGGACGAATCGAAAACCGTTCGAGACCGAAAGAACGGGAAATGGGTGTCTTCTACCCGTATTGAACTCAATGAAGACTCCACTCCGAAAGACCCGTACGCGGTCTATCGCATTGAGGTGTCAGCTCACAAGGGCTGGAATGCAACAATCGTGCCAATCCATGACCATCTGCCAGAGCAAGTCGAATTCGTCGGATTCGTGGCTGAAGCGAACGTCGACGATGAAGCCCCGCAGTCCACTCAAAGCGGCGACATGGGCGACTATCTGACTGCCGTTTATTCCAAAGAAACAAGGACAGTGACGATCTCATCGAAAGATGGGAAAAAATTGACAGCTCAAGCTGGCACAATCGGCGTCAACATCCTCGTCAAATATGCCGCCAAGCTCGTTGAAGGCGTTCCGATTATCAACTCAGTAGGCGGTACGACAACAACCATTACGCCGTCGAACGATTATCCCTTGACCGTGCGCAAGACCGACGCTGAGAACGTCAACAAGATCATCAACGATCCCAACGCTCGTTTTGTTGTCAAGGATGGTCGGGGCCAGGACGCGGCAATCGTTGCCGGAGAAACGACTCCCATTTTTGTCCAAGATGGTTATCTGCGCACAACTAAGGTGGTCAACGGAGTTGAATCGATCGTAAATGTCACGGTCAAGAAACCTGGCACGTACTACGTTTACGAAGTCACTCCGCCCCAAGGCTACGAGTTGGCCAAAGAGCCTATCGAAGTGACTGTGGACGATGATGGAGCCTCCAACGAAGCCGTTCTACCAAATACGCCGAAACCGGTTACAGGCACCATCATCTGGAGCAAAATCGACGCAAATTCCAAGAGATCTCTATCCGGATCTCAATGGAAACTCACTGGTCCGGGACTCCCAGGCGAAGGAGTCGTCATTTCTGACTGCGTCAGTGGCAACTGCCAAGGAATCGGGCCGCGCGATGAAAACCCCACGGCAGGCGCTTTTAGAGTCACTGGGTTGGACATCAGTGACGAGGTGTACACGCTAGTGGAAACTCAAGCTCCTGCCGGATATATCCGATCAGATAAGCAGTACCAGATCAGGTTGACGGCCGATAAGCCTGAGTATGTTTTCGATCAGGGAATCGAGAATCACATGATTCATGTGCCGACGCTGCCCCTGACCGGCGGAGTCGGAGCCGACGGGTTCATTTGGGCGGGAACATTGACTGGCGGCGTTGCGGTCGGTCTTGCACTCGTACGGCGGCGCAAGAACTAGAGTCTCGCTCAGCCGGCTGGCAGATTCACCGAGTCGTGCCTATTCACGACACGAGACACAGGAGAGATGATTTTGGCTCGAAGCCGACCACAACATGGGCCGTCCTCGTCGCGTCGAAAATGGAAGTTCTCTCCATTCTCACTGATACCGGCGATCATTGGAGTTGTCGGCATGTGCCTGCTGTCCTATCCAACAGTCGCCTCGTGGATCTCTCAGTACAACCAGTCAAAGATTGTTTCGGATTACCAAAACGAGGTCTCGACAGCTAATCCTGAAGCGGGTGTTCAGCTTCAGGAAGCTCATGCCTACAACGAAGCTTTGTCGGTGGGAGCCATACTGGCAGCTAACTCCCACGTTCCCGAAGGGGAAGGTACGTCGAGTGACCAGTCGTTGAATTACAACGCCATCCTCGACGCAAATGGCGGAGGTCTGATGGCCCGTTTAAAGATTCCGGTGATCGACCTCGACCTGCCTATTTACCACGGGACCTCTGATCAAACTCTTCTTGCTGGACTCGGTCACCTTGAAGGCACTTCACTGCCCGTCGGCGGTGCCGGCACCCGGTCAGTGATCACGGGACACAGGGGTCTGGCAAACGCCACAATGTTCACGAACCTCGACAAGGTCGACATCGGCGACACTTTCACCATTGAGGTCTTTGGTGAGGTTCTCACCTATCGAGTTATCGATACAACAGTTGTTGAACCTGAACAGACTGAATCCCTGCGCGCCGTCGAAGGGGAAGACCTGGCAACTCTCGTAACGTGTACACCGCTAGGCATTAACACCCACAGGATCCTTGTGACCGGCGAACGCATCACACCCACCCCGATTGCTGACATTGAGAAGGCAGGAAGCCGTCCCGAGATTCCGGGATTCCCGTGGTGGATTGTCTGGCTGATCGGCGGTTTCATCCTTGCTGGCGTTTACGTCTGGCGTTCTGGTTACCCCGCGGCACCGTCAAAACGGCGCAAACAGAAAAAAGACGACGTGCAAGCTCAGGCGCATAATTCCTAACGTCCGCGTGAGTGGGCTGAATTTGTCACGGCAATAGTTGCTCCCGCTTGAGCAACTTCGGCGGCTAAACCGAGTTCTTCGTGCAGCTTGTGCGCCAACGCTGTCGATGAGTCGTCCTCGCCGTGCACGCAGTAGACACTGCGTGGAGCGGGGGAGACGCCGCGCGCCCAGTCCAGTAGTTCCGAACAGTCAGCATGGACGGAGAACTCTTCGTCGCGCACGATCTTGGCGCGAACCGCCACCTGCGCCCCATGCATCTTCAACGATGTCGCTCCGTCGAGCAGTGACCGGCCTCGTGTCCCCACAGCCTGGTATCCCGTGAGGACGACGCAATTCTTTTCGTCGGGCAGCATGCGTTCCAGATGGTGCAGTACCCGCCCGCCGGTAGCCATACCGGACGCGGAAATGATGATCGAGGGTTGTCTGAGCGAATTGAGGGCCTTGGATTCGTCGACGGAGCGAACTTGGCGAAGGTCGAGATGAGTCAGTCTGAGTCCGTCAGCGCTTTCGGCTAGTTCGTCAGCCTGGGACCGGGCCCTGTAAATCTCCAACGAGGCTAGGGCCATAGGGGAGTCCACGAACACGGGAACTTGCGGAATACGCCCTCGCTTAACCATTTCGTCTAGGGCCAGTAGTACGACCTCTGTCCGGTCCACGGCGAACGCAGGTACCAGAACCGATCCGCCCGCATCCACTGCGTCTCGAATCGCCTGAGCGAAAGGCTTATGTTCGGGTCCCTCTGGCTCGGGATGTTCGCGGTCGCCATATGTTGATTCGATGAGGAGGATGTCTGCGCCCTCGGGCACCTCTCGTTCGCGCAACACTGGATGCACGCCGCGGCCCAGATCGCCAGAAAAGAGGATCGTCCCATCGGGGGTGATCAGTCGAATTGAGCCTGAACCCAGGATGTGACCAGCGCGGCTCCATGTTGCGCTGATTCCATCGCCCAGATCCAGGGTCCGGTGGAAATCGATTGACCGGAACAGGGGCAGGGTCTTTTCGACGTCGCCAATGCGGTACAGCGGTTGAGCTGTTGCGTGGCGGGAAAAGCCGTGCGCGTTGGCGAAGTCGGCATCACGCTCTTGCAGGTAGGCGGAGTCTCGCAGCACGATTTCGGTCAGTGCCAGGGTTGCGTCGGTGCCCCAGATGGATCCGGTGAAGCCTTTCTTCACTAGGCGTGGTAGGTATCCCGTGTGGTCCATGTGGGCGTGGGTCAGCAAGATGTCGGTGATGGACGAGGGCGGGACGGGGAAGTCTGCCCAGTTCATGAGGCGCAGTTTCTTGATTCCTTGGAACATGCCGGCGTCGATGAGGATTCGCCTATCGCCGTCCGCTCGTTCCACGGTGATGAGGTGCTTTGAGCCGGTGACGGTTCCGGCTCCTCCTAGAAAAGTCAGCGTCGTGGCCATGACTTAAGCGTGCCCTAGATCACTTTGGTGTGAGGGAGTTTACGCGGAGAGTCTTGGCTATGGGGATGCGGATTTTTCGCAATGAGTGGAATCGCCCGCATTTGATGTCCTTGGGGTGAACGGACGGCGACAGCACTCGGCCACTGGCGTAGACTGTCGGAGTTGTCATGCGCCCAACGCGGCGCCCATATTCATGAAGACGTTTTGGAGTGCACGCACGTGAAGAGCACCGTTGAGACCCTCGAACCCACCAAGGTTCGCCTGACCATTGAGGTTCCCGCCGAGGAACTGAAGTCCGAAATGGACAAGGCGTACAAGAATATTGCCGGTCAGGTTCAGATCCCCGGCTTCCGCAAGGGCCACGTCCCGCCCCGCATTATCGACCAGCGTTTTGGCCGCGCCGCCGTCATCGAACAGGTCGTCAACGAGGTGCTCCCGAACCACTACTCCGACGCGGTTGGCGAAAATGAACTGCGCCCGATGGCTCAGCCTGAGATCGAGGTCACCGAGATCCCCGCGACCACCGGTGAGTTCTCTGGCCAACTGGTGTTCACTGCTGAGGTTCCGGTTGTCCCGGACTTCGAGGTTCCCGAGTTTGATGAGAAGACCGTCATCACCGTCGACTCTACCGAGGTGTCCGACGAGGACGTCGCCAAGGAACTTGACGAGTTGCGTGGCCGTTTCGCCACCCTCAAGACCATTACCCGTAAGGCCAAGACCGGTGACTTCGCCACCATCGATATGGTGGCCACCATTGACGGCGAAGAGATCGACTCAGTCTCTGACGTGTCCTACGAAATCGGTTCGGGCAACATGCTCGACGGCCAGGACAAGGCCCTTCGTGGAACCAAGGCCGGCGAAGAGGTGACCTTCACTTCCAAGCTCAAGGGCGGCGAACATGAGGGCGAAGAAGCCGACGTTGTCATCAACATCAAGTCCGTGAAGGCTCGCGAACTGCCCAAGGCTGACGACGACTTCGCTCAGATGGTGTCCGAGTTCGACACCATGGATGAACTCATGGAAGACCTGCGCACCCAGGCTGCCTCCACCAAGACCTCCCAGCAGGCCCTGCAGGCCCGCGACAACCTGGTGACCGAATTGCTGTCCAAGGTTGAGATTCTCCTGCCCGAATCGGTCGTCGACCACGAGGTCGGACACCGTGTCGGTGAGGATGCTAAGCCGAAGGAAAAGAAGGAAGCGCGCGAAGAGGTCGAGAAGAACCTGCGCACCGAGCTTCTGTCCGAGGCAATCGCTAAGAAGCTGGATGTCCAGGTCTCTCAGCAGGAACTGATCGACTACGCGATCCAGATGTCGCAGAACTTCGGTATCGACATCAACCAGCTCTTCTCTTCCTCTCAGCAGATGGCTAACGTCGTGGCCGACCTCGGTCGCGCTAAGGCCCTCATCGAGGCCCTGCGTCTAGTGACCGTCAAGGACACCGACGGCAACGATGTCGACCTGTCGGCCTTCCTGGGCGATGCTCCGGCCGACGAAGCTGAGGAAACTGGCGAGGCTGAAGAAGACGCCACCGAAGAGTGATGTCAGTAGCCCGCTGAGGTCTTTTCAAACTCAGAATCGTGGGTCGGCACCCTTGAGGTGTCGACCCACGATGTTTTATAGACACGCCTTGTATATCTCCAGGTGCGCCCACAGCGAAAAGACCCCCTGTCGGGCGGCTTGGGGCGATGCGACCCGGTAGGTTTTGAACCAATGGGGTTCGGTAAGCGAACCCGGATCATGAGGAGGAGCACGTGAGCGACGTGCAGATCACCGCAGTGGCCGGTGCAGACAACCACATGGGGCTGGGAGATTCCGTCTACCAGCGCCTACTTAAAGAACGCATCATCTGGCTGGGCGGTGAAGTCCGTGACGAGAACGCTAACGCCATCTGCGCCCAGATGCTTCTACTGGCGGCCGAGGACCCCGATAAAGACATTTACCTGTACATCAACAGCCCCGGTGGTTCCGTGACTGCTGGTATGGCCATCTACGACACCATGCAGTACATCAAGCCTGATGTTGCAACCGTCGGTATGGGTTTGGCTGCCTCCATGGGACAGTTCCTTTTGACGGCTGGAGCTCCCGGAAAGCGTTACATCACGCCCCACACGCGCGTACTGCTCCACCAGCCCCTGGGCGGTGCGGGTGGTTCGGCAACGGAGATCCGTATCAACGCCGACCTCATCCTCAAGATGAAGAAGGAATTGGCTGAAATCACCGCTGAACGCACTGGTAAGTCTGTTGAACAGGTTGAAGCTGACGCTGACCGCGATCACTGGTTCAGTGCCCGTGAAGCTCTCGAATATGGTTTCGTCGACCATGTCGTGGAAACCCCCCAGGAGATCGGCCACCGCCAGGAAGGTGAAAACTGATGAGCACCCAGCCCTATTTTGAGGCCGTCGCCCGCCAGATGCCGCAGGCCCGCTACGTTCTGCCCAACTTCGAGGAACGAACCGCTTACGGTTTTAAGCGTCAAGATCCGTACGCCAAGCTCTTCGAGGACAGGATTGTCTTCCTCGGTGTGCAGGTCGATGATGCTTCCGCTGATGATGTCATGGCGCAGCTCCTGGTCCTGGAGTCTCAGGATCCCGATTCGCTCATCACCATGTACATCAATAGCCCTGGCGGTTCCTTCACCGCACTGACGGCTATCTACGACACCATGCAGTACATCAAGCCCCAGGTGCAGACGGTCTGCTTGGGCCAGGCGGCCTCGGCTGCTGCTGTGCTGCTTGCTGCTGGCTCTCCTGGAAAGCGCCTGGCTCTTCCCAATGCCCGCGTGTTGATCCATCAGCCGGCTATGGAAGGCATGCACGGTCAGGCTTCTGATATTCAGATTGTCGCCGATGAGATTGACCGCATGCGTGCGTGGCTTGAAGACACTTTGGCGCACCATTCGGGTACTCCCGTTGAGCAGATTCGCCGCGACATTGAGCGCGACAAGATCTTGACGGCTGCCCAGGCTAAGGAATATGGCCTGATCGACCAGGTGCTCGAGTCCCGTAAAGGCTGATACTTCGATCCTCAAGCAAAGTGCGGGTCCTACTCCAACGAAGTAGGACCCGCACCGCGTTAGGGAAGTTACTGCGTGCCGAATAGCGTTGCGCCACCACCTGGAATAGGGTTATTCATAGTAATTGTGCCTAAAAATGGGTGCTGACCAGATGAACACGGAGGCCGGTTGTGGCTCGATTGACCGACGGAGCTGAACTGCTCAAATGCTCTTTCTGCGGCAAGAGCCAAAAGCAGGTCCGCAAGCTCATCGGCGGATCCGGTGTCTACATTTGCGACGAATGCATCGAACTGTGCAACGAAATCATCGAAGAAGAACTTGGTGAAAAGGTCGAGGAAACCTCGTCAACACCGCTACCCAAGCCCCGTGAAATCAACGAATTCCTCGATTCCTGGGTGATTGGGCAAGACCGAGCCAAACGCGCCCTGGCCGTCGCTGTTTACAACCACTACAAGCGTGTTCGCTCGCGCGAAGCGGGCAACGAAGAAGACATGCTGGGCACCAAGTCGAACATCTTGCTGCTGGGACCTACGGGAACTGGCAAAACTCACTTGGCTCGCTCACTGGCACGCCTCCTGCACGTGCCTTTCGCGATCGTCGACGCAACGGCTCTGACCGAAGCCGGATACGTGGGCGAGGACGTGGAAAACATCCTTCTGCGCCTCATCCAAGAGGCCGACAATGACATTAAGAAGGCTGAGCGCGGCATCATCTACGTTGATGAGATCGACAAGATTGGCCGCAAGGGAGAAAACGCGTCCATCACACGAGACGTGTCCGGCGAGGGCGTCCAGCAGGCACTCCTAAAGATTATTGAAGGAACCGTAGCGTCGGTGCCCCCGCAGGGAGGACGCAAGCACCCCCACCAACAATTCCTTGAGATTGACACCTCCGGCATCCTCTTCATCGCAGCAGGTGCTTTCGCTGGCATTGAAGACATTGTCAAAGCTCGCCTTGGTCAACGTTCAACAGGTTTTGGGTCTGAACTCAAGTCGGCCACAGAGATGGGTGATCTCTACGAGTCAGTCACGGCTGAGGACCTGCATAAGTTCGGTATGATCCCCGAATTCATTGGCCGCCTACCGATCTTGACTTCCACTAAGGAACTGACTGAAGAAGACCTGGTTCGCGTCCTGACTGAACCTCAAAACTCTCTGGTTCACCAGTACCAGCATCTTTTCGAACTCGATGACATTGAGCTAGAGTTCACCCACGACGCTCTGCTGGCTGTAGCGGCTTTGGCCAACGAACGCAAAACCGGTGCACGTGGCCTGTCGTCGATTATGGAATCGACCCTGTCGGAGTTGATGTTCGAACTGCCGAGCCGAGATGACGTGGCTCGCGTGGTCATTACCCGCGAGTATGTGGAGGGCGTGGGCCAGGCCGAACTCTACCCGGAGCGTTCCCAGGGAATCCGCACCGCCTGATCGGAGAATCAGATGGATCAAAACCACGAAGCTTGGGCGGGCAGCGCTGACGCAGGAGTGACCGGTGTTCCCAGCGAATTAGCCGAGGCGCGTATGACGATCGACAATATCGACGCCGCCCTCGTACACATCCTCGCCGAACGTTTCCGCTGCACTCAACGCGTGGGACACATCAAAGCTCAGCATGATCTGCCTCCAGCAGACCCAGCCCGAGAATCACGCCAGATTGAACGCCTGCGCGCGCTGGCAGAACAATCAGGCCTCGACCCGGACTTTGCCGAGAAGTTCCTCAACTTCATGGTCACCGAGGTCATCCGGCACCACGAGGACATTAAGGCCGAATATCACGCGGCCCAATCTGTTGATTCACACGTTGCCCTCTGAGCCGCGTGCAAGCCGCTCATTGAGAGGATCCCGAGCCGCCATACAAGTCATCAATGACGGTGGAGAAACGTTCTAAAGCAACATTCCTCTTGACCTTCATCGACGGGGTGAGCAAGCCGTTGGCCTCGGTAAAATCGGTGGTCAATACCTTGATCTTGCGGATTGATTCAGCGCGAGAGACATGCTCGTTCGCATGAGCTACGGCTTTCTCCAAAGACGCAAGAACCTCGATATTTGAAGCGGCCTCCGCCACAGACATAGCAGGTAGACCGCGTGCATGTAGCCACGTTGGCAGCATCTCGCCATCCAAAGTGATGAGCGCACCAATGAAGGGCCTCTGGTCACCCACAACTAGGGCTTGAGAAATGAGCGGATGGGACCGTAGAGAGTTCTCCAACGCTGCCGGAGACACATTCTTCCCACCAGCAGTCACAATGATCTCTTTGGCGCGGCCCGTGATCCTCACGTAGCCGTCACGATCCAACGACCCCAGATCCCCAGTTCGGAACCACCCGTCCTCGGTGAAAGACGCCGCGGTCGCTTCAGGATTATTGTTGTATCCCTGGAAGACGGATGGGCCTTTGAGGAGGATCTCGCCCTCGTCCGAAATACGCACAGACATTGGAGGAAGCGGCGGGCCAATGGTGCCAATCTTGGACAAACGCGGCGTATTGACCGAAACGGGGCCAACAGTTTCCGTCAGCCCGTAGCCTTCAAGGACCGGAATCCCTAGGCCGCGGTAGAAGTGGGCAAGGCGCATGGATAGGGGAGCACCGCCGGAAATAATGTAGTCGGCATTGCCGCCCACAAGCTTGAGGATCGTCTGATACACCAGCTTGTCGGCCAAGGCGTGCTGAGCTTTCAGAGACTGCGAAGGACCCTCAGCAGTGTCTAGCGCTTTCGAATAGTCAATGGCAACTTGCGCGGCCCACCGGAATATCTTCTTCTTGGCTCCACGGGATGCCTTCGCGTCAGCGGAGTTGTAGATCTTTTCCAACACTCGCGGCACCACCAGCAGGTAGCTGGGCCGGAAGGATGCCAGGTCTGGAAGGAGGTTCTTAATATCGGGAACGTGGCCAATGACGCCCTCGCCAGTCATCTGGAAGACCTCAAGGAAACGCGCAAACACGTGTGCTAGCGGTAGGAAGAGCAGGAGGCGAGAGTCCTTACCCATAGCGATCTCTGGCATCCAGGCGTGGGCATTGAGACACAGGTCAGTGAAGTTTGAGTGACTGAGGATGGTGCCTTTGGGGGTGCCGGTAGTGCCAGAGGTGTAAACGATAGTGGCAATGGAATCGGTGGTGAGCGAATCCGTGCGAGCATCGAGGTCTGCTGGGCGCACACCAGCCGAGTGATCTGAGATCGTTTCCAAGCCGTCAGAATCCAATGAGAGGACCTCAACCTGCATGCCGGTGCGTTCTGCTGCAGCGCGCACCAACTCAGCCATCGTGATGGTCTCGGTGACGACAACCTTTGCTTCAGAGTCGGTAAGCACGTGACTGACCTGCTCCAAAGAGCTGGTTTCGTAGATGGGAACAGGGACGAGGGCGGCCTGCCAGCAGGCGAAATCCAAGAGAGTCCACTCATAGCGGGTTCGCGACATAATCGCCACGCGATCGCCCGCGTCTAAGCCCATTCCGATAAAGCCGGATGCAAGTTTGAGAACCTCGGAGTAGAAGTCACGGGCCGACACGGGAATCCACTGGTCAGACATGGCGCGCTTGCGCATGATCAGCGGCCGGCGTGCAGAACGCTGCACCCGCTGCTTGAGTAGGTGCGGGATCGTCGTATGCTCGTCGACGCGTACGAGGACGGGCGCATGCCATTCAAGAGCCTGAGTATCAGCGGACTTAGGTGAAGCTTCGGTAGCCTCATCCTGATGATCCTCAAGTGCCGGGTCGTTCTCGTGGCTCATGATGCGTCCCTACGTGTGAAGTGACTTGACCTGTTCACCATAGAACAAAAGGGTGGTGACGGGTTCGCGGCCGACACGAACGCTGTTCACTCCGATCGCTCATCGGAACACATAGTTGGGGCGTTGACTCGCAAGCCAACGCCCCAACTCTTACGCGTGTGAAAGATCAGGCCTTGCGCTTGGCGGGGGCTTCACCCAACTCGAAGCTCGTGACACGCGCGCCCTCGGCCTCGTCCATCGAATCATCCCCAACCACGATCGATAGGGCACCAGGTGCCTTCGAGGCAGCTTCAAGGTCACCCGACACAGCCTGCAACGCATCTGCGAAGGACGCCGGAGCCTCAACGGTTACCGCAAGGAACGGGGTACGCGGCGACACCTTGGCCTCCGACTTGACGCGACGCAAAGCAATGAGCGCGCTAGACGCAGCCGAGAGCACCGCACGATCCCCACCGACCTCGGACAGTGTTTCGCTGGTCGGCCAAGCAGCCAAGTGCACTGAGCCAGGGCGGTACCAAGACCACACCTCTTCGGTGACGAAAGGCAGGTAGGGGGCCAAGAGACGCACAACATTGTCAATAACAATTGCCAGTGCTGCGCGAGCCGACGCCGCCTCATCATTGGCCCACTGACCATCGCGGTTGTAGGCGCGTTCCTTCACCAACTCCAAGTAGTCATCACAGAAAGTCCAGAAGAAGGACTCCGTGACCTCAAGGGCACGCGTGTGGTCGTAGGAAGCCAAAGCCTTCGACGCCACATCGATTACTTCGCGTAGCTCAGCAATCACTGAACGATCCAGTGGCTGCGTGACATGGGTCGGATCCAGGTCAAGATCTGCGCCCTCACCGCCCATGGTCAACGCAAACTTCGACGCATTGAGTACCTTAATCGCCAGGCGACGACCAATCTTCATCTGAGCCTCATCAAAGGTGGCATCCAAGCCCAGGCGAGCCGAAGCAGCCCAGTAACGCACCGCGTCCGAACCGTACTTTTCTAGCAGGCCCATGGGGGTAACAACGTTACCCTTCGACTTCGACATCTTCTTGTGGTCAGGATCCAGAATCCACCCGGAAATACCCGCGTGCTTCCACGGCAACTCACCGAATTCCAAGTCGGCGCGCACCACGGTGGAGAACAGCCACGTGCGAATAATGTCTTGACCCTGGGGACGCAGATCCATCGGGTAGGTGCGAGAGAACAGATCCTCGTCCTCGAGCCAACCGGTGGCAATCTGGGGAGACAAGGACGAGGTCGCCCACGTATCCATAATGTCCAATTCGCCAACGAACCCGCCGGGCACACCGCGCTGCTCCGCCGTGTAGCCCTCAGGCACATCCGAAGACGGGTCAACGGGAAGAGCTGACTCGTTGGGGGTAATGATGTCGTCGTAGTTGACATCACCGTCGGCATCTACCCGATACCACAGGGGGAAAGGCACGCCGAAGAAACGCTGACGGGACACCAGCCAGTCGTTATTTAGGCCAGTCACCCAGTTCTCGTAGCGCACACGCATAAAGTCAGGGTGGAACTCTAACTCGCGGCCACGCTCAACCAACTCAGCGTTCAGGTCTTTGCCAGATGCCGGGTTGGTCCACGGCTTACCACCGTTGCGGATGTACCACTGGCGTGACGTGACAATCTCCAAGGGCTTGTCGCCCTTTTCAAAGAAGTTGGTCTGACGTACCGTCTTGGTGGGTTCGCCGCGCAGCTCACCCGATTCACGCAGGCGCGCCACCAGAGCTTCACGAGCTGAGAAAGTCGTCTTACCGGCAATCTCCTCGTAGGCTTCAACGCCGGCAGGGTCCGTGATCCACTCGGGAGTCTCAGCCACAATGCGCCCATCCTTACGTAGGATCGCACGCAGCGGCAGGCCCAGGTCGCGCCACCAGTCAATATCGGTGGTGTCGCCGAAGGTACAGCACATGGCAATACCCGCACCCTTATCCATCTCGGCTTCCGGGTGGGCCAAGACAGGAACCTCAACGCTGTAGGCAGGCGACTTCACGGTCTTGCCAAAGAGAGGCTTGTAACGCTCATCGTCAGGATGGGCAACGAGGGCGACGCAGGCGGCCAGCAGTTCAGGGCGAGTCGTCTCAATGCACACGTCCACGCCGTTTTCCACCGGAGCGCCAGCCGCTAGAGCTTCGGCAGCTGCAGCCTCGTCGGTCAAATGGAAAGCAATACGATGGTAGAAGCCCGGGTACTCGCGCGACTCCAACTCAGCTTGGGCAACCGCAGTCTGGAAAGTGACATCCCACAAGCCAGGAGCTTCAGCCTGATAGGCCTCGCCGCGAGCCAGGTTACGCAAGAAAGCAGCCTGAGCGACCTTGCGGGCGCGCTTACCAATGGTCTGGTAGTTCTGCTTCCAATCCACCGACAGACCCAGGTAACGCCACAGAGCCTCAAACTGGGCTTCGTCCTCGACGGTCAGACGCTCGCACAATTCCACGAAGTTCTTACGCGAGATCGGCTGCTGGTCGCGTGCCTTAATGGACTTGCCGTCCCCGCCCTCGTGCGGAGGAACAAAACCCTCAACGTAGGGCAACGTCGGGTCGACGCGGACACCAAAGTAGTTCTGGACGCGACGCTCGGTAGGCAAACCATTGTCGTCCCACCCCATGGGGTAGAAGACGGCTTTGCCAGTCATGCGCTGGTAGCGGGCCACGACGTCGGTGTGCGTGTAAGAGAACACGTGGCCCACGTGAAGGGAGCCAGAAACTGTGGGCGGAGGAGTGTCAATCGAATAGACCTGCTCGCGTGAGGCCGTGCGATCAAAAGAGTAGGCGGCCAATGCCTCCCACTGATCATTCCACTTTGCTTCGAGCCCCTCGGCACCTACGCGGTCCGGAACCTGTGGCGCAGCAACGGTTGTGGGGGTGATGTCGGGACGCTCGCCCATATTCTTCTATTCTCCATCCGAGTCGTGGACTAGTACCTGTCAAGCCTACGCGATCACAGGACCATCGACGCAATCCAGCCGCCAAAGAGCAGCGGGATATTGAAGTGGATAAACGTCGGGATCACAGTGTCACGAATGTGGTCGTGCTGGCCGTCAACATTCAGACCCGTGGTGGGGCCCAAGGTTGAATCCGACGCCGGCGAACCTGCGTCTCCCAGTGCTCCGGATGTGCCAATGAGGGCAACGGTTGCCAGGGGAGAGAAACCGAGAGCGGCGCACAGCGGTACGTAGATGGCCGAAATGATCGGCAGAGTGGAGAAAGATGACCCGATACCCATGGTGATGATCAAGCCAACAATGAGCATGGCGAGGGAGGCCAGCAGCTTTGAGCCGGCAAAGATCGCAGCTGTGTCTTCAACCAGAGGTTCAATGTGGCCCGAGGCTTTCAGGACCGACGCATAACCCTGGGCGGTGATCATAATGAGGCCAATGAGGGACATCATCTTCATGCCGCCGGTGAAGACGTCGTCTGCCTTGGTCCAGGGCACGACGCGCATGAAGAGCATGAGGCACAGGCCAACCAGTGAACCAATGAGCAGGGGATCGGCTTCGGTGCCTGCGATAGACAGCCACGTTTGGATGATGAAGCAGGCGAAGATGGCGACAACGGCTGCCCACACCTTCTTCATGTCGATCGGCTTGTCGGCGTTGGCGTTGAAGTCGCCGGACACGGTCTGGTATGTGCGTGGCTTGCGGTAGGTGACAAAAACGGCGATGAGCAGACCAATGAACATAGATAGAGCCGGGATCGCCATTGCCGTGATGGGGGAGATTCCGTCCAAGTTCATTCCGGCTTTTTCAATGTTGCCAAAAAGAATGTCGTGCAGGTAGATGCGGCCAAAGCCGATAGGCAAGAACATGTAGGCGGTGACCACACCGAAGGTGATCGCACAGGCAATGGCGCGTCGATCCATGCGCAGCGCTGTCATCACGCCGATGAGCGGTGGGATCAGCAGCGGAATAAAGGCGATGTGGATGGGAATGAGATTTTCCGCCAGGACACCCATGATGACAATGCCGCCCATGATGGCAAAACGGGCGAAACGAGCGACCTTCTCTGAGGTTGATTCGTTGGCTCCCTCAACCTTGCCGATAATCCAGTTCGCTAGAAGTTGGGGCAGACCCGAGTGGGCGACCGCCATTGCGAAGGCGCCGAGGAGCGCGTAGGACAGGGCAATCTGCGCGCCACCAGCCAAACCTTCTTGGAAGGCCACCATGGTGTCTTGCAGGCCAAGGCCGGCTACGAGGCCGCCGACCAGTGAGGCAATGAATAGGGAAATCACCACGTGTACTCGTGCGACTGACAGCACGAGCATGATGAGAACGGAGAGAAGAACGGCGTTCATGAGGATCCTGTGTTGGGGTTTATGTTGAAAAACTGGGATGAAAAGTTCTGGAAGTTAGGACAGTTCAGCGTCTCGGGAGATTGCCGCGTCGACGGCATGGACGAGTGCGGAAGATAAACCGTGTTCCTGGGCGGCGAGCAAACCGGCGATGGTGGTTCCGCCCGGGGAGCACACCTGGTCGACGAGCTGGCTGGGCACGGTGCCCTCGCAAGACTGTCTGTCGAGGACCAAAGCCGCTGAGCCAGCAAACGCTTGTGCAGCGATCTGCGTGGCCGTAGTTTTAGTCAGACCGTGCTTGACTCCTGCACGGGCTAAGTCCTCAATCATTTGGAAAACCCAGGCAGGTGAGCAGGCTGCGAGGGCCTGGAAAGCGGGGAATTGCGATTCAGGAACAACCAGGGCACGCCCAACCGTTTCCATGAGTTTGACAACGGCGGCCACGTCCTCGTCACTGGCGTTAGCCGAGCAGACAGAGCTCATTGACTGGCCAATCTGCGCATTGACGTTGGGCATGACTCGAACCAGGCGCACGCCGAATCCGAAATCGTCGATGATTGTCGACAGCGTACGTCCAGCGGCGATGGAGACGACCACCGCTTGGGGGCGGGAGCGCACAGTGTCAGCGATTTCAGCGATCACGAGGCTTTGGATGTGCGGCTTGACGGCCAGGACGATGAGGTCAGCTTGGGTGGCTAGATCGATATTGGAATCGATGGCGGTTGCGCCCAGTTCTGACGCTAAAGACGCACTGGCTTCGGTGTTGATATCGGTGAAGAGTAGGTCAGACCCGACTAGGCCACCATTCACTGCGCCGCGTGCGATGGCACGTGCCATCGCCCCCGTCCCGATGAATCCGATCCGCATCGCTGTCTCCCGTGTCGATAATGGGCGCTGGTGCGACGAGTGAACGTCGCCGGGCTTAATCTAGCGTGAAGCGGGCAACCGTATCTGGGATGTCCGCAGAATTCACAAGCGAATTATCGCCGTCGGGTTCCAAAGATGGACCGAGTAATTTCGCGTCCTGCGGTACGCAATACCGATCCAAGGGCCGACTCAATCTGCTTGGCTCTGCGTTCGGCCGCCCGCTGCTTGGCGGCTTCCTCCTTTTGGTGTGCCTTCTCGGCTTCGCGCAACTGCCGTTCGGCTTCTTTCTGCGCAGCAGCCTGCTCTTTCGCCAGTTGTTTCTCGAGCTCAGCGGCTTCTTTCTCTTGGCGTTTCTTGGCTTCTGCTTCGGCAATGGCCCGGGCCTTTTCTGCTTCTGCTTGGGCGCGGCGTTGGGCGAGTTTTTCTTCAGCAGATTCGGGGTTTATGGCTGTCGCATACTTGGCGTTAATCGGGGAGGAGACGTTGATCTGGTTGATTGCCTCAGCTGATGCGGGTCCCATAACTGAGGCGGGCGCCCAGATCGCAGTAGGTGCCACCGGCGTCGGATTGCCCTTGGGGTTCAGGACCGTGACGACCGCTTCGCCGGTTCCTAGGTTGGTAAGGACTTCGTCGAGGGCGAGGTCAGTCTGGGGGAAGGTCTGGACCGTTGCCTTGAGTTTCTTCTGGTCGTCTGGGGTGACAGCGCGCAGGCCATGCTGGATACGTGAACCCAGTTGGGCCAAAACGTCGGAGGGAATGTCCTTGGGTGTCTGAGTGACGAAAACAATACCGACACCTTTGGAACGGATGAGTCGAACAGTTTGGACGACTTGGCGCAAGAACTCCTTCGTTGCGTCAGCAAAAAGCAGGTGGGCCTCGTCGAAGAAGAAGACGAGTTTGGGTTTATCGGTGTCGCCGACTTCCGGCAGTCCGGTGAACAGGTCTGCCAGCAACCACATAATGACGGCGGATACGAGTCCTGGCCGGCTGGTAATGTCCCCGACGCCTAGGAGAGAAATAACGCCTTTTCCGTCGCTGTTGGCACGGATGAGGTCATCTGTGTCAAAACCAGGATCACCGAAGAACTGGTCGGCACCTTGAGACTCCAGCGCGGTCAGGGTCCGCAAAATGACGCCGGCGGTTGCTTTGGACACTCCGCCAATTGACGTCAGCTCGGCTGCGCCCTCGTCAGAAGTCAGGAAGGCAATAACAGAACGCAGGTCAGCCAGGTCAATGAGTTCGAGTTGATTCTGATCGGCCCAGGAGAACATAAGTTGGAGGGCCTGTTCTTGGATGGTGTTCAGATCGAGGGCGCGGGCCAGCAGGATCGGACCGAAGTCACAGATTCGTGCTCGTATGGGTGTTCCGGTGAATTGCTGCGCAAGTCCCCCTAGGTTGAGCAATTCGACGGGGAACGAGGCCGGAGCCCAGTTTTGCCCATTTGCTGCGGTACGCGCCAGGAGCTTATCCGATGAGGCACCTGCTTCGGCCAATCCCGTTAGGTCGCCTTTGACGTCGCACAGGAGCACGGAGGTGCCGGCTGCCGAAAGTCCTTCAGCTAGGAGTTGCAGGGTACGGGTCTTGCCGGTGCCGGTTGCCCCAGCAACCAAGAGGTGCCGGTTGAGCATTCCCAAGGGCAAAGAGGTTTTCACTGTGGGAACACGCGAGCCTTCATCGATGAGAGCCCCAAGGGTGAGGGAGGGAACATCGAAGGAATAAGCACTGTGGATTTCAGTAGCAAAGTCTGAAAGTCCAGTTGTCGGCGCTGCGCTTTCGCGAACCTGTTCAGTGGAGGTGATGGCAGTGTCCTGTGCGGTGCCGTCGGAGGCCTCGGTGTTGGCGGCGCTTTGTGCAGCCGCCAACTGGGCTTTGAGGGCCTCGGCTTTAGCTCGCGCTGCTTCTGCTTCGGCTGCCTTTGCGGTGGCTTCGGCTGCGGCAAGTTGAGCACGCAGCTCTTCGATCTCGTCACTCATGGCGGGTCCTCCATTAGGGCGGCATTCATGCAGGCCCGAATGCGTCTGTCTGTGTGGCATCGCGTTGGTGGATTGCATGAACCTGGTAACTGTGCACAAGCGTAGTAGAAAGGCGGGCCAAATCAGATGCATCCGTATCCACAGGGGTAATACAAGGAGGCTCATCCACAGGCTGAGAGGGAGATAGTGCTCGGAAGCCGAGTATCCGCATAGCGTTGAAATCATGGATCCCATGGCGCGCCTCAAACTCAAGAGGCTTACGCGCGCCGTTTATGACTCTTCCGCCATTGACCCCGGCGAACCGTCATCTCGCAGCCGGTTCCTGCCCAACGCGGCGACGGTGATCGTCCTCGTCTGCGTTGTCGGGATCATTACTGGACTCTCACTCTGGCTCGGACCAAGCCCGCAACCTGCCGCACAGTCAAACGACCATATCCGCGATGACGAGGCCCCGGCGCAGTCGTTGAACACCAATTCGCTAGTTTCAGACGAATCGAGCCAAAGGGACGAGCAGATGCAGCGCGACGCCCAGCGCCTCCTCATCATCCACGTCGTTGGCAAGGTTGAAGCACCTGGCGTCTATTCTCTACCCGAGGGCTCGCGGATTATCGACGCTGTGCAAGCAGCTGGCGGAGCTCACTCAGACGCGAACCTGGCGGGCATTAACCTGGCGCAACGCATACATGATGGGGAACAAATCAACATCCCCGGCCCAGGAGAATCAGCGTCACCGAACGCTCAGACTCTCGCCGAAACACCGCAACAAACCTGTATCAACCTCAACACTGCTTCTCAGGATGAACTTCAAGAACTTGACGGAGTGGGCCCGGCGCTCTCAAGCCGAATTGTTGACTACCGCCAACAGGTCGGCTCCATCGCGACAGTGGAACAACTCGATGCCGTATCCGGCATAGGTCCAGCGATGCTGGAGAAAATCCGAACCAAGGCCTGCTTATGAACGCTCATCCATTTGTTTGTCGACGCAGGTTCGGATTGCCCGGAGAGTCTAAAACGCAGGCTGAACCGGAAACATGTAGCACGGCTGAAATACAGCCAGAGCCTCAGCCGCAGCCCCAATCCAACACGGACTCTACCCGCAGCAAAACGCGTAGCCCCCACATGATTGACCTGCGGCTACTTCTTCCAGCGTGCTCTGGATGGGCCTCATCCTGGATAGCGACAAGTACACAGATTGCGGACACAACGAAAATCTGGCTACTTGCCGTCGGAATCACAGCGATGATTGGCCTTACCTGGTCATGGATTCTCCGCCACCGGTTAGAGCCGCCCAAACACGCTTTAACACCAGGAGGATCCATCCGCCTCGCCCTCGTCCTGGCTTTTGCCGTTGCCACCTGCACGGGGCTAACAGGAGCCGACGCCCTCGCTCAGCATCGGCGCGATGTTGTGACGCGGGCAGTCGAAGAATTCCCAGGTGCTCCGGTCACGATGCGCATACGGCTCACTCAAGACCCGGCACCCATCCGCACGTCATTTTCACAAGGCCACTTCGGGGCGAACGCTCGAATTCTCAACGTCACCACCGTCGACGAGACCACGGGCCACTCTGGCGCCATGATCTGGGCACAAGGACAGGGATGGGCGAAATATGCCCGCGGCGATGAACTCCTCATCCGAGGCAGTGTCGACACCGGCTTCCACGCCGACCCACCCTACGTCGGTTCGATTCGCGTCCAATCCAGCCAATTACTCCACCGTCCAGACGGCTGGACCGCCTGGGTACGCCACATTCGCCATTCCCTTGTCCAAGCCTGCGCCTCCCTATCAGACCAGGGAAAAGCCCTGGTGCCAGGAATGGCAGTAGGAGATGACAGGCAGATGAATCGCGAACTTGAGGACGCCATGCGCACAGCCTCGTTGACTCACCTCGTCGCCATATCGGGTAGCCATATCGCCATCATTTTGGCCGTGCTGGCCCACCTGCTGCCAGGCAACCGCCTCATCAAAGCACTGGCCACACTTGTTGTCCTAGCCACGATTGTTGCCCTGGTTGGGCCGCAAGCCTCCGTGCTGCGGTCGGTCAGCGTCGCGACCGTCGGGGTGGCAGGCCTTCTACTGCACCGCAGCGGCCAATCCATGGCGGCGCTGGGTGCAGTCGTCATCGCCTTCCTGCTGATAGATCCGTGGTCTGCGCGCAGTTATGGCTTTGCCTTATCCGTGGTGGCCACCGTTGCAGTGGTTGGGCCCGCGGCTGCTATTAGCCGGTGGGCAACCACCCACCTGCGCAGCGACACCGTTGGGGGAAGAATCTGCCAAAAAGCTCTCGGTGCACTTTCTATCCCAGCGTGTTGCCAACTATTTGTTTTGCCCTTACTTCTTGTCCTTGATGACAAAGCGCCCTTGTGGGGCGTGTGTGCCAATATCCTCGCCGCGCCCGCCGTTGCTCCAGCCACGATCCTGGCGCTCACGGCCGCCCTGGTTTCGCCCCTGTCGCTATCAGCGGGGCAGTTGTTGGCCTCCGCTTCATCTCTTTTTACCGGCTGGATTGCCGGTGTTGCGCAATATGTGGCCCAGTGGCCCGCAGCGACGGTGCCGATTCCTGGAGGCGCACGAGGCGTGGTTGTCGGCTTCGTTGTAGCTGCTGGCGTGTGGCTTGCGTGGAAAGAAGGAATGAGAATGCGCAACAGGAACAGGAACAGGAACCGGTCAGAGGCGTGGATCGGAGGCGAGGGCGTGAGACCTCCCACGAACACCGATTCTCACACTTCCTGAGAACCCCAGATGCCCACGCTTCATGGAAAAATCATTGGAGACGGCACAAGGCCGCCACATGACCTGAATGAGGGGGAGAGCCATGGCAGGACGTGCGCCGCGCAGTAAAGCCCCCGTTGAGATCACACTGGCTCCCGTGGTTCTCGTTAAGGGATCCGAAGGCCTCCTCGTTGATCGGGCACTGGAGCGATTGCGCTACCTGGCGCACGAGGCCGACCCCGCCCTCGAACGTACTGATCTTGCTGCAGCCTCATACCAAGCAGGACAACTCGACGTCATCACCTCGCCCTCGCTCTTTGGCGAATCACGCATGATCATCATCAATGACCTGGAAACCATGTCGGATGCTCTTGCCGAAGACCTGGTTGCCTATGTTCAGACTCCCGCACCCGACGTGTGGCTCTTCCTTGTCCACCCGGGCGGTAATGCGCGAGGTAAAAAGGTTCTCGACACGATCGCAAAAGCCAAACACCCGATCATCCCAGCGGACCCGCTCAAGAATGACAAAGACAAACTTGATCTCATCCGTGCCGATGTGCGCAATGCCCACCGGCAGATGGATCAAGACGCCATGCAAGCCATCGTCGATGCCCTCGGCTCAGACCTGCGCTCCATGGCAGCGGCCGTTGCCCAACTCATCGCAGACGTCCCCGGCCGCATCACCGCCGACGACGTCAAGCGCTACCAGGCAGGCAGGGTTGAAGCCACCGGATTCGACGTTGCCGACGCAGCAATCGCTGGAAACACCGCTCAAGCCTTGACTCTTTTACGCCACGCCTTCGCAACCGGCGTTGATCCCACCCCGCTGGTGATCGCATTGGCTATGAAAGTCCGAGCCATGGCGAAGGTGTCGATCGCCGGCTCAGCCGGCCCGGGCGTCCTCAAGATGGCACCCTGGCAGATTGATCGAGCACGCCGCGATCTGCGCGCATGGTCCGACCAATCCTTAGCCGGTGCGATTAAAGCGATCGCAGTGGCTGACGCAGAAACTAAAGGCTTGTCGAAAGATCCCGAAAGGGCCGTCGAAAAAGCGGTCATCACCATCTGCCGCCTGCGAGGGCGCAACTAACATCCCGAATTTGAGATCCGGCCAGGATCTGCGGGCCGAAACAACGAAAGACACATATGAAAACGGTGCGCGTTCTCGCGCGCAGCCTGCGCGAATATAAGAAAGAATCCCTGCAGACGCCGATCTTCGTCACCTTCGAAGTGATCCTTGAATGTGTTTTGCCATTCATGATGGCCGAACTCATCGACCGGCTCACCGGCGAATCAATGGGCCCCATCCTTCAAGTGGGACTCGCCTTGCTCATCATGGCCATGATCTCGCTAGTCTTCGGTGTCCTTGCTGGAGCGCGAGCAGCCACAGCCGCCGCGGGTTTTGCTCGCCACCTGCGCCAAGACATCTTCTTCAAGGTCCAGGACTTTTCTTTTGCTGATATCGACAAGTTCTCGACCTCGTCGCTCGTCACCCGCATGACCACCGACGTGACCAACGTGCAAAACGCCTACCAGATGCTCATCCGCATAGCGGTCCGTGTGCCCCTCATGGTGATCTTCTCAATCGTCATGACATTGACGATCAACCCGAAGATGGCGCTGATCTTCTTAATCATGCTGCCCTTCCTTGCTGCAGCACTCCTCGGACTAGCCAGATACGTTTTCCCGATCTTCAAAAGGATCTTCAAAAAATACGACGCTCTGAATAATTCCGTTCAGGAGAACATCTCCGCTATCCGCGTCGTCAAGTCCTTTGTTACCGAAGAACACGAGAAGTCCAAATTTGGTCGGGCATCCCAAGAAGTGCGCGCCGACTTCACATATGCAGAAAAAGTTCTCGCACTGAACAACCCGATCATGGTGTTCTTCATCTACACGGCGATGATGCTCGTCAACTACATTGGCGCGCGCATGATCATCTCCTCGGGTGGTAGCGAACTGACCACAGGATCCCTGTCATCCCTGATGACTTACGGGGTGCAAATCCTGGCTTCCATGATGATGCTCGCCTTTATTTTCGTCATGGTCTCCATGTCGGCCGAGTCAGCCAACAGGATCGCCGAAGTGCTCCAACACGAGCCAACACTGACATCGCCGGCAGACGGAATCAGAAAGGTGCCCAACGGACAGATCCGATTCGACAACGTGTCCTTCCGGTACTCGCCTGAAGCGCAAGCTGACGCCCTCGCCAATATTGACCTGACGATTCCAAGCGGCTCAATCCTGGGAATTGTAGGAGGCACCGGCTCATCCAAAACCACACTCATCCAGTTGATCTGTCGCCTCTACGATGTCACAGAGGGGCGTGTGAGCGTAGGCGGTATTGACGTGCGTGACTACGACCTACAAACCTTGCGTGACCAGGTTGCGGTCGTCCTACAAAAGAACGTGCTCTTTGCAGGAACCATCAAAGACAACCTGCGCTGGGGCAACCCGGATGCCACGGACGAAGAACTCGTTCACGCAGCCAAACTTGCTCAGGCTCACGACTTCATCATGGGATTCCCCAACGGATACGACACTCGCATTGAGCAGGGCGGCACCAATGTTTCAGGTGGTCAAAAGCAACGCTTGTGTATTGCGAGAGCCCTACTGAAGAAGCCTAAAGTCATTATTTTTGACGACTCAACATCCGCCGTTGATACCAAGACCGATGCTCTGATCCGCGCGGCTTTCACACGCGAAATCCCCGACACCACTCAGGTCATCATCGCTCAACGCCTCTCATCGGTGGCTCACGCAGACCACATAATCGTCCTGGACAATGGGCGGATTATTGAGCAAGGAAGCCACGACGAACTCATCACGCTAGGTGGGGAATACCAACAGATTTACGCCTCGCAAAATAAGGATGATCACGAGGAGGTGGCGTGAAATGAGCACACAGAAATTGCACCTCGACGCGAAAGCTGACAAGCCATTCAAACGGTTGAACTCATACATCTTCAGCCGCTACCCGGTGCGGCTCACGATCGTCGCGATTTGCATCGTGATCGCATCCATTTCGACGACCGTGGCATCGATCTTTATGCAGCGCGTTGTCGATGAGGTCATCACCCCTGGTATGGAACAGGGATTACCTGCAGTGATGCCCGTTCTCATGCGCATTATGGTGGCGATGGGAACGGTGTACGTCCTCGGTATTGTCACCACGGCCATTTACACGCAGATTATGGCCAACGTGACCCAGGGGATCCTTAAAAACATGCGAGACGACATGTTCGACCGCATGCAGACCCTGCCAATCAAATACTTCGACACCAACGCTCACGGCGCCATTATGTCGACGTACACCAATGACACGGACGCGATCCGCCAGCTCATTGGCCAGTCCATCCCCACTCTCATTCAGTCCGGCCTCACCATCGTTGCCATGGTTGCGATGATGGTCTACTACAGCCTGTGGCTGACGATCATTGTCGTCGCCTTCGCTGTCCTCATGGTTGCGGTCACCGCAAAACTTGGGGGCGCGTCTTCGACCTTCATGGTTGCTCAACAGCAGTCGTTGGCTGCCGAGGAAGGATTCATTGAAGAAATCATGGACGGCCAGAAAGTCGTCCAGGTGTTCAACCACGAGGACGCCGCCAAGCAGGACTTCCTTGAATACAACCACCAGCTTTTTGCCGACACACAGAAAGCTAATCAATACGCCAACGTCTTGATGCCGGCACTAGGCAACATGGGCAATCTTCTCTATGTCATTGTGGCGATTGCTGGTGGCCTACTCATCCAATACGACGTGCACAATGTTGCTCTATCCGGAATGAGTGTTGTTACCGTGGGCATCATCGTGTCCTACCTGGCCATGGTGCGCCAACTATCGCAGACCATTGGGCAAGGCTCCATGCAGGTCGGCCTGATTGCTATGGGGCTGGCGGGTGCAGCCAGGGTCTTTGCTCTGATCGACGACAAACCCGAATCTGACTCCGGCTACGTTGAGCTGGTTGATGCAGTGGAAACAGCCGACGGCCAGATTGAACCGAGTGACCATAAGACGTCCATGTGGGCCTGGCGTCACCCCCACCAGGCTGACGACTCTGTGACCTACACGCAACTTCGCGGCGAGATCGTCATGGAGAATGTGGACTTTTCCTACGACGGCGTGAAAACGGTGCTCCATGACGTGTCGCTGTGGGCTAAGCCCGGGCAAAAGATTGCCTTCGTTGGCGCTACGGGTGCCGGCAAAACGACCATCACAAACCTCATTAATCGCTTCTACGACATTGACGACGGCAAGATTCGCTACGACGGCATTAACATCACCAAGCTTGCCAAAGCGGACCTGCGGCGGTCCCTCGGAGTTGTCCTCCAGGATGTCAAACTCTTTACCGGAACTGTCATGGACAATATCCGCTATGGGCGATTGGATGCCACGGATGAGGAATGCATTGCCGCAGCAAAGTTGGCCAATGCTGATGGTTTCATCCAACGGTTGCCCAATGGCTATCAGACCGAGATTGCAGGCAATGGCTCTAATTTGTCGCAGGGGCAGGCTCAGCTTTTGTCAATTGCCAGGGCAGCTGTGGCCGACCCTCCCGTGATGATTTTGGATGAGGCGACCTCATCGATTGACACGCGCACCGAGGCATTGGTGCAAGAAGGCATGGATAACCTCATGCGAGGGCGAACAGTGTTCGTCATTGCCCACCGGCTCTCCACGGTGCGTAATGCTGATGCGATCATGGTCCTGGACCAGGGCCGGATTATTGAACGCGGTAACCATGACCAGCTTGTTGCAGCCAAGGGCACGTACTACCAGCTCACTACCGGTGCTTTCGAACTGGAGTAGCGGTCCTTCCCCTCGCCGAGAGCAGACTTTATGCGCAAAAATCTCTGTTTTTGTGCCCTAAAACGACCATAAGGTCTGCTCTCGGCGAGAAGGTATAAGAAGAGGGCCGCTCCCGGGTTGGGGAGCGGCCCTCTTCGAAGCTATGGATCAGAAGATGATCCGCCAGGTGTCAGCCGAGCTTAGACACGCGCTTGGCAAGCTTGGACTTGCGGTTCGCGGCCTGGTTCTTGTGAATGACACCCTTGGAAACAGCCTTGTCGAGCTTGCGGGAGGCAGTGGCCAGCGCGGTCAGCGCAGCTTCCTTGTCTCCAGCCTCAACGGCTTCACGGGTGCGACGCACGAGCGTCTTGAGCTCAGACTTCACGGCCTGGTTACGGACGCGGCGCTTCTCGTTAGTGCGGATGCGCTTGATCTGGGACTTAATGTTAGCCACAGTCGGAAAACTCCTTGTTTCGAATGCTTATGGGGTCGGTGAGGGCTGTGTCAGAACCGGGACTGGGACGTGGGGACATCCGTGAACGGTTCAGACCAGACCCCCTGCCCGACCAGGCGCGGGAGTCCGACTGCCAACAATACCAGCGTTCGTCCCTTCGTCTCCAACTCCCAGCTGGAATATTGGCGTGAACACGCTCACGCTTGCGCTAAGTTCCGCTCTTCTAGCGCTTCTTCTGAGACTTCAACGCAGCAACGATAGTTTCCCAGGTGCTGCGAGGCAGAGTGGCTCCCTCTCGACGCACACGCTTGGTCGGCACCCACAGGGGGCGGTCGAGCCGCACTTCAGATGGACGCCCTTTGGGATCCCACGATCCTGATCCAATGTCGAGCCAGTAACGGCCCCACCGCGCTTCCTGCTCTGCGTCGCGGTCGTGGTCCTTGCTGGTCATCTGCAGGATGTAGACGCCGTTTTCTTTGCGTCCAATAACCACAACGGGTCGGTCTTTGCCTTGGGTGGGATCGTCCTCGTAGGGAATCCAAGTCCACACGACTTCGCCTGGATCTGCCTGCCCGTCGGCATGAGGGGAGTACGAGGCCGAAGCTAGCGCCTCTGACAAGGTGACCTCGCGGATGCTGCTTGTCGAGGACGAGGACGAAGAGGAGGGCGAGGGCAATGGCTTGCTTGTGCGTGTCTGCGAAGTCGATGGTCTGCGGGTAGAAGCACTGCGACGCTCGGTGGACAAGCTTTGGCCGATGAGTGAGCCCAATGCAGACACGAGGGCGCGGACCAGTCTGTTCGTTCCAGAAGACATGTCGGTAGTGCCCTTCCTCGTTCTGCCGATGTCGTTGTAGGTCGACCTCTTGCACCTGACCTTAGAGGTTTGAGCCGGTGGGAGCGAGGGACTGCACCTTCGGGAGATGTTTTCCACAAGTAACAGGAGTGGATACTTATCCACAGCTTGACAGGTCGGCCTGTTGGACCAATGCGTGACGGCGGCACAGTTGAATCAATGACAGCAGAAACCGACACAATAGGGGAGGACCCGCCAATGTCCGCGCCGAAAAGCTCATGCTCAACCGCTCCGGCTAATCCTGAAATTGCCATCGAACTAGCCCAGGTCATTAAAACTGCAGGGCGGGGCGACCTCAAGGAAGCGATTGAGCAGGGGACATCTCTGCTGTATCGATATCGAAAGGACAATCCCGCTGCCGCTATTGGGATCGCTCGAATGCTCATCGATTGGAACGGTGAGTTGGGTGACGTCCAGGAATGTCGAAAAATTGCCTCCCAATGCGTCATTGATGCCAAGGGGGTCCTTGCCCCCGATGACCCGAATCTTTTGGCTCTACGAAGCTCTGAACTGTACTGGATGTGCATGACGGGTTTTGATGACATCGCTGAGCGTCGATTCCCCAAACTTCTTGCCGATGTTGAGCGTGCGATGGGGCCGAACTCGTCTCTTAGCTGGGCGGTCAGAACGAACTCGGTGATGCCATTGAAACGCAGAGGAGACTTCGCTCGAGCGGCTGAGATTTATCGTGGTATTGCAGACGATATGGGCACGATCATGGAAGATTCCGACCCCTTGCGTTTAACGGCGATGGACAACTATGCCGAGGCCCTTTCGGGGGCTGGATGTTTCGACGAAGCTATCGCCCAGTACCGCGAAATACTAGAGATTCTGCTTCGTTGTTTCCCCGTAGGAGATAGGCAAGGCTTGCGAGTGCGCCACGAGATTGCCCAGAACATGTGGCTGGCAGGCAATCTTCAAGAGGCGGAGGACCTGTGGAAGGTGTTGGCTGAGGATGAGCGTCGATATTTAGGTGAGTGCGATGAAATGACTGCTTCGACGCGGATGCTGCTGATGGCAGTCTGCGTGGATCGAGGAGACCTTGCCCAGGCCGCTAGATGGGGACGCAGGATCCTGGAAAATCTGCCGCCCACGTGGCCCGCTGTGGATGCGGAGGCGGTCAGGTCTATGTTCGATGAAATCGAAGAGAATATTGGTCGGGGCGCCTAAAAGGTGTGAGGAGCGAGGTCCGGGGGATTGGTTCCCGAATGTGCGCGACCCGTCAGTGCTGTAATTGGCGAAACCCCGCCGAACAATGGGACGATTGGACACGACCATTCGTTGGAGGTATTCGTGTCCATACCCACGTCGGCGCAAGACGCGCTGATCCGCCCCGCTCATACGGAGCAGACCCGCATCCGCAATTTCTGCATCATTGCGCACATCGACCATGGGAAATCCACCCTCGCCGACAGGATGCTCCAGCTCACCGGCGTTGTTGAGCAGCGCGAAATGCGCGACCAATACCTAGACCGCATGGATATTGAGCGCGAGCGTGGAATCACCATTAAGTCCCAGGCTGTGCGCATGCCCTGGGCTGTTGACGATCAGCCCTATGCGCTCAACATGATTGACACCCCGGGCCACGTTGACTTCACCTACGAGGTGTCCAGGTCTCTGGCCGCATGTGAAGGCGCGGTCCTCCTTATTGACGCCGCGCAGGGTATTGAGGCCCAAACATTGGCCAACCTCTACCTGGCGATGGAAAATGACCTCGTCATTATTCCCGTGCTCAACAAGATTGACCTGCCCGGTGCTCAACCGGAAAAGTACGCTCACGAGGTCGCCCAGCTCATTGGCTGCGAAGAAGACGAAGTCCTTAAGGTGTCGGGTAAGACCGGTGAGGGCGTGGCTGAGTTGCTCGACAGAATCGTCGAGTTAGTTCCCTCGCCCGAGGGCGAGGCCGACGCAGCCACCCGCGCCATGATCTTCGACTCCGTCTATGACACCTATCGTGGCGTGGTCACCTATGTGCGTGTCATCGACGGGCGCTTGACAACCCGCCAGCGCGTCAAAATGATGTCGACTGGTGCCACCCACGAACTGCTCGAAATTGGTGTGATCTCACCTGAGCCCACTCCCTCTGAGGGTATTGGCGCTGGAGAGGTCGGTTACCTCATCACCGGTGTGAAAGATGTTCGCCAGTCCAAGGTGGGCGACACCGTCACCTCGCAGGTACGCGGCGCCACCACTCCTCTTGCTGGATACCAGGAAGCCAAGCCAATGGTGTTCTCCGGTATTTACCCAGTTGATGGCACCGATTTCCCGGTTCTGCGTGATGCTCTAGAACGCCTCCAACTCAATGACGCCGCACTGACCTATGAGCCCGAGTCATCGGCAGCGCTGGGCTTTGGTTTCCGCTGCGGCTTCCTTGGTTTGTTGCACCTAGAGATCATTCGTGAACGCCTCGAACGCGAATTCAACCTTGACCTGATTGCCACCGCGCCGAACGTCGTCTACACGGTAGTCAAGGAAGACGGATCCGAGGTCACGGTGGATAACCCGTCTGAGTTCCCGGAAGGCAAAATCCAAGAGGTTCACGAACCCACCGTTAACGCCACAATCCTGACACCGACCGATTTCACCGGCACCATCATGGAACTGTGCCAAGAACGGCGCGGCACCATGAAGGGCATGGATTACCTGTCCGAAGAACGAGTCGAGTTGCATTACGAACTGCCGTTGGCCGAGATCGTTTTCGACTTCTTCGACCAACTCAAATCCCGCACTCGCGGATATGCCTCCTTGGATTACCAGGAGTCCGGCGAACAGGTGGCCGACCTCGTCAAGGTCGATATTCTTCTCAACGGCGATCGAGTCGATGCGTTCTCGGCGATTGTTCACAAGGATCAGGCGTACTCCTACGGCGTGCGGATGACTAAACGACTCAAAGAGTTAATTCCTCGTCAGCAGTTCGAGATCCCAGTCCAGGCTGCGGTTGGGGCGCGCATCATTGCCCGTGAAACCATTAAGGCACTGCGTAAAGACATGCTGGCCAAGTGCTACGGCGGTGACATTACTCGTAAGCGCAAACTCTTGGAGAAGCAGAAAGAGGGCAAGAAGCGTATGAAGTCCATTGGGCGAGTTGACGTCCCGCAAGAGGCCTTCATTGCTGCTTTGACCTCGGACGTTCCTACAGGCAAGAAATGATCGGCTGTCATGGTTGATCGACCTAGCGTGGCAGGATCGCGACGGACTTTGCGACCGGGTGAAGCCGGAGAAGGCCAAATCTTTATGGCGCGCACAAAGTCCTTTACTCGTCGTTCACGCGATCTGCCGCCCAACTTGCAACGTACCTGGAACCAGTGGTCTCACGTTTACCTCATTGAACCCGAACGGGGGTTGGGCTACACGACGGTGGCTGAGGATTTTCATCTGAACCTACAAGAGGTCTTCGGTCGCAAAGCTCCTGTCACCCTCGAGATTGGCTCGGGAACGGGAGAACAGATCGTTTCTGCGGCAGCGCGTCACCCGGAACGCGATTACCTCGCTCTGGAAGTATGGGTCCCAGGAATTGCCAAGCTCATGTCCAAAGCGGTAGCCGCGGGAGTGACGAATGTGCGCGTCCTAGAAGCCGACGCTGCCCAAGCGTTGCCTGTGATCCTCGACGAAGCCTGCCTTGATGAGGTGTGGACATTCTTCCCGGACCCATGGCGCAAGGCGCGTCACCGCAAGCGGCGCCTCGTATCGGATGCGTTTGCACGTGAGATCTCCAGGCTCCTGGTCGACGGGGGAGTGTGGCGACTTGCAACGGATTGGGATGACTACGCTTGGCAGATGCGTGATGTCATTGAGGGCTGCGACCTTCTAGCGAATCCGTACGAGGGTGAACGCCCAGACCCGGCTGATCCCCAGCCAGAGCGCGGAGGTTTTGCCCCCCGCTTTGACGGCCGCATTGTCACGCACTTTGAAACCCGTGGGATTGATGCCGGACGCGTAGCTCACGACATTGTCGGCGTGCGTTTGCCGCGAGGCGACGGCGAAACTTCGTGTACTGATGCCTGACGGGCAAGGGCAACGCAGAGCGTCAGGCCAGTGGGACGCTTGGCGAACCCTGGTTGCAGCGACAATTTTGCTGTGCTTGTGCCTATTGGTCCGCGCGCCCCTCAATATCGTCCCGCCTCTGCTGACCAGAATCGGCGACGACCTGGCAATGGACGAGGTCGCGCTAGGCGCTTTGACTGCCGTTCCTGTCCTCTGCTTTGGCTTTTTGACGCCGCTCGGGTCGGCGTGGGTGAAACGCCTCGGACCTAATACTTCGGCTCTGGTCTTTTTGGTTCTGCTGGTTGTCGGGGCGATCATCAGGTCAAGCTCGTCAGTTTGGATGCTCTTTGCAGGCACCATCATCATGGGTTTAGGCACAGCCATCGCCAATGTTGTGATCCCGATGATTATTGGACGCGACTTTGCCACGAGGGCAGCGCTCATGACTGGGCTATACACGGTTGCGTCCAATATTGGTGTGACAGTGGTGACGGGGGTTGCTGTCCCAACCGCTCAGGCAATTGGCTGGAAAGGAGCCACGCTGGCATGGTCACTGGCGCCAACACTCCTGATGACCGCTGCGTGGATCAAGGTGTTCCCACCGCGGCGGCCACCGAAGAGTGACGTAACGCAGTCAAACGACAAAGCGTTGTCGACCTCAGCACCTGCCGTCAAACGTCAGCCTGTGTGGAAAATGCGGACGGCTTTGGCTCTGGCAGCGGCCTTTGGCGGTCACACTTTCGTCTACTATTCCTTCGCCTCATGGCTGCCCACGATGCTGGCAGACCTGCGTTCAATGACTGAAACGGACGCGGGCCTTGCTGCCACCGTTTTCCACGTCACGGGCATTATTGGATCGCTGCTTCCGCCGTTCATGCGGCGCAGCTTCGGATGTTCGACTGCGACGGTGCTCCTTGCGGTATCTGCCCTGTGGTTGGCGATGCCGATTGGTCTTCTCCTGGCGCCGACCTTGTGGCCATTGTGCTCCCTGTGCTGTGGGATGGGACATGGAGCGCTCTTTACTGCTCTTTTCACTTTGGTGATCGAACATTCCCAGACCATCGACATTAATCGGCGCGTAGTGGCGTTCGTTCAGTCCGTCGGTTATCTCATCGCAGCCGTCGGACCGATCTTTGTGGGGTGGCTGTATTCGCGAAGCGGCACTTGGATGGCTCCTCTCCTGACGCTCATTGTGTCCCTCCTCGTGATGACCGTGTCCTCGCAAATCGCAGCCCGAGGCCGTATTGATCTAACCGAGGAGGGAGCATGAGCCCATCCCAACCCGACGGAATTGCCTGGCCAGCTGACGGATCTGTCGACCCTGTCCTCGTTGAAAGCGAATCTGACCGTCCACTGAGCCTGTACGTCCACGTTCCCTTTTGCCGCGTGAGATGCGGCTACTGCGACTTCAACACCTACACCACGGGTTTTGGTCCGGGAGCTGAGCCTGGAGCCTACGCGTCCTCGGTGCTAACCGAAGCAAATTTGGCGACGTCTATCTTGGAGCGAGCAGGGATGCCAGCACGTCCTGCTTCGACCGTGTTCTTCGGCGGAGGCACACCCACTATGCTTGACGCCGGCGAGTTAGGCGCCATCCTTGCTGGATTGCGCGATAGTTTCGGTATTGCCGAGGGCGCCGAGATCACTACCGAAGCAAATCCGGACACGGTCGACCATCGGACCCTTCAGGCCCTTGCGGACGCCGGATTTACCAGGATTTCCTTTGGAATGCAGTCGGCTGTACCGCACGTTTTGCGCACCCTTGATCGGACCCATGATCCGCGTAAGGTTCCCGAAGTTGTTGATGCTGCTCGGGCTGTGGGACTAGACGTTTCGGTGGATCTCATCTACGGAACTCCAGGTGAAACTCTGTCAGATTGGCGCCGGTCTTTGGAATCGGCTCTGGAGATGAATCCCGACCACATCAGCGCCTACGCCCTCGTCATTGAGGAAGGGACCAAGATGTGGGGGCAGGTGAGTCGAGGTGAATTGCCGACACCGGAGCCAGATGACGAGGCTGCCAAGTATGAGATCGCCGATGACGTCTTGGCAGAGGCCGGCTACCGCTGGTACGAAATCTCGAACTTTGCACGCGTCGACGAGGACGAAGCTGATATTCCGGCCGCTCAGTTACGCCACGCGTCGCGCCATAATCTGGCCTACTGGCACGACTGGGATTGGTGGGGTTTGGGCCCTGGTGCCCACTCCCACATTGGGCGTTACCGCTGGTGGAATGCCAAACATCCATTGGCATACGCAGGCCGGGTGTCTGGCGGTGCAAGCCCAGCGTCTGCAGGCGAAGTTTTAGACGCGGATACGCGCAGCCTCGAAACGGTTCTGCTCAATATTCGCACCGCTGAGGGGGTTGCTATCGGGGATGCGGTTTGTCCCGACACAGTCGATGAACTCGTTGCCGACGGTTTAATCGAAGAGGCATCATTGCGCCGTGGCAGGGTGATTCTGACGTTGCGAGGGCGTCTACTTGCTGATCGGGTGACCGGCAAGCTAATGGGATTTTGAACGAGGCCGCGCTCCCGTCATCAATTGAATGACAGGAGCACGGCTGCGATCTGTGCTGGGGATTAGTTGGTGACAGGAGTTAACTCGTAGGTTTCCACGTCGAGGATGTAGCCCGAGACCCGATCTTTATGGATGAGCTCTGGGGCGTTGCGGATTTTTTTAACTCCGTCACGCACGTCCTGGGCAAGATCGGTGAACGTGTGGGCCGTCCACGTGGGAGTGTGGCCCGTCTCGCTCACGATTTCTTGTTCCAATACTTCATCGGTGAAGGTGAGCATGCCGCAGTCGCTGTGGTGGATGACCAGAATTTCTTCGGTTCCGAGCTTTCTTTGGCTCACTGCCAAGGAGCGTAAGACGTCGTCACTGATGACCCCGCCGGCGTTGCGAATGACATGGGCTTCACCCGGGTGTAGGCCTAGGGCGTAGTACACGTCAATTCGGGCATCCATGCAGGTCACAATGGCAATTTTCATTGACGGAGGCATAACTCGAGGGTGGCTGAGCGAGGCGGCGGATTGGATGTTACGTTCTCTTAAAATTTGTGTGCTAGACATCATTTTCTCCATTGTCTGGGATCGATCGTTTTTCTGGGGTGGTAGCTTTTTCTTGCACATCCCATGACAGAGAGAATTTTTTCATGTCTACTGAAAAAGTATCCGCTCAAAGGACAGTCACTGAGATGACGTTACGCGGCGTCATCATCGGTGGCCTCATCACCGTCGTCTTCACTGCGGCGAATGTCTATCTGGGACTCAAGGCCGGCCTGACCTTCGCGACTTCGATTCCCGCAGCGGTCATCTCAATGGCCATCCTGCGTAACTTCAAGGGTCACACGATCCAAGAAAACAACATCGTCCAGACAATCGCTTCGGCGGCAGGAACTCTGTCAGCCATTATCTTTGTTCTGCCCGGCCTCGTCATGGTCGGGTACTGGAAAGACGGATTCCCTTACTGGCAGTCGGTCTTCGTCATCGCCCTGGGCGGCATTCTGGGCGTCATGTACTCCATCCCCCTGCGTCGCGCCCTCGTCACCCACTCCACCCTGCCCTACCCCGAAGGCGTCGCAGCCGCCGAGGTGCTCAAGGTCGGAGACTCGGCTGAAGGCCAAGAAGAATCCCACCGTGGTCTGGTGGCAATCCTGTGGGGCTCGCTGTGCTCAGCAGGATTTGCCTTGCTCGGCTCGATGAAAGTGGTCGCCACCCAGGTTTCAGGCGTCTTCAAAGTCGGAGCGGGCGGCTCCCTCTTTGCTGGATCCCTCTCCCTGGCTCTGATTGGCATCGGCCACCTGGTTGGAATCGGCGTCGGCGTCGCTATGATCATTGGCCTGCTCATTTCCTACGGTGTACTGTTGCCGATCCTGAGCTCGAATGCAGAAGGTATCAATGACCCGGCAAAGTTCGCTGATGTCGTCTCTTCGACCTTCTCTCAAGAGGTTCGACTCATCGGCGCAGGCGCTATCGCGGTGGCAGCTGTATGGACGCTGCTCAAACTCATCGGCCCCATCATTGGAGGCATCCGCGATTCCTTGGCTTCGACCTCCAAGCGCGCCGCAGGTGAAACCGTTCCGCTAACCGAACAGGACCTGTCAGGAAAGGTCGTCATTGGCATCACCCTGGCGTCGATGCTGCCCATCGGATTGCTGCTATGGCTTTTCCTTAAAGACACTCCCTTGGCTCACGGCTGGGTGGGGCTCGTCATTATCTCGATCCTCTTCATCCTATTGACCGGCCTGGCAGTGGCATCGGTCTGCGGTTACATGGCAGGCCTCATTGGCGCCTCAAACTCTCCGATTTCAGGCGTAGGCATTATTGTTGCCATCTCCGCGGCCCTAGTGGTCAAGGTGGTTCACGGAGCTATCACCGGCGACCAGCTCACCACCATGGTTGCTTACACATTGTTCACGGCGGCCATTGTCTTCGGCATTGCCACTATTTCCAATGACAACCTCCAGGACCTCAAGACCGGCCAACTCGTGGGCGCGACACCGTGGCGCCAGCAGGTGGCGCTCGTCATCGGCGTGGTCTTTGGTTCCGTCATTATTCCGCCGGTCCTTGACCTCATGCACACGGCTTTCGGTTTTGTCGGTGCTCCCGGCGCAGGAGAAAAAGCCCTAGCAGCACCGCAGGCCTCGCTGATTTCCGACCTCATCAAGGGAGTGTTCGGTGGTGACCTCAACTGGAAGCTCATCGGTATTGGCGCGATCATTGGCATTGTCGTGGTGATCATCAACGAGATCCTCACTCACACCACCAAGAACCTGTCTCTGCCGGGACTGGCGGTCGGCATGGGTATGTATCTGCCGATGTCGGTGACCATCATGGTTCCGATCGGTGCGCTGCTGGGCATGATCCACGACAAGTGGGCTTCCAAGCAGGCTGACCCAGAGAAAGCTAAGCGGATGGGCACGCTGATTGCTACAGGTTTGATCGTCGGCGAATCCCTGTGGGGAGTCATCTATGCGGGCATCGTGGGCTTCTCCGGTTCCGACGAACCTCTTGCTGTGGTCCCTGATTCCTTTGCAACTGCCGCGCAGTGGATCGGCGTCCTGCTCTTCGCAGCGATCGTGGGCTTCTTGTACTCGAAGATGCGCAAGGACGGTGCTTCGAAGAAGTAACCTCATCACGCAAGGCCGTCGGCCCGGTCCTCTTTTTACGAGGGCCGGGCCGACGGCGTTTCGCCGGTGATGGCATGCGTCAAAGCGCCATAGAGTGTGCGGGTGACTGTAAGCCCTTCTTTCGATCCCTATGGGACCAATATCTTCGAGTCTGATCCGCACCGCGACGGTCCCAATGCGAGGCGGCCTCGTTCCACCCAGGTCCATATCCAGATCGGAATGGTTCTAGAAGACGTGGGGACGGGGTGGGTGGGCGCTGTGACCCGCGTAGAAAAGTCGGGTGGTGTGTACCTGGTCGAGTTGGAGGATCGACGAGGCCGAGTCCGCTCTTTCCCCCTTGGTGGCGGCTTTTGGCTGGAAGGACGGCCCATTGAGGCGCTTCCTCCGAAACCTGGCGCAGATGACCCCACCTTGGCACGAGGGCGAACGTCCTCGACTATGACGACTCCTGGAGGGCGCGTGGTGACGAACTCCGGCTCCATTGCCGCCCCCGAACGTGGTGCTCGCGTTGCCCGAGCCTCCCGCATCTGGGTCGAGGGGCGTCACGACGCAGAGCTCATTCAGCATGTGTGGGGTGACGATCTGGCAGGAGAAGGAGTTGTTGTCCAACTGCTCGAGGGTGTAGACAACCTTGAAGAAATCCTTCAGATCTACGGCCCATCAACCACGCGGCGCGCGGGAATCCTCGTCGACCACATGGTGTCGGGTTCGAAAGAGTACCGGATTGCCGAGGCAGTGATGCGCCGCTGGGGTGACTCTGTCTTGGTGTTAGGCCACCCGTACGTGGATGTGTGGCAGGCAGTGAAGCCTGAGCGTGTCGGCCTTCATAGGTGGCCGAATATCCCACGCGGCACTGATATTAAGGTTGGCACACTTCAGGCGTTGGGCTGGCCTCACGCTAACCAGACAGATATTGCAATGGGATGGAAACGAATTCTGTCCACTGTGCGTAACTACCGTGACCTCGAGCCAGCCCTCCTGGGGCGAGTGGAGGAACTCATTGACTTTGTGACCGCTGTGGGAACCGAGTGACTTGGCAGCAGGGGAGTTGGTGGAGGCCATGGCTGATCTGAATCACCCTAAGCGAACAGGAAGTCGTCGAGGCCTCGGAGTAAGATTGGCACTCAGGAACACCGAGTGCCAACGCCACGCAAGCTGCTGAATGAGGGAAGGGAGAGTGGACATGAGTGAAGAGCGCAGGCTTGACGTGCTGCGAGCAATCGTCACCGAATACGTCCACACCCGCGAACCCGTGGGCTCCAAAGTCATCGCCCAAACTCATGACCTCGGAGTCTCGTCGGCGACAATACGCAACGACATGGCCGTCCTCGAAGAAGCTGGATTGATCTACCAACCCCATACCAGTGCCGGACGCGTCCCCACGGACAAGGGCTACCGCGTATTTGTTGACCGCCTGGCCGCCTTCAAACCCATGAGTGCTCCGGAACGCCAGGCCGTGGAGAAGTTCCTGTCTCAAAGCACCGACATTGACGAGGTCGTGGCTGGCACGGTGCGACTTCTAGCCCAGGTAACTCGCCAAGTCGCCGTTGTCGAATATCCGACTCTAGAAAACCAGACCCTCCGCAGGGCTGAACTGGTAGATCTTGGGCTCGGACGCCTCCTCGTTATTGTCATTACGGACGCTGGTCGCGTTCAAGAACGCACTCTGGAGCCGGGCTGCGAATTGGATGAAGTAACCATCTCAGACATGCGGGCTCGCTTCAATGAAGCAGCCGAATCAAAGAACTCTCGCGCGATGGTAGAGCCTCTCGAAGCGGTTGTTGAAGCCACTCCTGCGAACGTGCGCCCAGCCGCAGAAATGATCCGCAGTGCCATCATTGACCTCATGACACCAGCGGCTGAATCGCGCATCATGATGGCCGGAATTTCGAACCTTGCGCGAGGCGCCGTCGATTTTCGCGATATTGCTCCTGTCCTGGATGCTCTTGAAGAACAAGTGGTCCTCATGAGGCTTTTCGCCGAACTCGACACCGACCAGGACCTGCATGTCTCAATTGGCACCGAGAACACCCACGATGGGCTTTCCGAAGCCTCAATTATTACCGGCACCTACCGCGTTTCTGACGCTCAGGAGGGGCCCGCCGCGCATCTTGGAATCATTGGCCCGACCCGAATGGACTACTCGCGGACAATGTCGTCGGTGCGAGCCATCTCCTCCTATCTATCCAGATATTTGACCCGCTGAGGCAGATCACTAAGCCACCATGAGACCATCACACTGTTTCAACCCGATGAGGAAGCCGACCGAGTGAACGATTACTACGAGATCCTGGGCGTGGCCCGGGATGCTAGCCAAGAAGAGATCAAAAAGGCCTACCGTAAGAAGGCTCGGCTGCTTCATCCCGACTACGCTGGCCCCGATTCAGAAGAGGCTTTCAAAGAGCTTTCAGTGGCATACGAAACCCTGTCAGATCCGGAGAAACGCCAGATGTATGACATTGGTGGCCCGGAAGCTCTGCGAGGAGGAGCCGGCGCAGGCTCACCATTTGGTGCAGGCGGCTTCGGGGATATTTTCGATGCCATGTTTGGCGGTGGCTTCTCCACAGGATTCTCGGGTGGAGGCGCAGGCCAGGCCTCGCGGGTCAAGCGAGGTAAAGACCAACGAGTCGCTGTCGACATCACCCTTGAGGAGGCAACCTTCGGAGCGAAGAAAGACGTCAAGTACACGACCTATGCCACGTGTGAGACCTGTGGCGGCGATATGTGCCAGCCGGGTACCCAACCCGTCACCTGTTCGACATGTTCGGGTTCGGGTTTCATCACTCGTGTCCAGTCCACGCTCTTTGGACGCATGCAGACGCAGTCCCCGTGCGCAGCATGTCAGGGCTTTGGCACGACCATCCCGAATCCCTGTTCGGAGTGTGCGGGTAAAGGTCGAGTGCGTACCAGTCGCACCATTACAGTTGATATTCCAGCCGGTGCGGATGAAGGTACCCAGATCCGAGCAACCGGTCAGGCTGAGGTTGGTGAAGGGGGCGGCCCCAACGGCGACCTCTACCTGCTGATCCGCGAAAAGAAACACCCGATTTTTGATCGGCGAGGCGATGATCTGCATACGTGGATCACGATCCCAATGACCACGGCCGCGTTGGGCACTGAATTCGAGCTCGATACTCTCGACGGCAAGAAGACTTTGACGATTAAAGCTGGTACTCAGCCCCACGACGATATTGTTCTGGACGACCTGGGCGTGGGGCGCCTCCAACGCCAAGGTAGGGGAGACTTGCACGTCCATATTGACGTGGAGATTCCTAAGAAGCTCGACGCAAAATCGCGTGAACTTCTCGAGGAGTTGGCGGCGCTTCGCCAAGAGGTCCGTTTTGAACCGCATCGCCAGGACAAGGGGTTCTTTGATCGACTCCGTGACACCTTTGGTGGCTAATGACTCGCCCCGTTTTCTTCAGTGATGACCTGAGCCCCTCCTCAGCCCAGGTCCAGATTGGTGACCGTGTTGAGTTGGGCGGCCAGGAGGGGCGCCACGCCGCAACCGTCCGTCGGATCGAGGCGGGCGAGAGCATCGACATCGTTGATGGGCGGGGGCTACGCCTACGCTGCCTCGTCGAAGCATCATCGAAACAGGGGCTCATCCTTACGGTCGTAGAACGCATGGAGGAGGCCGGCGTTACTCCACGCATCGTCCTCGTTCAAGCTCTGGCTAAGGGCGGTAGAGACGAACAGGCTGTTGAGACGTGCACGGAGCTTGGTGTTGACGAAGTGGTGCCCTGGCAGTCGAATCGTGCGATCGTCAGATGGACAGGTCCCAAAGCCGCCAAAGGGCATGCCAAATGGGAATCGGTTGTGCGTGCAGCAGCCAAACAGTCGCGCAGGAGCACAGTACCTGAGGTACATGAGGTGGTGGATTCAAAGAAACTGGTCGCCCTCGTTCAGGCAATCGTCAACGAGGGCGGCGCAGCCTTTGTCTGCCACGAAGAAGCGACTATGCCTCTGACCGAACGCATTCTTAACCACGGACCGGATCATGAACGCACAGCCTCTTGTGCGGTGGGAAATGCGTGCGTGGTTGTCGTTGGGCCCGAGGGAGGTATTGATCCTGATGAAACTGCCGCACTAGAGGCAGCGGGTGCACACCTGGTCGGTTTGGGACGCAACGTGCTGCGTTCCTCCACTGCTGGTGCAGTGGCTGTCACTCTTGTCAGTGCGGCAGCCAGCCGCCTATAACCAATCGTTTTGATGCTGTTGGCCTGCGGCCATGAGACCGCAGGTCACCTATAGATATCTCTGGGATGTCTGGTTATGCCTGGGGGATCTGACCGCTGATCGTAAAGGTCATGGTGTGTTCTTCTTCGGGAGCCAACACAATGACATCCTCGCCTGTGTTGAAAGCGTTGGGCGGGCAGGTCATAGGCTCGACAGCTACGCCGGTACGGCCAATGTTGTCGGCGGTGAAGAGCTGAACCCAACGGCAGTTAGAAGTCAGAGAAGAGGAAATTCCAGTGGACGGGTCACGCAGGGTGACAGTCCACTCGCCCTCTGGAAGATCGGTGAACGCGTTGTCGATCTGCGTGGACCCCACAACCCGAGTTTCGGTGAAATCAAAGCCATGATCTGCGCTGGGTTCCAAGCCCGCAGGGTTGAGCTTTTCATCGGTCAAGAGGACGGTTGCCACGGGAGCAGTGAGCTCGTAGCTGTCTGTGGGTGCCAGGTCTACCGTTAGGTATGGGTGCAGGGAGACCCCATAGGGAGCAGGACCACTTCCCACATTCTTAGCGGTGAGAGTGACGCTGAGCCCACGCTTAGCGTCCAACGCGTATGTCACCCATACGTCCAGGGGCCACGGGTATCCCGGCTGAGGAGCAATCGTGGTGCCCAGCGTGGCTGAGTCCAGATCTGAGTGAATGATTGACCAGTCCTGCCACACGACGAGGCCGTGGAGGGCTGCTCCGGTGGATGGTTCGTTGATGGGGAGCTGGTATTCGACGCCTTCCCACGTGTAGCTGGAGTGGGCGATACGGTTTGGCCACGGCATGAGTGTTTTGCCGAGGTAGCCCTGAGGAATCTCATCGGCGCGATGGCCAATGATGAGATCGTGACCATCCAAGGTCAGCGACGCCAATCCTGCGCCGACTGTGACAATTCGAGCTTGATAATCTCCCGAATATAAAACAATTTCGGTGCCCGAAGCAGTGCGTGCAGTCACGATGGTCCTCACTTTCGCAAAATTGGAGCGGCGTTGCTCCGATCAGATTCTACGGCACCAGCGTTGAGGTCAGCGATGACGACGAGTAGCCTGTGCGAGTGCATCGGGCACACAGCCAGATGCTTCGTTGATGATCCGATGAAAGGAAGAGCGGGAAATGGTGAAAAGCCGATCCGCTGGCGTAATCGATCAGGCCCTGATTGAGCGGATGCGTGAGACTGCTACGGACACTGCTGCCCATATTGCGCGCAATGCGGTGACCACCAGCGGAATTGATTCGGTGAGCTTAGATCGGGCGAAAGTTATCGCCAATCCTCCAGTTGTCTCTCATCGGATTGATGACTGGAAAGTCACCTGGCAGAAGAAATCGGGACGCTGCTGGCTTTTTTCGTCTCTGAATCTTCTGCGTTCGTCAGCCCGAAAGAAGATGGGGTTAAAGAACTTCGAGTTCTCTGAAAACTACGTTCTGTTCTGGGACAAATTCGAACGCGCTAACTGGTTCCTCACCGACATCATTGATACGGCACACGAACCTCTGGACGGGCGCCTTCTCCAATTCTTGCTCGCGGACGTTCTGGGAGACGGCGGCCAGTGGGACATGGCAGTCTCGCTTTACCTCAAACACGGGCTGGTGCCGATCCAGGCCATGCCAGAAACAGAGGCCTCATCCAATACGCACCGGATGAATACTCAACTCCAAGTACTTCTGCGCCGCTCGGCCCTTGAGTTGCGTGACATGGTGGCAGGTGGTGCGCCTGCAGAGGACGTCGAAAGCGCCAAAGAACAGGTGCTCGAGGGCGTGTGGAGGATCCTGACCATAAGCTTGGGCGTTCCACCTACTGAGTTTGAGTGGGAATGGCAAGATGACGAAGGCGAATTCCATCGTGATCCTGTGATGACTCCGCAAGAGTTCTACGAACGCTATGTCGACATCGACCTCACGCAATACGTCTGCCTTGTCGACGATCCGCGCACCTGCCATGCCAAGGGCGAAGCGATGACCGTCGACCACCTGGGTAACGTGGTGGGAGGACGCGAGATTCGCTATATCAACGCTGAAATGGCAACGATTAAAGAGATTGCGGCGCAGACCATTGCTGCAGGCCAGCCAGTGTGGTTCGGGGCTGATTGTTCTCAACAGGCTGACCGTGACCAAGGACTGTACGTCGAGGGCGTGCACGACTACTGCGGGTTGTTTGGATTGGACTTGTCGACGACGAAGGAACAGCGAGTCCTCACAGGCGAATCCGCGATGAATCACGCCATGCTTTTTACTGGTGTCGACCTGGACACTGACGGGCGCAGCCGGCGCTGGCGGGTTGAAAATTCCTGGGGTGATCAGCCCGGTGACTCAGGTTTCTTCACCATGGATGACGACTGGTTCACCGAGTATGTCTTCGAGGTTGTTGTTCACATTGATGCTCTTCCTGACGACCTGCGACCGGCTCTGAGCGCCGATATGCGTCACCTGCCGGCATGGGATCCGATGGGCACACTTGCCTAAGATCAGTCGATCTCGTTCACAGTGCTTGCGTCCCCTCCACAGCTTGGAGGGGACGCAAACATGAGACGATGCGTTGATGAATAACTCTGGCGTCGTTGACCCCGCCCTCGTCCCCTTCAAGACCCTGGCTAACGACATGACTTTGCCGATGATTGGAATGGCTACGAGGCTGACCAGGGTCGCGAAGAGTAGTCATCTGCAATATCCACGCCACCGTGGTGACCTGCAGGGATAGACCTCCTGCACGCTGGCAATATGGGAAGATCGAGGAGTCCGCGCATGATCTTTCATGCACATGACTATATGGAGGAATCGTGACCACAACCGTCACCCGTGAATTCGCCTGCGGCATCCCCAAAGCCGAACTTCACTTGCACCTGGAAGGCACCCTCGAACCAGATCTCAAGCTCGCACTTGCGAATAAGCACGGGATCGACATTGGACAAAAGACCATTGAGGAAGTCCAAGCTTCATACCAGTTCAACGACCTGTCCTCATTCCTGGCCGTGTACTATCCGGCGATGAATGTTTTGCAAGACGAGGACGACTTCCATGACCTGGCCGCCGCTTACTTTGAGCGCGCCCGGCAAAACGGTGTGGTTCGCGCCGAATGCTTCTTTGATCCGCAGGCTCACACCAGCCGTGGCGTCGCCATTGAAACCGTGATCAACGGCTATTACCGCGCCGTTGACGAAGCACGCGCGATCGGCCTTTCAGCAGACCTCATCCTGTGCTTCCTGCGCGATATGTCAGCCGAGTCCGCTCTCGAAACCCTAAAAGCTGCACTGCCCTACAAGGATAAGTTCATTGGTGTGGGGCTCGATTCGGACGAACGCGACAATCCGCCTGAGAAGTTCGCTGATGCTTTCGCTTTGGCCAAAGAACACGGGCTACGCGTCACCATGCACTGCGATATCGACCAGGTGGGATCCATTGACAATATCCGCCGCGCGCTTACCGAACTGGGTACTGAGCGTCTCGACCATGGTACGAACATTGTTGAAGATGACAGCCTCGTTGAACTTGTCATCGACAAGGGGATTGGCCTGACCTGCTGTCCCATGTCCAATGGTTTTGTCACCGAGGACATGAAGGGCACGGAGATCATTGATCTCATGCGTCGCGGAGCCAAAGTCACGCTCAACTCTGACGATCCGGCTTACTTTGGGGGCTATGTTGCAGATAACTACCTGTCAATGGCCGAGCACTACGGGTTGGGGCAAGAAGAACTCGCCACCCTTGCGCGCAACTCTCTGGAAGTGTCCTGGGTGGACGAGGATGAACGGGCCCGTCTGCTTGGACTACTCGATGACTTCCTCGCCGCTCAGTAAGCGCACCAGCGCAAGCTGATCTGCTCGCCCTCGTCCCGGAGTCGAATTCACATTCGACTGAACAGTGGACGAGGGCGCAGTCATCTCAACTGAAGTGGCCAATATATTCCCATGACCAGTGAAAAGCCGACGTTGTTGATCTCCAACGTCCTGCCAGACCGCCCGTGGGACGACGCATACAACGTCCTGGTCATGTGCCTGTGGGACCGCATTATTGAAGCAGCTGGAACGTACTGGAACATCATTCGCCACTACGCCCAACTCGACGGTGCAGAAGGATCCGTGCTCAAAGCACAGCAAGCTGATGCCATCGTCATTATGGGTGGGGAAGATATTCACCCCTGCGTCTACTCGGGAGAGCAGGGCTACGAAGGCGAAGGGCGACACTGGTATCGCGCTGATCTGGGACAGATTGAGCTGGTTCGCCATGCGATTTCAACGGGAACTCCACTTGTGGGAATCTGCCGCGGGATGCAACTGATCAATGTGGCGCTGGGCGGAAGCCTCGTTCAACACATCGAAAATGGTCTTGATCAGCATCTCAACCCCGAGGTTGTTGCGCAGCAACGCTTTGCGCGTCACGGTGTGCAAGTTGAAGAGGGCTCTGCCTTGGAAAAAGCTCTTGGATCGGTGCTGGACGCACACCGTCGCGTTGAGGTGTCCTCAGCCCACCACCAGTGCATCGACCAGGTTGCCGATGAACTCAAAGTGTCAGCGCGCGCCGAAGACTCCACGATCGAGGCCATCGAACATCAATACGCGCCCGTTCTTGGAGTTCAATGGCATCCCGAAGATCCTGCCGCTGATCTCGAAGGGCTCCAGAACCTCTTGGAATATTTAGCTCAAGCTTGCGTTCCTCGCCTCCAGCGCAAGGCAACTACCCTCGTCGCATGAGCATTTTGCCAATTGTCATCACGGGAGATCCTGTGCTCCACCAACGGGCGCAGGAGATCGACGTGATTGATAGTTCAGTGGCGGATCTTGCGCACGACATGATTGACACAATGGTGGTTGCCCCCGGTGTCGGTTTGGCTGCGCCCCAAGTGGGTGTGGGCCAAAGACTCTTCGTTTGGCGCTTTTCGGGCCAATCTGCCTTTGATGATCTCTACGGTTCCACTTTGGGGCTTCGCACACCTTGTGCACCCAGTTCCGGTGTCGTCGTCAACCCACAATTGGAATACAAGTGGGATGCGAACGCCGGTCTGCCCGCTCAATTGGATGAGGATCGTGAGTGCGAAGGGTGCCTGTCAATTCCCGGATACCAATATCCACTGCGACGAGCAGGCAATGTCGTATTGACTGGACTGTCGTTGAGGGGACAGCGAATCGAGATTGAGGCTTGGGGCTGGCTTGCCCGAATCTTCCAGCACGAGTACGACCACCTTGCAGGCACGCTCTACGTGGACCGTCTTGATCAACCGTGGAAGTCAGCCAGTCGCCAGGCGATCGAAAGTGAAGGCTGGGGCAGACCCGGCTTTCAGTGGACCTCGAAACCTAGGCTCTTGAAGTAGTCGCGGACCTCTTGCGTATTTTGTGGCGTCGGGGGGGTTGTCGAATCAAGCTCGTACGTCAGACCCAGGTTCTTCCATTTGTCTCGCCCCATCTGGTGGAAGGGGAGTACTTCCACGCGATCAATGACATTCTTCCACCTGCCGATAATGTCACCGATGGCTCGGATGTTTTCGGGATCGTCGGTCAGTCCTGGCACGAGGACGAACCTGATCCATACGCGCGTCTTATTTCGAGCCGATAGGCGATCGCCGAAGTCGATGGTGGGCTGGAGGGCGCCGGTGGTGACCCGCTTATAGAGCTCGGGGATTCCGGCTTTGACGTCGAGGAGACACAGGTCGAGGTGATCGAGGATGTCGTCGTCACAATTGACGCCCAGGAAACCGGAGGTGTCCAGACAGGTGTGCACGCCCATCTCTTTGGCGCCGTGGAAGATTCGACGGACGAATTCCGGTTGCATCATTGCTTCGCCCCCGGAAATTGTCACCCCTCCGCCGGTGGTGCGGAAGATGCGGCGGTAGCGACGAATACGGCCCAGGATTTCGTCGATAGACACCGGAGCCCCGTCCTTCATGAGGAAGGTGTCGGGGTTGTGGCAGTACAGGCAGCGCAAGCCGCAGCCGTTGAGAAACACTGTCAGGCGGGTTCCTGGTCCGTCAACGGCCGTCACCAACTCCCAGGAGTGAACTGACCCCAAAGTGCCGTCGTGCATGCGTTGGAGACGTTCGTGGCGTTCAATATCGGTGAGCTCAACGAGGCCGGCGGTGCCCAATCCCATTGCGCGCGCCGTGGGGGCTTGGAAGTCTTGATCCTGCAGGGACTTGGAGCTGTCGTTGGTACGCGGTCCGCGCGAGACAATGCTTGAACCGTCACCGACGGGGATGATGGGCGGAATCTGCGTTGTCATAGTGCCTCAATTGAAATGGTGGGCCAATACTGTGGGGCGCAGACCTGGTCTGCGCCCCACAGGAGTTTGAGGAGAAGCCACGCCGAACGTCAGCTCGAACGTAGTGATCGCTCTCAGGCGGACTGGTGGAAGGTGCGCGAAAGGACGTCGAGCTGCTGTTCGCGAGTGAGCTTGACGAAGTTGACGGCGTAGCCGGAGACACGCACCGTCAGGTTCGGGTACTTCTCGGGGTTCTCGATGGCGTCCTCGAGGGTAGCGCGGTCGAGCACATTGATGTTGGCGTGGTACAGGCCGTCGGTGACCTCGTTCTGGGCGCGGGCTGCGCGCATGTCGGCCAGACGTTCTTCGTAAGTCTTGGTTGCCATGATGATTCTCCTTGGTGGGGTGTGGCGGTTAGGGGTGCTCTGGGAGGCTTGTGGCCTCCCAGAGCTGATTGGTCACTTCTGAGCGGTCATTTCGACAGCGCACTCATCGTCGGGCACGAAGCCCGCATCGAGGATGCCGACGAGGTTTTCAATCTGCTCTTCTTTGGTGCGTCCCAGACCAGACGGAGTGATCGTGTTGGTCAGGGAGATACCGTCGAGAGCATCGTTGTAGTCGAGCTTGCCTACAGAGAGCATCGAGGCGACCATGCCATGGGTGTCGATGCCGTTTTCCGGGTTGGCGCCGGGGGCGAAGGGGGTGCCTGCGCGGTGACCCGACGGGAAGTTACCGGTGGCCTTGCCGTAGACGACATTCGAGGTGATGGTCAGCACCGACTGGGTCGGGATGGCGTCGCGGTACATGGGGATCGCACGAATCTTGTCCATCACCGTGTGAACGATGGTTGCGGCAATATCGTCGGCGCGATCGTCGTCATTGCCGTAGGTCGGGAAGTCACCCTCGGTCTTGTAATCAACGATCAGTCCGGTTTCGTCGCGAATCGGAGTAACCTTCGCGTACTTGATCGCAGCCAAAGAATCGGCGACGATCGACAGGCCAGCGATACCGCAGCCCATGGTGCGGATGATCTCGGAGTCGTGCAACGCCATTTCGATGGACTCGTAGGCGTAGCGGTCATGGCAGTAGTGGATGATGTTGAGGGCCTCAACGTAGGTGCCCACAACCCAATCCAGCATTTCCTCGTACTTGCTCCAGACCTCATCGAAGTCGAGCGGGCCGTCGCCTTCGATGCCGGGCAGCCCTTCGACGACCTGCTTTCCGGACATTTCGTCGCGGCCACCGTTAAGAGCGTAAAGCAGGGCCTTAGCGGCGTTAACACGGGCACCGAAGAATTGCATCTGCTTACCGACCTTCATCGGGGAGACGCAGCAGGCAATGGCGGCATCGTCGCCCCAGTGGTCGCGGATCTGGCCGTCAGACTCGTACTGGATGGACGAGGTCTCAATCGAGATTGCTGCGCAGAAGTCCTTGTAACCCTTGGGCAGGTTCTCATCCCAGAAGATCGTGATATTCGGTTCGGGAGCGGGACCCAGGTTACGCAGGGTCTGCAGGAGTCGGAAAGAGGTCTTCGTAACCAGGGTGCGTCCGTCGTCGCCAAAGCCTGCGTCTGACCAGGTGGCCCAGTAGGGGTCGCCAGAGAAGATCTGGTCGTAGTCGATGGTGCGCAGGAAGCGGGTGATGCGCAGCTTAATGACGAGGGCGTCGATGATTTCCTGGGCGCCGGACTCATCCAGCGTGCCGTTGGCAAGATCGCGTTCGAAGTAGATATCGAAGAAACCGGAGAGGCGGCCAATGGACATGGCGGCGCCGTCCTGGGACTTGACCGAAGCCAGGTAGCCAAAGTAGGTCCACTGGACGGCTTCTTGGGCGGTGGTGGCCGGACCGGAGATGTCGTAGCCATAATCGGCGGCCATCTTCTTGAGCTTCTTGAGAGCCTTGATCTGCTCGGAATGTTCCTCGCGGTAGCGTGCCCAGTGCTCAGAGAAGCCCTGGTCGGCGTACTTGTCTTTGGCTTCGAGCTTGTCCTCAATGAGACGATCCACGCCGTACAGGGCAACGCGACGGTAGTCACCGATGATGCGGCCTCGACCGTAAGCGTCGGGCAGGCCAGTGATGATGTGAGAGGAACGTGCCGCGCGAATACGGGGCGTGTAGATATCGAAGACTGCGTCGTTGTGAGTCTTGCGGTACTGCGTGAAGATCTTCTTGACCTCGGGGTCGTGTTCCTTGCCGGCCTCGTGGATGGCGGTTTCGACCATGCGCCAGCCGCCGTTGGGCATCATGGCGCGCTTGAGAGGGGTGTCGGTTTGCAGACCAACGATGACATCATCGTCTTTGGAAATGAAGCCCGGCTTGAATGCGTCGATGTCAGCGGGGGTGTGGGTGTCAACGTCAAGGATGCGAACCTTGCGCTCCTCAGCTAGGTATTCCTTTTCAAGGGTGTCCCACACGCGCAAAGTCTTGTCGGTGGGGCCAGCTAGGAATGAAGCGTCGCCCTCGAATGGCGTGTAGTTGCGCTGGATGAAGTCGCGGACGTCGATCTCCTGGTTCCAGGTGCCCTTTTCGAATCCGTCCCAGGCGTCCTTGGTGAGGGCGTCAGAAGCGGGCTGCTCGTTCGTCATCTTTCCTCTTCTCGGGTCAAGCCGGCCTCCCGGTCTGGGGGACCAGTGTCGAAGCCTTTCGACTTCGTCGTCGTGCCGTGTAGGCATCTGCGATCTATTCTTCGACGGTTGTTAACAATTTTCTACAGGGGACCAAAGAACTATGTATGTTGTCGGTCTCAGGTTGCGAAAAAACGCCTCTCTGCCAACCTTGTGTAGGACTAAGGGCCTACGTTTACTTTTTGCGTTGTGGTGCTGCATGAGCGCCGAAATGGACTGATCTCCGAGTTGAGACTGCAAGCGCTTAGACTGCTCGTCAACGGCAAGCGCGGGGAACATCCGATGCGCGCACCGTGATGATTGAAAGAGGAGAGCCATGACGCAGTCCCTGCCACAACTCAGCGTCGGTGTACTGGGTGCCGGAACCGTGGGAGCTCAGGTTATTCACATGCTCGCCGAGAAAGCTGAGGACTTCTCCGCCCGATCTGGTGCGGCAATGAGTGTTGATGCGGTCCTCGTGCGAAACCTTGACGCGCCTCGCGACACTCCCATCGACTCTGCCCTTCTGACCACCGACCCCGCCCAAGCAATTGACGGCCGAGATATCGTCGTTGAACTGATCGGCGGTATTGAACCCGCGCGCACCTACGTTCTGCGCGCCCTCAACCAAGGCATCAGTGTTGTCACGGGCAATAAGGCTCTATTGGCTGCCCACGGCCCCGAACTTTATGCGGCTGCCGACGCTTCTGGAGCGGACCTCTACTACGAAGCTGCCGTGGCTGGTGCAGTCCCAGTCGTCTACGGCCTTCGTGAGTCTCTTGCAGGCGATCGCATTACCAAGGTCATGGGTATCGTCAATGGCACGACCAATTTCATCCTCGATTCCATGGCCAGCCGCGGCCTGAGCTACAAGGACGCCCTCGCACAAGCTCAGGAACTTGGGTTCGCTGAAGCCGACCCAACCGCCGACGTAGAAGGACTAGATGCAGCGGCAAAGTGCTCAATTTTGGCCTCCCTTGCATTCCATTCCCGCGTTGGAATCGACGATGTCGAGGTCGAAGGCATCACCTCAATCGCCGCTGATGACATGTCTGAGGCCGCTTTCTTTAACCGCACCATCAAACTGCTGGCAATCGCTGAGCGACGCATCGGCGAGGATGGGCGAGAAGGAATCGGTATGCGAGTCCATCCCGCCCTCGTCCCTAATGACCATCCGCTGGCCAGTGTCGATGGCGCATTCAATGCCATTCTTGTCGAGGGCGAGGCTGCCGGACGTCTGATGTTCTACGGACAGGGCGCAGGTGGTGCACCAACGGCTTCAGCAGTTCTGTCCGACCTCGTGGCAGCAGCGCATCATCGCGCATACGGAGGACACGCTCCCCGCGAATCTGTCTACGCACACCTGCCAATCCTTGATCCAGGTATTGCTCGGACTCGCTACCAGATTCGACTCCAAGTCGAAGACAGGCTCGGGGTTTTATCTGACGTCGCCGGCATCTTCGCTCGCCACGGAGTGTCCATTCAATCCGTACATCAACGCGATGACCGTGAACCCGGGGCATGCGTGATTGTTGCAACTACACACCTGGCTCGGGAGGCTGACCTGCAAGCTGTAACACGGGCTCTGGGTGTGTCCGAAGCTGTTCGGGAAGTCACGTCAGCTATCCGAGTCGAAGGGGAGGAATGAGCGTGCGGCTACGTGACGACTTTGTTGCCGTCAAAGTGCCGGCGACCACCGCCAACCTCGGGCCAGGCTTTGACTCCATGGGGATGGCCTTGGATCTGTGGGATGAAGTGTCGATCCACGCCACCGCCGGGGCAACCTCGGTAGTTGTCGAGGGCGAGGGCGCCGGAACTGTCGGCGAGGGGGAGGACAATCTTGTCGTCAAGTGCGTCAGGCTCGCTCTTGATCGCGTCGGAGCGCCTCAAATTGGGATCCGCATGCACTGCACCAACAGGATCCCTCATTCGCGAGGACTCGGGTCATCAGCGTCAGCAATCGTCGCAGGTCTCGCCCTTGCCAGGGCCCTCATTGGTGAGGAGGATGTTCTGACTCCTGCCGATATTCTGGCTATCGGTTCTGAACTTGAAGGCCACCCCGATAACGTGGCGCCGGCCGTGCTCGGTGGAGCCACTATTGCCTGGATGGAAGGGGAGCGGGCGGGTGCGGTTCGCGTCATGCCTCCCGCGCAGATTAGCCCGGTTGCGTTCATTCCAGATTTTGAGCTATCGACCTCGCAGGCACGTGAAGCCCTCGAAGAACGTGTCAGTCATGAGGATGCCCGCTTCAACCTGGGCCGTTCAGCTCTTCTTGCAGCACTCTTATCGGGAGCGTCCCAGGGGACAGGGGAATACAGCTTTCACGACATGCTCATGGATGCCACGCAAGATCGCCTCCATCAGGAACAGCGTCGAGGCGCGATGGAACCCTCCCTTGCACTAGTCGATTGGTTGCGCAGCGCGGACCTCGCGGCGGTGGTGTCTGGAGCGGGTCCCACGGTGCTGTCCTTGGAATCCGTTGGGGCAGACATTCGGCACGAAGCGCAGGCAGCAGGATGGAAGGTCATGGAGCTTGCGGTGGCTGAGCGGGCGGTGACCATTACCCGAGGACGTCTGGCAGGGAAGTAAAGTCGGGCGATTCGGGTAGGCGCGGATGTGTGATATTTGTCCGACGGTGGGCAGTAGCGACCCGGATCGCCACCAGCAAAGGCTAAACATTGGTACTATCTGTCTATCGGTCCTTGTGACCCGCCGCTTGTCGGCATCTGTCAACGCCGCGCGATTTCTTTCCGCCGCGTCATCCCCCGTCAAAAACAACAGGGGAATTGAACCGCCCGCGTAGGGCTTTTCCAGTAAGGAACATTCGTGAGCAACGAACAGGCTGCAGACGCGCCCACCAAATCGCTGTCCGCCATGAAGCTCGCCGAATTGCAGGCGCTCGCTTCTTCCCGTGGACTCAAAGGCATTTCCAAAATGCGCAAGTCCCAGCTCGTCGAGGCACTCAGTGGTGCTGCGTCGGCTCCAAGTGCCCCGGCACAGGCCCCTGCCGATCAGGCCCCTGCCGATCAGGCCCCCTCCCAGGTCACCCGCGACAAGGACGTAAAAGAAGAAACAGCTTCGTCAACGCCGCGAAAGACCCGTAGGCGCCGCGTCGCCACAACTGAAGCTATTGACCCGGCGCAGGTCCAACTCGACTTGCCGACGCCGCAGTCCGACAAGGCCAATGAGACAGCGTCAGACGTCTCGCCAAAGCAAACCCCGGACTCGCTTGACTCCATCGAGCTGCCCGAGGGCGACGATGCTGACGGACGCGGACGCAATCGGCGCGATCGCAACCGGCGTAGTCGCCGCGATCGCAACACCAATAGGCGAGAGCGCAATGGCAACCGTGCAGACGGTCAGAACCAGGCAACTCGCACCGATCGTGACGATCAAGTTCGCGAAGACGAACAGCTTGCTCCCATTGCCGGCATCCTTGATGTCCAAGACAATCACGCTTTCGTGCGTACCTCGGGTTATCTACCTGGACCTAAAGACGTTTATGTGACTCTGGGCAATGTGCGCCGCTGGGGCTTGCGCGCCGGAGACGCCGTCGCCGGTGCTGTGCGTCAGCCCCGTGAGGGAGAGCGGCAGCGTCAGAAGTACAACGCCTTGGTCCGTGTTGACTCGGTCAATGGAATGACGATTGAAGAGGCGCAGGCCCGCCGCGAGTTCGGCAAGCTGACCCCCTTGTACCCCAATGAACAGCTTCGCCTTGAAACCTCGGCTAAAGCCTTCACCCCTCGCGTCATTGACTTGGTGGCCCCCATTGGCAAGGGCCAGCGAGGCCTCATCGTTTCTCCGCCTAAGGCTGGTAAGACAATGGTCATCCAGCAGATCGCCAAGGCTATCGAGGTCAATAACCCCGAAGTTCACCTCATGGTTGTCCTTGTTGACGAACGCCCAGAAGAGGTCACCGACATGCGGTCGATCGTCAAGGGAGAGGTCATTGCCTCAACCTTTGACCGCCCGGCTTCCGATCACACGATCGTTGCCGAACTGGCAATCGAACGGGCGAAGCGTCTGGTCGAACTTGGCCAGGATGTCGTCGTTCTGCTCGACTCTTTGACCCGTCTGTCGCGCGCCTACAACTTGGCGGCACCTGCCTCGGGACGCATTCTGTCCGGTGGTGTTGATGCCTCAGCCCTTTACCCGCCCAAGAAATTCTTCGGGGGCGCACGAAACCTCAAAGAGGGTGGCTCGCTGACCATCATCGCTTCGGCGCTGGTTGAAACCGGCTCGAAGATGGACGAAGTGATCTTCGAAGAATTCAAGGGCACCGGCAACATGGAATTGCGTCTGTCCCGCCAGCTCGCAGATCGCCGTATTTTCCCGGCCATCGACGTCAATGCCTCGGGTACTCGCCGCGAAGAAATGCTCTTCAAGCCCGAAGAACTTCGCATCATGTGGAAGTTGCGCCGTGTTCTGGGCACCCTCGATCAGCAGTCCAGCCTCGAATTGGTCCTCGACAAGCTCAAAGAAACTCAATCCAACGCAGAGTTCCTCATGCTTGTCCAAAAGACCACACCGTCGGCTGACTGATATATCGTGCATATGTGTGACGCCCCGCTTTCATCAGGAAGCGGGGCGTTTCCTTCACAACTGTCGGCGACCTCACGCAACCTGGATCCGGCTTGAAGTACCACTTAGGGTGCCGAAAGTGGCACAATGTCACGGTCGGCTTCCGGTTCACCTCTCCGCCGCCGCGCCCGTGCCATGAGCACGGCAGACGGAAGAGCAACCCGCCACCAGATGTGGCGGACTCGCGGTTTGGACCCGGGGCACTCAACGAATCCAGGAGTAATTCCATGAAGAAGGACATCCACCCCGAATACGTGGATACCGTCGTGTCTTGCACGTGCGGCAACACCTTCAACACCCGTTCCACCCTCACCTCCGGTGAGATGCGCGTGGACGTGTGCTCGGCTTGCCACCCGTTCTACACGGGCAAGCAGAAGATCCTCGACACCGGTGGTCGCGTCGCCCGCTTCGAGGCCCGCTACGGCAAGCGTGATCGTTCCTCCAAGTGAGTCGAGTCATCGCACAGCAGTAGTGCTTTCGCCGCGGCGCCGGAGATCTTCGGGTCACCGGCGCCGCGGTGTTGTCATTAGCGCAATTCTCGTCCAGGAGCCACAACATGAGCAACGAAGCCGCGTCAGCCGATGAACTCTCGGCCCTCGAACCTCTCCTCGCTGAATACGCGCAGGTCGAAGAGGACATGGCCTCTGCCCAAACCCTCGCAGACCCCAATCGGATGCGACGTGTCGGGCGCCGATACGCAGAGTTAGGACGTATCAAAGCAGCGGCGGATCGCCTCGTCGCAGCCCGTAACGATCTCCAAGCTGCGCGTGAGCTCGCCTCAGAAGATCCCTCATTTAGCGAAGAAATTCCTGCCCTGGAGGAAGAAGCGGAGTCAGCCCACGCTAGCCTCTTGAAGATCTTGGCTCCGCGCGACCCCGAGGACGCCCTCGACGTCATCGTCGAAATCAAAGCCGGCGAAGGCGGCGAAGAATCCGCTCTCTTCGCCTCGGACTTGGCGCGAATGTATGCCCGCTACGGCGAAACCAAAGGCTGGTCGGTCACCGAATTGTCAGCCACACACACCGAACTCGGCGGATACAAAGACATCACATTGGCCGTGCGTGCGCACGGAACCCCAGCCCCCGAAGAAGGAGTGTGGGCTCACCTTAAATACGAGGGCGGCGTGCACAGGGTCCAACGCGTGCCCGTCACCGAATCGCAAGGACGCATCCATACCAGTGCGGCTGGTGTTTTTGTGATGCCCCAGATCGAGGACGAGGGGGAGATCGTCATCGATCCCAATGATTTAAGAATCGACGTGTATCGCTCGTCGGGGCCCGGAGGACAATCCGTCAATACAACCGATTCAGCTGTGCGGATTACTCACATGCCCTCAGGCATTGTTGTCTCAATGCAAAACGAAAAGTCACAGCTGCAAAACAAAGAAGCGGCGCTTCGCGTCCTCGCTTCCCGTCTGGCAGCGGAAGCTCGAGCCAAACGCGAGGCCGAGGCATCAGCCCAACGACTCTCTCAAGTCAGAACAGTGGACCGGTCTGAAAGAATCCGCACCTACAACTTTCCTGAGAATCGAATCACCGACCACCGAACCGGATTCAAAGCGCACAACCTCGACCAGGTGCTCTCTGGAGCCTTGGACCCGGTCATTGCGTCACTCCAAGAAGCTGACGAGGCTGAGAGACTGGCCGCGGCAGCGGAGAACCGACAGTGATCAGACCTACCTCGAGTAGGCGAGTCGGTGAACTGCTTGCCTGGGCTAGACGGGAACTTGCAGCTCTTGAGGCCTGTAATCCGAGCGTTGAAAGCACAGAGTTGCTGGAGTGGGCAGCTGGCGTTGCGAACCGCTGGCAACTTGGCGACACTGTGGATGAAGAATCAACCCGACGATTCGTCGAGGCGGTGGCCCAGAGAACTCAAAACCGGCCCCTTCAACTTATTACTGGTCGGATGTACTTTCGTTGCCTGACACTGCATGCCAGGCCAGGCGTCTTTATTTGTCGCCCTGAAACGGAAATTGTTGCAGGCCTTGCCATTGAGGCCAGTAAACCCGGCGATATCGTGGTTGACCTGTGCACGGGGTCAGGTGCGATCGCGTTAGCTATTGCAACAGAGTGCCCCGCAACACTGGTTCACGCAGTCGAGCTCTCGCCCCTGGCTTGTGAGCTTGCTGCCCAGAATATCGACGCAATTGCAGCTGGTGCAGTGATGCTACACAATGCGGATGCAACGTCAGACGCCACCTTGACACAGCTGGATGGAAGCGTCGACATCGTGGTCTCTAATCCTCCATACGTGCCGGCGGCAGAAGCTCCCACTCAACCCGAAGCACTTCTCGATCCAGACCTTGCGTTATATGGGGGTGGCGCTGATGGAATGGAGATTCCAGAAAAGATTATTCGACGCGCCGCCGGCCTGTTAAAAGAATCCGGCACGCTCATTGTTGAACACTCTGCAAGTCAATCAGCACTTATGCGTCAATGTGCGAGCTCGTACGGATTCAGCGACGTGACAACGGTTGTTGATCTAACGGGTAAGGACCGAGTCCTGGTTGCCAGGCGTGGAACAATAGACGAGTGAATATGCCTGTCATTGACGCCCGCTACGGCTGGCAACCTGCAGATCTAGACCGCGTGATCGAGGTTCTTAGAGCCGGAGAACTTGCTGTGATCCCCACTGACACCGTCTACGGGATTGCCGCTAACGCCGATGACCCGGATGCCGTGTCGAAGCTTCTCGCCGCCAAGGGACGCGGAAAACAGATGCCACCTCCCGTCCTCGTCAGTGGTGGCGACGCTATCGATGACTTGTGCGTCAACGTACCTGCAACGGCTCGCAGACTGGCCCAATCACACTGGCCCGGCGGACTCACACTTATTCTTCAGGCGCGTAGTGACCTGGGGTGGGATCTTGGGCAGACACATGGAACGCTGGCTCTTCGCATGCCCGATCATCGCTGCACTCTCGAGCTTCTCGATCAGACAGGCCCGCTAGCTGTGACTAGCGCAAATCTGACGGGCCAAGAACCAGCGACATCTCTTACTGAGGCGATCCAAGCTTTTGGACACAAGGTCGGGGCCTATGTGGATGCTGGTCCAACCCCTGGGACAACGCCATCAACAATCATCGACCTCGCCCACGGCCAACCCAGAGCCATCCGTCTCGGGACCTTATCCTTGGAGGAGCTATCGTCCAGCGCGGGTGAAGTCATCCTCCCCGCCGACTGAAAGAACTTGGCACCCCGGTATGAAGGTCTATCTGCTTCTGCTGCTGATCGCGATGGGAGTCACCCTTGTTTTGACTCCGATTGTGCGTTGGGCGTGCCTCAAATGGGGAATCGTCCCTGAATTGCGCAGCAGAGATTTGCAAAAGGCGCCTATCCCACGCTTGGGAGGAATCGCGATGACTGGAGGCCTGCTGGTCACCATGCTTGTCGCTTACAGGATCCCCTACATGGCTCCTCTTTTCGAGACATCTGTGCCGTGGGCTGTCATGGGCGGGGCGGCCGCGATGTGCGTTCTGGGAGTCGTCGACGACGTCTTCGAACTCGATTGGATCGCCAAACTTGCCGGTCAAATTCTTATTACTGGGGCCATGGCCTTCAACGGCGTTCAGTTAGTGTCTTTCCCAATTTTTGGCATCACCATCGGTTCTTCTCGCCTGTCTCTGATCGTCACTGTTTTCTTGGTCGTTGGGATTGTCAACGCCGTGAACTTCATCGATGGGCTCGACGGTTTAGCTGCCGGAATGGTTGGGATCGGTGCCGGTGCTTTCTTCATCTATTCCTACGTTTTGACCCGAATTATGGGAGCCGCGTCATACGCGACCACGGCCTCACTGATTGTTATCGCGTTGTGTGGCGTGTGCCTGGGATTCCTATGGTTCAACTTCCACCCATCCTCGATCATGATGGGTGGGGGAGCAGAAACCCTTGGACTCGTATTGGCAGCAGCAGGAATTATTGTCACGGGGCAAATGGATGCTTCATTGTTGGGCAACCAGCAGATCCTTGTCGGCCTCCTGCCTCTTATTCTGCCGTTGTCAGTTATTTTCATGCCCGTCCTCGACCTGATCGTCACCTCTATCCATCGGATGCGTCGCGGACACAGTCCATTTAAGGCAGATCGATCTCACTTCCACGATCGGCTGTTGATGCGTGGGCACACGCACCGAGGCGTTGTCGCAATTTTGTGGATGTGGACGGCTATTGTCTGCGTTCCAGCGGTGGGCTTACTGATCTTTGACTGGCAGCGTGTCGCAGCGTTTGCTTTGCCAGCAATTGTTGTGGCCGTCATTATCACCTTGACTGAGTTCCCCGACGCGCGACATCTGGCGCGCCCCGTTACAAAGGGACAAGGGGAAGCAGTGCAAGTCGAAGTTGCAGAGATTTCGGACGACACGCCCCAGGCCACCAAGGAGGTCACGCAGTGAGCCCATCCCCCCTCGAAAGTGCCGTACGATCCCTTGCCAAGATTCTGACGGTGGCAGCCCTTGTCGCTTTTGTTGGTGTCTTCGCGGCCACCGTTGCATTTGAACGCCCGCTGTGGGAAGGCCTAGTGGGACTTGCTTTAGCCCTTGCCGTTTTCGCAGCTCAGTGGTTGTTCTTGCATTTGGCTGCGCGTGATCGTGGCGGCAGCGTCGTGTGGGTCATGGTCTCTTATCTAGCAAAAATCGTCTTAGTTTTTGCTGGATTGTACGTGCCTCGTTTGATGGGGATGGACGTGCGTTTTCCGGCAGTGGTGGTTGTGATCGCGGTCCTCATAGCTGCAGCTAGTGAGGTGGTCGTCATGACACGCATGCGTCAGTTCAACGTCGACGCACCTCCTTCGCACGAGGCCGAACACTGAACCAATTTTGAGCCGATATGCACATTTCGTCGTTTGCCCCCTCGACGAGATGAGCGAATGACAAAACCCCTGCTACTATTTCGGAATTGCCGGGACTTTCTCGGTTTTCGACATTCCGATGGCACAGTGTTCAGGAGGACGTTCTGTCCACGCAATCCACGGCGTCGCAGGCGACGTCTACCATGCGCAAGCCCCTTTGGTATTGGGTCTTACTTATCGTCCTCGTCGCAGTCATCGCTGTTACGGCGGTGCCCGCATTCACGCAAGACCCGCACCAGCCAGGCCTGTCTGATTTCTTCCCGGAGACAATCTTCGGCGAAGGCACGATCTTCCAATTCACCCGACTCACCCTGGCTCGAGTGATTATGGCAGCGCTCTTGTGTCTGGTCATGGTGCTCGTTGCCCGCAAACCCAAGCTCATTCCCGGCAAGGGCCAACTGGCGGTTGAATTCATCGCTGACTACGTGCGCTCCAATGTCGCCCTTGACATGCTCGGACCCAAGCAGGGTCGCAAGTACGCAGGCTTCCTCGGCTTCGCTTTCTTCGGTGTCCTCGCCATGAACCTGGCAGGAATCATCCCCGGTATTAACATCGCAGCCTCGTCCGTGGTGGCTGTACCGATGGTCTTCGCGCTGATCTCCTACGTTGTCTTTATCGGCGGAGGTATTCGCGCCCAGGGAGTTGGCCACTTCTTCAAGTCCCAGCTTTTCCCGCCCGGACTTCCCTTGCCGATCTACCTGCTCATCACTCCGATTGAGTTTCTTTCAACTTTCATCGTCCGACCCGTCACTTTGACTCTACGTCTGCTGTGTAACATGATTTCGGGCCACCTTTTGCTGGGCATGACCTACTTTGGAACGGCTTTCTTGCTCCAACAGATGTCCTTGCTTTCAGCAGCGGGACTTTTGACGGGTGCAGCAATGTTTGTGATGACAGCCTTCGAGGTGTTCGTCGCTTTCCTGCAGGCCTACATTTTCACGATCTTGACCACCGTTTACATCAAGTTGTCCATCGAGAGTCACTGATCCTCGATGAAACCAAACGCCCGCGAGCGTTCGACCCAGAAGGAATAACCACTATGGCAACCGCAGCATTCGCCTACATCGGCTACGGCCTGGCCACCCTTGGCCCCGCCCTCGGTATTGGCATCCTCGTCGGCAAGACCCAGGAGTCGACTGCCCGTCAGCCCGAGGTCGCTGGCCGCCTCTTCACCAACATGATTATCGGCGCCGGCATGGTTGAGGCCCTGGGCCTCATCGGTTTCGTTCTGCCGCTGATCGTTAAGTAAGGCACCCCCGATGCACCAGATTTTCGTTGCGGCACAAGCGGAGGCCGGCGGACTAGCCGTCGTCGTCCCGCCGCTGTATGAGATCTTCTGGTCGGCGGTCGTCTTGCTCGTCGTCTTGCTGGTCGTCGGCAAGTTCGCCCTACCCCGTCTATACGGGACGATGGACGAGCGTCAAGCCAAGATCGCTGAAGGACTGGGAGCCGCTGAAAAGGCCAAGGAGGATCAGGCTGCTGCCGCTCGTGAGCGCGACGCCGTTATCCGCCAGGCCAACGCGGACGCTCACGAGATCCGCGAGAAGGCAACTGCCGAAGCTCAGGGAATCGTTGCCGCTGCTCGTAGTGAAGCGCAGGCTGAGGCCGCCAGGATCATGGACAACGCTCAGCGTCAGATCCTTGCTGAAAAGCAAGCTGCTGAGATTACGCTTCGTTCGGATGTCGGTCTACTTGCCACCGAACTTGCTGCCAAGATCGTTGGCGAACAGCTCACGGACACCGAGCTCACCAGCCGAGTTGTGGACCGCTTCCTCGATCAGCTTGAAGCTGACAACGCCAAGGTTGGCGAGGTTCCGTCGCTATGACTCAGATCAAAAGGATCGAATCCGTCGCCTATGCCCACGAGTTGGACTCAGCGCTGGCTACCCCCGGCGTAGACGCCATGAAAGTGGCCGAAGATTTCTTCGGACTGGCAGATATTGTGCGAGCCGATTCGCGGCTGCTGCGTGCGATGACCGATCCGGCTCGGTCTCATAGCGACAAAGAGAACCTTGTTCGTCAAGCCTTTGGTGGTCATGTTCAAGATTCCACCATGAAGGTGGTCACCGAGGTGACAACCGGGCACTGGTCGAACCCCGACGATGTCTTCGATACCTTCGAGGTCCTGGGCATCTTGTCGGTCCTGACTGATGCCCTTCGTCAAGGACAGTTAGAACAGGTTGAAGAAGAGCTATTTGCGGTCCGTCAAGTTCTGGCAGATGAACGACAGCTTCGAATCAAACTTTCTGACTCAGATCTGGCCGGTCCCCACGAACGCGGAGACCTCGCATCCTCGATCTTCGCTGATCGGGTATCCGTTTGGACGATGCGACTGGTACGGCGAGCTGTGGGACGCTCGAAGCACGGACGCCTTCTGATTAACCTTAGGCGTTTTGCGGAATGGTCTGCCACCATGCAAAACCGACTCTTGGTGACTGTTGAATCCGCTGTACCCCTGTCGCATAGTCAAATTGAGCGCCTGCATTCACTTCTGCAACGTCGCTTCGATAACGACATCTCATTGGCTTTCTCTATCAAACCCGACGTCATCGGAGGATTCCGCCTGCGGGCCGGAACCACTGCGATTGACGCTTCCTTGGCGACTCGTATTGACGATATGCGGCGCCAACTCGTCGGCTGAACCGACCACATACCACTGTACGAAACGCACACAGAAGGAATGCTCATGGCTGACCTTTCCATCAGTCCCGATCAGATCCGCGGAGCGCTGGATTCTTTCATGGACTCCTACCGCCCCTCGGAGGTGGCCACTGAAGAGGTGGGCCACGTGACTGAAACCGCCGATGGCATCGCCCACATTGAAGGCCTTCCCGGCACCATGGCTAATGAGCTCCTTCGCTTTGCGGACGGAACACTCGGCCTCGCGATGAACCTTGACCAGCGTGAGATTGGCGCGGTTATCCTCGGTGACTTCGGTGGCATTGAGGAAGGTCAGACGGTTCATCGCACCGGAGAGGTCCTCTCCGTTCCCGTCGGAGACGGATACTTGGGCCGTACGGTTGATCCTCTGGGGCGTCCGATTGACGGACTTGGCGATATCACCGATGTTGACGGACGTCGTGCCCTGGAATTGCAGGCCCCAGGCGTCATGATGCGTAAGTCCGTGCATGAGCCGCTCGAAACGGGTCTGAAAGCTATTGACTCGATGATTCCGGTGGGACGCGGCCAGCGCCAGCTCATTATTGGCGACCGCAAGACCGGCAAGACCGCCATTGCGCTGGATACGATTCTTAACCAGCGCGAGAACTGGAAGAGCGGCGATCCCAATAAGCAGGTGCGTTGCGTCTACGTTGCCATCGGCCAGAAGGGGTCAACCATCGCTTCGGTGCGTTCGACCCTTGAGGATGCCGGCGCAATGGAATACACGACCATTGTGGCCTCCCCGGCTTCCGATCCTGCCGGCTACAAGTACATGGCCCCCTACACTGGCTCGGCCATCGGTCAGCATTGGATGTACCAGGGTAAGCACGTCCTCATCGTTTTTGATGACTTGTCGAAGCAGGCCGAAGCCTACCGTGCAGTTTCCCTTCTCTTGCGTCGCCCGCCGGGCCGCGAGGCATACCCCGGTGACGTCTTCTACTTGCACTCGCGTCTTCTGGAGCGTTGCGCGAAGCTCTCAGATGAACTTGGCGGCGGTTCAATGACTGGCTTGCCGATCATTGAAACCAAGGCCAATGACGTGTCGGCGTACATTCCGACAAACGTCATCTCCATCACCGACGGTCAGATTTTCTTGCAGTCCGACCTATTCAACTCGAACCAGCGCCCCGCTGTGGACGTCGGCATTTCGGTGTCGCGTGTCGGTGGTGATGCGCAGATCAAGGCGATGAAGAAGGTTGCCGGTACGCTTAAGCTCACCCTGGCCCAGTACCGTTCAATGGCAGCTTTCGCGATGTTTGCCTCCGACCTGGATGCGGCGACTCGCCAGCAGCTCACGCGTGGTGAACGTCTGATGGAATTACTCAAGCAGCCTCAGGCGACGCCCTACCCGGTCGAGGAACAGGTTGCCTCGATTTGGACGGGCACCCACGGATTCCTTGATGACATCGAAGTCAATGATGTCCTGACATTCGAGTCGGCGCTCCTGGACCACCTACGTGCCAATTCGACCGTTCTCGCAACGATTGCTCAGACCGGTCAATTGTCGGAGGAAACCGAAGAGCAGTTGCGTTCTGACGTCAAGGCCTTCCACGATCAGTGGATCGTTGCCGGTCGCGGCGTAGAACCCCTGCGTGAGGACGAGGTCGCAGCCGAACACACTCGCGAAGAGATCACGCGTACCCGTCCCGCCGGTGGGAAGGCCTGATCGATGGGCGGACAGCAGAGGATCTATAAACAGCGGATCGCTTCGACGCAGACGCTGGCGAAGGTCTTCCGCGCAATGGAGATGATCGCTGCTTCGCGCATCGGCGCGGCCAGGCGTGCTGCCACAGAGTTAGGGCCCTACCAGAAGGCTCTGACTCAGGCCGTCGCAGCGGTAGCTATCCATACAGACCTGGACCATCCGCTCACTCGTGAGCGAGTGGATACTGAGCGCGTGGCCGTCCTCGTTGTGGCATCCGACCGCGGAATGGCTGGCGCATACGCGGCGACCATCCTGCGCGAATCGGAAAGACTGATCTCTCAACTTCAAGAACGCGGCAAGACTCCCGTCGTCTACACCTTCGGTCGTCGAGCTTCGGCATACTTCCGTTTCCGTTCGGTGCCGATTCAGCAATCCTGGGAAGGCGAGTCCGACTCGCCTACAGTCCAGACGGCTCGTGCTATTGCCTCCGAGCTGCTTGGTCGGTTCATGGACGGCGATCCCGTCACGGGTGTCGGGGAGGTCCACCTGGTCTACACGCGCTTTAAGACCGTGATGACTCAGGTCCCGGAGATTCGACAGATGCTTCCTTTGACGGTGGTTGATGCCCCGCAGGGGGACGAAGAACGCGGAGTGGAGCGGGGTTTCCAGGACGATCCTGATGCTGCTTTCCCCGAATACGAGTTCTACCCCTCACCGGAGGGAGTGCTCAACGAGCTATTGCCTCTGTATGTAGAGAGTCGTATCTACAACGTGCTATTGCAATCGGCGGCTTCGGAGCTGGCGTCGCGTCAGCGCGCCATGCATACGGCAACGGATAACGCTGAAGAACTCATTACCAAGTACACGCGCCTGGCGAATTCGGCCCGTCAGGCGGAGATCACCCAGGAGATCACCGAGATCGTGGGCGGGGCCGACGCTTTGGTTGCGGGCTGACACCGCGGATACGGAGAAGAAAAATGACTCAAGAGACTGCAGTCGCGGAAGGCCGCGTCGCCCGCGTCGTCGGTCCTGTCGTGGACGTCGAGTTCCCGCCGGATCGCATCCCGCCGCTCTACAACGCCTTGCACGTCGATATTGACCTGGCTGGCCAGGGCGAGGGCGAAGGCTCGTTCACCATGACACTGGAAGTCGCCCAGCACCTGGGTGACAACCTTGTTCGTACCATTGCCCTCAAACCGACTGATGGTTTGGTTCGCGGAGCCAAGGTCACAGACACCGGATCTCCCATCACGGTGCCCGTTGGCGACATCACTAAGGGACACGTGTTCAACGTGACCGGTGAACCCCTCAACCTTGCCCCCGGCGAGCAGCTGGAGATTACCGAGCGGTGGCCGATCCACCGTCAACCCCCGGCATTCGACCAGCTTGAGGCTCGCACCAAGATGTTCGAAACCGGCATCAAGGTGATCGACCTACTGACCCCGTATGTGCAGGGCGGCAAGATTGGTCTCTTCGGTGGTGCAGGCGTTGGCAAGACAGTCCTCATTCAGGAAATGATTCAGCGCGTGGCTCAAGATCATGGTGGTGTGTCCGTGTTCGCTGGCGTGGGTGAGCGTACTCGTGAAGGAAACGACCTCATCCATGAGATGGACGAGGCCGGAGTCTTCGACAAGACCGCTCTGGTCTTCGGCCAGATGGATGAGCCGCCGGGCACCCGCCTGCGAATCGCACTGACAGGTCTGACGATGGCGGAATACTTCCGCGATGTTCAGCACCAGGATGTGCTGCTCTTCATTGATAACATCTTCCGCTTTACCCAGGCAGGTTCCGAGGTGTCGACGCTTCTGGGCCGTATGCCTTCGGCAGTGGGCTACCAGCCGAACCTGGCTGATGAGATGGGCCAGCTCCAGGAGCGCATTACCTCCGCAGGTGGTCACTCGATTACGTCGCTGCAGGCCATCTATGTGCCCGCCGACGACTACACTGACCCGGCTCCTGCTACAACCTTCGCTCACCTGGACGCGACCACCGAGCTTTCACGTGAGATTGCTTCGAAGGGTATCTACCCCGCAGTGGACCCCCTGGCTTCGACCTCGAGGATTTTGGATCCGGCGATTGTGGGGCGTGAGCACTACGACACGGCCACCCACGTCAAGGCCATTTTGCAGAAGAACAAGGAACTTCAAGACATCATCGCCATTCTGGGTGTCGATGAGCTCTCTGAAGAAGACAAGGTCACTGTGTCCAGGGCTCGTCGTATCGAGCAGTTCCTCTCGCAGAACACCTACATGGCTGAAAAGTTCACCGGTGTTCCTGGATCGACGGTTCCTCTTGGGGAAACGATCGAGGCGTTCAAGCGCATTGCTGAAGGCCAATACGATCATGTTCCCGAGCAGGCGTTCTTCAACATTGGCGGCATTGAGGATCTTGAGCGTCGCTGGCACGAGCTATCCAAGGAATCGTGATGAGCGATCGGCTTTTACAGGTCGAGGTCGTCTCACATGAGGGGCGACTCTGGCATGGGAGAGGTTCACAGGTTCAGATTCCTGCGTCCGATGGTCAGCTCGGCATTTTGCCGGGTCGTCAACCCTTGCTGACAACATTGGGGGAAGGCAAGGTCATTGTGATCACGGCGTCTGGCCCGGTTTCTTTCGAGGTCGAGGGCGGGTTTGCCTCCATTGATTCCGATTTCGTGACCGTCGTCGCAGATCACGCTACAGTTCTCTAGTAAGGCGCCCCGCCCGGGACCCGGGCGGGGCTCAAACTTCACAGCGGCTGGAGGTCAAGGGCATGGGAGGCGTCCTGAGTTTCATGGTGTGGGCCCTCGTCGCCCTCGTCATTATCGGCGTGCTGGGCTGGGCGTATATTAATCTGCGAGCCCGTAAACTCACCGATCAGGTGGGTTCTTTCCGCTGCTGGTCACGTCCCGATACTCTCTCAGGCTGGACTTCTGGCATAGGCATGTACGGCCTAGACACCCTGAGTTGGTACCGACTCGTCGACCTTTCTTATAAGCCCGTTTACACGTTGCCGCGCAGAGGCTTGGAGATCTCAACGCCCATCCAACATTCCTCTGACGGAACGGTTGTTGAAATCCGTATCAAATACCAAGAACGTCGCTATGAGTTGGCTGTCGCTCGAGAAACCTACTCTGGTTTGGTGTCATGGATTGAGTCGGGTCCGCCGCACGTCGTCTAACACGATCCTGATAGGCTCCCATCCGTGCGAGTCATCATTGCCACCTGTACCGTCGATTATTCCGGCCGTCTTTCAGCTCACCTGGATCCTGCCAAACGCGTCATTATGATGAAGGCGGATGGCTCCGTTCTCATTCACTCTGACGGCGGCTCCTATAAACCTCTCAATTGGATGAACGCTCCGTGCACCGTCACAGTTGAAGAACCAGCGGAGAGCGAAGAGTTCGACGGCGTCACTCAAGTGTGGACTGTCCAAGCTGACAAGACCGATGATCGTTTGGTCATTCGTATTCACGAGGTCGCATCCGATGTGACCGAGGATCTGGGGGTGGATCCAGGGCTGGTCAAAGATGGTGTTGAAACCCATCTCCAAGAGCTGCTAGCTGAGCAGGTCCCTCAGGTCCTAGGCGACGGATGGGAACTTGTCCGGCGCGAATATCCAACCCCCGTGGGCCCCGTAGACCTTATGGTCCGTTCACCGCAAGGCCTGCCGGTAGCTATCGAAGTCAAACGTCGTGGTGGTATTGATGGCGTAGAGCAGCTCACGCGCTACCTGTCGCTTCTTGGTCGTGACCCGCTCCTCGAGGGCATTACAGGTATTTTTGCTGCTCAAGAAATCTCTAAACAGGCTCGCACCCTAGCCGAAGATCGCGGAATCGTCTGCCGCGTCCTCGACTACGATGCCATGCGAGGCTTTGACGATCCTGAGTCGCGACTCTTCTGAGATATGGCTACGCCCAACACCCTGCCTCGGGATATCTCGCTGCTCAGAATTGCCGCTCAGGGACTGATCCTGGCGACTCGTGCCGACAGCGCGCTCCAGGCCGTTGACAGCCTCTTAGCTATTCAAGGACAACAACCCAGCGCCATTGCCCACGCGATCCTGGCGAGGAGTCCGGGGCGCAAGTCTGATGTAGTGGCGGCTTTTAACAGATATGAATTGGTTAGATCGTGGCCAATGCGCGGCACCATTCATGTCACTTCTGCGGCCGATCACCACTGGTTACGCACATCGTTGCGGCATCGCTACTCATCGTGGATTGACGCAACTCGGCGAGCGGGGACAACCGACGACCTCGTTCAACGTGGCGCAGACATTGCCTTGGAACTGATCACCTCCCGTGGCCCCATCAGTCGCAGTGAGCTCGTCAATGCGTGGGATGCCAACGGTCTCTTCTCCTGCGCGCCGCAGTGGATTCAGGCGGGTGAACGTCCCAAAGGTGGTCAACGCGACCAGGGTGTGAACCCACGCCACCTCATCATGCGATTGCACCTCGACGGTGTTTTAGCGCAGGGGCCAGTGCGTGCAGGAGAGCACCTTTTCTTCGACGCTTCCATCCTGCCTCAACCCTCAAGGGGAGTAGACGATGGGGTAGGAGTGGCGAGGGGCCAGGAAGGGCACCGCAGTGCGCTTGCTGAAATTGCTAGACGCTACGCCTTGGGTCATGGGCCTATTGACGCTCGCGATCTGGCTCGCTGGACCGGATTGACGCTAACTGCGAGCCGAGATGCTCTCGAAAACGCCGCTGAGATGGGGCAGATTGACAACGAAGTCCCAGTGGTCAGGCTTTGCGTCCAGAAGCACGGTCGCCGCCGCCTCATTCCCTATAAGTCGGGCTCGTCATCTGACCGTATCCTCTACGCCCGTGCTGACTGGGAAGCCCTCCTCTCACATCGACGTAGCGCGTCTGCCCCTTTATTCCTCGGGGCTTTTGATGAACTCCATGTAGGTTACGCGGATCGGACATGTTTAACGGACGAAGCCGGAGAAGCGCTGATCTGTCCGGCCAAAAATGGAATGTTTCGTCCCCTTCTCATTGAAGGCGGACGTTTGGTGGCTGTGCGCCCACCTACTCAAGGGATCATCGCGGTACAGGCGTCCCCCTCGTCGCATTTAATAGCGTCGCTTGAGCGCAAGATCGATCAAATGGAGCAACGACTAGCGTCGTGACGGACTATAAGCGGATCGCCCAGTGGCACAATAAGCCTATGACTACACAACGAGTGCTCCTGCGCGGACGCCTTGTACTGAGCGACCGTATTATCCAAGACGGTGTCCTGGTCATCGAAGGCGAAGAAATCACGCGTGTGATCGATGCTGACGAACCGACGCAGCTGAGCCAAGACGACCGCAGTATTGTGGCCAGCGTGACCGGCAGCGATAAGACTTATCTGCCCGGTTTGGTTGATGTTCACTGTCACGGTGGTGGGGGAGAGTCCTTTCCTAACGCTGTGACCGAAGAACAAGCGATGACTGCAGTTCTAGAACACCGTCGCCACGGCACAACCTCATTGGTGGCCTCATGCGTGACCGCTTGTGCCGACGATCTGCGCGCGAGGGCCGCAACCTTGGCCGCACTGTCGCAGGCCGGCGAACTTGCGGGCATCCACTTTGAGGGTCCGTTTGTCTCCCATGAACGCTGCGGAGCCCAGGATCCGGCCCACATTATTGATCCTGACGCGGATCTGACGCGCGAATTGCTCGACATTTGTGGTGGGCACTGTCTGTCAATGACGGTTGCGCAAGAAAAACCTGGTGCCTACGGGCCCGATTCTGTTGCCGAAGCCCTGATTGATGGTGGAGCTATTCCTTCGTGGGGCCACACCGATTCTGGGGCTGTGCCAGCGCGTGAAGCAATCCAGTATTCCCTTGAGAGACATCGTGATTCCGGCTCTGTTCGTGCAACCGCATCCACGATCACTCATCTTTTTAACGGCATGCGTCCTCTTCACCATCGCGATACCGGACCTATTGGAGAGTTCCTGGCTGCGGCTGCCCGTAACCACACTATTGTTGAGGTGATTTGCGACGGCATCCATGTTGATCCAAGTTTGGTCCGCGACGTGTATGAGATCGCGGGCCGCGATCAAACGGTGTTCGTGACTGATGCAATGGCTGCCGCTGGCATGGCGGATGGGGATTATGTGTTGGGCCCCCAAGAAGTCACTGTGCTAGATGGGGTGGCCCGGCTGACTCAGGGCGGTGCTATTGCAGGTGGCACCGCGCATCTGCTGGATTGTGTGCGTGTGGCGGTCCAGCAAGCGCAGATCCCTTTGGTTGACGCTGTCTACATGGCTAGCGTGCAGGGGGCGAAGATCTTGGGAGATACGAGTATCGGTCGTCTGTGCGAGGGCGTGCGGGCCGATATTGTCGAGGTCGATGGGGACTTGCGGCCCGTACGAGTGTGGCGGCGAGGAAGGCCGGTCGACTGATGGCTCGTCGCTCGTCAAAGAGGCCGTGGTCAGCTAGCCATCGGCCCTTGGACTTGACGTCACTTCACTCGATGCCACATTCGGAAATCGGACCGGATGGTTTTGATTATCAGGTGCAACATCTCGCTAATTCGGCGAAGCCCTACGTTTGCCCGGGATGTTTGCGTCAGATTCCGCAGGGGAGCGCGCATGTGGTCGCATGGCCTGAAGAAGCCCCTTATGGCATGCCGCAGGGTGTTGAGGGCCGTCGGCACTGGCATTCAGATTGTTGGCGTCGGGGCTTGCGTCCGAATTGATGCTTCCTTTGTGTTTTCCCTGTGAATTGCATGTGATGCGTCACGGACTTGTGCTGGGAGATGCCGAGTACCTATCCGACACCGTATCGTTGAAAAATCTATGCATCCGAAAGAGGAGTGGACACTAGTGGAGCGCATCAAGCACTTCTACGCATCGGCGGTGGCCGCGGTGATTGCTTTGATTCTCGTCATTGTGGGAATTCTTGCTGTCACCGTCTTCAAGCCTGCGCAGGAACAGAGTTCGTCTGTCGTGCCCGCTACCGACATTGTGATGACTCGCGATGGCGTACTGCCACTTCTGGGAGACAAAGTACAGGTGAGTGCTTCTTCGGCTTCCGGGGCAGATGTTGTCGTTATCTTGGGAACCAGCTCCGATGTTGCTGGGTGGGTGGGTGCTGACGCACACACCGAGGTCATTGGGATTGAGTCAGACCGCGAGAAGCTTAAAGTCGAAGAACGCGAGGAGGTCACTGCTCAGTCAGGTGCCCGAGCCCAGTCCGGCGACATCTCCCAATCGGGCGATGCCTCCCAATCTGGCTCCGACAATCAATCTGGTGCGCAGTCCTCATCGCAGTCTGGCGAGCAGACTCAGTCAGGGGAGCAAGCCCAGTCTGGTTCAGCGTCGAAAACAGATCCTCAGGCCTTGGCTCTGCTTGAACAGATTGAAAAGTCCGATATGTGGTTGGACCAGGCGTCGGGACAAGGCACCGCCTCGTTATCGATCGCGCAGATCCCGACTGGCCGCTCGGTAATGGCCGTGTCGGCTGCTGGTAGTGACGATTTGACTCTCACGCTGACTTGGAAGGTCCATCGCGCAAATACTCTTGCCATTGTCTCTTTCCTCTTTGCTGCTATTTTCCTTTTGGCCGCAGGTGTTCTCTTCCTGCCGAAGTGGAAGAGCATGCGAGATCGCGAGAAGCGCGCACAGCGTGTGGCACAACGCCAGGGCGCAGACATTACGGATACAACATCGATCAATACGGCTGAAGTTGCGGCCATGGCTGAAAAGGAACGTCTCGACAAACTTGGCGAGACCAGCCCCGACGTTCTTGGTGTTGATGCCGTCTCATCGCACGATCACTTATCTGTCGTTGATGACGAGTCGAAAGACCAATCGGAAGACTTCGAACATTCCATTCAGTCCGATGCTCAGCTGCAGGTGGATTCAGGCTTTGACGAGGATGACGTGAATGTCCTTGGCGATGCTCAGCCCGACCATGAGGCCGAGCAAGATGTTGAGGGCGAGCAGGCAGACGAAAGTGATCCTGCCCCTGTGCTCCTTGTTGAGCAGGCCGAGCCAGTTGTGCGTGGCAGGCATGGGTCTACAGATGGTCCAATCGATGAGGATCCACCCGAGAAGGTTCCCACCGACACGGGGATCATCGATCTGTCTGCCATTCGTCCAGGTGCAGTTCTGCCGAGCCGGCGTGCCCTGCGTGAAGCTCGCGAAAAGGGTGAGCACAAGATCGTCATTGACGGCCATGAGTTTGATACCGGCATTATTCCTGTCGTCAAGGCGGACGAAGATGTCGAGCCAGCCAACCAAGAGCATGCGTCCGATGAAAAATCCTCAGGAAGCGGATGGAAGTCTTTAATGACTAACTGGAAGAACCGCACACAGAAGGAGGACTGATGATTCACAGGCGCCTCATCGCAATCGCAGCAGTGTCTATTCTTGCCTGTGCGGGCTGTAACGCAGGGGATCTTGTGGTCCCACCGTCCCAAATGACACCTCAATCGGGCAGCTCCGAAGCCAATCTTGATAATGAACGCATCAGCGCAGTTTTATCTGAAACAGAACAGGTTTTGGTCGAAGCTGATGAACAAAAGGATGCGTCGATTTTGGCTGGGCGCGTCGATGAGGCAGCGCTTCGCGTCAGAACAGCCCAATACGCGTACTCAAATGCCTCCGGTGATAGCGTTGAGCCCCTCGATCTGACTCCACAGACTGTGGCCATCACCAATTCATCATCCTGGCCACGTGCGATCTTTAATATCAGCGAGAGTGGATCCTCCCAGCTTCCCGTCGTTCAAATCCTCGTCCAAGACGACGCACGCTCCGAATACCGTCTGACGAATTGGGCAAGGTTACTTGGATCTACGCAGCTCACCTTGGCCCCAGCAGAATCAGGATCATCGTATGTGGGCGGCAATGCCAGCGGCTTTGTCATGACTCCTGATGAGGCAGTTGTTCGCTACATCGAGATGCTGAACTCTGGTTCCCCCGATTCGCAGACTTTCACCAGCGACGAGTTCACCACCAACTACTTCGAGACCACCTCCAAACTCAATAAGAGCGTTGAAGCTGCGGGCAAGGTCAGCGCCGCCGCCCAAGAAACCGAATACCCTGTCTCGGGTATCCTCACTAAGGATGGGTCCGCCCTCGTCGCTGCGAATCTGACCTACACGCTGACCTACGAACGAACCGTGGCAGGGTCTACTATGCGTCTTGGCGGCCAAACCGCAGTTCTGAACTCAGGTGATGATGACACTGTTGCCGGCAAAGCAACTGCAACCTATGTCGCAACGATCCTCATGAGGATTCCTTCAGCTCAAGCTGGTGGCCAGATTCAAATCGTTGGAGCTGACAGATTCATCGAATCAGTATCCCTTGACGGCTCATCCAACCCCGACCAGCAGGGGTGAGGCTGCACGGGCCGGATGCCGACCTCGAACGGATCCATAATTGAGCTTCCAGTGGAAGGTGGATGACTTTAATGAATACGAACACGCCTGAAACAATGCCTGCCGACTCCCACGGAGCCGTCGATCTATCCGGGCGGGCAGAGCCACCTGTCGATGGTGATACTGCGACGCAGACGGATCACGGTGGAGTTGGCTTAGAGGTTCCTCTGATTGCTTCGGCGACGGATGAAACTTTCCAAGACGTTATGGCAGCGTCACAAACGGTTCCTGTCATCGTCGCACTGTGGTCGGGCAGGTCCTTAGAGTCCAAGCCCGCTCTGGCGGCGTTTGAAGAATCCGCCCGAGAGGCTGCGGGAGCATTCCAGCTTGTCGAAATCGATATTGATCAGGCTCCCCAGATTGCTCAGGCTTTCCAAGTGCAGGCTGTTCCGGCCTTCGTCGCTTTAATTGGTGGACGACCGGTGCCTCTCTTCCAAGGTGCTGCCTCAAAGGAACAGATCCGGCCGGTGATCGATCAGCTGCTCGAGGCTGCCGCACAGATGGGTGTCACGGGACGCGTTGCCGTGACTCAAGAGCAAACAGCCCCACCGACTCCTGCCGAGCACGAGGCTCCGTTGGCAGCTGAAGAAGCAGGGGATTTGGATCTGGCCATCTCGGGTTGGGAACGAGTCATTGAGCTCAATCCTCGTGACGATGCCGCTAAGTCTCATTTAGCTCGCGTTCGGCTGCTTGCCCGATCGGCCAGCGCAGATGGTGACGACCCTGCAGATCGCGCGGACGCGCTTTTCGCCTCCGGTGATGCTCAAGGAGCCTTTGATCTACTTCTGGGGATCTTGGAATCCGAAACGGATGAGGACAGGCGTAACAGCGCGCGTTTGCGCCTACTTGACCTCTTCCGCGTGGCTGGATCCACTCCTGAAGTCAAAGCTGCCCGTATGCGTTTGGCAACCATGCTTTTGGTGTGAAACCAGGAAATGAGGCTGGGGATCTGGCCAGGTCGCATCTCTCAGCGTATTGAAACAGAGGTGGCCTTGACCCAACGGGTCAAGGCCACCGATCTTTTAGTCAGCGCTTGGGCTTGAGCCATAGAGCGCCCAGTGGCGGCACCCTAAGCTCCACGGAAGTAGGCCTGCCATTCCACGGCATGTTTTCCGCAATGACCGAACCCAGGTTAATCACTCCCGAACCACCGAATTCTTCATCGTCGGTGTTGAGGATCTCTTCCCATTCTCCTCCAAAGGGCAAACCGACACGGTAGCCCTCATGAGGATTGCCAGCGAAGTTAGCAACGCAAACGAGGACCTCTTGATCGCCGTGGCCGTTCGTACCTTTACGAAGATAGGAGATCAGGTTGTGATCGCCGTCAGAGGCATCAATCCACTCAAAGCCCGTGTAGTCGTCATCCCACATGGCGGGGCTCGACGTGTAAATCTCATTGAGGCGGCGCACCAGGCGTTGCACTCCCGCATGACCGGAGTTGTCGGTGAGCCACCAGTCCAATGAGTAGGCTTCGTTCCACTCTTGGCCTTGAGCAATCTCTTGGCCCATGAAAACTAGCTGCTTACCCGGATGAGACCACTGATAGGCGTAGAGGCAACGTAAGCCGGCAAGTTTTTGCCAATCGTCGCCAGGCATCTTTGCAATTAAGGAACCCTTACCGTGGACGACCTCGTCGTGGGATAGCGGCAGCAGATAATTCTCTGAGAACGCATAGACGAGGGAGAAAGTTAATTCTCCATGGTGCCAGCGGCGATTAACCGGATCTTCTGCCAGATAGCGCAGGGTGTCATTCATCCACCCCATGTTCCACTTCATTCCAAAGCCCAGACCGCCCCCTGACGTTGGGGCCGTGACGCCTGGCCATGCGGTTGATTCTTCGGCAATCATGACGATGCCGGGATGGTTACGATACGCAGTTGCATTGGCTTCTTGGATGAACTCGATGGCTTCGAGGTTTTCACGCCCACCGTATTGATTGGGACGCCATTGGCCGTCCTTGCGCGAGTAATCGAGGTAGAGCATGGATGCAACGGCGTCGACACGCAGACCGTCAATGTGGAAGTCTTCGAGCCAGTACAGGGCGTTGGCAACGAGGAAGTTACGGACTTCGCGCCTGCCGAAGTTAAATACATAGGTGCCCCAGTCAGGATGTTCCCCGCGCAGAGGATCCGGATCCTCGTAGAGGGGAGTTCCATCGAAGCGGGCCAGCGCCCACTCGTCCTTGGGGAAGTGGGCGGGAACCCAGTCAAGAATGACCCCGATTCCCGCGTTATGCAGTTCGTCGACTAGGTAACGGAAATCATCGGGGGTTCCGTATCGGGCTGTGGGGGCGTAGTAGGAAGTCACCTGATAGCCCCACGAACCACCGAAGGGATGTTCGGCAACGGGCATGAACTCCACATGGGTAAAGCCCATTTCCTTGAGGTAGGGGACCAGCTCGTCGGCCAGGCCTCGGTACCCCAGTCCTTGCTTCCATGAACCAACGTGAAGTTCGTAAATGGACATCGGACCATTGTGGAGGCTCTTGAGGGCCCGATTATTCATCCACTCGTCGTCGGTCCACTCATGGAAGTAATCGGTGACAACGGAAGCAGTTGCTGGTGGAATCTCCGTGGCTCTGGCCATGGGGTCAGCTTTTTGGAACCAATTTCCGCCAGGGCCTTGAATCTCGAACTTGTAGCGTGCGCCCACTTTGACACCGGGCACGAAGAGTTCCCACACGCCCGAGGCTCCCAGGGACCTCATAGCGGTCGCGCTGCCATCCCAGTAGTTGAAGTCGCCAACGACACGCACTGCCTGTGCATTGGGAGCCCACACGGCAAAAGCAACGCCTTTAACGGTTCCCATCTCGCCCTCGTAATGCTTGACGTGAGCGCCTAAAACTTTCCAGAGATTCTCGTGGCGCCCCTCGGAGATGAGGTAAGTGTCCATTTCTCCCAGGGTCGGCAAGAATCTATATGGGTCATCAATCGTGGTGATCTGATCGCCGTAGGTCACCCGGACCCGATAATCAGGGATGTCTTCAAATGGCAGAACCGCATACCAGACGCCCCCTCGCTCATGGGTAGCCGGGTAGCTCGCATCGACGGTGACAATATCTACGGCGTCGGCCAGATGGTGAACGGTTCGGATCGTCACTGATCCGTCGCCGATGTGTGCGCCAAGCACATTGTGGGGCATGTAGTGGCAGCCCGCTGCGACGGCATCGAGGACGTCGGGGGCCACGGGAATGGGGCAGAGTTCGGGTTCCATAGCGCAATCCTTGCACGATTTTGTCTCAATTGTGAGCCGGGACTCATTGTGGATTCATTTGACTTGCTCAATGCTGCTGCTATTTGACTATATCTCCACCTCTAACGACTGAGTTTTTCTAGTGCTCGCAGGGGAATTTCTACCCAATCCGGTCGATAAGCCAGTTCATATTCGACCTCGTAAAGGGCCTTTTCGATCTCGAGGCAACGCAGAAGTTTTTCATCTTGCGAAGATAATTCCTTGCCACCATTCCACCCTTGAAGAAACGAGCGGCGAGCAAGGTAAGCCCACTCGGACTCAACGTCGCCAGTCGCGGCATAGTCGATAGATCGCAGCATCCCTGCAACATCACGTTCAACCAGGTCGCATTTGCCAGGTGAGGAGCTTGCGCTATGGGGCTCGCCCTCAAAATCAAGAATGAACCACCGCTGGCCTAATAGCGTCTGACCTAGATGGAAGTCAGCATGGATACGCTGTGTGGGCCAAGCGACAGCCATGTGATCTAAGTCGTTGAGATGCCTCTTCAGGCCAGCAACGATAGCCGGACTCAGCTGCGCAACATCCTGCGTCTGCTTGAGTTGTCTGTCGATTCGCTTCGCAAGCGATGACGCCGAGAGGGCTTGGCCTTCAGGAAACCTCTCGCCCAATATTTGATGGAGCTGCGCGGTGACAGCACCTAATTTGGCGAGCACATTGGTGCCGTCTTGGCCAGAGCGCGCCAGCGATGAAATTGTCGCAAAACCGTCGTTCGCCTCGTCGATCCACTGCGTCGCTAGGGTATCGAGGGCGCCTTTGGGCGTGCGGGTCCATCCCACGACCGAGGGCGAGTGCTCCCAACGCTGGCTCTGGAGCGTCTGCAAAACTTCTAACTCCGGATTGTCCATCGCCTCCCTGGCGTATCGCTTAATGATCCACTTGGGAGCCTCATCTATTGAAACGATAACCGATCGATTGCTCTGGTGCCCGTCGAAAAAGTCGGCAGACCAACCCGCTGGTAGATTGGCGTGTCCCTTGGGAACGTCACTGACCAGCCTGCGCAAAGGCTCAGCAAGGTGTCCTTGGTCTTGTGACCGTTGGGCCCACGCGCACACCCAGTCAGATGCGTCTTCGCGCTTGGAGCGCGACGCCAGGGATTTCAACGTCCCCAACGCGCCGTCACGGGTGGTTCGACCGAGAAGACGTGTGCGATGCGGGTCACGGGAGAGAGGGATACCCAATTCTTTGTGCCCCATGTGTACTCGATGCCGTCAAGTTCGTCGACAACCGTGATATGTCCACCGGAGGTCTCCAACCCAAGTTCCCCAAGGTCGAGTTCCACTGTTCCGTCGACTCCGTGGTGAGGATCCAGGGATAGGACACAGATGACGGTGTCGGGCACACCCGAGTCTGTAAAGCGTCCTGGAACCTGCTTGGAGAAGCACAGGAGGCTCGGATGGGAGGTGGGATGGATACGAATCTGATGGAGCTGGCGTAAAGCGGGATGCTTGGCGCGAGCAGCATTGAGCAAGGTCAATAGGCGTGAAATGCCGATGGCATCAGCCTCGTCCCAATTTCGAGGACGGTATTCGTACTTTTCGTTATCGTTTTGTTCTTCGAAGCCGGGTCTTTGGACGTTCTCGACAAATTCATAACCCGAGTAGATTCCCCAGTTTGACGAGCCCAGAGCTGCAAGAATTGCACGGATGGCAAAGATGGCTGTGCCGCCGGTGGTCATCTGTGGAGTGAGGATGTCATGCGTGGTGGGCCAGAAAGTTGGGCGCATGAGGTGGGCAGTCTCGTTGGCGACTTCGCTCAGGTACTCTTCGATTTCTTCTTTGTCGGTGCGCCAGGTGAAGTACGAGTACGACTGGTCGAAACCAACAGCGCCGAGAGTTCTCATCATTGCGGGGCGAGTAAACGCTTCTGCCAAGAAAAGAACATCGGGATGTTTTTGATGCATCTCGGTCAGGAACCGCTGCCAAAAATTGACAGGCTTGGTGTGCGGGTTATCAACGCGGAAGAGCGTTACGCCGTGTTCAATCCACAGTTCGACCACGTCGCGGATTGCCTCGTAGATTCCCTCGGGATCGTTGTCAAAGTTTAGGGGATAGATGTCCTGGTATTTTTTGGGTGGATTCTCGGCGTAGGCGATGGTTCCGTCAGCTCGGGCAGTGAACCATTCGGGGTGTTCGGCTACCCATGGGTGGTCAGGGGAGCACTGCAATGCGAGGTCGAGGGCGACTTCCATACCCAGATCGCGGGCCTTTTTCACAAAGTCATCAAAGTCGTTGAAGTCGCCGAGGTCAGGATGAATGGCATCGTGGCCGCCATCGGGTGAACCGATGCCATAGGGGGAGCCGGGGTCCTGGGGGCCCGCCTCCAAAGAGTTGTTCTTGCCTTTGCGGTGAGTGGTTCCAATGGGGTGAATGGGCGTCAGGTAGATGACGTCAAACCCCATAGAGGCAACTCGGGGAAGGTCTTGGGCAGCGTGGGCAAGGGTGCCCGATACCCAGGTGCCGTCTGATTTCTGGAAGGCTCCGGCTGAACGCGGGAAAATTTCATACCAGGACCCATAAACAGCCTTTTGTCGAGCAACGGCCAGGGGGTATGTCTTCGTTGATCCCAGCAGATCTCGCAGTGGGTGGTCACGGAAGTAGGCTCGCACGCGCGATGCTACGCCAGCCGACAAGCGTTGCTGGGCAGAACGCTCAGTGTCGCGCATCCGCTGGGCCGCTTTGAGGAGCATCTCTTGATCCTGGGAGGATGCGGGTTGCTGCGAGGGATTGGCCATTGCCCGGCCGGCTGCTGCCCGTTCGAGGAGGCGCGCGCCCTCTTCTAACATCAACTCAACATCGACGTGTGCGTCAATTTTGATTGTTGCGTCGTGGCGCCACGTTGCGTACGGATCAGACCAGGTGTCGACCCGGAATGACCAAGCCCCCGGCCTATCAGCCACGACCCACGCTTCGTAGCGGTTGTTCCCCGGTGCGATGTCGACCATTGGAGTACGTGAAAACTCTTGACCTAAGGGATCGAGGAGCACGGCTTCTGCAGCGAAGGCGTCATGCCCCTCACGGAAGACGGTCGCTCGGATGGGGAAGGGCTCGTGTTCGCCAGCTTTTGCGGCCAGGCTCCCTCCCTCGACAACTGGGAAAACTTCGAGGGCGGGTATACGGGGGAGCAGGTTCTCAGTCACGAGGCCAGCCTAATGGTTCCCAGGCTCCAATGTGACCCACAGAACTACCAACCTGTTGTTGCTGTCTCAAACGGCGACGCCGAAAAGGTGCCCGACACCGTAGGCCAGAACCATGGCTGCGCCTCCGCCGACAACCAGGCGTAGCACCGCCCTCGTGCGAGGCGCCTGCCCCAAAGCGGCACTCACCCAGCCAGTCAAAGCCAAAGCGACAATCACCGCGCCAATCGTGGCAATGATCCTGAGAGGAGGCGGGGAGACAAGAATGGTCAACAGTGGCAGAGCAGCGCCAATGACAAATGCCAAGAATGACGAGATCGCTGCCGCCCACGGGCTGGTCAGGTCGTCAGAATCAATACGGTGTTCGATCTCAAGGTGGGCGCGCAAAGGATCAGCCTGGCTGAGTTCTTGAGCCACCAGGTCGGCTGTCTCCTGGGTGAGACCGCGTTGAATCCACGCATTGGCTAGACGCTTTTGAGCTGCCTGGGGATTAACTGTTAGCTCGCGAGTTTTCCGTGCAACGACTTCGCGTTCAGCGTCGCGTTGAGCCGAAACTGACACGTATTCGCCGACCGCCATTGATAGTGCTGCCGACACGATTCCCGCAACTCCAGCGATAAGGATGGCACGAGTATCGGTGGAATCGACTGCCGCAACACCAATCAACAGGCCGGAGATGGAGACGATGCCGTCATTGGCGCCGAGCACACCTGCTCGCAGCCAGTTGAGCCGCGATGCCAAAGATTGCTCTGCGGGGTGTGAGCGTGTCGGGGTTGACTGTCCAACTTCGACGGTTGAAAGATGCTGGGCGCACGTTGTCATGGCAGGAGTTTATGCCCGATATTTCAACGAATCTACGAAGGTCAAGCGTTCCTGAGGTGCTGTTGGAAAGCCTCTAATACACATACGTAGGGGCCCCTGAGTACGTAACTCAGGGGCCCTGTGTGAGATCAAATAGGCTCACTCAGTAGATCATCTGCATGGCCTGTCGCACCTCGTTGAGAGTCTGATCTGCCTGTTCGTTAGCCTTCTCATTGCCCGCACATAGAACGTCGAGCAGATAGTCCTCATTTGCAATCAAATCCGCCCTGCGCGCACGCATTGGAGCGAGCATGTCATTGAGCGCATCAGTGACCACGGACTTCAAGGTGCCAGCGCCCTTGTCTCCAATGGACTGCGCAATTGCTTCGGGAGCCTGACCAGACGCCAGGGACGCAAGCATTAGGAGGTTAGACACCTCGGGACGCGCCTGCGGATCATAGGTGATGACACGGTCCCCGTCGGTCTTGGCTTTCTTGAGGATCTTCGCTGTCTCATCGGCACTCATCCGCAACTCGATGGTGTTACCGCGAGACTTGGACATCTTCTGCCCGTCAGTGCCCAGCAGCAACGGAACTTCAGACAGCAGAGCCTCGGGGCGAGGGAAGACGGGACGCTCGGGTACTACGCGCCCGTAGCGTTTATCAAAGCGTTGAGCGATGACGCGAGCCTGCTCAATGTGGGGGAGTTGGTCTTGCCCCACAGGCACCAGGTTGGCTTTGCAGAACAAAATATCGGCGGCTTGGTGGACCGGATAGGTCAGCATGAGACCAGTCATTGCCCGCCCATCAGTTGCTTCCAACTCAGACTTCACCGTCGGATTGCGATGCAATTCGGATTCGGTGACCACCGACAAGAAAGGCAGCATCAACTGGTTGAGAGCGGGAATAGCTGAATGGTTGAAGATCGTTGAACGCTGCGGATCAATTCCAGCAGCCAAGTAGTCAGCGATTAGACCGAGTACCCGTTCGCGAATCGGCCCGACTCCATCACGGTCTGTAATGACCTGATAGTCGGCGACTAGAACCCAGGTTTCGACACCGCGATCTTGCAGGAGAACTCGATTACGCAGAGTTCCGAAATAGTGGCCGAGATGCAGGTGTCCAGTTGGGCGATCACCCGTGAGGATCCTGAAGCGTGACGGATCTTCATCAATTGCTACCTCGATTTGAGCAGACCTGGCCTTTGAGCGGGCCAAGGACGCATCGGAGGTGGAATAAGCGAGGGCGTCTTCAGTGCTAGTCATAGTCCCAGCCTACCGTGACAGCGCCCGGACTCGGGCTCTCAGACCGATCCTTAACCCATGGGGCGAGCGGGAATATCCGATAAGAGCACGAGCATTGACAGAGCTTCGACACCAATGGTGGAACTTGACGGGATCTGCTCAAGGTCATGCGACAGCGAAACAGGATCGGTGTCTCTGGTAATGCCACCGTCTGCAATGTTCTTCCATCCGGTGTTAATGGTTACCATCCAGTCCAGACCATGGCCTCCAGGCAAGGTGACTTCCCGATCTTGAAGGGTGGCATTAACAATGACGAGGGCGTCATGATCCTTACTAGGCACCCCCGAACGCAACATCTGGAAAGTCCGGTTCGTGCAGTCGTGCCAACCATTTTCAGGCATGGGCATACCCTCGGCCGTGCACCAGGACAGATCTGGAATCGTGTCTCCCACCCAAATCTGGCCGGTAGCAAAGGTATCTGGACGCAACACCCTGTGAGCGCGCCGCAATGCAATCAACCATCGCATGAAGTCGATGCGATCGTGTTGGAAATCCTCAAGCTCCCAGTCAACCCAGGAAATTGGTGAGTCTTGGCAGTAGGCATTGTTATTGCCGTACTGGGTGCGCCCAAACTCATCGCCCCCCAAAAGCATCGGAGTGCCGGCAGAAATAAAAAGAGATGTCAGCATATTGCGCTGGGTTCTGTGGCGCAGCGCCGTCGTGGATGCATCTGCAAGCGGAACTGGATCGAGGTCGAGGTCGGCCCCATCAAAGGTGGCAGCGACGGTTCCTTCGACTCCGTGGTTCCACGACCTATTGTCATCTGAACCATCTCGGTTATTTTCCAGATTGGCCATATTGTGCTTGCGGTCGTAGGACGTCAGATCCGCGAGTGTGAAGCCGTCGTGGGCAGTGATGAAATTGATTGATGCGCGCGGTCCTCGTAAGCGTCCCACCCCGTGCTCAAACACGTCCTGCGAACCCGATATGCGGGTGGCAAGGTCGGTCGGCCCAGCGGGCAGTCCTCCGGTAGCCAAGGTACGAATATCCGAGAGCCAGAATCCTCGCAAGACTCCACGGTAGTGGTCATTCCACTCCGAGAAAGGAGCAGGGAAACTTCCCGTTTGCCAACCCCCTGGGCCGACGTCCCAGGGTTCTGCGATGAGCTTGGAATTACCAAGTTCAGGATCGGTAGCCATCCCTATGAGGAGGGGATGTAATGGGGTGAATCCGGTCGAAAAACGGCCCAGAGTCGCAGCCAAGTCAAAACGGAAACCGTCAATTCCCACTTCAGCGCTCCAGTATCGAAGCGAATCCAAGACCATCTGCATGGTGCGTGGCTGATCAACATTGACGGTATTACCGCAGCCGGTCACATCAATCATCTGAGTGGGGCGGGTATTGGTATGGCGGTAGTACAGGTCTGAGTCCAGCCCTCGCCACGACAACGATGGGCCAGAATCCGAGCCCTCGCACGTGTGGTTGTACACGACGTCCAGGATGACTTCGAGTCCGGCCTCGTGAAGAATCGACACCATTCCTCGGAACTCATCGACGACTGCTTGGACGCCGCGCTCGCGGGCAGCAGCGGTGGCGTAACTGGGCTCGGGCGCGAAATAGTTGAGAGTGGAGTATCCCCAGTAGTTGGTCAGCCCACGTTCGGTGAGGAACGTCTCGTCACACTTGGCGTGGATGGGGAGCAACTCGATTGATGTGACACCAAGGTCTTTGAGGTAGGCAACAGTCGCGGGGTGGGCGAGGCCGGCGTATGTTCCTCGTAATTCTTCTGGGACTCCGGGGAAATTTTTTGTGAATCCTTTGACATGGATTTCGTAGATCACTGTTTGTGACCAGGGGATACGCGGTTTAGGGGCCACGGGGAAAGATTCAGCTGTGACGACGCTTAGGGGAGTATGACCGCGAGAGTCCAAGGGGGATCGTTGCCAGGGGAAAGTCGACGGGTAGAGATCGTCGTCGACGCTGTGAGCGTAAACTTCCGGCCCCATATCCACAACTCCCTCGAGGCCCCTGGCGTAGGGGTCAATGAGGAGTTTGGCAGGGTTGTGGAAGAGGCCGCCTTCGGGGTCCCAGGTGCCGTGGACGCGGAAGCCGTAGCGTGTCCCCAGGCCGAGGCCGGGAATGTGGGCGTGCCAGACACCTTCAAGGGGCCCAAGGAGTCGATAGCGTGTCTCGGACCCATCGTCGCCGATGACGCAGAAATCGACGCCTGACGCTTTGCGAGCCACCACTGAAACGTCGAGTCCGCCGGCGTTGGGGCGAACGCCAAGTCGCCCAGGCAAAGAGTTTGGGACTGTTGCGTCGATGGAGGTGGTGCGGTGCTCCGACGTTGCTGAGAGCGGCACTAGACATCCCCTTCTTTTCGTCTACCAATCGTTGAATATGAGTCGTGAACGAACAGATCATAGATGACGCTCTTTCAGTATCCCTTACCGGCATGGGAAGGATCGTCACATGTGCAAATCCTCATGGACTCGGATCTGAGCGGGGAGGGAGTGCAGGGTTGTGGCACGCTATGAACCATGAGAGTTGTTGTGTGCGTCAAGCATGTCCCAGACACGCAGTCGGACCGTCGAATTGACGATGGCTGTATTGTGCGCGGCGAAGATGATGTGCTGAACGAACTTGACGAAAACGCTATTGAAGAGGCTGTGAGCCTGTGCGAAAAGCATGGCGGGGAGGTCATTGCCTTAACAATGGGGCCCGAGGACGCCCAAGACGCGCTCATACGAGCGCTCCAAATGGGGGCGGATCGGGGCGTCCTCATTAGTGATGATCACCTTGAATCAGCAGATGCCGTCGGCACCGCAGCCGTCCTTGCCGCAGCTATTCGCGCACTTCATGCCGAAACGCCCGTCGATCTAGTCGCCACCGGAATGGCCTCCCTTGATGCCATGACATCGATGCTGCCTGCGGCCCTTGCTGCCAATCTTGGCTATCCGATGCTCGGCCTCGCCCATCAGTTAGATCTCAACCTGGATTCGAAGAGTGTCCAGATCGCTCGCGACACCGATGGGTATGAGGAAGTTCTACGAGCTTCTCTGCCTGCTGTGGTATCTGTTACCGACCAAATCAATGAACCTCGATATCCTGCCTTCGCTGCCATGAAAGCAGCGCGCTCGAAACCAATGGACCAGTGGAATCTGGATGACATTGCGCCCCATCTTGATCAGTCCTTCGTCCAGAGCAAACCAGCACGGGTTCACGTCGTCGATGCTCACCAGACCACCCGTGACACTGAACCGGTGATTGTGACGGATTCTGGGCACGGTGGGGTACGCCTGGCGCAATATATCTTGGAAGTGGTGAAGTGAGGTGAACGAATTGTTAGATGCTCCGATCCTCATTCTCCTTGACCCCCAGGAAGACGCGGCAAAACCGCAAGCAACCCACGCATCGTTGCGTTTGGTTACTTTGGCGTCGCGGCTGACTACCGGACCCATTGACGCAGTCTGGTTGGGATCAGACAACGACGCCCAATCCCTCCAGATTTCTGCTCTCCAACGCATTTGGACACCCGACTTGGGCGGGCTCAATCCGCGCACATCCGCCGTTGCTGCCGATGCAGTAGAGGCCTGCCTGGGTGCAGACACCTACCGTCTCGTACTCATTGACTCAACCTATCGAGGCCGTCAGATTTCTTCTCGCCTTGCCACGAGGCTTCGCTGCGGAGCGGTCGTGGATGCATCGTCGGTGCACATTGCTGAGGGAAACATCTATGCGACCAAGACTGTGTTGGCCGGTACATGGTCGACCACACTGCAGGTGTCCTCGCCGACCGCGATCATTGCAGTGCGTTCGGGCGCCACAGCAGATCTTGAACTTGCTCCAGGAACTGCGCCCGCCCAAGTCACTCCCATTCCCGTCAGCTTTACCCCCGAAGCCCGAGCGGTCGAGGTTATTTCGAGTCGCAAACGTGACACCGATGCCTCAGTGAGTCTCAATGAGGCACCCGTCGTTGTTGTGGGTGGTCGCGGTACGGAAGGAGACTTCAGTCCGGTTGAGGAACTTGCTCAGCTCCTGGGAGGGGCTGTGGGTGCCACACGAGTGGCCACCGACGAAGGCTGGGTTCCGCGGTCCTGCCAGATCGGCCAGACCGGCGTCAGCGTGTCACCGCAACTCTACGTTGGCTTGGGAGTATCCGGCGCCATCCACCACACCGTCGGCATGCAGGCGTCCAACCACATCGTTGCCGTGTGCGACGACCCGGATGCTCCGATCTTTGAGCTCGCTGATTTTGGGGTTGTGGGGGATCTGTTCGAGGTCGTTCCCCAGGCTATTGAATACATCAAACAGGCCCGTTTGCAACAGTGATGCACTACCTCGACTACGCAGCAACGGCTCCTATCAGCCAGCGGGCCCTCGAAGCCTGGACACGAGCACAGCGCGATTTAGGCGTGGTCCCAGGAAACCCCGCGGCCCTTCACTCCGGCGGGCGCACTGCCCGACGGATGCTCGAGGATGCCCGCGAGCGCATCGGCTCAGCTTTGGGAGCAGATCGACACGAGGTGATTTTGACGTCGGGGGCTACCGAATCCGATGCTCTCGGTGTCGTGGGCGCAGCGCGCGGCATACGCAAGAAAGATGACGCCCGCACGGTGGTTTTGTCTTCGCTCGTGGAACATGACGCGGTGGCCGAGCAGCAGGCTCTCCTAGAAGGTGAGGGCTTTGCGTGGCGGACGCTTCCCCTCGGGCAAGATGGAGTCAGCATTATTGGCCAGGACGCCCTCGCGTCGACACGTGACACGATCGCTGTGGCCTCGATGGCATGGGTGTCTTCTGAGATTGGAACAATCCAACCCGTTTCTGAGCTCGTTCGCGGCCTCCATGACGGCGACGAGGCTCACGGCGATTCGCGGCCTCTGGTCCATAGTGACGCTGCTCAGGCCGTGACAACGGTCGCCGTGAACTTTGAGGAATCCGGTTTGGATTTGCTCACTGTTGGTGGACACAAAGTGGGGGCGCCCGTGGGCACAGGTGTGTTGCTTGCACGCAGGGGAGTACCACTGTCCACAGACCGGCCCGGGGGAGGACACGAACGCGGTCTGCGTTCAGGAACACCAGACGTTGCTGGAGCATGCGCCTTGGCGGCCGCCCTCGAAGAGAGTGTCCAGAGGCGAGATGAATGGACCCGCAAGGCTGCACTTTTGCGTGACCGCCTCATCGCAGGATTGCCCGCGGGTGTGGCAACGACTGTGCCGGTTAACTGTGCTTGCCCTGCGATCATCCACCTGTCTTTGCCAACCTCGCGGCCAGAAGCCGTGTTGATGGCCATGGATATGGCTGGGGTTATGGTGTCTGCTGGCTCGGCGTGCCATGCGGGAGTGACCCGCCCATCGGCAATAGTCATGCGCTTGGGACGAAGTGAAGAACAGGCGCTGGGGGTCTTGAGAATCTCAACAGGTTTTGACACAACCGAAGACGATATTGACGCGTTCTTAACGGCTTTGCCCCAGGCTATTCGCGCTGGCCAGTCGCTCGATCAAGTTGAGCACGTGCAGTCCGGAAGGAGTAAGAGGTGAAGGTCTTGGCAGCCTTGTCGGGCGGGGTTGATTCTGCGGTTGCAGCCGCTAAAGCGGTGGAAGCTGGCCACGAGGTGGTTGGAGTGCATATGGCTCTTTCCTCAGAGCCTGCCCAATGTAGGGTCGGGTCACGCGGCTGCTGCTCCATTGAAGACGCGGGAGATGCTGCCCGTGCGGCTGAAATCATTGGCATTCCCTTCTACGTGTGGGACTTGGCTGAGGAGTTCGAACGAACGGTGATCGCAGATTTTGTTGAGCAGTATCGGGTTGGGCACACCCCCAACCCGTGCGTGCGCTGCAACGAATTCGTCAAGTTCCGTGAGCTGGCGCAGCGTGCGAAGGCTCTGGGGTTTGATGCCGTGTGTACCGGCCACTATGCCGCGATTGTTGATGGCGCTCATGGGCCGGAATTACATCGTGGAGCCGATTCCCTCAAAGACCAGTCCTATGTCCTGGCGATCATGGGGCCAGAGGAATTGTCTCGGGTGGTGCTCCCCTTAGGAGATGCCCCATCGAAAGCGTGGGTTCGTGACGAGGCTGAACGTCTGGGCCTGGGCGTATCCAATAAGCCTGACTCGTACGACATCTGCTTCATTCCCGACGGGGACACGCAAGGATTCCTGCGTGCTCATCTGGGCGACGACGAGGGCGAGATTGTGTCCGTCGATGGCGAGGTTTTGGGTACCCACCGCGGGTATTGGAACTTCACGGTCGGCCAGCGAAAAGGATTGCGTATTGAGCAGCCTGCAGACGACGGCCGGCCTCGCTACGTGCTGGAAACCAGACCGTCCTCGAACCAGGTTGTTGTGGGAGCTGCAGAACTCTTGTCGGTCAACCACATTGAGTCCACGGATGCCGTGTGGTTGGCGTCCGACGACGATGCCTCTGACAATGCCGAGCTTTTTGTCCAGGTTCGCGCTCACGGTGCTCCCGTCCCCGTCGCCTCTTTGACGCACACGGATGGGGGAGTGGGCCTGACGGTGGAATTGGCTGAACCACTGCGGGGAGTCGCAGCCGGACAGTCTTTGGTTGTCTACCGAGGCACCCGGGTTCTGGGTGAGGCAACCATTTCTTCAACTGCCCGCCGTTGAGCTCGATTCCCACCTTGGCCCAACTTGCCCTTACACTAGATGGGCGCGCGAGTGGCGGAATTGGTAGACGCGCTGGATTTAGGTTCCAGTGTCTTTGACGTGTGGGTTCGAGTCCCATCTCGCGTACCGGATGCTCCGACACAGGGGTGGCGTACATAATCTTGGGTGTCACTGGGCGTGAATTGTCGATGCTTTACCGGAGCCTGTTATGAGAATTCCCAATGCCACAGTGGTTGCGAGGACACTCAAGAGGACAATTTGGGGCCACAAGTTCGGGTACATTCCAGCGGTGGTGGCCCAGCCCCAGGGAGCTAAACGCCAGAAATAGGATGAAAGCGTTTCGTTGCCTGCGATGACGAGGGAATCAAGTACTCCCACCACAGTTACGGCAACTGAAATCCCGATACCGAATCGCTGTGTTAATGCCATCGAAACAGTGGTGAGCATCCAGGTAATGAAAGGCAGGAGCAATAGCATGTGGACTCCTGAGAATGACGGAGTCGTATTTGTGGTTGAGGACAACGGTATTTGATCGAAACCAGTTACTAACCCTGCTGCAAGGAAGACGAGGGAGAGTACACCAGACGGAATCGCTACCAGTACCAGGATCATGCGTGTTGGACTGTCTCTTGTCAGCAGACTGCGCCAGGGTTCACTGACGGCACGCCAAGTCATAGTTCCAACAATGGAGCTCGCTACTGGCACTCCAACGAGGCCGAGTACGTCGAGCGCTCTGCTGGGGGAGTAGGTCAACCTAATCGTTGTCAAGATGACAACGAGTACAACGCTGAGCGACAGCCACACAATCCACGGAAGTGTCCGAATAAGGGCCAGAGAGCACCGGCGTCGAGGATGACGTACAGGAATGTCTTCTCTGTGGATGGAAGGTTGTCTCGCGTCGCTAGAACTAACTGCGTTCGTGACCAGCTCATCAGGTAAAGGATTGCTCTTTATTCTGGATAGAGCTTCGCGTTTACTACTCGTTAGATTGCCCAATAGACCTAGAACAACCACGGGGATCGTGCCTATGAGGACAGTGAGAGGAAAGGCTGGCCAGACCGGATAGGTCCACGCCTGCGCACCGGGCTCAAGATTAATTGAGTTGCCGTGTACGCCCAGTAAAGGAAGCAAAGAATGTGGTAGCCACGCCCACGGCTGAACCAGCCATGAGTCGCCTTCTGCTTGGATTGCACCGGCCATCGACCATATGAAACCCACGGCTGGGGCGACTGCAACACTAGCTCCACCGGCAAAACGAGCGAATAAGAGTCCCCAAGCTGCGCCTGCTGATTGTGAAAGTGTGAACAGAAACAAAAGAGCCATCCATGTGTTGACAGGCCCCAAACCTTCACCTACGACAAGAGACTGAATGAGGATAGGAAAGAATACCGTGAGCTGGCACAGGAAAGATCCCAGAGTAAGTACACCGATCCGTGCTAAGACAACGCGTTGGGGGTTTACGCTACGCCATCCTGTTCCGCCCTCGCGCCAGCGTTGCTCGCGATACTGGCACAGTGCTCCCATGAGCATCCCTAGTGGGATCAACACCGCGAATGGATAAAAGGACAACCAACCCAGGATGTTGCCATTCCAGCGTCCCTGAGCGTAGGCGAGCCCACTATCAACGGTTGCGGCTGCCATGTACATGCAAAATGCTGTAACCGCCAGGCTCACAAGGCTAGCGCCCAAGGTAAAAGTACGATGTTGGCGAATAAGTTCAGCGCGTATGACGTGTGGACGAGTCTTCTTCACCTCAGACCCTCCTGGGGGACAGCTGTCGACACAAGAGAAAGGTAAGCCTCTTCCAAACTTGTTGAACTTGTCCGATCAGCCAACCCATCAAGAGCGCCTTCATAAACAAGACGACCTGCAACAAGCACGCCCACGTCATCGGCCATACGGGTCATCTCACCAAGCTGGTGACTGGAGACAACAACCGTTTTTCCGGATTGAGCCAGAGAACGCAAAAGGTCTCTCAGCTCGATGATGCCCTGCGGGTCGAGACCATTCTGCGGCTCATCAAGAATTAAAACCTCAGGGTCGGTGATCATGGCAATCGCTAGAGCTAAGCGCATCTGCATTCCCATGGAAAAACTCTTGGCTCGCTTACGTCCAACCCCTGAAAGGTTGACGACGTTCAAGACAGGATCGATGACATCTGGGTCCGTACCTGTGAGCTGGCAGTGAACAAGGAGGTTGCCTCGTGCAGATAACTGGGGGAAAAGTGCAGGACCGTTGATAGAAGCACCCACGTGAGATAGAGCCGTACGGCTCCAGGGCTTCCCGAGAATCTCAACGTGACCAGTCTTGGGTTTCAATAGGCCCAGGGCAACTGATAACGCCGTTGATTTGCCAGCACCATTGGGGCCAAGCAGTGCATAAATTCGACCCGGCTTGGCGGTCAGATTCAAAGCATGTAAAACCGTGTGGCGACCATAAGAACACGTGATGTTGCGTAGGGTAAGTCCAGTAAGAGTGGAGTTGCCTAAAACTGCTGAGGTATCCATACGCCCCAGCTTGTCTGATAACTCAAGGTGGGCGGATCCCCCTTGAGTACCCGATGTTGCGTCTTGAGAGTATCCGTCTCCTCCCTAAGGCGGAGGCTCAATGTATAGCGACGAGGTTCGTGCGATAAGCATGCACAATCAGTTCAACACGATTGGAACAGCCAGTTTTTCCTAGAATTGATTTGACGTGTGTTTTAATCGTTGATTCTGCTAGGAAAAGCCGTTGCCCAATAGCCACATTCGTCAGTCCTTCGCACACCAGGTTGAGGACGTCACGCTCACGATCAGTCAAGGGTTCATGAAGAGCATCGTTTATTGGTGATGATTGCTGGTGATGTGTGGGGGCGGATTCTGCTGGAGTGCGCGAATGAGCAAAATTATTCGAGTCCGCATCCGGGGCATCCCCTAAGTGAGACAAGACCGTGCCCGTAATAGCGGGGTCCAGCCATGCGCCGCCTGCAGCGATCGTACGTACAGCTTCAAGAAGTACAGCAGGGCTCGCGTCCTTGAGTAAGAAGCCTCGAGCTCCCGCACGCAGCGCGCCAAGGATGAGGTGCTCTTCATCGAAAGTTGTCAGGATAAGGAAGGGGAGATCTGCCAATGCATGCTCTTTACGGGCCGCGCGAAGTACACCGAGACCATCGAGGACGGGCATCCGTATGTCGAGTAGAACCATGTCGATCTCAGTGCTGCGCGTTCGTATGATGTCGAGCGCTTCAGCCCCGTTAGCTGCGCTTGCGATGACGTGCAGGTCCTGTTGGGAATTGAGAAGTATTTCGAAGCCGCTGCGTACAAGCTCTTGGTCATCAACGATGAGAATGCGGATCAATCGTTGTGTGTCATTCAAAGGCGCATGAGTTGCTGATTTAGTTAATACCGTCATTGTTCTGGTGTTCTGTTTGACTGGAATTAGCTGAAATGCTGTCTAAGGGTTGGGTGGAGACAGGCACTCGTACTTTCAATATGAAGACGGGGATTGTCGAATTTTGGCGTAATTCTGTTGTCATCGCTCCGCCAACCAATCGCATTCGTTCACGTAAACCGTCCAATCCCGTACCTGCTTGTGCTGCCGTTGTGAGTGCAGCCGAACGCAAAGGATTAGTCACGCAGATGACGCACCACCCTGTATCAATGCTGACGTGCACAGTGGCTGTTCCGTCGCCATGTTTGAGCGCGTTTGTTAACCCCTCTTGGGTGGCGCGCAAGACAGCGAGGCGTTGCATCCGTGTCCATTGTGTGTCAGCCATTGTGATCTCATTTGAATCCAATATGTGGGCAGTCAACGCCAGTCCGACCGATTGAAATCGATCGACTTCCGTTCTGAGAGCACTCAGGCTTGCTGACGGTTCGATGTCTCCAACGCCGCGTAAAAGCCGCACGAGTTCGCGGACTTCTTGAAGTGAAGATGCGGCTGTCTCCTCAATGAGTTTGAGCGCTGGTGATGCGTCCTCCTCGCTTGAAACAACCAGAGCGGATGCGGCCTGGACTTTGATCGCAGTCAAACTGTGGCCGACCAGATCGTGTAGTTCACGAGCCAATCGGAGACGTTCTTCAGCGGCGGTGGCTTGGCGAGCGGCCTCTTTTGTCAGTTCAAGTTCACGGTGCCAGTCTTGAACGCGACGGCGCCGAACAGAGGCATCCATCGCAGTCAAAGCCACGGAAAGCAGACAAACAGCAGCGGCGAGCAGCACAGTGATAAGCCAGCCTCCAGAACCGTCCACGGCCATCTGACCTGTCAGCGCTGAATAAGCAGGTGACACACGCAAGAGGAGGAGAGGATTCGCGAGGCTTCCGAGGATTGCGAGGGCGACGGCCGTTCTGCACCACTGCTTCGCTCCATCCCAACGGATTACTGCATGCAGGGTCGTCAGAGCTGTGAGATAGACCGGAGATAAACCTAGAGGCACCGGCGAAACAGCTAATAGAATACCCAAGGCGATCAGCGCCAATGCAGTAATGACGAATGAAGTGCGAACCGCTGTGCGCCGAATGAACTGAGCAACAGCGATGATGAGGGTGAGGATAAAGCTAGCCACATAGGTCGGAAGCGGACCAAACTTGACGAGGAACTCAGCGTCAATCACCGCAATTATGAGAACTAGAGCTGAGAGCATCACGTCTACCAGAGGAACCGCCCAACGTGATTTTTGAGAACCTAGAAGCGTGCATTGGCGGCGCCAGTCGATCGCATAGAGGCGACTGGCTTGGTCCCGATCCTTCGTATAGACAGACATCGGCGGCGTTGAAGGTACTTAGTCGTTTGAATGACTGATAGCAGGTGTGATGGATCCGACATCCAGTGAACGATCTGAGTCAATTAGCGGCATCTTCCACCCGATCACGCCGGCTAAGGCGCAGGTCACCACGATCATCACGGCTAGGCCGCCGATGCCTGACCCCGTGGCTGAAAACACCACGTATCCCAGAAGTGAGCCGGTAGCACCAAGAAGAGCGTAGGGCAGCTGAGTATTGACGTGAGTGATGTGATTGCAGCCCGCCCCCGTACTCGACAGGATCGTTGTATCCGAAATAGGCGAGCAGTGATCACCCCACACGGCTCCGGCGAGCACCGCTCCAAAGGATGGAAGCAACCACTGGGCGCCCTCGGGCACCGCACCCATGATCTCCCCGGCAATCGGCAGTAGAATACCGAAAGACCCCCACGACGTGCCGGTAGAAAATGCCATTGCGCCAGCCACCAAGAACAGTAGCGGCACCAGCCATTGAGCTGACACATTTGCCGAAACAACTAGGGAACCGAGATAGTCTCCGGTTCCGAGCTCAGAGATCAACGATCCGAGCATCCACGCGAAGAGCAGAATCTCGATTGCGGGAAGCATAGAACGAGCACCCTCCCAAACTCCTTTGACGAAGGTTTTGGCTTCGAACGTGGGGTCGGCATGAGTGAAACGGAAATAGTAGTAGGCCGCAACAACCAGTCCGGCAGCACCACCAATGTTCAAAGACAGAGCCACATCCGTATTCGCCATCATGTCCAGGACACTGGCTGAACCCGACGCCTGGTAGCCGGTGAGAAAAATGCCGGCTATGACGCCAACGACGAGGACGACGAAGGGAACGATGAGGGCACGCATTGCCCCTGGTTCGTGGCGAGGCAGAGAATCGGTGAGCTGGCCAGGAATCTGATCCTCCGGGTCGTATAGGTCTCCGCGCGAGACCGCACGTGTTTCTTCGCGTCGCATCGCACCAAAGTCAATCTCAAAAACCACGGTGATCCACAGCAGCAGTAGAGCTGCGATGGCGTAGTAGTTCATTCCGGCTGAGCGCAGGAAAGCCCCAGCATCAGACACTTGGATACCGACGGCAGCAACGATCGGCCCCATAATGCCAATAATCGACGCACCCCAGGACGAAAAGGGGGCCAGGACTGCAACCGGAGCTGAGCTGGAATCAATCAGGTAGGCAAGTTTGGCTCGTGAGACCCGTTGGCGATCTGACACTGGCCGGGCCACCTGGCCTACCGCCAAGGCGTTGAAGTAGTCGTCAACGAAGATGGCCGTACCCAGTGCGGCGGCCAAAACTTGGGCGCCGCGGCGCGACTTGATCTTCGTCATCGCCCATTCTGAGAAGGCCTGGGTGCCACCTGACATGAGTACCAGCGACGTGATGATGCCCAAGGTCAGCAGGAATACCAGGATGAGGATGTAGTAGGAGTTTGGGGCGCCCTCGCTCCAGAAAATCTGGGAGAAAGCAGCCCACACCTTTTTGACTGTCTCCACAATGGCGCCGTCTGCGACCAGGAAGGCTGCTGCAACCACACCTGCAGCAAGGGAAGGGATGACTTTCTTGGTTCCGATCACCAGCGCAATCGCCAGGATCGGCGGGACAAGGGTCAGAATCGGATAAGACTCGATCACAAAGATCTCCATTCGCATCATGCTGGGGGCAATCAGGAGCAAGCATACGACGGTCAAGACTGCGCAAAGGACGTTGTCTTCTTAGACTGTGTCCATGACTCAGCTGACCACCGGTACCCCGGCCCCCTCCTTCACCGCCGACTCAACTTCTGGCTCGCTTTCGCTAGCCGACCTTCTGGACAAGAGTCAAAAGGGGGTCGTCGTCTACTTTTACCCCAAAGCCTCAACCCCAGGGTGCACGAAAGAAGCCTGCGATTTTCGCGACAGCCTCAACTCGCTTCGTTCCGCTGGATACGAGGTCGTGGGCGTCAGCGCCGACTCGAAGTCGGTGCTAGAAAAGTTCGCGGACAAAGAGTCTTTGAACTTCCCCCTAGTTTCGGACCCCGACCACGAAATCCTCCAAGAATGGGGAGCATGGGGCGAAAAGAAAAACTACGGGCGCACCTACGTGGGTATCATCCGTTCCACCGTTGTTGTTGCCAAAGACGGCACGGTTGAGCTGGCCCAATACAATGTCAAAGCCACGGGCCACGTTGCCCGACTGCGCCGCGACCTGGGTATCGACGACTGATGGACGCCCTGTCACAAGGTTGGCAGACCCCTGTCACACAGGACTATCTCAAGATCATTTGGGCAGCCCAGGAAGCCGGGGCAGTGGGGGTTTCAATCAACGAATTGGCAGCTAAGGCTGGGGTTGTTGCCTCCACCGCATCGGAAAATGTGCGCCGTCTCAAAGACCAGGGGTTGGTCTTCCATGAGCCCTACCAGAAAGTGCATTTGACTGACCGAGGGCACGAGGTCGCCGTCGGTATGATTCGACGCCACAGAATCCTAGAAACCTACCTGCATGAAGAGTTGGACTTCGATTGGGATGAGGTGCACGAAGAGGCTGAAATTCTTGAGCACGCGGTGTCCGATCGCCTCCTCAAACACCTTGACCGGGCGTTGGGCTACCCGACTCGCGACCCTCATGGAGACCCAATCCCGCGTGAGGACGGATCAGTGACCAGCCTTCAAGTTGTTCCCCTGGGCAGCCTAGCTGTGGGCAGGCGTGCCCTCGTTGCCCGTATTTCTGATGCCCATCCGCAGGTGCTGCGCGACCTCGAAGAGGCGGGCCTGCTGCTCGATACCAAAGTGCAGATTCAGGATCGTTCCTCGTCGGGAGACACTTTCGTCCTCGTGACTAGAAACGGCAACGAGGGCGAAAGCGTGTGTCTGAGCCCAGAACAGTTAGCGGCAATACAAGTCTTGGTGGACGAAGACTCGGCACCTCAACCGCAGTAGCGGGCAGCGATTAGCCCAGGGCGGGCGAGCTCATTGACGCGGGAACGTGTGCCCGGTGCCCCGAGGCGATGAGTTGTTCACGCAGAATCGTCATTGCCTCATCGAGTTCTTCATTACCGGCCTTGGCAGCCTTGGACAGCAAAATGTCTGTTTCATCGCGCAAGGGAATGACGTGCAGGTGCGTGTGAGGTACCTCGAATCCGGCAATAGCAAGTCCTGACCTTGGCACGTTGAAAGCCGTTTCTTGCGCCAGACCAATCGTGCGCGCAACCTTCATGAGGTGGGCAGCAACATCACTGGGAGCTTCGGTCCACTTGTCGTATTCCTCGCGCGGAACAACCAGGACATGGCCGGGGGAGGTGGGCTCGATGGTGGCAAAAGCAACGCAAATGTCGTCGGCCCATACGAATCGGCCTGCCCACTCGCCTGAGATGATCTTGGTAAAAACAGTGCTCATGGGTTCATTGTCACTCACCGCATGCGATCCGACTAGTGGCTGGTGGCGGCGCGGCGCAGCGCCGATGGCCTATTCTTGATGAGGCTTTGAATCGTCGAATTAAAGGGGAGAAACCCGATGGCTGAGACTCCGGGAACCGAGCCTGCGCAGCGATACACCGCGCAGCTCGCCCAGCAGATCGAAACCCAGTGGCAGGATCGATGGGACGAACAGGGAACATTCCACGCCGACAACCCCGAGGGTGACCTTGCTGGCCCACTGGCCAATCAGCCTCCTTTCTTCCTCCTCGACATGTTCCCTTACCCGTCAGGAAAAGGCCTGCACGTTGGCCACCCCCTGGGATACATCGCCACCGACACCTTGGCGCGTTTCCGCCGCATGAAGGGCGACAACGTCCTGTACACGATGGGGTATGACGCTTTTGGTTTGCCTGCCGAGCAATACGCTGTGCAGACCGGCCAGCATCCACGAATCACTACTGACGAGAACATCGCGAATATGCGCAGGCAGCTGCGCCGCCTGGGGCTCTCCCATGATTCACGCAGGTCCTTTTCCACCACGGACACCGACTATGTGCATTGGACGCAGTGGATTTTCCTGCAGATCTTCAACTCATGGTTCGACCCGCAGGCTACCGCGCCCGACGGCTCTATTGGTGCCGCCCGGCCCATTAGCGAATTGCGAGCCAAGCTCGAATCTGGCGAGGTCGAGCTCGAAGACGGACGCAAGTGGAGTGACCTGGACGAGGTTGAAAAAGCCAAAGCCGTTGACTCCTACCGGCTGGCGTATGTCTCCGAAGCTCCGGTGAATTGGTGCCCCGGACTGGGAACTGTGCTCGCCAACGAGGAAGTGACCGCCGAGGGGCGTTCCGAGCGCGGAAATTACCCGGTATTCACACGCAACCTGCGTCAGTGGATGATGCGGATCACCGCCTACGGCAAGCGCCTAGCTGATGACCTTGACACCATCGACTGGCCAGACAAGGTGCGTTCCATGCAGCGCAACTGGATTGGGCGTTCCGAGGGCGCCACCGTGCGCTTTGAGGTTCCCGCGGCCACAGACGCTGGAGCATCGCAGACCTCACTTGAGGTCTACACGACCCGCCCGGATACTCTTTTCGGCGCCACTTTCATGGTGGTTGCTCCCGAACATCCGATTCTGGGTGGCGCCACTGTAGGAGACGGGGCAGACGAAGCCGCACTGACTGTGCCCGATTCGTGGCCCGAAGGCACCAAGGATGCATGGACCGACGGCGCAAGGACGCCTCGTGCAGCAGTTGCTGCCTACCGCGCACAAGCGGCATCCAAAACCGATGCTGAACGTATTGACGAGGAACGTGCCAAGACGGGTGTCTTTACCGGCCTCTTCGGTATTGATCCGGTCAATGGCCGCCAGGTTCCGATCTTTGTTGCTGACTATGTGCTGTGGGGATACGGTACGGGCGCGATTATGGCTGTTCCGGCTCACGATGACCGCGACTGGGAGTTCGCCCGCAAGTACGAACTCGACATTATTCGCACCATTGGTCCAGCTGACGACCCCTGCAGCCACGATCTAGGTGAGTCGGCTTACACCGGTGATGGCGTGGCCGTAGATTCATCTAATGACGAGGTGAGTTTGAATGGCTTAGGCAAGGACGAAGCCAAAGCAAAGATGACGCAATGGCTCGAATCCAAGGGGCTGGGCTACCGCACCGTCACCTACCGTCTGCGTGACTGGCTGTTCTCACGCCAGCGCTACTGGGGTGAGCCTTTCCCCATCGTTTGGGATGAGGACGGCCTGCCCCACGCTGTGCCAGAAGAGATGCTGCCGATCGAGCTGCCCGAAGTCACAGACTATTCGCCGCGCAGCTTCGAGCCTGACGATGCCAACACTGAGCCCGAGGCTCCCTTGGGCCGCGCCCAAGAGTGGGTCAATGTGGAGCTGGATCTAGGCGATGGCCTCAAGAAGTACCGTCGCGAAACAAACACGATGCCGCAGTGGGCAGGATCGTGCTGGTACGAGATGCGCTACACGGACCCAACGAATTCTCAGGCCTTGGCATCTGCCGAAAACCTTGACTATTGGATGGGGCCGCGCGAAGGCAAGCCCACCGGCGGTACGGACCTGTACGTCGGCGGCGTGGAGCACGCTGTGCTCCACCTCCTGTACTCGCGTTTTTGGCAAAAGGTGCTCTTCGACCTCGGCCACGTGCCCGACGCTGAGCCCTACCACACGCTCTTTAACCAGGGCTACGTCCAGGCTTACGCGTACAAGGATGCGCGCGGACAGTACGTACCGGCCGACGAGGTTGAGGGTGACGAGCAGTCTGGTTTTACCTGGCAGGGTGAGCCTGTGACCCGCGAGTACGGCAAGATGGGCAAGTCCCTGAAGAACATTGTCACTCCGGACGAAATGTATGACGCATACGGGGCAGATGTGTTCCGTGTGTATGAGATGAGCATGGGTCCCCTGGATGTATCCCGACCTTGGGATACGCGCGCAGTTGTTGGCTCGCAGCGTTTCTTGCAGCGACTGTGGCGCAATACTGTGGACGAAGAAACCGGCGAACTGACCATTGTGGATGAGCCAGCAGACCTCGAAACGAAGCGTCTGGTGGCACGCACTATTGCTGACGCAACGGTTGAGTATGAGAATCTGCGAATCAACACGGCGATCTCTAAACTCATTGTGCTCAATAACCACTTGACGCAGCTTGATGCCGTGCCACGCGAAGCCATTGAAGCCCTGGTGCTCATGCTGTCCCCGGTAGCCCCTCACATCTGTGAGGAATTGTGGATGCGTCTGGGGCATCAGACGTCGCTGGCGCGCGAACCTTTCCCAGTAGTTGAGGATGAGTCATTACTGGTCGAAGAATCGGTGACAGCCATCATTCAGGTCAATGGCAAACTGCGTGCGCGCATGGATGTTGCTCCCTCCATTGGCGAGGACGAGCTACGTGAAATGGCGTTGGCTCAGGGCCCCATCGTTAAGGCTCTGGAGGGACGCGATCCTCTCAAGGTGATCGTGCGGGTGCCCAGCCTGGTCAACGTCGTCATTCCTAAGTGATATGCCTGAAGGAGATGCAGTCCGGCGGCTCGCTGGAACTTTGAATGAGCTCTTCGTTGGGGGTGAGGTTTCGGCCTCGTCCCCGCAAGGGCGTTTTGCCCGAGCGACCGAGCGCCTCGACGGCATGATTGTGGAACGTGTCCGAGTCCACGGCAAACACATGTTCATTGGTTTTGTGCCTGCGGATGCGGCGGGTTCTTGGCCCCAAGACTGGGTGCACGTCCACCTGGGACTGTACGGCTGGTGGCGTTTTAACGGCGATGAAACTCTGGTCGATGAGGGCCATGGCGTGGTCCACCGCATTGCTCCTGTGCCTAAAGGACAGTGGGATGGGCACTCGGAGACTCGCTGGGGCGAAGGCTATGGTCAGGCTGAGGCTGGCACGTGGGAACCTCCAGAACCGGTCGGCCAGGTACGCCTGCGTTTCTACAACGATCACGCTGTGGCAGACCTGGTCGGCCCTAATCGCTGTGAACTCATTTCAGATGAGGAACGCGAAACTGTTGAAGCCAGACTTGGGCCCGATCCCTTAGATGAGGGGGCTCGAGACGACACTGAGGCGATGGAGCGTTTCGCTTCCGTGGCCCACGCGAAGAAACGCAATATTGGCGAGATTGTCATGGACCAGTCGATTATCGCTGGAGTTGGCAATATCTATCGAGCTGACGCCCTTTTCTTGGCGGGAATATCTCCCTACCGCAAGGGCGCGAACATCTCCGTCAAGCGCCTGCGCGAGCTTTGGGTGCTGATCTGTGACCTGATGAATCGTGGTTTGGCTGCGGGCAGGTTAGAGACCATGGACCCTGATGAGGCTCCCAACCCGCCGATTGAAGGCGATGAGGAAGCGTCACGCTGGTACGTCTACCATCGCACCGGGCGCCCCTGCCTTCGTTGTGGCACGCTCGTGCGCGAAGCACTCATGCAGAATCGGCGCCTCTTTTGGTGTCCGTCGTGCCAACGGTAAGGTCGCGCCTACCGCAAGGGAGTGCCGCTGGGGTAGCGGTGGCCACTTCTGTGTGTGGGGGGCTAGCTTTGCGCTGGCGGTAGGAGTTAACCGTCTACTTCCTCAAAGCCCAGCATGTTGTAGAGCTTGGAAGCGTCCCCGTGGCTGGCGTCGAGGCGGAGTGAAAGGTTGTCGTATCCCCAGGCTTGACAGCGTTGGGCGACCTCGTTGACGAGGGCGGTGGCGATTCCTCTCCTGCGATATTCAGGGTCTACGACGAGGTCGGTGACGAAGGGGCCGTCGGGTGCATCGTCCCACGGGGATTCTTTGACGACCAGGATCGCTCCGACGAGGCTTCCTCCATCCCATGCGCCAACGAATGAGTCTTCGGTGGTTTCGCCGAAAGCTCCTTCGAAGGTGAGGCGTAGTTCTTCGGAGGTTTCCAGGAGATTTTCTGGCGTGGTGGGCTCCCCGTAGGCATCCAGGGTGAGGACTGCGAGGGTGGGGATGTCGTACTGGGTCAGCGTGGCAATTTCAACACCCGCAGGGCGGGCGGTTTCGGCCAACGCATCCAACTGGGCTTGTAACGTTCGCTGTTCCATGACCCAAGCATAGGTGACGGGTATCACTCTGTCCGGCTGTGCCATGCAAAAATGCCGGTCCGCTCGATTCTAGGAGGCCTGGGCTGGGCATTTGTGCAGCTCAGGCTCCGACTCAGCTAGGACTCCTGCTCAGATATAGAGTTCAGGCTCGTCAAAGAAGTAGTTAGGATCGACGATCAGATCTTGATCCTCAGGCTTTTTCTCCGGGTTGGGTCGCAGCTTGGCAGGCACACCGATGGCCACTTTCCCACAGGGAACATCCTTTGTGACCACGGCGTTGGCGCCTACTTTGACGCCCTCACCCAAAGTGATCGGCCCCAAAACTTTTGCACCCGCACCGATCATCACATGTGATCCCACAGTGGGATGACGCTTGCCGGGATTCATTGATACGCCACCCAGGGTTACGCCGTGGAAGATCACGACGTCCTCGCCAACCTCAGTTGTTTCACCAATGACGACGCCGGTGGCATGGTCGATAAAGACCCTGCGTCCAATCTTGGCGCCCGGGTGAATGTCCACGCCGGTAAAGGTACGGCTAATGGAAGACAAGACGCGCGCGGGCGTGTGAGCGCCGCGATTCCACAGGGCGTGAGAGACGCGGTGAGCCCACAGCGCGTGAACCCCCGGATATGCCAATGCAACCTCAAGGGTGCTGGTGGCCGCAGGGTCGCGCCTGCGGGCGGTCTGCAGATCCTCTTTGAAGAGGCGGATGGCCGTGCGGGGCAGCAGTGGCATGGGTGACTCTCAGTCTTATCGTGAGGGCTGCGAGGGTGAAACGCCCCCGGGTCCTTGCCCATCAAGCGAGGTCCCGAGGACGAGTCTAAAGGGTGATCAGTCGCGAAGGTCTTCGAAGAGCTTCGTCGAAAGGTAACGCTCACCGGTGTCGGGCAAAACTGTGACGATCTTCTTGCCTGCGAATTCGGGGCGGGCTGCAATCTCAGCGGTTCCGGCCAGGGCAGCTCCCGAAGAAATACCAACGAGTAGGCCCTCTTCGGCGGCAGCGCGTCGCGCAAACTCGATAGCAGTGTCTGAAGCAACGGAGATCACTTCGTCAACGACCTTGACGTTGTAGGTATCCGGGACGAAATTCGGCATGAGGCCCTGGATACCGTGAGGGGAAGGCTGACCGCCTGACAGCAGAGGAGACTCTGCGGGCTGAACGGCAATGATCTTAATGTCGGGGTTGTGACGGTGGAGCACCTCGGCCACACCAGAGATAGTGCCGCCCGTGCCCACACCAGCAACGAAGACGTCGATCTGACCGTCGGTGTCTGCCCAGATTTCCTCGCCGGTGGTGGCCACGTGTGCAGCGGGGTTGGCAGGGTTGGTGAACTGGGAGGCAATGATCGAGCCGGGACGCTCATCGCGGATACGCTCGGCCTCGGCCACGGCAGCAGAAACGCCGCCCTTGGCATCAGTTAGTACCAGTTCTGCACCAAAGGCGCGCACGATTACGCGGCGCTCCACGGACATGGAAGACGGCATGACAATGACGACCTTGTAACCGCGAGCTGCACCCACCATGGCCAAAGCCAAACCGGTGTTACCCGAAGTGGCTTCGATGATGGTGCCCCCGGGCTTGAGCTGGCCGGAAGCCTCAGCGGCATCGATGATCGAACGGGCAATACGATCCTTGACCGACGAACCGGGGTTAAAGGCTTCAACCTTGGCGACGACGTCTACGCCTTCGCCGGCGACCTTGTTGATGCGGACGAGGGGAGATCCGCCGATGAGGTCGGCGACGTTGGAAGCAATGCGAGACATAATTTCTCCGTAAATGGGTGGGTTCAGAAAAGTGGGAAGTCGGCTTGTGGGCCGCGCCGTTCAGACCGGCAACGAGGGCGAATGACGGCACACAGAGGTGTACCCAATAGGGTCATTCGCCCCTAGGACAGGTGCAGATAGATGCCATGGACGAGGCCGCACGGTGGCAGGGCCCTAAGTTCATGCAGATCATGGCGTTCACGTGTGCCACCCTATTCCTGGTTGGAGGGGCCGTCCACTTCAATTTGCTCAGTGCCCACGTGTTGAAACTTTGCAACACCGCTGGTCAACTCGGCCAGGAGATTGTCGAAGGATCCCAGCTCGCCCTCGTAAACGCCGATGCGTAACGCGACTTTGCTGGCCCAGTCTGTGCCCAGGACGTGGGCGCCGGTGGCCCGTAACTCGGCTTCAATGCGCCCAGCGTCGCCGGGATTGAGTTGTGTTTCCAAGATGTGCAGGTCGGCCAGGTGTGCTCGTGGGCACAGCGCTAACGCTTCGGAAACTGCTGACGAGTAGGCGCGGATCAGGCCGCCGCCGCCCAGAAGAATGCCTCCAAAATATCGGGTGACCACGCCTGTCACATTCCATACACCGGCAAGTCGCAGGGCCTCAAGCATGGGAGTTCCTGCAGTGCCAGATGGCTCCCCATCATCGCTGGAATGCTGCTGAGGATTCAGACCGTCGGCGTGAATCAGGTAGGTGGAACAGTTGTGACGGGCTTGCGGGTGGCTGGCCTTGACCTCATCAATGAGGGCGCGCGCGTCTTGGACAGAATCTGTGCGTGCGATGGTGGCAATGAACCGAGACTTCTTAATCTCGATCTCATGGCAGATGCGGGTGCCTGCTTTGATGGTCTCGATCGTGGCCATCGCTGCTCCTTGTCTGCCGGTCCTTCCGGGGTCAAGAGTACGCAGATTCGGCTCAATACGTTGGCGTAGGCTGCTAGATCACCCTTCGAACCAGGAAGTCATTCCGTCATCGACGCCCACCCATTGCAGAGCCTGAGTCATTTCTTCTTCGGTCATTAAAAGATATTCGAAAGCATCCAGGATCATCTGTTTGTCTGACTGTGGGCCGGTTCCTGTAACGACCAGGTGAGTGAAAGCATTGCCCACCCATTCTCCTGCTGACCCGACTGAGGCGCCGCCGCCACTGACTTCCCACGTTCCCACCATTGTGGGGCGCGACGGGATCCAGAAGCAGCCTCGCGCGCAGACCCCTTGCGGTGCAAGCATCGCCGCATCATTGGCGAGACGCTCGGGATGGAAAGGCCGGTCTGAATGTAAGTCGAGGGTCCACACGCCTTCCGCCTCAGGTCCGCCCCATGCACGGGTGGAGGCCGGATGGATGCGGGCGATGGCTTCGTCAGGATCGTGGCGGCCAGCGAAGAGAAGGTCCTCGGTGAGTTCGTCGAAGTGGTGGACCATGAGGGTGTCGAGTGGTCGCAGGTGCTCGATGAGGTCGAGGCCGAGCTGGTTTTCACCCAAGACACAGACGAGGTCGGCGTAGCCCACTCCATTCATCAGGAGTTCGCCGGTGCAACGCTCGTCTCCTTCAAACAGGTCGATGCCGGCCTCGTTCAATGGGACGTGTTCGAAGAGGTCCGAGGCTGCGGTGTCGGCGTCTGCAAGGTGGAGGTTCGACGAAAGAGTGACATCGTTGAGGGCATGATGTTCCTCGCAGGCATCACAGATTGAAGGCAGAGCGTTGAGTGCTTCAACGCCCACGGGCAGAGCGAGGATTAGAGTCTGGAGGCCATCGGCGCTAAGTTCAGCGATCAACGGGAGAATGCCCTCACGAAGCGAGCACGTGATGCAGGAGTGAGCTAAGGGTACGCGGCTGTCTTGGAGTGTTTCCCATCCGTTGGTCAGACGCATGGACACGCCCTCGTCGTCGATGTCGACGGTGAGGATGGGGGATAGGTCGGCGCACGCCATGAGTGCTGCGGATCGGAGCAGGGCAGAGCCGCTCGTCAGTGCACAGAGCTTCATTGAATGTTCTTTCAGTCTCACACATTTGATGAAAATGATTATCAATACTATAACTAATCTAGTGAACGGTCGACATGACCCAAATGAGCACAACCCGAAGGGAACAATATGAGCAGGCGCTGCCAAATCCTGGGAACCAAACCTAGTTTCAGCAAGTCCGTCTCCCACTCGCACAAACGCACCTCGCGACGCTGGGACCCAAACGTCCAAACCAAGCGGTACTGGGTGCCCTCACTTGGGCGCAATATCACCATCACCGTTTCAGCCAGGGGAATCAAAACCATCGACAAACTTGGTATTGAAGCCGTTGTTGCCAACATGCGCGCCCGAGGGGAGAAGTTCTAATGGCATCGAAAAGCGCCGATGTGCGTCCCATCATCATCTTGCAATCCACCGCCGGCACAGGCTTTCGTTACACGACCCGCAAGAACCGACGCAATAACCCGGATCGTCTTCGGATCCGCAAATATGACCCGATTGCTCGCCGACATGTTGAATTCGTGGAGACCCGCTGATGGCTAAGAAATCCAAAATCGCTCGCAATATCCAACGCGAAGCTGTCGTCGCTAAATATGCGCAGCGTCGCGCCGAGCTCAAAGCAGCCTCCGTTAACCCCCACCTTTCTCAGGCTGAAAGGGACGAGGCTATGGCTGCCCTGCACGCCCTGCCCCGCAATGCCTCCCCGACGCGACTACGCAACCGAGGGGTGAGTGACGGCCGCCCTCGTGGATACCTGGGCCACTTCGGTTTGTCCCGCGTCCAATTTAGGCAGATGGCCCTGCGCGGGGAACTGCCTGGCGTCACGAAGTCGTCTTGGTGAACCTCGTACGTGGTAAGCCTCAAACAATGCGACGAGCCTCAAATACAAGGACACATGAATGAAACCTGGAATCCACCCCGACTACCATCCGATCGTGTTCCGCGATCGTGCAGCCGACTTTGCGTTCCTCACCAAGTCGACGATGACCTCTGCGCAAACCATCGAATGGGAAGACGGCAATACCTACCCCGTAGTTGACGTTGAAATCTCCTCAGCCTCACATCCCTTCTGGACGGGTAAATCTCGTCTGGTTGACACCGCTGGCCGTGTCGAGAAATTCCGTGCGCGTTACGGCGAACGCACGCGCCCCAACGCTGGAAATTAAGGAGTCCTAACATGAAAGTACGAGCATCGATTCGTTCCCTGGCCAAGCAACCGGGGTCTATGGTGGTGCGCCGGCGCGGTCACCTGTACGTCATTAATAAGAAGAATCCGCGACTCAAGGCGCGCCAAGGCTGAGACGAGAATCGCACCGCTGGAGAGGTGTCCTGACTTCGTTGAGAGGCAGGACTCATGTTAAAGTTTCTGGGTTGCCGGAATGCATGAGATGCCTGTGGGCGATCTCCCGGTGAAGACAATCATCCGATTGAGAAGAGGAGCGGATAGGACATGGCAGTTCCCAAACGCAAGATGTCCCGTGCGAACACCCGCACTCGCCGGTCTGCATGGAAGGCAGATCTCACCGAGCTGAACACCATCAAGGTTTCCGGTCGTGAGGTCCGCGTCCCCCGTCGTCTGGCGAAGGCGTACAAGAATGGTCTGCTGGACGTCGAGGCCTGATCTCGACTTTTGCAGAAGCCCGGCACTTTTGTGTCGGGCTTTTCCATGCTCTTTTTGCCTTCCCGTCGAGAGCAGACCTTATGGTCGTTTTCGGCCCGAAAATGGGCGATTTTGACCAAAAAGTCTGCTCTCGGCGCAGGGGAGTAAGGGAAGTAGAATCGGGTCAGACTGCGACGGTGCAGCATTGACAAGAGCGATTGAGGAGAGGACAGAAATGAAGATCCTGTACGCACAGTTCACAGCCACCCAGGGCAATGCTGACGAGGTCGCAAGCATGCTTGCCGACCTTGCACGCAACGTTCATCAAGAACCCGGCAATATTCGTTTCGAACCCTTCCAACACGAGGACGATCCCCACAAGTTCTTCGTCATGGAAATCTACCGCGACGAAGAAGCCTTCCAAGCTCACATGAACATGCCTTACGGCAAACCCTTCAATGATCGTCTGAACGAGCTCATTGTTGAGCCGCATTCTCAGTTGACCTTTGTTGAACCCTTTGACGGGGGAGAGTTTTTCAACGATAGGTTCTGAACTGTGAATGTTTGACATCCTGATTGCTTATGGCAATTCCTTCCTCGAGCACTAACCGTTTCGTAGAGAATCTTTCTAGGCGAAGGGTCCAGGAATAAATCAGACAGAGAGCCTATTTTTGAGTTCAGCATCCGACAATCGGGCGATACCGATACCCGTTGCGCCCCACAGGAGAGCAAAGCCAATAGCTATCCAGTTACAGATTGCCCACGGCATGTACGACAGTGTTGCTACGCCGAGAGTGCCCGCCATGTATGCGCCTGCTGATGTCCAAGGCAGAATTGGCTCCCACAGGGTTGCTGAATCTTCAATTGTCCGTGACAGGTTCTTCGGATCTAAACCACGCTTGATGTACTCGGAACGGAGCATTTCACCAGGGATCAACAGAGAAACTTGTCCATTTGATGTAATGCCGATAGTCGCCAGACCGGTGATCACAGTGGCGGCAATGAGTCCGAATGCGCCCTTGATGGGCTTAAGTAGATGTGAGATCAAAACGTCTAATGAGCCAGATACCGATACAACACCGGCGAAAGTGATCGCACAGAAACAGATGAGCAAGACAGACATCATTGAATTCATACCGCCTCGGTTAAGTAAACGGGTGACATCTTCGATAACTGATGCAGCATTGAAACCGTCGCGTGTGACCATTTCAATGTCGAATCCGTTGACCGAGGAAATAATACTGTCCTTGAAAGAGATGCCCTGGAAAACCACAGCATTGAACATTGCAATTACGCTCGATACAAGGATTACAGGGATCGTTGGTTTTTTCCACATGGAGCCGCCCAACACAACGATGATCGGTACCAATAGCATCAGGTTCCATGAGAAGGCAGAATCCAGAGTTGCGAGGATTTCACCGACCTTGACGGGTACCTCGCCACCATGTAAGCCCAAGCCGAAAAGTAAGTAGACAACGCCTGCAACAACAAAGGACGGAAGGGTTGTCCATAGCAGGTGTTTGATGTGGGTAAAGAGGTTGACGCCGGTGGCCATTGAAGCGATATTTGTTGTGTCCGATAGCGGTGATAACTTGTCGCCGAAATAAGCTCCCGAAACGACTGCGCCAGCGACCATTGCTAGATTTGCGTCCATACCCACCGCAACACCCATAAATGCGACACCTACGGTACCGGCTGAGCCCCATGAGGTACCTGTGCACAGCGAAACAATTGCGGTGACAACCAAGGCAATCAGAGCCAAGTACTGAGGGTTGATTATCTTCAGGCCGTAGTAGATAAGCATAGGGATCGTGCCGCCAGCCATCCATGTGCCGATGAGCATGCCAACGCTAATAAGAATTAGAACAGCCGGCATCGTCTTGGCAATTTTGTCTGCGATGGAGCTCATGATTTCTTCCCACAAGTACCCGAGGTGCCGAGCCACAATACCGGCTACAACAGCCGATGCAATGAGAAGAGGTTCTACGGGAAGTTCGGCGAAGATGTATCCGCCACCAAGTAAGACGATGAGAGTAATGACGGGCATTGCTGCGATAAGGAGTGTTGGGCGTCGATGCTCAGTATCTTGCGTGAGCTTAGTAGCGCCGTGGGATGATTGCGACATCATTGTCCTTTCATGAGGGGATTAACAAGTGGCTGGCAGAGTTTTCATTAAGTCTGTGTGTCTGCACATCAGCCTTGGAATTGATACTGATCTTGGCTTAGTATCTGAGTTCATTTGCTAAGCGAGAGATTCCTTCGAGAAGCTCGTTCCTGGGCAGCGCGACGTTGATGCGGCAAAAACCTTCGTATGGAACGCCGAAGTCTTTGCCCGGACTGACAGCTACATGCGAGTGGAGACTCGCTTTTTCGAGAGAAGAAGCGGAAACGAGGTAGTGCCGAGCGTCGACCCATAGCAAATAAGTGCCGTCAGGATCTAGCACACGGGCGTAGGGTAATTCTCTGGTGAGCAATTCACGGGCGGCGACGATATTCGAGTCTATGGTCTCTAAGAGCTGGTCAACCCATCGGTCACCCTGGGTCCAGGCAGCAATACTTGCGGGGATAGAAAAATAGTTTGGGTTATGCAGTCCCATACGCCTCTTAGCGGCTTCCAACCGCTCTCCCATCTTGGACGTAGTGATGACGGCGGTGGCCTCCAGACCTGCGATGGTGAAGGTCTTTCCAGGGGACGCGCAATGAATGAGACGGCCATCTTCCCATAGGTCTGGGCACAGAGTGGCGAGTGGGGTATAGCGATTGCGCCCGGGGCGTTCGAAATCGCCATGGATATCATCGCTCAGAATGAGAAAAGAATTTCTTCTGGCGATTTCGCACAAGAACTCCAGTTCATCACGATGCCATACTCGTCCAGTTGGATTGTGAGGGTTACACCATAGGAGTAAATCCGAACCAGTGAGGGCCTTGTCGAGAGATTCCCAATCGATGGTTGGTGAACTCGATACATCAGAGATGAGTTCGACTCGGCGAATCTCGGCCCCTGAGGCTTCGCACACTTCGATGAGCGGAGAGTAAGCGGGGCTCAGACTGACTACCGTGACAGGGGAGCATTCTTTGTCTCGAAGGATAAAATTCACGAGGGCTGAGACGCATTGAACAACGCGTGGGAAAAAGTGGACATGGCTAGGATCAACATCCCAGGAGTGTCTGCGTCTCTGCCAACCGGCAGCTGCCTGAGCGAAATCTGGGAAGATCTCGGTATAGCCATAGGAAGCGTGCTCGGCCGCCTTTATGACGGCATCAACAACCTCTGGACACGTGGTGAACTCCATGTCCGCCACAGACAAGCAGATGGCATCGGATCCGAGGTCGGCAGCGAGGAGGTCCCACTTAGCGCTGTGCGTGCCCCATCTGTTGAGATGACGGGTAAAAGCATCGTTAGTCATCGACCTAGCTCAATCTCATTGAGGTAGTTATAAATCGTGTAGCGAGTACACTGGAGAGCTTGACCAGCGGTAGCGGCAGCGTCGCGTAGAAGAAAAAATCCACGGTCTTTGAGGACACGCACAATGTCGATCTTGTGCTCTTTACGCATTTGATCAACGGGGACAGGACAGGCATTAATAGCCTGATTAATTAGGATCTGAGCAAGTTCATCTATGTCCTTGACGAAGGACTCATCAATCATCTTCGTAGATGGTGCTAAAGGCGAAGCGACATCAATGTCTTCGGTACCCGTTGCTGATTGTATGAGCCGTCCAATCTCGTTCCATGGAGTGGTATCCCGATTGATGCATAATGCCGCGACGGGCGTGCCTTGGCTATCGTGGACGATAACGGTGGTTGAGAGTAGATCTCGTCCATCGGGAGCGATGGTGCGATACCCAATATTGGTCTCAAGTTTGCCGCTGACTGCAGACTCAAGGAGCTTGTCCGTAGCAGGATCTCCAACACTGCGACCGGTGATATCACCGCTGATAGCAATAATGGAGTGAGGCAGGCGTTCAAGGTCGTGCAGTGCAACCTCTGCAGGACCGACGATAGAGGCGACAAGCGGATCAACGAGTTGTTGAAGAACGGATAGAATTAGCTGTTTCTCGGGCTGCTTTATTGTTGACATAGGACCTCAATATCAGATGTTTTGTCTGATGAAAGCTGAGTTTAGCAAGCTGCTTGCGGTTGGTCAACAAACTGTTGAAAAGTGGACTGGTGTGATGAGTTTTTATGGCTATGAACACTGCGTGGTCCGTAGTTTTGAGTGACTTGGTGTCAGAGGCTACGCTGGCATCAGTGTCATGCGACGCTGTGCCTCCGTAGCTCAATGGATAGAGCACCGGCCTTCTAATCCGATGGTTGCAGGTTCGAGTCCTGTCGGGGGCGCTTAGAAATCAGGGTTTAACTACGCGTAGATAGATTCTCTGAGCCGCGGCGTTTGAAACAGATCGCGTCACAGGACTATTTTCTGGCTTTTATCTCGTAGGACTGAACGCTAAAAGCCGTTCGGCTTCTGAGCCGATGAAGAGATGCGCCAGCGTTCCACGTGGGACTGATCGTCCCAGAATTGTCTATAGGTCCCACCCGCCTCGTAGAGCTCATCATGGGTGCCTACAGCCTCAATCCCGCCCTCGTTCACAACAACAATGCGATCTGCGCGACGGATAGTTGATAGACGGTGGGCAATCACCACAACAGTGCGACCACGCGACAACTCAGTTAAAGCATTCGTTACCGATGCTTCGTTCATCCCGTCTAGTGCACTCGTCACCTCGTCCAGCAGGAGGATCGGTGAATCCTTCAAGAATGCGCGGGCGATTGCTACCCGCTGACGTTCGCCGCCAGACAGAGCACATCCACCCTCGCCCACAATGCTGTTCCACCCATCTGGAAGACGTTCAATGACTTCTGTCAAACCTGCGCGCTTCGCAGCAGCAGTCACTTCCTCAGCAGTCGCATTGGCACGGCCGATCCTGACGTTTTCCTCAATTGACGTGTTGAACAGGTAGACATCTTGGAACACCATTGAAACCTGAGCCATCAGGTCATTTGAGTAGACATTACGTACATCCGGGCCGCCTACGCAGACGCTTCCTTCCCCAACATCCCAGAAACGGGCGAGCAACCGCAACAGAGTGGACTTTCCGCAACCTGAAGGCCCTACCAACGCTGTCACAGAACGCCCAGGAACATTCAGATCTACACGTTCAAACACTGGGCGGTCAGACGAATAACCAAAAGACATGTCTCGCACAGAAATATCGAACGGCTCGCCAAGACTTTCAGCAGACACACCATCTGGCTCATCCAGAACAGAAGCACTCGTAATCGACTCAACTTCGTCAAGAGCAACCTGCTGTTCATGCAATGCGTCGACGTAGAATGCCAACATACCGATTGGCTCGGCAAAACGTGCAGCCATTAACGCCAATGCTATGAACGTCGTAGTGGACAAAGTCCCGCCCAACAGACCGAAAACACCCATTCCGATGGCCAGAACCATACTGACCTGAATGCCTGTGTGGAACATGGTGCCCGCAGGACCCTTCGCGGCACCTGCCCTGCTTGTTGCCTCGTGCTCATCTGTGAATGCTTGCTCCAACGGAGCCCAACCATTCGACAATACATCGCTAGCACGCAGAACAGGTTGAAGCTGCGAGAACTCAACGATCCGGGAGGATAACACGGACATCGCATGCTCATGCGCACGGTGCTCTGCTACCACCGTGCGGGCCAACAAACGCAGCGCCACGTATGACACGGGCAGACAAATCGCGATCGATAGAGCTATCCGCCAATCAACCACCAATGCCGAAATGAGAATTGCAATTCCTGCTCCTCCCATCGATGCCAATTGCGGCAGAACAATCGAAGGCAGGTGTGACAGCGTCGAGACGCTAGTTGAGGTAGCGGTCGCAACGCGACCGGTTGAGGAAGCATCAAACCAACCCAACGGCAGCTCCTGCACATGCATGCCGACCTTGCGAATCATCGTTCCGCACACGTCAAAAGATGCCACCTTGAAGGCGGTGATTGACCCCAGCATTGACAAACCGACGGAGAGGATGACAGCCGAAAAAATCCACGCAGCCGCCACTAGATCAGGCCGACCCGAGGATAGGAAAGAGCTGAGGAACGGAACCAGCAGGGCAAGTGAAACTCCCTGAAATATCCCCGACAGGACGTGGGCTACTAGAACGATGACGAACGAACGACCCGAGTCGAGTAGTCGCAAAAGACTTGAGATCACAGCTGTGCCTCCCATAGTTGGGCGTAGGTTCCTCCAAGAGCTAAGAGCTGGTCATGGGTTCCAACCTCGCTGATACATCCACCATCGAGTACGAGGATCTGGTCCGCATCGACAATTGTGGCCAGACGGTGGGCAATAACGATCGTTGTACGTCCTCGCGCCAGAGCTCCTAGAGCCTCTTGAATACGTCGTTCTGAATGAGGATCTGCTTGAGCTGTTGCCTCATCGAGCAGCAAGACAGGTGAATCGGCGAGGAAAGCCCTGGCCAACGCAATACGCTGAGCTTCTCCACCAGAAAAGTGAGTGCCCTTGCTACCCACCAAAGAATCGTATCCTTCGGGTAACGCCATGATCCGGTCATGAATTCGTGCTGCTGTTGCCGCAGCAATGACTTCATCGATATTTGCGTCGGGGCGGCCCAACCGGATGTTTGCCGCAACGGTGTCGTTCATGAGACCACAGTCTTGAAGAACCAAGGCTAATCGTGACAATAGCTGCGTCGTTGTCATGCGAGTGATCGGAACGCCTGACAGCAAAATTTGGCCTGAGGACACGTCCCAGAAGCGTGCGATGAGTTTAACTAACGTCGATTTTCCTGATCCGGAAGGGCCGACGACAGCCGTGACCGTACCTGCCTTGAAGGTTGCATTGATGTGGCTGAGCACTTCGGGACCATCGTGCTGGTAGCAGAACGACACATCCTCGAAAACAATGTCAGCTGCTTGGGATTCGTTAATTTCAGCTGGAAATTCAGGCTCTGTCAGGATCGGTGAATCAAGGAGCTTGCCGATGCGGGAAGCTGCGTCCTGTCCCTGTGTTAGCAGATGAACCAGAGGGACGATTGATTGGAAGCCTGCAGGAATGGCCAGACCAACCAAAAGGAAGGGGACAATGAGGACAGGGGCAATGATATTCGTGTTGGCCAGCATCCAGGCACCGCCAATCACGGGAATAAGCATTCCTGCTGGGGACATTAAGACCATGATGATTGCCATTGGCGCTCCGGGGCCGCGCATCCACTCATACGAGGCCGTCGTGTAGCGATCCAATGCGCGAGAGAACCGGGAGAACAGTTCCCCAGATAAACCGAATGCTTTGACCGTTGCGATTCCGTCAACCATTTCAATGGTGGATGAGGCGAGGTCTTTCTCAGCTTCGGTGAACTCGGCGATCGCGCTGGCGGGGCTCAATGTCATGGCGACAGCGAAAATGACGAAGAGCAACAATAACCAGCCGATGACAATCAATGCATACTGCCACGACAGGGTAAATAGATAGATTGATCCCAGAGCCACCGTCCCTAATGCAACTCCCAAATCAGCGCCGAAATGGGCGATGATCGTGTGGATCTTGGTGACATCTTCCCCGATGAGGGTCCGGACAGTTCCGGAGGACTCTCGGACGAACCAACCTAAGGGGAGACGAGAAATGTGGTTGGCGATGCGAGAACGCAGCTCATGGCGGAATCGGAACTCTAGCTGGTGGGCGTATCGGGTGGCCCCCATTGCTATGAAATGAGAGGAGAAAAAGCCTATTGGTACCAAGGCGAGCCATTGCCACGCATTGTGCGCGCTCAGACTTCCATCGAGGGCGGTTTGAGTCAGATGCGTGATTGCGATGGGAGCCAGCAGGGCGAATGCCGCTGAAAGGAAACCGCACGAAAATACTGCTAGAAGTCGCCCTCGTAGTGGCATGAGTAGCGTTGTCAGGGTGACTGCTGGTGTTGATGATGTCGTCATATTTTTAAGCTCGGTTCGGCATCAAGGCAAAGCCCGTGTCCCAGAGGGAATGGATAAGGAAGATGGAGCTGGTCCACGCAATCACAATGAGCACTGTGTCGCGGTGGCGCCAGGCGAATGGGGTGCGGTGCGTCCGCCTTTCTAAGGCTCCGAAGGCTCGAGAATCCATCGATATGGCGACGCGTTCAGCGTGTCGGATTGCTGCCGCAACGAGGGCGGGTGTCGAACGCAGCCAACGAACAGGTACTTCGACTATTGGCAGGTCGAAGCGTGACCCGCGCAGCAGATGTGCTTCGAGAATTGACGCGTGTTCACGCCGCAAAACATGCCCGAAATTGAGTGCTACGATCCCCGCCTGGCCGATCCGTTCGGGCATTTTTAGATGTACGACAAAGGCGCGGACTGTCTCCTGCGGGTCAGACAACATACCTGTCAGGATGACAAGACTAATGATTGAACCGATGCGTGAGCTGATATTGAGCGCGTAGTTCCAGTGAGTTGGTGGGAACCAGGGGAGGAAAGATACAGCGTCGGGTGTGTCGATGACCGCGGTCGGAGTTGGGCTGGTGGCAAATCCGAAGGTGAGCAAAGCGCTGAAAGCGATCATTGCGATGGCGGCTGCTGACCCGCGGCGTGGCTGGGTAAGAACAGTGAGGCACACACTGAGGGCGAAAATGGGGATTGCTGGGTGCCACGACAAGCTCGTTCCGATGATTCCAATAAATGGAAGGATCGCAACTAGGGGTGCGAGTGGGTCAAAAGCTAGGCGACCAGCTATTCCGGGACGGATTTTCTTTGGGGGAGGAAGGACTGTAGGTGTTGTTTTCACGGTCGATTCCTTGCTCTTAAGGGGACGTCCTCCCACCTGATCCAGGGGGCGACTTTGGCACCTCGATCACGGGCCTGCTGGGCTAAGGAGACTAGGGGAGGTGGAAGCAGGCCGCAGGATGTGAGTAACTGAATGTTGGTAAGGATTAAATCGGTGGGGCCGTCGGCGACTATCTCTCCGTCGTTCATAACAATGATCCGGTGTGCGTAGGACGCGGCAAGCTCAAGGTCATGGGTGGCGAAGAGAACAGCCCCGCCGTGTCCACAGAACTGGCACATGTGTCCCATGAGAATCTCCGCGCTGTTTGCATCCTGACCAAAAGTTGGTTCGTCGAGGAGAAGCAAATCGCGGGGAATTGTTAAAGCTGCTGCAACACTCAGGCGACGTTTCTGCCCACCTGACAACGTGAATGGGTTGTGATGGGCGACATTGTCGAGCGCATACTCGGCTAGAAGTCGTTCAACCGTCCGGTTGATCTCGTCGTGTGGATGCCGGGCAATCCTCATGGAGTGGGATAGTTCGGCACGCACATCGGATGTGACGAACTGATGTTCAGGGTTCTGTGTCACCAGCGTGCATGATGTGTTTAGGTGTGACCTACGCGCTTTGAAAGCCTGTCCTGGTGAAGAAAATGACACTGTGCCGCTTCTAGGGCGCTCGAGGCCAGCAAGGGTCCGCAGAAGAGTCGATTTGCCTGATCCGTTGGCTCCGATAAGAGCAACCATCTGCTGAGCGTTAATCGATAGATTGATATCGCTAAGGATGTTTCTACCCGATCGCGCTACCCGCAGTCCGCGCGCTTTGATTATTTCGCGTTTGTTGCTAGGCCGGGTCTGCGAGTTCACGGGTTCGGCGCTGTTGAGCTCCTCGCGGTTTGTCCCTCCCGTGGCGTGAAGTGAGGAATTCCTTTTCTTGATGGCGTCTATCGCCTGATGGCGGGTGATTGGGTAAGGGATGGCATCCAGCAGTATTCCCAAGCGAGTGGGAGAAGGCAGGCGTATGCCCGCTTCGATGAGTTCGAGCGCATGGTTGGAAAATACTTCTTCGGGGCTTCCTTGAGTGATGATCCTTCCCTCGGAGTCAAGTGCAATGACGTGAGTGATGAATTCGATGAGATCGTCGAGGTTGTGCTCGATAATGACAACGGTCATTCCCTCGTTGACGAGGCCGCCGACGGCTTTGTAAAAGCCTGCTGCGGCTACTGGATCGAGGTTTGCTGTTGGTTCGTCGAGGACGAGGATGTCCGGTTTCTGCGCGAGGGCACCCGCGAGCACGACTCGTTGGCGTTGCCCGCCGGATAGAGTCCAGGGGTCTCGATCTGCTAGATGCTCGATTTGTAACAGTTTCAGAGTGTAGGCAGCGCGCGAGTCGATCTCTTCGGTCGGTAGGCACAGGTTTTCTAGGGCGAAGCAAACCTCATCCCACACCCGTGATGTCACGATTTGTGCGTCTGGATCCTGCATGACGAGAGCGACGCTGCGGGCCAACTGTGTGACGTCAGTTTCTGCGACTTCTGAGCCGGTTACGGTGAGCGATCCGGAATAATCGGATGGAATTGAGTGCGGGATTGCTCCGTTGAGTGTCAGTGCAAGAGTCGACTTTCCACACCCGGATGGACCGATGATGACTGTGGAAGAACCGGCTGGGATGTCGGCAGTGATGGGAGTGCGGGGGATCCATCTGCCAGTGCCGTGATAGCGGACTTGGATGTTGGCCAGTTGCGCAGCGGCGGTACTCACTGGCTAATCCCGAGCCTGGCGCGCGTCAATGAGCGGCGGAGAAGAAGGACAAGTGCAAGTGTGATGTAACAGGAAGCTATCGAGCAGACGATTCCGAGAACAAATTGGGTGCTTGTTTGGGAAACCCCGTAGGCGGTGCCGTACATTCCAGCGTTGAAGGCTCCAAAAATTGTTGCTCCCAAAGCGTATGTCCACCATGTCCATTTTCTATAAAGAAAAACAAGCATTGGGATTTCGAGGAATGCTGCTCCAATGACGTTGCCGATGATGGCACCAGGACCTAAAGGCGTGGTGAAAGTACAGACAATTCCCATGAGTAGGCCTGCAATGATGAAGGCTCCAGGCTTGCGGACAAAGACACCGGGCAGAAGGTAGGCCACATACCAAGCGCCCATGATTGCGCACAGGATGACGAGTGCACGCGGAGTGGTTGCGAATACAGGTGTGAAGATGCTCAGGGGCACAACCACTAGGGAGCCAACGACAGACAGTGCGGCGATGGTCATGAGGTTTCGAGTTCCAAGCACTGAATCTCTTAAACCGGAACGTGAGGATGTGCGAATGTTGTTCGCTTGGTTGGTCATGTTGTTCCTGACTAGGTTTATGCCATTTGAGAATGCATCTCACTTTTAACATATAAGGCAGCCCTAAGTAAAGGGTGTTTGGGCTTAGGTTGATTGATTAAATGTCTCAACTCGACTGAGGTCGTTTGTTACACAGTCCCACATTCTGGAAGGCGAATTGACTCGGCTTGCTCCGGTGGAACAGACTATGGCCCATGAGTGCTTTCGCGAACCCGATGTGCCGCCCCATGTGCGGCGACATGCGTGCGCGAATGTGTATGTGATTGACGCTCCCAAATCCCTGTCAATCACTGCCGCAGTGATCTAGCCACACGAGGAATGTGTGTGCGTGCGGCACCAAAGAATCGGATACACACCATGACTCTGGTCAACACTCCCGTCGCAGCCACCTCCTCGATCAACGAGGCTGCACAAACCACTTTCGACGAATTCCTTGACATCCTCGCAGGCCTTAAACTCAGCTCGAATCTGCTTGAGATCAACCTCGACCAGCGCATCGTGACCATCGGCGGGCAAGACGCTTCCCTATGTGGCAAGGAATACCAACTACTCGCATACTTGGCATCCAACGCTGATCGGCCCGTCTCCAGGCAAGAACTCTTCGAAACTGTCTGGAACGGCTCGGGGCTCGACTCCGATTCCCGTACGGTTGACGCACATATCCGACGCCTTCGCAAGAAGCTCGAAGCTGTTCCGGATGTCATTTCGACCGTTCGTGGACAGGGATATCGTTTCAACGTCACTCCCGGAGTCCACCTCATCAACACGCCTGTCCATTCGCTGGCTGCTTGAGCGGTGACCGTATCAGGCAGCTGTTTGGCGGTTGGTAGGTGATTGTAGATTGTCCTGGTCGCGACACTCGAACTATTTTGGCGAAATCCTGCTCTGGATCGGTACCTTCATCATTGTTGCCCCGGTGCTTCAAGGCTGGCAGTGGGTGGCGGTTCTTTCGCCGTTCTTCGTGGTCTTCCTGCTCACCCGCGTTTCAGGCATTCCACTGCTGGAAAAGAAAGCTGATCGCAAGTGGGGCGATCGCACCGACTATCAGCGCTACAAGCGCGCAACTTCCGTGCTGATTCCACTCCCGTCTGGGAAGTGAAGGTTCAAATGAGCAAGCGGAAGATCTCCGAGTCTGCCTGAAGTTCCTCAACGTGTAGGGGAGAGGTCTCCATCCTCTGGCGCAGGCCCGTAATGTCTTCCTTTGCCGCAATATCAATTCCGACGAGGGCGGGCCCAGATTCTCGGTTGTTCTTCTTGGTGTATTCAAAGTGAACGATGTCGTCGCTTGGGCCGAGGACTTCTTCGAGGAAGAGCCGTAGGGCGCCGGGTTGCTGTGGGAACGTTACGAGGAAGTAGTGGCGTAGGCCTTCGTGGCGCAGGGAACGCTCTTGGACCTCGGCATAGCGCGTTAAGTCATTGTTGCCACCAGAAACAATGCACACGATGGAACCTGTGGTAGTTCCCAGTAGCTCCTGGCGTTGTTGCGGCGTTGACAAATATTCGGCAGCCGCAGCGGATGCGAGGGCTCCTGCTGGTTCCGCAATAACGCCATCGGTTTGGTATAGGCCCAGCATTTCGGTGCAAACTGCGCCCTCGGAGATTACGACCACGTCATCGACGTACTTCATAACCGCATCGAATGGCAAAGTTCCCGCCCGTCCGACGGCAGTTCCATCAACGAAAGGATCAACACGATCGAGGGTGACGGGCATTCCGGCATCCATGGCGGCGCGCATCGAAGGTGCACCCTCGGGTTCAACACCGATAACTTTGATTCCTGGGCGCATGTGATGCAGATACGTGGCTATCCCCGCGATCAAACCTCCTCCACCGATAGGGACGAGGACGGCCGCTGTGTCGTCAGGCATCTGATCAATGAGTTCCACGCCGACGGTCCCCTGGCCCGCAATAGTCAACGGATCATCGTAGGGAGGGACGAAAATTCTTCCTGAAACTCGTGCGCTTTCTTGCGCCAACGCATTGGCACGGTCGAAAGTGCCGTCAACAATGACCTGCTCAACCCACTCGCTACCGATGGAAGCAATCCGAGCACGCTTTTGACGAGGAGTATTGGAAGGCAGATAGATCGTGCCCCGGATCCTCAAGCGTGCGCAGGCAAAGGCAACACCCTGCGCGTGGTTGCCTGCCGACGCACACACGACACCCTTTTCCCGTTCAGCTCCCGTAAGTTGCACCATTCGAGAGAATGCGCCGCGCACCTTAAAAGAGCGGCAACGCTGCTGGTCCTCGCGCTTGAGGTAAACGTCAACGCCGAGGCGGTCGCTCAACCGGTCGCTGAGGTCGAGGTGGGTGCGATGAACGACGCCTTGGAGAGCCTGCGCTGCCTGAGTGATGTCGTTGAGGCGGGCTGGGGTTAGTTCGTGGGCTGGGCACATGTTCACTCCTGGGGTGTCTATCTGCTGTGCGAGTTTAGTGGGAGACACTCCACGGACCGCGCAGCGATCATCTGTCGGTCAGGGGCATACACTTGGCGTGTGACTTCGACTATCAAAGATCCGCTGGTGTGGATCGACTGCGAAATGACCGGACTGGACGCAACCAAGGATGCCCTCATTGAGGTTGCCGTCGTCATTACCGACGCAAACCTCAAGATTGTGGATCCAGGTATTGATGTCCTCATTAAGCCTTCCCAAGAAGCCCTGGATCAGATGAATGATTTTGTGCGCAACATGCACACCACGTCGGGACTTCTCGACGAATTGGCTCAAGGACTGACAATGGAGGAGGCCACCACCCAGGTTCTCGACTACATCAAGTCCTTCGTTCCGACAAAGGGCAAAGCGATCCTCGCAGGCAACTCTGTAGGAACTGACAAGATGTTCCTTGAAGCGAACATGCCCGAGGTCATTGATCACCTGCACTATCGCCTCGTCGATGTGTCCTCTATTAAAGAACTCGCTAAGCGTTGGTACATGGGTGCCTATGCGGAATCCCCGCAAAAGCATGGCGGACACAGAGCACTGGCCGACATCCTGGAATCAATCCAGGAACTTGAGTACTACCGCAGGGTATTGTTCCCGTCTGAGCCTGTGCGATCAGCCGATGCGAAGAAAATTGCTCAAGAGGTCGTTGACCTAGGAATCGCTCAAAGCCCGGTGGCGAAGTAATCTGCGATTCTCAATAATTTTTCTCAATATTGTCGAGGCGGTCGTCCGGTTGGGCGGCCGCCTCTGACTTATCCACAAGAAATACTTCACCCCTGTATCCACAGAAAAATAGAGGGATGTTTCAAGACGCTCATGGCTTCGGCGAGCCTGAAGGAACCGGTACATACCGGAAGAACTTCAGGAGGACATGATGAGCGACATGACAGTGACTCTACGGGGCCGCATTGGTACCGATCTACGAACCTACAAGACTTCCACCGGACGTTTGATCGTACGTTTCCGTTTGGCGGTGCCAGTTTGGAGAGTCAATGACGCGGGTGAGTTAATCGAAGACAGAACCAATTGGTATACCGTGCGAGCGTGGGATCGTCTTGCCCACAACATTTTGCGATCCGTGCATAAAGGTCAGCCCGTCATTGTTGTGGGACGGCCGACCGCGAGTGGGTGGATGGACGATAAAAAAGAAATACGTTCCCAGGTCATCATTAGTGCCCAATCTATTGGCCACGACCTGTCCAAAGGAATCGCTGGCTTTGAAAAGCCCGTACAACCAGGCCAATATGCATCCGAAGATCATGAAGATCGAAGCCAGGAAATGGCTCCTGAGGATTCTTCGCACGACGCGCTAGATACGCCAGAGGTGGCTCAGGAACCAGATGCAACTCAGGGGCAATCGTGCCCACCCGATGCTCACGGCCTAACCGACATCGCCCCTGATGAGAACCTCGACGTAGATGAAGATAATGACGACATCGAAGCAGAACACACCACATCGAGTTCTCAAAAGTCTCAAATTTCAGGCCAAGGTTTTGCGTCAAGTCCGCAGCCTGCTTTCACCTACTGATGCCGCCTGCCTCAATGAGGACTTGAGCAATAGCGTAGGAGCCGTCGTGGCTTATAGAAAGGTGCAGGTGTAGCTTGTCATTCAAGGGGCCCCAGATTTCGTCCATGGAGGAGTAGAAGGATTGGGCTAAGTGGGAGTGAAGCTGTAAAGCTGGACGGCCCCAACGGTCGTCAACCACTTCCGCCATCTTCCAATTCACTTCATCACGCTCAATCACCGGCGCAACGCCATATAACGCCTCTGACCATGCCTTGATGAAGGCTTCTTTGGCGGCCCAGCGTCCGCCCGCATGACGAGCGACAAAAGCTGGATCATCTGATCCGCCGACCGCGGTTGCGCGGGCGTGAACCCTGCGCAACTCCCTCGCAGTCAAAATGCTCTCGAGGAAATGCGACCCAGGTGTCTCTACCTGAGTTTGGAACTCAGGTAGAGACACCAGATCAATTCCGATTCCAAGAATCACTTGTTGGAATCCTCGGGCAGGTGATAGATGCCGTCCTCACCAAGCCTTGCTCGCGGGTCTAGCAGCAATGCTGCTTCGACCTCGTGCGGATCACCCGCGGCTCCCTGAGTAACGTCGGTGGCCGGTAGGCGACGTCCCTCGACAGGCTCGAAGAGCGGAGCGTGGCCAAGCATGCCGGCTTCAACTGTTCGAGTACCGGCCCGCAGACGCGAATCCGACGCCACTCGCCACTGTTTGAGCCGATCCTCACCAAGCTCCCGCTGAACGATTGCCTCGAAAGCTCCGGGGTTGACTAGCGCCAGGATTCCGGAAACATGCCCGAAGCCTAGCGAGGTTGCAAAGGCCGCACGAATTGGCCCAAGTGCCGACGTATCCAACGGTGAACGCAGCCACACGAGGTGAGGGTACTGTGCCATCTTGTCGTCGACGCAATCCAGAGCCGCATTCGCGGGGATTATTCCCGTGCGGAACACATCGATGATGCCACCGACCTGGAAGACACAAGCGCCGCCTTTAGCGTGGCCAGTCAGAGTCTTCTGAGAGATCACCATGAGCGGATTGCCCTCTGATCTGCCTAGAGCACGCCCGATACGAGTATGCAGGTCGGACTCGTTTGGGTCGTTCGCATTGGTAGACGTATCGTGCTTAGAGACCACGGCAACATCGTCAATCGTCACACCCAAGGCAGCCAAGTTACGAGCAAGCGCAGACTTCTGACCCGCACGAGCCACACCCAACGCGCCAATGCCGGGAGCCGGAATCGAAGTGTGGGCGCCGTCGGCGAAAGTCTGAGCATGCGCAACAACCGCGAGCACAGGCAGACCCATTTCGACGGCGATGGATGCGCGCGTCAACAGCACAGTGCCACCACCTTGGGCCTCCACGAAGCCAGCGCGACGTCGATCGTTTGCCCGGGACACGAAACGATGAGAAATACCTTGGGCGAGCATATCGTTCGAATTCGCCGTCGCATTCATTGAACCGAAGCCAACGATGGATTCGACCTGGATGTCGTCAATAGCTCCAGCGACAACGAAGTCCGCTTTACCGCAGAAAAGCTTATCGACACCCTCCTCAATAGACACCGCTGCCGTCGCACATGCGCCAACCGGGTTAATCATTGAGCCGTAGCCACCGACGTAGGACTGCATTGTGTGGGCTGCAACCACGTTCGGCAGAGTTTCCTGCAGGATATCTTGCGGATAATCCTCACCCAAGAACCTGTCAACGAAGAGCTTGTGCATAGAACGCATGCCGCCAAAGCCCGTACCCTGCGTGGAAGCCACCGTTGACGGATGGACGATTTGCAAGAGCTCGGTCGGGCTGAAACCAGCGGATACGAAAGCGTCTACCGCTGAGACAAGGTTCCATACCGCAATGGGATCAATGGAATCGATGAGGGATGTGGGAATCCCCCAACGCGCGGGATCGAAACCAGTGGGGAACAAACCACCGATTCGACGATCCAGAGTCGCCCTCTTAGGTACACGCACCTGGGCCCCAGCCTTGCGGGTCACTTGCCATTCACCGAATGGTGTGCGAGCAATCTGAGTGAACTGAGGATCCGCATCCAGGTAGGAACGAGCCTCATCCTCGTCATCGACGGTAAAGGTGATGTCCTGATCTAGGAATACCATCGCCGATTCGGGAGTCCAGCCGTTGTGCAGCGGACCGTCGTCCTCGAAGAATCGGATACCGCAACGGGCCACGACCTCGTCCCGATACCGTTCGAAGATATCGGACTCATCAACCAGTTGATCCTCAGCGTCGTACCAGCCGCCTACCGGCGTATCAGACCACGTCAACAATCCCGTCATCCATGCCAGTTCCAGGACACCAGCGGGAGTCAGATCGACGGTCCCATCCGAATGAATACCCAGTTCGGCTTGAGCCCTGGTGCGTGCCGAACCCCATGGCCCGACCTCGCCGTGACCAACGATGACGACGGTGTCTTCCAGAGACGCTGTCGTCTGCCCCCAATCAGCAGGATCCAGGTGGGGGACAGCGGTCACAGTGGGTGAGGGCAGCGCAGAAACAGTGACTGACTCGACCGGCTCTTCATGGGCAACTGGGGTCGCTATTGCCTGATCACGCAGAGCACGCAAATCGATCGACTCGTCCAAGCCTCCCGTCAGATCGGCGTGGATTGGGCCGCGAGCAGCCTCCGAGCGGTTTTCCTCAGATGCCAATTCGAGGAGGGCATCAGCCATTTCCTGGGTTGACCAGGTGCGTACACCAGCCTTTTCGACAGCATCGACGAGCGGATCATTACCACCCATGAGGCCCGTGCCTCGTACCCAACCGATGAGCGGGTGCGCAATCGAAATGCGAGATGACCAAATTGGCTCAGCAGACCAGCGGGTCGTGATGGCGTCGAAGGACGCCTTCGCCTCACCGTAGGCTCCGTCACCACCGAACATGCCGCGGTTGGGCGAGCCAGGCAAAACAACGTGCACTCTGTGGTCAGCGTGAGTATCAGCTCCGATACGCGACAGGTTCGCGATCGTACGTTCAACCGACCACACCAGCAGGCGGTACTGATTCTCTGAGGCAGGCCCCGCTTCAGCCATCGTGCCTGAAACCCTGGGTGCTGCGAAGGGGAAGAACAAGGTTGGAACCATTGCTTCCTTCGTGACCTGCACATCTGCACCCACGGTCTTTGTTTGCTCGCTACCAATCCAGTCGGTGACAGCATCGATATCACGGTAACTTGCCAAGTTTGCCGGCAGTAACCAGAGTTTTGCCCCAGGAGCAGCGTTCTGACGATAGAGGCGCTTGGCAAAGGCCAGTCGTGATGCCGAAATATTCGACGAGGTCGCGATAACGGTTGCGCCACCGCGCAGCAGACGAGCGACCACACCACCAGCAATCGACGAGGGCGTCATGCCTGTCACAAGAGCAACGTCCTTGCGGTAGGGCAGGCGATCAGTCAGCGACTGCCCCGACACGCGTGCTTCTTGAGCGATGGCACGCAGAGCCATCGAAAGATCTGACTTGCCTACCGCCTCAGTCCGATCCGCCCACCAATCAGCATGGTCACCAACAGTGTCGCCAGCTCCAAGGAACACCGGGGAACCATCAAGCTCGCCCTGTGTGGCCAAACGTGCCACGTCCTCGCGGGCCGACGCCCACCGATCGTCGAGAAGGACCGCGCGACGAGCATCGAAACGAGGCTCAACAAGATCAACCCATCCGGAACCTAACTCGGCCGAGATAGCTTCAATTGCGGCTGCGCCGTCCTCGTCCTCGTCATCGGTTGGAACTGGAGTATCCAGGCCCAACTGGTTGAGTACCTGGCGGGCGGTGTTAGCCAAAATGCCGTCGGGTCCGGTCACTTGAGCAGCGAAGGCGTCCAGAGCAGCCGAGTCGACGACTCCCGCGCCTGCAGAACCGCCAGCGCTTGGCAGAGCCACTGAAATGCCGTGGCGTGCGGCTACCGACTGGACTGCCTGGTCGATGAGAGCATCCACGCCGGCAGCGTTTGATGGTGCTTCAGAATTCAGAACCGCTAATTCGCCTTCGCGAGTCGACGCGCCTTCGCGCGTTCCCAAGAGGATCTCAGCAGTAACGTGGTTGGCCCAGCCGTCTGTTAGCTGCCAAGTTCCCGTGACACGATCAGCCACCCTTGAAGCTTTAACTCCAGCAGCGCCGAAGAGTTTACGGGTGCGATCCTTAATGGCTTCGCCAAGGACGGGCCCGAAAGCCTTGTACCCTCGAGCCGCCTTGTCGACTGTCACGGACAAGGTCTTAATGTCAGCTTCACCGGCCCCGTCAATGGAAGACAAGCCCAACTCTGCTGACAGGTCCATGAGGAGTTGGTTGCGTCGCGACGAGACACCATTGGTCAGCGACTCTGTCGTGTCAGAATCGCCCACTTCATCGAGGCGGATTTTCGCCGACAGGGCCAACAGCACACGAATGGCACTGGAGGCCGTGAAAGGTAGGTCCGCAACGTCGGCGCCCGAAGGGCCAGCCGTTGAGGTCGCTGCAACCGATGTAGAAACGGGAGTCTGTGCAACGGGGGCAGCGGAAGCAAGAGGAGCTGTCTGAGCTTCAACGGGACTGTCGGCAGGAGCCTCGTCCTCATCATCTTGCGTCACGATATTGACATCGGTGCGCATGACGCGAGCCGCATCCCTCTGAACATTGAATACATCCACATTGCGACCCGCGAACGCAGGCTGAGCCAAAGTGCGAGAAGCAAGATTGGCCAAAGTGGGCGCAGCGCCAAGACCAACCTCAACAACCTCGTCCACTGCCAGAGCGCCTGGCTCGTCTGAGAAGAGAACACGCTGAGTTTCGATCCAACGCACCGGCGAGGCAAATTGCCAGCACAGCAGCTCAATGAGCAACGTTCGGGCCAACTGCTCAGGGTCAGCCGCAGCGCTATCCCACGCCTCATCGCAAGCAACCAGAGCTTCAATTGCCTGCGACGGCACCACATCGAGGATTGCTTGGGCGAAATCGCGGGTCAGTTCGAAGGGGCGAGCCACCAAGTTGGGGATGTAGTTGCCAACGAGGGCGGACGGATCGACACCGTCGGTAATCCGGTCTTGCAACTTCTTGCGGAACTCGTCGACACCGCCGCGCAATACCGTCGAGTGGAAGGGCACATCAATGCCAGGAACATACATGAACGGACGCTTACCGCCGTAGTTCGCTGCACGCTCTTGGGCATCAGCTGCCAAAGCCTCCAGGCCCGCAACCGTGCCGGCAATCGAATACTGGCTACCAGCAAGATTGAAGTTGACAATCTGGAGGAATTCACCAGTCTGCTGTGCGATCGAATCTACATATTCAACGACGTGCTCATCGTCGACACCGAATTGGTTGGGACGCAGAGCCCCCATTCGGTAGTTAGAACGGCCGTGCTCATCGCGTGCGACCAGGGAATGCATGGTGGAACCGCGTTGGAAAACGAGGTCGAGCACAGTCTCAAGCGGGAAGACGCGGCCATAGGCGGCCAGGGCCGTGTATTCACCCAAAGAATGGCCAGCAAACGCGGACCCCTCAACGAGGGCACCTTCTTCGCGCAACCTTTCGGTCTGTCCAATGGCCAAGGTCGCGAGCGCAACCTGGGTGAACTGGGTGAGATTCAAGACGCCGTCGGGATGGCGATAAGTCACACCCTTGGCGCGGATTGATGTCGGATTATCCCTGACGATTGCGAGGATGGAGAAGCCCATGGCTTCGCGCGTGTGAGCATCAGCTCGCCTCCATACGGCATCGACTGCCGGCGACTGAGCACGTTCGTCCAATCCCATACCCGCCGACTGGATGCCCTGACCGGGGTAAACGTAGGCGGTACGCCCAGCCGTGGTGGTGGCAGCGGCGCGAGACACCACTTGCTTGTTGATACGGCAGGTGACTTCCAAAGCCAACCCGCCCCCAGCGAGGCGACCGGTGCGTTCGACCGTAATCTCAACCTGGTCATTTAAGTCGACGGTGCCGTACATGTAATACGTCCAGGACCGCAGGTGCAGACCAGGGTGACCGTCCAGAGCAGCCGAAACAGCGTGCTGAGCCGTAGCTGACAGCCACATGCCGTGCACAAGAGGCGCTTCCATTCCAGCAACCTTGGCTGCCGTCCACGAGGTGTGAATCGGGTTGTAATCGCCCGAGACAATGGCAAATGGCGTCATATCGTCGGGTGCCTGGACCGTGACCTGGCGCAGTACAGAGCGGGGAGTTTCACGGACCTCTACATCGATGCCCGCATAGGGAGCAGCGGGGGCCGGTGGGCGATTTCCTGTGGCGCGGCCTCGGATCGCAAAACGTTCCTGGGTCGATCCGATGGGGTGTCCATTGGCGCTCATCTGCAAAACCACGGTGACGATGCGCCCGGATGAAGATTCTTCAATCGACGCAGCGTGAGAGCGCACGTCAATGGTGGTCACGCCCTCGCTCAGTAGTTCTTCCGGGCTGCGGTTAAACTCGATGGAATGATCCAGATGGACAGCGTTGAGTAGTCCCTCAATGACTGGATAGTCGTTGTGAATCGCCGAACCCAAGGCCGCGTAAATCGCGGGCCACGCAACACCCAGTAGAGCATCGGGTACCCAGGCAGCCAGATCGTAAGAAGCGGGAAGAGCCCCTCCAGTAGCTTCGGCGTGGTCGTGTCCCAGCGTCTGCGCCAAGGTGAAGGAGTAGTGGGCTTCACCGAATTCACTGAGCTGCGAATCCACCATCTGCGGCATAGCGCTCACGGCATCTCCGGCAACCGAGGTTGAACCCACACCTGCTGTAGCCGCGAGCATCGCGTACATCTGCTCGGGTAGGCGCTCTTCGTCAATAACGGGGACACCCCCATCGTGGGTTGGCAGAGTCAACGGGAAGACAAGTTTGCGTACGGCGTGCTTGTCTTCGCCGTGGGGGTCTTGATCCCACGCAGTATCTAGGAGGATGACCAACGAAAGACCGGCCTCGTCCACGTCGATGACGACACGTTCTGAGGGCAGGACTGCCGCCGGATTTGTCATGAGGTGGCCAGTCCACGAAATGAAGGGCACAGTGCGCAGCCACTCTTCGAGACTGGAAGCGGGCTTGCCATTACCCAACCTGGTTAAAACAGCGGATGCTTCGACTCCCGCTTGGGTGAGCCTTTCGACAGCAGCGTTCTCGAAGCGTCCCAGCAGCTCAGCGACAGGTTCATCGACACGATCAATACCACCGACTGACACGGGGCCGGGAATAATACGCACGGAATCAGCGCTGTAGCGTTCATCCTGGGCCTGCCACAAACCATCCTGACCCCACCAGCGGATCAAATCGTCATCCAAGACCGGCACGAAGGGCATGGGCTTGGGATACTCGCGGCACAAAGTTGGGAACCACGCGGCATCGATGGGCGTGACATACGTCGAGGCGGCGTTCGGGTAAGCCTCAAGGATCCGCTTGACCGCTGCGGGCCCGTCTTGGCAATCCTGGGCAGTGGGGAAGAGAGTCTCAACTTCACCATGATCAACGGCAGAAAGACGGGCTTCGATTCGTTGGAGCAGGTGATGGAAACGCAGCTGCCAGGTCGGATCCACCCACGGGAAAGACAGATCGGCGAAACGGGTCACCCACTGGGCGTAGGTCATATCTTCTAAATCGCCAAAGTAAGGCTTTGCGGTGCGGTCCAGGATCTCAATGATCTCGGCTTTGCGTTGACGTACTTGAGCCCCATCTGAACCAATTTCGGCAATCAAGCGGGCAGCAGCTGCAGCAGCGTTGTCAACCTCGTGCATATCGGCGCGAAGATGCGAGAGGCCGGAAGTCACACCACCCTCGGATTTGCCTACTCCAACCCAACCCTTCGCAGCCGAGGAAGCTGAGACTCCCGGGGTCTGGACCAGCAGTTCTTTGACAGCCTTCGTGGTGCGCGCCTCTTTGGTTGTCATTGCCGCAGTGCCCACCAGAACACCGTCAACGGGCATCGCAGGGCGCCCATGTTCAAGAGACCACTGACCCGTGAGGAAGTCAGCGGCGCGTTCGGGAGTACCGATTCCACCGCCGACTGTTAGAACAATGTTGTCATGGGTGCGCAGATCGGCGTAGGTGGCCAACAGCAAATCGGAAAGGTCTTCCCAGGAATGGTGGCCACCGGAGTGCCCATCTTCAACCTGGACAATGATCTTGGTGGGGTGTGCCTCCTGCGCGATCTTGATGACCTGGTGAATCTGGTCGACTGTGCCGGGCTTGAAAGCAACGTAGGGGAACCCGTCAGCACGTAATTGCTTGATGAGTTCAAGGGCTTCCTCTTTATCGGGGATACCTGCCGAAATGACGACACCGTCAATGGGAGCGCCGTTGACTCGAGAACGCGATACAATCCGGGCCTGACCGAATTGCAGGTTCCACAGGTAACGGTCCAAGAACATGGAGTTGAACTGGGCAGCGTGGCCCGGTTTTAACTGCTCGCGAAGACCGGCGAGGTTTTCGTTATACACCTCCTCGGTGACTTGGCCGCCGCCAGCTAGTTCCGCCCAATAACCCGCGTTGGCCGCAGCAGCGACAATCTCTGGGTCAACGGTGGTTGGGGTCATACCGGCCAGAAGGACCGGAGAACGACCCGTCAAACGCGAAAAACGTGTGTCAACGACGGTACGGCCGTCAGCTAGCGTGATCAAACGAGGAGCCAGGCTGGTCCAATCCGCAACCGGGGCAGGTTCCCATCCAGGTGTAGAGGCTTGGTCGCGATCAGCATCCGTTCCCGCAGGCACTACCCCCACGCCCGTACCCTCCACGAGAGCGCGAGTCATACGGACGGTAGTCTGCCCCGGACCTAGATCTACGATCCAACGAGCCCCAGCCTGCACAGCTTCACGGACCTGAGCCGGCCAATCCACAGGATCGACCAATACAGCTCTGGCTAGCTGCTCAGCCACATCACTATCGAGCTCACACTCTTGCGCCCACGCCATCACCTGGTCCACAGCACCTTGAAGGAGGGACGAATGGAAAGGAATATGGACCGGCAGGAATTCTAAGACTGGGCTCAGAACCCGGCCACCCACCTCATGGCGATCGTGAGCAGCCTGATCTGCGCGAGCTGCGGCCTCGATCGCGTCCTTTAACAACGCCAAATCTGCCGGCGCACCTGAAACGACGTGAGTATCTGTGCCATTACGCAAAGCAAATGAAAGGTCCATGCGACGGGCCTCAAGACCACCGATGAGATCAACCAGCAAAGATTCCGGCACGCCTCGGATCGAAAGCATAGGGGTGGCCTCCGCCGACGAAGCAGCCCCCAAACGGCGGGTTGAACGCGACGCCGCAGCGCCGATCAACCGAGCAATTGCCACAACCTCGACCACGCGATCCTCTTGACCATTGATCCACGCTCGCGCGGCTTGCACACCCAAGATGCCCTGGGAGTGGCCCTCAAAAGCCACAGCCGGATGCTGACGTAAATCCAATCCCGACTGAGCAAGAGCCTGCAAGGCTCCCAATTGCGTCAGAACAATGCCAGGAACAGACAAAGCCGCCTCATCAATACCGCCCTCGGGACGCGTCACAGCAGTCTGGCCTGAGCGTGCGGGCAGAAGGAACGGTAAAGACGCCACAGATTGAGTGGCCAAAGAACGACGCACGGGCGACAGAATCTGATCGGACTGGAGCACCAGCGCCGCCAAGTTCAGACCAATCGCCTCGTCGTGAGCCAATTCGTCCAGCCCTTGACGCCACGGCGTCGCCTGCCCGGCGAAAGTCACGGCGAAAGGAATCTGTGTGAGCTGATGAAGGAAAGTAGGCATTGTGAACTCTTTCAGTGATCTATTTATTTCGACGAAGAAGGGGAACTGGCCGGCTACTACATGGGCCCGTTGTCGTGGCGCTTAATGTGGGCTACTCGCTGATCCTTTGACGCCAACAAATCCAAAGAATCAATCAACACTTTGCGAGTGTCAGAAGGTCGGATAATCCCGTCGAGCTGACCCGAACGAATGGACAGATCTGGATTGACTGTTTCCTCTTCATACTGTGCAATCAGACGGGCTTTCTCAGCCTCGAAGTCACCGCGTTCCTTAGCTAATGCCAGCTCCCTGCGGTGCACAATGGACGCTGCGCCCTCGGCACCCATCACAGCAATCTGTGCATCGGGCCACGCAAATGCCAGGTCGGCGCCAATCGACTTTGAACCCATCACGATGTAGGCGCCACCGTAGGCTTTACGTAAAATCACCGTGATCATTGGGACCGTCGCATTGGCGTAAGCAACGATCACTTTTGCTCCGCGCCGAATAATTCCCGCCTGCTCCTGCTGCGTGCCCGGACGATACCCAGGAACATCAACCAACGTGATGACAGGCAAGCCGAAAGCGTCACAGAAACGTACGAAACGCGCAGTCTTCTCTGACGCGTCAACGTCAAGGGTGCCCGCATCGTTCATCGGCTGATTGGCAACGATGCCGACGCTTCGTCCCTGCAAACACGCCAAACCTATGCACACATTGGGAGCAAAAAGATCTTGAACCTCAACAAACTCACCGTGATCTACGACTGCCTCAATGACCTCTCGAATGTCATAAGGATGACGCGCAGAGGACGGAACTAAATCACCCACAAACTGCGCTGCGGTCACATCCTCCTCGTTGTCCTCATAGTCGTACAGGGGAGGAGCGCTCAAACACGACGACGGTAAGTAATCCAGAAGAGAACGAACATAAGAAATTGCCTCAGCCTCGTCCTCGGCCATATGGTGGGCCACTCCCGACTGGAAGGAATGGATTGCCGCGCCGCCCAACTCCTCCAAGGTGACCTTCTCACCAGTCGTCGCCTGAACAACATCCGGTCCCGTGACGAACATATGGGAGTTTTCCCTCGTCATGATGATGAAGTCAGTCAACGCCGGCTGATACACGGCGCCACCGGCACACGGGCCCAAAATGATGGAGATCTGAGGAACCAGCCCCGACGCTTCGCACGTCTTTTTAAAAATACGGCCGTATTGAGCCAGAGCAACGACACCCTCTTGAATACGAGCTCCGCCCGAATCCTGAATACCCACGATCGGAATACGCATCCGAATCGCCATGTCGATGGCATCAATAATTTTGTCGCCCTCAACTTCGCCCAAGGTTCCTCCCCGAATAGAGAAGTCTTGCGCGTAGGCAACAACCATTCGTCCCTGAACTCGCCCATACCCCGTCACAACAGCAGAGCCGACATCTCCGGCGCGTACCGAACCACCAATGAATTGGCCGACCTCGTTCCACTGCCCATCGTCGAAGAATGCGCTCAAGCGCTCGCGGGCTGTCTGCTTCTTCTTTGCATGCTGGCGGCTAGCGGCCTGGGCTTCGGCTTGGGCAGCAACCTCCTCTTGCCGTTCGATAAATCCGGTGCGAGTCGGCGACGCCGACTTACTCGGCGCAGTAGATAGGGTCTGCATTATGCTTCCTCACTCTCGATGCGGATGAGAAGATCGCCGGCTGCGACTGTGTCACCCTGACTAAAGCCCAGATGACTAATCCGTCCAGACAGAGGAGCCAGGATGGGTTTTTCCATCTTCATGGCTTCAAGCACTGCAATAAGTTGGCCTTCTTGGACCAAATCGCCTGGTTGGATCAATAGCTGCACGATCGTTGCTTGCATGGGGGACACGATGGCTCCGGGCTCAGCGCCAAAAGTGGAGGTTGGTCGTCCCAGACTGGCGCGTGCTTCTTGTCGCGCTGATCGTAGTGGTTGGGTGGGGCGCACTGCTCGAGATGCTGGAGGAACCGAGAACATGCCTTGGGGCAGAGTCAAGGTCATTCTGCGTCCGTCTAATTCGATGACGTAGGTTTGACGCGGCAGTTCGCGCGTGTCTTGGGCCGAGGCGGGATCGGCTAGTGCTGAGTAGTCGTGTCTTGGCAGGAAGTCTGTCTCGAGCCAGCGCGTTGACACTGTGAAGCCTCCAGCCCCAATGAAGGCGGGGTCTTCGATGATGTCTTGGTAGACGGGCACGGGGGTGGCAACACCCTGGACTGAAAATTCGGCTAGGGCTCGACGTGAGCGGGCAAGTGCTTGGTCTCGGTCAGCGCCGGTGACGATGATCTTGGCGATCATCGAGTCGAATGCTGTTTGAACCGAATCTCCCTGATCAATCCCGAGGTCGAGGCGGATGCCTGGGCCGGTGGGCCAGTGCACTTCGTCGAGCCGGCCGGCTGCGGGGGTCAAGTCTGCTGAAGGGTCTTCGGAGGTGATGCGGAACTCGAATGAATGGCCGCGCATGGCAACTGGTTCCGATAGGGGCAGCTGTTCAGCGATGCGGATTTGCTCGCGTACCAGGTCAACGCCAGCAACCTCTTCTGTGACCGGATGTTCGACTTGCAGGCGCGGATTGACTTCGAGAAACCAGATGGATCCGTCTGGTTCGAGGAGGAACTCGCAGGTACCGACTCCGACGTAGCCGACCTGTTCAAAGAGGCGAGCCGACCAGTCAGTGAGGGTTTCGTTGGAGCCTTCGGGTAGGAAGGGAGCGGGGGCTTCCTCAATGAGTTTTTGGTTGCGTCGTTGAATGGAACAGTCTCGCGTTGATACGACGCGGAAGTTTCCGTGAACGTCGCGCGCGCACTGCGTTTCGATATGTCGGGCGACCTCGACGAAACGCTCAATGAAGTGGGCTGTGAGGTCGCTACCTTGGTGGCGGGCAAAGAAAATGTCGGTGTCTGCATTGCTGCGAAGCACGGTGATGCCTCGTCCGCCGCCTCCGTCTGCGCGTTTGAGAACGACTGGGAATCCATGCTTAGCGATGAACTCTTCGACCTCGTCACGCCTTGTGATAGGGGCTGAGACGCCTGGAACGGGGCTGACTTGGCACGCTTCGGCAACTTTGCGTGCACTGATCTTGTCTCCAAGAGCTTCGATGACGTCACCCGAGGGCCCGATCCATGCAATTCCTGCATTTTCAACGGCACGTGCGAAATCGGCATTCTCCGATAGGAAGCCGTATCCGGGGTGGATGGCGTCAGCTCCGGTAGCCAGTGCGGCTTCGAGGAGTTTGTCGGCGTTGAGGTAAGTGGTCGCCGCATCCTCTCCGTCTAATGCGAGGGCTTCATCGGCTTCTGCGGTGTGGGGCGAGGCCATGTCCTGGTCGGCATATACGGCGATTGTGGATATTCCAAGATCGGTTGCCGTGCGCATGATGCGAAGGGCGATCTCGCCACGGTTGGCAACGAGCAGGCGATTGATGGTTCGCATAGTGCTTTCGTTCCTATCTTCGGTGGAGTCAGTCGATGACGTGGATGTCGCCTGCTGATAGTGGATGCTGCGATCCGTCGGACAGTTGAACGAGGAGACAACCGTTGGAGTCAAGATCGAGGGCGCGTGCGCTGGTCGATGAAGCAGAGAGTGGGTCTAAGGAATCATCGGTGGGGGCTGCGAATCGGAATGAGCGTCCCAAGGTGGTGCATCTGCTTGCTGCTTCGGAGGCAAGCCCGCTGATGTCAGCTTTTCCATCAGCAGTCACGAGGGCGCGCACTCGTGTGTCGATTCCGCGCAGAATGTGTGCCAGGAGTCCAGAAATGACTGACATCGGATCGTGATCTGCCTCTTCAATGCCTTCCAGGCTCAAAGATGTGGCAGTGGGGGTGGGGCGTTCGTCGGGGGTCATGGAGACGTTGACACCGTAGCCGAGGATGCATGTGGTGACGAAGGGGGAAGCTGAGGGAGCGAGGGTTGCGAGGATTCCGCAGATTTTCCGTGAGTCGTCGATGAGGACGTCGTTGGGCCATTTGGTTGAAACCTCTCGTCCGAGAGGTTCAAGAAAGGCTGCGATGGCATCGCGTACAGCCAGAGCGCCGATGTGGCAGAACCAGCCGTGTGGGCTTTGTCTGAGGGAACTGGGAATAGAGATGATGGTTGATGCGGTGAGGGAGCGTCCGGGCGTGGACTCCCAGGTGCGGTTGAGTCTCCCCCGTCCCTGTGTCTGTTCGCGGGCAAGGACCGTGGTCAGGTGCGGGGTGGCCACGCGCGGATCTGCGAGTAGTTCCATGGCCAGATCGTTGGTTGACGAGGTCGAGTCGACGCGGATTACTGGACTGGTTAACGAGGTGGGGATAGACACCGTGTCGAAGGCTTGCGCGGCTTTCATGGACCTTCCTCCTCGTGGTTGTTATCAAAAAGTGCTTAAAAGTTTGTTGGAATATCTGAATGATAGGGGCGAAAGTTAAAAGTTTGAGATACTTTGCCGGTATAGCGTGTCTCAACCTCAGGTTGAACCACCGCAAGTTCTGCAAGTAATAGCCCCAAAACCTTGAGAGATGAGAAGCGTGTCACGCCGCGGGTGCCAATCCTCACCCAAGCAGCCCGGAAACCTATTTGTGGCCTAGCATGGAGGGGAAAATGGTGCAGCTCGCACCCAAGAATCCTGAACCCTGGACGGAGAACAGTGGCAGAGTTCATCTACCAAATGATCAAGGCACGTAAAGCAATCGGTGACAAAGTCATTCTCGATGACGTCACCATGGCTTTTTACCCGGGAGCCAAAATTGGCATGGTTGGGCCCAACGGTGCAGGCAAGTCCTCGATCCTCAAAATCATGGCGGGGCTCGACGAACCGAGCAACGGCGAAGCGCGCCTGAGCCCGGGCTACTCCGTTGGCATCCTTATGCAGGAACCCGTCCTCGACGAAGATAAAACCGTCATCGAGAACGTGCGCCTGGGAGCTGGCGACACCTTCGCCAAACTCGCCCGCTTCAATGAGATTTCAGAAGAAATGGCAAATCCAGACGCCGACTTCGATGCGCTCATGGAAGAAATGGGCAAGCTGCAAACCGAAATCGATGCGCTCGGAGCATGGGATATTGATTCTCAGCTTGAGCAGGCGATGGACGCTCTTCGCTGCCCTCCGCCCGATCAGCCGGTGTCCGTGCTTTCCGGTGGTGAGCGCCGCCGCGTTGCTCTGTGCAAACTGCTAATTGAGGCTCCCGATCTGCTGCTCCTCGACGAGCCCACCAACCACCTCGACGCCGAGTCCGTTCTGTGGCTAGAAAAGCACCTAGCGTCATATTCCGGTGCGGTTATTGCAGTCACGCACGACCGCTACTTCCTTGACCACGTCGCCCAGTGGATTGCAGAAGTCGACCGCGGTCATCTTTACCCCTATGAAGGTAACTACTCCACCTACTTGGAAACCAAGGAGAAGCGCCTGCAAGTCCAGGGGCAAAAAGACGCCAAACTTGCCAAGCGCCTCAAAGAAGAACTCGAATGGGTTCGCTCGAACCCCAAGGGGCGCCAGGCCAAATCAAAGGCCCGCCTCGAACGCTACGAGGAAATGGCTGCTGAGGCCGAGCGCACCCGCAAGCTCGACTTCGAAGAGATTCAGATTCCGCCAGGCCCACGACTTGGATCCGTTGTCATCGAAGCCAAGGACCTGAATAAAGGCTTTGATGGGCGTACTCTCATCGACGGATTGTCTTTCTCGCTGCCTCGTAACGGCATTGTTGGCGTCATTGGCCCCAACGGTGTTGGTAAGACCACACTATTCAAGACCATTGTCGGCCTCGAACCTCTTGATGGCGGGGAACTGACTATCGGAGAGACGGTCAAGATCAGCTACGTTGATCAGAACCGCGGCGGCATCGATCCCGACAAGACCCTGTGGGAAGTTGTTTCCGACGGCCTCGATTACATCCAAGTCGGCAACGTCGAAATGCCTTCCCGCGCGTACGTGTCAGCTTTTGGTTTCAAAGGCCCCGACCAGCAGAAGCCCGCGGGCGTTCTGTCTGGTGGAGAGAGAAACCGACTCAATCTCGCGCTGACACTTAAGCAGGGCGGCAACCTCTTGCTGCTGGACGAACCAACCAACGACCTCGACGTTGAAACCCTGGGCTCTTTGGAAAATGCTCTCCTGCAATTCCCCGGTTGCGCTGTTGTCGTCACCCACGACCGTTGGTTCCTTGACCGCATTGCCACCCACATTCTCGCCTGGGAAGGTACAGAAGAGGATCCTGCAAAGTGGTACTGGTACGAGGGTAACTTCGAGTCTTACGAGAAGAACAAGCTCGAAAGGCTAGGAGCCGAGGCTGCGACGCCGCATCGCGTGACGCACCGCAAGCTCACTCGCGACTGAGTGGTTGTGCTCCGCCCGAGTGTGACTTCGAGCTTGCTCCCCGCTGCTATGCAGCGGCTCGGAGCCGGGCATGCCCTGAAGACGCACCCGGGCGGACAGACTTCTTCACTACGCGAAGGCTTGCTGAGATTCCAGGACGGTTAAGCTGCGCCTACCTGGACCTTCCCCGTCTTGGGATCCACGCCGAAACCCCAACGCCCAGAACCCTCGCCTTTTTCATTGGGAATTCGTAGCATGCCCTGCTGTTCTGCTTCGGCGACGAGCACACCCTCGCGAGTAAACACCCGAGTCCGAGCTAGTGTGCGCGCATTATTGACGTTCGTGCACTCTCCATCAAAAAGCAACCAGTCGTTGATATTGATGTCGTGATGGAACCACATTGCGTGGTCGAGGGACGCCGCCGACATTCCGGGGGTCATCCACGATAGCCCCAAGGCGCGCATCGACGGTTCGAACATCACTTGGTCAATGACGTAAGCCAGCAAGGCTCGATGGATGTTCTGATCCATTTCGGCAGGAACATCGGTGCGCGGACGCATCCAGAGTTGCTGGCGAGGCGAACGCGAAGGGTCAGCCGATGTATAAAGAGACTGTTGGACATGACGCACGTCAAAGGCACTGGTCTTTCCTAGGAAGCGCCCAACCGGATGTTCCATGGCACGGAAAATTTCAAAAGCCGAATGCAGTGTTTCAGGGGCAGGGACCGCTGGTGCTTGAGGACAGTGGTTCAGTCCGTCTTCTTGACCTTGATAAGAGGAAATCAAAGACAAGATCTCCTGACCATCTTGGCTGCAGGAAACGCGCCGACTTGAAAAGGAACGTCCGTCACGCAAACGATCTACGTGCAGCTCAAAACTCTTAGAAGGATCCCCACCCCGTAGGAAATATGCGTGGAAAGAATGGGGCATGCGGGCAGTGTCCTTGATGGTTGCAGCAGCGGCTAAGAGTGCTTGGGCGATCACCTGGCCCCCGTAAACCCGGCGGACTTGGGGGAGGCTGTGGGCGGTGAATGAATCGGTTCCTGATGCTCTGAGTTGCAAAATGCGTAGAACCGAGGCCACGGGTTCTGTCGACATCATTGGAACCGTCAAAGGTGCAGTCATACGGGCTATTGTCACGCGAAAACGATTCATGTGCGAGGCGCGGCGATTGCCGGCGCGCAACGACACGACTAGGCTGTGATCCGCATCGCAGAAAAAATGAAGTGGGGAGCAGAGCATGAGTGTCGAATCGACGTTGATCCGTGCTTTAGGAGGCGCCGACAACATCGTCGACATTGAAGAATGCTCAATGAGGATCCGAGTCCGTGTTGTCGATCAGCAGGCGGTGGATGAACAGGCGATGAGAATCAAACCCGTGCTGGCAATCGTGCGTTCCTCTTACTTTGTTCAAATCGTCACTGGACTGCGCACTCGTGAGATCAGCTCTGCCATAACCTCGCTGATTGACGTGGGCGACGGCACATCCATGCCTGCAAGTGACTCGTGACCGTCGCCTAGGATGGGCAGTGTCCCCGCTCAAACTTTGGTAGATATGAGAATCCTCGTGGATGAGACTTCCCCGGCTTCAGCTGACATTGATCTTTTGCGCAGGCTTGCCCAGCTCAATTCCGTATCTGTGGATTACTGGGACTACCGCGGACAGCTCCAACAGGTGGCACCCGAATCTCTCATTAAGGTGCTGTCAGCCCTAGGTGAAGATATTGACTTAAGTTCCACGGTTGCAGATCTTCGCAGCGCCGTGGAGCGTGCCCAGCAACGCCAATGGCGTCAAACCATCGCGCCGACAGTGGTTGTACGTCATGGCAAGTGCTGTGAGGTGCCCGTGCACGTTCCCGATGGGACCTGGGTGACCGTGTCATGGATCGGCGAGGACGGAACGAGCGGTGACTGCGCCCAGCTCGACCGATGGGTTGAACCGCAGTGGATCGATGGAGCCCTTGTTGGTCGTGCGACCTTCGAGGTTCCCGACCATCTTCCCCTCGGATGGCATCGCCTGGTGGCCACCCTCGAGGACGGACGGGTCGCGTCTGCTGCCCTCATTGTCGTTCCTGACAAGCTCACTCACCCGAGCCTGCAAAACGGCAAGAGAACATGGGGTGTCAATGCTCAGATGTACTCGGTGCGTTCGCAATCGTCCTGGGGCATTGGGGATGCGGTCGATCTGGCCGATCTTGCAGCCGTCTGCGCCGACAGGGGTGCCGATTTCCTCCTCATCAATCCTGTTCATGCCAGTCAGCCCACCCTTCCGCTGGAAAACTCACCGTACCTGCCGGTGACACGCAGATGGGTCAACCCGATTTATATTCGCCCAGAATCCATCCCAGAGTACGCCTTGCTCACTCAAGATCAGCAGGCTGCGATTGAAGAACTACACCGACAGGCCGTGGGGGAGCCCGAGTCCTCGGATCTTCTTGATCGTGACCGCTGTTGGAAAGCCAAACGCCAGGCGCTGGAGATGATCTTCGAGGCTGGACGTAGCTACCATCGTGACTCTCTCTTCCGTCGATTCGTCGAAAGTGGTGGTTCCGACCTCGCCAACTTTGCTCTCTGGAGTGCACTTGTGGAGTCCAATTCCACGATGGATCTGGCCGGCCTCGTCGACAATCCTCTCGGTACAGCGGCCGACCTCGCCAGAAGCGGGCAAGCGCGAGAGATCGAATTTTGGAAGTGGTGCCAATGGGTGGCCTCTGAGCAGCTTTCGCAGGCACACCATGTGGCCACACAAGTGGGGATGAGCATCGGGATTATGGCCGATCTAGCTGTCGGTGTTCACCCCCAAGGCTCAGAAATCTGGTCGAAGCCAGAACTCTTCGCCCCGCAGATGTCGGTGGGATCTCCTCCAGATATGTACTCCCAGCAGGGGCAGAATTGGTCCCAGCCCCCCTGGTCACCTAGGCGGCTGGCAGAAGAAGGGTATGAACCGCTGCGCGACATGGTGCGCGCCGTTTTAGCAAACGCAGGCGCTATTCGTATCGACCACATCCTTGGATTATTTAGATTGTGGTGGATTCCCAGCGGACAGCCAGCGTCTGAAGGCACATACGTCTATTACGATCACGAGGCAATGGTCGGCGTTGTGTTGCTCGAAGCACAGCGAGCAGGAGCCGTCGTCATTGGAGAAGACCTTGGTGTCGTAGAACCCTGGGTGCGTGACTATCTGCGTGAACGCGGTGTTCTAGGCACTGCGGTCTTCTGGTTTGAGAAGGATTCGGCAGGTTGGCCACTGCATCCCAGCGACTATCGTCAGGCTTGCCTCGCTGCCGTCAATATTCACGATCTTCCCCCTACTGCTGGTTACATCGAGGGTATTCAAACAACTCTGCGTGACGAACTTGGTTTGCTCGTTGATGATGTTGAGTTGGCCCGAGCCAGTGATCGCCTTGAGATGGAACAAACTGAACAGCGTCTGCGTGAATACGGACTGTTGACGGGACCTAACCCCACGCCCAAAGAGATCGTCGAAGCTCTCTACGCCTACGCGGCGAAGACCCCCGCCGCTTTAGTGGTTGCTTCATTGGTTGACGCAGTGGGGGACCGACGACCGCAGAATATGCCTGGGACTCACTTGGAATACCCAAACTGGCGTGTGCCGCTGTGTGATCAAGACGGACATGAGGTTCGCATCGAGGATCTGAGCAGCAACGAGCGATTGAATTCGCTGTTCTCGTTGCTTTCTTCAACCCTCCAGTGAGTAAACCTGTATGCGGTTAGCTATCGACACGTAAAAGCCTGTCGCCAGCCTGGATGAGCGCTCCAGGTGGTGACAAAGGAACGACCTGAGAGCCAGCCGGTTCCATGACAATGACGATGACCGGCGTGGAATAACCCGCTTCGCGAGCCCGATGGGTCTGCCAGATGGTGACAACATCGCCACATTGGACGATATCGCCGGCCTGCACTTGAGGTGTGAATCCTTGCCCTTTGAGTCCGACGGTGTCGATTCCTAGGTGCACCAGGACGGACTGTCCCTCCGAGGTGCGAATGATGAAAGCATGGGGATGAATCCGGTGGATCTTTCCTGATACAGGAGCCGTAACCTTGAGTGTAGTTGGCTCCGGCTGCGGCATAATCGCTGCTCCTAGACCTACCACACCTTCGGCAAATACTGGATCGGGTACCGAGGCTAACTCGATCGTCTCACCGTGGACCGGCGAGACGATCTCGTAACTCACCGGAGGGCCTCAATGGCTTCGACGATGTCTTCCGTTTCTGGACCCATCACTACTTGCACCGAGTCCCCCACGGTCACGACATTGAAGGCGCCAGCCTCGCGTAGGGCATCGTCGTCGACAACGGAGTCGTCGTTAACATCGAGACGGATACGCGTAATGCATGCCTCGATGGTCTTGATGTTCTCCCAACCACCCAAGGCTGCGAGGATCGATTCTGCTTGGCTCATCGTCAGGTTCTCCTTGTCAACTGGTGTCGCCAACCATGCAATGATGCACGTCACAATTAGGATACCGTGCTTATGGTCGCCGCGATGCATGACCGTCCAAGAGGTTGAAGACATGCGCGAATAACGCTCATTCGTCAGCCCTGAACACCTAAAAAAGATAGTTGTCTACAAGTCTTTCGGATAGTCGATGGTATCGCCCAAGGACAAACGAGCAGCGGGAGTGAAAGCCATGGCGATGCCTGCCGCGATCGTGCCCACGATGAAGATGTAAAGAGCGGTCGTAACACCAACAGCCTGGGCAACAAGGCCGCAGGCAATGGAGCCCAGAGGCATCATGCCCCATACTGCAAAACGAAATGTTGCATTCAGTCGTCCCAGAAGATGCGAGGGACACAGGCGTTGGCGAAGACTCATCTGAGTGACGTTGTAAATGGTGAGGAAGAAAGAACTGATGATGTTCACGGCCACGATGACCGTCGAAGCCCATGCTCCCGCCCTCGTAGCCAGAGGCAACCCCAAGGTTGCTACCGAAGCGATGAGGTAGCAAAGGTAAATAGAACGGCCCTCTCCTAAACGCAGAACCACATGAGAACGCACAAGGGCTGCCGCAATACCTCCCAGGGCCCCAAAAGACAGGAGGATGCCTAGGGCTGTTGCCGTCATCTCAAGTTCACGTAAGACCAGAATTGGGAGCAGCACCATTTGGCCCTGGCTAAAGAAAGCCGAAACTGAAATGCATGCGAAAAGAGGACCGAGCAGACGTTGACCTCGGATGAAATCGACTCCTTCGCGAATCTGGTGCCACAAATTCGCGTCTGACGGGGGCTCCACAGCAGGTTCTGGATCTCGAATCCGCCAGATGAAGAAAGCTGAAAGCGCGTAAGTTAGTGATGTCACGATATAAGCGGCAGGCGCTGATGTCAGCCCGATGAGCCAACCGCCCAAGCCTGGGCCGCCAACGCGAGCGACTTGGAAAGACGCCTCGAGTCTTCCGTTAGCACCTGCTACTAATCGGGGTCCAACGATGACTGGTACATAGGACTGATAGGCAACATCAAAAAAGACTGTGGCAAAACCCATGAGAGCAGCCACTGCCATTAAATGCGTCAGGGTTAAAGACCCCAGGAGTTGCGCAATCGGAACCGAGGCAAGAGCTATGACTCTTACAATGTCGGCCGTAATCATCACTCGCCGCTTGCGCCACCGGTCCACCCAAGCCCCGGCTGGTAAACCTATCAGAAGAAACGCAATCGTCTGTGCCGCGGAGAGGAAACCGATCTCATTATTGGAGGCATGCAGGAGGTTAATTGCAATTGCCGAGGTCGCGATCGTCCCGATCTGGAAACCGAATTGACTCGCCGTTTCCCCGGCCCATAGATGCAGGAACGCTGGGTTTGCGTGAAGAGGGGATGAAAACGAACGCACCTTGAGATGTTAGGCGATAGATGTTGGAATAAGTCCCGCCATCTCGCATGCGGTAGCGAATCCGTCCTCGTCGATTCCCGGCGCCACCATGTCCGCCACGGCTAACACCGCAGGATCGTGCGAACCCATAGCAATTCCAATACCGGCGACTTCAAGGGCTTCAATATCGTTTGTCGAATCGCCAATCGCAACAGTGTCGGCGAGGTCGTAGCCGAGGTAGGCGGCAATGGTGGCAATACCGCGGCCTTTAGAGATCTCGCGAGGATAAACCTCAACGACCAGAGTCTGGCCTGCAGGAATGGAACCCGATATGACCTGCATCTGTTCGGGCAGTTTTAGACGTAACTCGTCGACGCTGGTACGGCCTGCAGGGATATATACCGTGCACTTCGTTGTTGAAGCCGGTAAACCTGGGCGGAGAAAAGGCTCGACAGTACGCGCGTATTGAGCCCAATCGTTGACGGACTCGCCCGCCTGGGCAACGAAACTCTCAAGGAAAGAGGGGCTGGGATACATGGCGTCGGGGCCCTGCCAGATCCATAGTGCGCCCAATTCTTTCCATAGCTGAGTGATCTTTTCGATCACAGCCCCTTCGATACGGTGGTCTTGGACCACAATGTCTCCGACTTGGAGCATCCCACCTGCCCCAGACACAATTCCCTCGAAGCCCAGATCCCACAGCCACGGGTAGATTTCTGGCATCGAACGACCAGAACATATGAAGAGCCGATGACCGTTTTCAATCATGCGTTGGCAAGCAATGCGCGCCGACTCAGGTACCTGTTGAGCCTTATTGACAAGCGTGCCGTCCAGATCAATAAAGACGAGTTTCCCATCAGCCATGTGATCACCGTATCGAAGGTTGGGTGGTGCGTATGGATGAGACGTATCACCTGGGTAGAAAGCCGTGTTTTTTTGATAACGAAAAAGTCACGGGGCTGCAGATTGTGCAGAGGTCTCGACAAATTGTGCATCTGCACACGGAAAGACGTCATCAAGATTCGTAGTCTGAGGAAACGTGGTTCAGGTAACTCCCGTCAACGATGACGTCGCAAACGGTGACACCGGAAAACACGAAAAACATCCCGATTTCAATGAAGATCTACCATCTTGTGAGGGGAATTCCATGAGGATCTCTCGTAGCACCAGTGCGGTCGCCGCTGTCGGCGTTGTCGCTTTAGCACTGTCAGGCTGCTCTAACGGTGATGCTGGTCAATCCGGTTCAGCTGAGGGCGCGGACGGCAACACCTACGTCACCGCCGAGCTGACCGACGGCAAGACCGAATTCACTCAGGTCAAGAACCCCAACGGCGGACAGACATTGTCGTTTGCCACCGGCGGTTCCATGAAGGTCATCGAAGCCAAAGATGGCGACTACACCTACGCCTTTAAGGATCTCAACGGCAACGGTGAGTTGGATCCTGCCGAAGACTGGCGACTTGACGCCTCCGAGCGCGCGCAGGCGTATGTTGCTGGTCTGACCAAGGAACAGATGAGTGGCCTCATGCTCTTTTCTTCCCACGAGCGCGCTCCCGGCGATGGCCTGACCGACGATCAGAAGACCTACCTGTCCGAGTCTTACCTGCGAAATGTTCTCAATGCTGGTCCGTCTGACGTCAAGATGAATGTTCAATGGGTCAATGAGATGCAGGCCTACGTGGAGACTCTCGGCTCCGCTGAGACACCGTACATTCCTGTGAATTACTCGTCGGATCCGCGCTCAGATGCCTCTCAGGCGTCCACCTTCTCCGAGACTGGCACGATTTCTTCGTGGCCTTCATCCCTGGGACTGGCTGCGACTTTTAATCCTAATACTGTCCTCCAGTTTGGTCAGATGGCATCGCAGGAGTACAAGGCCCTCGGCATCGCCACAGCACTATCGCCGCAGATTGATCTGGCGACTGAGCCACGGTGGCTACGTGTATCGGGAACTTTCGGTGAGGATGCACAGATGGCCGGTGCAATGGCAAAGGCCTATGTGGATGGTTTCCAGGGCACCTACTCCGAGGGCGGAGAAAACACTGGCTGGGGCAATGACTCCGTCAATGCGATGATCAAACATTGGCCCGGTGACGGAGCGGGTGAAGGTGGACGCGAATCCCACACCAATGCTGGCAAGTACGAGGTTATGGTCGGTGGAAACTCTGCTGAACACCTGGCAGTCTTCCAGGAGGCTCTGGATGCCGCTTCTGTGATGACCTCCTACTCGGTGACCCTCGATGCCAACGGCGAACCGGTCTACACCGATCGCATGGGATCCTCCTATGATGCTGGCAAACTCAAGGCTTTGCGTGAAGACAATGGCTTCAACGGTGTCATCTGCACCGACTGGGGCGTCACGAACGCTACGACTGATCCCGATGCTTTTATTGCCACAGGCTGGGGCGTTGAATCCATGACGAAGGAAGAACGTCACTACAAGATCATCCAGAACGGCACTGACATGTTCGGCGGTAATAACGATGCTGCGCCCGTTCTGGCTGCCTACGACATGTGGCAAAAGGACTTTGAAGCTGGCACCAATGAAGTTGATGCTCAGACCCGCTGGCAGCAGTCTGCTCAGCGTGTCCTAACGATGGTGTTCAATGCTGATGCCTTCGACAACCCCTTCCTTGATCTCGATGCCTCGACGGCGACTGTCGGTTCCGAGGACAAAGTTAAGGCGGGCCAGGAGGCTCAGCTCAACTCGATTGTCGTCCTCAAGAACGACGGTGCCATCACCCTGGATGAGAAGGCCGACTACTCGGACAAGACCGTGTACGTCCCCCATACCTACGATACCGGCCACCCCTCCCTCTTCTCCGCGGAGCCTGAGACCACCGAGGGACTGTCCCTCGATGAGGAACTTCTCAAGAAGTACTTCGGCACCGTCGTTACTGATGAGGTCGTCGACAATGGCGACGGTACCTTCACCTACACTGCACCAGACCTGTCGAACGTCGATGTCGTCCTGGTTGGTATGAAGTCGCCCGACAACGGTGGCAGCTTCTCGAAGTCTGGCTGGAATGAGGCTGAGAATACTTGGTACCCGCTTTCACTCCAGTATTCCCCGTACACCGCTGATGGTGAGAACGTCCGCAAGGTTTCGATCTCGGGCGACATCCTCGCTGATGGCTCCAAAGAGAACCGCTCCTACTACGGTGCGACCTCGAAGATCTCAAATGGCGCTGACCTCGAGGCCTTCAACCGCGCAGCCGCAGCCGTCGAGGCTTCCGGCAAGGACATTCCTGTGATCTCTCTGCTGAGCGCGAAGAACCCTGTGATCCCCGCAGAGTTCGAAGCTAAGGCCGATGCGATTATTGTCGGCTTCGGTACAGCTCAGGAAGCTCTGATTCAGATCGCTCTTGGACTGCACGACTCCAACGGTCGCCTGCCTATTCAGTTCCCTGCGAATATGGATACGGTTGAAGCAAATAAGGAAGACGTTGCCAAAGACGTGACGCCTTACACCGATTCGAAGGGTAATGCCTACGACTACGGTTTCGGCCTTCACCTGGACGGATCAGTGATCTCCGACTGATCTTTGGTGCATAGCCTCAGTGGGCGGGTCCTGTTTGTAGGGCCCGCCCATTCACCTTGTCAGCACTGTGCTTCGATGGCGGCCCCGTTGTGTAACGGATAGGTAACGCCAGTGCAGATTGTGCGGTCAAGCAGACAGATTGTGCCTCAGGATAGGGGCCCTATTCTTCTGGATTCATAGACTCGACTTATACCTCAACCTGGCGGAGGACCTATGTGCTGAGCAAGGTTGAAGTTCGCACATGCAAGTCGACGAAGATCACCGAGCCAATGGGGTCACAACGCTGCATATAGAACGAGTAGTGAGACAGCATTGCTTCGGCGAACACTGATAACCGATTGGGATCGTGCCGATCGGGAAAGGGAAAGATCATGAAGAACTCGCTCCTGCGCGTCGGCCTCGTCGCCGCTCTCGCCCTGACCACCACCGCTGGCCTGGCGGCATGTTCCGATTCTTCCGAGTCTGGCGCCACCTCAACTGCCGAGTCCGCTGCGGTTCCCGCAGCCGAAGGCGACGACGCCGCAACGAAGGAAGACCTCGTGAACGCCCGTCAGGTTGTCATCGACACTCTGGCTAGCAACCCCGATCTCACCCAGATCTACCTTGCCAATGACGTCGACAAGCCCACTGAAAAGTACGGCATGCTCGTTGTGCCTTACAACTGGTCCGATGCCACCGAGAAGCTCACCACCTCCATCGTCAAGATCGACGGTGGTAAGTACGTCATCGGTGCTCTTGCATCGGAATCTCAGAAGACCTACGAGATTGACCAAGACGGAAACATCTCCGAAGTCACCGAGTGACATCGTCCTCGTAGGACACGATGTTTGCGGGGTCTGAGCACAAACAGCTTAGGCCCCGCGCACCACAAGTAAATCGGCGCCGATCAACCTTTTCGATGATGGGGTGGCGCTCAAACTTTTAATCATCACTCAACGAAGAGGTTTGGTTAGTGTCTACCAAAACAAAGAAACCGCCGATGACGAACAAGAAGTTCATGGCGATCTGGATTCCCATCCTCGCAATCCTCGCAGTGGTTGTTATCGTGGCGAACATTGCGATCGGCATTTTCAACAGCTGGATCGGTGGTGTTCTCGGTCCCGGCACCTACACCGTGACAAACCAGGAAGCTGCCGCTGACTGGGACACCGACTACTACAAGGCCGACTACGCCTCCGTTGAAGAGATGAACGCCGCCGCTTCCGAACTCATTGAAGACATCGAAGGCGAAGGCATCGTTCTGGCTAAGAACGACAATCAGGGGCTTCCTCTGTCCGCTGGCGCCAAAGTCACAATGCTCGGGCGCACAGCCGCTGATCCCGTCTACGGCGGATCCGGATCGGGGTCCGTGGACGTGACCTCAGCTGTCAATGCCCGCCAAGGCCTGGAAAATGCTGGTCTGGTAGTCAACGATGCGATGTACACGGCGATCGAAGCGGCTGCAGGAAATATCGAGCGCGCTTCCATTGAGATGGATAAGCCGGAGGTCTCCACCTACTACATCGGCGAACTGCCGGTGGCCGAATATGAAGCCCAGGCCTCGACCATTGCCGAATACTCCGATGCAGCCATCGTCTACATTGGCCGTGGCGGCGGTGAAGGTGGCGACCTCGCCCAATCCATGGAGGGGTGGGACGACAACTACACCGATGGCCAGCATCAGCTTGAGCTCAACAAAGACGAAAAAGACATGCTGTCCTTTGCTAAGGACAACTTCGACAAGGTCATTGTTGTCGTCAACGCGTCTACCACCATTGAGATGGGTGACATTCAAAAGGACACCGGCATTGACTCGGTTCTGCTTATTGGTTCACCAGGTCTGTCGGGCTTCAATGCGGTCGGCAAGGTCATCGCTGGCCAAATCAACCCTTCAGGCCGGACTACTGACATTTGGGCCGCTGACTTCACCAAGGATCCGACCTTTGTGAACTTTGGGGATTTCACCTACGAAAACCTTGAAGTTTCCTACTCTTCGTCGGCGCTTTCATCGGCGGCATCGAATGCAACGGTGACCCCCGACGCAACCTTCGTCAACTACGCCGAGGGAATCTACGTCGGATACCGCTACTACGAAACAGCGGCTGTCGAAGGATTCATCGACTACGACTCCGCCGTTGTATACCCCTTCGGATACGGCCTGAGCTACACGGACTTCTCCCAGAAAGTTGTCGCTCAGAACTTTGGCGAGGTCAACGGCACCATTTCGCTTGACGTCGAGGTGACGAACAACGGAACTGTGGCTGGCAAGGACGTTGTTGAGGTCTACTACTCAGCCCCCTACACCAAGGGCGGCATTGAAAAGTCCTCCGTCGTACTCGGTGGATTTGCTAAGACAGGCGAAATCGCCCCGGGAGCCTCTGAAACCGTTACTGTCGAGTTCAATGTCGAAGACATGGCCTCCTACGATTACGAGGGCGAAGGCGCATACGTACTGGAAGCTGGTGACTACGCAATCACCGTTCAAGACGACTCGCACAATATCGCCGAAGGCACGCAAGCAATGACCTACACCGTTGAGCAGACGGTTGTTTACGGCGAGGACAATCCGCGATCCAGTGATGAAGTGAGTGCGACGAATAGATTCGAGGATGTTTCGAAGCAATTCACTGATGATGCTTCGGAGTCCGGGAAGATTCTCAACCTTTCACGAGCAGACTTTGCTGGCACTTTCCCGAAATCTCCAATCGGAACCGAATTGATGCAGGCTTCCGACGCCATTAAGACTGGTTTTGCTGAATATGACGCCGCCGGGGCAGCCGAGGCTTTCGAGGGCGAGATGCCCACAACCGGTGCAGACACGGATCTGACCCTTGTTGACTTGCGAGGCGCCGACTATGACGACGAACGTTGGGATGAGCTCCTAGACTCTCTCGAGGTTGAGGACATGACGAATATGCTGCTCAACGGCGCATACAACTCGGCTGCAATTCCATCGATTGCAAAGCCCGCTGTGACTGATCTTGACGGGCCTGCTGGTTTCTCGTCATTCATCAACGCCTCCGTTAACGGACCGGCCTATCCTTCAGAGTTCACCATTGCACAGACGTGGAATGTTGAGCTGGCCAAGGCCATGGGCACCATGGTTGGTAATGAATCTCTGCTCAAGGACGTTGCGGGTTGGTATGCGCCTGCAATGAACCTGCATCGCAGCCCCTTTGCTGGACGTAACTTCGAGTACTATTCGGAGGATCCGCTCCTCTCGGCGAAACTGGGGGCAGCCGTTTCCCAGGGTTCGATCGAAAAGGGCCTCTACACCACGCTCAAACACTTTGCTTTGAACGACCAAGAGACCAACCGCGTCAATAATGGTGTTGCATCGTGGGCAAATGAGCAGGCAATTCGCGAGCTCTACCTCAAGGCCTTCGAAGCAGCGGTTAAAGACGTGTCCTCAGAGGTTACCTACATTGCTGACGCCAACGGAAACACCCAAACAGCGCAGATCGGTTCCTTGGCAGTCATGAGCTCCTTCAACCGAATCGGCGCGACTTGGGCTGGCGGCTCCAAGGCACTCATGACTGACGTACTGCGTTCCGAGTGGGGATTCGACGGCTTCGCCATCACCGATTTCAATCTCTACAACTACATGAGCCCCGATCAGGGTATCGACGCTGGTACTGACCTGACACTCACCTTTGCTCCGTCCAAGTCCTTCAAAGACGACGACTCAGCATTGGCAGTGACGAATATCCGTCAGGCAACGAAGAACATCCTGTACACGGTGGCCAACTCCAACGCCATGAACGGGCTTGCTCCCGGTGCGACTGTCACATACGAACCGCCGATGTGGAAGTACGCGCAATACGCGGTGACAGCTCTTGCAACTCTCGGCATTCTCTCCGGAGCCTGGGGAGTGTGGCGACGTGTGCGCAAGCACTCTGATCAGCCGAAGGTCAGCGTTGAGAACTCAGCGCCACGCGCCTGAACTAAGGTGAGTGCGGCGGCGCCGGTAACTTAACCGGCGCCGCCTTTTCTCATCGACAGAATAAGCAACCAAAATGACAGATCATGCAGCCCGAGTCGAACGGGATTGTTGAGGAATTGTTCAATATCTTCAAGGCCTGCAGGTGCTCCGGTATCTCGGGCAGGCGATGGCGCATGAGAAGGGAACGAAGACGTGGCCTCGACCGATAAGCCAGAACTCACCCTGCTGGAAGCAGCTGCGCTGCTATCAGGAGAATCCGAGTGGGATTCGCGCGCTTTACCTGCCAAAGGCATCCCGTCCTTTGTCATGTCCGACGGACCTCATGGCATTCGACGCCAGCTCGGTAGCGGCGACCACCTGGGAATCGCAGCCTCTGAGCCGTCGACTTGTTTCCCAACGGCGGCCACAGTTGCAAATTCGTGGGACCCAGAACTTGCTGAGGAGATGGGCCAGGCACTTGGCCAAGAAGCCCGTGCATTGGGCGTGGATGTGGTCCTTGGGCCCGGACTCAACATCAAACGTTCGCCTCTGTGCGGGCGCAACTTCGAGTACTACTCTGAGGATCCAATTTTGGCCGGGCGTATGGCCGCTGGGTTAGTGCGAGGCATCCAGTCCCAAGACGTGGCTGCTTGCCCTAAGCACTTCGCTGTCAATTCCCAAGAGCTGCGGCGAATGGCCTCGGACTCAATTGTTGACGAACGTACTATGCGGGAAATCTATCTGACCGCTTTTGAAGTTGTGGTGCGTGAAGCTGAGCCGCGCACAATTATGAGCTCCTATAACCGCATCAACGGAACCTATGCCCACGAGAATAAGCATCTGCTGATTGACATTCTGCGAGACGAGTGGGGTTTTGGCGGCATGGTTGTCTCCGACTGGGGTGGTTCCAACAGCGCGGTGGATGCCGCGCGAGCCGGAGGTTCTCTTGAGATGCCAGGGCCCGGACTGCACGGAGCCCGCGCAATCGTCGAAGCCGTCAAACGCGGTGAGCTCAATGAGGCCGACGTCAGGGCCCGAGCTCAGGAAGTAGTCGCCCTCGCCCGAGGGGCACGTTCGGGTGGGCAACGTCCGACGATCCAGGCTCAAGCACACCACGACTTGGCGCGCCGCGTCGCTGAAGAATCAATCGTCCTGCTGCGTAACGAGGACGGAATTCTTCCCCTAGCGAGCGCAACCAAGGTGGCGATTGTCGGGGATATGGCCCACACTCCGCGCTATCAAGGATCGGGCTCATCTCAGGTTAATCCCACGCAGTTGGAGACAACCCTTGACGTGCTCGACCAGTTCCCACTTGAATGCGTCGGATACGCTCAGGGCTACAACCGCCAGAGAGAACCTCATGAGGACTTAGTGCGTCAAGCAATCGATCTTGCTTCACGCGCTGATGTTGTGCTCGCCTACATCGGTCTAGATGAATTGTCAGAATCCGAGGGACTCGACCGCACCCATATGCGCCTACCGCAGGTGCAAACTCAACTTTTGGAACGCCTGGCAGAGGTCAATCCGAATGTCGTCGCTGTATTGTCCGCAGGATCATCTGTGGAAACAGATTGGGCTATCAATACTCGCGCCATCATCCACACATCCCTTTCTGGGCAGGCCGGTGCCTCCGCTGTTCTGCGAGTGATTACCGGCGCGGTCAATCCCTCTGGACGGCTCAATGAAACGTATCCTCTTGCGTATTCGGATGAGCCGACCTATGGAAACTACCCGGCAACATCAACATTGTCGTATTACAAAGAAGGGCCCTACGTTGGGTACCGCTACTTTGCCACCACCGGCACTGAAGTGGCCTATCCCTTTGGCTACGGGCTGTCCTACTCGACTTTCGACTACGCCGATCTGCGTGTTCAGAGCGACGGTGTCCATTTCACCTTGACGAATACGTCTGACGTCGAGGGCGCCGAAGTTCCTCAACTTTATGTGTCATCACCGGGCGGAGTGTTCGCACCAAACATCGAACTCAAAGGATTTGCCAAGGTCTCGCTCCAGGCGGGTCAGAGCACTGACGTATTTATTCCCTTTGACCGATATACCTTCCGACATTGGGACACAGACTCAGATCAGTGGGCGGTCGAAGACGGGCAGTGGACGGTTCATATCGGCCGCAACGCCTCCGACCTCATTCTGCATGCCACGCACCAGGTCACTGGCACTGTACCTGAACCCGCCAACAGCTCTCTTGGCAGTTACTGGACCGGCAATGTGCACGACGTTACCGATGCCGAGTTCGCTGCGTTATTGGGACGAGAGATTCCCCGCGAGGAGGAACAGGATCTCTTGACCGATGCGGATCCGCTTTCGTCAATGAACCGAGCGAAGTCGAGGATCGCTCGCTCGGCCGCTCGTTTCCTGCACAAGAAGAAAGCACAGGCGGACGCAACAGGAAAACCGGATCTCAATATCCTTTTCATCCTCAATATGCCTTTCAGGACGATGGGCAAGATGACTCGAGGCATGGTGTCTGACGAGATGGTTGACGGCATTGTCGACCTGGTCAATGCGCGTACCTGGCGTGGCCTTAAAACCGTCGTTGGTGGATACCTTAGGAACCGCCGTGCGGATCGGCGCACACAACGAGAACTCGACGGACACTCGTCTTAAATGAACGCCTAGCGCGGTCGATTAACAAGAGTAAGAAAGCACAGGAACGTGAATAAAATCGTCAGCTGGTGGCGCTCCTTCGAAGAGAAGCACGAGACCATCGCCCAATTCATTGTCTTCTTCATCCTGTCGAACGGAGTAACCGTTCTTCAGCTGGTGTTAATGCCGGTATTCAAATGGATCTTTGGGTTTACTTCCTTCCAAGGAACCGCGTTCCAGTTTCTTCCCGTAGGAAGTTCGGGCGGGTCGACCGTTTACCTCTTCGACTATGCGGCCGGCGCAATTCAGGCTGACGGAACCGGCGGCGGCCTCGCATATTTTCTTGCTGTGCAAGTCACCCTACTGATTGCGCAGGTCATCAACTTTTTCGCGCAACGCAACATCACCTTTAAGTCAAACTCTTCCGTAGCTCGCGCCGCATTCTGGTATTTCATCGCCTACGTCGTCATTACGGTCGTCGCCGCAGCCCTTCAAGTTCTCTACAAGGAACCAATCTATTCGTGGTGTATCGACGTCATGGGAGCATCCACCGGTGAGACCGTGGCAGATGTCGTCACCATGATTATTAACTCCGCAGTATCATTCTGGGTCTTCTTCCCGATCTTCAAGGTGATCTTTAAACAAGAGCCTGTCGATCAGGCAGCCTGAAGGGCTCCCGAGCATCTGCGCCCCTTCATCACACACGCGAGTCCTATGTATGTTGGGCAGATCTGAGGCACCATAGAGGGGACACAACTCTGACCTGTTCACTTGAGGTAAAGGAAGATAATTCGTGGCGACCCAACCGTTGCTGACCGTGATCGTCCCGTCCTATAACTCACAGGACTACCTCGACCGAGCAATGACTACCCTGGTCGGTTACAACGACGAGGTTGAAGTCATCATTGTCAATGACGGATCAAAGGACCGAACAGCGCAAATTGCTGATGACTGGGCCACGCGTTACCCAACGTGCGTGCGAGCCATTCACCAAGAGAACAAGGGACATGGGGGAGCAGTCAACGCTGGTATCCAACACGCCACTGGTACTCACGTCAGAGTCGTTGATTCCGATGACTGGCTGGATCGGACCGCCCTCAACAAGGCTCTTGACGTTCTTCGTCAAGAACGTCAAGCGGGGCGCGACCTTGATCTTTTAGTGACGAACTACGTCTATGAGAAGCAAGGCAAGGCCCACAAAGCCGTCATCCGTTATCGAAACGTCTTGCCCACTCGAAAAATGATCGGATGGGAACAGGTACATCGGTGCCGCTACGACCAATACCTGATGATGCACTCTTTGACGATGCGCACCCAGGTGATCCGTGACAGCGGTGTTGTTCTGCCAGAACACACGTTCTACGTCGATTATCTGTACTCACACGTTCCTTTGCCCTACATTCGTTCCATTCGCTATCTCGACGTCGACCTGTATCGCTACTTCATTGGTCGCGATGATCAATCTGTCAATGAAACAGTGATGATTTCGCGCCTTGATCAACTCGATCGGGTAAACGAAGCAATGGTTCGAGCAATGCCAGATCCTGGCAACGTACACCCGAACCTCTACCGCTACATGTGCCACTATTTAAGGATTAATTGCGTCATTACAACAGTCATGGCGCATTTATCGGGAACTCCCGAACATCTCGCACTCAAAGACCGTTTGTGGCGCCGCCTGGAAGAAACGTCCCCCGATGCTGCAGCTGCCGTCGAAAAAGACTTCCTTGCTCGCCTTGTCAGGCACGGTAACACAAGAGTAATTTCCAACGGCTACAAGGTTGCTCGCGCTGTTCTGGGATTTAACTGATTAGAGCGGTACGTCTGTCACTGAGGCAACGTCCCAATCTGATTTTAAGTCCCGCTTGCGTGCACACAGCTTGGCAGTAGCACCGTCAACCGGAACCAGTTGCCGTCAATCGAGGTGGTAGCCTCTCCCGCATACTTGCGAGCCGTCCAACGAATCGACTTCACCCCGTAGCCGTGGTGATCGTGATCGGACTTAAGAGTCTGGAGCGAACCGTCGGGGTTGTACGAAACCTCACCCACAAACCAATTTTCCACACGGATCACTGTCATCTGTCCCTGGGACGTTAACCAGAGTTTGATGAGTCTGCGCTGTTTATCTTTGACTTTACGACTGGCTTCGATCGCATTATCCAGGGCATTGCCAAAGAGGGTAGAAATATCCATGGAACTCATTCCCTCAAGCAACGAACCGTCGGCAATCACCGTGAAATCGATACCCCAGGCCGCACAGGTTCGGCCCTTGGACGTCAAAATGACGTCGAGAACTGGGTTGCCGCTGTGGTACCGCTGTCCGAGTTCAGCCATCGATCTGTCAATCTGTTCGAAATGCTCGATCTGTGAGTGTGGATCAACTTCGGCGCGGATCAAAGCAATCTGATGTTTGAGATCATGATGGGCGCGACTCAAGGCTTCGATATCCGTCTTTGACTGCAAATACTGGCTGTGTTGAGATTCCAGCCGTGCCTGTATGGATGACAGTTCTGATACAGCCCTCATCTGTAGAATCCGCTCCTGTTGAGCATAAAGCGCTGCAAAGCCGCACAAATCGACCAGTGTGCGGATGTAGAACACCTCGGGCCCTAAACGACCTGAGAATGGGGTCGACGTTGAAACGAAACTCAGATTCGACATGGCGAAAGTGATAATTGCGATCGTTGCTGTTAGCCACAGATCTGAGCGTTCAAGGAGTAAGGGCTCGCCGGGGCGAAGATTACGTCTTTCCATGAAACCTGCACAGCCAAAAAGGGCTGAGTAGACAACTAGCACCGCGATGACAGCGGGTGGAGTGACTTTCGGTGTAGTTGATGAGAAGAAGACGTTGAGCTGCCAGAAAAGAGAGGCGACAAGCTCGGCGAGAATGAAGGCTCGCGGAGTCAAATGAGCGACTTCGACCAGGGATGCGGATGTACCCAACCAAATGGTGACTCCCATCAGGCCAACAGCAGAGAGCATCGACGGAATCCAGAGCGACACCGGTAGTTCGCCTGCAATGAGTTGAGTACCAATGAGAACAACCAAGCCGAAAACACACGAGCCAACGAAACGGCTACGAGAAATCCGATAGGAACGAAACCACATGTAGAGCATGCAAGCCCCGGCCTCGGCCAACCCCGTGTAGAGGCGAGGAATATCAGGTAGGGCGTCGTTCATTAGCGTAAACCGCCCGCGTACTGAGTCAGCGCCGTCAAGAAAGGTTTTTTACGAGGGCGAGAGATTCTCAATTCGACGTTGCCAGTGAGAAAACAGGATTGGTCCTGGATTTGCTGGACATGGGCAAGATTGACGAGGTAGCAAGAATTTGATCTAAAAAAGTCATGTTCGGCCAGCTTCGCATCCATATCTTTGAGTGTGCCGACAATGGAATAAACATGATCTCGAGTGTGAACATCAAGACGATGTTTGATCGACTCGATATACGTCACATCATCAATATCCAGGCGGATCACTTCATTGCCTGTTTGAAGCAAAAGAGAAGAGTTTTGGCGTTTACGCACGGTATTAATGGATCGCATAAGTTCTTGCTCGAAAGCGAACCAGGGCAGAGGTTTGAGTAGATAGGAGATCGCGTCGACCTCGTAGCCTTTAATAGCAAATTGCGGAGATGAGGTGATGAAGATCAATACGACTTGATCATCGATAGACCGGATGTGTTTCGCCGCCGACATTCCGTCCATGTACTTCATCTGAATATCCATCAAGATGATGTCGTAGCGCGGCCTGTAGGTTCGGGTAATCGTTGACCCGTCCTCGAAAGTTGAGACCTCGAAAGACACCGAGTGCTCTTTTTCGTAGCGAGCCAGATAGTCCAGCAACAGTTTGCGGCTGACGGGTTCATCTTCGACGATGGCAATCCGAATCATCGAACAGCTCCTTTTCCCTCAAATCAGGCTCACGCCACAGACCAAATGCTACTCGTCGGTCAGGAATAGAGTCGATCCGACGCGAAGCCCTGGAATTGCTACGAGGCTATGATGATCACGTCGTTGTCGATCTTTCTAAGGGGCATGAACCGTGGATCTTCTTGTTGTTGGCTCAGGCTTTTTCGGTCTGACCATCGCCCGCAAAGCCGCCGAAGACCTGGGAATGAATGTCACCATTATCGAGAGACGACCGCATATTGGCGGCAACGCATGGTCGTCCATTGATCCGGAAACTGGTGTAGAGGTTCACCGCTACGGAACTCACCTATTTCACACATCCAACGAGCGTGTCTGGGATTTCGTCAACCGCTTCACGACTTTCAACGACTACTGTCACCGCGTCTACACCAACCATCGTGGTGAAGTCTTCCCGATGCCCATCAACCTGGGAACAATCAACCAGTTCTTCCGTGCTGCATACGGCCCAGACGAGGCGCGCCGACTAGTTGAAGAGCAAGCAGCTGAATTGGGTGGAGCCCAACCTCGCAACCTTGAGGAAAAAGCCATCAGCCTCATCGGCCGTCCGCTATACGAGGCTTTCATCAAGGGGTACACCGCTAAGCAGTGGCAAACCGACCCAACCGTCCTCGACCCTGCAATCATTTCGCGCCTGCCCGTACGACTGACCTACGAGAACCGTTATTTCAAAGATAAATACGAGGGGCTACCCCTTAATGGCTATGGCCAGTGGTTGCACAATATGGCAGATCATCGACGTATCGAAATACATACCGACACGGATTTCTTCTCCGGTTCACACGGTATGACGAAGATGGAAACGGTGGGCCAAGTTCCCATTGTTTACACAGGCCCTATTGATCGTTACTTCGACTACGAGGCCGGACGGCTGTCGTGGAGGACCCTGGATTTCGACACTGAAGTAGTCGAAACCTCCGACTACCAGGGGTGCTCCGTCATGAACTACGCGGACGAGGAGGTGGCCTACACCCGTATCCACGAGTTCCAACATCTTCACCCTGAACGTGATCGGTCGGGAGCAACGAACACTGTCATTATGCGGGAGTTTTCGCGCTTCGCTCAGGGGCAGGATGAACCCTATTACCCGGTTTCTTCGCCTCAAGATCGCGAAAAACTCGAGGAATATCGCGTTCTTCGAGCCACCCAAGATCGCGTGCTCTTTGGCGGGCGACTGGGCTCGTACCAATACCTGGATATGCATATGGCGATTGCGTCGGCGTTGACCAAATTTGATGAGGTTGTCTCCACCTGGAAATAATCGGCCATTGCATCGTGCGTTGTGGCCGGATTGGGACACTGGCGCCTGGGGGAGCCCCACGCGCTTAAAGTGTTTGCTGTGTCCGACATTATCTGGAGCATCTGCGCGATCGCTGTACTCATCGCAATCGGCTGGTGGGTTCGTCACCGAGACATCGTGGGTGCCCAGACCTCCGATGTCCTAGCAACCCTGTGCTACTGGGGGGCATCACCGGCCATGCTCTTTTCCGCAGTCAGCTCAACTGACGTGGCCCATGTACTTGGCCAACCCCTGCTGGTTAGTGCAGCCTCCGGTTTGGGTTCAGCGTTGCTCTTCGTCGCATTAGCGGCAGGTGTTGCAAGAGTGCGCGGTGGAGATTTGGTCCTAGGTGCAATGTCGGCCTCTCTCAATAACGCCGCTTACATTGGTATTCCCATCGCCGTATATGTTTTGGCAGATGCATCCCACGTTGTACCGATTCTGGTCTTTCAACTCGGATTCTTTACGCCAATGTTCTTCGTCTTGGCTGACCTGGCGGGTTCGTCGAATAAACCTCGGCCATGGTCGATCATTCGCACGGTGATCACCAACCCTATGGTTTTAGCAGCAGTAACAGGCTTCGTTTTCTCATGGTCGAAACTCCGCGTGCCACGAATCGTTGAGGTGACAACGTCCATGCTTGGCGAGGCTGCGCCAGCAATGATTCTTTTGGCCTTTGGTGCATCTCTCGTTGGACAGCGCTTCTCATTCAAGTCCACCAAGGGGATAGCAATCCTCTTAGCAAGCGGATGCAAACTTGTCGCCCAACCTTTGATTGCGTGGGCTGTGGGCTACGCGATTGGAATGTCGCCAAGCGGATTGATGGCGGTCACCGTCATGGCGGGACTTCCCACTGCGCAAAACGCCTTTATCGCGGCGACTCGAGCTAAAACTGGACAAGAAATTGCGCAGGGAACCGTACTGGCCACGACTTTCGCCTCGTTACCTTTAACCATCCTGACAGCGTGGTTATTTCGCATATTTGCGGGCGTCTGAATCCCAAAATCTGTTTTCCGACGGATTCTTATCGAAGATGATGGATAGGTCACGCCACCCTTGCTCATCCAAAAATGCGAGACGGTCAAGAACCCGTGTGCGCGCCGAACTAGTCTGGGGCCGAATCCTCAGGAGGAAGAATCCCACATGACTACACAGAGCACGGCGGTCATCCAACCCAGCCGCAAAGATACTTGGTCGGGCCAAGCAGGCTTTCTTTTCGCCGCAATCGGTTCCGCGATCGGCCTGGGCAACATTTGGCGTTTCCCAGGGGTGGCATACACGAACGGCGGCGGTGCCTTCCTTATTCCCTATCTGGTGGCACTCGTAGTCGTAGGTATTCCCATGCTGTGGCTCGACTACTCCCTGGGCCACAAGTTCCGTGGCTCTCCTCCGTGGGCGTTGCGCAAGCTGCACTCGGCGGGCGAATACATTGGCTGGTTCCAAGTGATCGTCTGCTTCGTCATCATGGTTTACTACGGTGCCGTTCTGGCTTGGGGCGTTAAGTACACGATCTATTCGGTCAACCAGGCGTGGGGTGATGATCCCGCAGGCTTCTTCACGGGCGAGTTCCTCCAAGTTGTCGATGGTGCAACTTTCTCCTGGGAGCCGGCTTTTTCGGTGATGATTCCTCTCGCCCTCGTATGGATCTTCGTCCTACTCGTCATTGGACGTGGCTTGTCGAAAGGTGTGGAGGTAGCAAATAGGATCTTCCTACCGCTGTTAGTCGTCCTTTTCCTCGTGATGGTGGTGCGGGCGATCTTCCTTCCCGGGGCTTTGGAAGGACTCAACGCATTCTTTAGCCCGCACTGGTCGTCGCTCTCGAATCCTTCCGTGTGGCTAGCTGCCTTCTCGCAGATTTTCTTCTCTTTGTCTGTGGGCTTTGGCATCATGCTGACCTACGCCTCGTATCTCAAGCCGAAGTCGAATCTGACAGGTACAGCTCTTGTCGCAGGATTTGCCAACTCGTCATTTGAAATTTTGGCCGGTATCGGCGTCTTCTCAGCGATTGGCTTCATGGCATCACAACAGAACGTGGGCGTGGGAGATGTTCAAGGGCTATCCGGCCCAATTCTGTCCTTCGTTACCTTCCCCCAGATCATCTCGATGATGCCCGGTGGATCAATCTTCGGTGTCCTCTTCTTTGGCTCGCTCGTGCTTGCCGGAGTCACCTCGCTGCTGTCTTTGCTTCAGGTGGTATCTGGCGGACTTCAAGACAAGTTCGGTTTCTCTCCAGTTAAAGCTGCCCTGGTGTTGGGCGTACCCGCCATGGTCGTGTCATTGGCTCTCTTTGGTACCCGCTCGGGTCTAAATAACCTCGACATCATCGACTACTTCATTAACAACATCGGCATTGTGTCTGGAGCTACCGCGATGGCACTGCTGGTTGCTTTCGCAGGTATTCGCGCTAAGGGTTTACGCATGCACTTGAACTCCGTGTCGTCAGTTAAGGTTTCCAAAGCGTGGGAGCCTCTGGTCGGAATCGTCATCCCCGTGGTGTTGGCAATCATGGCTTTCATGACGCTAATCGAATTAGCGCAAAATGGTTATGGCGATTACAAACCGGCGTTCATCCATATCTTTGGCTGGGGATGCCTGATCTTCACGATCGTGGTTGCAGGCATCTTCACCGTGCTGCCGTGGAAACATCCGACGATCTCCCAAGAGGCAGTCGATAAGGTTCTCGGCGCTTCACAAACCGGAACGGCTCAGGAGGACGAACGATGAGCGCTGCCGCGATTCTTCTCATGATTGTCACGATCTTGCTCGTGTGGGGTGGGCTCGTAGCCTCGATTGTCCTACTGCAAGTTCTGTCAGTTCCCTCCGATGAGGAACGAAACGCCTTACAGGCCCAGATCGACGCCCACCCGCAGGTTTGAGAATCCTAAGACCTATGGCGATTCAACTTGTTGCCTTCGATTTAGATGACACCCTGGCTCCGTCTAAGAGTGCGCTACCTGAACTCATGGCTACCCGCTTGCGTTCCTTACTGGATCGCGTGCACGTGTGCATTATTTCCGGCGGGCAGATCGCTCAGTTTCGCAGCCAGGTTCTTGAGCACATCGAAGCGAGCGAGGATCAACTATCTCGCCTCCACCTCATGCCGACCTGCGGTACGCGATATTTGCGCTACGAGGACGGACACTGGAACGAGGTGTACGCCCACGACCTGCCAGTAGACCTCAGACATGCTGCCTGCCAATCCCTGGAGCGCCATGCCCGCAGGCTCGATCTGTGGGAGGACAACCCGTGGGGAGACATCATCGAGGACAGAGGATCTCAGATCACTTTCTCAGCATTGGGCCAGGAAGCTCCTCTGGAAGCCAAACAGGCCTGGGATCCGGACGGGACGAAGAAGGCGGCACTGCGTGACGCTGTCGCCGCGGACTTACCTCAGCTGGATGTACGCGGTGGGGGATCGACCTCGGTCGACATCACCGAACGTGGCATCGACAAGGCATATGGCATGGCCAAACTTGTCGAACACACCGGTATTGATGCGCACAGGATGCTCTTCATTGGAGATCGTTTGGATCCCCAAGGTAACGACTATCCGGTCAAAGCCGCGGGTTATCCGACCCGTGAGGTTTCTGATTGGCAAGAATGTGCCGCAGTTATTGCTGAACTCATCAATGACGCCAGTCTTGGCTCAATCTAAGACGTTGTCCCAGCCCATTAAAGGGCTTGAGTTCCGACGTGGCGCGTGGCCCAAAAAGCAACTGCCGAAGCAGCCGCAACGTTGAGGGAGTCGACGCCCCCTGACATGGGGATACGAACCACCGTGTCGCAGGCGGTGATGGTCCGCGCACTTAGGCCGTCGCCCTCGGTGCCCATGACGAGGGCAACGCGCGAACTTGGATCAGTGCATGCTGCAGATACGGCGAACTCATCGAGGGAGATTGAGTCATCCGACAATGCGAGGGCGGCGACTGTAAATCCTGCACTGTGAAGTGTGTCCAATGAAGGCCATTGTTCGATGCGGGTCCACGGCACTTGGAAAACAGTTCCCATTGATACACGTACTGAACGCCGGTAGAGGGGATCGGCGCAGCGCGGAGTCACCAGGACCGCGTCGATTCCCAGGGCTGCAGCGGAGCGGAAAGCAGCTCCCACATTCGTGTGGTCCACTAAGTCTTCCAGGATGACGATCCTCCTGGCCGGTGAGCCATGACGGGCTGTTGCGATAAGCTCGTCGACGGTAGGTAACTGTGGTCGTTGCATTGCTGCCAATGCGCCGCGATGTAGATGGAATCCAGTGATCTGTTTCAACAACTCCTCTTGCGCGACAAAGATGGGGACGGCGCCTCCATCTGCTGCCCCCGTGGACATCTCAATGAGGTGAGCGAGGTCAGGAAGCCACTTTTCGCACATGAGGAACGAGCGTGGTCGGTGTCCAATCTCAAGTGCTCGCATGATGACATTCGTGGACTCGGCCATGTAGAGGCCGCGCTCAGGCTCGAGGGCGGAGCGTAACTTCACGTCTTTGAGACGGGTGTAGTCAGAAAGTCTTGGATCGGCTGATAGGTCGGAAGATTCTAGGGGAATGAGCATGATTAGTACTGCGACAGTGCTCTATTGATTTCACCTGGCCAGCTGGGCCCCTGATAAATGAACGCAGAGAAGGCTTCAACCATATCAGCACCCGCGTTGAGCATTCTGATCGCGTCCTCGACAGTGAAAATGCCGCCAGCTGCGATGAGTATCTGATCATCGTCCAGGTGGTCTGCGACGAGGCGCACAACGTCCAAGGCTTTGTCGTAAAGGGGGGCGCCTGACACTCCTCCCTCACCCAGGTCATGGTCGATCGTTGTGTTCGTTGCAACGACTCCGGCCATATCGAGCTCCTTGGTTAGTTCGACAATCTCAATGATGTCCTCGGGGCTCAAATCAGGAGCGATTTTGACAAAGAGTGGCACCTGTCGGTCGCTGACCGAAGCGTGAATACCGCGCGCGGCCGCCTGCAAGATTGGCCGCAGGGCATCGACTGATTGAAGGTCTCGAAGTCCGGGCGTATTGGGTGAGGAGACGTTCACCACGATGAAGTCAACCCAGGGGGACAGGATGCGCGCACAGTACTCATAGTCGCCAGCAGCCATTTCTTCTGACGTCGTCTTGTTCTTTCCAATGTTTGCACCCACAATTGCCGCCCTACCGGCTTTTGTGGAGCGCAACTCGCGCAATCGTGCAGCTGCTGCGTCAGCTCCGTCATTGTTAAAGCCCATGCGATTGCGCAGACCGTGCTCGCCGTGCAGACGCCATAGGCGTGGCGCATCGTTTCCAGGCTGTGCCTTGGGGGTCACTGTCCCGATTTCAATGAAGCCGAAACCGAGGGCATCTAGGCCGAGCACCGCCTGGGCATCTTTGTCCATGCCAGCGGCTAGACCGAGACGTCCACGCACCCTTCTATTGCCTAAAGTGATTTCTCGACTCGGGTGCCCACTGGGAATTGAGGCAGAAAAGAAAGGTTCCTCGTAGCCCATGGTTGCTCGCATCAGCCCCCTGGTGACCGGAACCTTACCTGCCAATTCGATTGCTTTAATACCCAGATGGTGGGCCCGTTCTGGATCCGTTCGGTAAATGAAGTGGTCGAAGAGCCAGGTGTATGCACGACGAATCATCATGGTCCTAGATTAGGCGCTTCAGTCCCACCACATCCACCAGGCGGACCCTGAGCTTGGCGAATAGGGAAGGCGAAGAAATTCATCAGGCATCATGGTGTCCCTGGGTAAGTCGAGTTCTTCGAGTACTCGACACCAATCCTGCCGATCTCCTTCGCTTCGATCATCACAATATGGATCGGGTGATACGAGCATTATCGAATCGACGGTGATTCTTTCGTCCCAACGTGGCGCAGTAATGATGTATCCGCTTAAGAAGACTGGAATTGAGCCCTGAGCTACCGTGAGCATTTGTCCCAGGGTAGGGGCGTTATTTTGCCGGTCTAGCAAAGCTTCTTTCGGCAAAATATCGACGAGGGTGTGGATGTCCTCGCCTGTCAGATCACTAAAACGGCAGTAGTCGATAGTTCGTGTGCCAGTCATATATGGCGCGATAAGATCGCAGACTCCTGTGTCTTGGAGCCACCCGGAATGGCCGTAGAGTCCTCGTGACAATTCGACCCGGGCTTGCTGCTTTGAGCTCAGTGAGTGAAGCACGATGGCCTTTCCTTCCTTGTTGACTGCGTTGTGTTCAGTCTTGAGCCAGGAGGTGAACACGGACTACAAGAGAAAGAAAATCTGTGGATAAAAGTTCGTGCAGGTCACTTGTGGATAGGATCAGGCAAATGAAGAGAGGGCCCTTCGCTTATGCGAAGAGCCCTCGAAAGCTCCATGCAGATCAGGATTTCTTCGATGACTTTCCGGGGAACTCGCCGCGAGCAACCTGGGGTTTGGGGGAGCGCCACCGACGCGCCATGATCATGCGCGAGAAGCAGTAGTACCAGCTACCTTTAACGATCTCTTCTTTGGGATACGTTTCATGGATACGCTTTTTGACTTTACGCCACACTATGAAAGCCTCAATGGCTGCGATGATGAACAGCCCGTACATGACGACAGTGACGCCCACCATCGCATACGAAGCAACAGTCGCATCAAGATTCGGGATGAGAGACACCGCCATCATCACCACGAGGAAGAGCACCATCACAGGCAAAAGGAACTCAGAAAACGACCAACGTGCATCCACCCAGTCGCGAATGAAACGCCGCACCTTGCCCTTATCGCGCAGGGGAAGGTAGCGCTCATCTCCGGTGGCCAGGGCGAGTTGTTCGCGTTGGAATGCCTCGTCTCGCTTAGCTCTGGCCTGGCGTTTGGCTTCCTTGCGATCAGCGGGAATTAGGGGGCGGTTGTTGCGCGCTTCGGCTTGTCGGCGCGTGGGCGTCGGACGGCCTTTACGATGCGGATCACCCGCCGAGGACGTGGAGGATGAGGACTTCTCGGAGTTCTTCTTCTGGTCAGACACCCCAATAGGCTAGCTGATTGAAGCCGATTGGCTCACCAACTTCCACTATTGTGGCCTCATGACTGACACAGACAACACCATGAACATTGAAGTCCTACGCTCGCGTCTAGAGTCCGTTTTCCCGGCTCTCCTGGACGAACTGGCGGCTCTAGTCGCCATTCCTTCCATTTCCTCTGATCCCAAACGCCAAGATGATTTGGCTGCAAGTGCGGCCCATGTGCGTGATCGCTTTGCCGCTATTGGCTTCGATGCTGAGATTCTCTCTGTTACAACGAAAGACGGTATCGAAGGCAAGCCTGCCGTAGTAGCGCGAGGTCCCGTGATTGAGGGCGCTCCCACTGTCTTGCTCTATGCCCACCACGATGTGCAGCCGACCGGTGACGTGGCTCGCTGGGCCTCGGATCCTTTCACTGCTGAAATACGTGGCGATCGCATGTATGGACGAGGAGTATCTGACGACGGAGCAGGCATCATCGTGCACCTGGGTGCGATGCGCCTCTTGGCAGACCAATTTCCCGTCAATGTCGTTGTCTTCATTGAGGGTGAGGAAGAGATCGGGTCTCCAAGCTTTACGACGTTCCTTGAAACTCACCAAGAGAAGCTTCAAGCCGACGTCATCGTCGTGGCAGATTCGGATAACTGGAAGGTAGGGGAGCCTGCAGTCACATCGTCTCTGCGTGGCAATTGCTGCGTGACTGTTGATGTCACTATTGCCAACCATGCCGTCCATTCGGGGATGTTCGGTGGGCCAATTATTGATTCGGTTACCTGTGCGTCGATGCTCATCGCTTCCCTTTACGACGAAAATGGCGACGTTGCCATTGAGGGGCTCGGGGGAGTGGACACCGCAGATGTGGAGTGGCCCGAAGAGGAATACCGCGCCGCGGCAGGTTTGCTCGACGGCGTTGAACTAGCGGGTACGGGTGATCTTGCAGCAAGGACCTGGACGAAGCCTGCGATCACTGTCATCGGCTTCGATGCACGACCGGTCGAGGATGCCTCCAACACGATCTCGCCCCACACTCGTTTCCGCCTCTCGATGCGCACCGTGCCGGGCAAAGACCCTCGTGAAGCAATGGATACTCTCGTCGCATACCTGAAAGATCATGCTCCTTTCGGCGCTCGGGTCGAGGTCTCAGACTTGGATGCGGGACCCGGTTACCAGGCGGACATGGACTCTGCCGTCACCAAACTTCTGCATGAGTCCTTAACGCAGGCATGGGGCGTACCCTCAGTCAATATCGGGGTTGGCGGATCTATCCCCTTCATCTCTGACTTCCAGAGGTTCTTCCCCAACGCGCAGGTAGTTGTCACCGGTGTTGAAGATCCGATGACAAATGCTCACTCCGAGGACGAATCCCAGTCGATTTCAGATCTGAAGGCAGCGATTCTGGCTGAGTCCATCCTATTGACCCGCCTGGGTGATCTGTGAGCCCTAGAGTCCTCATCACCGGGCACTGGAACGGTGGGGATCAAGAGGAGATATCTGTTCGGCGAGCACTCGAACTCCTCGCTCGGGGATTTCAACGCACTCGACCCCAGTGGGACGTCATCATCCACCCATTGGGGCCGGGCCCGGCTTTTGGGCCATCCTTGGAATCAGCCGCTGACATTGACTGGTGTCCGATTAGTGTTGCTGTCTGGGAAGAAACGACGCGCAAGGCAGGTCACGCTGTCCTTGAAGCCGTCGATGCGGGTAAAGCCGTCGTCATCGAGGGCGGACACAACATTGATGTCGATGCTGGTCTGGGATTCTTGTCGGTGATTTCGGGGATCGACGTCGATAGTGGTGCGCCTCGAACTCAAAGTAAGTTCATTATCGAGGCCCTTGATCAGGCCCGCATTCGACTAGGTCACGCTCCTCTAGTGATGGCAGCCTCCACAAGGAGGCCTCTCCTGGGGATGGCTTCTGTCCTCGCCGTCGGTGTTGACCTTAGTGCCCGCACGACTCAGGATCGCGAGCTGACATCCGCCCTGACCAGTGGTCTGAAATGGCCTGAGAAACAGTTGCTTCCTCTGTCCGCACAGAACCAAGAGGTAGTTCAGACGCATCCTGGCCGGATTGAAGGATCGGGAGCTGGGGGAGGCATTGGAGCAATTGTTGCCGCGTTGGGCGGACTGATTGTTCCAACGGGAGACTTCCTGATCTCTAACTGCACGATCCGAGAAGACATGGCTCAGGTCGACCTCGTGATCATTGCTGAGCCGCATTTGCATTCCCCCCAGCTGGCCGAAGCGACTTTGGATGCCGTCACTGAATTGGCTCAACGCTATGTTGTTCCCGTTGTGGCAGTGGGGGTCGAGTCGTCCCTTTCTCATCACGAAAAAGCCGAATGGGGTATCCACGGTGTGATGACCACGCACGGATCGTCCGGATTGGAAGACATGGGTGCTCGTATTGCTCATACCTGGGCCCCGCGTTCAGATACCTGAAGTGAGGCTTCAATCACTCACACAGACCTCGCGCCCCTCTTTGTATGGAAACTCCCAGCCAGCGGTCGTAGGGTTGAGATGTTGACTGAATGAAAAGGACTAAGGAGCAATCATGCCCGAATCCACTATCGAGACTCCGACTCATGAGGTGACTCTCACCGATGTCGCAGCGGCCAAGGTGAAAAGTCTGCTCGAGCAGGAAGGCCGAGACGATCTGCGACTACGCATCGCAGTTCAGCCCGGTGGCTGCTCAGGGCTGATCTACCAGCTCTACTTTGATGACCGTTTGCTCGACGGCGATGCTGTCCGCGATTTTGATGGCGTCGAGGTGGTTGTCGACCGTATGTCCGTTCCTTACCTCAACGGTGCCAGCATTGACTTTGCCGACTCGATCGAGCGTCAAGGTTTCACAATCGACAACCCGAACGCGCAGAACACTTGCGCCTGCGGAGAATCTTTCCACTGAGCCTATGAAGAATCCTATGCGTCGCCTCGCCTCATTGACAGCAGCCCTCTGCCTGACTCTCTCACTGAGCGCATGCTCATCAAATACTGATGCCGACCAGTCGGCCCAGTCAGCTTCCGCTGACAGCGTCGAAGTTGATCGCTCGGGTAAAGGCAACTTCCCGAAGGTCGATACGCACGAGTTTGGGCAAGACCCCACCATCGAAGCGGGTAAGACCGACGACTTTACAACCGTGGCCGTCAAGACCTTGCACGAGGGTGACGGAGCGGAGATCACCGCTGAGGACACTGTTCTGGTCAACTATGAGTTGGCTTTATGGGACGGCACCAAAATCGAATCGAGTTTCGAGTCGGGAACGCCCGCATCCTTCAGACTTAACCAAGTCATTCCCGGGTGGACACATGGCTTAGCTGGCCAACACGTAGGGGACCGCGTCCAGATTGTCATTCCCTCGCAGTGGGGATACGGCGACGTGGCTCAGGGCTCCATTCCGGCTGGTTCGACTCTCGTCTTCGTTGTTGACCTGATTGACTCTTCGTCAAGCGTTGATCCACAGGCCTCCTTCCTCAAAGATGCGAAGCGTACCGATGAAACTCTCGTTGATGGTCTGACGGTGAGTGAAGAAGCGGGAGTTGAACCCACTATCGAATATGCCGAGGCTGCTGCCGTGCCGACCGATCAATCGGTGGTTACTTTCCTCAAGGGCACGGGCCAAAGCATTGGCGAGGACGACTACGTGCTCTACCGAGTGGTTTCTTCTCTTTTCGGCGATGCTTCGACTCAGCAATCAACCTGGGGAACGACTCTTGGATCAATGCCAGCCCACCAAGAGGGAGCCCCCATCACCTTCGATGGTCAAACCGTTGGTTCACGACTCGTGATTGTCTCTCCTGTGACTGGTGCTGCTGACGGGTCTCAATCTGCTCAGGCCCCCGCCGCCTCGGTTGCAGTTGTCGACATCGTCGGTATTTTGAGCGCCAACAAGTAAAAGACACCTCGTTTGCTTTCATCAAGAGGGTTGTTACGCAAGGACTCACAGATGGGCGGTTTCCCTACGGGGTAGCCGCCCATCAGTGCATACAATGTTCCTGAAACGTCCGGGCATGTCATTGCCTCAAACCCAAGGAGTTCTCCCGTGAGTGAACAGACTGTCAACGTCCTTGTCTTCAGTGACGACGTCGACACCCGTCAGGCCGTTATCGAGGGTGTCGGCCTGCGAGCCTCCAAAAATTCTCCGAAGATCCAGTGGTTCGAGGCCGCTACGGCTTTCGGTGCTCGAGAAATCATGGAAAATAACGATCTCGCTCTGGCCATCATGGACGCGGAATCCAAGAAGGAAGGCGGCATGTCGATCGCCCGAGATCTTGAAAACACCCTCGAGTCAGTTCCGCCCTACATTTTCTTAACTGCTCGGCAGCAGGATGATTGGCTTGCCTCCCACTTCGGAGCTGCTGCGATCGTGTCTCGTCCTCTCGATCCGATCGTTTTGCAAGAGGCCGTTGCACAGGTCCTGGCGGGAACACGTTGATGGATCAGGCTTTCCAATGGCCACAGATCATTAGCGAGGTCAATGCCGGCGGTCACTTGGACTATGACCGAGCCTATTGGGTGATGGATCAGGTGATGCGCGGTGAGCTCGGCGAATCGCGTCTGGCTGCGTTCTTAACGTCAATGCACATTAAAGGTGCCACCGTTGAAGAAGTGCATGGTTTAGCGGATGCGATGGCCGATCATGCTGTTTCAGTGGATTTGCCATCACGAGCTCTCGATATTGTTGGCACCGGTGGCGATGGACATAAGACCGTCAATATCTCAACGATGTCCTCGATCGTTTTGGCTGCAGCAGGAGTGCCCCTGGTCAAGCACGGTAATCGCGCTTCAACATCGCAATCAGGATCGGCTGATGTTTTGGAAGCGCTGGGCGTTAATTTCAACGTGTCAGCTCAGCGTCAACGCGAAATCTTCGACGCGCTAGGTATCGCATTCCTTTTCGCTAACCACGTGCACCCATCGATGCGCTTCGCAGCTCCCGTTCGTCGTGCATTGGGGTTCCCCACAGCATTTAACGTGCTGGGTCCTCTCACCAACCCCGCGAAGGTTGAAGCGTCAGTCATTGGCTGTTCAAATGAGAGAAATGCTCCGCTCATGGCAGGTGTCTTTGCGCAGCGAGGCTCGTGCGCGATGGTCTTCAGAGGGCAAAACACCGCTTTAGATGAACTTTCGACCGTCGACGTGAACCAAGTTTGGAACGCCGTGGATGGCCAGATTGAAGAACTTCACTTCGATCCGACTGAGCTTTATGACATGGCGCCAGCAGCGATTGCAGACCTTCGAGGAGGAGACGCTGAAGAAAATGCGCTTGTCGCTCGTGAAGTCCTTTCAGGCGGTGGAACCCGAGCTGTGCGCGATGCCGTTGCCCTCAACGTAGCCGCAGGTTTAACGACGTGGTCGCGGCTGGAGGGAACGACGTCGAATTTCGTTGACACTTTTGGTGATCATGTGACACGTGCGCTCACACTTTTGGACGAGGGTGCCGGTATGAATCTCTTGGACCGCTGGATTGACATGACGCGATCCTGATCACCAGGTCGTTGCCGCGTTCATCCTCAACGCATTGTCCGTGGGGGTGTGGACGCGGCTTCGATTTTTTCTAGGAGATCGCTTCGACGCATCGGGGAGAAAATCGACTGCATCCAGGGCAACGGTGAGTCCCAATAAAAGATTCGTGTCCGACTATCTTTGAGTGATGACACGAGTAAACGCGTTTCCTGCCAGCTTGCTTCATTGGCAGCCACTTCGGGCTCGGGTGGCACTGTCTCTTGTGTCAGGGCGTCAATCCAGGGGATAGGACTGGTCAAGGCGGGCACAATGACTCCACGGTTATAGCGTCCATAGGACTGTGAGTGAATCTGCCACTGTCCATCGCAGGTCTGGATTCCCCATACTACTTTTGGGGCCCCATCAGATTGACTGTTAGGTCTTGGCGTTGGATTCCGGTGGAGTATGCGCTGAGTCGTTCTCGGATCCTCGCGGCGCCCTCGTAGTTGCCGGCTCGACTAGCCACTGACATTGCACTCTCTAATTCATCAACAACGCCGCAGTGTTGTCCTTGTAAAACTGCGCTGACCCATTCGAATTGCGAATCGGATAACACCAAAGCGGCATTGGTGTGTACGCCGAATGTGCTGGGCATACACGCCATCAGAATGCCATTGCGAGCTGTCTCGTCGTGATGCCGAGTGCCAAAAGGTCCCAGAGCTTTGCCAAGCGCAGATTGAGGCAAACGCGAAACCACCTCAAGACGCTGCGAATCTAACGTGAGCCAGTGCTGTGAATCTTGGCGAGTCGATGCGGAATTGAAGATAGGGCGAAGGTAGCGGATTTGACGCAATTCGAGGACGCGCGCCTCCAATACCGTCGAGCAAATTGAGTACTCGACCTGTGCTGCCAGATCAACCATTCGTTGAATCTTGCGGCGTTTTTCGGCTCCGGTGAAGTAGGAACGGACGCGCGATTCGAGGCTCGTAGCTGAACCGATATACAAGGGGTTTGCATCTTCGTCCAGGAAACGATACACACCTGGGGAAGCGGGCAACCCATCAGCCATACTGGATCGCCGTCGGCGAGAGTGAGGCACAGGCTCGCCTAAAACGGTGATATCTGGGACAGTGGTGACTCCCAGTGGAGCCATCGCATCAAGGAGTCCTGCTAGTACCGCTGCCGTTGCCTTGGCATCTTCGAGTGCTCGGTGCCCGGGCGCAACTGGGGATGACATGTAGGCAGCCAGTGTCGCGAGCTTGTGGTTGCTCACCAGGGGACGAGGAAGCGCCAAGCGGGCTAGAGCCAAGGTGTCGACGACTGTCGTTTTGGGCCACGGCAGCGCGTGGTGACGAGCTGCTCGACTGAGGAAACCTAGATCAAATGCGGCGTTGTGGGCCACGAAAATGAGGTGATCGTCGGGATCGGTTGGATCGATGGCGGCTCAGGACAAGAATGAGGGGAGCGCAGCGTCGATTGTGGGTGCGCCCGCGACCATTGACGGGGTGATTCCGGTCAACGCTGTGATCCGAGGAGGGATCGGCTTGCGGGGATCGACCATTGTTGAAAACTCGTCGATGATTGTGCCGTGGCTCATTTTGACGGCGCCGATCTCGGTGATTTCATCGGCGCGTCCCAGACCGGTGGTTTCCACATCGAGGACGATCCAGGTGACTTCATCAAGAGGCAGTCCCATGTCTTCTAGGCTGAGCTGGATTCCCTCGCGCCCGCTGTCGGCCAGCCGATTGCGCACCTGTGCACTAGCGATCGCACGAGTGTTCCCAGAATCGGGTATTTCGGCGCTTGCACTGAGCGCAGTGTGGGGCAAGGCATAGAGTTGATCTTAGTTCGTGCATCTACCCCTTCATTGAGGAGACAACGTGGCGTTCTATCAGGCTCTCAAGGCCACAGGAGGCCCAGTCCTTCGTGCTGCTTACAAGCCGTGGATCCGCGGCAAAGAGAATATTCCCGCAGAAGGCCCAGCCATTCTTGCTTCCAATCACAACGCAGTTTGGGATTCTGTCTTCTTACCGATGATGCTTGACCGCGAAGTGGTCTTCATGGGCAAAGCCGACTATTTCACCGGAACCGGCGTCAAAGGATGGGTGACAAAAGAATTCATGCGAGCCGTTGGAACGATTCCGGTGGATCGTTCCGGGGGACGGGCTTCTGAAGGAGCTTTGCAAGCAGGTTTGAAGCGTCTATCCGAGGGCGAACTTTTCGGTATTTATCCCGAGGGTACGAGGTCGCCGGACGGACGACTGTATCGCGGTAAAACCGGCGTAGCCAGGCTCGCTTTGCTCTCTGGAGCTCCCGTCATTCCCGTTGCCATGATCGGCACTCATGTCGCCCAGCCCATCGGTCAGCGCGTACCTTCACGTACCAACATTGGAATGGTCGTTGGAAAGCCTTTGGACTTTAGCCGTTACAAGGGCATGCACAAGGATCGTTACGTCCTGCGGTCTATTACAGATGAAATCATGTACAACCTCCTGCTGCTGTCTGGGCAGGAATATGTCGATCTCTACGCGGCTGATGTCAAAGCCAAACTCGCAGAAGCTGGTGAGTTTGATGGTCCTGTACCCTCTAATGGCAGAGCTGCTCCCGGTGGCCGGCGCGTGCCTGAGGTCGAGGTTCCCGAAGCTCCAGAAGGCCGCACCCAAGGCGAGCACAACGAATAGACAACCGCGTTAACAGTCACAGGTTCCGTCCGTGGGACGACTGACCTGACGCGTGAGCGGCGTTGATGAGTAAACTGGTTAGCGTCGTGCGCGGACCACCGGTCCGTGCGAATTACATCCTGGTTGAAAGGTGTCATCCATGTCGGTCCGCCGTGTCGCCCTGCTCACCGCAGGCGGTTTCGCTCCTTGCCTGTCCTCCGCCGTTGGAGGTCTGATCGAGCGTTACAACGAGATCGCTCCCGATATTGAAATCATTGCCTACCAAAATGGCTACCACGGTCTGCTCACCGGCAACTTTGTGGTCGTTGACGATGAAGCCCGTAAGAACGCTGCTGTTCTCCATCGTTTTGGCGGCTCTCCGATTGGCAATTCTCGCGTCAAGCTGACCAACGCGAAGAACCTCGTTGAGCGTGGCCTGGTTGCCGAGGGCGAAAACCCTCTTGAAAAAGCAGCTGAACAGCTGCGCAAAGACGGTGTCGATGTTCTGCACACCATCGGTGGAGACGACACCAATACCACCGCTGCCGACCTCGCCGCCTACCTCGAACAAAACGACTACCACCTGACCGTGGTTGGTCTACCCAAGACCATTGATAATGACGTGATTCCGATTCGTCAGTCCCTGGGTGCATGGACCGCAGCCGAAGAGGTCTGCGAGTACTCCCAGAACATTATCGGCGAGCACCGCTCCAACCCTCGTATGCTCATCATCCACGAGATCATGGGACGCCACTGCGGTTGGCTGACCGCAGCAGGATCGAAGGAATACCACGAGTGGCTCAAGACCCAGCAGTGGGTGCCTTCCATCGGTCTGTCGAAGGAACGCTGGGGCATCCACGCTGTCTTCCTGCCTGAAATGGCTCTCGACATCGATGCCGAAGCTGCACGTCTCAAGACCATCATGGATGAGCAGGGCAACGTTAATATCTTCCTGTCCGAGGGTGCTGGCGTCCCCGAAATCATTGCTGAGATGGAAGCTGCAGGCATCGAAGTGCAGCGCGATCCTTTCGGTCACGTCAAGCTCGACACCATCAACCCTGGCCAGTGGTTCGCCAAGCAATTCGCTTCCAAGATCGAGGCCGAGAAAGTCATGGTCCAAAAGTCCGGCTACTTCTCACGTTCCTCGCGTGCAAATGCCGACGATCTTCGTTTGATCAAGTCGATGACCGACCTGGCGGTCGAATGCGCTCTCAAGGGCGAGTCCGGTGTCATCGGGCACGACGAAGAGAACGGTGATCGTCTATGCGCGATTGCCTTCCCGCGCATTGCCGGTGGCAAGCCCTTTGACATTTCCCAGCAGTGGTTCCTCGACATGATGTCCGAGATTGGCCAGGACGTGAAGCCCGCAGCCAAGTGAACCCTCCTTCTTCGAATTCGGCGAACGCGCGCAGCGGCCTCTTTTCTGGGCCGCTGCGCGCCGAGCCCGAGCATCTGTCATCGCCCGACGCATCAGCCAATGCGCCTTGGGATACGTGGCGCAGCCATGAAGCTCTTCAGCAGCCTGCGTACCCCGACGCTCAAGAGGTACGTCGCGTGACCGAGCAGTTACGCCGTCAACCTCCTTTGGTGTTTGCTGGAGAAGTTGATGATCTGCGCAGCTGGTTTGGCGCGGCCTCGCGAGGTGAGGCTTTTGTCCTTATGGGCGGTGACTGCGCGGAAACTTTCGAAGAAGCAACAGCGGATCATCTTCGCCTCAAGATCCAAACGCTCCTGCAGATGGCGGTTGTGCTCACCTACGGTGCATCTTTGCCGGTGGTCAAGATCGGTAGGATCGCAGGTCAATACGCAAAGCCTCGCAGCTCCGACATGGAGACCCGTGACGGAGTGACCCTGCCAAGCTATCGCGGAGACGCTGTCAACTCCTACGAGTTCACGAGCCAGGCTAGAGTGCCTGATCCTCACCGACTCATGGATATGTACCACCATGCGTCCTCGACGCTCAATCTAATTCGCGCCTTCACCAAGGGAGGCTATGCGGATCTGCGGCTCGTACACCACTGGAATCGCGGTTTCACTTCGAACCCTGCCTATGTGCGCTATGAGTCCATTGCTGAAGAAATCCACCGAGCTGTTAAATTCATGGAAGCCGCAGGCGTGGATTTTGACTCCCTGCGCGAAGTAGACTTGTACTCTTCCCATGAAGCTCTACTGCTCGAATACGAGTCGGCCATGACCCGCACGGACTCCAGAACGGGGCGAGCATATTGCTGCTCTGGACACTTCCTATGGGCAGGGGAGAGAACTCGAGACCTTGACGGGGCACACATCGAATTGTTGGCTCGCGTCCACAACCCCATCGGTGTCAAAGTTGGTCCTACCACCACCGTTGAACAGATGATTGGCCTGATGGACCGTCTCAATCCTGACGGCGAAGAAGGACGTTTAACTTTCATTACTCGTATGGGTGCCGACAAGATTCGCGACCGACTACCTGTGCTGCTCGAAGCAGCGAGGGCCGATGGCAGACCGGTCACATGGATCACCGACCCAATGCACGGCAATACGATCACCTCGTCGACCGGCTACAAGACCCGGCGCTTCGAAACGATCATGAACGAAGTGCGAGGCTTTTTCGAGGCCCATGAGCAGTCGGGAACGGTTCCTGGCGGCATCCACGTCGAGTTGACTGGAGACGACGTCACTGAGGTCGTCGGAGGGGCGCTCCACCTTGATGACGAGGGCCTGCAAAAGCGCTATGAAACGTTGGTTGACCCCAGGCTTAACCACCAGCAATCTTTGGAGATGGCATTCCAAGTTGCACAGTACTTGAGCCGTGTTGGCAAATAAACGCCCAGATCACACGACATAGAGGGTGATGGTTGATCCTCGTTTCGCCATCGTTCCAGCCTGCGGATCCGTGTAGCGTGAAGTGCCAAAGAGTCCGCCTAAAACATTTTCTATACTCACCTCGAAGCCGGCATTACGCAAGATTGATAGGGCTTCGTCGCGTTGTTTGCCGGTGACGTCAGGAACCTGCACCATCTCTGGTCCCTTCGATACTGTGTATGACACGGAATCGCCCAAGTGCAAAACCTGGCCTGAGGGTGTTTCCTGGGAGATAACCGTGCCTTCGGCAACCGAATCAGAAAAAGCCTGTGAGGGTGTAGCCACGAGCCCCAATTCTTCGATGGCCGCCTGAGCTGCGTCAGCGGTTAAACCAGAGATGTCCGGCACCTCGATAGGCTTGCGTCCAGCAGATACCACCAGATCAATCGCGGTGTCATGGGGAATTGACGATCCGGCTTTTTGTCCCTGACTCAGTGTCAGTCCTTGCGCCACGTCCTCGGAATATTCCTTCTCGACACCTCCGAGAGCCAAACCTGCTTTCTCCAGGACCTCTTTGGCTTCTTCTTGTGTCAACCCGGCCAAGTCCGGCACACTCTTCATGTCGACGCCTTTAGATTCGAAAAGTCTTACTTCAGCATCTTTATGAACGGGCGCCCCACCTTCAGGCTGAGAAGAGATGACTTTTCCAGTGTCAATGTCATCTGAGAATTGCTGTTCGACAAGAACTTCGAGCCCCATCGCTTCGAGCTCAGATTGAACGGCGGAAGAGTCGCGGCCGTTCGTAGCGGGCATTGTGAGATACGAGCCTGGCCCGTATTCCGTCCACCACCAGTAGCCTGCAGCGCCTCCAGCAATGAGGAGGACGAGGAATACCGTGAGGATACGCGGCAAACGAGACTTGCGGTGTGGCTCAGCCAGCGCCGGGGACTTTGCAGCACCCGACGTGTGGACAACCGCTTGGGAGGAACTTTGAGTCACTGACGGCAATGCCGTAGTCAGACCCGCTACAGACAGTGCCGTTGTTTTAGTCGTACTGGAATCACGGTTGCGTGGCAATACATCCGCGCGTCTGCTGGCGATATCTTGGGGGACAGAAGCCGCGGCCCGGGCGACCAGATCAAGGGCCTCCTGGGCGTCGCTTGGACGTTCTTGGGCATCTCGGGCAGCCAATGACCCGACGAGGTCATCGATCTCGCGGGGGATCCACGGCTGAGACTGCGATGGCAGTGGGATTTCATCGCGCACATGATGCGAGGCGATTTGAAGGGGAGTTTCACCTTCCCAGGGAACAGCTCCGGTGAGCATCTCGTAGAGCATGATGCCCACGGCGTAAATGTCGGTACGTGCATCCGAAGTGGCTGAGGCGGCGGTCTCAGGGGCAATGTATGCCACTGTGCCGAGCATCGAGCCAGTAGATGACATCGAGACTTCCGAAGCCGCGCGAGCCAGGCCAAAATCGGTTACGCGGGCAGGACCATCAGAAGGTAGAAGAACATTTTCGGGTTTGATGTCGCGGTGGATGACATCCATTCGGTGGGCAGCCCTGAGTGCTTCGAGAATGTCTTGCACGTAGCGCAAAGACTGGGAGATGGTGAAGGCCCCCTGGGCCTGTAAAAGAGCCCGCAAGTTTGTTCCGTCTACCAGCTCCATGACGAGGAAGCCCTGGCCGTGGACGACACCCTGGTCGAATACGGAGACGACGCCGGGGTGAACGATCCTCGCTGCGGATCGGGCTTCACGGCGAAAACGGGTGACAAAGTCGGCAGATTCCGCTAGGTGGGGGTGCATGACTTTGAGTGCCACGGGCCTTTCTAGGCGCTGGTCTTGAGCGATGTAGACCGTGGCCATGCCTCCACGTGCCAGTCGCGATTCAATCCGGTAACGGCCGTCGACGACGAGGCCGATCAGGGGATCCTTGAATGCAGATTCGACGCCGGATCCGGATTCGAGGGGATGATCATCGCCGCCCTCAGGCTCATGCAAGGGGGCGCCTTGTTCGGCAGGCTCGTCCGGGCGTACAGTCACGACTCGGATTCTATGGGAGCAATGTCGCGTCTGCGGTGTGCTTGTGCGGCGTGCCTGTCAAGACGAGGCGCCAACGCCGCAGATAGGGTATGACTATGAGCGAAAATAAGACTTTGCTGACTTTTGAAGAAGCTGGCCGTTTGTTGGGTGTTGGAGCCCGCCGAATTAAACAGTTGGTGCGAGATCGTATTCTCTTCGCCAAGAAAGAGGGCGGTACTGCCTACATTCCGTCGGAGATCCTTGTTAAAGGAGACAACGGGTGGGAGCCGCTGTTCAATCTGCCTGGAACATTGACCCTTTTATCCGATGACGGCTTCACTGAAGAAGAGGCGGTGGCATGGCTCTACACAGAGCAGGACGAATTGGGGTGCAAGCCTATTGATGCGCTGATCGCTGGACGCCACCACAGGGTCAATGCCATTGCCTCGACCCTTGCCTTCTAGTGAGCAATGCTGGCCTGCCGCAGATTGCTCGTCAAAAGGCCAACGTGAGTAGTGCGCGGTTGTGGACTAGGGGTTCCTTATGATTGTCGGTGGACAACAATCTGCGCTAGTTCGGCCAGATCGGAGTTGTCGTAAGCGTTGAAAATCGGGTCCTGTAGCGCCTGTTCTCCCGACTCGACAAGTTCCGTGATCATCTCTTCGTGGCGACGGCGGCCTCGTTCATCGATGATGCTTCGGGCTCTTGCCACGTCGCCTTCGGTCAGATGCGAGCGGCCAATGATCTTTGATAGAGCTTCGCGCTCTCCTGGGGTTGCGTACGCCCACGTTAAGGCCAGCAACACCGTTCGCTTACCTTCACGAATGTCGTCACCTGCAGGCTTGCCCGTGATCTGCGGGTCTCCAAACACTCCGAGTTCGTCATCGCGCAGTTGGAAGGCAATGCCCCAAGGAGTCAGTGCTTTTTCAAGAGCCGCTAATAGATCTGATTGTGCACCACCCGCGGTAGCCCCTAGGAGCATTGGATGAACGATGGAATACCTCGCTGACTTATGCAGTACAACTTGCTGAGCCTTTTGAGCATCGACTGCAGCATCGTTGAGGGGATCGAGAGGAATTTGTTCACCCGCCACATCGAGGAACTGTCCGTAGGCGACCTCTGCGTGCATTTTTGAATACGCCGACATGAGAGCTAATGCGCGCTGCGAAGGCAGCTGGGAACCTTGGCGGCAGATCGCCAGCTCAGCAGCAGAAAAAAGAAGATCGCCTGCCAAGATTGCAACTGCTCGCCCGTATTCGTCAGAGTCTCCGATCCAGCGTCGGTCCCCGTGCTGATTCGCGAAGTGGACGTGTGTCGTTGGGACGCCGCGGCGAGTTGGAGCGTGATCAATAATGTCGTCATGGACGAGGGCGGACGCCTGGTACAGCTCAAGTGCAGCACCGAGGTCGAGTACTGGCGCAGCGGTCAAAGGCTGCTTCTGGGCTATTGAGGCGCCGAGTTGGGCCAGAAGTGCTCTCAAACGTTTACCACCGGTGATCGCAGTGTGGGCGGCCGCATAGAAGTGGTGGCCGGCCTGGGGAGCCTCGAAGGATGACAAGGCATCATCCAAAGCATGTGAAGTTACGCGATCAATCTCTGGACGCAGCTGAGCGAAGCGGAGTTTGAGAGAACTCATGGCGACAGATTAGCCCAGCTGGATCATTGCAGCTACGGAGATTTCAGCTAATAGTCAACGCCCGTGGCCTAATTCAAGCCCTCGTTGCGTGGCATTTGGGAGGGCATCAGCGAATCTTAGGACTATAATGGTCAATTGTTTGCCGATGCGACTCATTCGGCACTACTCCTGCCCGCTCAGAAAGGGACACGTGTGAGTGCATCTCGCGCCGCCAAGACAAGCGCTTCCAAGAAGACATCAGGCGATGCCGTTGCCGTAACAGAAACTGGCGAGGCTGTAGACACTGCCAAGGCAGCTGCGTCTGGTAAGACCACAGCCACAAAGAAAGCTACCGCTTCAAAGAAATCCTCCGCTTCGAGTCGCCAAACTGCTGGCTCCTCAAAGAAGGCCGCCACTTCTAAGAAGAAGAGCGCGGAAGAAAAGGTCAGCACAGAAGAGGCTGCGGCTCCCACTAAGAAGACGTCTTCTCGTCGATCAACTGGCGCTGCAAACACTGCTGCAAAGAAAGGCAGCACCTCCCGTAAGAGCGTCGCGAAGAAAAACGCTGAGCCTGCGGATGAAAAACCAGCAAAGGCAGACGATCTTGTCGATGAGACCATCGAGGACGAAGATGTTGATGTCGTCGACGACGATATTGAACTGACCGAAGAAGACCTCGATGTCAACGACGAAGAGGATTCTGACGCCGAAGACGACGAGCACGACGAAGAAGCAGATTCCGACGATTCTGACGAGGACGAATCAGACGATCCCAAGGGCGATGAAGGCGCCGCTCTGCGTGAGCGGACGTCTGCGGGTATTCAAGTCAAGGGCGGATTCGTTGTCTCCGACTCCGATGAATCTGACGAACCTGTCCAGCAGGTGACCGTAGCAGGCGCGACAGCAGATCCGGTCAAGGATTATCTCAAGCAGATCGGTAAGGTCTCTCTGCTCAACGCTGAACAGGAAGTTGACCTCGCTCGGCGCATCGAAGCGGGCCTATATGCTGAGTACAAACTTAAGAATGAAGCTGACTCGATGACCTCTAAAGAGCGTCGCGAACTGCACTTCTTAGCGCAAGACGGCCAGCAAGCGAAGAATCATCTTCTCGAAGCGAACCTGCGCCTGGTTGTTTCCCTCGCCAAGCGTTACACCGGACGAGGCATGCAATTCCTCGACCTCATCCAAGAGGGCAACCTGGGTCTCATTCGCGCTGTCGAAAAGTTCGACTACACCAAGGGATACAAGTTCTCCACGTATGCCACCTGGTGGATCCGCCAGGCCATCACTCGCGCAATGGCTGACCAAGCGCGCACAATTCGTATTCCCGTGCACATGGTCGAGGTCATCAATAAGCTCGCCCGCGTCCAGCGCCAGATGCTTCAGGACCTGGGACGCGAACCCACTCCCGAAGAGCTCGCCAAGGAATTGGATATGACGGCAGAAAAGGTCGTCGAAGTCCAGAAGTACGGCCGAGAACCGATTTCTTTGCATACACCGCTGGGCGAAGATGGCGATTCCGAGTTCGGTGACCTCATCGAAGACTCCGAAGCCATCGTTCCAGCCGACGCCGTGTCCTTCACGCTTCTGCAGGAACAGCTGCATCACGTTTTAGACACCTTGTCTGAGCGCGAAGCAGGCGTTGTTTCGATGAGATTCGGGCTCGGAGACGGGCAACCAAAGACTCTTGATGAGATCGGCAAGGTTTACGGGGTCACTCGTGAACGCATTCGTCAGATCGAGTCCAAGACCATGTCGAAATTGCGTCACCCGTCGAGATCTCAGGTGCTACGCGATTACCTCGACTGAAGCTCCCAGATCGGGGCGCGAGTCAAGCGACTCGTGCCCCGATCTTTTTCGGTGATTGACTTCATGGTGACGAATTGGCAAAGCCTGGAGCGTAATACGTCGATTTTTGATCGGATGAGTCACGATGGACGCATGCTTGAAGGTGCGGCAGTAATGATTCTCGCGATGGTGATTACGCTCATCGTCGCCGTGTCAGTGATGGTTGGTCTTGCTCTGGTGCGACGACCAGCACAGCAGTGGCAAACTCACCTGCGCGAACAAAACGCACAATTGCACCAAAAGGGCGACCGTCCCTCGGCGCTCGACGATGTTGATCCCACACAAATGACTCTTACGAATCTTATGGCCGTGTCTGCATCGGATCGGTCCGCTTACTTTGATGCTGATCGGCTTCCCGGAATTGACCGGATCGAACAGGTGACGGATCGTTGGGAAGCTCGTCAAGCAAACAAGAATTCTGAGCGTTCCTAACGCCGGCAATACAGGTGGAATGTCCCACCCGTGATGAGAGATGATGTGTCTATGGATTCTCTCGTCAATTTCTTCACCGAGCCACTGGGCATTGCTATTGCCATCGGGATTGTCGTATTGGCAATCGGCATGGTCGTCCTCGTCCTTCGCAAACCGCGCACGCCCGACAGTAGCGATATCGCTCAGCCGCAACGCGAAACGCCTGTCGTTCAAGAGGCCGACGCTCCGGCGCCCCAGGACACCTCCTCGACTGCCGCGCCCCGTGCAGGCCCAGCACCTGCGAACGAGGATCTTGCTGCGGTCCAAGCCGCCCCTGAACCCACTCCTATAGAGGTTCCAGAATCCGTTCCATCACGAATGCAACGCCTGCGAGCTCGACTCGCAGGGGCTGGAACTTTAGGACAAGCTGTCCTCGCAGTGCTTGCACGCTCCGACCTCAAAGCGGCTGACTGGGAAGAGATTGAAGACTCTCTCCTCATTGCCGACTTGGGGCTGGAAGCTACAGACACTTTAATGACGTCACTGAAGAATCGGGTGGCCGTCGAATCCGCATCAGAGCCGGGCCGTATTCGTCAGATTCTGCGCGATGAGCTCCTCGCCCTCGTTGACCCCGCAATGGACCGCAGTCTGCACCTGCAGCCTCACTCCAGTGACGAAGGCCCACTGCCCGCCACCGTTTTGATGGTCGGTGTCAACGGAACTGGTAAGACCACCACCGTCGGCAAACTTGCGCGACTTCTGGTCGCCGAAGAAAAAACTGTTCTTCTTGGTGCTGCAGACACTTTCCGCGCGGCCGCCGCAGATCAGCTCGGCACCTGGGGCGACAGAGTCGGAGTGGATGTTATTCGCTCCGACCGTGAAGGAGCAGACCCCGCCTCGGTTGCCTTCGACGCAGTCAAAGAGGGGGCTCGACGCTCCGTAGACGTCGTCTTGGTTGATACCGCTGGTCGTCTTCAAACCAAGTCAACGCTCATGGATGAGCTTGGCAAGGTCAAACGTGTCATGGAGAAACAAGCACCTGTGAACGAAGTCCTCCTCGTCCTTGATGCCACCACCGGACAAAACGGACTCAAGCAGGCTGAAGTTTTTGCCGAGGTAGCCGGTGTCACGGGAATCGTCTTGACGAAGCTTGATGGATCAGCCAAGGGAGGGATCGTTGTTTCCGTCCAACGTCAGTTGGGCGTACCCGTTAAGTTTGTTGGACTAGGAGAGGGGGCGGACGATCTTGCGCCCTTTGACCCCCAAGGTTTCGTTGACGCAATCATCGGGGACTGAAACCCACACGAGGAGATGGCCCCAGGGTGCGCTACCCTAATCGCAGTCCTCGAAATTCTTTCCCTCACATCAACCGGGAGTTCATCAAGTGTTCGGAAACCTGTCCGATCGTTTAACACAGTCGTTTAAGCAACTTCGCTCACGTGGAGTGCTGACCGAATCCGACGTCGATCAGTCAATCTCGGAGATTCGCCGAGCCCTCATTGATGCTGACGTCGCATTACCCGTTGTCAGACAGTTCACCACGCAGGTGCGCGAAAAGGCCTACGGAGCTGCCCGTTCACAGGCACTCAACCCCGGCCAGCAGGTGGTGCGCATCGTTCACGACGAACTCGTCGAGATCCTGGGTGGTCAAACACGCGAGCTCAATTTCGCCTCCTCTGGGCCTACCGTCTTCATGCTCGCAGGCCTCCAGGGTGCGGGTAAGACCACCCTGGCTGGAAAACTCGGTAAATGGCTGCGCGAAGAGGGAAAGACTGTTCTGCTGGTTGCTTCAGACCTTCAGCGCCCGAACGCTGTCCAACAGCTGCAGGTAGTGGGGGAGCGAGCCGGAGTTAAAGTCTGGGCCCCTGAGCCTGGCAACGGCGTTGGCGATCCGGTGGAGGTTGCGCGCTCAGGCGTGGAGTTTGCACGCCAATCCGGCATCAATGTCGTCGTCGTTGATACGGCAGGCCGCCTGGGTGTTGACCAGGAGATGATGGACCAAGCCATCGCCATACGCCAGGCCGTCAACCCGCACGAAGTCATGTTTGTCCTGGACGCCATGGTCGGTCAGGATGCCGTACAGACTTCCACGGCTTTCCGCGATGGCGTCGGCTTCACGGGTGTTGTCCTGTCCAAACTCGATGGCGACGCTCGCGGTGGTGCAGCGCTATCGGTGCGCGGAGTGACAGGAGCTCCGATTCTCTTCGCCTCTACAGGCGAAGGGCTTGACGATTTCGAACGCTTCCACGCCGATCGTATGGCGGGTCGAATCCTCGATATGGGTGACATCCTGACCCTCATCGAGCAGGCAGAAAAGCGCATGGACGCGCAGGAGGCAGAGAAAGTCGCAGCCAAAGCAATGGCCGGCGAACTCACCCTTGACGATTTCCTGTCGCAACTTCAACAGATCCGCAAGATGGGATCGATGAAGAAGATGCTGGGCATGATTCCTGGTGCCGCCCAAATCCGTGATCAGATTGAGAACTTTGACGAGCGCGAAGTCAGCCGTGTTGAGGCCATCGTTCGCTCGATGACTCCGGCTGAGCGGGCTGACGTTTCAATCCTCAATGGATCGCGTCGTTCGCGAATCGCTCGTGGCTCGGGAACGACAGTTAGTGACGTCAACGGTCTCGTCAAACGATTTGAGGCGGCCCGCGACATGATGGGCCAGATGGGGCAGATGGGTGGGATGCCCGGTATGGGTGCTCTGCCTGGTGCCGGCGGCAAAGCCAAACAGAAAGCGAACGCGCGTAAGGCTCAGGCAGCCCGTGCGAAGGTGAAAAAGAAAGCTCGCTCGGGTAACCCGGCTAAACGTAAACAGCAAGAACTTGAGGCGCTTCTGCCGCCGGATCAGCGATCCTCGTCAGCTCCTTCAGGTTCGGCTTTCGGTGTTCCTCAAGTACAGGAACAGTCGCGTCCGACAATGGACGATTTGCCCGACGATATCAAGCGGATGCTTTCGGGGAAGTGACGATGATTTTCGCCGGATCCATGCTGTGGGCTCAGGGACCTGACCAAGACTCCCAATGGGTTGACGGTATCTGGAACATCGACAGGGGCCAGGTTCGCCGCCTGCAGGCAGATCATGCGAGCGTTACTCCTACTGTGACGGGGTATGCGATTCCGGGGATGGTCGACGTTCATTGTCATCTCGGCATTGGTGATGAAGGCCCTGTTGGCCAGGACGAACAACGTCAGCACGCTTTAGATACGTTGCGTTCAGGCGTCTTGGCAATTCGAGATTGTGGGGTCCCCGTAGATAACTCTTGGATGAAAACGGATGCTCTGGCTCCCATTCTCATCCATTCGGGCAGGCACTTAGCCAGGCCCAAACGCTATCTCCGCGATCTTCCGATCGAGGCAACGAGCCAGAGAGATCTACCGATTCTGGTGGCCGAGCAGGCCAAGAATTCCGATGGCTGGGTCAAAATTATCGGAGACTGGATCGATCGTTCCAACGGCGTGGATTCAGATCTTGATCCACTCTGGGACCGCAAGGTTGTCATTGATGCTGTTGCGGCGGCGCACGACGAGGGCGCGCGAGTAGCGGTGCACTCGTTTTCTCACCGTGCTATCGACGACCTGCTAGACGCTGGAGTCGATGACATCGAACACGGATCGGGCATGGATGCAGATCAGCTTAATCAAGCTGTCCGACAAGGGGTGCTCGTTGATCCAACGCTTCTTCAAGTACAGCGTTTCAAGGACTTTGCTGCTCAGGCCGGAGCAAAGTATCCGGTGTACGCAGCCACCATGCGTCAGATGTACGAACATCGCCGCGAGCACTTTGGATTGTTGGTCGATTCGGGTGTCGAACTCGTTCTGGGCACCGACTCAGGAGGCTTCCAACGCCACGGAACGGTGTTCAAAGAGCTGGCGATGTGGCAGGAATGGGGGATGGCGCCCTCCCGTATCGTTGATGTCGCCACCTGGCGGACGCGCCGAGCGATGGGACTACCCGCCCTTTACGAAGGAGCAACCGCCGACCTTGTAATCCTCCAAGAGGATCCGCGCCGAGACATTCAGGCCATAGCAGGACCACGAACGGTCGTCCTATCGGGATGTGTGATCGACTGACGCTAGTGCTTCTTCGAGGACGCGTTGCGCTGTTGTGGCGTCGAAGCCGTTGCCAGAGGCAACCAGGGCACTGCGCAGGCCGTCGGGCATACCGCTTCCGGTGTCAACGTTGAGCGCCGTCCCTCCTGCGACACGCAAGATATGGATTCCTACCGCAACATCCCACGGCTTGAATGTCAGTTCCATTGTCGCGCCGAGCCAGCCGGCTGCCACATAGGACAGGTTGAGGGCGTAGGCTCCGAGCCTACGGGTTGATTGGTAGGCGCAAAGCAATGCTAAGTCGTGGGAAATTGCAATTTGGGGTTCACCTTCAGATCTTTCCTACTCGGATAGTAGTTATTGAGTACCGCGCGACCCTTGCAATCAAGCCCATCGGCTGTCAGAGGGCCACTACCGTCGGGCGTCTCGTACCACGCGTCTTGATCGTCAGCGCAAAAGAGCTCACGCATGAGCGGGGCATATACCACCCCTGCAACAATGTGCCCGTCGTATTCCGCACCAATCGATGTGTTGATCCAGGGCATTCCCGCAGCGAAGTTAGATGTGCCATCGATCGGATCGACGATCCACCTCACATGTTCACCTAAGTCTGCAACGATTTCTGCAGTCTGTGACCACTCCTGGTCTGATGGAATCGCTACCGGATCTGGAAGAGAATCACTCGCCCTAAGCTGACTCAAACCTGCCTCTTCACCTAAAAGCAGGGAGCCTAGGACCGCGTTGCCAAGAATGCCTCTCAGAGCCTGCTCGACAATCCGATCGTGAACTGTCACCGAATCATGAAAGTCCGTCTTTGTTTCGAAGGACGTGCCCTTTCGCACGGCATCACGCAAGTACGGCGACACCGAGAGCGCCGCCTGTTGGGCGATAATGGTGAGGGTATGAATGATTTCGTGAGTCGGGTGTGCAGCAGTCATACGTTCATCGTCCACGAATCTGCGCGAGGGTGCGTGAGGGATACCACGCAGGATTTTGTCCGCGGAGAGTCGCAAAGATTGGGGATCCTAGTCTTTTCGTGGCACAATCGTGAGCTGTACCCGATCTTTGGAGGACCCTCTCGCCTCCTTTGATCGTGTCCCGGGTTGACGGTCGACTTGTGTTCCCACCTTGACGACTCGATGCCCACACCGAATCGAAACAGGAGTGACCACAACAGTGGCAGTTCGTATCCGCTTGAAGCGCGTGGGCAAGATCCACGCTCCCGCCTACCGTGTCGTCGTCGTCGATTCACGCAAGAAGCGTGATGGCCGCGTCATCGAAGAGATCGGCATCTACGACGCACAGCCGAATCCGTCGATCATCAAGATCGATTCAGATCGCGCTCAGTACTGGCTTGGCGTTGGCGCTCAGCCTTCCGACCAGGTGCGTAACCTGCTCGTGCTGACCGGCGATATCGCCAAGTTCAACGGCAAGGCAGACGCCGTTTCGCGCGTCGAGGTTTCCGAGGCTGACAAGGCCGCCCAGGCTGCAGAGGCCATCAAGGCTGCAGAATCTGCTGCCGAAAAGGGCAAGGCTGCTGCTTCAGCCAAGAAGGCCGAAGAAGAAGCCGCCAAGAAGGCTGAGGAAGAGGCGAATGCCGACTCCGCCGAAGAGGCTCCCGCTGAGGAAGCCTCCGAGGAAGCTGGCGAGGAAGCCTGAGCATGCTCGCAGACGCGTTGGAGCACTTGGTTAGCGGAATCGTTGACCATCCCGAGGACGTTCAGGTTTCCCCGCGCTCGATGCGCAGGGGACAGCTGCTCGAGGTCCGGGTTAATCCCGAAGATCTCGGCCGTGTCATCGGACGCAACGGTCGTACCGCCCGTGCGCTGCGCACCGTGATGAGTGCGCTGTCCACACGCGGCCCCGTTCGAGTCGATGTCGTTGACACCGATCGCGAGTAAGGCCTGTCTTAAACGCAAGGAGGGATCCGGTTGTCCGGATCCCTCCTTGCGCATCTGACGCCCACGACCTTCACAAGAACAAGAAAGGCCACTGCCATGAAGATGGTTGCCGCACGTATTGGTCCAGCCCACGGGTTACGAGGCGAAGTTATTCTGGATGTGCGTTCCGATGACCCCCAGGTCATTTCGCCAGGCTCCATCCTCGAACTTGATGACGGAAGCTGCCGCACCTTCACGGTGGAAGCCACTCGCCAACATAAAGATCGAGTACTGGCTTTTTTCGCTGAGATTCAATCTCGAGAAGAAGCCGAAGAACTACGCGGAGCCGTCCTCGTCGTTGACGCTCACGACGAAGCTGACGCATGGTATCCCCACCAGCTCAAAGGCATGTCCGCGCGCACCCCTTCGGGATCAGAATTGGGCACTGTTGTCGGCCTACAGCCAGGCGCCGCCCAAGACCTGATTCTCGTGCGCACTGACAACGGTAAGGTCATGGTGCCTTTCGTCCACCAAATCGTTCCCGAAGTCAATGTTGAAACTGCAACTATGACAATCGACCCACCGCCAGGTCTTTTCGATGATCAGGCAGTCATCGCAGACGGAAAGTCACACGAATAATGCGTATCGACCTCGTCACGATCTTTCCGGACTATTTCGCCCCCCTCGAGCTGTCCTTGATGGGTAAAGCCAGCGACCACGGACTCGTCGATGTTAACGTCCACGATCTGCGCAACTGGACCAGCGACCGTCACCGTAGTGTCGATGACACGCCGTATGGCGGAGGGGCTGGGATGGTGATGAAGCCGGATGTGTGGGGGCAAGCTCTTGACGAGATCCTGGCAACCCCACTTGTCAGCGATGCTCCTCCACGGCGTGTATTGGCCATCCCCACTCCATCTGGGCGGCCTTTGACACAAGAAATTGCACTTGACTTGGCTAGCGCAGATCAGCTGATCGTGGCATGTGGACGATACGAAGGTCCCGACCAAAGGGTGGCCGACTACTATCACAGCGAGGGCTGCGACGTCCTCGAATATTCCATCGGCGACTATGTTCTTAACGGCGGTGAAGCGGCCGCACTGGTTTTGGTTGAGGCGGTCGTTCGACTTCTCGATGGCTTCATGGGCAACCCAGACTCAATCGTCGAAGAGTCCTATTCTGACGGGCTGCTTGAATATCCCGCATACACTAAGCCCCGTTCGTGGCGAGGTTTTGACGTTCCTGATGTTCTGCTCAGCGGCGACCATGAAGCCATCCGATCATGGCGCCTGGAGCAATCCCTGGAACGCACAGTCTCTCGGCGCCCCGATCTCATTCTTGCCATGACCACCGACCACCTCAATGCCCAGGCCCGACAGTATTTAGCATCTCGAGGATATGCGGCTCAAGCCGGCCAGCGGGCAGTTGCCTTGGCAATCGAACCCGCACATCCCCAGCAAGCTCAAGCGTTGAGTGCATTGGCCCGCGCAACATTCCCCATGGCTTGCCCAGAACATCTCAGCCAAGAAGCGATCGATGCTTTCATGACTGAACAACTCAGCGTGCAAGCCTTCGAGCGCATGCTTGCAGACCCTGACGAATACCGAATCTCGGTGGCCCAGGCGGGTGGACAACTGGTGGGCTACACGCTGACCCTGCTCAGTGGCGGAGATGGTATCCCTGCAGACATGGTCGAGTCCGGCCGAGTAGGAGCAGATGCCGCGTATCTTTCCAAGTGCTACGTCGATAGCGCCTGGCAGGGCAGCGGGATCGCTGGAGCACTACTCGAAGCCGCGATCGAGGACATTGAAATACGAGGTCGAAATAGCCAGGTTCTCCTGGGGACCAATGAAGCCAATAAGCGTGCTCAAAAGTTCTACCGCAAGCACGGCTTTATGCGCGTTGGGCGCAGGGTTTTCAATGTTGGTGGTGTCCCCAATCGTGATGTGATCCTCGTGCGCAAGATCACCCCGAGACAATGAGTTCAAGACTCATTCGGCGGTGACCTCAAACCGTGAATGTGCGACACTGAAGAGCCGTTTGGATGAGATGCAACCTGCCGCAGGGGGCCATCACCGTCATCCAAGCGAATAGATCACGCAGGCTTGTCCTGCCGAATCAGACGTAACTGACCTGCGGCAGAGGCGTCAAGGAGTAACAATGCAGAAGCTGGACGCAGTCGACGCGGCAGCCCTTCGCGAGGACATTCCCTCGTTCCGTGCCGGTGACACCGTTAAGGTGCACGTCAAGGTTATTGAAGGCAGCCGTTCCCGTATCCAGGTTTTCCAGGGCGTTGTGATCGCCCGCCGCGGACATGGCGTGTCTTCCACGTTCACTGTTCGCAAGGTGTCCTTCGGTGTGGGTGTTGAGCGCACCTTCCCGGTTCACGCTCCCACGATCGACCGAGTTGAGGTCGTGACCAAGGGTGATGTGCGCCGCGCGAAGCTCTACTACCTGCGCGATCGTCACGGCAAGGCCGCGAAGATTAAGGAACACCGTTCGGGAAGCGCGGAGTGATCCTGCGAGCATGACCGTGTCGGGCCCGGCATCCCTGTGGTGCCGGGCCTAACATTTCTTATAGTGTCAATGTCGGGAGAACAGTATGAGCCAAGAGCCGTCGGATCGAAACCTTGAGGATACGATCGACCAGGGTCCAGCTCATCTACCGTCCCTGAAAGACCAACGCCGACAGTACGCCGTCCAACGAGCCAACCCTTGGATGTGGGTTAAAGAAATTGGTTTGATCCTGGTCGTTGCTCTGGTGATCTCGTCTTTGCTCAGAGCCTTCATCGTCCAAGTGTTTTGGATCCCGTCACCATCAATGCGAGAAACCCTGGTCGAGGACGATCGCATCGCAGTTTCGCGAATATCAGCTTTCACCGGTGACATTGAACGAGGAGACGTTGTCGTCTTCCGCGATGAGTTGGGTTGGTTGTCTTCTATCAACTCATCAGGCGGGTCAAATTGGCTCAAAGAAATCGGACAATTTGTCGGCTTTCTACCCGATGACGGTGAGCAGACACTTGTTAAAAGGGTGATCGGCGTAGGGGGGGACCACGTTGCTTGTGAGGGTTCAGGCAGTCCGATTACCGTGAACGGTGTTGCGATTGATGAATCTGCGTACTTGGCAAATGGACAGACCGCTTCGGTAGTTGCTTTTGATGTGGAAATTCCTCAGGGCTCGCTGTGGGTAATGGGAGACAATCGCGCCAATTCAGCCGATTCGCGTTATCACATGGGGGAGGGTGAGACTCCTTTCGTGGCCCAGTCTGCCGTTGTTGGAAAGGTTTGGGCGGTGATCTGGCCGCAGTCGCGGTGGAGTTCCGAAATTGAGCATCGCCACGCATTTTCCGCCGTTAGTGGCAAGTCATGAAAACTGCCGGGCGTGAAGTGGAACTGGCCCTTGCTGCCACCCACGGCATCGTGGCGGGAATGGACGAGGTCGGTCGTGGTGCACTCGCTGGCCCAGTCGCTGTCGGAGTCGCGCTAGTCGATGCTGCTGACAGGCCAGTACCTGCAGGATTGACGGATTCGAAGTCGATGACGGCTCACAGACGGGCCGCTATGGTTCCCTTGGCGAGCGAATGGGCGATTGATAGTGCCGTCGGTTTGGCTTCGCCGGCCGAGATTGATCGTTGGGGAATTATTGTGGGGCTGCGCTTGGCTGGGATGAGGGCATTGGAGCAGGTGATCTCCAGGGGACACATGCCTGGAATTGTTTTGCTCGACGGCTCACACGATTGGTTGAGCACTCCTGAAGATCTGATGAGCGCCGTAGAAGAAGGGCCGCGGTTGCCGCAGATTCCCAGGATTGAGGTGGTCACCCGTGTCAAGGCTGATCTCGACTGTGCCGTCGTTTCAGCGGCCTCGGTCCTCGCTAAGGAGCACCGTGATGGACTTATGGCTCGGCTCGAAGATCCTGGCTACGGTTGGGCGAAGAACAAGGGATATTCGGCCCCCGCGCATATTGCGGGGCTTGAAAAGCTTGGGGCTTGCGACCAACATCGTCGCAGTTGGAACCTGCCGCTTCGTATTGGCGTGCCACGGGCGCTGGACGAATAGTCATGGGGGATGATGATCCAATGAGTCAGGACATCGAAGGCTACGAGAACAATCTCGAGCTTGAGCTTTTCCGCGAGTACCGCGATGTGATCGGATTGTTTAAATACGTCGTGGAGACTGAACGGCGTTTCTATTTGTGTAATCACGTTGACGTGCAGGCACGTCCAGTTGGCTCTGACGTGTTCTTTGAACTGACGTTAAATGATGCCTGGGTCTGGGATATTTATCGTTCGTCGAGATTCGTGCGCTCGGTGCGAGTCATCACCTATAAAGACGTCAACGTTGAGGAACTGTCGAAACCGGAGCTCGACATACCCTAAGGTTCCTTATCCACAGGCTTTACCAACCCGCGTCTATCCACAGACGCGGGTTGCGTACTTTCACCCACGTCTTCAGTCAGGCAAAACTGAAAGCGGAGGTGATTTCGGTGAATATCAATGGCAGACGAGTTCTCGGTCAAGCAGGTGAGGCAACAGCATGCCGGATCGTCCAAGATGCCGGTCTTACCGTCATTGAGCGCAATTGGCGTGACGGAAGGAAAGGCGAACTCGACATTATTGCCACAGACGATGCTCGGATTATCGTCATCGAAGTCAGGACACGAATCGGGACCAGGTGCGGTACAGCCTTGGAGTCCATCGACCAGCGTAAACTTTCACAATTGCGGCGCCTGGCCGCATCTTGGGCCCACCAACACCACATCCGATGCGGCTTGCGAGTGGACGTGATTGCCCTCGTACTGGATCCGCAAACCATCAGACCTGGTATTGCTAGCGTGACTGCAGCTACTGACCTGCGGGTCTATCACCCCCAGATTGATTGGATCGAGGCCATCGCATGAGCGCCGTAGGATCTCTAGCAACAACAATCTCGGTGGCTCTCATTGGACTCGATGGGCACCTCGTCCAGGTCGAAACGCACGTGGGGCGTGGACTGGTTGGATTCACACTGGTTGGTCTTCCAGATGCCTCACTGCGTGAAGCCAAAGATCGCGTTAAATCTGCGATCCAATCGTGCGGTCTAGAAGCCTTCGACTCCAAGATCACTGTGAACCTGTCTCCCGCGGGACTACCCAAATCGGGATCTGGATTTGATCTGGCAATTGCTGCGTCAGTGCTCATTGCAGCAGGCAAAGTCCCAGCATCTGCGTTCCAAGAGGCGGTCATCATTGGCGAATTGGGATTGGATGGGTCGCTGCGCGCAATTAAAGGATTACTACCTGCCCTGGTGGGGGCAGCAAAATTGGGGATTCACAGAGCCATCGTTCCAGCTGAGTGCATGGCCGAAGCCCAACTTGTCCCAGGGCTTGAGGTGCAAGGATTTGCCCACCTCGCGGACGTTGTCACATGGGCTGGTGGAACTAGCTTGCGGCCCACGGCATCGGGCTCGCGCGCCACAACGATTGACGAAGGCGATTTGGCCCCAATAAGTGATCTTGACCTATCTGATATTCGCGGACAAGGTAGGGCTATTGAAGCACTGGAGGTCGCCGCAGCAGGTGGACACCACATGTTCCTTATTGGCGAACCAGGAGCCGGCAAAACAATGCTCGCATCGCGACTCGTGACAATTCTGCCGGATCTGGACGACCAGACGGCACTGGAGACGACGTGCGTTCACTCTCTGGTGGGAAGACGACCTCAGGTTCAATTAATGAGGAATGCGCCTCTTCAATCCCCGCATCACTCAGCAACGATGGCAGCCCTCATTGGAGGTGGCGCCTCTGGCATTGTTCCAGGAGCAGTCTCTTTGGCCCATGGTGGAGTGCTCGTATTGGATGAGGCGGCAGAGTTTGCTCCCTCCGTGCTTGATGCGCTGCGTCAACCTCTTGAAGAGGGGAGCATCACCATCCACCGGGCGAAGGGCCATGCCCGCTTTCCTGCACGCTTTCAGCTGGTCCTAGCATCGAATCCTTGCCCGTGTGGAGGTTCAAGGCGCGGTAAACCCTGCACCTGCTCATCGGTAGTTCGGCGCAGGTACATGTCACGACTATCCGGCCCTCTCCTGGACCGAATCGACATCACGGTCCCTATGAGGGCTCCGACGCGAGTTGATCTGGCTGAAGGGCCAGCACCCAAGTCCAGTCAGGTGCGTTCCAGAGTCGAGGCTGCGCGTGAGCGTGCCTCTCATCGGCTAAAGGACACTCCCTGGACTCTTAATGCGCAGCTGCCAGGAACCTGGATACGAGAAGTCTCAGGCATTGACGAGCAGGTGTGCGACCGCCTAGACCGAGCCGTCGATGACGGCATTTTGTCAATGCGAGGAGCAGATCGAGTCCTACGACTCATGTGGACCTTGGCTGACTTAGAAGAGCGCTCTGCGCCCGATAGCACTGATTTGGCGCGAGCCCTGGCGTTGCGAACAGGAGATCCCAATGGCGACCGATGACAATACACACCGCCTCAACGCACTGTGGTGGAACGGGGTGACCGAACCTGATGATGTCAGTGCCTGCGCGCTGAGAATGGCTATGGGAGATCAAGAAGCAAAGCGCTGGGTTTTAGCTGACCAGCCCGGACCTGTACCTCAGCCATTGAACGAGGCTCAGGTGCGTTGGCAGGAGGTATGGGCTAGATGGAAGCCCAGGGCAGACATTTGGCAGCCCCAGGTCGAACTAGAGCGGGCACATGAGTGCGGCATCCGCTTCATTATTGCGAGCGATGAAGACTGGCCCGCGGCCCTGGATGATTTAGAGATCCACGCTCCGACAGGGTTGTGGGTTCAAGGACCTCTACACGCACACCGTCCCGTGTCAATAGTTGGAGCTCGGGCAGCCACCCAATCGGGATACCGGCACGCACAAGATACGGCTTGCGAGGTCTCAGAAAAGGGATGGACGGTGGTATCGGGGGGAGCTTTCGGCATTGACATCGCCGCGCATCAAGGTGCGCTTGCGGCCCAGGCTCCCACGATTGCCATCATGGCTGGCGGGCTCCTGAATCGTTACCCTCAAGCCCACATTGAACATTTTGAGCATATTCTGGCGCTGGGTGGGGCTCTCGTGTCGGAGGTTCCTCCGAGCTGGCGGCCAGCCAAATGGCGATTCCTGGGACGTAACCGATTGATTGCGGCATGGGGCGTGGGAACCTTGGTTGTCGAAGCAGGAATGAGGTCTGGAGCGCTAGCAACAGCTCGGCGAGCGCTTGAGCTAGGCAGACCTGTCGGCGCCATGCCCGGCCCTCTGACCTCGCCGGCATCTGAAGGGTGCCATGAATTGGTGCGCAACGGAGCGACCCTGATCCGTGGAAGCGAGGACCTGATTGAAATGTGCGATCCAATTGCGGTCAATGACCAAGGCGTACTCTTTGGAGCTCCCGTGGGGCCTGATCGAGGAAGCGATTCTCTTCCCCCCAATCTGCGCAGAGTTTGGGAGGCTCTCCCAGCCCGTTCGGCCTCTGGACTGAAGAACATTTGCCGAGCGGCTGGAATGGGACATCGAGAGGTCTTGACGGCGCTGGCCGAGCTTGAACTTAGAAGCATGGTTGAATCAAGCACCGCGGGATGGCGTCGACGTCGCTAGCATGGTGGGCATGACGAGAACTCCTCCTGCCACGCGCTGGTTGGAATTCCTCAGACACTCACGGGGCCTTTCCGAAAACACCATTCGCGCATACAGCGCAGACATTGAAGGACTGTACGAATTTCTAGGGCTGGCTCCGGATGCCAATGAGGACCTACTACGTTCGTCGATTCGCACCAGGACACTTCGGGCATGGTTGGCATCCCACAGCCACAATGGAGCATCTCGTTCTTCGACTGCGAGACGAATCTCTTCGCTACGCAGCTTTTGTGGTTGGGCTCGCGAGCACGACGTTCTCGACTCAGATCCGTCTTTGGCCCTGTCATCAGCGCGAGCTGATCAGCGCCTACCTCAGGTTCTCGACCAAGACGACGCATCGACCTTAATGGAATATGCCCGTAGCTTGAGTTCTGACAAAGACCCCGTGGCTGTGCGCGACTGGGCAATCTTGGAGCTCATTTATGCCACCGGCATCCGTGTGGCCGAGTTGTGCGCATTGGATGTCGCTTCCCTCGATTCAACGTCAGCCACTGTCAGAGTACGAGGCAAGGGTAATAAAGACAGGGTCGTCCCCTACGGCGATATGGCTGCTCTCGCCCTGGACCAATGGGTGGAATCAGCTCGTCCGCAGTTGGTATCGCATCCGCAGACCACGGCCCTGTTTCTGGGGCAGCGCGGGGGACGCATTAATCAACGAATCGTTCGGTCGATGATCCATCGCATGTCCACCCGAGCGGGGGTGCGTGATGTTGCTCCCCATGCTCTGCGACACACAGCTGCAACCCACCTCCTTGAGGGAGGGGCCGACCTGCGTGCTGTCCAAGAACTCCTCGGACACTCCTCTTTACGTACGACGCAGCGGTACACCCACGTTGATGCCCGCAGGCTCTCAGCCGTCTATCGTCAAGCGCATCCACGAGCCTAAGCATGTCTTCGTTCTGGCTTTTACTCCCATTCCTTGAGGTGGACCCGTCCCACGAGTAGACGCAAAGGGTTGATATAGGAATCGGAGTCTATTTTTGCACCCCAGTGCAGAGGGCCAGGGGAGTGCCCGCCCTCGATAATTCCAATAACCTGCCCAGCGGTGACGGATTCGCCTGCTGTTACCAACGGCAAGACCGGTTCGTAGGTTGATGTGATGGCACCGTGGTCAATCGACACGACATTGCGATCAACAATGGTGCCTGCGTAACGTACGACGCCGTCTTTTGGTGCTGACACGAAGGATCCTACGGGGGCAGAAAGGTCGACTCCTCTGTGTCCGGGCAACCAGTTGTGGGCGGGAGGATCGAAAGGACGTGTGACTTGACGTCCTTCGGCTACAGGCCATTCCCACACGGGACCATCCCCGGGTTTCACGGCGTTGGCTGAGGTCGGATTTAACGACATGAGTGCCAACGCAGACAGACTTACGATGGTCATAGGTAATGCGCGATGTAAAAGCTTTGTTTTCATACGTCCACATTGATGTGTGGACGTATCCAGGCGCATTACGATGACCTCAATCTGTGGATGGAAAGCAAGCCATACCACTTGTGGATAAGTGAGCTCGGGATAAGGGTCACAGTAGACAGGTCAGGAGTAGGCGCCATCGTGGTTTAGACTGATCCAGCATCCGTCTGGCACGGATGACTTCGCGTGTCATTTCCGCGTCACCGAACGTCAAGTTCGTCAATGCGCGGGGCACGGTGCCACGGTCCTACGGGAGGCGCCGGTCATGGCACCAGGGCTCGCAGCGGGACTTCCGCTGCAGGGCGACCAACCGGATAAGGGACACAATGTCCCGAAACTCCGCGCATTCGCGGGGAAAGGACGATGCAATGGCAGTCGTCACTATGCGTCAATTGCTCGAATCGGGCGTTCACTTTGGTCACCAGACCCGCCGTTGGAACCCGAAGATGAAGCGCTTCATCCTTACCGAGCGTAACGGCATCTACATCATCGATCTCCAGCAGACCATTGCCGATATCGATATTGCCTATGACTTTGTCAAGCAGACCGTGGCCCACGGTGGTTCCATCCTCTTCGTCGGCACCAAGAAGCAGGCTCAGGAAGCTGTTGCCGAGCAGGCTCTGCGTGTTGGAATGCCCTATGTCAATCACCGTTGGCTCGGTGGCATGCTGACCAACTTCAATACCGTTGCCAAGCGTCTTCAGCGCATGAAGGAACTCGAGCAGATCGACTTCGATGACGTTGCAGCTTCGGGTCACACCAAGAAGGAACTGCTGATGATGCGCCGTGAGAAGGACAAGCTCACCCGCACTCTTGGCGGCATTCGCGACATGACCAAGGTTCCCTCCGCTGTGTGGATCGTCGATCCCAAGAAGGAACATCTCGCTGTTTCTGAAGCTCGGAAGCTCAAGATTCCGATCGTTGCCATTCTCGACACCAACGCCGATCCGGACGAGGTCGACTACCGTATCCCCGGCAATGACGATGCCATTCGCGCCGTTGCACTGCTGACCCGCGTGATCGCCGATGCTGTTGCCGACGGCCTCCTGGCCCGCTCCGAGTCGCGCAAGTCCTCGGACGAAGAAGCAGCTCCCGCTTCTGAGCCCCTGGCCGAGTGGGAACGCGAGCTGCTCGAAGGCGATAACGCTGCAGCGCAGGAAGCCACCGAGCAGCCCTCTGAAGAAGAGGCTGCCGCTGAGGCCCCCGCCCAGGACTGATCCGAAAACTCCCCGAAAGGAAGACATCAATGGCGAATTTCACCGCTGCTGACGTCAAGGCTCTGCGTGAGCAGACCGGCGCTGGAATGATGGACGTGAAGAAGGCACTGACCGAAGCTGATGGCGACGCCGAGAAGGCTCTCGAAATCATCCGCCTCAAAGGCCTGAAGTCTCTGTCCAAGCGCGAAGACCGTTCCGCTTCGGCAGGCCTCCTGGTTGCCGAGGTCAATGGCACCGTCGGCCACATGGTCGAGGTGAACTCCGAGACTGACTTCGTTGCGAAGAACCAGAAGTTCATCGACTTTGCTAACGCCGTACTGGCTGCTGTCGTTGCTGCCGACGCGAAGGATGTTGAGACCGGACTGGCTGCTGCGATGGACGGCGAAACCGTTCAGGACAAGCTCAACGGCATGGCCGCGGTTATCGGCGAAAAGCTCGAGATTTCACGTGTTGTGCGCGTCGAGGGTGAAAATGTTGACCTCTACCTGCATCAGACAAGCCCGGATCTGCCTCCGCAGGTCGGCGTGTTTGTCGTCACCGATGCCGCCGGCGCCGAGGTCGCTCACGACATCGCTATGCACGTTGCGGCTTACATGCCCGGCTATCTTGATCGTGATTCTGTTCCCGCCGACGTCCTGGACAAGGAACGTGCGACGCTGGAGAAGATCACGCTCGAAGAGGGCAAGCCGGAAAACATGGTTCCTAAGATCGTTGAAGGCCGCCTCAACGCTTTCTTTAAGGACAACTGCCTTGTTGACCAAGCGTTCGCGCGTGACCCCAACAAGACCGTGAGCCAGGTCCTCAAAGAGGCTGGCGCGAAGGTGACCGAGTTCGTGCGAGTGCACGTGGGAGCCTGAGTCTTCTTGTAATGGCCCCGCCCACCGGGCGGGGCCATTACGGTATCCATTAGAAGCATTCCTCACCCACCAGGAGAAGATAGATGACACCTCGTCGAGTATTGCTCAAACTATCCGGCGAAGCCTTCGGCGGCGGTGCAGTGGGCCTGGACCCAGCCGTTGTACGAGACATCGCCCAACAGATCGCAGCCGCAGTCAACCAAGGAGTACAGGTTGCAGTGGTTGTTGGCGGTGGGAACTTCTTCCGTGGAGCCCAGCTGGCCAAATCGGGCTTGGATCGGTCACGTGCCGACTACATGGGCATGCTCGGAACCGTGATGAATGCTCTGGCTTTGCAAGACTTCATTGAACAATCTGGCGTACCAGCCCGCGTCCAGTCTGCAATCCAGATGACCCAGGTTGCTGAGCCTTATATTCCGTTGCGTGCCATTCGACATATGGAGAAGGGCCGTGTTGTCGTCTTTGGTGCGGGTGCCGGCATGCCGTACTTCTCTACCGACACCGTCTCGGCGCAACGCGCATTGGAAACTCACTGTGATGAGCTTCTTGTTGCGAAGAACGGCGTCGATGGCGTCTACGATGATGACCCGAATAAGAATCCCAATGCCACGCGCTTTGATGCTCTGACCTATTCAGAAGCCCTAGCTCGCGACCTTAAAGTCATTGATGGGTCGGCTTTAGCTCTGTGTCGAGATAACGGTCTGACCACCCGAATCTTTGGCATGTCCGACCCGGGTAACGTCACCTCCGCACTCTTGGGTGACACAATCGGTACGCTTGTGACGACTGAAGACTGAATAGATGGAAGGATCTACAGTGATCGACGATATTCTCCTCGAAGCCGAGGAAAAGATGGAGAAGGCGGTTGAAGCCGCTTCGGGCGAATTTGCCAACATTCGTACCGGACGAGCAACATCAGCGATGTTCGAGCAGATTCCGGTGGACTACTACGGTGCACCCACGCCCATGCAGCAGTTGGCTTCGTTCCAGATTCCCGAGGCACGAACAGTTCTCATTTCTCCCTTTGATCGCACCGCAACTCAAGAGATTCTTAAAGCGCTGCGCGAGTCTGATTTGGGAGTAAACCCGACCGATGACGGCAATGTCGTTCGTGTCGTTCTACCCGCCCTGACCGAAGATCGCCGTAAAGAGTACGTCAAGCAAGCCAAGTCAAAGGCCGAGGACGCGCGCGTATCCATCCGTAACATCCGACGCAAGGCGAAGGATTCACTTGACCGTCTAAAGAAGGACGGCGAAGCCGGCGAGGATGAGGTCGATCGCGCAGAAAAGAGCCTCGACTCATTGACTAAGGCTCACACTGACAAAGTCGATAGCCTGCTTGCCACTAAGGAATCGGAGCTGTTGACCATCTGATGTCTGCTGAATCCCCCTCCACGCTTCTGGGCGGGATTCTCCGCCCGGGCCCGACTCGGGAGGGGGATTCCCTGGCCGCCACCGGAAGAGCCGGTCGAAATCTTCCAGCAGCAATCACAACGGGCGTCGTCCTCGTTGTTATTGTGGCGGTTCCGCTGTTCTTTTACCGGCCAGCATTCGTTGCGGTGGTCATGTTGATAGCCCTAGCCGCAATCTGGGAACTCGGAGGAGCCTTCGCTCGAATGGGCGTAACCCTTGCCGTTCCCGCACTGTATGTCGGCACCATCGGAATCCTGACATGCTCCTGGGTCCTGGGCCCCGAAGCATTGCTTTTCGCCCTCTTTTTAACGGTCTTTGCGTGCATCGCTTGGAGATTAGCCGACCCATCCGCCAGCTCACGCATCAATGACGTTGTCTCGTCAATTTTCGCTGCCGTCTACATTCCCTTCCTCGCATCTTTCTTTGTTTTGACGCTCAAAGAACACGAAAATCCTTGGATTCTCGCGCTATTTGTGTTGCTCATTGTCGGCAACGACACCGGGGGATGGGCAGCTGGCATCCTTTTTGGACGACATCCAATGGCTCCACGCCTCTCACCAAAGAAATCGTGGGAAGGCTTCGCTGGATCTGTTATTGCGTGCATCGTTATCGGAGTTGCAGGAGTCCATCTGCTCGGCGGCAACGCCGCATGGGGGCTGCTTCTGGGTCTGGTTGGCGCCGCTGTTGGAACCGTTGGTGATCTCACCGAGTCTTTAATCAAACGCGAGGCAGGAATCAAAGACATGTCGTCACTTCTGCCAGGACACGGTGGAGTGCTCGATAGAGTGGACGCTCTACTCATGGCGGCTCCCGTGCTGTACCTCATTACTTCTTTTGCCTTGGATGGGCGGTCATGACCCTCGAGTATTCATCAATGCCTCGCCGTCAGGTACGCCCCACGGATCAGGCGCCTGAAGGAGCGACATCCCCGGACGCCAAGCCGGTTTTGTCTTTCACTGCCAAGCGGCGAGGCAAAGCCCCTTCCCATCTAGCTGACCTGGATCTCAAGGGGCGCAAAGAGCTTATTCAAGAGGCAGGGTTACCTGCTTTTCGCGCCGATCAACTGTCTCGCCACTATTTCGAACACTTCACTGCAGATCCGAGTCAAATGAGCGATCTGCCAGTGTCGATGCATGACACTGTCACTGAAGTGCTCATGCCCGAACTGGTCACCGAGATCACCAGCCAGCGAGCAGACGGTGGACTGACAATCAAACATCTGTGGCAGCTCTTTGACTGTGCTCGTGTCGAATCTGTTCTCATGCGTTATCCCCAGCGCACTACCCTGTGCATTTCTTCCCAAGCAGGGTGCGGGATGGCGTGCCCTTTCTGTGCGACAGGCCAGATGGGGCTGACGCGCAATTTGTCTACCGCCGAGATCATCGACCAAGTACGTATCGCTCAAGCTGCGTGTCGTGACGGACTCCTTGAAGGAGGTCCCACTCGCCTGTCGAATGTCGTCTTCATGGGGATGGGTGAGCCTCTCGCCAACTACAAAGCTGTCATCGGGGCATTGCATCGGCTGATTGATCCATCGCCGCACGGTTTTGGACTTTCGGCTCGTAATGTCACCGTCTCAACGGTTGGATTAGTTCCGGCGATCAACAAACTTGCGCAAGAGGGACTGCCTGTCACTTTGGCGGTCTCTTTACACGCGCCTGACGATGATCTGCGTGATGATCTCATTCCCATCAATTCGCGTTGGAAAGTTGGTGAGCTCCTTGATGCGGCGCGCAGCTACTTTGTGGCGACTGGGCGACGAGTTTCTATTGAATACGCGCTCATTAAAGACATGAATGACCACGTATTCAGGGCAAAACTCTTGGCAGATGAGCTCAATAAACGTGGCCACGGTTGGGCACACGTCAATCCGATTCCTTTGAATCCGACGCCTGGCTCAATTTGGACCGCGTCCTCACGGCGCGCTCAGGACGCTTTCGTGCAGACATTGCGTGACAATGGGATTGCAACGACGATTCGTGATACTCGTGGCTCGGATATTGACGGAGCCTGCGGTCAATTGGCCACGGCAGTACTGAATCGCGAGAATACAACTGCACAGGCTCAGGCCTGATACGATCAGAAGGACAACGTAGGAGACACGATGAGTGACGCCTTCCCGACAGTGAGCATCTTCAAGAGGGGCTACAACCCCGAATCGGTTGATGCCTTCTTCGAGGATGCTAGGCGAGCCTACGAAGGCGGCGTTCCAGCTGATCAATTCAGCGCTGAGCAGGTGCGCCAGGCAACTTTTACTCTCAAGAGGCGTGGCTATCGGATCGAGTCTGTGGATGCTGCAATGAATCGTTTGGAAGCAGCTTTCGTTCAGCGCGACCGAGCCGACCATGTCGCGGTGAACGGGGAGTCCGCCTGGTACGAAAGAGTCGCGGATCGTGCAACGACCCTGTATCCCAGGCTGCAGCGACCTAGGGGCGAGCGTTTCGCTGAACCCGAGTCTGGACGTGGCTATGAAAAATCGGCGGTGGACAATCTGCTCGACCGCTTGGCTGCCTACTTTGATGATTCTGCTGACATCACTGTTGACGAGGTTCGCCATAGCGTTTTTAAGGCTGCTCGCGGCAAAAAAGCCTATGCAGAGGGGCCTGTTGACGCCTACTTGGGACGTGCTGTGGAGATCCTTCTGGCCGTCGACTGACGGGAAACGCCATGGATTCGTTGTGGGGGATTGCCTTCATCATCGTTGGACTGATGGCTTCGGTTGCGTTGCACGAGGTCGGGCACATGATCCCAGCCAAGAAATTCGGAGTCCTCGTTCCTGAATATGCCGTAGGGTTTGGGCCAGCGCTCTTGAAGAAAAAGGTCGGCGAGACTCTCTACGCTCTGCGCGTGGTGCTCTTAGGTGGATACGTCAAAATTGTTGGGATGTATCCTCCGGCTCGGCCAGGTACGCGCCTGACAAACAGCAAGGGACAACCCACACTGGCTCAAGAAGCTCGAGTCGCCGCAGCCCAGGAAATCCCAGCGGGGCAGGAACATCGAGCCTTCTACTACTTATCGGCTCCTCGCAAAATCATCGTCATGGCCTGCGGGCCCTTAATGAACTTATTGATCTGCATTCTTCTCACATCAATCACAATGATTGGAATTGGCAGCGCAACACCTACTCTGACTCTGTCCCAAGTTGCTCCCACAATCCTCAGCGCTGAAGGAGAAGTTCCTTCTCCAGCGGATCAGGCAGGATTGAAAGCCGGGGACACGATCGTGTCAGTCAACGGGCAACGTTTTGATTCGTGGACTCAATTTCAGCAGACGGTGGCGGCCTCGTCGGATGAAGAACTCGAAGTTGTGATTCGACGCGATGGAACCGAGCTGCCGAAACGATTGACACCTGCCCAATCCGAAGATGGCCGCAGCATTATTGGAGTGTCTGCTGGGCGGGAATATGTGTCAGCGACTTTCGGCGATGTCCTTGAAGCAAATTGGCGCATGTTCACGGGTACTGCTTCGGTGGTTGTCCGATTGCCTCAGGCAGTGTGGGATGTTGGCGTTGCTTTATTCACCGACCAAGAACGTGATTCGGGTGGGGTAGTTTCAATCGTCGGTGTTGGTCGACTCGCTGGCGAAGTCACCGGCGACTCCGAAGCTATTGGTCTCGTTGACACTCGTCAGACCGTGGCCCTTTTGCTGTCTTTATTGGCATCGCTCAACATGGCGCTCTTCGTTTTCAATCTGATTCCGTTACCTCCCCTAGACGGCGGCCATATTCTTGGTGCCATATGGGAGGGGCTGCGACGAAAAGCCAGTGCGCTGACCGGCAGATCTGATCGTGGCCCGGCTGATATCGCACGCCTCGTTCCTTTGACGTGGACCGTTGGCGCACTTTTGACGGCAATGAGCGTGCTGCTGATCGTGGCCGATCTTTTCGATCCTATTTCCCTGTCTTAGATTGAGATCTTGGGCATGAAGAAGCGCTCATTGCCTCGCTTAACAATGAGCGAAGCAATGAGCGCTTGATCTCACCAGCGTCCGTGTACGTGGGCGCGAATACTGGTGTTGTAAAGATCTTCGAGTGCGCCATTGAGATCTGCGCTCAAAGTCGGCAGTGCCGCCGCTGCCGCATTCGACAAGGCTTGCTCGGTGTTGCGAGCACCCGGAATGACCGTGGTTACGCCCGTTTGTTCGGTCGCCCACTTGAGAGCAACCTGGGCGGGGGAGGCACCCTCGGGTCCGAGTTCCTGGCACAACCTGGTGAACTCTGCTGCGGCATCGACGCCCACATCGAAGGGAACCCCCGCGAATGTTTCACCGACGTCGAAGGCAGAGCCGTCACGGTTGTAGGTCCGGTGGTCGCCTTCGGCGAATGTCGTCTCGTGCGTGTAGCGGCCAGATAGGAGTCCTGACGCCAGCGGTACTCTCACAATGATGCCGACGCCTCGCTCGGCAGCTTGGGGTAGGACCTCTTCGAGAGGCTTGCGCCTGAAGACATTGAGAATGATCTGAATGGTCGAGGCCCCGTTGTCCATTGCGATGAGTGCCTGATCGCAGGTTTCTACTGAAGCTCCGAAATGGCTAATCCGGCCTTCGTCAACCATTTTGCGTAGTTCGTCCCAGGTACGAGGGTCCTCCAAGGTTGCTGTCGGAGGGCAGTGCAATTGGACGAGGTCGAGAGTGTTAACCCCCAGATTTGCCCGCGATCGGTCGTTCCACTGGCGGAAAGCCTGCGCGTTGTAGTTCTCGGGAAGTTGAGCGGCACGCCGGCCCATCTTTGTGGCAACGAAGGGGCGCTTTGCTTCGTAGGAATTAACGAAGGAACCGACCAGCGATTCTGAACGTCCATCCCCGTAAACGTCGGCAGTATCGATGAATGTCACACCCTCGTCCATCGACGCACCTAATAGGGCGTGTGCTTCCTGCGATGAGACATCGCCCCAGTCGGGACCAAGCTGCCAGGTTCCTACACCAATAACCGACACTTCTATGCCGGTATTTCCCAGGAGTCGCTGCTCCATCATGCCCTCCATGTCATTAAGTTGTACTTCCAAACAAACAGTCTAGAGGTCAAGACGGCTGGAGGTGATGCGAGACGCGTTTTCAGTCATAATGGCTCAGTGCTCCGCGCTCGAACAATGTGCGAAATTTCTGTAACCGCGGAGTCATACAGAGTTGTCGTCCTGACCGATAAGGAGCATCCATGCGCCGTTCGACTTTGTTCGTCCTCGGTACTGGCATCGCAGTAGGCGGCGTATTGGCATCAGGTTTTCCCCGTCGCATTGGCTTGACCGCCTCCCAAGCAGCTATTTCTTTGCCTGGTGATTTACTCGTTCCCGATGCAGATATCGTCGCTGACCGAGGAGTGGAGATCAATGCCCCGGCCCAGATAGTTTGGCGGGTGCTCGACGAGGCTTTCGAGGATGACGGATCGAGGGTTATTGATCAGAAAGAGGGCGACTATTTGCTGATGAGAGCTCCAGCTCCCGCAGATGTCGAAGGGGACGACGCTTATGGAACCTGTGTCATTGCACTGCTCCCGATCACCCAGGACCGGACGCTCCTTCATCTTCGTGAGCGCTATGCGAGTGAAGAATCCGGTGCATCGAAGGCCTCTTTATGGGCGGCTCTGACTTTGGAATCGTGGTCATCTATGAGGATGCTGCGCGATATTGCTGCAGCTTGCCAGTAAAGGTTGGTACCTTCGAGTACCAGATAGGTGAACTAGACTGCATCCAAGGACAAGGAAGTCTATACATGGATCTGGCCACTGGGTCTGAGGGAGATGTCTGATGGATCAATGGGCTGGTGTTGCCATGCTGATCCTGACAGGAAACGGGATCCTTGCGATGTGGTTGTGGCTGTGGGCTGGACTGACTGCTAGGACGCGTCGCATGACCGTTGAGAAACTATTTCCCGTGGCTAGCGCCCCGGTTGCAGGCTCCATCCAGCAGATGATCTGGCCGATGATTCCAGTTCTCGGTGTCTTATGGATCATCGTGGGGCTACTTGTCAGGCGGGAAATCCAGGGGCGTGAAGCCATCGTCGAAATATCGGTGGTTATTTTCCTCTTCGCTTCCATTGGCCTTATCGGCATCTGGGCCTGCACCATCAGTCCGCTACCTCGCTGGGTCTATCCGGGCTGGAGAGCGGAGCGTTTCTACCTGGCCCATCCCCACAGAATCGAGTCCGAACTCAGCGCCCCGGCAGCTAGGGCGTTTCGACGCTCTCATCATTTGAAGCCTGCGCCTGAGGGGATGTGATGGACGCGTCTAGGCAGGGTTGGCCCGGTCTTGCCACTGTGAACTAATCTTGTAGGCGTGCTGAAATCTTTGTCTTCATACTTTCTGCGCACTCTGCGCGAGGACCCTGCCGATGCTGAGGTCGAATCCCATAAGTTGCTGATTCGCGCCGGTTTCATACGTCGGACGGCTCCGGGTATCTACACGTGGCTGCCTCTTGGTCTAACGACATTGACCAAGATTGAGAACATCATCCGCGAGGAGATGAATCGCATTGGCGCCCACGAGGTTCATTTCGCTGAACTTCAGCCGGCTGATCCCTATAAAGCGACTCACCGCTTTGACGATTTCGGTTCCTCGCTTTTCCGTCTTCAAGACCGTAAAGGTAACGACTACGTGCTGGCGCCCACGCACGAAGAGATGTTTACCCTCCTGGTCAAAGACATGTTTTCGTCCTACAAGGATCTGCCGCTGTCCCTGTATCAGATCCAAACCAAGTATCGTGACGAAGCCCGACCTCGTGCAGGAATTATCCGAGGCCGTCAGTTCATCATGAAGGATTCATATTCCTTCGATATCGACGATGAAGGTTTGGCTGCTTCTTACGCCCGGCATCGGGACGCCTACCTGCAGATCTTCAAGCGCCTGGGGCTCGAAGTTGTTCCAGTGAACGCTATGGCCGGCGCAATGGGCGGTTCACAGTCTGAGGAGTTCCTCAGTCCATCACCCATTGGTGAAGACACTTTTGTTCGTTCCGCAGGCGGCTACGCCGCCAACGCTGAGGCTGTGACCACTCCGGTTCCACAAGCTGTCGATGCATCCAACGAACCGGCAGCTCAGGTTGTAGATACCCCGGATTGCCCGACGATTGAGTCGCTCGTCGACCTGGTCAATAGCGAATACCCACGTGAAGATGGCCGGGCGTGGACCGCAGGGGACACGTTGAAGAATGTTGTCGTGACATTGACTCATCCAGATGGTTCGCGAGAACTTTTGGTGGTCGGCGTGCCAGGTGATCGCGATGTTGATCTCAAGCGTCTTGAGGCAGCTGTTGCTCCCGCTGATGTTGAGATGGCAGGGGATGAAGATTTCAAGAATCATCCTGAACTCGTGCGCGGATACATCGGTCCAATGGCCATCGGCCCCAATGCGCCTTCGCGTACGACCGACGAGGATGGCAACCCTGTCGGATCCGTCAGGTATTTGCTTGATCCGCGCATTGTGGATGGAACATCATGGGTTACTGGCGCCAACGAAGTTCAGCGCCACGTCCTCCACCTCGTTAAAGGACGAGACTTCGAGGCTGACGGCACGATCGAAGCTGCTGAAATTCGAGATGGCGACCCCGCGCCGGACGGTTCAGGCCCTCTTGAATTAGCTCGTGGCATCGAATTAGGGCATATTTTCGCCCTCGGACGTAAGTATACGCAGGCCCTTGGACTGACTGTTTTGGATGAAAACGGCAAGTCTCAAGTGGTGACCATGGGCTCCTATGGAATCGGTGTGTCACGTGTGATGGCTGCAATCGCCGAAGCCTATTCAGATGACAAAGGCCTGGTTTGGCCGATTCAAGTTGCTCCTTTTGATGTGCACGTCTTGGCCACTGGAAAAGATGACGCGGTCTTCGAAACGGCTCAGTCTCTGGCTCAAGAACTCGATTCAATAGGCTTAGATGTCCTGCTTGATGATCGACGCAAAGTCAGTGCGGGAGTGAAGTTCAAAGACTGCGAACTCGTGGGCATCCCGCTTGCCCTGGTTGTTGGTCGAGGCCTGGCCGATGGACTCGTGGAGATCAGGGTGCGTGCTTCTGGCGACAAGGTTGAGGTACCTGTTGGCGATGTGATCGATACGTTGCTTCAGATGCGAGCACAACTCATGGGAGAGGAACGCTGAGGTGGCAATTCGAGATATTCGCATCATTGGCGATCCGGTCCTGCGCACTCCGTGCGATCCGATTACCACCATTGATGATCGCGTGAAAGCTCTCGTTGAGGACTTGCTTGAGGGCGTAGACATGGAGGGGCGCGCTGGACTTGCTGCTAACCAGATTGGTGTGGGCTTGCGTGCTTTCTCGTACAACATCGACGGCGAGATCGGCTACGTGCTCAATCCCAAGATTGTTGAACTGAGCGAAGATGAGTATCAGGACGGCGACGAAGGATGTTTGTCCGTTCCGGACCTGTGGTATCCGACCGAGCGTTCATGGTACGCACGAGTCGAGGGCATTGATCTGGATGGCAAGAAGGTCGTTGTCGAGGGCGAGGAACTCATGGCGCGCTGCCTCCAGCATGAGTGCGACCATCTCGATGGAATGATTTATATCGATCGTCTGGATCGCCAGACTCGCAAGAAAGCCCTTCGAGACATTCGCCAGTCAAACTTCTAACGATTCTAAGATGCGCATCGCCAGGTGGCTTCATGGAGTCTTCTGGCGATGTGCTCTATCCTGGTGGCATCACCGTGTTTCAAAGTGATCAGTTGACGAGGGCGTAGGGGAAGACGATCCTCGAACATCAACCGGAGGTCACTATGAGAGGGACATACACCCGCGGTGTACTTTTCGTGCACTCAACGCCGGCCGCTCTGTGTCCGCACATTGAGTGGGCCATCGGCACAGCTCTCGGCCAAGAAGTCCATCTGCAATGGACTGATCAGGACGCAGCGCCAACGATGGTGCGCTGTGAATTCGCGTGGGTAGGGCCCGTCGACTCCGGAGCCCGTATAGCCTCAGCTCTGCGAGGTTGGGAACATTTGCGTTACGAAGTCACTGAAGAAGCCACCGCTAATACCGATGGTGGACGCTGGTCGCACACACCTGAACTGGGAATCTTTCACGCTCAGATGGACTCGGTGGGCAATGTCGTCGTGCCCGAGGACAGAATCCGAGCCGCCCTGGAGTCGGCCGCCACGATGGAAGACCTGCGCGAGGGCCTCGATCTGGCACTCGGACAGGCTTGGGATGACGAACTCGAACCCTTCAGGCACGCTGGTGCCGGAGCTCCCGTGCGCTGGCTCAATAACCGAGTGGGCTAACAATGGGAACAATCGCTGAGCTCCTGGGCTATCAACTGGGTGAATTCTCCGAGGATGCAGCTTCTACTACATCGACAAATCTTGACTCTGGCACCAATCAAGTTCTGCCAGACGAGGAAGATCCCTTGGGCGAAATTGCTATGGCAGCGATTTTGCGTGAATGCGACCTTGAACCTGAACAGGCTCGAGGAGCATTGACATTGCGCGGGGATCTTGATTGTGACGAATTGTCTATCTATGCAATCGTTGCGGCAATTGAGCATGAGGCAGGCATCAGTCTGCCCGATGAACAAGTCAAGAGTTGGCAGACCGTCGACGATGTGCTCAAAGACGTGCGATCTGCTGCGAAAAAATAGCGCCTTTGGCCCCCAAGCTTTGGCCCTGACGTAGAGCAGACGTTCTGCCAGCTAGTCTGGTAGAGGTCAGGACCGAGGAAGATGATAGTCATCTGAAGAAACGACGAGGAAGAACAAGGCTGTGACCAGGATCGAAGAAGATCTGATCGGAAGTCGGCAGATTCCCGCCGATGCATATTGGGGCATCCACACATTGCGGGCTGTTGAAAATTACAGGATTTCGGGACGCACGATCAACGAGTGCCCGGAATTGATTGAGGCCATCGTCCAAGTGAAAAAAGCTTGTGCACTGGCGAATATGGAACTGAGCGTTCTGGAGCCCCGCATTGCCCACGCGATTGTCGCCGCATGCGACAAAATCCTTAATGAAGGTGCGTGCATGGACCAGTTCCCGGTCGACCAATTCCAGGGTGGTGCGGGTACGAGCGTCAATATGAATGCCAATGAGGTTATTGCTAACCTCGCCCTCGAAATGCTCGGTGAACCGCGTTCGGCATATACCGTTATTCACCCAAATGACGACGTGAATCGTTCCCAGTCCACTAATGACGCCTATCCGACGGCTTTCCGCCTCGCCCTCGACACAAAGGTGGCACGTTTGCGCCGTGCGGTTGACGATCTAGCCGATGCCTTTGAAATCAAAGGCCACGAGTTTCGAGCGGTGCTCACCATGGGGCGGACCCAACTCCAAGATGCGGTACCGATGACCCTGGGCCAGGAAATGATGGCTTTCGCGCACACCCTGCGTGAGGAAGACGAGCGGCTTATCAATAATGCTGAGCTGCTTCTGGAAACCAATCTTGGTGCCACAGCTATTGGCACGGGGCTGAATACGCCCGACGGCTATCAAGACGCTGTTGTGCGCAACCTACGGCGAATCACCGGACGGCCAATGGTGGCATCTCCTGACTTGGTTGAAGCTACGAGTGACACGGGTGCATATGTGTCAATGCACGCAACGATCAAGCGTACTGCTGTCAAACTGTCGAAAATCTGTAACGACCTGCGACTACTGTCATCGGGCCCTCGAGCAGGTTTGGGAGAAATCAACCTGCCGAAGATGGCTGCAGGATCTTCCATCATGCCTGCGAAGGTCAATCCCGTCATTCCCGAAGTGGTCAATCAGGTGTGTTTCAAAGTTATCGGAAACGACCAGACGGTCACAATGGCGGCAGAAGCAGGACAGCTCCAGCTCAATGTCATGGAGCCCGTCATCGCTCAGTGCCTTTTTGAATCCATCGACTTGCTGATCAACGCTTGCCGCACACTGCGAGACCGCTGCGTGCTCGGCATTACCGCAAACGCCGATGTGTGTTTGTCCTACGTCGAAAACTCAATTGGAATCGTCACCTACTTCAACGACGTGATCGGCCACCAAATGGGCGACGAGGTCGGCAAACGTGCCGCCACAGAGGGTAAGTCTGTACGCGATGTGATCTTGGCAATGGATCTGATGGGGGCCGAAGAGATCGATCAAATTCTGTCCGCCGACAACCTGGCTCACCCACGCTATCGCGGTAAGAGAGTCTGAACCTGACACTCAAGTCGGGCCCTGCATCTTTAGTGCAGGGCCCGACTTGAGCATTCAAAGAGTGATTGAATCAGGCGGTCTTCGTCGTGTTAGTTGATCCGTTGCCCGCTGCATCAATGGTGGTATTGAACAGGTCGTACTTGGCAATGGCTTGAGACACCACAGCCCGGTCGATGAGTCCCTTGTTCGCCAAAGCTGCGAGGGTCTTGACCACCAGGGACTCAGCGTCAATGTGGAAGTAACGCCGTGCAGCGCGGCGAGTGTCGGAAATACCGAAGCCGTCTGCTCCTAGGACGTGGTATTCACCCGGGATCCATTGGCGCACGAGGTCTTGAACCAATGTGTCGTAATCGGACGTTGCAATGAAGGGGCCCTCGGCGCCCGTGAGTTTACGAGTCAGATACGCCTGGCGAGGTTCTTCTTCGGGATGGAGGAAGTTATGTTCATCTGCTTCCAAACCATCGCGACGCAACTCGTTCCATGAGGTGACAGACCAGACCGCGGCATCGACGCCCCAGTCCTCGGCCAGCATTCGCTTGGCTTCACGAGCCCAACGCACACCCACACCTGAAGCCATGAGCTGTGCCTTGGGGCCATTGCCACTGTGCCCATCAACCTGGTGAATGCCCTTGAGGATTCCGTCAACGTCGACATTTTCAGGCTCTGCGGGCTGTTGGATCGGCTCATTGTAAACGGTCAAGTAGTACATGACATTGGGGTCACGCCCGTCGTCCTCGCCGTACATACGCTTGAGGCCGTCTTCCATAATATGTCGGATCTCGTAAGCGTAGGCCGGGTCGTAGATGACGAAGGCACGGTTGGTGGAAGCCAGGACGGGGGAGTTACCATCCATGTGCTGCAGACCTTCACCCGCCAGGGTCGTACGCCCCGCCGTGGCGCCAATGACAAAGCCGCGTGCCAGTTGGTCGGCTGCAGCCCAGAACTGGTCTCCGGTGCGCTGGAAGCCGAACATCGAGTAGAAGATGTAGATCGGCACCATTGGCAGGTTATGCGTGGTGTACGCCGTACCTGCGACCTGGAAAGCAGCTGCCGAGCCGGCCTCGGTGATGCCAGTGTGCAGCACCTGCCCCTGCTCGGATTCCTTGTAGGACAGCATCATGTCAGCGTCAACTGCCGTGTAATTTTGCCCGTGCGTATTGAAGATCTTCGAGGACGGGAAAATAGCGTCGAGACCGAAGGTTCGAGCCTCATCGGGGATGATTGGCACGAAGTAGCGGCCCACTTCCTTGTCTTTGAAGAGGTCCTTGAGTAGGCGTACCAGAGCCATTGTTGTGGCAACTTCGAGTTCGCCAGAGCCCTTGGACAATCCTTCAAAAGGCTTGGATGGGAGAGCGGGTAGCTTCGGGTCGTGGTCCACACGACGTTCTGGCACCCATCCGCCGAGCTTCTCTCGACGCTCCTTCATGTACTGCAGGGCAGGGTGGTCCTGCGGCGGCATGTAGTAGGGAGGCATGTAGGGATCGCGTTCGAGTTCCTCATCGGTGATGGGGATCTGGAGGCGGTCACGCAGCTGCTTGGCATCTTCCAAGGTCAGCTTCTTCATCTGGTGGGTGGAGTTACGGCCGGCGAAGTGAGTTCCCAGCGCATAGCCCTTAATTGTGTGTGCGAGGATGACCGTGGGTTGTCCGGTGTGCTCCATCGCTGCCTTGTAGGCGGCGTACACCTTGCGGTAGTCGTGTCCGCCGCGCTGGAGTGCCCAAATCTGCTCGTCGGTCCAGTTTTGAACCATCGCTTTGGTGCGTGGATCGCGACCGAAGAAGTGTTCGCGAACGTAGGCGCCGTCGTTTGCCTTGAAAGTTTGGTAATCGCCGTCCAGCGTGTCGTTCATGAGGTGGACGAGGGCGTCGTCCTTATCTGCTGCAAGAAGCTGGTCCCAGCCTCGGCCCCAGATCACCTTGATGACATTCCACCCCGCGCCTTTGAAGAAGGCTTCGAGCTCCTGGATGATCTTGCCATTGCCGCGCACCGGTCCGTCGAGACGCTGCAGGTTGCAGTTGATGACGAAGGTTAGGTTGTCGAGTCCCTGCTGGGCGGCAAGCTGAAGCATGCCTCGCGATTCAGGTTCGTCCATCTCACCATCACCGATGAATGCCCAGGTGTGCTGCTGAGAGGTGTCTTTGAGGCCCCGCATATGCAGGTAGCGATCAAACCACGCCTGGTAGATCGCCTCAGCCGGGCCTAGTCCCAGAGACACGGTGGGGTATTCCCAGAACTCTGGCATCTGACGGGGGTGAGGGTAGGAGGGAATGCCGTGCTCGGTGGATGCTTGCTGACGGAAGCCATCCATTTCAGCTTCACTCAGGCGTCCCTCGAGGAATGCTCGGGCGTAGGGGCCGGGGGAGGCATGCCCCTGGAAGAACACGTGGTCTCCGCCGCCGGGGTGATCCTTGCCTCGGAAGAAGTGGTTGAGGCCGACCTCGTAAAGGGTGGCCACGGAGGCATAGGAGGAGATGTGTCCGCCAACCTTGACGCCTGGGCGCTGAGCTCGGGTTACCTGGACGGCGGCATTCCAACGAATCCAGCGACGATACTGGCGTTCCATCGCTTCGTCTCCAGGGAAATACGGTTCTTGATCGACAGGGATGGTGTTGACGTAGGGGGTGGTGTACTCCTGAGGAAGTTGGACACCGTTACGGCGAGCTTCATCCAGCATGTGCACCAGGATGTAGCGAGCACGCGGCCCACCCTTTTCGTTGATGAGCCCCGATAGGGATTCGACCCACTCGTTAGTTTCCTGTGGATCGTTGTCCGGTACCTGGCTGAGCAGGCCGTTGACGACGGGATGGTTCTCGTTCGCTGGACTCACGGATTGCCTCTTCTTCGTCGATTCTGCGTGTGAACACGCCTTCGTGCTATCGAGTCCTATTTTCCATCTTGTTGGCCTCGAATGCGAGCGATTATGGGACCTCGGGCCTATGGGAAGCACCTCAATTTTGTCAACAAGCGTTTTTTGATCCGAATAGGGAAAATAAAACGCTCCCGTGGCGGACAGAAGATGGCGGTGACAAGGTTGTGCCTTAGGATGCAAGACGTGAAGTACGAAGAAGCGTCCCAAGCGCTCTCGCTGAAGGGTGGTCGGTCATCGTGGCGATGAGCCTCGGATTCAAGCCGGGACAGGTCGTGCAGGAGTTCTACGTCGACGACGACGCCGACCAGGACCTGCGTTCTGCGATTGAGAAGGAAACCTCCGAGCCAATCGTTGATGTTGATTACGGCGATGTGGTTGATGGTGCCATCGTGTGGTGGCGCTCAGATGATGCAGAAGAAGAAGATCTTGCCGACGTCCTCGTTGACGCAATGTCCAACTTGGATGACGGCGGACTGATTTGGGTTTTCATTCCGAAGCCTTCGCGTCCGGGTGCAGTTCCCGTCGCTGATGTCGAGGACGCCGCCAAGGTCGCTGGTTTACATTCTACCTCGGCGGCATCGGTGGGTCAGGATTGGGCCGGAATCCGGCTGACGGCTCGCCCTCGTAGCCGATAACACAGCTGTTAGATGGCGCTAGCCAGGCATCCTGCGCTAGCGTATCTGCAGTCCTTCCATTAAAGGAAGGGACTGGGGCCTGTAGCTCAGTTGGTCAGAGCGCTGCGTTTACACCGCAGAAGTCGTCGGTTCGAACCCGGCCGGGCCCACCCGTTGTTCTCAATTAATCGCGCTGCGAATCGTTATCGTCGCGTGCAAGTAGCAAGTCTCCAGCAACCAGGCGACCAGATGACCCAGTGCCCAGTTGTTCGAGGGCGAGTCGTCCCACCATCTGCTGATTAGTCGTTGTTCGCTGGGAGCGATCCCCAGATACGAAGCTGAAGAACCAATGGATCAGTGTGCCAACCTGCGACTTAAAGCTAACGATGTAGAGCAGGTGAAGGAAACACCAGGCCACCCACGCAGGGAAACCTGTCATCTTCAACTGGCCCATTTTCACCACAGCTTTGAAACGTGCAATTGTGGCCATCGAGCCTTTGTCAAAGTAGGTGAACTCCTGCTTCCTGGGAGTGCGCCCATTGAGGCGAGCTTTGATCGTATCGGCTGCAAACTTGGCAGACTGGATGGCACCCTGGGCAACACCGGGAACGCCTGGCACGCTCATCATGTCGCCGAGGACAAAAATTTCTGGATGATCGGCGATCGTCAGATCCTTATTGACTACGACCCTGCCGGCGCGGTCGATTTCAACCCCCGTTCGATCCGAGAGAATCTTGCCCAGTTCTGAGGCTTGGACTCCTGCGGCCCAGACCTTACATGAGGAATAGATAGTCTCGGTGGAACCATCTGCGAATTTCAGCGTAACCGTGTCGGCGTCCAGATCTGTTACGAGGGCGTTCATGCGTACCTCGACGCCCATCTTTTCCAAAGACTTTCGCGTGGCTTCACCCAATTTGGCTCCGAAGGGGGGAAGCGGATGATCGGCACCATCGACGAGGATGACGCGGGCCTGGGTGGAGTCGATCTTTCGGAATTCACCTTTAAGAGTCTTGGAGGCAAGCTCGCGGATCTGGCCTGCCATTTCAACTCCGGTGGGGCCTGCGCCTACGACAACAAAAGTCATGAGCTTCTTGACTTGGTCGGGGTCGTTGCGAGTGATTTCGGCTATCTCAAAAGCGGTAAAGATTCGGGCCCGTAGTTCCAAGGCGTCGTCGATGCTCTTCAAACCGGGAGCGAAAACGGCGAAATGATCATTGCCGAAGTAAGACTGACCAGCTCCTGCAGCAACAATCAAGGTGTCGTACGGGGTCTTGTGGGCAATATTGTGGTTCCTCCACAGGACGACTTTGTTCTCGACGTCAATATCTGTAACCAGAGCCTGAACCACCCGCACATTCTTCTTTTTTGCGAGGATTTCGCGAGTCGTGGGGGCGATGTCGCCTTCGGAGAGGATTCCGGTGGCTACCTGGTAGAGCAACGGTTGGAAAAGGTGATGACTTGTCTTAGCCAGAATCGTAATGTCTACGTCTTGGCTAGCTAATTTTCGAGCTGCAGTTAAACCAGCGAAGCCGGAGCCGATAATGACGATTCTGTGACGGGACATGACCTCTCCTTATTTAAGACAGGCCGACCTTACCAAAATGGCGGGACTAAAGGCCATAGAGATCGACTGAACGTGACGCATTAGGCGAAAAGACGTATTACAGCCTGTGGATCTGGCTTCCCATTCACACTGAGCGGAATCGCATCAACGGTAGTCATTCGACGAATACGTTCCCAGGGGGCTAAGACATTAGCAAGCTGGGCGTTCAAGAATTGGAGGCTGGTCAAGTCGCCGGTGCCTCCACCGGGTGCAAGCACGATCGCCGCAGCAACAATCTGTCCCCACCTCTCATCTTCAAGCCCCACCACCATCGCATCGGTGATACCCGCAAGCGTGCGTAGAGCTTCTTCGATCTTCGCAGGAGCCACGAGCTCTCCGCCCGTATTGATCATTCGGGATGCGCGTCCGACCAGATGAATCCAACCGCCCTCATCAATGAAGCCTAGATCGGCAGTACGCAACCACTTTGAACCTGTGACAACCCCGGGACCGCGAACCTGGATCTCGCCAATCGAACCCTGTTCAACCTGGATGCCAGCCTCGTCGCAGATCCGCAGATCAACATAGGGGAAAGGCCTACCGATAGCGCCAGCGGGTCCAATGGCATCAGGTGCCATCATGGCACCCGCTCCTGAAGTTTCCGTCATCCCCCAAACATGGATCGGATCGAGCCCAGCTTGGCGCATATGCTCGCGCAGGAGCGGCGTTAAAGCATCCCCTCCAACCAACGGCTTGACCCAAGACGATAGGTCTGCCTCCACAGTACGCTGGGCCTCCAATAGAGCGATGCACATCGTTGGGACCGCGAACATCATGGAAATACGGTGTTGCTCAACGCCGCGCAAAATGAGTTCGGGATTAAAAGACTCAAAGACGACAACGGTGCCGCCGTGCGCAAAGGTGTCCAAAGATGTGCCGTTAAAGCCGCCGATATGGGACATCGGCGCACATACGCCCACCACATGATGGCCGGGCGAATATTCGAAACCATCTCGAAAGTTGCGGGTGCCCCACCATAAGACTTCATGGGTCAATTCGATTGGGCGAGCCTGGGCCGTAGAACCTGAAGTGAAGAGAATTGCAGCGACCTCGGTTGTCCTTCGCGGAGGTTCTCCCATCATGGGATGTGCCGAATCAACCATCTTCTTGAAATGCGCCAAGCTCAGATCTGACGCCATTTGCGCAGAATCGACGATGACTAAAGCTCCATGTGCCAGGTTAATGCGGTGGCGAATCTCGCCTTCGGGTAGACGGGGCGAGACGACAACGCTAACCGCACCCAACCATGAGCAGGCCACGTGGACAATGAAGTGCCACGGTGAATTTGCCGTACATAAAACCACCCGCGAGCCTTCACCAATCCCCAAGCCCGCCAATACCGTGGTGGTGCGACGTACGTGGTCGCTACTTTGTGACACGGAAAGCACAGCGCCCGTTTGAGCATCAATGAGGCTTGCACGGTGTGGATGCTGATGGGCCGCACGCAAAAGGGTTCGTGCGGGACTGTAGTCGACGGAACTCACAGGCGTGGCGGCGCGGCTACAGCGATACTGGCAAGCTGTGCAGGTGGCGCCGTCCTAGGCATTCCAGCCTTGCCGATAGCGTGACCACGAGGGCGAGATGTGCGTTCACGCAAACGCTCAAGAACGCTCGAAGCTTCCTGAAGAGTCGTTCCCGAATCGGAGATGTGAGACAGCTGCGCAGGAATCTCGAATCCTCGTGCGCGCATCCCCTTCGCCCACAGTAGACCCGCGCGGTAGGAGGAACGAACCATAGGGCCAGCCATGACGCCGGCAAAACCGATCTCTTCGGCCTCAGCCGCCAACTCCAAGAATTCCTCGGGGTGGAGCCAGCGGTCAATCGGATGGTGGAGAGGGGAGGGCCGCAGGTACTGCGTTAACGTCAGTAAGTCGCAGCCCGCGTCGCGCAGGTCGCGCATTGCTGCACTGATTTCCTCACGGGTTTCGCCCATGCCAAGGATCAGATTTGACTTCGTGATCATGGAACCATCGTGGGCACGCTGAATCATTGCCAAAGAACGTTCATAGCGGAAGGCTGGACGAATCTTTTTAAAGATGCGGGGGACCGTTTCCAGATTGTGCGCAAAGACTTCAGGTCCGGCCTCGATAACCATGTCGATGGATTCGTCTTGCCCGCGGAAATCGTCGACCAATAATTCGACGCCGGTACCTGTGCTGAGGGTGTGGATCTGGCGGCAGGTTTCGGCGTAGAGCCAGGCTGCACCATCGGGCAGATCGTCGCGTGTTACGCCCGTGATGGTGACGTAACGCAGGTTGAGTTCGGTGACAGACTCGGCGATGCGGCGAGGCTCATCGGTGTCATATTCGGTTGGCTTGCCAGTCGCAATGTCACAGAAGTCGCAGCGACGTGTGCACAGGGCTCCTCCCAAGAGGAAGGTGGCTTCGCGGTCTTGCCAGCATTCGTAAATATTGGGACACCCTGCCTCCGCGCACACCGTGTGTAGCCCCTTGCCGTGGGACAGCTTTCGCATATCTTCGTAATTTTCCCCGGCTTTAGCAGTGGTGCGGATCCACTCGGGCTTATTTTCGATGGGGGTTGCGGAGTTTCGTACCTCGACCCGCAGCAGTTTGCGGCCTTCGGGATCTGGCAGCGTGCTCATTCGTAGCTCCTGTAAACGAGGCGTTGGTCGGGTGAATTTAAGCAGGGGAGAATCGATTCGAAGATTCGGGGGACAAGGGCGTTAGCGGCATCCTCAACACTGGAGGATATTCCTTCCCAGGACAAAGATGCGACGTCAGCGTCGGCCAATCCGCATGGGATGATTCCACTAAAAGCTGTCGACGGGTCAATATCGACGTTCAGGGCCACACCGTGCAGGGTTGCTCCGCGAGCAACCTTGAGTCCGATGGCGCAGATCTTGCGGTCTCTGCATCCTTCTTCACGCAGCCAGACTCCCGCGCGGCCTTCGATTCTGGTGGCAGGTAGACCCCAGGTGATGTTGACGGTGTCAATCACTGCGGCCTCGACCGCTCGAATCCATGCAACAAGGTCGACGGGTTCGCGCAGGCGTACCACCGGGTAGACCACTAACTGGCCCGGTCCGTGCCATGTTGCCGAACCTGCGCGGTCAACTTTGATGATGGGTACGTCGCCGTCGGGTACGTCTTCGGGCTTGGTGTGGCGTCCTGCCGTCCATGTGGGCGACATTTGGCTGACGATAATGGAATCTGGCCCGCCTTGGACTGCGGCCTCGTGCAGGCGACGCTGCAATGCGTCGACCTCCATGTAGTCGCTGAGTCCTTTGTCGAGCAGATTGATGACATCCACGTCGAAAATGCTAAACCTCGCAGAATTGATTTTCGAATCGAAAGTAAATGGTTGATGAAACGAAAAACTGCCTATAGGTATTCTGGTGCAATGAACGCAACATGGACTGTGGGCGACATCACGGCCCTCATGGAAAGCTGGTATCCGAAGGAATGGGCTGAAAGCTGGGATCGCGTAGGACTAATCCTGGGACGGCAAAACGCCCCGATTCGCAAAGTCCTCCTGGCAGTCGATCCAGTACGAGCGGTTGTCGACCAGGCTTGTGCCAACAACGTCGACATGGTCATTACCCATCACCCCCTGCTGATCAAAGGTGTGTCTTTCCTGCCCGAAGACGATCCCAAGGGCAGCGTTGTCGCAGAGTTAATCAGGCACGACATTGCGCTATTTAATGCCCACACCAACGCTGACTGTGCCCCAACCGGAGTTGCACAAGCTCTCGCTGACCTCCTCGGCCTTTGTGACGCTCAACCATTTACTGTCGTGACCCATGACGACGGTGGTAACCCCGTGGGCCTGGGAAGAATTGGTCGCATTGAACCTACGACACTGGGTGCCTTCGCCGACAAGGTTGCACAGGCGCTACCAGCGGGGCCCACTGGGTTGTTAGTTGCGGGCGACGAAGGCCAGACCATCACGACCATCGCAGTGTCGGGTGGTTCGGGAGACTCCTTCTTAGACGATGCTCGAAGGCTGGGTGCAGATGCATATCTGACCGCGGATCTGCGCCACCATCCGGCTTCCGAACACGTCGAGGCAGGCAAACCAGCATTGCTCAGCGCCAGCCATTGGGCAACCGAATGGCCATGGCTGCCCGTATTGGCACAACGATTGCGCGAAGAAGCACACCTGCAGAATGTGGACCTTGACGTGGAAGTCTCTACCATTGTCACCGAGCCGTGGAACAGCCACCGGCCGACCTCGGGAGGAAACGCGTGAAAGTCTCGCACAACGACCAACTGCTTCTGCTTGACCTGCAAAACCTGGATCAGCGCGAGTCTTCATTGCGTCACCGTCGTGACTCGCACCCCGCTCATACCACAGTGCGGGAACTGGCAGGACGAGCAGAGGATCTACAGCGCGCCGCAATTGCCCAGTCAGCGGTGATCTCAGACATTGGTCGCGAGATCACCCGGATCGAAGACGAGATTGACAAAGTGCGGGCTCGGCGAGCTCGCCAGAGCGCACGCATCGAAAACAACGAGGTTCCTTTACGAGACATCGCGTCGATGGAACACGAAATCGCACAGATGGATCTGCGTCTAAGCAAGCTCGAAAACGATCAAATCGACGCTGAAGAACGGCGCGAATCAGCGATCCAAGCCATGGATGCCATGAACGCTGAAGGCCAAGCTATTCGCGCAGACGTCGAGGAGACCAAAGCGCGCTTCGCAGACGACGTGAAGGAAAGCGATGAGGAACTGCGCGAGGTCATTGCCAAACGACGTGAACTCGCCGAACGGATCGATGCTGGTCTTGTGGACGAATACGAACGATCCCGCAAAGCCAACGGAGCATTAGCCGTGCTTGAGGTCCGAGACGGACACGGCATCGGAATCGCCGCCGACCTGCCTCCTCTTGAATTGGAGCGTATCCGCATGGCCGGAGCTGACGAAGTCTACTGGACTGAGGACTCCCAACAGATCGTCGTGCGTACGTTTAGCTCCTGAAATGAAAGGCGTTAGCACGCAGTCACGCTGTTACTAAGGTCAGGCTTTGGCGAGTGCCTCCTCGACGTGAGGACACGGACTCGCCGAGCTCGAGGTTGGCGAGGCGGTGCTCTCGCCCGGAAGCATCAGTGAAAGCCACATGGCTTCCCACATGTTGAACGGCATCAAGAACCTCGTCCACGCTTAGCAGATCACGGTTGAGGCGCAGGAGTGCACCCGTTAAGAGGCCCCGCCACTTTTTAGCGTTGTGAGAGACAGTGCGGCGCACGGAGCCGACCTCTTGAACGACATTGACTTCAATGACAGTGGCCCAATGCGCGGGGCAAGCCGACTGGTAGGGCCCCGATCTCATGTCAAGCACGGGCTCGTTCTCAATGCGGCTTCGCAGGACCGAATCTAAGGTGCCTTTCCAATACATCGACATTTTGCCAAGGTTGGGCAAGGTCACTCCCATTGCCAAACGATGATTGGGAATCGAGTCTTTCGGTGCCAAGACCCCGAATAGTCCAGAGAAGATGAGGACGCGGTCCTGGGCCCACCCACTGGATTCAGGATCCAAATTGGCAAGCTGAGCAGCTTCGTAGAGAACGCCCGTGAATACCTGATCCGCACGGGCGCAGGGAGCATTGCGAATGACAGTGTTGATCTGAGCATCGCTTGCCGATCGGGCCCCAAGCCCAAGAATCTGAGCAGCATCGGGACGGCAACTGAGCGCTGCCAACTCATCAATCGCAGCGCTGCGTTGCGGACCAAGCTCAGGAAAAGCCAGGGAATCAAGATCGAGGGAGGGACCTGTAGTAGGTGCGCTCTTACCTTCGGATGGGGGAAGCCAAATGAACATGAGGGTACTTTACGACGTGGTTTAGACTGATCCGTGCGGATGAGTCGGTCGGGCGGCCGCGCAGGCTTCGGCTTTCGAGGAACGTCCGGGCTCCACAGGGCAGGGTGGTGGCTAACAGCCACCCGGGGTGACCCGCGGGACAGTGCCACAGAGAATAGACCGCCACGGCGTAGCCGAGGTAAGGGTGAAACGGTGGGGTAAGAGCCCACCAGCGGCGTAGGTGACTGCGTCGGCTCGGCAAACCCCACCCGGAGCAAGACCGAGCAGCAGATCGTGAGTGGCCCGCTCCAAATCTGCGGGTAGGTTGCTAGAGGCCTGCGGTAACGTAGGTCCTAGATGGATGGTCGCCGCCGTCCTCGTGGTAACACGGGGACGGGACAGAACCCGGCGTACAGACCGACTCATCCGCCTCATTTGCCGGTGCCAGCAGAATCTATGCTGACACCGGCTGTTTTTAAAGACGGACACTCACATACGCCTATTGATCGCAGATGGTTGCCCACTGAGCATCGGCATACCAGGCAGCACCGACAATCCCAGCAGTATTGAAAAGCTCAGCCGGAACAATCGCAGTTTTCAGATCTAGCAGGGGCAGGAACTTTTCGTGGTTCTTTGACACTCCACCGCCAACGACCAGGAGGTCGGGGGAGAAGAGCATCTCAACATGGGAGTAGTAACGCTGGAGCCGCTTGGCCCACTTTTTCCAGGACAAGTCTTGAAGTGTCTTTTGACCGGACGAGGCGCGCTTCTCGGCATCGTATCCGTCAATTTCCAGGTGCCCGAGTTCAGAGTTGGGGACAAGGCGCCCATCCATAATGATGGCTGAGCCAATTCCTGTACCCAATGTTGTGACGATTACGAGGCCGCGAACTCCCTGCGCTGCACCGTAGGCAACTTCAGCTAATCCTGCGGCATCTGCATCGTTCATGGGAACGACTTTCCTGCCTAGATGTTCGCTCATCAAAGCATTGACATCGATACCAACCCACGATTGGTCAAGATTGGCCATAAACGGAATGACACCGTGAATGACCGGTGCTGGGAAAGCGATACCGACAGGTACGTCCTGGCCGACCCCGAGACTGTCAACGAGCTTGTGGCAGACCTGTGCCACTGCCTCAGGAGTTGCCGGTTGGGGCGTGTCAATGCGAAGACGCTCCCCGGTAAACTCTCCGGTTTCAAGGTTGACGAGGGCGGCCTTAACTCCGGATCCACCGATATCGATTCCGCAGGCGACGCGTGTCATATTCACTCCATTGGCTGTTGTGTCGTAGTGATGACCACCAGCCTAATCGAGTCAGGGACGAAGCTGGCGTGGATCTCACAAAATCTGGAGCTCCTCGATCAGGGCAGGGTCAGGATCTGCGAACCATCTTCAGTGACAACAATCGTGTGTTCAAACTGGGCGGTCCTTGACCGATCAGCAGTTACCACAGTCCAATCGTCGTCCCACTGTTCCCATTGCGTGGTTCCCAATGTGAGCATCGGCTCGACTGTGAACACCATTCCCGGTTCCATCACGGTGGAATAGTTAGGAGCCGCATCGTAGTGAGGCACGATCAAGCCGGAGTGGAAAGCTTCGCCAACTCCATGTCCGGTGTAGTCGCGCACCACTCCGTAGTCGAAACGCTTGGCATAGGCTTCAATAACTCTGCCAATGACGTTGATTTCGCGTCCAGGCCCGACGGCTTTAATCCCACGCATCATCGCGTTTCGTGTGCGCTCAATGAGAAGATGGGATTCCTCGTCGACGCTGCCGACTTCGAACATCGCACAAGTGTCTCCGTGAACGCCGTCTTTGTAAGCGGTGATGTCAACGTTGATAATGTCGCCTTCCTCCAGGGGACGGTCATCGGGGATGCCGTGGCAAATGACCTCATTAATTGAGGTGCAAATTGCTTTGGGAAATCCCATATAGCCCAGGCACGAAGGGTAGGCGCCTTGTCGGATGATGAACTCATGTGCGATCTGGTCCAGGTAGTCGGTCGTGACTCCGGGCGCAATGGCCTGGCCAACGACTTCGAGTGCTTGGGCAGCAATTCGACCAGCAACTCGAATCTTTTCGATGACCTCAGGGCTCTTAATGTCGGAGGCTATGACGCGTTCAGGCCCATCGTGGAACATATATTCGGGGCGCTCGATAGAAGCAGGGACTTCGAGGGACGGGGAAACTTTTCCAGGGGTGAGGTTTCCCAGGGGTGCGCGCTGCGCGAGTTTGGATACGTCAGTCATAGTGCCAGGTTAGACCCGTTGCAGGGCTACAGTCATTCGGCCTTGAAATGACCTACTCCAGGAAATTGCCGAGAACGAACACTTGAAATGTAATGGCGGGTTGCCTCTTCGAGGTCTCGTCCCAATTCAGCGAAGCGCTGGACGAAAGACGGAGTCCACTGCGTCATTCCAGCCATATCCGACCAGACGAGTACTTGACCGTCAGTTCGCGGGCCGGCGCCGATTCCAATCGTGGTCATTGAGGTGGATTCAGTGATGAGGGAAGCGACATCGTCGGGAACCATTTCGAGGACGAGGGCAAAAGCGCCGGCTTCCTCCAAAGCCTGGGCATCCTCAAGTAGCCGGCTTCGTGCCTGACCTCGGCCTTGCATTCGTGGGCCGCCGAGGGCATTTTCTGACTGAGGCGTATATCCGATATGGGCCACAACAGGAATTCCGGCTGCAACGAGTGAAGCAACGATGTGGGCGCGTTGCGCGCCTCCTTCAAGCTTGACTGCATGGGCGCCTACCCGCATGAGCGCAGCTGCGGATCCAAAAGCTCTACTGGGGGAATCTTCATAGGTGCCGAAGGGAAGGTCAGCAACGATCATGGGGCGGCTGACCGAACGTGCGACTGCGCGAGTGGCTCGCACCATGTCGTCGAGAGTTACCGGAAGGGTTGTCGAATGCCCGAGCATGACGTTTCCGATCGAGTCTCCTACGAGGAGCATGTCGATACCTGCTGCTTCGAAAATCGGGGCTGTCAAAGCATCGTAAGCCGTAAGCATTGTCACCGGAGTGCCATTGGCCTTTGCTTCGCCGATGTGATGTATACGCACACGCCCCGCTCCAATAGGGCGTGTTTGAGCAGATTGATCGTCCGGAGTGATGTACGGCATGGCTTCTCCTCACAAGTGCAATATGGATTAAGCCTAGCCGCGATCCAGGTGGGCTGGAATCGGGCGCAAATCACGGCCACATCGTACACATCATTGGGATGGTCAAACAGGGGTGCCAGGATCGCACTACTATGGCAGGGGCGCTGATAGCGCTTCTCACCACAACCTGATGGAGGACACAGGACATGGCCGGCAACGCCCCGGACCTCGATCCCCTTGATGAAAACGCGGTCAACGAATTGGTGGCTCGCGCCCTCGTCAAGATCGACCAGGCGACGAATCTTGATTCCCTCAAAGCTGTGCGCAATGACCTTCTGGGGGATAGTGCCCCGCTCGTTGCCGCGAACCGAACGATCGGCTCTCTCGAAGCGAAAATGCGCGGAGTAGCAGGTAAGAATCTTGGATCGGCGCGTGCAAGCCTGAACGAGGCGCTCCAATCACGTCAGGCAGTCCTGGAAGCCGAACACGAGGCTCAGGTTCTCCTTGAAGAATCTTTGGATGTCACCGTGCCGACGCAGCGGGTACCGGCAGGATCTCGCCACCCCCTGGAAACATTGATGGAAGAGGTTGGCGACTTCTTCACTGCAATGGGCTGGGAAATTGCCGAAGGGCCGGAAATCGAACACGAGTGGTTCAATTTCGACTCATTGAATTTTGACATTGATCACCCCGCGCGACAGATGCAGGACACCCTCTACATTGATGGAACATCGGTAGGTGGATCCAGCGCTGACGACGGTCACCTCGTGTTGCGCACACATACTTCACCCGTTCAATCACGCGCCCTTTTGTCCCGTGGTGTACCCCTATATGTCGCCTGCCCAGGCAAGGTATTCCGTTCAGATGCGCTGGACGCAACCCATACTCCTGTTTTCCATCAGGTTGAGGGCCTAGCCGTGGACCGTGGATTGACAATGGCCCATCTCAAAGGCGTCCTCGATCATTTTGCTCGCGCTATGTTCGGGCCCGAGGCTAAGACGCGACTGCGTCCATCTTTCTTCCCCTTTACTGAACCCAGTGCAGAAATGGACCTGTGGTTCCCCCAGAAGAAAGGCGGAGCTGGCTGGATCGAGTGGGGTGGTTGTGGCATGGTCAATCCCAATGTCCTGCGCGCCAACGGCGTGGACCCCGAGGTCTATTCCGGTTTTGCGTTTGGTATGGGAATTGAACGCACTTTGATGTTGCGACATGGTATTGCCGACATGCATGACATCGTTGAAGGGGATACCAGATTCTCCCAACAGTTCGGCGTCAACGGGAGGGGACACTGACATGCCAATGATTCCGCTGAGCTGGCTCGCAGACCACGTCGATGTCGAGGCCGGTACCGATGCAGCTGCATTGGCCGCAGCCCTCGTCCGAGTTGGTCTGGAGGAAGAGACGATCCATCCTGCTCGCGTCACTGGACCACTCGTTGTGGGCAAGGTTTTGTCACGAGTTGAAGAAGAAGCCTCAAACGGCAAGATCGTCAACTACTGCCGCGTCGATGTCGGAGAGCACAACGATCCCGCAGGTACGGGCAAGGAGCCTAGCGATCTTCCCAGCCGCGGCATTATTTGTGGAGCCCACAATTTCGATGTAGGCGACCTCGTTGTCGTGTCTCTTCCCGGCGCTGTTCTGCCCGGGGACTTTGCAATCGCGGCGCGTAAAACCTATGGCCACATCTCTGACGGCATGATTTGTTCTGCGCGCGAGCTTGGTCTTGGCGATGACCACGCGGGCATCATTGTTCTGCCGAAGTTCTTCCCCGATCGCCAAATCCCAGCTCCCGGCACTGACATTGTGTCGTGGCTTGGTTTAGGCGAAGAAGTTCTAGAAATCAACGTGACTCCGGACCGTGGCTATTGTTTCGCAATGAGGGGCGTGGCGCGCGAATACTCCCATTCCACGGGCGCTGCCTTCCGTGATCCAGGTCTTGAGGGGGTCCTTGTCGCCGAGGTGCCCGAGGCTAACGAGGACGGTTTCGAGGTCGTCATCGACGACGAAGCGCCGATTCGTGGCAACGTGGGTGCAGATCGCTATGTGGCACGCATTGTGCGCGATGTCGATCCCACAGCTCCCACACCGCGTTGGATGGTCGAACGCCTAGAGATGGCGGGAATGCGTTCGGTGTCGTTGATCGTCGACGTTACGAACTATGTGATGCTCGACCTGGGGCAGCCTATGCATGCCTACGATCTTGATGATCTTCAAGGTCCGATCGTCGTGCGCCGAGCCCGCCCTGGAGAGTCCGTCACGACCCTGGATGAACGCAGTCAAGTTCTCGATCCAGAGGACTTGGTGATCTCCGATTCTCCCAACGGCTCAGGTACTCGCATCGTGGGTGTGGCAGGGGTTATGGGGGCGCAGTATTCGGAAGTGGGCGAATCCACCAAGAACATCTTACTTGAGGCTGCTCATTTTGATTCGGTCTCTATTGCTCGCACTTCACGCCGCCACCGTGCCCATTCTGAGGCTTCGAAGCGTTTTGAGCGGGGCACCGATCCTCTCTTGCCGGCGGTGGCTGCGCAGCGCGCTGTCGATCTGTTGGTCGAATACGGTGGCGCGACGGTTGACCCTGGCGTGACTGACGTTGATATGACGCCAGATCGCACGATTGTGTCGCTGGCAGTTTCTGAACCTGAGAGACTCACTGGTGTTTCTTTTGAGCCGCAGCGTATTCGTGAACTCCTCGAACGGGTGGGCTGTCAGGTGGAAGGCCCAAATGCTGCAGGTCTCTTCGCGGTGACAGCTCCCTCGTGGCGCCCTGACATCACGATGGCAGCAGATTTAGTTGAAGAGATCGCCAGGCTTGACGGGTACGACAAGATCCCGTCTATCTTGCCGATGGCACCTGCTGGTCGCGGTTTGTCTCTTGAACAGAAGGCACGGCGTCTAGCGTCGACCACATTGGCCCAGGCAGGCATGACCGAGGTCAAGTCGTACCCCTTTGTTTCAGATTCTTTTGACCGCCAGGGAATGCGGGAGGAAGACCCGCGTCGCCAGGCTGTGCGCCTGCGCAATCCTATGGCCGATGACGCCCCGTGGCTGCGCACGTCGATCCTGGACACTCTGTTGGATATTGCAGGCCGCAATGTTGCCCGCGGTAATGGAGATATCGCGATCTTTGAGACGGGTATGGTGGCACGTGTCCAGGGGACCCGTCCGTCTGGTCTACCTTCGGCTGACTCTCGTCCTAGCGACGATGTCATCGAAGAATTACGAGCAGGCACGCCCCCTCAGCCTTGGCATACGGCCGGTGTCATGTGTGGTCGTGCTTCGACGCAGGGAGTTTTGTCCCAGCCTCGCTCTTACGACTGGGCTGACGCTGTTCAAGCTGTGCAGCGTGTGGCTCGAGCTGTGGGAGTAACAGCGGAGGTGACGCGCGCGTGGGTGCCAGCCATTGAGCCAGTCAAGGGTGCTCCCATGCCTACCCCTGCCACTGATCCAGCAGCTGTTGCGCCGTGGCATCCGGGTCGCGTTGCTCGTTTCTTTGTGCGTCGTGGTCGCGAATTGATCGATATAGCCATGGCCGGTGAGCTCAGCCCTTCGGCTTGCCGTGCTTTTGGTCTGCCCGCTCGATCCTGTGCGTTCGAGATCGATGTCGATGCTTTGATCGGGTCGATGTCGGCCGAGCCAATTCAGGTCAAAGCAGTATCGACTTACCCTGTTGCGAAGGAAGATATTGCCCTTGTGGTCCCATCTGCGATTCCGGTTTCTCGGGTCGAGCAGGTTGTGCGTCAAGGAGCGGGACCTCTGGCCGAATCGGTGACGCTTTTCGATATTTACGAGGGCGACCAGGTGGCCCAAGGTCATCGTTCTTTGGCTTTTGCTCTGCGGTTGCGGGCCGGCGATCACACGCTGACCGCTGAGGAATCCGCTCAGGTTCGCGATCAGGTTGTGGCGAAGGCACGCAAGGTTTTGGGTGCTGAATTAAGGTCATAACCGAAGCAGAATGTCGGACACCGGGCCTGTGCAGCGTGTGGAGCGTGACTCAAAAGTCGTGCGAGGCGCCGCCGCAGGTCCGGTGTTCTGCCACACTAGGGGTATGCGTATCCTTGTTACTGCCTCTTCTAAGCATGGTTCGACCAATGAGGTTGCTGATGCGATTGCTCAGCGCTTACAGTCCCATGGCCATGAAGTGGAGCGCCTGGCTCCGCAGGATGTTGAGTCGGTCGATGTCTTTGACGCCGTCGTCGTTGGATCAGCCGTGTATATCCTGCAGTGGATGCAGGAGGCACATGATTTTATGGATCGGTTCAAGGAATCTCTTAAGTCCAAGTCGGTGTGGGCGTTCTCGGTTGGAATGAACGGTGTACCTAAGCATGCGCCGCAGGATCCGACTCGCATCGGTCCGCTTTTGACACATGTCAGTGCCATTGATTTCAAGACTTTTGCCGGTAGGTATACGCCTCTTTTGCTGAGTTTACGTGAGCGTTCTGTGGCTCGGCTCGCCGGCGTGGTTGAGGGAGACTTCCGTGACTGGAATGAGATCAACGACTGGGCTGATTCGATCAACGAAGGCTTGAGCGCCCAGGGCTAAATGCCTGTCCACTTCGTGGTCACCCCTTATTACTAATCATACGCATAACTGTATAGTCATGCGTATGACTTTTCGTGCTGCCGTCGCAGGAGCCTCCGGATATGCCGGAGGTGAGGTTCTGCGTTTGCTCGCCGGTCACGCCAATATCGAGGTGGCAACCGTGACCGCCGCATCATCTGCCGGTCAAAAACTCGGCGCTTTTCACCCACATATTCCGTCTCTTGCAGACTTGACGATCAAAGACACGAACGCCAATATGCTTTCGGGCCATGATCTGGTTTTCTTGGCGTTGCCCCACGGACATTCGGCGGCGATTAGTTCCCAACTCGAATCTCTATCCAGCGGGTCGGTCATCGTCGATTTGGCGGCCGACCACAGGCTCACCGATGCTAACCAGTGGGAACACTATTACGGCGGAGAGTTTTGCCCCGCTTGGACCTATGGCATGCCCGAACTCCTGCATGTCGGTGAAAACTATGCAAAGGCGCAGCGCAATGAACTCAAGAACACGGACCGGATAGCAGTACCCGGATGCAACGTCACTGCCGTGACTCTAGCCATCCAACCCGCTGTAGCCCGAGGTCTCATCGACACACGACACATATGTGCAACCCTCGCAGTTGGCTACTCAGGAGCAGGTCGAGCACTCAAACCGCACCTGCTCGCATCCCAAGCGTTCTCCAATATGGCCCCGTACGGAGCCGGAGGAACTCACCGACACATCCCCGAGATCATCCAGAACCTCTCGAAAGCTGGAGGTGGACAGATCGGACTGACTTTCACGCCCGTCCTCGTTCCGACATCTCGAGGAATTCTCGCCACGGTTGTCGCTCCACTGGAGGATAACGTGTCGTGTGAACACATCGAGGCCGCCTACAGCACATACCTAAGAGAGCCGCTGATTACCGTACTTCCAAAGGGTCAATACCCCAATACGGGCCCTTTAACTGGAACCGGCATGGTCTCCATCTCCACATCCATCGATGAACGCGCCGGCACACTTACTGCCATCGCAGCCATCGACAATCTTGGTAAAGGCACGGCTGCAGCGGCGGTACAAAGCGCCAACCTGGCACTCGGCCTCGAAGAACTCACAGCAGTCCCAATGATCGGAGTGGCCCCGTGACGCACCCATTTTCCGGAGTGACCTTACCCCGAGGCTTCGTAGCCTCAGGAGTGGCAGCCGCCATCAAAAGCAACGATAGTCGCGACCTCGCACTCATCGTCAACGCAGGAACCAATAGGGCATCGGCCGGCGTATTCACCTCCAACCGCGTCGTTGCAGCTCCGGTGACCCTGACCCGACGTCATCTGGCAACCTCAACAGCGGCGGCGGTTGTTCTCAACTCCGGCGGCGCCAACGCCTGCACAGGACCAGAAGGCTACGAGGACGCCGTCTCCATGGCGCGCCAGGTCGCATCCTTGGCGGGACTAGATACCTCCGAAGTTGCTGTCTGCTCGACCGGAATGATCGGTACTCGCCTTCCTATGGAACGCGTCCTATCGGGCATCGAGTCAGCCTACGGCCAACTCGACGCCGGAAGCCAAGCCTCCACATTAGCTGCCGACGCCATCCGCACCACCGACACTGTGTCAAAAACCTACGGGCAGACCACCCAAGACGGCTGGAGCATTGGCGCGATGGCAAAAGGCGCAGGAATGCTCGCGCCAGGGTTAGCCACGATGCTGTGCGTGCTGACCACCGACGCCGTCCTCGACAATGAAGTAGCCCAACGTAGCCTCACCGAGGCTGTACGCACAACTTTCAACCGCACCGACTCTGACGGCTGTATGTCCACCAATGACTCAGTGATTCTTCTGGCCTCAGGAGAATCCGGAGTCCGACCCGACGAAGCCGCTTTCGCTGAAGAACTGCGGGTGGCTTGCCTTGATCTTGCACAGCAGCTTCTGGCTGACGCCGAGGGAGCAAGCCACGACATCGAGATCACTGTTGCCAACGCATCGTCTCAAGACGCCGGTGAAGCAGTATCCCGAGCTGTCGCGCGCTCAAACCTTTTTAAGACCGCAGTGTTTGGAAACGACCCTAACTGGGGACGAATCCTCTCCGAAGTTGGGACAGTGCCCGAATCTGTCGCCCCCTACGATCCAGAAAAGATTGACGTCTCCATCAACGGAGTCATGGTGTGCAGGAATGGAGGAGTTGGCGACGACCGCAACCTGGTAGATATGAGTCCACGACGCGTCGACATTCGTATCGACCTCAAAGCCGGAAATCAGGATGTCGTCTTGTGGACCAACGACCTGACCCACGACTACGTGGAGGAAAACAGTGCCTACTCATCCTGAACGCGCCGATGCAGTAGGTGCCAGCCACGCACAGCAGCGTTATGCCGATTCGGTAATGAACACCTTCGGAACGCCGCAGATGGTCCTGACTAAAGGGAATGGCGCAATCGTCACCGACGAGGCCGGTAAGGACTACCTTGACCTCCTTGGTGGCATTGCAGTCAATGTCCTAGGCCACTGCCATCCGGCTGTCACTCAAGCTATCGCCGATCAAGCCGCAATGCTTGGCCATGTGTCGAACTTTTTTGCCACCGAACCCCAGATCGCGCTGGCAGAAAAGATTCTTGATATCCTTGGATTCTCGGGTGGGGCCACTGGAGCAAAGGTTTTCCTGGCGAACTCTGGAACTGAAGCCAACGAATGTGCCCTCAAGATCGTCAAGGCTTATGCAGGTGTCACCGGGCGGACCAGAATCCTCGCGCTGGAGCATTCCTTCCACGGGAGAAGTTTGGGCGCGCTGTCTTTGACGTGGAAAGAACGGTACCGCTCACCCTTTGCTCCGTTAATCCCCGGAATTGAGTTTATTCCTGCCAATGATCCTCAATCCCTGCGCAATGCGATGGGTCCCGATGTTGCCGGACTATTTGTTGAACCGATTCAGGGCGAGGCGGGAGTCCAGGTGCTCTCAGACGACTATTTGCGTTTTGCGCGCACATGCACCAGTGTTCATGGGGTGCTTCTTGTGGTCGATGAAGTCCAAACGGGAATCGCCCGTACAGGAAACTGGATGGGATTCCAGAGTTCAGGAATTACCCCCGACGTGGTGACTTTGGCTAAAGGCCTCGGCGGCGGTATGCCAATCGGAGCTTGCATCGGCGCCTCGCAAACAGCCAATCTCCTTGGACCTGGCATGCATGGAACAACTTTTGGGGGCAATCCCATATGCGCGCGGGCAGCGCTGTCGGTGCTTGAAACAATTGAGAAAGACAATTTGCTTGCTCATACCCACCAAGTGGGGCAGTGGTGGCGCGACGAGCTGCGCGCAGCCGCCCCCCACATCGTCGATGTTCGAGGACGCGGACTGCTGATCGGCATAGATTTTGATGCTGACATAGCCACTAGTGTTGTCGACAAAGGCCGCGAAGCAGGTTTTATCCTTAACGCAACAGGGCCTGCGACGCTCAGACTTGCGCCACCACTGGTCGTGAGCGAGAAACAGGCTCGTTCTTTTACTGAGGCGTTACCGACTCTGATTGAACAATCACTGACTGAAATCAATACAAGAGGTCACCGTGACTGACGTTATACCGGCAACTAAAACGGCCCGACGCGAGATGATTCGAGACATCCTTGCTCACGAGTCCATTGGCTCTCAGGAACAACTTCGTTCTCTCCTGACGCAGCGGGGAATCGAGGTCACACAAGCCACCTTGTCGCGTGATCTTATGGAAATGAGGGCAACAAAAATCCGCAATGGCGCCGGCATTCTCATGTATTCAGTGCCTGACGTTGACGGAGGACAGACTCACGAGGGCGAAGCCGCTGGAATCCGCCTGGCTCGATGGTGCCAGTCATTGCTCGTAACCTCCGTTCGCATTGGCCATCAGCTGGTACTGCGAACACCTGTGGGAGCGGCTAATCTGCTTGGCTCGGCAATCGACGCTGTCAGAATGGAAGAAGTAGCTGGCACGATCGCTGGTGATGACACGATTCTCGTCATCTGCAGGAGCGAGCCAGAAGCAGCGCGTGTTGAAAGCATGCTCATGGAATTAGCTGAACCCGGTGCTGTTGTAACGAATTGATGGCCACTTGGTCGCTCAACGAGAGAGAAGAAAAGGACAAAATACATGACGAATGCCAAGGATCGTGTCGTTCTGGCGTATTCGGGAGGTCTGGATACCTCGGTCGCCATCGGTTGGATCGGTGAGCAGACTGGACGCGAAGTTGTCGCAGTAGCTGTTGATGTGGGTCAGGGTGGGGAAGACCTTGAGATCATTCGCCAGCGCGCCCTCGATTGCGGAGCCGTCGAGGCTTACATTGCCGATGCGCGCGACGAGTTCGCCAATGAGTACTGCATGCCTGCCCTCAAAGCGAACGCTCTGTATGAAGGCAAATATCCGCTCGTGTCAGCTCTGTCGCGACCTATCATCGTCAAGCACCTGGTGAAGGCAGCGCGTGAGTTTGGCGCTTCTACTGTGGCCCATGGCTGCACTGGTAAAGGTAATGATCAGGTCCGTTTCGAGGTCTCAATCACCTCAATGGCACCGGACATGGATTGTATTTCTCCTGTTCGTGATCTGGCTCTGACCCGTGACGTGGCGATCGAGTATGCGGAAAAGCATGATCTGCCCATCGAAACCACCAAGCACAACCCCTTCTCGATTGATCAAAACGTGTGGGGGCGCGCAATTGAAACTGGTTTCTTGGAAGACCTATGGAACGCACCCACCAAGGATGTTTACAACTACACGGACGATCCGACTTACCCGCCTCTTCCTGACGAGGTCGTCATTACCTTTGAAAAAGGTATCCCCGTTGCTATCGACGGGCGGAGTGTGACACCCCTTGAAGCAATCCAAGAGATGAACCGTCGGGCAGGAGCCCAGGGTATCGGGCGTATCGATATGGTCGAAGATCGTCTCGTGGGAATCAAATCTCGTGAGATTTACGAGGCACCGGGTGCCATCGCCCTCATCGAAGCTCACCAAGCTCTGGAATCGATCACTTTGGAACGCTTGCAACGCCGCTACAAGCGTGGAATCGAACAAGCGTGGGGCGAACTGGTTTACGAAGCCCAATGGTATTCGCCGTTGAAGAAGTCAATGGATGCCTTCATTGAGGATACGCAGAACTACGTTTCCGGTGATATCCGGATGGTTTTGCACGGTGGGCGAGCAACCGTCAACGGACGCAAGTCTGATGCCTCGCTTTACGACTTCAACCTGGCAACTTACGAGACAGGCGATACCTTCGATCAGTCGTCCTCGCGTGGATTCATCGATATCTACGGTCTGCAATCCAAGCTTGCCGCAGCCCGCGATGTCCGCTTCGGTGTGGATATGGGCTACTAAGACAAGCGTGTCAATGAAGTGGGTCCGGTATCGTCAAGGTGTCGGGCCCACGCTCGTTCGGGGAGGCGTATCGAAAGCCGGCCTGATCTGGTCTATCTTCATTAAGGGATCGCTCCGTCAGGGACGTCTGTACGAGGTCGAGCTAAGGGATGGTCATGGAAGGCGTGTCGAGATATTGGTGGAAGTTGCCCGGTGGGTTTTCAATCGACTCTACCTTCCACGATATGGTGACAAGACGAAGTGGTTTGGAACGAGGCTTGAGTCTGACTATCGTCGCCCTCTTCTTTTACGGGTTTGCCGGTCAGGGTTTTCGCTACAGCTTAGGAATGGTTGGTTCCTCGGTCCTAATGGTGGTGCTATTTTGCGCTTTCATTATGTTCTTCCATCTCAGCGGCAGAGTTGTCACACTTCGCCGCTTGCCCACATTGGTGTGGGCATACGTCCTGTGGTGCTGCCTCTCCATCTTCTGGTCAATGTATCCGTCGACCACGGTGACGAGCATGATTGTGACCGTGGGTGCCGCCATCATTGGAACGGGCATCGGCATTGCTCTTCCTCTTAACCGCCTCATTGATCTTTTAATTTGCTCTTTCAAGTGGATCATCGGCGTTTCGTATGCTCTTGAACTCTTCGTAGCTGTGATGTTACGGGAGAAACTTGCTCCGCCGATTATGTGGGATTGGCCAGAAGTGCCCGAACTTTATTACTGGGTAAATAATGCTCTTTTCGAAGGTGGAGTTATCCAGGGTTTCATGGGCAATAGAAATCCTTTCTCTTTTGTTGCACTTCTACTATTGATCTGTCTGATAGGGCGATGGCTGTCATGCCGTAGTGATACGCTCTCGACGCTCATCTGGGTGGCGTTGGCGGTTTTAACCTTGGCGCTGACAAAGTCAGCGACGACGACTATGGCATCGGCGGCTGTTCTGGCTGTTGCGGCAGCCCTGGGACTTGTACGTGCTACGCCAGCATCGAGGCGTCAAATCATGGTGTTGATTCTCGCTGTCATTGCGGCGATAGCGATTGTGGCGGCATTTGCCGCTCGTCCATTTGTCACCAAGGTATTGGGTCGCAGTTCCGACATGACTGGGCGTGGTGAGATCTGGCAAACGATTTTACCCATGTGGGCGGAGCATCCCGTCCTTGGCTGGGGGTGGACTATTGGTTGGCCAGCGGATCGAGAGCCCTTTAAGAATCTGATTCCACGAGCTGATGGGACACCGACGACTCAGGCACATAACGCCTACATTGAGGCTCTTTTCCAAACCGGAATCGTTGGATTGGTTCTTGTGGTAGGCATCGTCGTCCTCATTCTGGCTCGCAGTTTGTGGCACGCGCTGAGCCATTTTGACGAAGACCTGATGTCCATTGTTCCTTTTGTACTTATGACAGCGTTGGTTGTTCAATCGATCAGCGAGTCGAGGCTCCTCTTTGAAGGTAACTGGATTCTTCTTGTAGCTCTTGCCACCTGGGCAAAGTTGCGAAGCGGACGTTCAGTCGCTGCTGCGACGGCGCAGGCCGCAAACCAATAGACTGGCGGCAAGACAAAGCGACGATGGGAACGAGAAGATTCATGACCACGCATGGCAATGAGCAGTCTGAACGCCTGAGCTTGTGGGGAGGCCGGTTTAGCGGCAGTCCAGCTGATGCTCTGGCCGCGCTGTCGGTGTCGACCCATTTTGATTGGCGCCTCGCGCACGCCGATATCGCAGGCTCTCACGCGCACGCCGAAGCCTTGCACCACGCCGGTCTATTGACCAAGGACGAGGTCGAGGCCATGCACAGCGCATTGGCACTACTCGACGCCGATGTTGCCGCGGGAACCTTCCAACCCGATCCAAGCGATGAGGACGTTCATACCGCTCTGGAACGAGGCCTTATCGAACGCGCAGGCAGTGAATTGGGCGGTAAGTTGCGGGCAGGCCGGTCGCGCAACGATCAGATTGCCACTCTGATTCGGATCTACCTACGTCAGGAAGCACGTCAACTCTGTCTGAAGATTCTTGACCTCGCCCTCGCCCTCGTTGATCAGTCCAAGGCAGCAGGGCACGCAGTAATGCCCGGCCGCACCCATCTTCAGCATGCCCAGCCGGTGCTAGTGGCCCACCATCTCATGGCACATGTCTGGCCGCTGTTGCGCGACGTCGAGCGCCTGAGGGACTGGGATCGTCGTGCGGCGGTGTCGCCATATGGTTCAGGAGCCTTGGCTGGCAATACTTTGGGCATGGATCCACAGGCGGTTGCGCACGATCTTGGCTTCGAGGATTCGGTGGCGAACTCTATTGATGGCACTGCTTCGCGTGACGTTGTCGCCGAGTTTTCTTTCGTGCTGGCAATGGTTGGAGTCGATGTATCGCGCTTGTGCGAAGAGATCGTCATTTGGAATACCAAAGAGTTTGGTTACATCACGCTCGATGATTCTTTCTCCACCGGATCGTCGATCATGCCGCAGAAGAAGAATCCAGATGTTGCAGAGCTCGGAAGAGGCAAAGCTGGCCGGCTGATTGCAGACTTGGTGTCTCTGCTGACCGTGCTCAAGGGGATCCCGCTGGCATACGACCGCGATTTGCAAGAAGACAAGGAACCCGTTTTCGACCAGATCGACACACTCGACGTTCTTCTTCCGGCGGTTAGTGGAATGATCGCAACCATGACGATCCATTTCGAGCGTCTGGCTGAACTTGCTCCGCAGGGCTTTTCTTTGGCGACCGACATTGCTGAGTGGCTGGTTCAAGAAGGAATGCCTTTCCGTAACGCCCACGAGGTCGCCGGTGAATGCGTCAGGATCGCCGAGGCTCGAGGAGTGGAACTCTTCGACTTGACGGATGAGGAGCTAGCGCAAGCCTCACAGATGCTCACTGGTCGGGTGCGCGATGTCTTGGCTGTCGAGGGTTCTGTAGGAGCTCGGCGCGGTAAGGGAGGCACCGCCCCTGAACGAGTGAGCGAACAGATTGCGCAGGCCGACCAACACATGGCTGATCTTCGCTCTTGGAGCAAACAAGGCGTTAGACTGCGCAAGTTCGATACCAAATGAACCGTATGAATGATGAGAGGAATGTTTCCGTGACGGATCTCCTGGATGACCTGCAGTGGCGAGGGCTGATTGCCCAGCACACCGATTTTGATGCTCTGCGTGAGCATCTGAACTCAGGCCCAGTGACGTTCTATTGCGGTTATGATCCGACTGCCGCTTCGCTGCACCACGGCCATCTTGTTCAGCTTATTGTCATGAGGCATTTGCAAAATGCTGGACATCGGCCGCTTGCTCTGGTTGGTGGCGCAACCGGTCAGATCGGCGATCCTCGCCAGTCAGGCGAACGTCAATTGCAGCCCACTGAAGTTGTCCAGGGCTGGGCGGATAATCTGCGCCGTCAGATTTCGCGCTTCTTGGACTTCGAGGGACCTGCAGCAGCGACAATGGTCAATAACTTGGATTGGACCTCGGAGCTGTCCGCGATTGATTTGCTTCGCAGCATTGGCAAGTATTTCCGTGTCGGCACAATGCTCAATAAAGATATTGTCGCGCGTCGGCTCGCCTCTGATGAAGGCATTTCCTTTACGGAATTCAGCTACCAAGTGCTGCAGGCCAATGACTACCTTGAACTTTTTCGCCGCTATGGTTGCACCCTTGAAACCGGTGGCAATGACCAGTGGGGCAACATGATCGGCGGCGTCGATCTGATCCATAAGGTCGAAGGGAAAGACACTCACGTCTTAACAACCCCGATTATCACCAAAGCTGACGGTACAAAATTTGGCAAGTCAGAGGGTGGGGCGATCTGGCTCGACCCCGATTTGATGAGCCCTTACGCCTTCTACCAGTTCTGGCTGCAGGTGGCTGACGCAGACGCTATCCGGTTCCTGAAGATCTTCACTTTCCTCGACCGTGAAACGATCGAAGGTCTCGAGGTCGAAGTAGCTGAGCGTCCGCATATGCGTGCCGCACAGAAGGAATTGGCTGCCCGTGTGACTGAGCTTGTCCACGGAGCCGATGAGCTAGAGAGGGTTTTGGCTGCCACTGCCGCGTTGTGGGGCACAGGTGACTTGCGTGCAATTGATGAGGCGACGTTGGTTTCGGCCACTGCTGACCTGCCCCGTGCGACGTTGAAGACAGGGGAGTCGACGATCGTTGACGCTTTAGTGGAGACAGGGCTTGAGAAGGGACGTGGGGCTGCGCGCCGTACCGTTGCTTCCGGTGGCGCCTCGGTCAATAACATCAAGGTCGAGGACGAGGACCAGCTTTTCTCCAAGGACGACGTCCTTGCGGGAAACCTGCTCCTGATCCGTAAGGGCAAGCGCAACCTGGCGGTTATCGAACTCGTGTGACTGTGACTCACTTCGCCCTTGCCAATTTGACGTTGGTGGGGTGGGTGGGTAGTATTTTCTTTTGTCGCCGCGGCCTGGTTGTGGTTGCGGTGGTGGTTTTCGACCTTGATTCTGGCCTTTTTTGGGTTGGGGTTTTGTGTTGGTGTTGTTTGTGAACTCGATAGTGTGTTTGTTTGTTTTTATGCCTGTTTTTTGTTTTTGAGTTGTTTTTTGGTTGGGATTTTCCTGGGCTGGCTTTTTTGGTTGGTTTGGGGTTTTCTGAATTTTTTTTGTTTGGAGAGTTTGATCCTGGCTCAGGACGAACGCTGGCGGCGTGCTTAACACATGCAAGTCGAACGATGATGCGGTGCTTGCACCGTGGATTAGTGGCGAACGGGTGAGTAACACGTGAGTAACCTGCCCTCTTCTTTGGGATAACGGTCGGAAACGGCTGCTAATACTGGATATTCACTTGCCTTCG
>NZ_ATUX01000008.1 GCF_000420425.1 Schaalia vaccimaxillae DSM 15804
AAAAAACCTTTCCACCCACCCCCATGCGAAGGCAAGTGAATATCCAGTATTAGCAGCCGTTTCCGACCGTTATCCCAAAGAAGAGGGCAGGTTACTCACGTGTTACTCACCCGTTCGCCACTAATCCACGGTGCAAGCACCGCATCATCGTTCGACTTGCATGTGTTAAGCACGCCGCCAGCGTTCGTCCTGAGCCAGGATCAAACTCTCCAAACAAAAAAAATTCAGAAAACCCCAAACCAACCAAAAAAGCCAGCCCAGGAAAATCCCAACCAAAAAACAACTCAAAAACAAAAAACAGGCATAAAAACAAACAAACACACTATCGAGTTCACAAACAACACCAACACAACACAACAAACCCCAAAAGGTTCACCACGAAGGAAGACGCCCACGCCAAGTTCCCACGAATCTCCACTCAGAATCATCGCTGCCGTTCGGCGCAACGAGGAATACATTAACGACCCACCAACAAACCGTCAAATCACAGCCACTTAGCCACCTAGCACGCAAAATCGTTGAAATCTCACGGATTCCAACGCCCGAATCGATGCAAAACACCTGCTTAGCAGCATTTTCGTTAGGCAGATCACGCAACCGCCCACCCTCGTCACGCACCCATACAAGGCGGATCACCAGCGGCCTCCTTTTCCTTCAACATAAGAACCCTTTACACTTTTGCCTGTTTCATGACTTGCTTATGGCATTTCGTCGGGCGGTCTTGTGGACAACATTCCTCTTCATTGACACAGGTAAGGACTCCTCGTGAGCAAAGTGATCGCAGACGTATTAACCGTCATAAGCGACGCCCTCTACAGCTACATCCTCATAGCTCTTTTGATTCTGACGGGCATGTACTTCTTCATCCGCACCCGCGCGCTCCCGCTGCGTCAATTCCGCGAAGCGATCCGCGTCGTCATGGAACCTCCACTCATCCGTGGGGAACTTTCATCGTTCCGCGCCCTGATGGTGTCCACTGCCTCGCGTGTTGGTGTAGGCAACATTGCCGGCGTAGGTACAGCTATGGCACTCGGTGGCGCCGGTTCGGTGTTCTGGATGTGGGTCATTGCAACACTTGGAGGCGCCTCGGCCTTCATCGAATCGACTCTGGCTCAGATCTACAAGAAGCGCTCAGGCCACGATCACTCATACGGCGGACCCGCCTACTACATCCTGGTCGCGCTCAAGCAGAACTGGCTAGCGACCCTCTTCGCCATCGTCCTCATCGTCACCTACATGGGTGGGTTCAACCTGCTCGCGTCCTTTAACGTCACCGATGCATTCATGGCCTTCGACTGGACCCAAAGCTTCCCGTACACCAAATGGGTAATCGGCGGAGTCCTCGCCGTTGCCATGGCAGGTTCGATCTTCGGCGGCACCCGCAGGCTCACAGCCATCACCGGCGTCCTCGTGCCCATTATGGCTCTGATCTACTTGGCCGTGTCCGTCCTCGTTGTCATCATCAACTATCAGGCTATCCCGTCGATGTTCAACGCGATCTTTTCTGAAGCCTTCGATTTCCAAGCAATCTTTGGTGGTTTCTCGGGTTCGGCAATGATGTACGGCATCAAGAGGGGCCTGTACTCCAACGAGGCTGGCGTCGGTTCTGCGCCCAACGCCGCGGCCTCGGCCTCGGTCTCCCATCCTGTCAAGCAGGGTCTGGTGCAGATGCTGTCGGTCTTCATTGACACCATCATCATCTGTACCCTGACTGCCTTCGTCATTCTGTCCACCGGTGTGCCGCTGGGCGACGAGCTCAAGGGTGCTCCGCTAGTGCAGGCAGCCATGTCCACAAGTCTGGGAAGTTTTGCCGCGTACTTCGTTCCCTTTGCACTGCTGCTCTTTGGATTCACGACACTGGTCGGCAACTTCTACTATGCGGAGGTTAACTTCCGATTCTTGCTGCGCAAGTGGCAGACGCCGCGTTGGACGCTCGTGATTCTACGAATCGTGGCCTCTGTTCTCGTGCTGGCTGGTGCGCTCATGCGTTTCGAGATCGCGTGGAACCTGGGAGACATCCTCATGGGGCTGATGGCGCTCATCAACCTTCCAGTCATCGTCATTTTGGGCAATATCGCTATCAGATGCGCCAAGGATTACGAGGAGCAGCGCAGGCGCGGGGAGGATCCCGTTTTCAAGGCTGCGAATATTGACATCACCGACAAGCTGGATTACTGGCAGTGATCGCTATTCAGCACTAACAGCAAACGCGAGCCCGCCGAACGTTCAGACTCGAATCGTTCGGCGGGCTTTCGTTTATGCGTTTCCCTGAAGACTTGGGCGTCCCTCGGGAGACTTTTGGGCGTCCTTCGCGGGGTCGGGCCGAGGACGAGGCCTGGGCCCGACAGCGAGTGCACTTACTTGGCGGTGGCCAGCAGAGCTTCCTCAGCGGCCTTAGTCCACAGACCCTGGTCGTCCAGCTTGGCAGCAACCTCAGGCAGCTTGTCAGCAAGCTGCGACACCGGAGTCAGACCCAGGTCGTGCAGCATCGGGAACACCATGATCTTGCCACCCGAAGTACGGTCCATCACCGAGTTAATGGCATCGCCAAAGCCTGCCATGCCGGTGATCGCCCACAGAGAGATCGTCGTGTCGATAATGCCGTTCTCAATCTTCTTGAGGACCGTGCGCATATCCGACACGTCCGAACCCGAAGTTCCAAGCATGAAGATCTTGCGCTCGATAATGCCCTGCAGATCGAACTCACCGAAGGTGCCCGCGGGGATACCTGCGAAGGCGTTGAGAATGCCGCCCTCGTCAAGCATGTCGACGGCCTGGGAAACCAGGGCAGGAACGGGCACCAAGCAGGTGGCGTAGGTGTAGCCGAACTCCAGCGCAGTGTTCGAGGTGTTGATGATGTCCAGCGGCACACCGTTCTTTTCAGCGGTCGGGCCAACAACCTTCTTGAGGTTATCCAGACGCTCATCGGACAGGTCCGTGCCAACCACCGACAGGCCCTTCACACCCGCTGTGACAGCGCGCATCGTGTGCATGACACCCATGGGGCCGGCTGCACCAACAAAGACGCACTTGTCGTTTTCACGCAGGTCGCCGTTAGCAGGAATCCAGGCGTAGCCCTCAACGGGATCCGAACCTGTGGTGCCGCAGAAACGAGTGAAGTCGTAGTGGACGCGGCCAATGTCCAAGGACACCTTGCGCGCGAGCTTCTCGCCACCCAGCACGACACACATGGTGCCGCGAGTGCCCAGCAGTAGCGAAGCCTTCTCAATGGCATCCGCGTCGGCACCGAAGAAGACAATGTCATCGAATTCGCCCTTGACATCGCCAACGCCTTCGACGGTGGAGGTGACAACCTCGGCGGGCTTGTGGTCAGCGGTCAGACCATCGATTGAACCTTCGCCGACAACGAGCAGGCGTCCGCCGTCAGCAATGTGGTTGCGCTCTGCCCAAGCGTAGGAACCTTCAACGGTGGCCCACGGTTCAATTAGGCCAACCGCTGCGGCCGACGGGCCCTCAGACACGTGGATGAGGAACTCTTCGCCGTCGGGGGAAACGACGCAACGCTCGTCAACAACGACAAACTCTTCGAGGGCACCATCGAAGTTGTAGCCGAAAGCTCCGTTGGACTTGGCGGTGCGCAGGTGCTTCCAGTCAGCCTGGACGAGGACACGGTCACCAACCTTGAAGTGGGTAACCTTCTCGCCGACCTTGACAACGCGGGCAACGGGCTCGTGGCCGGGGGTTACGGCATCCTGATTCGGATGGTAGGAGGGGATTTCTTTGAGGGCATCGAGGTCGATTCCGGCAACGACGTCGGACTTACGGGGGTGCCCGTCGAACTGGTGCAGGAGCTTGGTGTCAGAGAAGCAAATACCGCAGGCCTCAACCTCAAGCATCATCTGCGTGGGGCCAACGGGGTCAACCGGCTTGGCCGTGTTGACCACGAACTCTTCCTTGCCGACGATCTGGATCGCGTACTGGGTGGCGGGGATCTGGGTCATTTGGATTCCTTCACAGGGGGTGAGTGTGGTGCTGAGTAGGTGACCGGGACCGGCGGCGCCGGATCGGCTTTGTCGAGGTGACGTGTCGTTGAGGTCATCTAGACGGGCCCGCGGGGCCTGGTCGGGCTTCGAGCCGATTCGCGCCGAATCGGTGAGCGGGCGGGCGGGTCCGCCTAGATGACCGTCAGGAGGGTCAGTTCATCATGACCTGGCCGCCGGTGACGGGCACCGCCTGGCCAGTTTCGTAAGCCTGCTCAACGATGTAGAAGATCGCGCGCAGCACGTCAATGCCTTGGGCGCCGCGGCGCATCGGCACCTTTGCTTCGTAGAAGCTCTTGACGTCTTCAACGGTCTTGGCGCCGGGGACCTTGCCGGAGTTCAGGTACTGGACGAACAGGCCTTTCTCCGGGTCTGACCACAGGGGTCCGTCGTAGAAGTTGCCGGGGCAGATCGCGTTGACCTTAACGTTGTGCTCAACCATTTCGAGGGCGAAGGACTGGACCAGCCCGATGCCGCCGAACTTTGAGCCCGCGTAGGCGGCGTTCTTGTTGGAACCAACCAGGCCGGACTTGGAGTTGATCTGGATGATGTCAGTCATCCAGGCCCCAGCGGTCTTGTTCTGCGCGGCGAGCAGGCCACCCAGGTGCTTGGTGACCAGGAAGAAAGCCACGTAGTTGATGTCGGTGGACAGTTTGAATGCTGCAACGTCCTGTTCGAGGACCGAGCCTGCGCGCACGATGCCCGCGTTCGACACCAGCAGATCAAAACCACCGGTGGTCTTTTCGATTTCGGCTGCCATTGCGGCAACCGACTCTTCATCGGCAACGTTGACGGTCACCGGGTGGGCGACCTCTTCACCAAGTTCCTTGGCTTTGGCGGCCGCGCCCTCGGCGTTGAGATCGGCAATGTAGACGAAGCAGCCCTGTTCCACCAGTCCCTTGGCGATTTCTGCGCCAAAGCCCTGGGCACCTCCGGTAACGACGGCAACTCGGCCAGAAATCTCGCGTTCTCCGCGCACAGGTGCGGTGACCTTGTAGGTTTCCTCCCCCACGGACACAACAGCAGGCAGGTCAAGGGCGGCCACCTCGGCCGCATCCACACCAGCCAGGTCTGCAGGCAGCGTCACGGTGGCGTCCTCGTCGGTGGGACGCACAATGACAGGCCGGTTGAGTGCGTTGAGGAAGAGTCCTCGTAGCAACGGTGCTTGAGTCATTTCTTTTCCTTCGATGTTTGATCCGGGACGAAGACCGTCCGGAAGTCTGGGATGTGGCTTTGGCGCGGTCAGGCGCGGTGGCCTGGTCAGGCGCAGGTTGCCCGCTCGGCAACGGCTGCCGGGTCTTCACCATCGGCGATGGCTCGGCCCAGCGGAGCGTATTCGGCGATGCGTTCGGCCAGACGCTCCGGCGTGAGGCGGCCTTCGCCCAGGATGTGCAGCGACGGATCGACGGTGGACAGTGCCTCGTGAGCAACCATTGCCCACGTTGCTTCGTTGAGGTCAGCAAACTCGGGGCGACGCAATTCGGGGCAGTTGAAGGACTGGCGAGGCTGGTTGATGTCCACACCAGAGATTTCCAGCATGCCGTGCTTAGTGGCCAGCTCGTGGATGCGTGCCAGCTGTTCAGGGGTATTACGCGGAGGCATGTAGGTCACAGCGCGCAAGCCCTTAGCTTCCATGGCTTCGAAGAGTTCGTCCAGGAAATCGTCCTCGAACTTCTCGGCCTTCTTGTCACCAGTGGGAGAAGCCGACACGTCGCCCAGGTAGGCGTAGGTGGCGATGGCACCAATGGAGTCGGCGAAGGCGACAACCTCTTCGGTGGTGGGGCACTCGTCGGTGGGCTGGATGTAAATCTGGTCCAAGTATTCAGACTTGAGCACGCCCAGAAGGTCGTACATGAGGTGCGGGTTGTCGGCGTCGCCCAAAACAGCTTCGAGCTTGGCAGGGATATTGACGCCCATCTGCTTGAGCCCCTCAACCAAGGAGGCTCCACGTCCAAATCCCTTAATGAGGGCGGTTGCCATAGCGGCCAGGAGGTGGCGTTCAGTGATGCCGCCGCCAGCTTCGAACTGGGAGATGGCAACCATATCGACTTGGGGATCGAAAGGCTCCAGTCCCAGGTTCTTGAGGATTTCGTTGGCAGCGTCAGCCATCTTCAGGGTGCGTTCCAAGCGTGCTTGACGCTTAGGGGCCAGCCACTGAGCGACCTTGTCGCGGCTGTGATGAGGCACGCCCTGGACCGTCATGTAAGCGATGCCCTTGGAATCAGGGTTGTTGAGCTTGCGGTCGTTGAGGGGGCCTTCGGGATCAAAGAAAGCGCGGATTTCAAAGCCGGTGACCGAGCCCATGCCCAAGGCCTTGGTGGCTTCGCTCATCTCATAAGCAGCAGAGATTGAGTCGTGGTCAACGGAGCCAACAACGCGCAGGCCATTGCGGCGCGCATTGAGAGCGGCCGAGGTCGGCGTGTAGGGGCTGAACGAGTAGCAGGTGTGAATGTGATTGTTCGATTCGGGGACCCAGTCGGGGAAGGTCTCGGAAGGGATTGCCGCGCGCAGAGCGTCGAGACGCTCGTCTTGGCTCAGGTTCACGTCGTTGGTGGCTTCCATGGGTTCCTCGTGTCGCTTTCTCAATCAGGTGATACTCAAAAAGTCAGTGGATTAAATCGTTATTGGGGGGCGAATAGTTCACGCAGTTCGCAGGTGATGCCCGATCGGGCAGGCCGGCCGATAAAGGTCAGCCCGCCCGATCAGTCAGTCATCACAGACCGAGACGGTTGAGGCGAGCGATCTCGCCCTCGGTGGCGTGCTTGGTCGTGGGAACGCGGCCGGGCAGCGGAACGATGCGCTCGTGGATCGCGTCGATGATCCAGTCGACCTGCGGGAAGAAGTACGACTCCAGCTCGGGGCCGGGGGTGATGCCGTTGCGCGAGCCAACAATCGCGATCGGCGCGTCGAGAGCGTCGAAGGCGAGGGTCTGCACGTTAGCAGCAACCGTGTTGAGGAAGTTGCCGCGCTCGACCGCGTCAGAGGTCAGCAGCAGGCGGCCCGTCTTCTTCACGGAGGCAATGAGCTTGTCGTAGTTCAGCGGAGCCACGAAGCGCAGGTCGATGACCTCAGCGCTCATGCCGTACTCCTCTTCGAGGACCTTTGCGGCTTCCATCGCACGGTACATCGTGGCGCCGTAGCCGGCGATCGTGATGTCGGTGCCTTCGCGACGGATGGCGGGCTCACCTTCAGGGGTCTCGTAGTAGCCCTCGGGAACGCCGCCCTCTTCGAACTCTTCGCCCTTGTCGTACAGGAGCTGGGATTCGAAGAAGACCACCGGGTCGGTGCCGCGCAGAGCAAGGTTGAGCATGCCCTTCGCGTCGGTTGGCGTGGTCGGGAAGTAGACCTTCAGTCCCGGGATGTGGGCGGTCAGAGCCGACCAGTCCTGGGAGTGCTGAGCGCCGTACTTGTTACCAACGGACACGCGCAGAACCAGCGGCATCTTGAGCAGGCCAGCGGACATGGACTGCCACTTGGCCATCTGGTTGAAGACCTCGTCACCGGCGCGGCCGAGGAAGTCGCAGTACATGAGCTCGACAACCGCGCGGCCACCGGCCATCGCGTAGCCAACGCCTGCGCCCACGATGGAGGCCTCAGCGATGGGCGAGTTGAAGAGGCGACGGTAGGGCAGGGCTTCGGTCAGGCCACGGTAGACGGCGAAGGCACCGCCCCAGTCGCGGTTTTCTTCGCCCCAGGCAGCCATGGTCGGGTCTTCCTTGAAGCGGTGCAGCATGGCTTCAAAGAGGCCATCACGGAACTGGTACATGCGCATCTTAGAGACGGGCTTGCCGTTCTCGTCGACAGCGGTGCGGACCTTCTTCTCCAGGGCCTTGACGCGGGGGTTGTCGTCGAGGTTGATCTCGGCTTCGCCCTCTTCCATCTTGTCCGTGGGGGTGTTGGAGAACATGACGGTGTCAATGTAGCCGTTGGCAACACGGGGGGTCTGCTCTTCGTCGATGGCCAGCGCCAGGACCTTGGTGAGCTTCTCGGTCAGCGACGCAGTGTAGTCGTCAATGTCAGACTGAGAGGTCAGGCCGTTGGAGATCAACAGCTCGGAGTATTCCTTGATGCAATCCTGCGCCTCCCACAACTCGACCTCGTCCTTGGTGCGGTACGAGGACGCGTCCGACGGCGAGTGGCCGGAGAAGCGGTAGGTGATGGTATCCATGAGGACGGGGCCACGGCCCTCTTCCAGGATCTGCTTCTTGCGAGCAACAGCGTCGGCCACGGCCAGCGGGTTGAGACCGTCAACGCGCTCGGCGTGCATGGCTTCGGGGTTGAGGGCTGCGCCCACGCGAGCCAGGACGTCGTAGCCCATGGTTTCGCCGTAGGTCTGGCCGCCCATGCCGTAGAAGTTGTTGAAGAAGTTGAACAGGATCGGCGGGTTGCCGCCGTCCTCGTCACGCCACAGGGTGCGGAACTGATCCATGGACGCGAAGTTCATGGCTTCCCACACGGGGCCACAGGCCAGGGCGGCGTCGCCGACGTTGGACACGACGATGCCGGGCTTGCGGTTGATCCTCTTGAAGAGGGCGGCGCCGTTAGCAACCGGGGCGGAGCCGCCCACGATTGCGTTGTTCGGGTAGGAGCCGAAGGGCAGGAAGAAGGTGTGCATCGAGCCGCCCAGGCCGCGGTTGAAGCCGGACTTGCGGGCGAAGATCTCGGCCAGGGCGCCGAAGAGGATGAAGTTCTCGGTCAGGTCCTTGGTGCCGTTGAAGTCGATCTTTTCGGCGTAGGACAGGGTTTCGCCCTCGAGGAAGTCCTTCATGATGGTTTCGAGGTCGCCCTCGGACATCTGACGCATTGCCGAGTAGCACTTGGCGAGGATTTCACCGTGGGAGCGGTGCGAACCGAAAACCTGGTCGTCCGGGGTCAGGACGGCAGCCTGGCCAACGTAAGCCGATTCCTGGCCAACACCGAGGTGGGCGGGACCGGCATGGTTGTAGGCAATGCCCTGCCATTCGCCGGTCTTCTTAATGGAGTCGAGCATGGATTCGAAGGTGCGCACGACGATCATGTCGTGAAGCATGTTGACCATGCCGTCCTTGCCGTAGCGGCCAAGTTCGGTGTCGAGGTTGAACTTGTACTGGTTGATCGGCACCTCGGGGAACTGGACGTATCCCGGCGCGCGAACCTTGCTGGGGTCGACGATCAGTGACTGAGTCATTTTTCTGAGTTCTTCTTTCTGAAGATCGAGTGTTTTACAGGGTTCAGAGCTTGACGGCCCAGGCGGCTTCGCGAATCACTTCGGAAACCGTTGGGTGCGGGAAGACGACCTGACGCAGGTCCTCAACTGTCAGTTCCATTTCGAGGACGGCCTGTGCGCCCCAAATCATTTCCGCGGCGTAGGCACCGAGCACGTGAATACCCAGGACCTGGTGAGTCTTGGGATCCACGAGGATCTTTGCTTCGCCGGGAGCTTTAAATCCGTTTTCCGCAATGAAGCGACCGGACATCTGCGCCGGAACCTTGGCAACGAGGACGTCACGGCCCTGCGCCTTGGCAGCAGACTCGGTCAGGCCAACACCTGCGGCCTCGGGCAGCGAGTAGACGGCCCACGGAACGGTGTTCCAGCGCATGACCTCGCCCTTCTTGGCGGCGTCGGGGTCGAGGATGTTTGCCGAGGCGATCTCTGCCATGCGGTATGCGGCGTGTGCCAGCAGGGAGCGACCGGTGACGTCACCGATAGCCCACACGTTAGGCAGGTTGGTGCGCATGCAATCGTCGACGACGATGCCGCGGTTGATTTCCAAGCCTGCTTCTTCTGCGCCCCAACCCTGGGTGGCCGAGCGCCGACCGACCGCCATAAGGACGACGTCCCCCTCGACGGACAGTTTCTCTTCTCCCTTGGAGTAGTGGACGGTGGCTCCGTCAAGGGACTCCACCTTGCAGCCCAGTTCGAAGGTGATGCCGGTGGTGGCCTTGCGCAGCTTGGCCGCCATGTCATCATCCATGAAGGGCAGGATTTCGGGGGTCATCTCAATGACGGTGACTTCCGAACCCAAGGTGGCGTACAGGGAGGCGAACTCAACGCCGATGACGCCGCCGCCGATAACAACCAGGCGCTTGGGCACCTCGTCCAGGGACAGGATGCCGGTGGAGTCAACAACCGCGGGGTTGTCTACGGAGCCGGGAATCGGGGGCATTGCGGGCACTGAGCCGGTCGCAATGATCACGTGGTCGGAGGTGTACTGGACGCCGTTTGCGGTGACCTTGCCGGGGCCGTCGAAATGGCCGCGGCCGTCAACAACGGTGACACCGGCCTTCTTTTCGGTGGCGGCAACACCGGCAACGAGGCCCTTGACGACCTGGTTCTTCCAGTCCTGGAGGCGACCCCAGTCCAGAGTGACGCCGGTGGCGTCGACACCGAATTGGCATGCTTCCTTGGCGTGCAGGTAGTTCTTTGCGCCAGCGAGCAGTGTCTTGGTGGGGATGCAGCCCACGTTCAGGCAGGTGCCGCCCAGGTACTGTTCTTCGATCAGTAGGACTTTCTTGCCTGCGTGTCCGAGGCGTTCGGCGGCCAGGTAGCCGCCGGGGCCTGCACCCAGGACGATGACGTCGTAGTGAGTCTCAGTCATAGTGTTCTCCTTCGGAAAAACTTGTGTCAGGCCAGGACCGTCATGCCGATGTTTTCGATGGCGGCGACGAGGTCGCGCAGGAAGCGTGCGCCGTCAGCTCCGTCGATGACCTGGTGGTCGATGGTCAGCGACAGAGTGAGGCGCTGTTGGACACCGACGGTTCCGTCTTCCTTGACGACGGCGTGGCCGGTGGTGGCACCGACGCCGAGGATGGCTGTCTGGGGCAGGTTGATGACGGGGGTGAAGGTTTCGATACCGAAAGCACCGATGTTGGACACGGTGAAGGTGCCGCCCGACAGGTACTCGGGGTTGATCTTGCCTTCGATGGCTTCGGAGGCCAGGCGCTTGGCTTCAGCCGAGAACTGCTTGAGGGACAGGGCCTGTGCGGAGCGGATCACGGGGACCAGCAGGCCGCGCGGGGTGTCCGCTGCGAAACCGAGGTGGACCTGCTCGAACTTGGTGAGGACACCGTCTTCGAGGTGGGCGTTGAACACCGGGTACTTGGGCAGGGTGCGCGACACTGCGAAGCAGACGAGGTCGTTGATGGACACGCGGTTCAGGCCCAGGGACTCGTCGGCGTTCTTGAGCTTCTTGCGTAGGGCCAGCAGGCCGGTGGCATCCGCGGTGGTGTTGAGGGTCAGCTGGGCGGTGGTGCTCAGCGACTCCATCATGCGCGACGCGACAACCTTGCGAACGCCCTTGAGCGGAGCAGATTCAGAAGCGCCGGGGAAGTCGGCAGCGGGGACAGCAACCGCGGCGGCTGCGGGAGCGGCCTCGGCGGTCCGCGGGTTGGCTAGGTCGGCGGTGGTAACGCGGCCGCCAATACCGGTGCCTTGCTCGGCAATGCCACCGGTGGCCTTGGCTGCGGAAGTCAGGACGGGGCCGGCCTCGATGGCGGCCTTGACGTCGCGCTCAATGACGCGGCCGCGGGGACCGGAGCCTTCGGTGATGGCGGAGGTGTCAACGCCCTTGGAGGCCGCGAGCGCACGGGCGCGCGGTGAGACAGCGCCGGAAGCCTTCTCGGTTGCGAAGGAGGGAGCCGCAGTTTCTTGGGCTTCTTGAACGTCGTGAGCGTCGACCTCGCCGGGAGCATCCTTGGGTTCGGCCGTGGGGACTTTATCGCCGGGGACGAGGCCGGAGATGTCTTCGCCGGGCTCGCCCAGGACCACGAGCGGATCCTTAACGGGGACTTCGTCGCCTTCTTCCCATAGGAGCTTGAGGACGGTGCCGGCGTCGGTGGACGGCACCTCCATGGTGGATTTGTCAGTTTCGATCGAGCAGAGGGTCTGGTCGACGGCGACGGTGTCGCCAACGGCGACCGCCCATTCGACGATCAGGCATGACTCGACAGAGTTGCCCAGCTGGGGCATCACCACGATGGTGGCCATTAGTTTCCTCCTAGACGATGCGTAGTTGGGTACGCTCGGTCAGTTCCTTGATGGATGCTTCGGGAATGTTGTTGTCGGTAATAATGCCGGTGACTTCGTCGATTCCCATGAAGCTGACAAATCCCGCTCGCCCGCACTTTGACGAGTCGGCGAGAAGCCATGTTTCTTCTGCGCGTTCGCGCATGATGGTTCCGACCTTGCCGCCCTCTACGAGTTGGGTGGTCAGACCACGTTCAACGGTGAACCCATCGGTTCCGAGGAATACGATGCGCGCGTTGAAGTCATTGATTGCGCGTTCAGTCACGGGTCCAACCAGGGACTCGGATTCGGCGCGGAATTGTCCCCCGGTCAACGTGATGTTGAGGTTGGGGTTGGAGCGGGCGTTAGAAAAGACGAGCACCGAGTTGGTGACGACCTGAACGCCTCGTTTGCCGGTCAGATATTTCACGACGAGGGCGCAGGTGGTTCCCGCTTCGATCATGATTCGGTCGTCGTCACGGACCATTTCGGCAGCTGCCCGCGCGATCCGTTCTTTTTCTTCGAGGCGATCAGATTGACGCAGTCGAATGTTGCGGTACGCAGTGGGCCGAGCCCCGCCGTGGGTGCGCACCAGATAGCCGTCATCTTCAAGGTTTTTCAAAGTGGTGCGGATAGTCACCGGCGAGACGTCGAGGGATTCAGCAAGGCTGGAGACGCTGACCTCGCCTTCTGCGGCGAGGCGGTCAAGGATGAAGCTTGTGCGCTCGGCACGCCCCATTGGGATCACCTCTTCGTTGAAACCATCGATAATTTTATCGAAAGACTTTCGATTGCCTTTACTTTAGTCAATCAAACGAAAGTGTGCAACGTCTTCCATTAGGGTTTTTATGTCGGAAGGCCAGACAACACTCCCGTAAACAGGAAGCAACTTATCCTTGACATTGCAACAAATTTCAAATAGCAAAGAGCGACGAACTAATGGGATTTCCCCGTCAGTTCATCGCTCTTTCGCTATGAAAGTGTGGAAAGTCAGATGAAGCGTTTCATTGCGTCGAATGCCTCCGCCACGCGGACGAAGCCACAGCGGCACAGTGCAGGGCTCAGGGCTCAGGGCTCAGGGCTCAGGGCTCAGGGCTCAGACCAGCACACTTTTTCGAGTACGCGGATCGCACTTCACTCGCCCGGTTGACGCACTCCCACCGTCAGCAGGAGGTTGCCGTACAGACGCTGTTCGCCGGTGGCAACAATGATGCCCACATCCTCTGTGCGCGCAGCATCGTAGAAGTCGAAACGCGACAGCTCACCAAACTCGGTATCAGGCAGCATCGCCTTGAACTCGTCATGGATCGGGATTTCCACCGCGGGAGCATCCGGAGCAGGCGTCATAATTTCAGCCTTCTCGATCGGGATGGTCCGCTTGAGCACCTCAAGGATCTGCAGAACGTCAAGCATGCCCGGCGCCAAGTTCAGCGAAATCAACTCGCAACGCTCATTAACACCCGTGGTATGGGGGTAATTTGCGTCAGCCAGAAGGATCTTCGATCCGTGTCCAGCGGCGGCCAGAGCCCGCAGGAACTGCGGGTGGGTCATCGGTCCATACAGCATGGCTTTGTTCCTTTCAAAGGGATGAGCTGGCCCGGATGACCAGTTCTGGATCAATCGTGATGTCTTGAGCTTGCCCGCCGTCCATAAGCGAACGCACGAGGCGAACAGCCGTCTTACCGAGGCGGTCAAAAGGTTGGCGGATCGTCGTTAGCGGAGGAGCGTAAGAGTCAGCCCCGTCGATGTCATCAAAGCCTACGACGCGCACATCCTGAGGCACACTCTTGCCGCGCTCATGGATCAAACGCATCGCTCCCAAAGCCAGCTGATCGTTGCTCGTCTGGATGGCCTCGGGCAGTGTCGGCAAAGAACTCATCGCATCGTAGCCATCTCCAGAGTTCCACGAATCTGACACAACCACCCGGCCGTCAACTCCGGCCTCGGCGCAAGCCAATTCGAACCCTTGTCGACGCATGACCGCATCGGACCAGCCCAGCGGACCGGCAATATGAATAATGTCGGTGATGCCCTGGTGCAAAAGATGCTCTGTGGCCAGCTTCGCGCCTCGCACATTGTCGATCGACACCGTAGAGATGCCATCCAAACGACTCTCACTGGTCAAACACAAAACGGTCGGCAGGCGCTGTCCAATCTCAATGGCCATCTCAATGGTCGGATCCTGTCCGCCCAAGATCACGACGCCATCGACATCGAAAGGAGCCAGGTCTGACCCAAGCGTGCCGTCCGCGCCATACGCGTTTGACAAGGTCACATGGTAGCCAGCCTGAGAACCGGCATTGAGAACCGAGAGTAGAACCCTGCCGTGACCGTGGAACATCGGAGCAGCCAACAATACGTGTAAGACGCCCGTACGATTCGACGCCAAAGCGCGAGCCGCATAGTTAGGCCGGTATCCGACCTCGTCAAGCAGCTGGGAAATCCGCTTACGAGTCTTGTCGGCAACCTCAGGGTCGCCGCGCACCACTCGCGACACGGTGTTCGTTGACACCCCCGCCAACGCCGCAACGTCAGCGAGGGAGACTTTCTTAGCGTTCTTTCGGCTCGTGGACATAGGTCTTCGTAGAGTTCGCAATAACAGTGGGACGCTGGACAGGATCAAGATGCCCCAGGGTTTCAAGTTGAGCAAGCAACGACCCAAACGTCGAAGCCTCAATCGGGCCACGCACCACGCGCACACCCGAAATGTCAGCTGTCAGGTCGCACAGCAACTGGTTGCGAGCTCCCCCGCCAACCAAGTTGAGCTGGTCGGGAGCCAAGCCCGTGACGGCAGTAAGTTCATCGATTGCACGGCCGTAACGACGTGCAAAGGACTCAATAATGAGGCGCACATATTCAGGCATAGACGTTGGATGCGGGGCACCCAATTCATCCAAGGCTGCATCAATCTTTTGCTGCATCTCGCCTGGCTCAGCAAACCTGGGATCGTCCGGGTCAAAAACAACCTCGCAGGGCACACAGTCACGCGACTGACGCACCAGTTCGTCGGTATCAGTCGGAGTGCCTTCGCGTTCCCACTGGCGCTGAATCTCCTGCAAAATCCACATGCCGGTGATGTTGAACAGGGGACGCACTCCCCCATCGGTACGGCCTTCATTGGTCAGACCGATCTCAAAGGCAGCGTCAGAAATCAGGGGTTCGTCCTCGATGGCGCCCAGCACCGACCAGGATCCGCAGGACAGGAAGTAGGCGCGCACGCCCTCGTCAATGGGAAGGCCGTGGACAGCGCAAGCAGAATCGTGTGCTCCGCCGCGCACAACCGTCAGCTGTTCGAGGCCGGGCACTGTGCAGAGACCAACTTCAGTCAGGTCAGCGTTGAGTTCACCCACCCAGGATTTGTCGATTCCCAGACGTTCGAAAACCGTGTCGGAGAACTCGCGGGCACCGGGGGTGCACAAGCCGGATGTCGATGCGATGGAACGCGACCATCCCTTGACACCCGACAGCTTCCACGCAAAGTAGTCGGGCAGGAAGAGAACCTTATCGACCTTGGCGGCAAGGTCGGGTTGTTCCTGGATTAGAGCAAAAAGCTGGTTTGCAGTGTTAATCGTGGCAGGCTGGTTGCCTGTCAGATCGAAGAATTCACGATCCTCAATGCGGGAGCGGAACTCTTCCAGGGTGCGCGAAGTACGTTCGTCGCGGTAGGCGACGACTCGGTCAACAAGCTGGTCGTTGGCGTCCAGGGGAGCAAAGTCCACGCCCCAGGTGTCTACAGACACCGACACTGCGTCTGGGAACTGGGCGACGGCCTTCTTCAGACCTTCCACGAGCTGATCGAACATGGTGGCGACATCCCAAATGAGAGTGCCGTCCTCATCACGGATTGCCTGGTGCTTAAAGCGGTGGACGTCGGTGACCTCGAGGCGTCCGTCGACAAGAGTGCCTGCGATAACGCGTCCGGAGGCGGATCCCAGATCAACTGCAAGTGCGGTGGTCATGTGTGTTCCTTCCGAGTCCAAAGTGAACGTCAGTGTTCGGGCGGACTGCTTCGTCCGCCTTCTCGGCCCAAGGGCCGCAAGTTTGTTGCCGACTCAACTGGGCTGTGCCAGGAGTCCAAGGTGCGTTGTGACGCTGGTGGGGACGCCCACCCTTTTCGATTCTGTTTCGCCATCTCCACATCAGTGGAACAGGGCCATCATATGTGCCTCTGCGGACTCACGTAGTGGTGTTAAGGGAGAACAGCCGGGTCCTCATTGGCGAGGATGGGCCGGTGGCCCGGGAGGACGCCAAACGATCAGCGCTCCTCCCGGGCCCACTGAAATCAGCGGTACATCGGGCCGTAAGTCTGGCAGGCGCGGTAGTCCGCGGCCTCGGAAGACTCTGTGCCGAACAGCGACCACGACTTGGGGCGGAAGACCCGCTCCTCGGGGACGTTGTGCATGTTGACGGGGATGCGCAGCATCGAAGCCAGGGTGATGAGCTGGCCGCCGATGTGACCGTAGGAGATGGCTCCGTGGTTAGCGCCCCAGTTGTTCATCACGTCGTAGACGCTCTTGAAAGCGCCCTCACCGGTGAGGTTGGGGACGAACCATGTGGTTGGCCATGCACGGTCGGTGCGGTTTTCGATGATGGTGGCAACCTCGTCGGGCAGCTCCACCGTGTAACCTTCGGCGATCTGCATGACCGGTCCCAGGCCGCGCACCAGGTTGATGCGGCACATAGTCACGGGCATTTCACCCTCGGTACGGAAGTGGGTGGAAAAACCGCCGCCACGGAAGTAGCCGGTGGATGCCGGGTGGAAGGTGGTGGCTTCCAGGGCTGCCTTCTGGTCCTCGTCGGTCATCTCCCACCAGGGCTTGATGACATGCTCACCGTCGCGCACAGACTTGCCGGCACCGTCAAGGCTGGTCGAACCGGAGTTACGCAGGTCCAAGATGCCTTCAGCTGCGCGGCCTTCCGGCTTCCAACCGGTCACGCGCTCGATGGACTCGGGGCTCCAGTAGGTACGCACGTCGGAGAAGATCTGCGGCGTGTTGGTCAGCAGGTGGTTGAAGAGCATGGACGCGCCGTTGAGGGCGTCATTCTCTGTGGCCATGACGGACGGTTGACGCTTGCCGTTCCAGTCGAAGTTAGTGTTGAGGATGGTCTCCATGACATCGCCGTTGGGGAAGTGATCGGTCCACTGGCGCTGTCCCTGGAAGCCTGCTGCGATGGCGCCGTGGCCACCGGCTTCCTCTTCGAAACCGAGCTCTGCGAGCTTCGGGTTGCCGTGCATGAGGTCGGAGCCGATGAGGGTCATCTTGGTGACGAACTTCCACCAATCCTCATGCTGCTCAGGCTTCTTGCCGTCCTCGTCGTTGAAGTCTTCACCCTGCTTGAAGTTCTCGCGGATCCAGGAGTAAGCCTTCTCGTACTCTTCGGGGTCGTAGATGCCTTCGTCGATACGGCGAGTGAACTCGGACATGTCGATGAATTCGTTACGCATGCCCAGGTAGGGGCCGAAGAAGTCGGGGTCGACCATCGAGCCAGCAATACCCATGGAAACTGAGCCCATGGACAGGTAGGACTCGCCGCGCATCTGGGCGACGGCCAGGCCTGCGGTGGCGTAGTCGAGGAGGCGCTGGCGAACGTCCGAGGGGATCGACTCGTCGTCGTTGTCCTGAACTTCCTTGCCGTAAATGCCGAAGGCCGGAATGCCGATCTGTGCGTGGCCGGCCAGGGCTGCTGCAAGGTAGACCGCGCCGGGACGTTCGGTGCCGTTGAAGCCCCAGATTGCGTGCGGCATGGTCGGATCCATGTCGGTGGTTTCTGTGCCGTAGCACCAGCAGGGGGTAACGGTCAGTGTCAGGCCGACGTTGTTGGCCTTGAACTTTTCGGCGCAAGCCTTGGCTTCGTGGACTCGACCGATGGTGGTGTCTGCGATGACGACCTCGACAGGCTCGCCGTCGGGGTAGCGCAGGTTTTCGGTGAAGAGCTTGGCGACGCGATTCGCCATGCCCATGGTCTGGTCTTCGAGGCTCTCACGGACGCCGCGGCGACGGCCATCGATCGTGGGGCGGATTCCGATACGGGGATGGGTAGTCATGTTGTTCCCTGATTTCCTAACTTCATCATTGAAATGTCTGCGGGGGCTACTGCACCCCCTCGGATCCATTGTGGCGCAGTGTGGCGGACCCGACTCGGTGAGGGCCGGGTCCGCCACACTAGTCAGTCATCACTCGTAGAGGTTGGGTGCAATCTCTTCGGAGTCAATGTTGGTGGCGTCGTACCAGGCGAAGCCGGAGTCAACGAGGCCGGGGACCTCGATACCGTTGATGGCCTGGATGGCGGCGATAACGGTCTTGTAGCCCATGAGCTTGGGAGCCTGGGTCACGGCGCCGGCCTGCGAGCCGTCGCGGATAGCGGTGATCTGGGTCTTGCCGGAGTCGAAGCCGACGACGGTGACCTTGGTGCCGGACTCGTTGGCGCCCTGGATCACACCGGAGGCAGCTGCCTCGTTGGAGCCGTAGATGCCAACGATGTCAGAGTTGGCCTGGATGATGGCCTTGGAGGTGTCAGCAGCCTTGCCGACCTCGCCTGCGATCTGCTCTTCGAGGAGGTTGAGGCCTTCGGGGGCGTTCGCCTTGAAGTAGTCGATGAAGCCTTTGCAGCGTTCCTTACCGGTCTGCGAGGTGGCGTCGTGGCAGACAACGCCGACGGAGCCAGTCTTGCCGTCAAGCAGCTCAATCATGTGCTTGGCGGCTTCTTCAGCGGCAGCGTAGTTGTTGGTCTGAACGGTGGTCAGCGGGATATCGGAGTCAACGCCAGAGTCGAAGGCGATAACCGGAATGTTGTCGGCCTTGATCTTGTCGAGTAGGTCAGCGGCTGCTTTGGAGTCAAGAGCTGCGAAGCCGATGGCGGCGGGCTTGGTGTCGAGGGCAGCCTGGAGCTGACCAATCTGCTCGGTCACCTGGGTCTCGTCCTTGGGACCAACGAATTCGACCTTGTAGCCGTACTCGTTGCCAGCTTCCTCAGCGCCTTCCTTTACGGCCTGCCAGAAGCGGTGCTGGAAGCCCTTGGAGACCAGGTAGATGGTCTGGGTGCCGTCGCCCTTGGGGACGTCGGTGGAGAGCTCGCCAGCAACCTTTTCGGCCGGAGCCGCCGAGGACTGGGCGTCACCCGAAGCCTTGGCGTCGCCGCCGTCAGCGGGGGTGGAGGTCGAGCAAGCAGTCAGGCCGATAGCCATGGTGCCAACCGCAGCAGCGGCAACAATACGTCCGATGGGGCGCATGGTGTTTCCTTTCGTGGGGCTGATCGGGCTTATGCCCTAATCAGATATGGGGTGGACGACGATGTCCGATTGATGAATGAAGTTTTGAGATCAGGCCGCGTTCTCGCGAGCGCGACGGATGTTGTCGATGAAGACCGCCAGCATGACGACGATACCGGTGACGACCATCTGCCATTCGGAGGCAACGCCCATCATGGTCAGGCCCTTCTTCAGGGTCATCATGATGAGAGCACCGACGAGGGCGCCTGGGACGGAGGCTCGGCCACCGGCCAGCGAGGTGCCACCGATAACGGCTGCGGCGATCGCGTCCATTTCCATGCCTGCACCTTCAGCGGGCTGGACGAAGCCAAAGCGAGCTGAGTAGAGAATGGCGGAGATGGCCATGAAGATACCGGCGACGGTGTAGATGATGATCTTCCACATGCGAACGTTGACGCCGGACAGGCGAGCTGCTTCTTCGTTGGAGCCAAAGGCCAGGGCGTAGCGACCCAGGACGGTCTTGGACATGAGGAAGGCCGCAACGATCACGAGGATGACGAGGATCAGAGCCGCGTTGGAAAGAGATGCACTCTTTCCGTCGGCCAGCGGAATCGACGGGAAGATCGAGCCGGTTGACAGGGCGATGTAGTCCTTGTTGGCGATAGAGATTGTGGCTTTGTCGGACACAACCAGAGCCAGACCGCGGCACACCATCATCATTGCGAGGGTCGCAATGAAGGGAGGCAAGCCCAGCAGGGCAATATTCGAGCCGTTGATCGCGCCGATGAGAGCGCCAACCGCGATCATGCCGAGCAGGCCAACGATGAGCGGCAGGTTCATGTGGTCGCCCGACAAGAAGATGCCACCCATAACGGCGACCATGGTCATGCCGGTACCGACGGAAAGGTCAATGCCCGAAGTGGCGATAACAAAAGTTGCGCCCAGCGCCATAACGCCGGTGAATGCCGTCTGGAGCAGGATGTCCAGGAAGATGCTGACGTCGGCAAAGTTCGGCGCAGCAATCATGAAGTAGATGTAGATGATGACCAGTGCAACAGTGACCAGCAGCTGCTGCATGTTGTTCTTGATGAAGGCTCCCACCGGGGAGGTGGTCTTCGTCGCCTTCGCGTCGACGGTGGTGCTCACGCGACTTCTCCATTCGCTTCTTCCTGACCGACGGTGGCCAGTTCCATGATGTTTTCCTGGGTGGCTTCCTCGTTGTCGAGGACGCCGATAATGCGGCCGTGCGCCATGACGGCAATACGGTTAGCGAGGCGCAGGACCTCTGGCAATTCGGACGAGATAACGATGATCGCCTTGCCTTGAGCTGCCAGTTGCTCAAGCAGGATGTAGATCTCGTCCTTGGCGCCGACGTCGATACCGCGGGTGGGCTCGTCGAAGATCAGAACGTCAGAGTCGGCAGCCAGCCACTTGGCAATAACGACTTTCTGCTGGTTACCGCCGGAGAGCTGACGGGCCTCGACCTCGGCAGAAGGAGTACGCGTGCGCAGCTTGGCGATGTATTCGTCAGCGACTTTTCGCATCTTCTTGAAGTTGATGACCGAGGCGGTGGTGAATTGCTTCATGGACGCCATGCCTGTGTTCATGGTGAGCGAGGTGTCGAGCAGCAGGCCTTCACGTTTACGGTCCTCAGACAGGTAGCCAATTCCACGCTTCACGCCATCAGCGGCGTTACGGATATTGACTTCCTTGCCGTCAATGAAGATCTTGCCTTCGGTCTTGGGGTCAACGCCGGCCAAAGCGCGGGCGACCTCGGTACGACCTGCACCGACGAGGCCGGCGAAACCAAAGATTTCACCCTTCTTGACTTCGAAGGACACGTCGTGGACGGCCCTCTTGGTTGAAAGATGTTCAACCTTGAGCTTGGGCTCTTCGGACAGCGGCTTGGTGGTGGGGCGAGCATCCGCGGGGACCTCGCGACCAACCATCATCTTGATGACCTCGGGCATCGGGGTTTCGGCTGTGTTAACGGTGCCAATGAATTGGCCGTCACGCAGAACGGAGATGCGGTCGGTCATCTCGGTGAGTTCGGGCATGCGGTGAGTGATGAAGATCAGGCCCGTTTCGGGGGTGATGAACTCACGCATGAGCTTGAACAGCGAGCGGGTCTCGGTGGTGGTCAAAGGAGCGGTGGGCTCATCCATGACCAGGATCTTCGAGTTGTAGGACAGGGCCCTGGCAATCTCAAGCATCTGCAGGCGCGCAACCGGCAGGTCACGGCACACAGCCGTCGGATCGAGGTCCATGTTGAGACGCTCGAAGAGCGCGTCGGCGTCCTTGACCATCTGACGGTCGTTAATGAATCCGGCCTTGGTGGAGCCGGGGCGACCGATGTAGAGGTTCTGGGCGACCGTCAGGTCGGGAATAACGTTAAGTTCCTGGTGGATGATGGACAGGCCCAGGTCGCGAGCGTGGTTTGGACCGTGAAGGTCAACCTTCTCTCCGTGGAGCCAGATCTCGCCACCGGGATCAGCCTTATGGATACCGGTGAGAACTTTCATCAGCGTCGATTTGCCGGCGCCGTTCTCACCGCAGAGGCCCAGAATTTCACCGGCGCGCAGGTCTAGGTCCACATCGGACAAAGCCTTGACACCGGGGAAGGTCTTGGAGATCCCCTTCAACTCAAGCAAGTTGGTCACTATTTCACCCCTTGGGTACCAGTAACTTCGATGTTCCTGGAGTTTGGTCTCCCCCACCGTTCGTGAACGCTAACGAAACGTCCGATGAAGTGCCGCCCTCATTGGCGTGTGAATAACAATAGGGGACGAATTGAGAATCGTCGAATCATGATCTCAACGTGTTACAAAAACGTTACCGACCATCGTTTGACAGATTATTTCTCACGCAGACTTTTCCGCAGATCATCGCGGATTTCTGCAAGTTTTTGATCGAGATAATCTTCTTCAATCAAACACCGCTTAAGATCGAGCCGCTCGTTTTCTCCGACCACCGGATGCCGCTCACGTGCCCAATATTCACGGGCTCCGGACCGCAGGGTTGTCGGAAATTCTCCGTGAGCGTTCACGACGCGCCACCATGGGACGTTGCTGCCCCACTCCTTCATGATGCGCCCCACCACACGTGGTCCAGTTCCTACGACTTGCGCAATCAGCCCATAAGTCGCGGCGCGCCCCGACGGAATCGCTTCAACCAAGCGAAGCACTTCTTCAACGAGCACATCATTCACTCCCCCATTGTGCCTCTCCCCCACCCCGCGAGGGACGCCCAAAACTCCCGCGAGGGACGCCCATGCGTGTGGAGGTTTAGCACGACGAGGTTCACTCACTGCCCGACCTCCATCAAACTGCATCGAAATCCACCGTTATACGGTGATGCCGGTTCGTAGACGGCACGGCGTCGGCGCATAACCGTGGGCGCCGGCAGAATAGGGGTGCATCAGCGCATGACAGTGAGAATCGGCGCCTGATGCCAGAAGCCCTGCGCATCGAGCCAGACACAAGCCTCAGCCTCACAGCTCGAGCGGTTCTCCCGAATCAATCCTCGCCAGCAGCCTCTCAACAATCATCTGCCGCTTTTCGTCAGGCAATTTCTCGGACGCAACATGGTCAAACACCCACAGTCCCATTCCCATAAGCACGATCATGAGATCGCTCAGTTCCCGCTCGTCGGACGACCCATCGTCTCCACTGAGCATCCATTCGTCGTCCACCGACTTCCAAGGCACCAAAAAATCCGGATGTTCTTGAGAGTGAATCGACATCAGCAACTCAATGACCGGGTCGTTCTTACCGAGCGACAAAACCATCACCCGCTGGCGTTCAGCAACACTGAGCTCGCTAGCTTTGCGTCCACCCGCCAAAGCCTCAAGTTCTGCATTCCACCGGGCCGCGCAATACCGGTGGCACTCAACCAACAGTTCATGTCGAGACGGGAAGTGATAAATCAACCCGGACTTGGAAATCCCCGTGGTGGTCGACAAGGAGTCGTAGGTCAACGCACGCACGCCCTCGTCCTCGATGATCTTGAGGGCAGCGCGAACAGCCTGGTCCTTCTTACTAATGCGCGGCACCATTGCCTCCTGACTTCAGGTTCCCACGGAAGCACCACGCGGTCGCTGCGGCGAGAGCCACGACCACTACTGCGAGGATACCGACAACCGTCAGATACCCAGATTCGTAGGCAACTGCTGCTGCCTGGCGAGTGGCTGGGTCATAGAGCGCGTCGATACCACGCTCACGCAAGTCTGCAGGAAGCCGCCGTTCCATCAACAGTGGCACCATCGACCCCGTAATGGCAACCGACAGCAGAGTGCCAAACTCGTAGGACACTTCTTCAACTCCTGCCGCCATGCCTGTTCGGTGAAGTAGCGCGGATCCGATGATTGCCGTCGACGAAACCGACATGACGAGGCCGGCGCCGGTTCCACTCAGAATCATCGCTGCCAGGAAGAGTGGGAAGGTGTTGTGGCGGCCTGCCCACCAGGCCATAATCAAGCCTGTCGCGATGACGACAAACCCGCCGGAGATCAGTGGCAGGAAACCAACACGGTGCAGGTTTGCTCCGCCGAGAGTGGAGGCAGGGAAAGCTGCGATAGCCATTGCCGAGATTGCGAGTCCGGCTTCTAGCGGGGTGAATTGATCGACGAGTTGCAGCTTCTGGGTGGTGAGCATTTCCATGCCGGCGAGGGCGAACATTGCTCCTCCGGCTGCTAAGACGCCGCCAGCAAAGATGCGCGATCGGAAGATATCGAAGGTCAGCAGCGGGTCATCGAGGCGACGCTGACGAATGACGAAGGCCAGTGCACCGATGAGGAAGATTCCAGCCGCGATACCTGCTTGTTGCCAGTGTGAGTTCGCTGCAGACTTGATAACCATTACCAGACTGGCCAGCGTCACCAGCGCGTAGAGGGAAGAGACGAAGTCCCAATTTTTGTCAGGGTTAGGAACGTTTTTCGGGGCGAGCTCCACAGTCAAGATGATGGCGATGACGACAATCGGCACATTGATGAGGAACACAGATCCCCACCAGAAGTGTTCGAGAAGGAATCCGCCGACGGTGGGACCTGCTGCGGCTCCGACGACAGCGACGGAACCCCAGATGCCGATGGCGGTATTGCGTTCGACCTCGTTGGAGAAGGTTAGGCGGATGAGGGCTAGGGTTGCGGGCATCATGATGGAGGCACCCAGGCCGAGGAAGGCTCGTGCGGTGATGAGCGCCCAGGCGGTGGGGGCGAAGGCGGCTATGAGCGAACCGAGGCCGAAAATGACGAGGCCTGTGAGGAACATGCGTCGGTGGCCGATGCGGTCCCCCAGGGTTCCGGTGCCCAGGAGGAGTCCCGCGAGCACGAGCGCGTAGGCGTTGATGATCCAGAGCTGCTGGGTTTGGTTGGCGTGGAGTTGTTCAACCAGTTGGGGCAGGGCTGTGTAGAGGATGGAGTTGTCCAGGCCGATCATGAGTAGGCCCAGGGAAATGACTGCGAAGAAGGTCCACCGTCCGGTGGGTGCGGTTGCGTCGGATTGTTCGAGGACGAGGGCGGGCGGCGTGGTTGCGTTGACTGGCGAGGTTGCTGCTGCGCTTATCGCGGGGGTTGCCGACGTTTCGGATATCGAGTTGTGTGCTGGAGCTAGGAATTGCGCTTTTTCAAGCTGCTCTTCAGCAAATCTGGACGTGTTCACAAAACGAAACAGTACCGATCGTTCGGTATTGTTTCAATCTTAGTGCAGACCTTCACTTGAGACGGCCTAGATGACGCTTACAAACGGGCACACCTCAATAAATTCATTGAGCTGCGTCTCCCACAATGAGATCGTTAATCATGATTCTTGCCTATCTCGACAAAACAGACGACAACGAGGTCTTTGCAATTGAGCCGCACTCGCATCGCAAGACACCTGGGGGATCGCAGAAGATCGCTTAGGCCACCTGCACAGCACTATGGCCCGAAGCATGGGATTAGATCCCCGGATCGAGTTTCACGGCCATCCCCTCATGCAGGGACGCGGACAATGGAAAGCACTCGCAGAAAAGCATCGAGAACAGGCAGCTATTTATGCCGTGGCTTTGCATGTCATTGACGACCTCGACATTCAGTTCATATTTCAGGGACTAGATGTTGCTCGGCTCAGACGCCGATACAAGAATCCGCTTAGCCCCTATTCCATCGCTATGACCTATACCTAGGAGCCCATCAGCGACAACGCAGCGCAAAGGAACCAGGGTGACGTCATTGTGGTGTGCGACAAATCCAGTTTCGCGAAACAAGTCAGCTGGGAACTTTCGATCGCAAAAGAAAAAGGAACATTCGGCCATTCTCCTCACAAACTGTCGAATATCACTGAACCTCTGAACTTTTACCCCTCTGAAGACTCTTCTGCATTGCAGATAATCGATCTTGTTTTGTACATCTGGCAGCGCTGCCAACATTACCCACAAGATGAGCATCCGAAAGCGCGGAAGTCTCGAGAAAAGCTTTGGAAGATCATCGATCCACATGTGTTGGTTGATGCGATTTGACTCCCATAGTTAAACAGCCGCCCCATTTCTGAGGCGGCTGACTAACGACGTCCGATTAACGGTCCATCGTGGCTACAGGTTTACGCGACCATACCTATCGATTCAAGAGACACTAGGTAACGCCTAACCCGCGAGCGCTGGCCCACCTTTGGGAGCTAAAGCGGGTCTCGATCCCAATGGCTGTAGTAGTCGCTGTAGTAGCCGCTTTTTAGGCCGAGGACAAACAACCCCAACACCAAGTTTCCTTAGTGTCGGGGCCGTTTTCTCATCTGCTCCTGCGACTGGATTCGAACCAGTAACCGTCCGATTAACAGTCGGATGCTCTGCCGTTGAGCTACGCAGGATTGCGACAAGTAGAAATACTAGCGACCGTGTTGGCGCTGGGCAAATTTGCTGGGCGTGGGGAGCGCCTCATTTCTGCAGTCCATGGCGCAGATCCCAACTTGGGCGTCCCTCGCGGAAGTTATGGGCGTCCCTCGGCAAACTTTTGGGCGTCCTTCGCGGGAGTTTTGGGCGTCCTTCGCGGGAGAAGAGGAAAGAGGAAGGACGGGCACTGCCCTACATACGCGTCACCCCGCAGGCGGCGAACTTTTCAGCACGCACGCCCTGCGGGGTGACATTGAAGCTTCAGGGCATGAACTGCCCAAAGAGGTGGCTCGCACTCACGCGACTAGGCGCAAGGGCGAACCGACGGGGTCACTTAAGGGTGACGGAGCCGCCGGCCTCTTCGATTTCAGCCTTGGCCTTCTCGGCGTCTTCCTTCTTGGCAGCTTCGAAGATGGTGGACGGTGCGCCGTCAACCAGGTCCTTGGCTTCCTTGAGGCCCAGGCCGGTCAGGTTCTTGACGACCTTGACGACGGCGATCTTCTTGTCGCCTGCGGACTCGAGGACGACCTCGAACTCGTCCTTCTCTTCGGCGGCGGGGGCGTCGCCAGCGGCGGGGGCAGCAACGGCAACGGCGGCCGGGGCGGCTGCGGTGACGTCGAAGACCTCTTCGAACTGCTTGACGAAGTCAGACAGCTCGATAAGGGTCATTTCCTTGAAAGCTTCGATGAGCTCATCAGCGGAGAGCTTAGCCATGGTTGGCATCCTTCCTTGTTGGGCCTGCTACGAGAGCAGATGTTTGGTGAGTTCCGCGCGAACTTCGGGATGTCGGATCCTTGAGTGCGCGGGGCCTGTCTCGTCAGGCCGCTTCGCCCTGCTTTTCGCGCAGAGCATCGATGGTGCGCACCGTCTTGGACGGGAGCGCGTTGAACGCGTACGCAGCCTGCGACATCTTGGCCTTCATGGCGCCGGCGGCCTTGGCCAGCAGCACCTCGCGAGACTCAAGCTCAGCAAGCTTCTTGACACCCTCGACGGACAGCGCTGCGCCGTCCATCGCGCCAGACTTCAGCACGAGTGCCGGGTTCTCCTTGGCAAAATCACGCAGCGTCTTGGCGGCCTCAACGGGCTCACCGGTGACGAAAGCGATGGCTGTCGGACCCTTGAGGTCCTCAGCGAGGAAGTCGAGTCCGACTTCCTGTGCTGCCAGCCGCGCCAGCGTGTTCTTCACCACGGCGTAGTTCGCGTTGTCGCCCAGTCCGCGACGCAGCTCCTTGAGCTGGCCGACGGTCAGGCCGCGGTACTCAGTCAGCAGGACAGCGTCGGACGCGCGGAAACGCTCCACGAGTTCGGCAACTGCTGCCACCTTGTCAGACCTCGCCATGGTCCTCCTTCCAGATATGTGACCGCTGGGCAATGAAAAAGCCCGACACGCAGGATGGTGTCGGGCATGAAATGTCCGGTGTTTCCGCTGAGCGGTCACTCACTGTCCTGCGTCGGCTGCTTTCGCATTTCATTTTGGTTACCCAAAAGTCCGACGGTCTTCGGCGTATTCAAACTTAACAGGGACGAGGGCGAGCGCCAAGTCCGTGGGGTGTGAGTGTGGGCACGGCGACACAGCAAGAAGTGCGGAGAGGGCGGACGCCGACCGAGCCAAACGCAAAGCAGGACGGTTGTGGGCAGTAGCGTCTGATGTTCCAGGTCGACGCACGAAGTGGTGCGCAAGAGGCCCTCACTGCGGCGAGGTCCCCCACTGACGTAGCACTTCGGGCACGCAACGCTTATTCTGCTGAGATCTCTTCCGGCACTGGCTCAGGTGCAGGCGCGGGCTCAGGTTCAGGAGTCGGCGACGGTTCAGGGCCCGGCGTTGGTTCGGGGGCAGGCTCAGGAGCCGGTGCGGGTGTCGGTGCTGGTTGAGGGCTTGGAGCAGCGGGAGTCACCGGAGTCGGGGTGCTACCGCCCGTATTTGTCGACGTCTGGGGCTGCGAGAGCGTGTAGCTGGGGTAGAACGGCGAGTATCCCGGAGACAGGGGCGACGAAGGGAGATCACCAACAGTTGCAGGCGTTTCGCTCGGGCTCTCGAGGGCGGGCGTCGGTGTCTGAGCAGAGCTTCCAGACTGAGATTTCTGCGTGTTAGCAGCCTTTTTCTTTTTGTCCTCAGTCTTTGTGGTCTTCTTGGGGGTCTTTGTTGTTGTACTTTGAGGCGTCGATTGAGCTTCCTTAATGATGACGATGCTCTGTTCCTTGTCCGGTGAGGCCACGAACGCGAACGCGGCACCGGCTAGCCCTACGACGATGAGAACTTCGACGACAAGGGGACCGAGGCGTCGCTTCCATCGGTCCCTCCTGTTGGGGATAGACGAGGACGCGCCGGCATTTCTCGCAGCTCGCATTTCTGAATCTTGGCTATTGACCACTCTGACTCCGAAAATAGTTTTCCTAACTACCAGGGTATATGGTGATTGCCGAAGACAGAAAGAGACCAACACATCTCACACGGATTTACAACACTCGTTTCTAATCGCGATACGATGCTTTTTGTTCCCACGACATTCTTGAGAAGGTTTTAGGTCCATGCCCAAACGCATTATGGTCATTTACGGTACTCGTCCGGAAGCTATCAAGTGTGCGCCGGTGATCAAAGCAATCGATGCCCATCCAGAATTAGAAGCAATTTCGGTTGTCACTGGACAGCATAAAGAGATGTTGTCACAGGTTAACAGCCTTTTTGAGATTACCCCTGATGCAGATTTAGATGTATTTGAGCAAGGCCAGAGTCTCAACCATCTTTCTGCGAAGATCCTTGATCGCCTCGACCCGATTTTTGACCAGTTTCATCCTGATGCAGTCCTTGTGCAGGGCGATACCACAACTGTCGCAATTGCAGCCATAGCTGCCTTTTACCGAGAAATCCCAGTGGTCCACCTTGAAGCCGGACTGCGTTCAGGAAATTTAAAGTCTCCCTTCCCTGAAGAGGCGAATAGGAAACTCGTCGGCCAGATCGCTGACCTACATCTGGCTCCAACCAAGCAGTCACGCGAAAATTTGTTGCACGATGGTATCCCTGCTGATCGTATTACTGTCACAGGGAATACTGTGATTGATGCATTGCATTACACGACCGAAAAGCCGGTTTCGTACCTCGATCCTCGGGTTGCTGAGGCCGTTTCTTCAGACCGACGCATTCTTCTGGTGACTGCGCATCGGCGCGAGAACTGGGGCGATCCGATGGTGCAAATCGGCAAGGCTTTGGGCGAAATTGCTTCAAAGTATCCCGATGATCTCATCATCTACCCCGCCCACGGAAATCCAGCTGTACGCGCAGCAATCATGCCGTCTTTAGAAGGCCTAGAAAACGTGATTGTGACTGATCCACTTGACTACTTACAGTTCTCTAACCTCATTAATGCTGCCCACGTTGTTCTCACAGATTCGGGTGGCATTCAAGAGGAAGCTCCCAGTTTGGGAAAGCCTGTACTTGTTCTTCGGGAAAACACCGAGCGGCCCGAAGCAGTCACCGCAGGCACCGTCAAGCTCATCGGCACTGACCGCGAGGTCATTGTCTCCGAAGTCTCAATCTTGAAGTCCTCACAGGAGGCTTATGCCGCAATGTCAGAAGCAGTCAACCCTTATGGTGATGGAAAAGCGGCCGCGCGTTCTGCTGCCGCTGTGGCCGAGCTTCTTGGGGTCGGCACACGTTTGGACGAGTTCACAGCGGACTGAAAAGAGCTGCTCTGCACAGATTTACGGACGTAGCTTGCGGGGAATGCGCTCAACTCGCTAAGTGCAAGTAATCAGTGAAGTTCGTGCTGACACCGATATCTAGTAAAAGCCTTTTAGTCCCGTGATATCCATGCCAAAGATCCGTACAGGGTTGAGATACCTCAGTATCCCACGCGATTCGCCGGAGGCTTGCGAATCAGGCCGCGTAAGTAGTCAACATCCAGCACCTGAGATAGCTCCGACTGATCGAGAAGGTCAAGCATCGGATTGATCCGTTTTTGAATGTATTCGAACTGCGGAACCAGGCGAGGCGGCATCTTGAGTTTTTTCGCAAACTCATGCTGTTGAGTTGTTGGCTGAGGGAGTGCCCATTTTTGTTGGCCGGGCTTTTGAGCCGCGTACTGCACAGGAGTGGGCACTCTTAACGTCGTTCTAAAGGCAGCGCGCGCAGGATTTCCATATATATCAATATATGTTTGCGCGTAGCGCTCGGAGTCAAATGGGAGTGCTGCAAGCAGAGAATCCAATCTTCCAAGTGCTCTTAAACCAAGAAGGTTAGAATTACGAATCTCCCCGTCTAGATTCAGAGCAATTTTTGCAGCGAAAGGACTGTATAGCGGATCAAAACGTGGGATAAATCTAGAGAAAGAGCGGGATATTTCCCCAACGTAGTAGCGATTACGCCCAGTGAGATACAAGTAGTCAAGCTGCGCAGCACTACGAATCCCCTTTTCACTAGCCCGATGGTGCTCATTTTCTAAGCCTTCATAGATAAGACTTTTCATTGGTTCCGACAGTATGGATTGAGAGCCAGATTTCCCCATCGCAAAAGAATCGAACATGTGTTCAGTGATTCTGTCAGGCGAATTAAAAACTGACTCGCCTTTGTTATAGAACGAACGCAGGATCTCGCGGCCCCCGCCGCTGAGAACGATGCCTGGTGTTTGAACTCCCCAGATGGTTGCGGGCGATGACACGACACCCTCCGTCCATGCGAATGCGCCCCAGAGGTGCTCTTCCCACGACTCTGAAAGATTTTCTTCCGCGTATCCACTGTCATCAGTCGGTGTCAGGCTTAGGCTGGCACAGAGACGTCGTGAGCTATCAAATTCAGGTTCTCCTGCTTGCCCCGAGCAATAGTAGGAGAAACCCCGATCAACCCCAGCAGAACGCATGGCTGCAAGAACCAGTCGAGAGTCAAAGCCGCCTGTCAGATGCGCAATGCAGACTGTGCCAGTAGCGTCAGCAACGATCTGGCAGTTCTTGGCCCACTCTTGCGCCAGAGCATGAAGGGCATCATCAAGAGTCAATTCAGGTTGTGAAGATTCAGAGTATTCACAGAGGTTCATCCCGCGGCTATCGAAGGAGATCCAATGTCCTGCGGGCAGAACGGTAATGTCTTCATATGGGCTCAAACCGAACCAACCTGAACCTAATGTTCCAACAAGTATCGCGTATTTGATTGATTTTTGGAGCGTGACACCGAAGCGGCTCAGAGTTTTCAGGAGGAGTTTGAGGTCCGAGCTGGCAGCAACAATCCGTTGCGCTGATAGAGGAACACGAGGCCGGCGCCAAGCGGATCCGGCAGTACGACGGCTTTGTTTCGTCCGTTGCAGGCACAAACTGTCAACGACCCTTTGATCTCTTTTCCTAGCTCGCCGAAATTACCATCGGAAATTTGGGCTAAATCAAGCGCATGTTGATTGGAGATAAACTTCCCATTGAAGATCCCGCGCCGTGTACGCCCATCCAAGTCCACTTGGGGCAGGAGAAAACGAGGCGTGAGTGAAGTTCATTCACACTTTCCCCTGTGAAGATGCGCACTTTGTCATCTTGGTGAACAACCGCATTCGCATCGTTGGAAATCATGAGTTCCTCAGCCTCCTCGCAAGTCATCTAAAGATATTCGGAATGACATCTGGCGTTAAGGAATGCGTAAAGGCCGCGATCCGAATGCCTGACGTTTCCCATCAGCGCTGGGATCTGACCAATAGATGCGGAATCGATAAGTACCCGGCGCATCAATTTGAAGCTCCGCATAGCCGCCATGCAAAGGAATGACATCACTGACATTGTCCTTGCCCTTCATGAGGCGCACGCTTCCTTTTGCCTTAGGCGGCATATCAACAACGATGCCCAATCTCTTTTCTTCCGCATCAAAGGAGACTGATGAAGCCAAGATCGCTGGGTCAGCATCGGTTGGTTTACCAATCCCATCCTGCAGAAATGCAGCGAATGCCCTACCGAGCTGTGAATGTATGAGCCCCGGAAGATGCAGAAGTTTCGGCGCGTATCCGAGTTCGACCAGCGCGTCATGCAGGGGCACCGCATGACTTCGGTAGTGCCAATCTCTTTCACCGATGAGCTGAGTAATCTGAGTGTGACGAGTACCAGATCGCAGAAGGGCATGGATGAATTGGTTGAGCCATCTAACAGATGAACCAGACGAATCCCCCGCAATCGTCTCAAGAATATTTGGATGCTCTTTCGCCAGAAAATCACCAACACGGTATTGAGGCGCCCCGATGAGTACCCGACTCACGCCCAAGGAAAGACCGTGTAAGAGCGCAGCCGTTCCCCCTTTTGAGGAGCCGATTGTCATCACTCGTGAATTGTCAATACCAAGTCTGTGGATGGTGCGCCGTATTAGGGCCTGGACTGATCGAAACTCAGCAAGTTTTCTGTCCGTCGCAAGATAATATGCCCCTTGCGGCCCGAAATCATCCAGAATAAAGAGCTTTGCCCAATTATTTTTAGCCAACGAGCGCCGATAGTTGAATGTAAAATCTCCTTGTGGCACGAGGGCCGAGAAAACAACTTGTAAACCGGCGATTTTGTTATCGGCTGGAGATTCGAGGAGGTAGTTGACAGGCTTCTCAGCGAAGAAAGTTTCCCAACGAGAAGCGGGCGTCACTCCCCTATCAAATATTTGGAACTTACGGGTTCTCAGCTCCCAATCGACTGAAATTTCAGCCGCGAAATACTCGAGAACCAAACAGGTCGATGGGATATGCTCCCCCATCTTCGGGAACTGCCACCCTTGGACAGGCGCCTTTTCTCGTCCTCTAACTGTGGTGACTGAATCTGGCGCGGTTCCACTCCATGTGAGTTCTGCGAGTTTTGTAATCCCGTCCGTATCAAAGAGCTCAATGCCCCAGCCGCGAACTATGCATGTTATTTCTTCACCAAAATGCCAGAGCATCTGATAATGGTGTTCCTCGTCAGAAACGACCTTATCGTGCACACAGAATCCGCGCTCCTGCGTGTGGAGGGTGCTCGTCACTCTTCTATCCCAACGAACTCCCTCGTAGCGAGTGGTGTGCCCGGTGACCGAAAACTCCTCGCCTTCACCGCCCAGATCCTCCATCCAGGTCTGGTCAAACTTATCGTCGGTTCTGGGCAATCCCAGACCATCGACGATCAGGGTATTGTGCGCAAAACTCGAATACGCATATTTTGTGAACGGATCGGTGTACTGGTATCCATTTGGTCCAGCCTCGCGAATCAGTTCCTTTTGACCGTCTCGAAAATAGACACTGAGTTCATCGGAATGTTTATGGTAGTTCGCGTTATAAGCTGCCGAGAAGAGAAGGTAAGCGGAGTCTGCCGAGGCCCAAGATTCCCTCGCAATTGCGTACCCGGATTTGGGAGCAACAAACTTTTTATCTGCAGGAAGTTTGCCCCTCTCACCATGAGTTACTGCTCCCAGAAATTGACGTTCACCAAATATTGTCACAGCTCGACCCGCTGGAACGCGTCCGGAGCGGGTGTCTGAAATTGGCGGGAATTCTCCCGTAGGGGTGACGATGTGGGCCGCGAAAGAGTCAGCTTTGATCAAAAGCTCTTCAAAGGCTGCGACGAATTCCTGCCTACCTGTCACTTCTGCATAGGCTTCAATCTTCGCTAAATAGTTGGAAACGAGAAGATGATACGTCGGATTATTCTCAACATGGATTCCTTCGCTCGTAAATGCGAAAGAAAAATATGATTCCAACCGCGTAAAGGCAAGCTCCTCGAGCTCAGGAACACCACCAGTGGGATCACTGAACGCTGAGTAAACCAATAAAGCAACATCTTGAAACATGCCATGGTTGTTCAACCCTGCATAAAAGTCAGGCTGGCAGAGCTTCGCAATGTCATTAGAAAGAATCTCACGAAGCTTCGCGGACATATCGGGACGTTCTTCCAGATCGTCAGCGAATACTTCCATGAAGTGAGTAAGGATCATTGCGCGCTGAGCCGTAGTCTCGTCATGGAATGCCATAGATGTTGAATCAGCGCTAGCGTTCATCCAGGAATCGCACAGTCCGTGGAGTCGCTTCAACAGATCGTCGATTTGCGTAGCATCAAGGCTCGCATAAGCGCCGATCCACGATCTCAGAAAGAACCATCCATGAGTTTGACGGCCATCACTACGCGGCGCCGATGCATGCCAGATAGCGCCCCCGTCGTAAGGAACCCATCTGTTTCCTTCAAGGCGAATCAGATCCTCCTTAAGGAAACGCTGAACATCACGGACCGCCACATCGGCTTTAACTACCGTCAAAAACAGTTCAGTTGCTGTGCTTTTCCGTGAGATCCCAGCCAAAATTTCTCCATTGCAATAACAAATACGCGAACTCTTTATCGGAGGGTCAATGCACCATACCTTAAGCAAGGCCTTGGATAGCGCGCATCAAACGCTGAATGACCACATCTTGCCCATAGAGCTCACGGATAACGGCCGCATCCTGACCAGAGTCCCGCTTCCTGCCTGCCAAAATCTGGTTGGCCATTTGCTCAGCGGAAGACACCAACCATTCACGCGGATAGAGAAGATCGGAACCCGCCCACGCGAATGAAACGGGCGTCGCTCCCGAAGCCGCTCCATCAGCGATCGTGTAGTGGAAGGACTCAAAATCTGACACGGACAGAGCAATGCCGATCTTGCGATACCACTGAGCCATGTCCGACCCGTGGGGATCAAAGGTCACGGCATCAGGGAAACGTGCATTCAGCCTGTCAATCCGACTATATACCTCTTCGTAATACTCCATTTCCTCGGGCCTATTTGCCATCCACTCGTACTCTTCAGGTCGTTTGCCCTTAATGAAGAGCCGATAGGTGGAATCAGTTTTCAAAAGTCGCTCGAGGACGTCGACCGCCAAATCAAGACGCTTGCGTTCTGGAACAATTCCAACAAGACCCAGATTATGCTCAGCACCATCAACCTTGGGCAGTTCCAGGTCTTCTACTGCAACCATATTCGGAATGACCACGGTTTTCTCTTCAGGCACACCGTGACTGATGACTGCGGCTTGTCGGATCAATTCGCCAATGAAAATGTACTGATCTACGCAGGCGTGATTGGCCCGCCGCATATATGGCCTGAAAATCTCTTGGAGGTGAATCCTGCAGAGAAGGCGCTGATGCGGACGCACATTCTTGGAATACCATTCAAGATTCCCAAGTCCCCACTCACACCAAATGACATCTGCTTCCTCAAGCAGCTGCAGCGACTTGGTCTCATCGTGTCCGCTGTGTCCATGCCACTGATCGATAAGGACACGATTACCGTTCTTCTCCAAGGCTTCCAGTAAGGGCTGCATGAACTTCAGATCATGGCCTGCAACCAGAACAGTTTGCGCAAAAGAAGACTGCACATACGTTTCAACAGGCTCCGTGTATTCTCGCTGGCCAGATAAAGGTGGCATTAGCAATGAGATTCCAGCTTCGGACTGCTGATCCAACCGGTGCCCGATAGCATCAAGGTCATCTCCCGTGGTTACCGAGACGATTTCAGGTCGAATTCCGCCCGAGATACCAAAGCGGACAAGTTGGGTTAGTGGACCCTGATCATCGGCGGTAGTAGCTGCGATGGCTGGCCAGTGCCCATAGCGCGAGGACGACAAAAGATCCTCGAACCACGTACGCGGCAAACCAAGGGAGAATCTACCCATCCAATCAAGTCCGACGGGATCAAAGGAGGAGTGCTCTACGACAGCAATTCCGTACTTCTCAAGAAGAGTTCTCCCGTCCTCGTCAATACTGTGAGCGAAAACAGATAGAGGAACTACTGACTGCTTCAAAATCTCTTGTGCGGCCGGCTGATCGAGATTATCTACGATGAGGCCATACCTGAATTGGACGGTTGCTGGTGCAAAATCTAATCCAAGGGTTTGACCGATGATTTTGAGAGCCGAATCAATGGTGTGAGAACGGTGGATCGCTCGTAACTGACGCCATGCCTCACGCAAACGTTCCTCGCCTGACGCCGTCCATGCCCTCAGATAGAGATCGACTTCTTCGCTGTTTTCAGCAACCGGAATCAAGCCGGAGAAAACTTCGTTGATTCCGCGGCCAGGACCCGATAGTACGACACCCCCAGAAGCGGCAATTTCTACGACCCTGCGGGAGAACATTGTGGGAGATTCTGTAACGGAGTTCACATTAATATGTGCAAGATGGCTTTTGTACGAAGCAAGAACCTCGTCATAAGGAATGGCGCCACGAGAATATTCACGCAAACCTTCAGGAAACTGATAAGGCGAATCTGGATTATCGGCCTGGCGATCAAAAATTGTTAATCCGTAAGGTTTACTAGCCTCAAGAAGTGTGCGAAGCACCTGAGAACGGTCCTTGTACCTATCACCGTAGTACGTACCTGCGTAGGCAACGGTCGAGGTAAATTCTCTGGTTGTTGGTAGAGGATTGTGAATCTTTGGTTGCGCATAGAAGGGCAAGGACGAGACGGTCTTGGTAACAGCACCAGGTAGCCCAAGATAGTCGGGGATGAGGTTTGCATCCGTCGTCAAGATGTGATCACACAGAGCAGCCGTGGCTTTAAAGCGCTCGAAATGCACCGGATCTTCTTTATTCCAGAACACGGAAGGAATCCCACGGCTTCTGCATTCACAAAGCAGCGCAGAAATATCCTTGAACTCTTCATCTTCGTAGCGACCCACTCCTCGATGCCACTGGCCTGAATTGCCTCGCCAAGCCGACTCAATGAATACAAAGTCCAGGTTCTCCGCTTCAAGTTGAGTCGCCCAGTTCTGCCGATCAAGAATGACAAGATCTGTCGAAGGGGCAAGAGTTTTAGTTGTGAACTCATCAGCGATCAAGCCGATTCGCGCGCGGCGATGTATCTGATGATTGGAGCGTCGGTCAGCACTCTGAGCTGCAGCTAGTGCGGCATGTTGAGACACCATGGTGGTGCCGATAATGTTCCAACGTCGTTCGTCAAGAGTCCACAGACGTGCCTGGCGTCCAATGATGTGCCTTAGATCATCGTCGACGATCAGTTGTTCCAAGGCCGATGCTAGTTCGCCACTATCATCTGCCGTGAAAAGCAGCGCCCGTTCCTGAAACTCTCCCGCCAAATCACGATGGGGGGCCACGTCCGACATGACAACGGCCTTCATTGCACTAAAGGCTTCAAGAGGCTTAAGCGGCGAAACCATCTCTGTCACAGCCAAACTTCGACGCGGAATCGGCATGATGTCAAAGGTGCTCAAGAGTCGAGGCATTTCATCGATTGGCAACCGACCAAGGAACTTAATCCTGTTTCCTGCCGACTGTCCGGCCTTACGTAAAGCATCTTCTTGATTACCTGAACCCGCAAAGACCACCTGGTGTGCGACTCCGCGCTGTGCAAGAAGGCCGGACGCCTCGATAAGTAGATCGAGGCCTTCGTATGGAACCATGCTGCCGGCAAAACCAATAACGGGCACATCAGTACGGATGCCTTTAGCCTTCGCATACTCTTCATCTCGAGGTAGCGGCAAGAATACATCTGTGTTCACGCCATTGGGAACGACACTGATCTTATCCGCATCAATTCCACGTTCAATCAAACTCTCACGCACTTGGCGTGTAATGGCAAAAACATGATCAGCTTCTGAGGCAACCAAAGTTTCCATGTCCTCAAGAGTCTGAAAATGTTCCGACCCTGCCCAATCAGGCTTAGCAGCCGCTTGCGACAGTTCCCAGAACCCTCTCACCTCGTAGACAAAAGGAACCCCCAGGCGGCGTGCAGCGATGAGCGCCGACAAACCTGTCACATGGTTCGATGCTGCTTGGATAACAGCGGGCCTTTGGACGAGCCCCTCACGCACAAAAGCGTCAGCGGCCTCAATGACGTACCTATCCAACGGCTGCCTGCCCCATGACGAGCCTGGAATATGGATGTAGTCGATGCCATCAATCTCGATAACTGAACGCTCCTGGAGGGGGCGTTCACGATCCACAGGCGTATCCCAGGGATAGCCCGCACGAGCCACGACGGTCAGGTCCATCCCTGCTGAACGAATACCAGCGGCCACTCCCCTGGTGCGGGTCGAATACCCATTCGAGTTGAACGCTGGTGTTGAATGTACGCAGTACATCAAACGGTTGCGTTCAGGGTTAAAAGCTGCGCTGGCAGTCCTGGGAGGAATTGCCTCTTGAATATTCTTCAAGCGTTCAATCCCAAAAATAAGAGGAATCACCAGCGCATCACGTTGGGAAAGCTGGTCGACGTACTCTTGATTTTCATTGACGAGTTTGACGCACTCAGACAGATTTCCCAGTTGGTACCACTCGCGGTGCAAAAGACGCACAAAAGTACCAGGCGAAGGATTCTCCGCAAAATCCTCTCGGAGCTGATCAACTGACCATTCCTTATAGTTGGGTCGAGCTGGTTGGCTTGTCCGCACATCAGACATCGTCTGTTTGCTTGCTGAGGTCGAGGGCGCCTGGGCTGGCTTTACCAATGGTTGAGCAGCAACCGGAGCCTGTGTCGTGGTAGCACTCTGCGCAGCCGCGATCGGCTTTTGCGCGGTTTCCTCAGATGCCATGGTCTGCGTTGATCGTGCTCCATCTTGATTTGTGAAGGCACGGCGAACGACGCGACCAGGCTCAAGCAAGGTATTGCCAAGCCGATAGGAACGAGACCCTCGCACCCTCCTAAGATCGGCTCGCAGGCGTATCTCTTCCTGTTTGCTCTTCTTGAGTTCTAGCTGACTGTCAGCAAGACGTTTCTTGAGGTCACGACGAATATCTTCGCCTTCGACACGCTTGGCTTTGTGCCAACGAACATCCTTTTGAAGCTGCAGCTTCTCCCTCTCAAGGGCCTCGACTCGCTTTTCTAGCTCAATGGCAGCGTCGCGGAATCGCTGCTCACGAGGGTTCAAGTTAGTTGCACGCCGCTCATCCTCGTTTTGACGATCCTGCGCCAAAGTTCGCAGACGAACCAAATCATCCAGGCTGCGTTTTTCATCTTCAAAAGTCGTCATTACTTCACCTAAGAATCCAAGGCCTACATCAGTGCGTCTTGTCCGTCAGCACGCAGTTCAAACAGCGTGGCGAAAAACCCCGCGCGTGTCGATGAGAGTTTTATCGGCAAAAACCGCACGATCAAGAGCTCGAATCTCTTTATGATCCACCAACAAGACAATGATGTCAGCCGCCTCAATTGCCTCATGGAGATCAGCCAGTTCAAGGTTTCCAATACCTTCAAGTTTCTTCGGCAAAATATCAATATTTGGCTCGACTGCCAGAACTTTTGCTTCCGGCAGCTGCTCCGAAATCTCCTTCGTAATGTCAAGAGCCGGAGACTCGCGAAGATCGTCAATGTCGGCCTTGAATGCCAAGCCCAACGCTGCGATAACGGGAGACTCAATGCCCTGAACAGCCTCTTGCACCTTGTCAATCACATATTGCGGCTTAGAGTCATTAACTTCGCGTGCGTCGCGAATGATCTTCGCGTCGTTGGGAAGAGCTGAAACAATGAACCACGGATCCACCGCAATGCAGTGACCTCCAACACCCGGGCCAGGGTTGAGGATATTGACGCGCGGATGTCGATTAGCCAACTCAATGAGTTCCCATACATCGATGCCAAGCTTTTCACACAAGATCGAGAGTTCGTTTGCGAAAGCAATATTGACGTCACGGAATGAATTTTCGGTGAGCTTAGCCATCTCAGCGGTCTTGGCATCGGTAAGAACCAATTCGCCCTCACAGAACGTCGCATAAACGTCGCGAGCCATCCTGGCTGCTTCGGGGGTGACGCCGCCGATGATTCGCGCATTCGACACCATTTCGATCATGATGCGTCCGGGCAGAACCCGCTCCGGGCAGTGAGCGAAATGCACGACTGGCTTACAATCCGCCCCGTCAATCGACAGATCCGGACGTTCAGCGAGAATCACATCCGCCATGTGCTCTGTAGTTCCAGGAGGCGAAGTGGACTCAAGAATCACCAATTCATCGCCAACCAACTGAGGCGCAATGTTACGAGCTGCCGTTTCGATATACGACAAATCGGCTTCGTGATGCTGCCCTTTAAAAGGAGTGGGGACCGCAACGATATAAACATCCGAATGCGGGGTGTCTTTCTGTGCGGAAAGTAAACCGGACTTCACAACGTCGGCAACAACCTCTCCTAGTCCTTCTTCAACGAAAGGCAATTCACCGCGATTTACAGCATCCACATGACGGTCAGAAACATCCACGCCGTAGACCCGAGCACCTGCTCTTGCAAGCACTGCAGCGGTGGGCAAACCAATATATCCAAGACCAATGACACAGACAGACAACGACATCTTTTAATACTCGATTCGTGTTGAATAGGTTCCCATTCGATTGGCCACAATGGGATTAATTCGAAGCGTACCTGAAAATTAGTAGGGGCCCAATGTTTCTGACCTGTTGGAAACAGAAAAGCTCGCCTGCCCTATTTTCAGGGCAGGCGAGCTTTAGGAATGTAGGAGCCGCCAATTCAGGACGCGTCAGCCGACGCGACGTTCTTGGTCTTGGTGGAATCCAGCGGGATGCCGGGGCCCATGGTGGTGGACACGGTGGCCTTCTGGATGTAACGCCCCTTGGAGGAAGCCGGCTTGAGACGCAGGACCTCGTCGAGGACAGCGGCGTAGTTCTCAGCCAGCTGCTCAGCAGTGAAGGAGGACTTGCCAACAATGAACGCCAGGTTCGCGTGCTTGTCAACGCGGAACTCAATACGGCCGCCCTTGATCTCCTTGATCGCCTTGGCGACGTCCATGGTGACGGTACCGGTCTTCGGGTTCGGCATCAGGCCACGGGGGCCGAGGACGCGGCCGAGGCGGCCGACCTTGCCCATGAGGTCCGGGGTAGCAACGGCGACATCAAAGTCGGTGTAGCCCTTGGCAACCTTTTCGATCAGTTCGTCGCCGCCGACCTCGTCGGCTCCGGCGTCGATGGCTTCCTGTGCGCGCTCGCCAACGGCGAAGACCAAGACCCGGGCGGTCTTGCCGGTGCCGTGCGGCAGGGAAACGGTGCCACGGACCATCTGATCAGCCTGGCGGGGATCGACGCCCAGTCGGAAGACGACCTCGACGGTCGAATCGAACTTGGTAACGACGGTCTCCTTAGCCAGCTTCATGGCCTCGAGGGGGATGTAGGGAACGTCCGCGTGGACCTTCTCGGCCGCTGCGCGGTAGCTCTTGGAGCGCTTAGTCATTCTGCTTCTTCTCCTTGCAGTCGTGGGATTCGGGCAGCGCCTGCCCTACCACTGGGGTTTAAGTCTGGATCAGTCCTCGACCGTGATGCCCATGGAACGGGCGGTGCCGGCAATGATCTTGGCCGCAGCCTCGACGTCATTGGCGTTGAGATCAACCATCTTGGCCTGACCGATTTCGCGAGCCTGATCCATGGTGATGGAGCCAACCTTGACGGTGTTCGGGGTGCCCGAACCCTTCTGGAGGCCAGCAGCCTTCTTGATCATCTCGGAAGCCGGAGGAGTCTTGAGGACGAACGTGAAGGAACGATCCTCGTACACGGTGATCTCGACCGGAACGATCGAGCCACGCTGGGACTCGGTAGCGGCGTTGTATGCCTTGGTGAACTCAACGATGTTCACGCCGTGCTGGCCCAGAGCAGGGCCGACGGGCGGAGCGGGTGTGGCGGAACCGGCTGCGATCTGAAGCTTGATCAGGCCGGTGACCTTCTTCTTCGGTGCCATTGTTAATTCGGGTCTTTCTACGGATTTCCCGCAACGGCGGATGCCGTACGGGGATGAGTACCCGGCTCACACTGCCGTAGGCATAGTGAACCCAGTACGCACGAGTGATGATCCTATCGCGCACCCAGACCTTGTCCCAAGTCCGGGTGCTCGACGTCACTGTTCGAGCTTTTGAACCTGATCGAAGTTGAGCTCCAAAGGAGTTTCGCGTTCGAAGATCGTCACCAGAACCTTGAGCTTTTGGGTCTCGGGCATGATTTCCGAAATCGTTGCACTCATCGTCTCGAACGGACCATCCGTGACGGTGACAACTTCGCCAACCTCGTAGGCAAGCTGAACTTCCTGAACAGGAGCAGGGCCCTGCTTGGCTGCAACAGCGGCCTCCTCGAGGACGTTTGGCGTGAGCAGCATGACGACCTCGTCAACCGACAGAGGAACGGGGTTATGTTGGTCGCCGACGAAACCTGTGACGGCCGGCGTTTCTTTGACGACACGGTAGGACTCCTCATTGAAGTCCATGCAGACGATAACGTAGCCGGGGATACGCACGCGACGCACGCGTTTCTTGGCAGAACCACGGAATTCCATGACGTATTCGTCTGGAACCTCGACAGAAAAAATGGATTCTTCCATGTTCTGGGAGGTGATGCGCTGCTCCAGGTTGGCCTTGACTTTGCGTTCGTGGCCCGAGTAGGTGTGCAGGACGTACCAGTCACCGGGGGACATGTAGATCTGCTTACGCAGCTTTTCGATCGGGTCCTCGCCCTCTGATTCGCTAGAGGTCTCTTCTGCCTCGTTTTGCGCAGATTCGTCTACTGAGACAGCTTCGATCTCAGCGTCAGCCGCATCGGTTTCAGTTTCTTCAACCTCTTCGACGACAGACTCGTCAAACTCAACCTCAGTGGGGTTCATTTCCTCGCTCACGCGCTTCCTCCTGGCACCGCTTGTGCGGCAGTCGCGGCTGGGCAACTGTAAAAGGAACCCGCCTGCAGATTCCTGCGGGCGGGTTTTTCAGCTTCAGCCGAAGATCAATGAGGCTAGCTTACCGAATCCAAAGTCCAAAAGACCGGCAAAAGCCATGATTGCGACCACAAAAACGATCACAACGGTGAAATACGTCCAGGTTTCCTGCCCTGTCGGGTAGGTCACCTTCTTCATTTCAGCGATGACCTGGGTAATGAAAATCCAGATTCGCTTGAAGATGTTGGGCTTCTTTTCAGATTCTTCAACTCTGCGATCACGCGAGGGAGTAGCGCCCTGCTTGGAACGATCACGGCGCACGGAGTCGCCGCCGGTAACGGTGGTGTCACTCATCGACTTCCCCTTTTAGCTCTAAATCGAACTGGCAGGGCAGGCGGGACTCGAACCCACAACCGCCGGTTTTGGAGACCGGTGCGCTACCAATTGCGCCACTGCCCTACTGCAGGTCAACAACCTGCCCGACCGAGTTTAGGGAAGTGGCAGGCACATGTCCAACCGGTGAGGGATGAGCCTCACTTTTTCCGGTGGAAAGGGGCAGAACGAGCAACAACTGAGGAGTCTGCATCGGAAAGAACAAACTCCTCTGGCGAGAACTTATCTTGAGCATCAGCTAGAAGGCGAGCAGCCTCCTCGTGTTTGCCTTCAGCAATCTTCCACGCCCACAAACGGTAGGCCCGAGCCGTCTCCCAAGCTGGCCCGTCTGCAACCAGACGGCCCTGATGCATCCAGATGGCGCGGGTACACATTTCCTCGATAGTTTGAGCCGCATGAGACACCAAAAAGACGGTTCCTGCAGCTTGACGAATCTCTGTTAAAACACCTTCAGACCGCTTCTTGAACGCCGCATCGCCAGTGCCCAGTGCTTCATCAATGAGCAGGATATCAGGCTGCGAAGCCGCATTAATGGCGAACCGCAGCCGAGCGCCCATGCCTGAAGAATACGTTCTCATCGGTCGATAGATTGAGTCGCCAATTCCAGCCAACTCTGCAATCGCAGGAATTGCCTCCTTCATATCTTGGGAAGACAACCCCATTGCAAGGCATCCAAGTTCGATATTACGTATCCCGGTTAGGTCAGGCACGAGGGCAGCCCCGACTCCCAACAACGTTGGCTGCGAACGAGCCAAGATTCTGCCACTAATGGGCGGCTCAACTCCGGCGATCATCCTGAGCAGAGTCGATTTGCCAGATCCATTTAATCCCAGGATGCCAACAGACTCTCCTGTCCGCACCACCATTGAGACGTCATTGACGGCGCGCACATTGACTTTGATTGGACGGCGAGACAAGCGGTGGAGGAGTTTTGCCCCCACACTCGCGGTCTTAATAGCTTCACGATCAGTCGTCTCGGTTCGGTACACCTGATGGACGTGGTCGACCACCACGGAAGGTTCACCGAGTCTGACCTCAATTCCTTTCTTGTACGCCTCGTCTTCCATCTCAACCCTCTCGTCCATAAGACTCTTCATGCGACCAGAAAATGACGAATCCCAGGACAAAGGTTCCCAGTACCCAAGCCAGAACATATGCCCACTGAGATGTTTCGGGGATAGTGTCATATACCAGGCATTGGCGCATGAGATTGAGCACCTGATAGCCCGGATTGGCCGTCATTAACGCCATGACAGCGGGGTGGTCTGCGAATCTGTCGATCGAAAAGAAAATACCCGAACCATAGAACCAGAAACGGGATAATAGCGGCCAAATAAACTTCAAGTCAGGAATACGGGCGGTCAGACTGGCAGTGATCAAAGCTAAGCCGATCGAAAATATCCATACAAGGACCACCACCGGCACAACAAGAATCCATGTTGTGCTCGGTTTGACGTGGGGCGGAACCACCATGATGAATAAAATGGTTGCCAAAAGTACAGGGAGAAAGTCGAAAAGCCCTCGCAAACTCCATGAGAACACCAATGATGCTCTCGGGAAAGAAAAGGCACGCAGCATATTTTTTGCGCCTGGCAGGATCGTGCCGCCTGAGTTCAATCCGGCTTGCATCAGGCCAAAGGTATTCATCCCGACAACCAGATAGGCCAAAAAATTATCGATGCCCCGTCCCGTTTGCAAAAGCAAACCAAAGATCGCAAAGAACACCATTGCATCCAAAAACGGCCGAAGAATCAGCCATGTTTTTCCCAAGGTGGTTCCGCGGGAGGAAGAGAATGCCTTGGCGCGTGAATCCGCAAGAATAAAGAATCTACGTTGCCAGATCTTGCGGCAGTACTCGAAAATTCCTGGCCGCGCTGAGACCGGATGCAGACGCCAAGTGGGCACTGTTTTAACTCTGCTTTGACCGTGTTCGATCAAAGCAGCGGCCACCCACTGACCTAGGTCATCAAAGGATTCAGATCGTTGGCTCATCATTCAACTTCCCACGCAATCATCGCCAGGTCATCCGTGTTGTCTTTCCCGAAAGAATACGATGTTATTCGACCATCTGTGAGCGCCGAGGCCGTCCACTGGTCAGAAGAAGACATGCTCGTTCCCCTCCCCAAAAGTGGTCAGATGAGAGGCTGCAAGAATCTCCTCATTCGGAATACGCCACGTGTGTTCTTGAGTTGCCAATCGACGTTGAATAAAACCAAAACGATCTGACGAGAAAACTTTGCCGCCCACTTGACGCACGTCCAATAGAAACTGGGAATCTTCACCGGTGGTGCGACTGCGGAAAGGAATCTCCTCGAAGGTACTTTTCCAGCCCACAAAAGTAGGGCCAGCAACGAAAGACGCCCATGAGAACTCAAGCGTAGGAAAACGTAAACACAGGGCGTTCTGGTCAGCCAAATGCAAGTAATGAGCTCCCTTACCTACCAGCTCTGCGTTCGAATATTTCAACGCGGCAATCTGATCGAAGAGATAGTTCTGCCCGTACAGGTCATCGTCGTCAATCTTTGCGATGACATCGCCGTCAGAACATTCAATGATTCGGTTGTAACACTGCCCAAGTGTCCAGCCGGAGTCCCCGACCACCCAGTTGATTTCCATCCCTGAGTCTTTCGAAGCATCAACGATTGCTTTCTCCGGCTCGAACCCGTGCGTGAGAATAACAACTTGGAGGTCAACGTCCTTTTGTTGTGCCATTTGGCCGAGAACATGGCTTAGTTGATGCGGGCGATTCGTTGAGATCATTGCCGTTGCTGACGGCATCGTCGTCACGCGCTCAGTGAACCCGATCTTCTGGAGAACACTGTTAATCCGATGCTCAAAAGTATGTTTTTGCCAGATACGGCGTTGAGCCAAATGAACCATACGGTCGCGTAGCTCAGGTGAGCGATCCAAAGCACGGATCCAGCGAGACGCTTCTTCTCGAGTAGCGACCTGAATGACTTCGTCGGGGCGAAAGAAAGTCTCAACAGCCCTTGAAATAGCGCTAATAACTGGTGTACCACACGCAGACACCTCGAAGATTCTGCGCGCACACATAGATGAGCTATCCACAACTGAATTGACGTTGAGAATCGCTGCGTAGGATCGATTCGCTGTCAACATCTGTTGATAGTTCAATTCTCCACGCACATGTCCATAGTATGGTTCAGGGAATTGGTACGCTTCGGAGACGTCACGAAAGCGACTAAAAATATCCAAAGGGTAACGGAGCTTACGCTGAGCATCCAACGCTCCACCCAGGAGAATTTCCATCTGCTTCCCGCGCTCAGGGTATTTATCCCGAAAATATGTCCCAGCGAAGGCAACAGATCGACGATGCTGAGACGTCATACCAATTGGGACAATTGGGTTATGAATCGCAGGCTGTGCAGCAAATGACATGACCCCCACCCGATCATGGCCTAATCGCTCACGGTAGCGATCAACACGATCCTCATCCGTGGTAAAAACCCAGTCGAAAATTCGCGCAGACTCAATGAAGTCCTCAAAGTGCGCAGGATCTTCTTTATTCCAAAAAATAGTGGGAATGCAACGTTTTTGACATTCTGCTACTAGAGCCTTAAGAGTCTGCGAGGGCCCTTTCGAAGACGTTATCTGATACTGCCATCGATCTTGATTGCCGTGCCAAGCGGATTCAACAAAGAGCAAATCCAAGTTCTCGGTGTCGAGCTGTGTACGCCAAGCCTTTGGATCAAGCTCTACTTGTTTCCATTCGTAGCCCAAAGCGCTCAACGTGAAATCATCAGCAATGATCCCAGCAGCGAGATCGCGCCGCCCCCTCCAAGAATCAACGTCTGGCAGAGGCCACTCATCGAAGGATATTTTTATTCGTCCTTTTGAGGTCAATCGCCTCGGCTGGAGCACCCGCGCGACTCCCGTATTTTCGACTTGGCGTGCCTCGAATTCTTGGAGAGCACTGAATCCTCCGTGACGTAAATGCCACAAGCGCTTGCGCCAGAGCAATAGATCCACGGTTCCTCTTCTCTCCACGTCAGCTAATGAGTGCAATATACAATCATTCATGCATCCAAGTTCTCAATGGGATGCTTGTTTGCATCGCCCATTGCCTTCACTCACCTGCTACCGTCGGAGCACGAAAGAAGGGGTGAACCGCGTGAAACAGTTGATTCTGGGCAGTTGTGTGACCCGTGACGCCTATGAATATGCGGATCAATCCCGCTGGCAAATCGGTCTATATATTGCGCGCCAATCGTTAACCTCCATCGGGCACTCGGCTTCGATTCCGCACCTCGACGCTTACCAATTCGCCTCCCCCTTCCAAAACAGACTTTTCCACGGGGATCTAACTGGTAACGCGGTCGAAGAAATCAAGAAAGCAGTTCAGCGCCACGGGCCAGGCGACGCCGCCCTCGTCCTGGATCTCATTGACGAACGAGGCGGGATCTACCGCAACGCCGCCGGAGCCGTATTCACACGCAGTAGTGACGGAGGAGCCAAAGACGTCTATTCCAATCTTCCCCACGGCTGGGAACTTCATGGCTTCGGATCAATGACGCACTGGACCCTATACGCCGAAGCAGCAAAATCTCTTAAATCTGCGCTCATCGAACTTGGAATATGGGATCGAACCCGAGTCATCAAAGCCCAGTGGGCATTAACTGACGTTGACGGTAACGAAACGCCTGGCTCAATGGGTTTTACGGCAGACACCGCCAATGAAGTGCTTGCCGGCTACTACCACCTCCTGGCAGAAGGTGGCTGGCACATGGTTGATCCAGGCGTGACACCCATTGCTGATCCAAACCAACGGTGGGGGCTGGCCCCATTTCATTACACGCGGGAATACTACGAAGCTATTAATTGTGCCTTGAATAACTCTTTTATTTGATCGTCATCCGAGATCAAATAGAATTAGCTACCTATTACCCTTATCCTAAAACCGTTCCACAGCACTCATTTTCGCCAGAAAATTCCCTCAATAAAGAATATCTTTCGCAGGAGCCACCCCAAAAAAATGCGAGTCCTGGTCATCGCGCAGACCTGGGAGCCCGAAGAAGGGATCCCCCAACGCCGCTGGGCGTGGCTCACCCGTCAATTGACACAATCTGGCCACGAAGTTCATGCGGTTGTTCCCCCACCCCATTACCCGACAGGCCACCTGCTTTTCAGCGAAGACGAATACCAAATCGGCGCAGTGGCCGAAGGAAAAAACGGGGAAGTCATCCACAGGACCGCCTACCTCGGACACGACTCCACCCTGTATTCACGCATGCGCAATCAAGGGCGCATCATGACGTCACAGATCGAAATCGGTCACAAAGTTGCCGCCGAGTGGCGCCCCGACATCATTGTTGCAACTGCTCCTCCCCTGCCCACCGCAAACGCAGCCGACGTCATCGCCTCGCGCGCCCGAGTCCCCTTCGTCCTCGACCTGCGCGACGCCTGGCCCGACCTACTCAAGCACATGAACGACTGGGCTCCCACCACCGCCCGACCAGCACGCCAAGGCACCGCCTCAAACTTCAAGAACATGGTTTTTCGAGGAGTGGCCACCGTTGGCGGCCATGCACTAACCCACGCCATAGGCAAGGCAGCCGGAATCGTTACCACCACCGAATCCTTCACCGAAGTCCTGCGTAATCGCGGCGTCGAACAAACCATGACGCTACGCAATCTTGGAACTCGACGAAACTTCACACTGGAAGCACCCAACCACACCTCGGGATTAAACGTCCTTTACGCCGGCACCACGGGACGAGTACAAGAACTGTCCAACGCTATTCACGCCGTTGCAGAAGCCCGCGAACGTAACCTAGACGTCCGCATGAGAATCGTAGGTTCTGGCGCTCACCTCAAAACATTGCGCCGAAACGCCCAAGCGCTAGAACTGCCCATCGAGTTCACCGGCCGACTCCCCTTCGACCAAATCCTGCCCCATTACGAGTGGGCAGACACAGTGTTGATCCACCTGCAAGACTGGAAACCGATGGAATACACGGTGCCTTCCAAGCTCTACGAAGCATTAGAAATCGGACGCCACATTTCTCTGTCAGTCGCAGGCGAAGCCGCCCAGATCGTCACCTCAGCAAGAGCCGGAGATGCCGTTCCTCCAATGAACCCAACGGCACTGGCGGATCTGTGGGAGAGACTTATCGCGGAACGGAGTCTGCTCAACACAGTGGGCAGGGGCCTTGAGTGGCTTGAGAAACAGGGAACGCCAGAAGATAACGCCGCACGCTTCGTCGATTTCCTCGAGAAAATTCGCGAAAACGCCTGCTAATGAAAATCCTTCAAGCCGTATCGAACACGCTATCGCGCGCCCCGTTGCTCGGCAAAGTGGTTCACCAGATGATCAGCGAAGACCCGGCACTCTTTGCTGTGCAGTTGCTCCGGCGCACACCCAGCCACCTCAGGGATGCCCTGTCGGCCCTGCCTGAGCCCAGCCACAAAGGGTCAACGATCCGTTCGACGTGGTTGATGATGCTTGACCGACGCCAGCAGCTCCAAGACGAACTCGCGTCTGCCGGTGAGCAATCGTCGTCTGGATTGCTTAACAAAATTCGCGTCCAAATTGAGTCCGAACTACCGCCCTCGGCCAGCGCCAACGATCGGGCGCATCAACTATGGGAAAGCGGAAACCTCGACGAAGCCATTGCATTAGCGCAGCCGCCGCTTCGCGGGATCCTCGAATCTCGTCTTCGAGTGCTCACCCCCGGACGCACCCTCGTCCTACCCAGCAGTTACGACGAGGACGAGCCACCTACCCCGCGCAAAACCCCCGCGCCTGCCAGGCCAGCCGGCGATTCGTCCTCGCCTGTGCGCGTCCTTCACTGTTTAACAAACTCCCTGCCGTGGACAAACTCCGGTTACGCCCTGCGCTCCCACCAGGTGTTACTCGCTCAGCGGGCCGTCGGCCTCGAAGTTGAAGCGATCACCCGGCTTGCCTACCCGCTGACAATCGGTAGGCCGTGGGCGGGAACAGTCGACGAGGTCGACTCGATCCGCTACCGCCGCTTGCTGCCCGCCAGTTTGCCCAGGTACGAGGACGCGCGCCTCGCCCTGCACACAAAAATGCTGGCCGACGTGGCGCACAGTTATAGCCCGGATGTTTTGCACACGACAACAAACTTCCACAACGGCTTGGTGACCCGAGCTGTTGCAGAAAAACTCGATATCCCGTGGGTGTATGAGATGCGCGGTGAACTGGAAAAATCCTGGGTCGCACGCCGCCCTCGACACCAAGAAACCACAGCGTTAGCCTCCCAGCGCTACCAGCTGATGCGTGCCCGAGAAACCGAAATGGCACTGGCTGCCGACGCCGTCGTCGCACTCTCGCACCATCAAGCAGACTCCCTGGTTGAACGCGGCATCCCCGCCGCCAAAATCCACGTCATACCCAACGCAGTCGACGCCGACCTACTCGACGTGCCACGCAACCCCCAGTCCGCTCGACGAAGCCTCGGCCTAACGGAGCGTGCATGGGTAGGGACGGTGAGCGCCCTCGTCGACTATGAAGGTTTGGACACACTGGTGCGCGCAGTGGCTTCTCTACGCAAGCGCGGAGTCGATATTGGGCTGGCCATCGTGGGCGATGGCGTGTCACGTGAATCCCTCATCCAGCTATGCCGCAACGAAGGACTGAACGTCCATACCGGTCCGCTCGGAGAATCCTCCACCAATGCCGATGCCGTGTTTCCTGGAAAAGTTGCCCCTCTTAATGCCCCCAGCTGGTATCAGGCGCTTGACGTGATGGCAATTCCCCGCCGAGATACCCCCGTCACCCGCGCAGTGACCCCCATTAAAGGCTTGCAGGCGATGGCTTTGGGCATCCCGCAAGTTGTCTCAGACCTGCCTGCCCTGGTTGAAGTCGGTGCACGCGACGGACAAGGACTTGCTGTTTCTCCTGGCGATGCCAATGCGCTTGCTGATGTCATCGGTCAGATCATCGCGGACACTGACCTTGCTGAGTCGCTCAGTTCGCAGGCCCGCAAAGTTGCCACAGGCCGAACCTGGTCAGCCAATGCAGCCGCCTATTCGCAGCTCTACTCGTCCCTTCTCTAGTCGAAACCGCCGACATTTCCGCTACCACGAAACGAGCCGCTGAGACCCATTCCACGCGCCCAGATGCCGGAGCAACGCGAAGCGGGACCGCCCATCATGGGAAAATCAAGACGTGACTACGACTCCTCGTTCCCGTGTTTCTGCCCGCCTCGCAGCCATCGCGCCCTCGGCCACCCTGGTTGTGGACGCCAAAGCCAAGGCCATGAAGGCTGAGGGCCGCCCAGTCATCGGTTTTGGAGCCGGTGAACCCGACTTCGCCACACCCGACGCCATCGTTGAAGCAGCCATTGCAGCCGCTAAAGACCCGGCGAATCACAAGTACACGCCCGCCAAAGGTCTGCCCTCGTTGCGTCAAGCCATCGCCGCTAAAACACTGCGCGACTCCGGCTACGAGGTATCCCCCGAAGACATTCTGGTCACCAACGGCGGCAAGCAAGCCGTGTACTCCGCATTCGCCTCGATCATCGACCCCGGCGACGAAGTCATCCTCCCCGCCCCCTACTGGGTCACCTACCCCGAGTGCATCCAGCTGGCAGGCGGCGTCCCCGTCGAAGTCTTCGCCGGAGCCGACCAGGACTACAAAGTAACCGTCGACCAGCTTGAAGCCGCCCGCACCGACCGCACCAAAGCGCTGCTCGTGTGCTCGCCCTCGAACCCCACAGGATCGGTCTACACGCGCGACAAACTGACCGCCATTGGTCAGTGGGCCCTCGAACACGGCATCTGGGTAGTCACCGACGAAATCTACGAGCACCTGCTTTACGACGGCGCCGAATCCGCATACATCGTTAAGCTCGTGCCCGAACTGGCTGACCAAACCATCGTTTTGAACGGTGTCGCCAAAACCTACGCCATGACCGGGTGGCGCGTCGGCTGGATGATCGGCCCGTCCGACGTCATTAAAGCCGCAACAAACCTGCAATCACACATGACGTCGAATGTCGCCAACGTGTCGCAGGTGGCCGCCCTCGAAGCCGTGTCCGGATCGCTGGACGCCGCCGCCCAGATGCGCACAGCCTTCGACCGTCGACGCAAACTCATCGTGTCGATGCTGCGCGAAATTGACGGCCTCGTCGTGCCCATGCCCCAGGGCGCGTTCTACGCCTACCCCAGCATCGAAGGACTGATCGGCAAAACCCTGCGTGGAACCGTCATCGATTCGTCGATGACGCTCGCAAACTTGGCTTTGGAGCATGTCGAGGTTGCCGTCGTCCCCGGCGAGGCCTTTGGACGCTCCGGGTTCCTGCGCCTGTCCTACGCGACCAGCGACGAAGCCATTACCGAGGGCGTGTCACGCCTTCAAGCACTGCTATCCGAGGCTGAGTGATCCTCAGGAGGAAACGATGAGTGACCTGCCAACCAGAGCCGAAGTTCAAGCCGACCGTGCGAGTGGTGAAGCAAATGGAGGTAGGGCCGGCGCTGGCGGAGGCGGCCGTGCCGGTGGTCGTGGTGGGGCAGGTCGCGACGGTAATCAGCCCCCGAAGCGGATGAGCGGCACTAAGAAAGCCCTCATCGTTCTGTGTTCGCTGCTGTTGGTTCTGGTGTTAGCCGTTGCCGGGATCTTCCTGAGCATTAGGCATTCGATCAACTCCCAAATTCAGCACGTCCAGATCACCCCGTCCGGGCAGTCTTCTTCGAGTAGCGCCCAATCGATTCCGGTTGGCAATGACATCAATTTCCTGGTGTTGGGATCGGATTCTCGTCAATCCGGGGGCGATCCGACTGACTGGGAAGCGGGGGCTCAACGTTCTGACGTGATGATGCTCGTTCAGATCACTGGGGACCGTAAGGGCATCAACATTATGTCGATCCCACGCGACTCCTGGGTGGAAATTCCCGGCTACGGCAATGCGAAGATCAATGCCGCTTACTCCTATGGCGGCGCCGATCTGACCATTGAAACCGTGCAGAATCTGACAGGCGTGCACATCGACCACTTCATGGTCACTGACTTCACCAGCTTCGAACAGCTCACCGATATTCTTGGCGGGGTCACAATTGCGTCGGCCGAAGGGGTTAAGACCTATTCGGGTTCAGAGGCGCTGGCCTTCGTTCGTGAACGTAAGGGACTGGCCCGCGGAGACTTCGACCGAGTGCGACGCCAGCAAGCATGGATGCGTGCGATCATGCAAAAGACTTTCGACCAAGACGTTCTGACGGATGTGTCAAAAATGTCTGAAATGCTTACCGCTCTGCTGTCACACTCCGCTGTTGACCAAAACCTCACCTTTGATTCGATGCTGTCGTTGGCTTCTGAGATGACGACAATCCGTTCGAACTCCGTCAATTTCTTCACCGCGCCCTTCACGGGGACGGGAATGTCTGAAGATGGCCAGTCCATTGTCAATCTTGATAGTGAAGCTCTGGCGTCGTTGATGGAAGCGTGGCGATCTGACGAGGTCGATACTTACCTTATTCAGCACAGTGGAGTCATCGACGTCCTTGGGGCTTCTCCCGTGGCCTGACGTCTGAGATGTAACCCAGATGCATCAGCGCTTGGGCGTCCCTCGGCGAAGTTATGGGCGTCCTTCGCGGGCAGAGGCGGGCGGAACTGGCGGTGGGCTGCCACAATAGACCCATGCACATCCAATCCCGCTTCGCGCATATCACCACCCCCAAAGGAACCGTGCTGGTCTCCCACGGATACGGGGAACACTCCGGCCGCTTCACAGCGCTCACGGATGCCCTCGTCGAAGCCGGATACGACGTCTTCTACTACGACCACTACGGTCACGGCACCGCAGAAGGCCCCCGCGCCACCGTTGACGTCGGCAGGCTCATCCGCGACCACGTCAACGCCAGGCGCATCGTGCGCGCCCACGCCCGCACCACCGATATCTTCCTCTTCGGCCACTCCATGGGCGGCCTCATCACCGCAGCCTCCATGCTGCTTGACCCAACCCACCTGCGCGGCACCGTCTTGACCGGACCAGCTTTTCGGCCCCTACCCGATATCCCAGCCTCCACGGTCCGCAAGCTCTTGCCGCTTGCGCGTCTCATGCCGAGCCTGCCCGCGACCTCAACCTCCATTCGCGACGGCGAATCCGTCCTCTCACGCGACCCCGAAGTCCAAAAAGCCTTCGACGCCGACCCGCTCACCTGGAAAGGCGGCACACCGCTACTCACAGGCGCCACCATGATCCTCCAAGGCGACGAAGTACTACGTCGAGCCGACCAAACCACCACTCCCCTGCTGATCTTCCACGGTTCGGCTGACAAACTCACTGACCTCAAAGGCTCACGCACCTTCGTCTCCAACGCCATCGCCGCCCACCCCGACGCCGACATTCACCTGCGAGTCGTCGACGGCGCCTACCACGAGGTGCTCAACGAGCCCGAAGGCCCCGGAATCATCCGCGACATCATTAGCTGGTTCAAGCAACACTGATGCAGTCCCCCAGCCTCGCGCCTCGTGCAGTGAACGCACCCACCGCCCCTGATCTGACGGCCCAGCCGGCCACGCCCTCGGGCCGACGCAACCTCGCAGCCCTGCCCAAAGCACACCTACACCTTCACTTCACGGGCGCAATGAGGCCGCAAACCCTCGTTGACTTGGCCGCAGAGCAAGGCACACGCCTACCCGCGCACCTGCTCGACCTCGACCCACTCAAAGTACCCGCCGACGCACGCGGATGGTTCCGCTTCCAACGCTCCTACGACTCGGCTCGCCACCTCGTCCGATCCGAAGACACCATGCGCCGTATTGTGCGCGAAGCCGCCCAAGACGACGCCGCTGAAGGCTCCGTGCGCCTCGAAATGCAAGTGGACCCCACCTCCTACGCGCCGTGGGTCGGCGGCATCACCCCCGCCCTCGAAATCATCCTTGACGAGGCCGAACGCGCCTCCGCCGCCACCGGCGTTGAAGTGGCGATCGTCGTTGCCGCGTCGCGAATGCGACACCCCCTCGACGCGCGGACCCTGGCTCGTTTGGCCGCCCAGTATGCGGGAGAGGGCCAAGGCGCCAGTCGAGTCGTCGGCTTCGGGTTATCCAATGACGAACGCATGGGATCCACCTCGTCCTTCGCGGCGGCCTTCCATATTGCAGAGCGTGCGGGGTTGGCTCGTTTACCGCATGGGGGCGAACTCTTAGGGCCCGATTCGGTGCGTGAAGTGGTCACGGCTCTTAAACCCCAACGCCTCGGACACGGAGTGCGAACCACCGAAGACCCCGAGCTGCTCAAACGCTTAATCGACGAAGGCATCGCCTTTGAAGTGTGCCCCACATCCAACGTGCAACTGGGCGTCTATTCAAACTTTGGGGAAGTGCCCCTACCGACGCTCATCGAATTCGGGGCAACAGTAGCTTTGGGGGCCGACGACCCACTGCTCTTCCACTCGCGGTTGCTCGCACAGTACACGGCCGCGCGCGACGTCTTTGGTCTATCCGACCATCAGCTCGCCGACCTCGCCCGCCAATCCATCGACGCATCCTTAGCGTCCGAATCATCTAAGCGCCGCTGGTATGCGGACATTGAAGCCTGGCTAGCTGGGCCCGTCACCAAGTAAAACCGACGGCCACAGGTTCAGGCACCAGACGGATACCGAAACGCTCTTCCACGCCCGCGCGTACCGCGAGCGCCAACTCGCGAATATCCTCAGCCGTGGCACTGCCCCTATTCGTCAACGCCAACACATGCTTGGTAGACAAAGACGCCGGAGCCTGCGAGGCGTCCGCCCCGTTCAAAGCCCACCCCTTGCCAAAACCCGCATGATCGATCAGCCAAGCAGCCGACGTTTTCACCAGTTCAACGCCGTCGGCGTCCACTCCAGCGCCAAAACGCGGAGCATCCTGCGGCAACACATCAGCCTGAGACCGCGTGAGGATCGGATTAGTGAAGAAAGAACCCGCGCTCCACGAATCATGGTCGCCCTCGTCCAACACCATGCCCTTGCCGCGGCGCAGCCCCAGGACGGCCTCGCGCACCATCACCGACGGCGCGCGTTCGCCCGCCTTCACACCCAGCTTGGTTGCCAACTCGGCGTAGAGAACCGGAGCTGACAGCTCACTCTTTTCCAAAGCAAAGGTCGCTTCAACCACCACCCAGCGGCCCGTAGGCCCCCAAATACGCTGGCCAGCTTCACTTTCAATGGTGCCGCCGTGGCCCGTTGAACGCTTAATAATCGACGTGCGGTATCCCAGCTGCAAATCCTTTGCCGATAGCACCACCATTTCTTCATCCTGGCGGTCCCATGCGCGCACCGAATGAAGAGTCGAGGCGACCTCATGGCCATAGGCACCAATGTTTTGCACGGGTGCGGCACCAACCGTTCCAGGAATACCCGAAAGGGCCTCCAACCCAGACAAACCCTGAGCAATAGACCACTGGACGAAATCATCCCAGGTTGTGCCCGCGCAGGCCGTCACAAAAACCTTCCCAGAAGGATCCGGCTGCGTTGCAATAATCTTCGACCGGCCATCGCGCACCACCACGCCTTCGAAAGGTTCATCTGACACCAGCAGATTCGAGCCTCCTCCGATGACCAGAAGCGGGATGCCGGCCTCGTCGGCCCCATGAACTGCCATCGCCATCTCGTCAGCCGTCGATGCCGTCACCACATGCTTGACGGGCCCACCGACTCGAAATGTCGTCATCTGAGCCAAAGTCGTCGGACTGGGATGCACGAAGAAAATCCTTTTGTCGATGAAGCTCGCGCGCACACTGTGCGCCAAGCCAGCGGATACTACAGGCATCCTAATAACCGGCGAGCGTAGAAACGAACCAATAACCCGCAAGGGCAGAAACGAAAGTGCGTGGGGCGAGGACAACACTCGCCCCACGCACCCAAGTGATTCAAAGCCCCAGAAGAGCAACCCGACGGCCCAACTCCGCCCAGGATAGCCCCGAGGCTTCACCAGATACTGAAATCTCAGTGCTGTTCCTTCTCCCAAACTTCCTTGTAGAAGTCCTTGAGTTCCAGCTTCGAGGCTGCGGCCTCGTCCACAATGACCAGGACGTCGTCGTGCATCTGCAGGATCGACGCAGGCCAGCGGGCGCTAATTCCGCCCTCGACCATAGCCTTAACAGCGTCGGCTTTACCTTCACCCGTTGCAATAAACACGTGAGCGCGCGAATCCATGATCGTTCCCAAGCCCTGCGTCACACAGTGCGTGGGAACAGCATCCAAGTCGCCATCAAAGAAGCGGGCATTGTCGCGACGAGTCTGCTCAGTCAGAACACCCACGTGGGTGCGTGACGTCAAGGAACCACCCGGCTCGTTAAAGCCAATATGTCCGTCCGAGCCAATGCCCAGGACCTGAATATCAATGTGACCGGCATCCGTGATGGCCTGATCGTATGCGGCCGCCCCCGCAACCAGGTCCTCACACCAACCATCGGGGCCGTGAGCGTTGCCCTCAGGCATATCAACGTGGTCAATGAGATTGCGGTGGATGAAGTTTGCATAACCCTCATAGTGGTCCTTGGGCAGGCCCACGTACTCATCCAAGTTGAAGGACTTGACCTGGGCGAAAGAAATTTCGCCAGCCTCGTAGCGGCGGATCAACTCAGCGTACAGGGGCAGCGGGGATGAACCCGTGGCAAGACCCAGCACGAAATCCGGCTTGTTGCGGTAGACCTCGCAGATGCGGTCGGCGGCCAAGTTCGCAATCTGGCGCTCGTCGTCAACAATCGCAATTCTCATGAAAATTCGTTTCCCTTCTTCAAGAAGCCGCTTTTCAGCGACCCTCAATAGCTTTCGTAAACCACGTCGTAATACGCGTCGGATGAGTAATACCAGTGCCGACCACAACAGCAAAGGCGCCGGCCTGCATCACCGCAGCCGCCTGCTCGGGCGTATGGACTCGACCCTCGCAGATCACCGGAACCTCGGGGAACTCCTCGAGGACCTGGGACAAGAACTCCATATCTGGCCCGTCAGTCATCTCGCGGTCATCCGTGTATCCCGCCAACGTCGTCGACAAAATATCCGAACCAGCCTCAGCGGCAGAACGCACATCGTCGATCGAACCGCAGTCTGCCATCACCAAAATGCCCTCATCGTGCAGGGCGGAAACCGTCTGGGCGTAGGTCAAACCATCGCGACGAGGCCGCGAGGTCGCATCAATAGCCACCACGTCAGCGCCTGCCATCGCGCAGGCGCGCGCATGACGCAAACTCGGGGTGATGTAAATGCCCTCATCGCCCTCTTTCCACAAGCCAATAACCGGCACCTTCACGCGGCCTTTAATGGCAGAAATATCGGCAAGGCCCTGACAGCGAATTCCACCAGCACCACCCAGTTCAGCAGCCCTGGCCACCTGCGCCATCGTCTCCGGGTGACGCATAGGCTCCCCCGGATAAGCCTGGCAAGAAACAATCAACTGTCCACGCATCTGTTCAATGACTTGATCCGTCACCGTGATTCTCCATTCCAGCGCACCTCGGCGCGCTCCTCAATTCATCGTATTCATCAAGTTCAAAGTCGCACCAATCAGCGGAGCATCGTCACCAAGCTCCCCAACGACAATGGGTGTATCCGCCACCGGCGTCATCGCGCTAGCCGCATACCCCTGGCGCACACCATCCCACCACATCTGACCCGAACGCGTCATCGAACCAGACAGAATAATCATCGACGGATCAATGCAATTGGCCAAAGAACCCAGACACTCACCCAACGCATGCGCAGACTCCACAAAACATGCCTGAGCTAACGGGTGGCCATCCTCAGCCAACTCCTGTAAGCCTCGCGCATCCTCGACGTTGGGATCATGAGCGGTGCGCCGCATGTCATACCACGCGGCGATACCTGAACCTGAACAAAAACCTTCAATATGTCCAAAGCGACCACACGAGCAGGGCACATCTCGCCCCGCAGGATGGTGAATATGGCCAACGTGGCCGCCAACATGGTGGCTACCAGTTAAGACTCGGCCACCTTCAACAAAGGCACCACCGATGCCGGTGCCCACAGCCACCGACAGCACCGAGTCTGCGCCACGCCCCACGCCAACCAAAGCCTCACCTAGACCATGAGCGTGAACGTCATTGAGTACTCGCACCTGCGTGTTTGCCGCATCGCGGATGATGGCGCCCAAAGGCGTACCACCCCAACCGGGCATCGTATTCGTTGCCGACACGATCGCACCCGAAGCAGGATCAACTACGCCAGCACTCGCCACAGCCACGCCCGTAAAAGGACCGAACCTGTCAGCTAGATCAGCCACCAGAGAACCGATTCGCGCGGCGACTGCTGGCCCGCCCTCGTCGGCAAGTGTCGCAATCCTGCCGAACTCGCCGTCCCGCGTGGATGCTGCGAGCCCGTCCATGAGCGCCCACCCGACCTTCGTTCCCCCAATATCGAGGGCGAGAACCCGTGACTCATCACCTGAATGAACAGAGCTGTTCACCAAAATTCTTCCTCTCACTACCAGTTGAACGCGTCGAAGTGGGCGCCCCAGACGTCACTCAGTCAATCATGCCCGTGCGGCGCAACACCGACGCCACCCACTCGATATTGCCGTCGATCAGAGGCTCAACAGGCCTGGGCATCTCGTTGGTCTCGAAAACTCCCAAAAGCTGCAACGCAGTCTTGAAAGCCCCAACACCGGCGCCGAAACCAGCAATCCCCTGAACCTGAACAATGCGCATGAGCTCAGCCAAACGGTCCTGTTCGGCGCGAACCGCCTCCCAATCGCCACACTGATACGCATCCCACTGGCGAACATAACCAGCAGGATCCACATTGCCCAAACCGGGAACAGCACCATCGGCACCCGACATGTACGCGCCGTCAACAACAACCTCGTGACCGGTCAACAGCTGCAGCGGGTGGCCAGCCTCGTCATTCATGCGAGCAAGCCAACGGAAAGACACATCGTCTCCCGACGAATCCTTCACACCGGACAAAACGCCGTCCTGTCCAAGTCGGATCTGCATATCAATCGGCAACTTCACGTGAACGCACACCGGAATGTCGTACGCCCAAATCGGAATATCTGTCGCCTCACGCAGCAACCGGAAATGACGCTCAATCTCAGGCAATCCCTGCAGCGCGTAGAAAGGCGCGGTTGCCACAACGGCGTCCACACCGAAGGACTCTGCCTGACGGATATTCTCAATGACACGATCCGTCTCAGTGTCAATGACGCCCGCCAAAATAGGGATACGTCCATTGACGATCTGCTGGGTGGCTTCAAGAATCTCAGCGCGACGCGCCGGAGTCGAGAACACCACTTCACCGGTCGAGCCCAAAACGAAAAGGCCATGGATACCGGCATCAATCATGCGGTTGATATGACGTTCCAAGGACGCGTGATCAACACGCCCATCCTTGAGCGGCACTGCAAGAGGCGGAACAATTCCGCGAATTGGGGTGTTCATCATTCTCCTTCGAGGGTGGGGTGAAGCAGGGAAGGCGCAGCTCCCAACAGGGTGCGCGTGTACGGATCCTTCGGGTTCGCCAAAAGCTCAGCCGCAGGGCCTTCTTCAACGACGACACCCTTATTCATCACGGCAATGCGATCCGACACGTAACGGACCGTCTGGATGTCGTGCGAAATGAAGACCATCGCTAAGTTCAGTTCACGCTTGAGATCGGTCAACAGGTTGAGGATCTGTGCGCGCACCGACACGTCCAAAGCGGACGTCGGTTCGTCAGCGATAATCGCATCCGGATTGAGGGCGAGCGCACGGGCGATAGCCACACGCTGACGCTGACCGCCAGAGAGCTGGCCAGGCAGAGCGTCCAGGGCCGAGGACGGCAAACCCACCATCGAAATGAGTTCGCCAACGCGATCACGTCGCGACGCCTCGTCCCCAATCTTGTGGACGCGCAAGGGATCAGCAAGCTGATCTTCCACCGTCATCCTGGGGTTGAGCGCGGTTGCCGGGTCCTGGAAGACCACAGACACAACTCGGCCAATACGCCGACGCGCCTCAGCAGTCCTCTTCGTGACCTCTTCGCCATTGAAATACACGTGGCCAGAGGTCGCCGCTTGCAAGCCGCACATGACGTTGGCGGTCGTGGACTTGCCACAACCAGACTCGCCAACAATGCCCAAGGTTTGGCCGCGCACAATGCTCAGATTGACGCCGCGCACGGCGTGAACCTTATTTGGCTTAAACAGCGAACCCGTCCTGGAATTGAAAGTGACGTGAACGTCCTTGAGTTCAATAATTGGGTGTTCCGCGCCAGTCATCGCACATCCTCACTTTCGAGCTGATCGGAACCTCCAACGCCCTGATTGGGATTGGGCGGAAGAGCCGCATACACGTGTTCGGGACCGACCTCGGTCAAAACCGGACGAATGTCCAGGCCATAGTCGGGATGCGACGACCTGGGAGCGAAACGATCGCCCACCGGGAAGTCACGCGGCGACGGAACAGTTCCCGGCACCTGGTGCAAACGACCCGAACCCGCTTCGATCGACAAAACCGCACCCAGCAGGCCACGCGTGTACTCGTGCGTCGGGTGAGTGAGCAGCTCAGCCGTCGGCCCCTGCTCCACGACCTGACCGGCGTACATGACGGTGATCGAATGGGCAACCTCAGCAACGAGGGCGACGTCATGGGACACGAAGATCATTGCGAAGCCAAGCTTTTCACGCAGATCGTTCAGCAGCGCGATCACCTGCTTTTGAACCGTCACATCCAAAGCGGTCGTCGGTTCATCAGCGATCACAAGCTTCGGGTCGCGAGTCAAAGCCATAGCGATCAAAACACGCTGACGTTGGCCGCCCGATAACTCATGCGGGTACGACTCCAAGGTGCGCTTCGGGTCCAGGCCGACCAGCTCCAAAAGCTCTTCAGCGCTGCGAGTACCACCGCGCTTGGTGAGCTGACCCATCTGATCCTTGATGAGCATCGCCGGGTTGAGCGAAGACAAAGCATCCTGGTAGATCATTGCCATCTCGTGACCGAGAAGCTTTTGACGTTCGTCGGGCTTCATCGTCAGCAGGTCCTGACCCTGGTAGAGGATCTGGCCCGACAACTCAGCCTTCGGATCAATCAAGCCCATGATCGACAGGGCTGTAATCGACTTGCCACAGCCGGACTCGCCCACCAGACCCATGGTTTCGCCGCGACGAACGCTAAAGGACACATGGTCGACAACATCGACCTCGCCGTGGCGTTCGAACCGGATCGAGAAGTCTTTGACTTCCAGCAGCGGCGCTTCCGTGGACTGCGATACGAAACGATCCGTGCGCTTGCTCTCGACCTCATTCAACGCATTCAGGCTTGCCTGAAGCGGAGCGGCCTGCTCACGGTAGGCCTGACGCGGGTCGAGCAGGAGGCGATCGGCCTCGCGCGTCGCATTGGCCGAAACCTGAGCGACGGACACACCCTTGGGGGCTGCGACCATGGCGTCGGTTATGCCCTCAGACAAGATGTTCAAGCACAACACCGTCAGCATGATAAACATGCCGGGGAAGAAAGCCGTCCACCACTTGCCCAGCATGACCGAAAGGTTCGACGACGCATCCGACAACACGTTGCCCCACGTAGGCACGGCCGTGGACTGGAGGCCAGAACCAATGAAGGTCAAAGAGGCTTCCAAAATAATGGCGTCGGCCACAAGCACCGTGGCAAAGACTAAGACAGGTGCCGCAGTGTTACGCATGACGTGAGTAACGAGGATCCACGGCGCCCGTGCACCCGACACAATGACGGCACGCACATAGTCTTCGCCGTATGCACTCATCACATTTGCGCGCACGATGCGCGACAGCTGAGGCGTATACACGAAAGCAATCGAACAAACGATAACGAAGACCAGGGCCAGGGTGTTGCCCTTTTCTTGCAGTGCGCGGCCAAAGACCAGCACGGACACGGCAGCCATAGCAATGCCGGGCACTGCCATCACAATGTCCATGATGCGCATGATCACTTCGGACAAGGACTTGCGCACCACTGCAGCGACCGAGCCAATGATGGCGCCGACAAATAGAGCAATCAGAGTGGCAAAAAGGCCGATCAGCAGGGAGAAACGCCCGCCGTAGAGGACGCGGCTCATCACGTCGCGACCAATGTGGTCAGTGCCAAAGGGGTGCGAGGCGCTAGGTGAGTCCCACTTTGTGAAGATCTCATCGGGCCCGTGCGGAGCCAAGAATGGCGATAGAACGCAGATCAGAGCAACCAGGGCAAGGAGGACGAGGGCGACGCGCGACCCCACCGACATGGAGGAAATACGGCTAAAACGAGCTCCGGGTTGGGTCACCCGTTCGAGTTTTTTCTTGTGGTTCATCTGTCAGACCGACCTAATCCGCGGGTTGATGAGCAGGTAGAGCATGTCGACGACGATGTTGACGACGATGAATGCGATAGCGACGACCAAGGCGCCGCCCTGTACCAAGGTCACCCAGTTCTCCTGGATTCCCTTGAGAAGGACTAGCTTGCCCATGCCGTCGATGGAGAAGATGATCTCGATGACAACGGCGCCTCCCATGAGGTAACCGATTCGCAGGCCAAGCACCGTGATCGGTGTAATGAGCGCGTTACGCAGCACGTTGCGGGCCACGACGATCGGCTTGGGGATGCCTGCGCCGAGCGCGGTACGGACATAGTCACGGTCGAGTTCTTCAACCATCGATGTACGCACAACGCGTGTCATCTGGCCGATTACTGGGACTGCCAGTGCTGTGGCGGGCAGGATCATACGGAGGAACCAGCCTGCTGGATCTTGGCTCAATGCTGGGAGGGCTCCCGAAACGGGCAGGCGTCCAACGAAAGTCATGACAAGCAGGGCAGCCAGCCAGAAGGAAGGAGTGCCAATCGAGACAACGGAGAAGACTCGGATGACCTGATCTGGCCAGCGGTCACGATAGATAGCTGCCAGAACTCCCAGGGGGAAAGCGATAACGACAGCGATGAGGAGCCCCAGGAAGGTCAGCTGGAGAGTGACGGGAAGGGCCTTGGCGACCAGGTCGATCACTTTATTAGAGGTGCCAACACCATAAATGCCCAGGTCACCTTGGAGAATCCCCCACAGGTACGAGCCGTACCTGACAAAGAATGGGTCGTTGAGGCCCTGCTCTTGGCGGTAAGCCTCTAGTGCCTGAGGGCTGGCTGTCTCGCCCAGCGCCGAATATGCGGGGTCGATCGGTGACAGCGACATAATGAAGAAGACGAGGAACGAGACGCCCACGATCATGATGGGCAGGGCAAGCAGACGCCGCCCGACGAGTCTCAGAAGATTATTCATGGGGCATTTACTCCTGACTGTCCGACTACGCAGACACGAAGCAGGGGCGGGCCGGATTGACCCGCCCCTGCTTCGTGGCGTGCCGTCAACGGTCAACGTAACGGCAGTCGGTTCACTTGAGGCCGACGCCCACCAGTTCGAGGCCAGTTGCGGCGATCGGCTTCACGCCGTCGAGCTTGTCACCGTTGTAAGCAGTGATCATGTTGCGGTGGAAGAGCGGGTAGACAACTGCTTGCTCAGCGAGCAAGTCCTGAGCTTCGGCCCACTTCGCTTTGGCTTCATCGCCCTCGATCTGGACTGCTTCGGAAACAAGTTTCTGGAACTTATCGAAGTTTTCCGGATCGGTGGTCTTCCACATGGTGCGCTTTTGAGTCCACACGTTGTCACCGTTCCACCACGACAAGATGATGCCGGGGTCTGTGCCGAAGACCGAGGGGTCGCCGGGGGCCAGGACAACGTCGTAGGTCGGGTTGTCCACGTCGGTCACGTTGCCGTACAGGTCGGAAGACGCCATTGCGGTGTGATTGACAGTGATGCCGATGGCTTCGAGATCGGACTTGATCTGGGGAACCAGGTTGGCAACCCACGGATGATCGGTAGTCACCAGGTTGATGGCCAAGCCAGAGACTCCGGCCTCGTCGAGGAGGGCTTTTGCCTTGTCTTTGTCGTAGGCGAACTGGGTAGCTGCCTTGTTGTACGAGGGGTTCGACTCGGGCAGGAATGAGGTCGCCTCGATAGCCTGCCCCTCCATCGCAGTGTCAATGAGCTTCTGCGTGTCGATGGCAGTGTGGAATGCCTGGCGCACCTTGTTGTTATTGAAGGGCTCCTTGGCGGTGTTGAACATGAGGAAGGGGTTGCCGTAGCCGGGGACAGCTTCGACGGTCCAGCCGACGGCTTCGAGTTCACTCATGGTTGTGGCAGGCACGGCTTCCATGATGTCGGTGGTTCCGTCGAGGGCGGCAGCCAGGCGGGCTGAATCATCCTTAAGGACGTGCCAGCGCATACGCTCAACCTTGGCAGGCTGATCACCGTTGTAGTGCTCGTTCGGAACGGCGGTCACCTCGGTGGGGGTGATGGACTCGTATTTGAAGGGGCCGGTGCCGATGGGCTGAGCCTTGAGGGCGTCAGCATCCATAGAGGCTGGGACGATCTTAACGTTCGCGAAGCGCTCTTTGAGGCTGGCGAAGGGGAAGTTGAGTTCAACGGTGACAGTCTTAGTGTCCTTCGCGGTCACAGACTTCACGAAGTCGAAGAACATCTTATAAATGGAAGCGTCGTCTGTGGTGCGCCCATAGGAAGCAACAACGTCATCAGCGGTTACATCGGTACCGTCGGAGAACTTGGCTCCATCACGCAGGGTAATTTCGTAAACCAGGTCGGAAACCTGCTCAGGTTCGCCTGCAGCAAGAGCCGGGTAGACGGAGTAATCCGCCATATCGAACTGGTAGAGGCCTTCAAGGACGTGCCAGTTGGTGCCCATTGCCAGGGCAGAAGTAGTGATCGAACCGTAGTCGGTGGTCTCGTAGGCAACGCCGAGATTGATCTCGCCGGTGGGGGCGGAGGATTCGGCGGCACCGGAGCCGCTCGCTGATTCAGTGGTTTCAGCAGTGTTCGAACCGCCGCAGCCTGCCAGCAGCAAGGCTGCTGAGGTCATGAGCGCGGCAGCCGCCGTCATGTGCTTGGGTAGACGCATAATGGACTCCTCATCATTGAGTGACTGAACGAGTTTTTTCACATCCAGTAGGGTGAACATATGTTGTCTGACAAATTTTTGCAAGCAGTTTCGACATCTGCACTAAAAAAAACTTCATTGCAAAGTGATAACGGCAAAGATTCTTCCAACCGTTCATCGACCACCATGGACGCCATTAAGCGGTACATGCTCACCCATGGACTTAAGCCCGGCGATCCCCTACCCACCGAAGCGATACTCTGCTCTGACCTGGGCGTTTCTCGATCATCCGTGCGCGAAGCTCTACGCAAACTCGAAGCCCTTGACATCATCACCGTCCGCCAGGGGCGCGGCTCTTTCGTGGGGCAGATGACCATGCAGCCTCTGGTTGAAACCCTGGTTCTTCGCTCCGCCCTCGAACAGATCAACGGACTGAAATCCCTCTCAGATGTGGTCGCCATCCGCCGCGCCCTCGACCTGGGCATTGCCGAAGAACTGGTCAACGCCATGAAGGGGACGACGAACGCTCCACTATGGGACGCCGTCGAAGCGATGAAAACTAAGGCCGCCGCAGGGCAGACCTACTACGACGAAGACATTGCCTTCCACTCCGGATTGCTTGACTACCTGTCCAACTCGCTCATGCAGCAGCTCACCTCAGCCATGTGGATGATTCACCAAACGGTCTCCCCCAAGCTCAAAGCCGCAGACAACGAGCAGATGATGTCAGCCGCCCTCGCACACGCTGATATTCTCCGAGCCTGCGAAGCTGGCAACATCGACGCATACAAGGCAGCCGTCGACTGCCACTACAACCCGCTCAACGCTCTTATTGACAACGAATGACAGGAGGGAGGGAACTGAAGAATCCCCTCCCTCCTCCAACCTGGACAACCCACGTCGTCAGCAGCCCAGAAATCGCCCAAGCAGTCCTACTGTCTGCCGGTAGTGCTATACGACATCTCTTCGAGTTCGACACCCTTCGTTTCAGGGATGTAACGGACGACAAGGAAGATCAGCATCGCGCCGACCACCGCATAGACGAAGTAAGTTCCCGACAAGCCGAAGTACTCTTTAAGCACAGGGAACAGCAACGTTACCAGGGTGCCCCCAATCCAGTTACCGGCCGTGGCAAGTCCCAATCCTGCGGTGCGAATTTGATTGGGGAATACCTCGCCAAGGAACACCCACAAGACAACTCCCCAGGTGCCACAGAAGACGATATACACCATGTGGACGCTGATCAGAGAAATCACGGCCCACACTCCTGACAGATTTAGCACCCCCTCAGGCGACAGCGTCCCCTGAGCAAAAGTAACCGCTGAGACCACCATCGCCACGAACATGCCAATAGCGCCCCACAAGAGCAGCGGGCGGCGTCCCACCCGGTCAATCACCATCATTCCCAGAAGAGTCATGACGATGCCAATGATCGATGTTAGAACCGGGATAAATACCGACAGATCACCCACGAAGCCGACGGTGGTCCACAAATCTGTCGCATACAGCAGCACGTTGTTAATGCCAGCCATTTGAATGAGGAAAGCAAAAGCCAGAGCTACCCATACCACTGGACGCAGACCGTATTTGCGGTCAACAAGATCGCTCAGTCGAGGACGATCCCCGGTCAACGAGGCACGGATCTGCGCAACGCGCCCACCAGCATCGGTCTCCTCAACTACGGAGATCAAGATCTTTTCGGCCTCATCCTCATGCCCGATGGCTACCAGATAACGCGGGGACTCTGGCAAGAAGACAACGAATGCACCGTAGAGGACAGCTGGCAGAAGTTCAGAGATAAACATCCACCGCCATGTATGCAGGCCGAACCAAGCGACAGCATCGGCAGAACCCGTCACCTTAACCAGGAGGAAATTGGTAATGAACGCACCGAAGATGCCGAAGGCAATGGCAAGCTGCTGGAGAGTCCCAAATCTACCTCGCTTGTCAGCCGGAGTAATCTCCGCGATATACGCCGGAGCGATAACCGCAGAAATACCCACTCCCAGGCCTCCAATTAGACGCCAAAATACGATCGCTGCGAGGCTGAAGGACAGACCACTCATTAAAGCGGAGATCGCAAAGAGGAACGCCGCCAGAATCATCACTTTGACCCGCCCCAGACGATTCGCTACCGCTCCCGCAGCAGCAGCACCCACTGCGGCACCCAGACTGACGATCGAAACAACCAAACCGGTTGCCCACGCGTCGAGACTAAATCCTGTAGCCGACCCTGACACAGATCCGATGGCACCATTGATGACAGCGACATCGAAGCCGAAGAGAAAGCCGCCCAAAGCCGCAGATCCTGCGACCTGAAGCAATCTATTGTTCGCACTCATTGTTCATATCCTTTTCAGATGGATGGAGTTAACGAGGTCTCTGATACCTCGATGAAGTCTTGGATAATCTGTTTAACTCGACTCCATGTTGTCGTTCCTGGAACGGAAAGAGCACCGTGAATCGTGCCCGCGAGCATGTGCATCTCAGTCGTAACCCCTGCATCGACCAGCTCCGTAGCCAGACGAATCCCCTCATCACGCAGGGGATCAACCGGATTAACAATGATCAACGAAGGTGGCATCTTCATCGCAACATTGCGTGACGGGACATAGGGCAGACGCGTGGTTGCCCGATTGAGATAGTGTCCCCAGGCTCCCTCGGACGCGCTTCGAGTCCATATCGGGCCATCGGCATGAACATCAAATGACTGGGTCGACATCTGAGGTTCGAGGCAGGGCTCCAGTAGTATCAACGCGCTGATCGGCACTTTCGATCCCCGCTCAATATTCAGCTCTGCGACCTGCCGGGCAAGCCCAGCCCCTGCCGAATCACCGTAAATGTACACCGGTAGTCCGTTGAATCGGTCGGCCAGATAGAGCAAGGACGCATAGCAGTCCTCCGCTCCGGCTGGGAATGGGAATTCAGGGGCCAAACGGTATTCGGGGGACCCGACCACGGCTTCTGAGAAGATGTCGATAAGCTCAGCGTTACGTTCATCATCATATCGAGCACGTCCCGCGACATATCCGCCGCCGTGAATAGACAGGACAAGAGCCTTTTCTTTCCGATCCATATTGCGTCGAAGGACTCGCAGATCGATAGGTTGTTTATCCGATCCAACTCGGACTTCTTCAACAAATACATCAGCAGGCGCAGCGACACCGGCTAAGAGTTCCTCGCCCTTGGCTCGTAGAGCCTGCACATCATGAGTGTCTTGCGGAGGCGTCGCGTCGATAACGGGCAATAGCTCCGGTGCGATCCACGGATGGGGAGCCTCAGCTTCGTCAGCGATCCGACGATGCAGAAATGCATCGGCCAGGCTGTAGAATTCCTCAGGACGATCCCGACGCACAACGTGGCTAGCACCTGCGATCATCGCAACTTCAATGTTGGGATTGTTCAGGTTCTTCACCTCGCGCAGACCTTCAGCTCCGAAGAGTACATCCTGCCCATCACCTGTAACCAACAGGGTGGGGACGCGCAGGCTCGCAAGGATTTCCCGCCCTGGTTGACCAACGATGCCCGTAGCGACAAATGCCCGATCCACCTGGGTCTTACCTTGCGCCCAAGCGCCGTACTCAGATGCGGGCCACGCGGGATAGATGCGCATGAGCTCAACCATGGCTTCACCGACGTGGGAAGTTACCAGCTCCTGTTTATCAACCAGCGATTGAGCTTCGGTCCGGTACAGTTCCACCTGCTCCTCGGTCAGCAAGGCAGGATCTTCGAGAATCAGACTTGAGATCAAATCGGGATACTCGCAAGCGATTCTCGTCGCAATCGCACCACCCAAGGAATGTCCGATGAGGACGACCCTGCCTTTCGTCGCAGTTCGGGCTGCTTCCACGACAAGTTTCACACTGGCGCGCACACATGAGTCGAAGGGGTCGATTAGCTCTTCTTCGGTGAGATGCCTAGACAGCCCATGTCCAAGCGTATCGGCAAGATACACCTGCCACCGAGGATTCCAGTATCGGGCGATATCTGAAAGAGATGCGCCATTATCGGTCACCCCATGCAAGGCAACGATTGTGCCAAGTCCCTCATTACCGCTGACGGAAAAAGCAATGTCATGTCGAGTCATTTCGCGTCCTTGCTCCACGTTAGAAAATCACCCTAGGGCGATATAGATCACGCTAGGTTGTTATCCGTCGCATGTCAATACCGGAACCGCTCCGCCCCTCGGACAGAGGACTACTACGCCAGCTCTCAGAACTCCAAACGGACCCGACAACCGTCCAAGAACAACTCCACCTCAGCAACGATATTCGAACGAGCATCGCGAGCAATCGTCAATATCCTCAAACAGGGATCCTTCTGCCCAACCCCCAGAACCTCGCACAATTCATCATCAGGGAGCACAGTCTGCACACTGCCTTCAAAAACCAAACCCCCACCATCCCCGTCTAGTCGATACGACTCGGACAGAAGAACATCTGGTCCCTCACACAACAACCGACTATCAAAACTCTTGAACCGAGAAGCATCCCCACGCAGCACCTCAATACCGATGGGCCTCACCTCGCCTCGATCCCCATCTCCAGATCCGTCAATACCACGATCCCAATAAGTTCTAATGACACGCAAAACAAAGACTTCTGGACCCAGATTAAAAAACTGCGCCTCCTGCGATTCAGCAGCCGTCACCGTCACCGACACAAGTCGCGAATGGAGATCGGGACTGACTCGCAGTCCCCCAACCCTCATCCCAGTATCCAGGGCTGATGAGGAATCAGACGCAACCTTCCTCGCACTAGCCTTCGGATCAACGACAAAAGTACCGCTGCCCGGCCGAGCCACCGTCAGCCCTTCATCCTTAAGCAACATCAACGCTCGCCGGACCGTCATCGGCGCCACATTAAAAGAAGAAGCCAGCTGCGCCTCGCTCTCCAAACGATCACCCGGATTCATCTGAGAGATCCTGCGCACAAGCGCCTCGTAAACCTCTGAATACTTCGCCTTCATATGACAGACATTATGCATTGGCCCTGAAGAACTAGCATCACAAAACCATCGCGGCAGACAAAATACTCCCCTTCAACACGACACAGAACCTGCAACAGAGTTCATACAACATGAAAAACCCCGGGGAGCTAGGCTCCTCGGGGAATTCGAGCGAAGTGCTGAATCAGCGGGTCTCGCGGTGCGCAGTGGACTTGCGACAACGCGGGCAGAACTTCGCGAGCTCAAGACGATCCGGCGTGTTACGACGGTTCTTCTTGGTGATGTAGTTGCGCTCCTTGCACTCCGAGCAGGCCAGAGTGATCTTGGGGCGAACGTCTGCAGACTTGCTAGCCACGGTGTTTTCCCTCTTTTGCTGTTTGAGTAGTCGACTCTCGACCTGTCGTTTCGGTAGCGGGGGCGGGGCTCGAACCCGCGACCTCACGATTATGAGTCGTGCGCTCTGACCAGCTGAGCTACCCCGCCGCAGCGATTGCGGCCTGAGCCGCCACCGGAGCCCCGAAAGGGAATCGAACCCTTGACCTTCTCCTTACCATGGAGACGCTCTGCCTACTGAGCTATCGGGGCAACGCCGGAAAGCCTAACCCAGTGAGCAATGCCGAAGCAATTTGCACAGCTGAGAAGAGACTCACAGCATTTCTCAACCAAGGTTGAGCGTGGCGGGAGAGGGATTCGAACCCCCGAAGCATTCCGCGTCTGATTTACAGTCAGATCCCTTTGGCCACTCGGGAATCCCGCCATGCGCCGCTTTCACGGTGCCGTGGAAGAATAACAGAGCCGAAGCCCTCAATGCCAATTCGGCTGCCGCCTTAGAGGCCAAGACCACATTCACAGCCCCGGCTTCGACCTCGTCTGCAACAATGGCGACACCACCGCTTGCACGGGTGCCGCAACGGGAGCAAGGCCCTCGAGGCACCACCAGTACCGAAAGGAAAGCCATGGCTGACTCCTCATTCGACATCGTTTCCAAGCTCGACCGCCAAGAGGTCGACAACGCCGTCAACCAGACCTCCAAAGAGATTGGCTCGCGCTACGACTTCAAGGGCGTGGGCGCCTCAATCAAACTGTCCGGCGATGCCATCGAGATGGAAGCCAATTCTGAATCGCGCGTCATGGCGATCCTCGACGTGCTCCAGTCCAAGCTGATTCGCCGAGGCCTCTCCCTCAAGTGCCTGGACTACAAGGACCGCGAACCAAAGGCCTTCGGCAAGGTGTACCGCCTGGTGACGCCGCTGCGTGAAGGCATCGCCCAAGACGTTGCCAAGAAGATCGCCAAGCTCATTCGCGACGAAGGCCCCAAGGGCGTCAAAGCTCAGATCCAAGGCGACGAGCTGCGCGTGTCTTCCAAGAGCCGCGACGATCTGCAGGCCGTCATCGCCCTACTCAAGGGCCCCGAGGGCGACAAACTGGACGTGGCCCTACAGTTCGTCAACTACCGCTGACCCGGCGTTTCTCTCCCCTCGCCGAGAGCAGACTTTATGGTCAAAAATCAATGATTTTCGGTCCGAAAACGACCATAAGGTCTGCTCTCGGCGAGGCCGCGGGGCCACGGGCGGCAAGTGGGCCGAGTGCAGCGAAAAAGCCCCCGTCAGTAGCCTGCCATCTGCTCGAGGCGGGCGATGCGCTCCTCCATAGGCGGGTGAGTTGAGAAGAGCTTTCGCATCCCCTTGCCCCTAAACGGGTTCGCAATCATCAACGCCGCAACATTCTCCGTCTCAGGAGTCTGCTGCAAAGGCACATGATCCGTCGTCTTCTCCAGTTTGCGCAACGCGGACGCCAACGCGAGCGGATCCTGGGTCAACGTGGCGCCGTCCTCGTCAGCATCGAATTCGCGAGTGCGCGACAAAGAGAACTGGATGAGCGTCGTCACAATCGGCGCCAGCAGCGAAATAGCGATCGTCGCAAAAATCCCGACCCCACCATTTTCCCTGCGCGACCCGCCACCAAAGAACATCAGGAACTGGGCCACCGACGTGATGACGCCGGCCATGGCGGCCGCAATCGACGAGGTCAAAATGTCACGGTTATAAACGTGCATCAGTTCATGGCCGAGGACGGCCCGAAGTTCCCGCTCTCCCAGGATCGCCAGAATGCCTTCCGTAAAGCACACGGCGGCGTTTTGCGGATTGCGGCCGGTGGCGAAAGCATTAGGCGTCTGAGTCGGAGAAATCCAGATAGTTGGCATCGGCTGGTTCGCGCGTTCCGCTAACTCACGAACCATCGCATACAGATCAGGCCGTTCCTGCTCAGTCACCTGGTAGGCGTTCATCGAACGCAACGCAATCTTCGTTGAATTCCAATAGGAATAGGCGGTTTGAATCAGGCCAATCCCAGCGAAAATCCAGATCCAATAAGACCTACCGGTCCCGCCAGCAATCAAAGCGCCGATGGCCAGCAAAAGCACCCACATTCCGCCGAGCAACACGGCCGTCTTTAAGCCGTTGTGGTAATTGCGATGCGTCATGAGGCGATTCTATGGACAAACACTGGATGCTTCCTGATAGCAACCACTGCCTCCACAAATCCCCTGAAAACCTCACGAGCCCAGCAACTCAGACAAGTCAGCGACAGGAATCTCCAAAGCCTCACCAACACCCGCTGTGTACAAATGCCCCGCATGAGTCGACAGACCACGGCCCAAGTCTCGGCGAGACGAACACGCCGGCTGCCAGCCCTCGTTCGCCAGGGCCAACGCGTAAGGCAAGGTTGCATTCGTCAACGCATAGGTCGAGGTGTGCGGCACAGCGCCAGGCATATTGCCCACGCAATAAAAGACCTTCCCGTCGACCTCGTACGTCGGCTCAGAATGAGTCGTCACCTTCGAATCCTCAAAACACCCGCCCTGATCGATCGCAATATCAACCAGCACCGAGCCAGGCCTCATTGTCCTGACCATCTCATGAGTCACGAGGCGCGGCGTCCTCGCCCCAGGCACCAGAACCGCACCGATCACCAGGTCCGCGTCCTCGCATGCCTGAGCGATATCAAGTTCGGTAGAAAAACGAGTCTTGATCGTCGCACCAAAACCCTCGTCGAGCTGGCGCAGACGCTGCGGATTGATATCCATGATCGTCACGTCCGCGCCCATTCCTGCGGCGACGCGCGCTGCATTCAGGCCCGCCACGCCGCCACCCAAGACGAGCACATTTGCGCGGCGTACACCGGCAGCTCCACCAAGCAGAACCCCCGACCCGCCGTGAGGCTTGAGCAAACAATCAGCACCCACCTGCGTCGATAGGCGACCAGCGATCTCAGACATCGGCGCAAGAAGAGGAAGCGCGCCCGAGTCAGAAGCCACAGTTTCGTAGGCAATTGACGTCGTTCCCGCAGCTAGCAGAGCCTCCGTCAGCTCGCGGTCAGCAGCCAAATGCAAGTAGGTGAAAAGCAGCAGGTCCTCACGCAGAAAACCGTATTCGCTGGGAATGGGTTCCTTGACTTTGACGACCATCTGTGCACCGGCCCAAACCTCGGCCGCGTCGTCGCACAAGTGCGCGCCCGCATCCGCATACGCGTCATTAGGGATGCCCGCACCCAGTCCCGCGCCTGTCTGAACAGTGACCTCGTGGCCAGCACCCACGAGGGCGTGCACGCCTGCGGGCGTCATGCCGACTCGGAATTCATTGTCCTTAACCTCTGTGGGGATTCCAACGCGCATGGGCAACTCCATTCCTCGGCTTCGTCGGCGTTTAGGCTTGGTCGGTGTTTCTGTCAGTAACTTGCGTTCACCGTAGCGTGATCGGCGGGTTCGCGTCGGCTATTCACGCTCCCAGTTAGAGCGGGTCTGCGGGTCGCGCCCGTTGTCTCACGGGTGCGGGCGTGTGTCTAGGACCGAGGCCGGCCCGTGATGTCATGCCCTTCGGCCAGGCCCTGTGAAGTCATCGAAACGTTCCGGGGCACTGGGCACTCCCATCTCGCCCATGTCGCCAATGAGGTCTCGGCTATGCGCAGACCTAGTGTCGGCACCGGCGCCGGCCTCGACTTTGCCCTCATCTCCGAGCGCGCCCGCACCCTCGCCCACACCTGCTGCGATGTTGCCGCGCGAAATGTCGGTCATTGCTCGGCGCGACACCACTTTGACGCGCTCGCGGGCTCGCTTCTCGCCGCCGGTGACCTCGACCTCGCCGAAAGCCTCGCCCAAAGCCTTCTCGTACTCGTCGAGCAGCTCCCAACCTTCCCAGGTGGTGTATTCGACTCCGCGTTCGTCCAGCAAAGCAACCATGGCCTCGTGGCCAACCTGGTCGGTGGCTGCATGCAGGCGCCCAGCCTGCGCGTCCTCGACCAGGTGAGCGATGGTTTGCTGCGCATCGGACTTTGTCGAACCAATGAGCCCAACCGGCCCGCGTTTAATCCAGCCGGTGGCGTACACGCCCGGGAGCGCCTGGGACTCATCCACGCCAGCTTCAGGCACAACGCGGCCCTCAACGTTGGGGACAACCCCGCGCACAGGGTCGAAAGGCAGGCCCGGGATCGGCGAGGAATAGTAGCCAACTGCCCGGTAAACGGCCTGCACCGGCCATGTCGTCATCACGCCCGTGCCGCGTACGGAACCGTCGCCAGTTAATTCGGTACGTTCTGTGCGCAGAGCTTTGACGTGCCCGTCCTCGTCGGCCACGATTTCGACAGGCGACTGGAACAGGTGGATGTGGATGCGGCGTGACGCCTTGTGGTCTTCGGCGTCCCGCATCGCGTAATTCGTCAGCGTTTTGACAACCTGGCGCTGCTGGTTGGATGCACGCAGGGCTTCTTCGGAGCCTTCGTCGAAGTCAAAGTCTTCTTCGGACACGATGATGTCCACGTCCGGCACATGCCCAAGTTCTCGCAGCTCAAGGGGGGTGAACTTGACCTGGGCGGGGCCTCGGCGGCCAAAAACGTGGACGTCGGTGACGCGGTTGGCGGCTAGGCCTTCGGCAACGTTGGCGGGGATTTCGGTGACCATCATGTCTTCGACGTGTTTGGCCAGGACGCGCGAAACGTCGAGGGCGACGTTTCCGACTCCGATCACTGCCACCTCTTGGGCGTTAAGTGGCCAGGTGCGCGGATAGTCGGGGTTACCGTCGTACCAGGAGACAAAGTCGGCAGCTCCGTAGGATTCGGGCAAGTCGATGCCCGGAATGTTGAGGGGGGCGTCTCGGTCGGCGCCGGTGGCGATGACGATGGCATCGTAGTGGTCGCGCAGGTCGTCGATGGTGATGTCGCGGCCAACTTCGACGTTTCCGAGCAATCGGATGTCGCCTCGTTGGAGGATTCGGTAGAGGGCAACGATGATCTGTTTGATGCGCGGGTGGTCGGGGGCGACGCCGTAGCGCACGAGCCCGTAGGGGGCGGGGAGGCGTTCATACAGGTCGATGGTCACATCGAGTCCGGACTTGGACAGAATGTCCGAAGCGTAGATGCCGGCGGGTCCGGCGCCGATGACTGCGACGTTGACGGGGGCCAACCTGGTTCTCCTCAATTTGTGGTGCCGGTTCGGTGCCGGCGAGCGTTCCTCGATGGTCGAGGGCGCAAGTAGTTGCGCGCGTTCCACAGTCTACCGACCTGAAGCAAGGTCAGCCTCATTCGTTTTGTCGAGGGCGAGGCGGGCAGCTCGAGGATGCGGCAGCCCATGACAGCCATAGTGTGTGTCGGGACGGCCCAGTTGAGTTTTAAGGCGATTGACCCAGCAAATCGATGAGCGGGCGGGTTCTGCAACGGGCGAGGTGCTGGGCCGGTGGGGGCAGGGCATGGTCAGGCTTCGAACCGATTCGCAAAGCGAATCGATGAGCGGGCGGGCCGCTACCGGTCCAACACCAGCAACTTGGGCGTCCCTCGCGGAAGTTTTGGGCGTCCTTCGCGGGGAAGGGGAAGGGGAAGGAAGGAGACTGAGTCAGACGGTGGGGACCACGTGGCCGGAGTGCAGGGTAATGATCCTATCGGCGAACTCACGGGCCACAGGGTCGTGCGAGGCGATGATGACAATGGCCCCAGCCTCAGCCTGTTCCCGAGCAACCCTGTGAATAATCTCCGTCGATTCTATGTCGGCGGCCGCAGTTGGCTCATCCATCAAGAGCAGCGGAGCTTTGCGAGTCAACGCTTGCGCGACGAGGACCCTCTGACACTGGCCACCAGAAGTTTCAGAGAGCTGGCGGTCAGCCAGATCAGATACCCCAACAGACTCCATGGCCCAGTCCACGGCAGCACGGTCTTCAGCGGTGAGCCTGCCCAGGATGCCTCGCTTGGGCCAGCGCCCCATTTCAACAGTGGCCCGCACCGTCAATGGCAGTCGATCTGCGCTCGGCGGCCTTTGTGGAACCAGCGCAACATCGGCGGGCAGGCCGATGATTTCTCCACCGTCACGGTCTAAGACACCCGCCAAGGCCAGCAACAACGTCGACTTTCCCGAGCCATTACCTCCGCACACCAGTGTGACCTCACCCGCATTAAACGCGAGGTCAACGCCGTCGAGGGCTTTGACTTCTCCTCGAATTACGGTGAAATCTCGGACCTCAACAGTGCCGTGCGTTTCATTCATGGGAGAAACCATACATTAATTGGTAATGCGAACGGTTTTCGTTATGCTCGAAATGTGTCCTTCATATTCGACCCTCTCCAGGCCGGCTTCTTTACGAACGCGCTAATAGGTGGCATACTCGCCACCTGGATCTGCGCTATCGCCGGCACCTGGGTCGTCGTCAGGGGCATGGCCTTCCTCGGCGAAGCCATCTCCCACGGGATGCTCCCCGGCGTTGCCCTGGCAACCCTGGCCGGCTGGTCACCACTTTTAGGCGCAGGCGTCTCCGCCCTCGTCATGGCTGCTGGAATCGGATGGCTCGGCAAACGCACCCGCCTGTCACAAGACACCACCATTGGCATCGCATTCGTCATCATGCTCTCCCTGGGCGTCATCATCGTCTCCCGATCAAAGTCATTCGCCACCGACCTGACAGCCATTCTTTTCGGTGACATCCTGGCCGTCACCACCCCCGAACTGCTCGTCCTCGTCGCCGCCCTAGTGATCACGATCATTCTGGGCACCACCCTGGCCCGCCCCCTCAAAGCCCTCGCGCTCGACGAAAACCTTGCTCAAACACTCGGCATGAAACCGCGACTGGCCACATTCGCATTAACCATCATGGTGACGCTGGCTGTCGTAGCTTCCTACCGGGCCGTCGGCTCTCTGCTGGTCGTTGCCCTGCTCATTGCTCCCCCAGCAACCGCATCCCTTTGGGCTAAATCAGTTCTCTCAGCAACGCTGTGGGCGGCGGTCATCGGCACGGGCAGCGTCATCATCGGCATGTATATCTCGTGGTACGGATCCACTGCTGCTGGAGCCACCATTGCCACCGTTGCTGGCTCTGTGTTCCTTGTTGCCGCAGCCACTGCGCCAGCAATGCGTCGCCTCCGCCATCACCGCAAACCTGCAACTGTCTGATACACAATCGAAAGGCAACCATGACTTCGTTGTGCCCCAACAATTTTCAGGCTCTCAAACCGACGCGCCACTCAATTCTGCGCCCGGCCACGACGATAGCGCTGGCAGGCCTCCTCATCCTGTCCACAGCCGCTTGCGCTCCCGCTCAGGACGCTCAGTCCGAGGCAGCCGCTTCAGCTGGGCAATCCGAAGAAGAAGCTCGGCCCCACGGTTGGGTCGAGGGCGCCACCGAGCTGTCTGAACCCAAGGTTTCTCTGGCTGCACTCGACAACGAGGGCGTGCTCACCCTGACCGACGCAGCGACCTTGGAAGCCGAGCAGATCGGCTCCATTGAAGGCGCGCTGACCACCGTGTCGGATGGCCGATTTGTCATTGCGTTGACTCAGGATGCTCTCCATATCGTCGACACGGGCGTATGGACGGTTGAACACGGCGACCACCAGCACTACTACTCGGTGCCCAGCCGCGACCTCGGCGCCATCGACCTGACCGAAGCCGGCATTGACGCATCCGTCATCGCGCAGGCTACGGCACAGATTAACGAGGCCGGAGCAACACCCCTTGCCGTTGATTCGTCCGAGTCCTCCACCGTGATCCGTGTTGGCGATCGCGCCGTGCTGCTAGACCGTGAGGCTCTGGGCCAAGGCGAAGTGAAGATCCTTGCTTCAGCTGACGCCGATGCGAACTCCTGGGTTGCTCCCATGGGCGGAGGCTGGGCCACCATCAACCAGGGTGCCCTGACAATCCTTGACCAAACTGGCACAATCATTGACGGTGCCCCCACCGGCACCTGCACTGACGCCCACGGCGGCATCAGCACCCGAGCTGGCGCAGTCTTTGGATGCGCCGAAGGCGCCCTCATCGTTAATGCGACGATCTCGTCCACCGACGAGAACGCGCAGGCCGACTGGACCGTCACCCCCGCTCCCCTACCTGAAGGCTCCGATCCGGCCTCGCGCCCCCTGGATTTGAGTGGACGCGCGGGACGCCCCGACGTTGCCGGCCTCGACCCGACCGGTGGCATCTGGGTTCTTGCAGTGCGCGACGCACAGTGGACGCACATTGATTCAGACGCGGACCTGGTTGCTACCAGCTGCTTGGATGATTCCGACGACCGTGTTGTTGCCCTCGACTCCCAGGGAGTCGTCCACGTGTGGGCTGAAAACGACGATACCTACGCCCTCGAAGCCTCCTCCGAGCCGGTTGCCAACCCGCAGATCGCAGCCATGGGCCTGTATGTCACCCAGAACCGCCTCTACGTTGCGGCCGCAGACGCAGCCTCGGTCCTGGAAATCAACCCCGCTGACGCAGCTTCGACCACTCGAACCATTGACGCCGCAGGCCTCGCATTCTTACAGGAGGTTGGACTGTGACCACCCATCATCCCTCTTCTGTCCGCATAGATAAGTCGCTGGGCTCGCGCACCATCCGCCCGCTGGGCGTCCTCGTCGCAGCCGCGGCATTGTCGCTGAGCGCATGCAGCGCAGGCGCAGACTCGGCCTCGTCGGCCAGTGGGAACGAGGACGGGCCCAGCATCGTCGTGACGACGAACATCCTGGGCGACGTCACTGAGAACATTGTGGGCGACCAGGTTGAGGTTATTACGCTTATGCCCGCCAACGCCGATCCGCACTCCTTTGCGGTATCAGCTCAAGACGCCTTGACCATGCAGGAAGCTGACCTGCTGGTGTCCAATGGGCTCGGGCTTGAAGAGGGCCTGACCGACAACATCAAAGCGGCCCAAAAGCACGGCACTCCACTGTTTGAGGCCGGCGACCACATTGAGGTCCTTGAATACTCCAGCGAGGACGCCTTTGGTGAAGATCCGCATTTTTGGACCGATCCCGCGCGCGTCCACGACGTTGTCGAAGCCCTGTCAGCCGAAATTGCGGCCACCGTCTCCGGTGTGGATCAGGCAGCTCTGGAAGCGTCAACCGCCGAATACTTGGCGAAAATCGATGAGATTGACGCCTACATGACTGAGAAATTCGCGGCTATTCCCAAAGACAAGCGTGCTCTGGTCACCAACCACCACGTATTCGGGTACCTGGCGAATCGCTACGACTTCGAGGTCATCGGAGCCGTCATCCCCGGCGGCGCCACCCTGGCGGCTCCCAGCGCCTCAGATCTGAAAGACTTGGCTGACGCCATCACAGAGGCGGGCGTGCCCGCAATTTTCGCGGAATCCTCATCGCCCGACAAACTTGTGCAGGCCCTCGCCCAGCAGGCCGGCATCGATGTGGCCGTCGTGCCGCTCTACACCGAATCTTTAACCGACGAATCAGGGGAGGCGCCTACCTACCTGGACATGATGCGGGTCAACACTGACCTCATCGCAGATTCTTTGGCCTCTTGACCGCTGGCTGGGCACGCCCCTATTGAGGTTGTGCCCAGTGATTCGGTCGGGTGTTGCGACAAGTGTGGCAGTGCCCGACTGACCTGGCGGCCAGTTAGCCTGCGGGATTCCAGCTCGAAGTTCCGCGAAGAACCACCCCATCCCATATATCGGCTCCACGGAGCAGACCCCTTGCCCACTCAGGCGAGGATAGAAAGGAAAACACATGAAGATGCGTTCCATGACCTCGCGCCGCGCCGCGGCTGCGAGCATCCTGGCCATCACCGCGGGCCTCGCCCTGTCGGCATGCACCCCGTCCACCTCAACTGACTCGGCCGCGCCCTCGTCCGCCGACCAGTCGGCGGCAACCTCGTCGCAGGCAGCGGGCGCGCGCTTCGTGTTCGCCTACGACGGCGGCATCAAGATCCTGGATGCGACCACTCTTGAAGAGGTCGCTGACCTGCCGCTCGAAGGCTTCAACCGACTCAATGCTGCTGGCGACGGCGAACACCTGATGGTGTCCACCGAGGGCGGCTTCCAGGTGCTGTCCACCGGCGCCAAGAGCGGCGAGGCCGAGCTCAACGATTTGATTTTCCCGGCCACCACCCCCGGTCACGTCGTAGTTCACGCTGACACCACCGCGCTCTTTGATGACGGCACCGGTCTCATCCAGATCTTCGACTCCGAAGCTCTGTCCGAGGACGATTCGAAGCTCCCCGAGCTTACTGAGATTAAGTCCGAGGCTGCTCACCACGGCGTTGCCGTGCGTTTGGCAGACGGTTCGGTGGTCCGTACCATCGGCACCTCCGAGGCTCGCACCGGCGCCCTCGTTGAGGATGCTTCCGGCAAGGAACTGGGCCGCAGCGAGGAGTGCCCCGGTGTTCACGGTGAAGGTGTTGCCAAGGGTGAGATTGTCACCATTGGTTGCGAGAACGGCGTCCTTGTGTGGGACGGCAAGGAGTTCACAAAGTTGACCAGCCCGGATGCCGACTACGGCCGTATCGGCAACGAGTACGCTTCCGAGGTTTCGTCGATCATGGTGACAGATTACAAGAACGATCCCGATGCCGAGGGCGTGACCCTGTCCCACATTGGTTTCGTTGACACCGTTGCTAAGACTTTCGAGGTCATTGATATGCCCGAGGGCGTCCAGTACACGTGGCGCGGTGTGCGTCGCGATGGCGAAGGTAACGCGTGGGTTCTGGGCACCGACGGCAAGCTCTACCCCGTTGATGTTGAGGCTCGCAAGATTGGTGAGCCCATTGACGTGATCGGTGCTTGGGAGGGTCCGGAACCGTGGCAGCAGGCTCACCCGGCTCTAACCGTTGAGGACTCGGTGGCGTGGGTGACTGAGCCCGCTGCGAAGAAGGTTCACCGCGTGGAGCTGTCTACCGGCAAGATCACCTCTGCTGAGGTCGGCGTGGAGCCCAACGAGGTTGGTTTGGCTACCGCGAAGTGATCTGACTGCGGTTTCATAACAAAAGGTCCCGCTCTCCCCTGGGGAGGGCGGGACCTTTTCATTCTGGTGTTGCTGGAGCGCGACAGCTGGCGTGCCCTTGAGCGCAATGGAGGGTGCTCTAGGTGTTGGGCCGGTGGCGGCAGGGTCTGGTCGGGCTTCGAACCGATTCGCAAAGCGAATCGGTGAGCGGGCGGGCCGCCACCGGCCCAACAACAAACTTGTGCGTCCCTCGCGAAAGTTTTGTGCGTCCCTCGCGAAAGTTTTGTGCGTCCCTCGCGGGGAGAGAAGGGAACCGGAAGGGAGGGCGGGTTAGGCCAGGCGGTCGACCATAAGGTGCGCGAAAGCAACTAACGCGGTCTTCGCTTCACCCTCAGGCAACGGCTCAAGCACCGCGATTGCGGCATCGGACCACTGACTGGCCAAGGCGCGAGTTTCCTCCAGCACATCGTGGCCGCGCAGGCGCGCCACCACATCAGCCAAAGCCTCATCAGATGACAGGTCCCCGTCAAGGAGCTCAAGGATCTGTGTACCAGCCTCGTCAATGGTGCCGGCGTCTTGGCGTCGGCGCAGCAATAGCACCGGCAAGGTGTCGACACCTTCGCGCAGGTCAGTTCCGGGGGTCTTACCGCTGGTCTCCCCTGCCGAAGCCAGGTCGATGACGTCGTCAGCGATCTGGAAAGCAACGCCAATACGTTCGCCGAACTCGGACACAATGGCGGCGACCTCGTCGCCTGCGTTGGACAGATAGGCGCCGAATGACGCGGCCGTGGATACCAGGGATCCGGTCTTGTCGGCGAGGACTTGGATGTAGAAGTCTACGCGGTCTTCGCCCTTCTCCGGACCGAAAGTTTCATTGAGCTGGCCGATGCACAGGCGTTCGAAAGTGCGCGCATGGTGTGCCACCATCTTTGGTCCCAGCGCGGCAATGAGCACTGATGCGCGGGCAAAGAGGACGTCTCCAGCCAGGATCGCACGGTTATTGCCCCACAGGTGTTGGGCGGCGGGAGAGCCGCGCCTGGTGGGCGCAGAGTCCATCACGTCGTCGTGATAAAGCGATGCCAGGTGAGTGAGCTCAACGGCGGTGGCACCGGTGATGACCTTTTCCCCCAAAGCTAACTCCGGGTCCCCCAGTTGGGCACACACCAGGGTTAGGACCGGTCGGAGCCGTTTGCCGCCAGCCAGGGCCAGGTGGCTGGTGAGTTCATCGACGAGGTCGGAGGACCCAGCCACGGCTTCGTGGAGACGATGCTCGACGACCTCGAGCCCCGGGGTAATCCGAGACTCGAGGTCGGGAACTTGAAGATCAGGTGCAGAAACGCTCACGGAAGAAGTATTGCAACCTGATCGAGAACAGACAACACGGGTCCAGGGAATACGCCTAGAACAACCGTGGCCACAGCGGTGATGGCGATGGCGATAATACCGAAGCCTTCAGAATTGACTGCGACAACACCTTCGGCTGGCTCAGCGAAGAACATCTGACGCACAAGGCGGAAGTAGAAGAACGCGGTGACAGCCGAGCACAGCAGTGCCAGGGCAACCAGCCATCCCATTCCGCCAGCGAAGCCATCGGAGAACACCACGAACTTGCCGACGAAACCGGCTGTGAGCGGGATACCCGCAAAGGACAGCAGGAAGATCAGCATCGAGGTGGCCAACAGTGGGCTGGTCTTACCCAAACCTGCCCACTGGTCGAGGTGTGTGGCCTCGCCCATAATGTTGTTACGCGAATCCTTGCGGCGCACCAGGGAGATCACTCCGAAGGCTCCGATGGTGGCCAGGCCGTAGGTCAGGACGTAGAGCAGGACGTGTCCCGTGGAGCCCTGAACCAGCGAGAACACTCCGATGAGGATGAAGCCTGCGTGGGCAATCGACGAGAAGGCCAGCATGCGCTTGACGTCCTTTTGCACCACGCCAACGAAGGTACCGACCACCATGGTCATGACGGCGACGGCAACGAGGACGGGCACCAGATCCCACTGCAACGCGGCAGCGACAACCTGGTAGAAGCGGATCATTGCTCCAAAAGCTGCGACCTTGACGGCTGCGGCCATGAAGCCGGTGATCGGCGTTGGCGCGCCCGTGTAGACGTCGGGAGTCCATGCGTGGAAGGGGGCTGCGCCCACTTTGAATAGCAAGCCCACCATGACCAGCAAGACACCGGCGACGGCCAGCATGTCCATACCGCCCTGTGTCACGACTGCGGCGTGCATGTCCGAAATGATCAGCGATCCGGAGAAGCCGTACAACAGGGCCGAGCCCATGAGCATGAATCCGGAAGCAAAAGCACCCAGGATGAAGTACTTGATGCCGGCTTCTTGGGACAGCTGCCTGCGGTAGCGTGCGGTCGCGGCCATGATGTACAGCGGCAACGACATGACCTCGAGGGCCACGAAGAGCACGATGTAGGAGTCGGCTGCGGGGAAGAGCATCATGCCCACAAGGCTGAAGAGCATGAGCGTGAAAACTTCGGAACGCTGGTAGTTCTTCGAATCGGTGAGTTCTTCGTCCGAGGATCCGGGCCGATCAGCGGGCTGGCCGACAAAAGCACCGTCACCGACCTGGGTGCGATCAGCGACCACGAGGATGGCCAGGAAACCGATGATCACCAGGATCAGTTGGGCTGCGATGGTCAGGTGATCTTCGATGTATTCACCGATGGATGAGGCCTGGTCAGCCATGAGGAACCAGCGCGACACCAGAACCACTGCTGAGGCGAGGGTGGCAACGAGGGCGACGATGATCGACCCCATGCGCCGAGCTTTCGCCGGGGCGAAGGTTTCGATGAGCAGAGCGATGACGGCTCCGGCCAGGATGATACCGACGGGCACCAGCGTGGCGTATTGAACCGTGGGCTCAACGAATTCAACTGCAGGAAGGAGGTTCACTTCGTGCTCCCTTCGATGGTCTGCGACTGGGCGCCAGCCGCGGGATCCAGGTTGACGTCAGCTGCGATGGGGGTCAGGGCACCAACCAGCGGCGCCGACCAAATACCCAGGACGAGCATCCCGGCAACCAGAGGAACCATGACCGTCTTCTCACGTCCGTTCAGGTCTGCGATGTCATCGGCGGCAGCTTTGGGGGCACCGGTGAAGACTCGCTGATAAGGCATGAGCACGTAGAGGGCGGCAATGATGACGCCGAGGACGGCGCAAGCTGCGATCAGCGGATTAACCGACCATGTACCCATGAGGACGAGGTATTCGGGAACGAATCCGGACAGGCCGGGCAGGGCGATGGAGGCTAGGCCTGAGACCAACCACAGGCCCGCGAGCACCGGGGTCACGCGCTGCATGCCACGGTAGGCATTCATGTCCTGAGTGCCGCCGTGCCGCGCCAACCATCCGGACAGGATGAACATGGCGGCGATGGATACACCGTGGGCGACCATGTAGAACATGGCACCGACCAAAGCGATTTCAGATCCGATGAAGATGCCGAGCACCATGAAGCCGAAGTGCGACACGGAGGTGTAGGACACGAGGCGCATGATGTCGTTTTGCCCGTTGGCAGCCAATCCACCCCACAGGATGGAGATGACGGCCAGGACGATAATCGGCCAACGCAGGGAGGCAGCGGCTTCGGGGAAGAGCTGCAGGCACAGCGTAATCATGCCGAAGGTGCCGATCTTGTCGAGCACGCCGACCAGCAACACTGAGGTGCCGGGGCGGGCTACTGCCGCGGTGTCGGGCAACCAGGTGTGGACCGGAACCATCGGGGCTTTGATGGCGAAGGCCACCATGAAGGACACGAACACTCCAGTTTGGATTGCCGCACCCATAGCGGGGGCAACATCCCAGAGAGTGTCGAAGCGGAAGAAGGTTTCGCTGTGGGTGGGGGCCGCTGCCCACAGGGCTACGAGGCCGCCGAGCATAACCAGTCCGCCGGCCAGCGAGTAAAGCAGGAACTTCATGGCTGCGGCGCGGCGCTCAAGGGCTTCGCCGATGCCGAAGCGTCCGATCATCAGGTACAGCGGGATGAGCATTGCTTCAAAGGCAATGTAGAAGACGACGACGTCGAAGGCCGCGAAGATCATCACCATGAAGGCTTCGAGGACGAGGACGAGGGCGCCGTAGGTCCTAGCGTCGGCCGAGTCGCTGTCTTCATGCCATCCGGCGATGAAGACGATCGGCACGAGGACGACGGCCAGCAGGATCATCACCAGGGACAGGGCGTTGACGCCCAGGGCCCACGAGACACCCATTTGGGGGATCCACGAGTAGGACTCGACGATCTGGTGGGTGGCCGGGTTTGACCAGTCGAAAGCGACCACGGCTGCGGCCACGGCGACAACCATTTCGATGACGGCAACCGTCAGGGCGAAAGCCTTGCCGGAACTGCGACGCAGACCGGGGACGGCTCCCAGGATGACGGCTCCGAGCACCGGGATAGCGACGAGCAGGGTCAGCCACGGAAATTCGGCTGTAACCATTGCATTCTCCATAATGTTGTCTCCCCTCAGATCCTGAATCCGAGGACGATGGCCAAGGCGATGACGACTCCGCCGAGGATGTATCCGGCGTAGCTACGCACGAAGCCGGTTTGGGTGGAGCCAAGGAACTTGCCGATTCGGGCCGAACCAGCGCCCACCCCCTTGGCGATCCCGTCAATGACGAGGCGGTCGCCTGCGGTTGCAGCGGCAGTCAGTGCCAGGCCAGGAGCCATGAACAGGGTTTCGTTGACGGTGTCTTGGTGCAGGTCAGCGCGGGCAGCCTCGGTCAGGGCGTTGCCGGCGGGCACGGCCTTGGATACCTCGGCGGCACCGTACATGCGCCAAGCGATGAAGGCTCCGACGAGGACGACCACCAGGGTTGCCACCTGAATAACGACGACGGGCAGCACTGGTTCTTCGTGGACGGCTCCGCCAATAGCCGGGCTCAGCCAGCTGGTGAAGAAGTCACCGATGGACATCAGACCACCGATAAGGACTGCGCCGACGGCCAGGATGATCATCGGGATGGTCATGAGGGGGCCGGATTCGTGCGGATGAACGCCAGCGCCTTCAGCTTCAGTGGTCCAGCGGGCCTTGCCATGGAAGGTCATGAAGAACAGGCGCGACATGTAGAAAGCGGTCAGGCCTGCACCGAAGAGGGCGATCAGACCGTAGACCCAGCCGATCCATGATGCTTCACTGTCGGCGAAGGTGTGAGCGGCGAACGCGGCCTCGATGATCTTGTCCTTGGACCAAAAGCCCGAGAACGGGGGCACACCGAGGATGGCAAGCCAACCCATCATGAAGGTAATCCAAGTGACTTTCATGGCGGTGCGCAAGCCGCCAAAGCGACGCATATTGACCTGGTCGGCCATGCCGTGCATGACGGAACCTGCGCCCAGGAACATGAGGGCTTTGAAGAAGCCGTGAGTGAAGAGGTGGAAGATGGCAAAGGCCCAACCAATGGGACCCAGGCCAGCACCAAGCATCATGTAGCCGATCTGCGACATGGTTGAGGCGGCCAGTACCTTCTTCATGTCGTCCTTGGCTGAACCAACGATCGCTCCGAACAGCAAGGTGATAGCGCCAATGATGGCCACTGCTGTGGCCGCAACAGGAGCTGCCTCGTAGACGGCACCCGAACGCACCACCAGGTAGACACCTGCGGTGACCATGGTGGCAGCGTGGATGAGGGCCGACACGGGGGTCGGACCCGCCATGGCGTCACCCAGCCAGGCTTGGAGCGGGAACTGAGCGGACTTACCGCAAGCAGCGACCAGAAGGAAGATGCCGATCAGGGTGGCTTGGGCAACGGGGATCCCTGCCACGCCCTCGTTGACGTCAACGAAGCGGACGGAACCGAAGTTGGTAACCATGACCATCATTGCCAGCAGCATGCCCATGTCGCCGACACGATTCATGACGAAGGCTTTCTTAGCAGCCACGGCATTGGCAGGAACGTGGTTCCAGAAGCCAATGAGCAGGTAGGACGCCAGGCCTACGCCTTCCCAGCCGACGAAAAGCACGGCGTAGGAGTCGGCGAGCACCAGGGTCAGCATCGCTGCAATGAAGATGTTGAGGTAGGCGAAGAAGCGCCTGCGATCCGCATCGTGCTCCATGTAGGCGATGGCGTACACGTGGATGAGTGAACCAACGAAGGTCACGAGGATCACGAAGGTCATCGACAGTGGATCAACCATGAGGCCGAAGTCAACGCTGAAGTCTCCGGCGGGAATCCAAGTGAACAGCGTCTGAGTCATACGGCGGGCAGCCTCATCCACTCCCAACAACTGGGCGACGATGACGGCTCCGACAATGAAAGAGCACCAGGAAGCGCAGGTAGCCAGCAGGTGGCCCCACTTATCGGATGAGCGTCCAGCCAGCAGCAGGATTGCGGCGCTGACCAGCGGGATGAGGATCATCAGCCACGCGTACGAGGCCGCGCCCGTGGCAGCCACGGGAGTTACTGCCTGCGAATGCTCGGTGGCGAGCAGTGCGAGGGTCGGTGTCATATTCATTCCTCCCTCAGTTCTTCAGCAGGTTGACGTCGTCCACGTTCGTGGTGGAACGAGAACGGAAGATGGACACGATGATGGCGAGGCCGACCACGACCTCGGCTGCGGCGACGATCATCACGAAGAACGCCATGATTTCACCGCTGACGTCACCCAGGACGCGCCCAAAGGTCGCGAAGGCGAGGTTGGCAGCGTTGAGCATGAGCTCGACACCCATCAGCGAGATGATCGCGGAGCGGCGCACCACGACGATGGTGGCGCCAATTGAGAAGATGATCCCCGCAAGGATCAGGTACCAGGCCAGTGTCACTTCTCTTCCTCCTGGTTCGAGGCGGCCTCGACCTCGGCAACGTCTGTGACGTCGAAGGAGGGGGCCATGGGCTGATCGAGGCCGGTAGGAGCACCGGGTCCGGGCATACCCCACGCTCCCGACAGCGGCACAGCCGCCGAAGCTTCGTGGGAGAAGGGCGAATCGATGGTTTCTTCGGCGCGGGCCAGCATGAGGGACTGAGCGACCTCGGGGTCAACCTGTCCCAGGGTGCGTTCCAGGCCGCGCACGCGAATCACGCGAGGCACCGATTCTTCGAGGGGTTCAAGGGTTTCACCCGAGATTGCCGGCACGTCAGCAGCGTTGGACTTGGCGTACACGCCAGGCGAAGGCAGCTGGCCGATGCGGCCACCGGATTCGGCGAAGGCACGCATCTTGGCCTTGGCGACGCCGAGCTGACTGAGCTTGGGGGCCAGGCGATCCGTGTGAGTAAGGTACATGGCGCCAACGGCTGCAGTAATGAGCAGAGCGTCAGCAATTTCAATGGCCAGCCAGTGCTTGGAGAACAGTGTGGCTGCCAGTCCGGTGATCGGCTCATTCGAGTAGGGGTCGACAGCGATTTCTCCGGGGCCATTCATGGTGGTGTGGCTGATGACAATGAAGATCAGCAGAGTAAAACCGAGACCACCCAGGACGGCTGCAACAATGTTGCCGCGACGCTGAATGGAATAGTCGTCGGACGCTCCCAGGCCGATCATCATAATGACGAAGAGGAAGAGCATCATGATCGCGCCGGTGTAGACGACCACCTGAACGATGCCCAGGAAAGGGGCCTGCAGCGCGAAGTAAAGCATGGCAAGGCCGATCATGACGACCACCATTGAGATGGCCGCGTAAGCAGCTTTCTTGAAGAAGAGCACTCCGAGCGCCCCGCAGACCATGACGACTGCGACACAGCAGAAGAAGATCATCTCCCCCACTGAGCCCATGGTGGGCCAGGAACCAAGGCCGTTCATCGACTGACCTCCTCAGTGACAGGTTTAGCGGTGGCCAGCGACGGATCGTCGGGACGGTGTTCCTTAACCCAGTCAACCTGGGCTTGGGTCGGTCCAGTAACCTCGCCGCGGTAGTAGTCGCCGTCATTCAGTCCAGCAACCATGGGGTGCGGGGCTGCCAGCATGCCGTCGGCCAGAGGAGCCAGGATGTCCTGCTTCTCGTAGATGTCGTCAGCTCGCGTGTACTTGGCGATCTCGAAGTCGTTGATCATGGTCAGGGCGCGCGTGGGGCACGCCTCAATGCACATTCCACAGAAGACGCAGCGCAGGTAGTTGACCTGGTAGACACGGCCGTAGCGTTCGCCCGGCGAATACTGTTCTTCCGGAGTGTTGGAAGCGGCTTCAACAAAAATCGCATCTGCTGGGCAAGCCCAGGCGCACAATTCGCATCCAATGCACTTTTCGAGGCCGTCCGCGTAGCGGTTGAGCTGGTGGCGTCCGTGGAAGCGAGGCATGACGCGCGCGGGTTCGCTCGGATACTGCTCGGTGACCGTCTTCATGAAGAAGTGTTTGAGGGTCACGCCGTAGCCAGCGAAGGGGGCGAAGAATTCCCCGATCGGGCCCTTGGGGTCTTGCGAGTAGCGCATGTGTTCGGACTCGTTGGTCTTACTCATCGTTTCCCTCCTCGATGGCGGTGGCCATGATCGGTTCACGACCGGCGCGCGGGGATTTCACCGGCTGTTGGCCGGGCAGTGGCGGTACTGGGAAGCCATCGGCAAAGCCGGTGTACTCCTCATCCGCTGGGCTTGTAGGTTCTTCTTCGCCCTTGTCAGTCACCCACAAGATGATCATGAGGATCACGAAGATCGCGGCGATGACGCCGCCCATGACGGGCAGGGAGACGTCAACCCAGTTGGTGACACCTCGGACAATGGCGACGGCCACCAGCCACACGAGGGCAATGGGCATGAGCCACTTCCATCCGAAGTTCATGAGCTGGTCGTAGCGGATGCGCAGCAGGGATGCTCGAGTCCAGATCATCAGGAACATGAAGAACCAGATCTTGATGGTCAGCCACAGGATGCCCCACCATCCGTCGTTGAGGAAGTCGATGTGGGACAGCGGCCACGGAGCGTGCCAGCCGCCCATGAACATGGTGGCGGCAACCGCGGACACGTTGAGCATATTGATGTATTCGGACAGGTAGTACCAGCCGAACTTCATCGACGAATACTCAACCATGTGTCCGGCGACGATCTCACCCTCACCCTCGGGAAGGTCGAAGGGCAGGCGGTTGACTTCAGCGATTGCCGAAATGCAGTAGACGACAAACGCGGGGATCAGCGCGAACGCCCACCACACCTGGCCTTGGGCGGCCACGATCTGCGAGGTCGACATGGTGCCGGACATAAGGAACACGGACACCAGGGCCATGCCCATGGACAGTTCGTAGGAGATCACCTGGGCAGAAGAACGAACCGAACCGTACAGCGGCAGGGTCGATTTGGTGGACCAACCGCCCAGAACGATGCCGTACAGGCCAACGGCTGTCACAGCCAGAATGTACAGGGCTGCGATGGGGCTGTCGGCAACTTGGAGCGGTGTGGAGTGGCCAAACACTGGCACATTCGGGCCGAAGGGGATGACCGCGTAGATCGAGAAAGCGGAGAACACGGCGATACAGGGTGCCAAGAAGTAGAGGAACTTATCGGCCTTGTTCGTCCAGATCTCTTCTTTCATGAAGATCTTGAGGGCGTCGGCAAAAGCCTGCAGCAGGCCCAGGGGGCCAGCCACGTTGGGGCCGGGGCGCGACTGCATGCGGCCCAGGCCTCGACGCTCAACCCACAGCGCCATGAGGACGCTGAGGATCAGGTAGACAACAACGAAGATCACCTTGATGAGCGACAGCCACCAGGTTTCTTCGGAGAAATCTGCGGGCGCGTAGTCAGGGACCGCCAGGGTCGTCAGATTCATCGGGCCACCTCCTCAGTGGAGCGCAGTGCCACGACGGCGCCGGTTGCGCCGAGGGACTGGTGGACGAGGGAGCCTGCAGAACATTCGGGAACCCACACGACATTATCGGGAAGGTCCGCCGTAGCAGCAGGCAGGACGATTGAGCCACGATCCGTGGTCAGCGCAATCTGCGCGCCCTCGGCTACACCTGCGGCGGCCAAGGTAGCGGCCGAGGCGAGGGCGACCGGGCGGCGGGCAGAACCGGCCAGCCAGGGGGCGCCGTCTTGGAGGCGCCCCGCATCAATCATCGGCTTGTGCGTAGCCAGAACTGCTTGACCAGCAGCAACCGGTGTCAGCGCGGCAGCGGCGTTGGCGGCGAAGTCGGCGCGCCGACCCGTCCAACTCATCAGCGGGTTCACTTCGTCGTACAGGTCCGTTAGGGTTTCGATGCCCAGGTCTTGGCCGAACTCAGCGGCCAAGCGAACCAGTACGTCGCGGTCGGTCAGGGAACGGGCAGAAACAGCCTGGCCGAAGGGACGCAGACGGCCTTCCCAGTTAATGAACGTGCCGTTCTTTTCCAGCGGCGGTGCGACAGGCAGAACCACGTCGGCAAGCTCGGTGATCTCGGAGACGCGCACTTCCAGGGAGACGAGGAAGGGAACTTTTTCAAAGGCTTGGCGGGCAGCTGCGGGATCATCAAAGTCGCGCAGGTCAACGCCACCAACGACGAGGGCGCCGACGGTGCCATCAACGGCGCCGGCAAGCATGCCAGCAGCGTCCAAGCCTCGAGCTGTCGGAGCGGTACCCCAGCCAAGGGATTCGTGGGCAGAACCATCCGAACCCATGCGCCCGAAGGGCAGCAGGCCGGGAAGCAGGCCGGCCTCGACGGCTGCGCGCTCGCCGGATCGACGCGGTACCCACTGGAGACGAGCACCCGTGCGTTCGGCCAACTCGACAGCGGCAGACAGCAGGCCGGGCGTGCGAGCGGCGCGCTCACCCACCAAGATGATGCCGCCCGAGAGGTCGGCAGCAAGCTCGGAGTTTTCACCGTCTAGGTGAATCGAGGAAAGCACTTCAACTTCAGTACCCGGGGCCGCACGCAAAACCTCAGCCTTGAGCTTGCGTGAACCATTGGAAGTGAAAGGAGCAACCGTTGCGATCTTCTGCAGGCCCTTACGCATGGACTTGCGCAGACGCAAGAAGATCGCACCGCATTCATCCTCGGGTTCCAAAGCGACCAGCAGCACGCGGTTCGCATTCTCAAGGTCGGCGTAGGTCACGCCCAGGCCAGAGCCTGCAATCTTGGAGGCGAGGAAGGACCGTTCCTCTTCAGAGTGCGAACGTGAACGCGCATCAATTGAATCAGAGTGAATGATGCTGCGAGCAAACTTTGACCAAGCCCACGCATCTTCAAAGGTCAAGCGACCACCAGGCAGGAATCCTGCCTCGCCGACGCGTGACTCCAAGCCCTGGCGAACGCGGTCAAGCGCGTCAGACCAGGAGGTGGGGACCAATTCGCCGTTCTCGCGCACCAGCGGGGTACGCAGGCGCTGCTCGTTGATCCATTCGAAAGCGAAACGATCCTTGTCGGTGATCCACTCTTCGTTGACCTCCGGTTCGTTGCCGGCCATGCGGCGCACGACCTCTCCTCGACGAATGTCAACGCGGATGGCTGAACCTGAAGCGTCCTGTTCGGTCACCGAAGCGGTAGACACCAGGTCGAAGGGGCGTGCACGGAATCGGTACGAGGACGCGGTCAGCGCACCCACCGGGCAGATCTGAATGATGTTGCCCGAGAAGTAAGAGGCAAAAGCGCGGCCAGACACGTCACGGTCGGCGTCAGTCAGCTCGCCCTCGTTAACGGAACCAATAATGCCGGCATCACCGTAAGGACCGGAGATTCCCGCATCGCCCAGTCCCTTGCCCTTGGGATCGTGGAAATCCAGGGTCGAGGCGTCAAAGCCGCCGATCTGCTCAGCCATGAAGTAGTGGTCATCGGTGGGAGCCGAACCGCCGCCGCGGCCCTGCAGATCGATGAACACGTCGCCAGAAATTTCCTTGCCAAAACGCACGCAACGCTGACACAGAATGCAGCGGTCGCGGTCCAGCAGGATCTGGCTGGTCAGGCGCAACGGCTTACGGTAGGTGCGCTTGGCGTCGGCAAAGCGCGACTCTCCACGTCCGTCGGTCATGGCCTGGTTCTGCAGGGGGCATTCGCCGCCCTTGTCGCAGATCGGGCAGTCCAACGGGTGGTTAATCAGGAGGAACTCCATGACACCACGCTGAGCCTTTTCAGCAACCTCGGAGGTGTGCTGAGTCTTGACCACCATGCCGGGGGTGACAATCTGAGCACATGAGGGCTGCGGCTTAGGCATGAAGCGCAACTCGCCGGTGTTGCGGTCGGGCATACCAACCTCGACGAGGCACTGGCGGCAAGCGGCAACCGGTGCGAGCAGCGGGTGGTCACAGAAACGCGGAATGCGAATTCCAGCCTGTTCTGCGGCCCGAATAACGAGGGTTCCCTGGGGAACACTGACCTGGACGTCATCGATGATTACGTCCACCAACTGGGCAGCGTCGCTCATCGGACACCTCCTCGCGCGTAAACGGTGGATGCCTCATAGGGGAAAAGTTCACGGGCGGGCGTGGTCAGCCCCGCCTCGAACTCTTCACGGAAGCGGTGAATACCGGAGATGATGGGCGTGGCAGCAGCATCACCCAGGGGGCAGAAGCTGCGGCCAGCAATGTTTCCGGCGATCTCGTCAAGCAGGTCGACGTCTCCGGGAAGGCCTTGGCCCTTCTCCAAACGGAACATGATCTGCTTGATCCAGTAGGTGCCCTCACGACACGGCGTGCACTTACCGCAGGATTCGTGCTGGTAGAACTCCGACCAACGGGTGATGACACGCACCACCGACGTTGTTTCGTCGAAGACCTGCAGGGCGCGCGTGGCCAGCATGGAGCCGGCCCCGACGACGGCCTCGTAGTCGAGAGGAATATCGATTTCGTCCTCGGTGAACAGAGGGGTTGAAGAACCGCCCGGCGTCCAGAACTTGAGCTTGTGACCGTCGCGGATGCCGCCGGCCATCTCGATGAGTTCACGCATGGTGATGCCGAAAGGAGCCTCAAACTGGCCGGGGTTGTTGACGTGGCCGGACACGGAGAAGATGCCGTGTCCGCGCGAACGCTCGGTACCCATTGACATGAACCACTCGGGCGAGTTGCGGAAAATGCCGGCAACCTGGCAGATGGACTCAACGTTGTTGACCACCGTGGGGCGTGCGTACAGACCCGCAACCGCCGGGAACGGAGGCTTAATGCGCGGGTGTCCGCGACGTCCCTCCAGGGAGTCAAGCAGGGCCGACTCTTCACCACAGATGTAAGCGCCCGCACCTGCGTGAGCGGTGATCTTCAGATCGCCGAGAACGCCGGCCTCGGTGGCTTCTTTAATAGCACTGAGTAGGCGGCGGTAGACATGCACGACCTCGCCACGCAAGTAAATAAATGCGTGCTTGCAGTTGATCGCGCGGCTGGTGATCGCCACACCCTCAATGAGGACGTGCGGGTCAGCCATAATCGTAGGGATGTCTTTGCAGGTGCCCGGTTCGGACTCGTCGGCGTTGACCACGAGGTAGCGGGGCAGGCCATCGTCTGGCGGAAGGAAAGACCACTTGAGGCCCGTGGGGAAGCCAGCGCCTCCTCGGCCTCGTAGACCGGAAGTCTTCACGGCCTCGACGATGTCGGCGGCCTCCATAGTGTTGGCTTTCTTGAGGCCCTCGTAGCCTCCGCGCGACAGGTAGGACTCGAGGGTCCAGGAGCGTTCTTCTCCCCATCCGCGGGTGACGATCGGGGTGAGTTTGCCCGCAGCGGCGTAGGTGGTCATGCCTGTGCGCCTCCATCCTTCGTCTCATTGTCGGAGCCGGGAACCGCGACGGGTTCGGTCCAGCCGTTCGCGTCGGCAATGCGCTTGCCCAAAAGGGTCGGTTCGCCAGCCGAGGGGCCTTCGTGCTCGTGTCCGTCGAGGAAGCCAGCGAGTGTGTGCTCCACTTCCTTAAAGGTCGGCACTACGTTTGCGCCGCGAGTGGGGTGTGCGGGTCGGCCATTCTCCAGATCATCGACGAGGGCGATCGCAGATTCAGGGGTCTGGTTGTCGAAGAACTCCCAGTTAACCATGACAACCGGCGCATAATCGCAGGCCGCATTACATTCGATGCGTTCCAGAGTGATCTTGCCGGACTCGTTGGTTTCATCGGAGCCGACACCCACATGCTTGGACACGGCCTCCCAAATGTCGTCGCCGCCCATGACCGCGCATAAGGCGTTGGTGCACACACCCACCAGATAGTCGCCATTGGGGTGGCGCTTGTACTGGGTGTAGAAAGTAGCCACGGCGCTGACTTCGGCGCGGGTCACGTCAAGAATGTCTGAGATCAGGGCGATGCCGTCGGGGGACACGTAGCCATCCTCGGACTGAACCAGGTGGAGCATCGGCAACATGGCCGAACGGGAGTGGCCCGTCGGGTAGCGGCCGATGATCTCGGCGGACTCGGCCCGCAGGCGGGCCTCAACTTCAGGTGTGTAGCTCATCGGTCGACGCCTCCCAGCACCGGGTCGATAGCGGCGAGTGCCACGATGACGTCGGCCAGCTGGCCGCCCTCGGACATCATCGCCATGGACTGCAGATTCGCGAAGGAAGGATCGCGGAAGTGAGCGCGGAACGGCCGCGTACCACCGTCAGATACCAGGTGGACACCCAAGATGCCCTTCGCATGCTCAACGGTCTGGTAGACCTGGCCAGCGGGAACATGGAAGCCTTCAGTCACCAGCTTGAAGTGGTGGATCAGCGACTCCATGGACTTGCCCATGATCTTGGAAATGTGCTCAAGGGAGTTGCCCTGGCCGTCGGTGGCCACGGACAGCTGCGCCGGCCACGCAATCGTCGGGTCAGCCACCATGACAGGCTCGCCCTCGCACGCATCCAAACGATCCAGGCACTGGTCGACAATACGCATCGACTGGTAGCACTCCTCGAAACGCACCATCGTACGGTTGTAAACGTCGGACTTGTCGCGTACAGGAACGTCGAACTCGTAGGTTTCGTAACCGCAGTACGGGTCCGTCTTGCGCAGATCCAGCGGCAAGCCCGCGGCGCGTACGCCGGGCCCCGTGTGGCCCAGTGCCATCAAAGCTGACAGCGGCATCACAGCAACGTCGCACAGGCGCTTCTTGAAGATCGGGTTCTGCTTACCCAGGTCCTCAAGTTCACCAATGTCGTCGCGAGTCATGCGCAGGCGTTCGCGAATGTAGTCGGTAGTGCCTTCGCCGATATCCTGGGCGACACCGCCGGGGCGAATGTACGCGTGGTTCATGCGCAGGCCCGTGACGCGTTCGAAGATCCGTAGGATGTGCTCGCGTCCTCGGAAGGCCGTCGTCATGAAGGTGGTGGCGCCCATTTCGTTACCGGTCGAACCGATAGCCACCAGGTGAGAAGCAATGCGGCACAGTTCCATCATGAGCACGCGGATGATAGTGGCGCGCTCGGGAACCAGATCGGTGATCCCCAGGAGCTTTTCGACACCGAGGCAGTAGGCGACCTCTTGGAAGAAGGGAGCCACGTAGTCCATGCGGGTGCACAGTGTGGTGCCCTGGGTCCAGGTCCGGTACTCCATGGTCTTTTCGATGCCGGTGTGCAGGTAGCCGGTGTCGACGCGCACCTCGTGAACAGTTTCGCCTTCGAGTTCGACGATCAGACGAAGCACACCGTGGGTAGCCGGGTGGGTAGGACCCAGGTTGACGACGATGCGCTCAGTGGAGATCTTCTTGACCTCGTTGAGAATGTCGTCCCAGTCGCCGCCCGCGGCCATGACCTCGGGGATTTCATCGATGTTAATGCCTGCGCCAGAGATGGGCGCATGGAAGGTTTGAGTGCTCATCAGTACGACCTCCGCGTGTCGGCGGGCGCGGTCGTGGCGCCCTTGAACTCGACGGGGATGCCGCCGAGCGGGTAGTCCTTGCGTTGCGGGTGTCCAACCCAGTCGTCGGGCATCGCGGTGCGGGTCAGTGACGGGTGTCCGTCGAAGACAATTCCAATGAGGTCCCAGGTTTCACGTTCCTGCCAGTCGTTGGCCGGATAGATCCCCACGATAGAGGGGATGTGCGGATCGGCGTCGGGGCAGACAACCTCGAGACGCAGGGTGCGCGAATAAGTGATGGACATCAGCGGGTAGATGGCATGCAGTTCGCGCCCCTTGTCGGCCGGGTAGTGCACACCGTTAGTGCCCAGGCACATTTCGAAACGCAGGTCCGGGTCGTCACGCAGGTACTTGGCGACGCGGGCAATGTGGTCGCGAACAATGAAAATTGTCAGTTCGCCGCGATCAACAACGACCTTCTCAATGACGTCGGCAACGGCCAAGCCGTCGGCTGCAATGAGTTCTTCGAGGACGTCGACAACAGTGTCGAACCAGCCGCCGTAGGGGCGCATGGCTTCTCCGGGCAGGAAGGATTCGGAGACTAGACCGTCAAAGCCTGTCGTATCCGTGCCAAATCCTGTGCCAAAGAGGCCAGAGCGGGTGCCGACGAGTTCGGGTTCAGGCTTTGCGCGATCCGGCGGGACAATGTCAGCGCTGAATCTCTGATCTTCGGGAGTCTGGAGGTCGTCGCTCATGCGAGGAGTCCCTTCATCTGGTGGGTCGGTGTTGCAGCCAGCGCAGCCTGCTCAGCCTTGCGGGCGATCTCGCGTCGGTGTGCACCCAGCGGCTCCTTGCCGATTTGTTCACGCAGCACGAGGACGGCGTGGATCAGAGCTTCGGGGCGAGGCGGACAGCCGGGCAGGTAGACGTCAACGGGGACAATGTGGTCACAACCCTGGACGACGGCGTAGTTGTTGAACATGCCGCCCGAGGAGGCGCAGGCCCCCATCGAGATGACCCACTTAGGTTCGGGCATCGAGTCGTAAACGCGACGCACCACGGGAGCCATCTTGTGGGAGACACGGCCCGAGACGATCATCATGTCGGAGTGACGCGGCGAAGCACGGAACACCTCAAGGCCAAAGCGTGCCATGTCGAAGCGCGGGGTACCGGCGGCCATCATTTCGATGGCGCAGCAGGCCAGACCCATGGTGACGGGCCACTGGCTATATTTACGTCCGAGGCCGAGGATCTTCTCGACGCTGGTCAGCGCGATACCTGCGGGAATCTTTTCTTCAAGACCCATTGCTACTTCTCCTTAACCTCAGTAATCCAGGCCGCCACGGCGCCACACGTAGGCGTAGGGAACGGTGATGAGGGTGATAAAGGTCAACATGGTGACCAAACCGAACAGGCCGAGCTGGTTGAAGGCCACAGCCCACGGGTACATGAAGACGACTTCGATGTCGAAGATGATGAATAGCATTGCCACCAGGTAGTACTTGATGGGGAATCGACCCTCGTGCAGGTGGGTGCTGGTGGGCTCAACGCCGCACTCGTAGTTCTGGGACTTGACCTTCGACTTCTTCGAAGGACCCAAGAGGTGGGAGAGCCCCAATCCGGCGAGGGCCACCACTGCGGAGGCTGCTAGCGCAATGAGCAGCGGGAAATAGGGATTCGTCATCGTTCCTCCCAGAATCGATCGGTGCGGGTGCTGACGTTCATGCGGCAGACACCATCTTGGAGAGCATGGTGATCAGACGGTCATCGAAGTCTCCGCCTGAACGCTCATAGCCGTCGGACAAGAGCTTGTGAACAAGTTTCATCAGACGCGGGATGGGCAGACCGTAGTAGGTGCACATCCGCATAATCTTCGGGTTCTCAATGAGAGCCACAAAGATGCGTCCAAGCTGGTAGTAGCCGCCGTATTCATCGCGCAACATCTCGGGATACTGGCTCATTGCTCGGTCGAATCCGGCGCGCGAGGTACGGACAAGGGCCTGGCTGATGCAGTCGGCGGCGTAGCGTCCGGCCTTCATGGCCGGTGCGATACCTTCGCCGTTATAGGGCGACACCATGCCGCCGGCATCCCCAACTAGGACCAGGCCGCAGCTGTAGTGGGGTTTGCGGTTAAAACTCATAGGCAAAGCGGCTGAGCGCAGCGTGCCGATCTGGTTTTCGGGGGTAAATCCCCATTCTTGCGGGAGGTTAGCTGTCCACTGTTCGAAGACTTGCTTGTACGGCAGGGTAGTTGCGTTAGCATTCGAAGCCACCGATCCCAGACCGACGTTGACGATGCCGTCTCCCATGGGGAAGATCCAGCCGTATCCGGGAAGAAGGTCAGATTCGTGTGGCTTGCCGCTCCACAGTTCCAGGTGCGATTCCATGAATTCTTCGTCGCCACGAGGAGACTTGAAGTAAGCGCGCGCGGCCACACCCATCGGCCGGTTCGTCTTCTTTTCGATTCCGAGGCGGGTTGACAGGCGGGCAGCCACTCCCCCACAGTCGGCAACAAGTTTGGCGTGGATCGTCAGTTGTTTAGCGGATGCGCCGCGTCCCGTTTTAGCTTCAACGCCAATGACTCGACCCGATGCGTCGGTCAGAGCGCCGGTTACGGTCACTCCCTCGTAAAGGCGAGCGCCGGCCTCAACAGCCCGTTGAGCCAAAGCATGGTCGAGGTCCATGCGGGCGCGAGTCATTCCGTATCCGGGCAGGGACTTCGAATCGGGCCAACCCATGGTGACGGTGTGTCCACCACCAATGACGGTCAGGCCTTTGTTTCTCATCCATCCGATGGTGTTGACTCCCATGAGGATGAGTTCGTGAACTGCTGCCGGCGTCAGGCCATCTCCGCAGATCTTGTCGCGAGGGAATGCGTTCTTTTCCAGGAGAATGACGTCGATTCCAAGGGCGGCCAGGTGATATGCGGTGGAGGATCCAGCGGGGCCAGCTCCGACGACAACGACGTCAGCGGACATGTCTCCTGCCAGGTCGGGGACCAAGGCTTCCTCCCGGTTCAGACGCAGCCAGAAGCTGCGCAAATGTGCATGGTGGCGCGGTGTGCACTTCACCGCGGTCCAATTAGGAACCCTAACCTCACTTAGCCGCCATCTAGGAACCGAGCCCGCCCTCGTTGATTTACCGCGGAAAAAACGGCATGAGAGACGTGATTGAGGGACCTAATTCCGAAAGATTAAGGTTCCCTAATTTGCGACCATGACGCTGGTCACGGCAAAGGCTTGCGGGCTCGATGCAAAGCGGCAATACCACCCGTGAGATTGCGGTATTCGACCTCGGCCCAACCGTTGTCGCGAATCATCTGCCCCACGGCCACCTGATCGGGCCAATCCCGAATGGACTCAACAAGGTAGTCATAAGCAACGTCGTCAGAGGAGGCAACCTTGGCCAACACTGGCATCACCGTCGACTGATAAGCGGTGTACAGCGAACGGAAATACTTGTTCGGCGGAGTGGAAAACTCGCACACCACCAGACGTCCCCGCGGACGCACAACCCTGACCATCTCACGCAAAGCCTTGGCAGGATCAGGAATGTTGCGCAGACCCCAAGAAATTGTCACCGCATCAAAGGAGGCTTCCTCGAAGTCCAAGTCCATTGCATTGCCCTGGACGAATTCGATTTCCGGGTGACGCTGGCGCCCGACCTCGATCATGCCTTCAGAAATATCGCAGGCCACGACTTCAGCCCCTCCGGCTGCAAGAGCTGCTGAAGAAATACCCGTGCCAGCAGCCACATCGAGGATGCGTTCACCTGGCCTGGGTGCCACCGCTTTGCGCAAAGCAGTCATCCACACGCGATCCATGCCACCCGTCATCAAGGTGTCCATGAGGTCATAACGCTGCGCGACGTGGTCAAACATCGAAGCAATGTCAGTCGTGGACTTGTTGAGATCTGCGCGCAAAGCGCCCTTGGCTCCATCAGTCATAACGCCATCATCCCACGCCGAGCCGGATTGGTGCGCACCTGCGACTACGATGGACGCATGCTTGAAGCGTCCGATCCTGCTACGCCCCTGCACATCAGGGCCTTCCGTGTACCTTCGGACCTGCCTTTTGCTGATGTTCCCCTCCTGAGCCTTCTGCCCGAATCTGCCGCCCCCCTCGTCTGGTTATCCAAAGAACGTTCGATGGTCGGTTTTGGACGCGCAGCCCACCTCACATTTGGCGGAGATCATGCCATTGGGGATGCAGGACGGGCTTTCAACCAGCTCGCAGAGGCCTCGACAGTGGAGGCTCCAGATTCAGCTCCAGCCGTACCTGTAGCGTTTGCCTCCTTCGGCTTTTCGCCCTCCACGCCCTCGGTGCTGGCCGTCCCAGAAATCCTCATCATTGACGACGAGGACGGCCGATGGGCCGTGAGTGCTTCCTCGACGGGGCCCGCGCCTGATCCGCTCTCGATCTTAGGCAATATCTGGGGACATATCCGCCCTGCAGCAGCTCCGACGGGATTGCGCACAGATGTGGGAAAGATGACGCAGGACGAATGGACGGCCTCGGTTCAGACCATGAGCGAACGGCTGCGTGCGGGAGAAGCGTCGAAAGCTGTGATGACTCGCGACCTGCCAGTTTTGGCGGATACACGAATTGACGAGCGTTTCTTGCTGTCGCGGCTATCGGATCTTTATCCCGACACATGGCGATTTTGTGTCGACGGATTAGTGGGGGCAACTCCAGAGATGCTGGGCGCTGCCCACGCTGGTCGTTTGGAATCACGGGTCTTGGCCGGTACGGCTGCGCCGGGTGCAGGGGATTCCCTTATGGAGTCAGCCAAGGATCGCAGCGAGCATGAGCTAGCTGTGTCTTCAGTGGTCGATGCGCTGGCCCCCCTTGTCTCCGACCTGTGTTTCGCCGACACACCTTTCGTTTTAGATCTGCCGAACGTGTCACACCTAGCCACAGATATTTCTGCTTCGCTCAATGGGATTGGGTTGTTAGATACGGTCGAGGCGGTGCATCCCACTGCTGCGGTGTGTGGGACTCCTCGGATAGATGCTTTACGTCTTTTAGGTGAGCTTGAGCGGACAGAAAGGGGCCGCTACTCGGGTCCTGTTGGGTGGATCGACGCTGGCGGCGAGGGCGAGTTCGCCTTGGCTTTGCGCTGCGGCCAGCTTGAGGATGATGGGCGGACTTTGCGCCTCTTTGCAGGCGGCGGCATCATGCCTGATTCTGATCCTGAAGCCGAGTTGGCGGAAACCCGAGCCAAAATGAAGCCCCTCCTGGACGCCCTGGGCCTCTAAGCCTGCGTCCCCCTCGTCCCTCCCGCGAAGGACGCCCATAACTTCGCCGAGGGACGCCCAAAACTCTCCCGAAGGACGCCCATCCTTCCCACGAGGGACGCCCATCCTTCCCACGAGGGACGCCCCTCGGGAACTTCTAGCTCTGAGATTGCAGTACCGCGGCCACTTCCTGCTGCTCGCCCTCACGAACGAAGGTGATCGTCACTTCGTCGCCTGCGACATAGCGACGAATGTAGCCTGTGAGTTGCTTAGACGACGAGACCGCCGATCCGTTCACCGCAATGATCGTGTCTCCGACCTTAAGGCCAGCCTCCTGCGCCGAACCACCAGAGACCAGTTCCGCAATTTCAGCACCGGCCTTGGTCGCGCCGTTAACCTGCACTCCAGCAGTCCTAACAGAAACACCCAAAACCGCATGATCGACCGAACCGGTGGCAATGAGCTGATCGGCCACAGAGCGCACCAGGTCAACGGGAATAGCAAAACCCAAACCAATTGATCCAGCAGAAGTCGACGAATCCGACGAAGACGACATCGATGCAATCGACGAATTAATGCCGATCACCGCCCCCGTTGCGTCGAACAAAGGCCCGCCGGAATTACCCGGGTTAATCGACGCATCAACCTGGATCGCATTGGTAATCACCGAATCCGAAGTTGTCGTGGCCTGTTGGCTTTGCAAACCCGGCAGCTGGCCGAAAGGATCCTGCGGGTTGGTCTGCTCGGACTTGTCTTGCGTTGACACCTCAACGGGGCGATCCAGCGCCGAAATAATGCCCGTCGTCACCGTGTTCGATAGACCTAACGGTGCGCCGATCGCCATAACTTCTTCGCCAACAGCCAGACCGGAAGAGGACCCAAAGTTGGCGACCGTCAGATCCGATGGCGCGTCCATTAATTTAATAACGGCAAGGTCGGTCGTCTGGTCATGGCCAATAACCTGAGCGTCGTAAATGCGCCCATCAGCCAGTGTCACTTGGACGGCTCCATCGCCGGTCAGCGCCGAGGAAATCACGTGGTAGTTGGTGACGATGTGCCCCTCGGCGTTATAAATGACGCCTGAACCGGTACCCGATGATGATGACGAGGACGCGGCAATCGTCACGACTGCTGGCGAGACAGCCGCCGACACTGCTTGCCAGTCTGCGCTTTGACCCGTCTGTTCCACGGGCTGGACCGTTTGAGCTTGGGTTGCAGACGAAACCGTCGTTGTTGTTGACGAGGCCGAACCCGCGGTGCTGGCTCGGTTGTTGAAGACAGCCCACGATCCACCAACAGAAACGAGGGCGGTGACGACCATGGCGGAAGTTAAGGCGAGCCAGCCGGGGCTCGACTTCTTCTTGGATTTTCGGGTTCCAACGGCGACGGGGGCAGATAGTCCCGCGGGCGGAGCGGGAGGCGTTTGAGTCGAGCGCTCCGCGGCGGGCTGCCACTGTCCGAGGGGCTGGTGCCATTGGGCGGTGGGCTCGCTCTGCGCCGCGGTCGGCTGAGGCTGCGAACTGACAGCCTGGTTCTGGGGGCTAGCCTGTTGCAACTGCGCCGCCGACTGATCAGCTGTGGAGCCCGGTTGGACCTTTGAGCTCTCAGCTACACCTGCAGGCTGATCTAACGAGGCGCTTGGCTGACTCCAACGAGCCAGCGCTTGTTCAGCGTGAGCGCCACCGGTTGACTGTTCGCATTGTCCAGCAGAAGGCGCTGGCTGCGGTTCATGCTGCGATGCATGAGGCTCAAACGCGCGGGGTTCGGTCACGCGAGGTTCGAACGCATGGGGTTCGACTGGCTCGGTCATAGCCGAGTTTCCTTCGCCTTGCGGATTCCACACCTGGTCGGGCGAGGGCGCCGGCCACTGCGGTTGCCCAGTTTGTCCGATTGGATTCTCTTCAGTCATCACTGCCTCTTTCAGGACGCACATTCATGCTTGATGAAACAAGTGTGTACCCGTTCCATAAGCTCACGCTGGAGGTTTTCTGAGAGTCTGCTGTGACGATGGCCGCGGGTGTGCGACCTGCCTCACTGCACGGAAAAGATCAGGTTGGCGAGGTGTCACCACGTGAATCACCCGAATGCCACGACCACCGTTATCCCCACCACTGAACACTCTTGAAGCACGCGCGGTTAAGACTTCCCTTAAAGCTTCATTCGACGTTACCGACACATATTCGCAGTGATAGGCCCGCGCCAGCCCCTCAATCGACGTCGATTGAGGTGTGGCAAACCACCTTTCAAAAACATCGCGATATTGCTCTTGACCATGTTCAAGTCCGGCGAAGATTCCCCCGCCGTGATCATCCACAACCACCACATCAAGGTTGGGGGCGGCCTCGTCCTCGGGAATCGACAACGCACCCACATCATGGAAGAAGGTCAGATCCCCCATAACTGCTGTTGTCGGCCTGCCAGTAGCCACAGCAACCCCCACGGCCGTCGCAATTGTGCCGTCGATCCCCGCCAGCCCACGGTTGGACACCACCGGACGAAGCGCCCACTCCTCAACACCCAGGTCAAAAGCACGCACCGAGTTAGACGCCCCCAAAACCAGCGGACCGTCGGTGTACGAAGCAACAATGCGAGCAATCGACACAACCGAAGGAGCATCATCTTCCGCCAACTCAGGCAACCCGACCAGCGCCTCGGACACACGCGAAGCCTCCTGCTGCCACTTCTCGAACCATTCCTGCGCTCCCTCCGGCACTGACCACGACGAGCTAGGCGCAGCAAGGCCAGCCACCACCACATCAGCGCGACCAGCAACATCGGCCCACTCAGGCGCTCCATCGACCACGACAATGCGAATATCCGGCCTAGCCAAAAGCGCCGAAACTGGACGAGACAAAGTCGGACGCCCCGTCACAATCACCTGGCGAATTTGGGGAACTAACTGCGAGGACGACAGCAGCGCCTGCTGGAAAGCAACGGCTTCGGGAACACCAGTGAGCCCACTTGTCGGCTCTGCAAGGATCGGGATACGGGCCCGGCGCGCCCACTCACGAGCCTCAAGATCAGCGCCATCACCAGCAACAATGACCGTCTCAGACTGGGCATCAACCGCCCTCTCCCACGGACAAGGCTGCGGCTGACTACGCCAAATGAGGGGGATTCGAGGCTCATCGGCCACCCGGGCGGCCCCCTCGGCAGGAGTCAGCGGATCACGCAAACCCACATTGATCTGGACCGGCCCCGCAGTCCCAGACGGCGCTCCCACGGCCGCAGCCACAGCCCTCGAAACGATTGCAGCCAACCGATGATCGGCCTCGACGCCAGCAGGAACATCCCACACGCCACGCACATGTGACCCAAACATTCCCGGCTGATCAGTGGTCTGCGAAGCCCCAACTCCACGCATCTCGAAAGGCCGATCGGCCGTGACAGTGATGATTGGCAGACGCGCATGGTAGGCCTCAGCAATGCCCGCATGCAATTCGGCTACAGCTCCACCACTGGTGGTCACCACCGCCACAGGCGAGGCCGCACGCACGCCCTCGAGAATCCCAGATTCGCTGCAGGCGCGCGCCTCTACGAAAGCCGAACCACGTGACAGCCCCACGGCAAGAAAAGCCGCCGAACGCTCATCAAGACGCACATGCGCGCGCAAGATCCCCCGGCCCAAGAGGGCATCCAACGCGTAAGCGAAGGGAGCGCTACGAGATCCAGGGCAGTACACAACGTCGCGCACTCCGGCCGCTGCAAGGGCCTGCAAGATCATCGAAGCCGCCAGAATCGAGGGGTTCTCACCAGCTGCCGCCTCGTCCGACCGGTTGCCCGCCCCAAGGCTGTCCTGCCTCATCATTTTGCCTCCCGCGCCAATAGGTGCATGCTCATCGCATCCAGACGGCCGATCCAACGGCCCACAATATCGAGTTCGCACGGCGTTGAGTCGACCAGAGCCAGGTCGGGTTCAAGCAGGTCCACGCCAATCTGACCATCCTTGGGGATCAGCGGACTGGTCACCACGTCGGCAGCCAAGAGTTGAGCCGTGGCCAATCCGCAGGCCCGCAGTTCTCCTGGTAGCGCGGCGGCAGTGCGAGCGGCAATAGATAGGCCGACGCTGGTTTCCAACGCTGAAGAGATCACCACATCCAACCCGGTGTCTGCAGCAATCTGCAATGCTCGCGATGGGCCAGCCAAGGGCGCAACTTTAATGACCGCAATATCGGCGGCCTCGGCCCTGGCCACGGCGATGGGATCTTCCGCGCGTCGGATTGACTCGTCGGCGGCAATAGGCACGTCAACTCGGCGCCGCACAGCTGCAAGGTCTTCAACCGTTGGGCAGGGCTGTTCGACGTATTCCAATCCCCCGACCTGGGCGGCAGCCGCATTGAGTTCGTTGATCGATGCAACGGCCTCATCTTTATCCCACGCGGCGTTGGCATCGACGCGGAGCCTCGCTGTACTGCCGACGGTTGAATACAGGGCGTCGGCCACTGCTTCAATGCGCTCCACGTCTTGGGCGAGGCTGGATCCGGGGTCTGCAACCTTGACTTTGGCGGTAGCGCACTCGCCCGAGGCTACAACCCTTTCGTAAGCAGCTTCAGGGCTTTGCACGGGGATCGTCACGTTGACGGGCACACGGTCGCGGATCGGCGCGGGCACGCCCTCGCGTGCTTCTTCGAGGGCGGCGCGCAGCCACAGTGCGGACTCGGCGGCCTCGTAATCCCAAAATGGCGCGGCCTCTCCCCAGCCGGCTGAGCCGCGCAGTAACAGTCCGTCGCGGCTAGTGACGCGGCGGAAGCGCGTGGTCATGGGGATTGAATAGACGAGCAGGGCCTCAATTCCGTCGAGGGCTCGGCGCACGTGCGTCGGCAGGGAGTCGAGGTTGATGCGAGTGAGTTGAGCGGTCATTGGACCGTCCTCGTCTGGGCGACGACGAGCGCCGACCTGGGAGCCAGCAGGACGTGTCCAGTGCACTCTGCTCCAGACATTAAGTCAGTGCCGCTAATTCCGGACAGTTCGCGGGCTTTGTCGCCGTGATTGAGCAGGAAGAGGATGTTTCCTCGACGTTGGGCTTCAACTCCATCGGGCAACTCGGCGAGGACGGGTTGGAGTCGGGCGTGGGCGGCTAACACCCGCACGAGGGCAGCACGCGAAACAGCGTTCAAGTCACAGGCTGCATACCACGCTGCGCCACCTCCTGTATCGGATCGGCGTCGTGTAACTGCAGGTCGGCCGGCGAGGTCAGCGCCCGCGCCTCGCCCATCGTAGGTGGCCACTATGTCGATGTTCGCTGGCCACAAGGGGTTGGGGTCGTCCGGGTCAATACCGTGGCCAACGGGCAAGATGTCCTCAACCCACGTTCCGGCGCGCAAGTCTGGCATGGGGGTCGCGATTGCATCAAGGGCACGCAGGAGTGGCGAAGAGTCCGAGGTCAGGCCGATCCATGTTTGCGCTGCGGGGGTTCCCACTGCTCGAGTCAGCCGATTGACGAGGACGGCCGACGCATCATCTGCCCAGGCACTTCGTGCTGGGTGATCGGCGCTCGCTGTGCAACCGACGACACGCACGCCCAATAGCGTCTTGAGCGAACCAAGGTAGCCGCCCCTGACGGTTTTTCCTTCCGGGCTGACCGTTCCGGTTGGGCCTTCCACGAGTATCTGGGACCCTGCCTCCACGGCGCGAGCCAAATTTCGGGCGAAGACTGGGTCGTCTACCGCGACTGCTGGAACGATCACCAGCTTGTAGCCGTCTAAACCAGCATCACGGGCCACAATATCTGTGGCGAAGCCCGCTTCCCACAAGGTCCGGTGCCACGCTTGGGCCCTCTCCTGGTGGCGAGCAGAATCGGAGTCGACAACAATGGCGACGTCGGCCTCGTATGTCTGGCCTTCAACCGAGCCCAGCCGTGCCAACGCACGAACTAGGTCCACGGTTTCTCGCCAAGAGCGCGAGACTCGGCCGACCTCGGACACCGAATCTGGGGGGATCATCCCTAGGACCCGTCGGCTTGCTGTCCTCGCGGATTCTGAGGCAACGCTCTTTGCGACTGTTCCAGCTGCTGCGCTGAGGTTCGCGGAGTCGGCATGAGCTTCGGCCCCACCCAAGATGACCGCACCGTCATTCTGCGCAACTTGAGGGATGAGCACTCCGTCGGTACCACGAGCGATCAGCGCCATAGTCCACAGCAGCCGTTGCCCCGGTCGGGCGGGGGGCGAAGGGAACTTGACGAGCCAACGCAGTCCGCCTCGCTGGCCGCGGGTTCGGTCGCCAATCCATGCCAGGCTGTGAGCTGTCGCAGGATCAGCCGGATCGACCTGCGCCTCGACGATCAGACTCGAATCGAGGTCGAGTGAGGTCGGTTCGAGGACAATATCGTCTTCGAACCTTAGCTCGTCATTGCCTTGGCATGAGTGGATTGTCAGAGGCCAGAAAGCCTGCGGTGCTGTGTGCGCCATGGCCTCTAGCCTAGTCGGGGTCGCTTCAAAGCTGGGCTTGGCAAGGTGTTGCTTTGGTGCTCAAGTCCTCGGAGAGTTGTGAGTTGGGCCGAGGCCGGGGTTGTGAGTTGGGTCGAGGACGGCCCGGCTCGTCTGCAAATCGCCCCCTGGGAATGTATGGGCTCTGTAAAGCACGCTTGGGCGTCCCTCGCGGAAGTTTTGGGCGTCCCTCGCCAAACTTATGGGCGTCCCTCGCGGATGAGGGCTGCACCGCAACCGGGAAAGTAGGCTAGCTCCCATGAGTGCACTGCCTTTCGTATCCGACACCTTCGATCCAACCCGCTGGCGTGAAGTCGGGGGCTTCGACTTAACAGACCTGACCTATCACCGCGGAATCAGCCGCGGCCTCGCCCTCGACGGACGCCCAGAAGGAGCCGACATGCCGGTGGTCCGCATCGCATTCGACCGGCCCGACATCCGCAACGCCTTCCGGCCTCACACGGTCGACGAACTGTACCGATGCCTCGACCACGCGCGCATGACCAGCAACGTTGCCGCGATTATCCTGACGGGAAACGGCCCCTCCCCCAAAGACGGCGGCTATTCCTTCTGCTCAGGGGGAGACCAGCGTGTGCGCGGTAACGACGGATACAGGTACGAGGTCGAGGGCGCAGACGAGTCAGCCGAAACCGCGCAACGCCGCGAACAAGTGGATCCAGCGCGCGCGGGGCGCCTGCACATCCTCGAAGTGCAGCGGCTCATCCGCACCATGGGCAAGGTTGTCATTGCTGCTATTCCAGGCTGGGCCGCAGGAGGCGGCCATTCTCTGAACGTTGTTGCTGATCTGTCCGTTGCCTCCCTGGAACACGCGGTCTTTATGCAAACTGACGCCAACGTTGGGTCCTTTGATGCCGGTTACGGGTCAGCGCTGTTGGCCAGGCAGGCTGGGGATAAGCGAGCGCGCGAGATCTTCTTCCTCGCGGAGCGTTACGACGCAGAAACTGCCGAGCGCTGGGGCGTGGTTAATCGGGCAGTTCCCCACGCTGATCTGGAAAAGACTGCCTTGGAATGGGCGGCGACGGTTGCGACGAAGTCACCCCAGGCAATCCGGATGCTCAAGTTTGCTTTCAACTTGGCCGATGACGGTATGGCAGGTCAGCAGGTGTTCGCCGGTGAGGCCACTCGCATGGCCTACATGACGGCCGAGGCGCAGGAAGGCCGCGATGCTTTCTTGGAACACCGCGCACCCAAGTGGGATGCATACCCGTACTACTACTGAGCAGTACCCGTACTCCTACTGAGTAGGCCAGGGGTTCGGTCGGCTAGCATCACGGGCTCCATCTGGGCCTGACACGAAGTGGTGCGTAAGAGGAGTGTGCCGGGAAGGAAACGTCGTCTGGCGTAGTACTTCGTGCGCAAAGACGAGGGCGCGCCGCAGCTTCGGCGTCCCTCGCGGAGAACGGAGAGGGGAAGGGGAAGGGAGGAAGCGGTTAGTGGTGGGTGACGACGGCGGTGCCCAACTCGTTCCAGTCGTACATCCACTTCGCCTCACCTACAGGCAAGTTGATACAACCGTGCGATGTCCGGTCTGAACCAATACCAAACTGAGACACCCAGGGTGCGCCGTGCATCGCGTAAGACCCCGTGAAGTAGGAAACCCACGGCACATCCTTTGCGCAATATGGCCACTCCGGGGTGCACCCCATATCCTGTTTCTGGTACTTCAAGTACACGTGGTAAGTGCCAGTCACAGTCTCGTATCCCGGTCCACCGTGATTCATCGCCACCGGTCCATGTACCACAGTCTGACCCTCGTAGGCGGTCAGAGTTGAAGCTGACAGATTGATATCCACCCACTTCTCACCCTCGTGCATGGGATAGACATATCCCTCATGCCCAGCCATCACCGGCTTGTCCTCAAACTCCGGTTCGACATCCTCGTAGTCGAAGTCTCCTTCATAAGGCTTGCCTGCCGACACCGCGGCCACGATCTCATCGCGAACCTCCTCAGCGTTTATCACCCGCAGGCCTTTGGTTCCCGGGATGGACTCGACCAAAACTTCACCCGCGGCATTGACATTGCGAACACCGGGTTTGGCGGGCACATTCGTTGACTCGGCCGTTGCCTCAACCCACTCGCTCACCTTCTGAGGATCAACCGCGACCGACGCCACTGTAGAAGCGTTGCCAGAGACTACGGTCTGGACAGCAACAGGCTGGGCCTGTGCAGAACCCGCACCTGCTTTGTCTACATCCCCAGACTGTGCCTTGTCCGCTGACTGATCCTCACCACCGGACTGATTCGCATCAGAGGACTGCCTACTTTCCTGACCAGCTGGATCATCGATCACCGGCTTGGGGAACACGATCCAGCCGGCTTTCGTCGCCGCATCGGCCTCGAAGGTATCAATGCCATCCGTAACAGTCACAGCGGAAGCAACCAATTTGTTCGCTTCAGCAGCCAAAGCCTTTGCTTGCTCATCAGTGACAGTTGGCTGCACATCCTGCGCATCAAGCTCATGGGTTGACGCCACCAACTGTGCGCCAGCATCCACCGCGATCTTCTTCAATTCGCCAGCATCAATACCCTTGCCAGGAACCCCTGGCGACACTGTGAAAGACACTCCATCAGAGGAAAGAACAGGCTGAGCCTGAACTACTGCAGGCCCCGCGTGGCGCGCCAATTCCTCGGCCCGCTCAGCGATGGTCGCGTCATCAACTGACACAACAACGGGAGTCTGCGTGGCCGAAACCAGCGCAGTAAAACGCTTCAAAACCGACGAGTTTGCGGCAAAGACTGCGTCAGCCGTTTGGACTTCATCAACTTTGACACCCAAGTCGGTCAGAGAAAACTGCGTGTCAACCCCGGCCACATCAACGGTGACTAGGGTGTCTTTGGCACGTTGAGCAATCTGGGCTTCAACCTCGGCGCGCGTCAGGCCTGACACGGATTCGCCTGCAACGCTCGTGCGAGGCAAGGCCACGTCGTCGTAGTGCAGTGCGTAGGCCGTTCCGCCTCCGACGAGGCCGAGGGTGACGACGGCTGCTGCGCCGCCGATCCACAGTTTCAAAGATCCATCAATGGGCATAGTTAGATCCTAAATAAACAGGGCTCCCTCGGGAACCCGAGGGAGCCCTATTGACGTGAGATGCGCCGCTTATTCCCCTCTTAGTAGTGAGAAACGACGACTGTGCCCATCTCCGACCAGTCATAAATGAACTTGGCGGCATCCACCTGCATATTGACACAGCCGTGAGATCCACCTGGCCCCGACCAACCGAAGGACGACCTCCACGGGGCACCGTGGAAAGCATAGGAGCCGGTGAAGTAGGAAACCCACGGCACATCCGGCGTCACATACTTGGAGCCGTCTACGTTCAGTCCGCGCATCGTCTGCTTCTGGTACTTCAGGTAGACGTGGTAGGTGCCCGTCACGGTAGGAGTCTCGGGCGCTCCCGGGACCATATAGAAGGGGCCACCCACTGCCTTGCCGCCCTCGTATGCGGTCACAGTGTTGCTAGAAAGGTTGAGGTCGATCCATTTTTCGCCTTCGCCCGCCTGGTAAACCAGGTTCTCCGAACCTTCGGCCACACGGCGTTCCTCATACTCGGGTTTGACCTCGTCGTAGTCGAAATCCCCAGTGAAGGATTGGCCTGAAGTCAAAGCTGCCACAACTGCCTCGGCAACCTTGTCCGCGTTATTCACGCTCCAACCCGACACGCCTTCCTTGGCAACAGACAAAACTTTGCCTTCGGAATTGACGTTGTTAATGCCCTTAGTGGCCTCAACATTGCTGGCTGCGGCAGTCTTTTTCACCCATTCAGTGATCTTTGTCGAATCGAATGAGGGGTCAGCCAGCGTTCCATCATCGGCTTGCGAGATAGACACCCACGATGCTTTATCTGCAGCGCTTGCTGTGAACTCTTCAATGCCGTCAGAAATGACCACATCTAAAGCAACCAAAGCATTTGCGCGGTCGGCAACCGCTTTCGCATTCTCGGTTGTGACGGTAGGTGAAATCTCTTCAGCCTCGATGGTGACAGCCGCCGAAGCCAGAGACTGGGCAGCACCCTGCAAGACCTTGGCCACAGCCTCTCGGGATGCACCTGAGCCTGTCACAGCCTGCGTTGCTACGAAAGATGCGCCATCTTCAGACGGAGACACTGCAGCATCTTTGACGTCTGAACCTGCGGCCTCGTTGACCTTGTCTGTGAACGCCTCGAGCGCTTCGTTGTCGTGAAGGAGCACGGGCTCAACCGAGTTCTTAGAAAAGATCGCAGAAATCTGAGAACCGAAGGACTTATTTGCTTTGAAAACCTCATCCGCAGTGGCATCCGCATCCACGGAAACGCCGCCCTCGGCCAGAGTTGTTTCAACCGACTGTTCGTTCAAAGACACGGTGACTACGGTTTGGGCGACACGGTCGTTGATATGCGCCTCGACCTGGTCACGCGTCATCCCCTGAACCGATGTGCCGGCAACGGACACGCCAGGCAGAGCTTTGTCCTTGTAGTTCACGGCGTAGGCCGCCATAGAACCGACGACGAGCAGGACCAGTGCCACAGCGGCACCGATCGCCCATTTCACCTTGGATGACAGTGTTTTCAACATCAGTGGACATGCTACTGGGGGCCTCGGGTGCTTTCTAGGCAAGCACGTGTCCTGGGGGTGCGCAATCAGACACATCCACCGGCCCAGGGCGTTAAAAATCTTTACCCCGATGTCACTTTCGACGCCAAGCCGCCGTACCCTATGCCTTGTTACTGCTGTTCGAGGGCGTTTGACGCGCCCGAAACCCCAGGAGGTCGGTCATGTCCACGCCCCGAATGTTGGTTGTTCCCGGAGGAACTTCCATCGGAGCCGTCGCCCTGGCCAACGCCTCCATCCACAAAATCGTGGAGCTGTGGGAAGAACGACAAGAAGAACCCGATCATCCGGCGCCCCACACCATCACAGTCCTACGCGACCCCAATGAAGCGGCCGTCAATACTCTGCGCAATTCCCAGGCCACGCCCCAGGAGGCTTTCCCCGCCGACAAATACCCTGAACTCCAAGAGAGACTCGCGGACCCGCATTTCTTCGACGGGATCGATCTCATCGTCCCCACGTCGGGCTCTTCGGCAGGAGTCCCCCGCCTCGTCGGCCTCTCGATCGACGCTCTCATCGCCTCAGCCAGAGCGAGCGAGGCCGCCCTCGACGGTCCTGGCCGCTGGATCTTGGCGCTACCGACCCATCACATTGCGGGCGTCATGGTGCTGTTGCGCGCAGCTGTGGCGGGAACCAACCCCCAATTCGTTGACACCTCCAACGGCTTCAACCCAGCGGACATGCTTCCTGCCATCAACGGCGCAACCCAGGACGTGGACACGCCCTCGTACACATCTTTGGTGCCGACCCAGCTCGCTGCCTGTTTGGATGCTGGCGACGAGGTCGTGGCGGCATTGACGAGGCTGTCCGCAGTCCTCGTTGGCGGATCAGCAATCGACGCTGACCTGCTGACTTCGGCCCGCGAGCGCGGTATCAACGTGGTGACCACCTATGGGATGACGGAAACCTGCGGCGGCTGCGTCTATGACGGTTTCGCTCTGCCCGGTGTGACTGTGCGCGCGGTGGATCGTGATGGCCGCTCACGTATCGCAATCTCTGGGCCGACACTCATGACCCGCTACTTGGAAGGCGAATCTCCCACTTTTGACGAGGACGGGCGGCGCTGGCTCCTCACCGGCGACGTCGGTTCCATCCGCGCTTCCGGCCAGCTGGTTGTTGAAGGGCGGGCAGACGATGTCATCGTTTCTGGAGGTTTATCGATCTCTCCGCAGCAAGTTCGCGCCCCCATCGTTGCTTCTGGCGAGGTAACCGATGCCTGGGTCATTGGGACGCCGGACGAGAAGTGGGGCCAGGTTGTCACTGCCGTCGTTGTCACCACGCCTCCGACCAACGCCGACGAAATGGACGCTTTGGGAACACGCGTTCGCGAGGCCGCAGCTAGCGTTGTTGGCCGCGTGCAGGCTCCACGGCGAGTTGTCGTTGTTGACGCCTTGCCTATGACTGACCTTGGCAAGGTTGAGCGCGCAGCTACCATGGAGCTCGCCGAGGCCGCGCGCGGGACAATTCGAGACTGGTGGCGCTAAGAGGTTAGCTCTGAGTCGCAACCATGCCTGGTGGTTCGCGCGAGCCTGCTCAAGTTTGAGTAAGGCGCAGCAGGCTAGAGATGCAGGAGGGGACAATGGCCAGCTTTTCCGACTGGGTCGAGGGCGCGCGCCTGCGAACTCTTCCGGCAGCCTGCGCGCCGGTCATCGTCGGTTCGGCGGCTGCCTATGAGCTCGATAGTTTTAACTGGGCGCGGGCTGGGCTGGCGTTGGTTGTGGCCCTCGCCCTGCAGATCGGAGTCAACTACTCCAACGATTACTCCGACGGGATTCGCGGCACAGATGCGAATAGGCAGGGGCCCGCACGTTTGACGGGCGGCGGTTTGGCTTCACCGCGTAGCGTCTTGGCAGCCGCTCTGAGTTGTTTCACGCTGGCTGGGATTGCCGGCTTGGCTTTACTGTGGGTGTCTGGCCAATGGGTGTTGGCCGTTGCTGGAGTCGCCGCTGTTATTGCCGCGTGGTTTTACACGGGCGGGAAGAACCCTTACGGATACATGGGCATTGGGCTTTCTGAGCTGCTGGTGTTCGTGTTCTTCGGATTGTTGGCCTGCGTGGGAACGACGTGGACGCAAGTACAGTCGGCTCCTTGGTGGTTGTGGTTGAGTGCTTCGGCTTTGGGTTTGATGTCTGTGGCGCTGTTGATGGCCAATAACATTCGCGACATTCCCACCGACACGGTGGCCGGCAAACGCACGGTCGCAGTGCGGTTGGGGGAAAAGGCTTCGCGTGCAGTATTCGCGGCGTGTTTGCTGGTATCTGTCCCCGCTCTCATGGTGTTGGCTTGGGTAGCTGGGGCGACCTGGACAGCGTGGGGATACGGGGTTGTCTGCCTGGTGCTGGTTATGCGTCCGCTCTATCCGGTGTTGTCCGGTGCTACTGGCAAATCGTTGATTCCAGCGCTGCGCGACACGGGGCTTTACACGTTGGTGTGGTCGGCGCTGGCGGCACTCGCCCTCGTCGCGTCCTGAGCTATTCCCTTCACAGCGCCCATCCCTCTCCCCACCCCGCGAGGGACGCACATCTTTCCCGCGAAGGACGCACATATTGCACAGCGTCAGCAGACTCCGGCTCTGCCCGCGACTTTCACAGCTAAAAGCCATAGACTCCGTGCGTGCTTCGAATCCTCCTCGCCCTCGTCTGGATAGCGGTTACCGTGTACGCAATTGCCGACTGGCTGCGCACCTCCGAGGAAGACACCCCTGCGCGCCTCAACCGGCAGATGTGGATGCTCATGATCATCCTGACAATCCCTATGTATTCCCTGGGCTCGATTGCATGGATCGTTCTGAAGATCATCGCGCGAGCAGAAGAAAACGGCTCTGCAGCAACGGGAGGCGGACTCTTTCGTCGGCCAAATCGCCCAGCCTCACAAACACCAGTAGCTCCCGACGACGACCCAGATTTCTTGTTCAAGCTCGAACGCGACCTTCAACGAAAAAGGCGCGAAGAAGAAGCGCGCAAAGACTCCCAGACAGTAGAAGCGTCATCAGTTCAAGAGTTCTTTGGCGAGGACGAGCAGAACCTAGAGGACGACACTCAGGATCCTGAATTCGAAGACTGCCTGCCCGATGGCTCGGGCGCAGCTAGAGCAGATGACACCAACGAAACAGATGTATTTGACGATTCAGGCGACGATGCCTCCGAAAACGGTTCTAACAGCAACACGCCAAACTGAGACGGCCTCGGCTGGTGGCGAGAATGCCCCAGAAAACGGTCCCAACCGCGACCGTTCTTGCCTCGCCTCTCATGCGTGCACACCATGGTACGGACGATTTTCTTCACCGAGACAACCACACAGCATGCCAGCCACTCAAAGCGCTGGGCGCACCTCACCGTTTGAGTGCGGCCTGGGAGTCTCCCGGAGTCATGTCAGCTGCCTGGGCAACAAGATCAGCAGCAGGCTCTTCGTAGGTAATCTCTACGAGTGTGTTTCCAGTGAAGGTGAACGAGGTAATTGACCCCAGTGAGCAATGCCGCGACCAGGGAGCGTGCGCCAATCCTTGCCTGCGGGCGAAGCGCGTCAAAGTGGTGATCGGGTTTTGGTGTGAGACAACCAGGGCTTCCCGACCGCGCACCTGCCGAAGGACACCCGATACCGCGGCACGCATCCTTGAGGCAATATCGACATAGGGCTCCCCCCAGGACGGTTTAACCGGATCGATGTAGTACTTCCAAACGCTAGGCTTGAGCAACAGCGAACGGTCAGAGTTCACAGGCTGGCCTTCAAAAACGTTGCCGGCCTCGATCAGTCTGGGATCGCATTCCACATCAAGACCGTATGCTCTCGCGGTCGGAGCAGCGGTCTGGCGGGCACGCTTGAGCGGTGAGGCAACGACTCGCGCAATGTCGGCTTGGCTGGATACCAGGTGATCAGCTGCTCGCTGCGCCATGGCATGTCCGAGGTCAGTCAATCCAAATCCGGGGAGCCTGCCGTAGAGAATGCCATCAGGATTATCGACTTCTCCGTGACGCATGACGTGGATGGTGGTCGTTTCCATAGATCAAGTGTGGCATGAAGACCATGTCCACCCGCAAAACAGACACAGTCCCTGATCGGCTACTCACAGCTGGTTAGGGAAATCGTTGGAATATCAACAATTGACAATTTGTCCTTGGCGCTGCAGCAGCACGACTGTGTCTAATTCTGCGGGTTAACCGCGACAGCTTAAAAATTCGGGGCCCGACGTTCTCGCCGGGCCCCGTGAAGGTCACTTCTTGTTACGACGCTGGTGACGCGTCTTGCGCAGCAGTTTGCGGTGCTTCTTCTTCGCCATACGCTTGCGGCGCTTCTTGATAACGGAGCCCATGGGGTTCCTCCCTCGCTGTTGAATCCGTGGCGGCAGAGGTACTACCGCTATTGAAGTCTCATGCCCCGACGGGCATAACGCCGATCATCCTACCCGTTAGAACCGGCAGCCTTAACATCGGTGTGATCAGCAATACCCATTCCGAGCATCTGCGACACTGCCGCCTCTGGAACTCGGAAGCTCTTACCGACACGAATCGCAGGCATTTCACCACTGTGAATAAGGCGGTAGACCGTCATTTTGGAGACGCGCATGATGTCCGCCACTTCAGCAACCGTCATAAAACGGGGTGTTGCCTGTTGGTTCATCGACGACTCCCAGAAAAACTCGTGGTGAGGCGTTCGGAACCCTGCGTCCAATGCTTTGATGGCCTCACACACATACTACTGCCAGGACACCATTAAACTGCAAGTTCGCTGAATGATCTCAATAGTGTCGAATTGGCCGCTCCTCCCCTACCATGAACGAGCACAATCAATACTAGAAACACCGCAAACGCGGCAACGTTGCACATATCGTAAAAGGCCGCAGCGCCACGTACACCGCGGCACGATCAACACCCGCCATCAAAAAAGAGGACTGCGCGAAAGGATGCGGTACATGGACTTCAGGCCAAAGCGCCGCTCCGGGGCCTCCGACCATTTACCGTTCTCTGCCCGATCCGGCTCCTCACCGCGCTCTAGCTCCTCGCGCCATTCGCGCCCCAACGCCCGCGAACTGATCGCCTCGGGCAAGACCGCGAGCCAGCCGGTCAATCCCGACGAGTTCGTTGCCAATCCGACCCCGAGCCCAGTGGTCCGTCCCGTCGCAACGTCTAACGAGGACGCGCAGGTGGTGCTGGGTAGTTCGCGTCTTGATCGGATGCGCGGTTGGATTGTGCGCCAGGCCCGCTATTCGCCGGCGCGCCTCGCGCTGGGGGTATTTGCTGCAATCATCGTGCTCATCACTGCGCTTTTGAGCCTGCCAATAGCAACGAATATGAAGAGTGAAAGCCCCTTCGTGGATACGCTCTTCACCGCTGTTTCGGCGGTGTGCGTCACTGGCCTAACCACGGTGGACACCGCAACCTATTGGACTCCTTTTGGTCAGGCAGTCATTGCTTTAGGCATCATGATCGGCGGCCTGGGTGTCATGACTTTGGCGTCGATCCTGGGGTTCGCTGTCTCACGCCACTTGGGCCTGACCCAGCGAATGCTGGCAGTCCAGGAAACTGGTTCTGATTCGATGGGCCAGATCACCAACCTCATTAAGGCGGTCATCGCAACGTCGCTGACGGCCGAGTTTGTTTTGTTCCTGGTGTTTTTGCCGCGTTTCCTGACGATGGGCGAGCCGTTGGGGAAGGCAATTTGGGAGTCGATTTTCATGTCGATCTCGGTGTTTAATAACGCCGGGTTTGTCATTGTTGTCGGCGGGTTGGCGCCGCATGTCAATGACTGGTGGATGTTGATGCCGATCATCCTGGGAACGATGGTGGGCGCCCTGGGTTTCCCCGTTATTCAGGATTTGGCGGCCCGTTGGCGTACGCCGGCTCGCTGGGCATTGCACACGAAGCTGACCTTGTCGGTTTACATCATTTTGATGTTCGTCGGCTCGATCATGTTGGCGTTGACTGAGTGGACGAATCCGGAGACTTTAGGTGAGCTGGACACGCCATCGAAGATTTTGAACGCTTTGCTTGCTGGCGTGAATTCGCGTTCGTCGGGCTTGTCGGCGGTGGATGTGGGTGTCATGCGCCCGCAGACGCATTTTGTGCAGGACATTTTGATGATGATCGGCGGAGGTTCGGCGTCAACGGCTGGCGGCGTGAAGGTGACGACTTTCGCGGTGTTGGTGTTGGCCGTGGTTGCTGAGGCGCGCGGAGACCAGGATATTGAGACTTTCGGGCGGCGTATCCCCCCGTCGGTGGTACGCCTGGCTGTTGCCGTATCGTTGCTGGGTTTGGCAATGGTCGCGGTGTCGGTTGTGGTGTTGCTGTCGTTGACGAATTATTCGTTGGACGTCATTTTGTTCGAGACAATTTCGGCCTTCGCAACGGTTGGTTTGTCAACTGGAATTACTCCGACTTTGCCTGATGCTGCGAAGTATATTTTGGCGTTGTTGATGTTCTTTGGTCGCACGGGCACGATGACCATTGCGGCTGCGTTGGCCTTGCGAGAGCGTTCTCGCGTGATTCGTATGCCGGAGGAACGTCCGATCATCGGCTGACCGTCCTCGCATGATTGCCGAGGGCGGCCCCACTTGCGTTTACCGGTCCAAGGGCGGGGCATCTGGTAAGCGTGTAACGAACGAGGGCGCGCGTTCACTTCTGACGACCGGCCCGGGTATGAGCGTGGATCGTGGAACAATAGGCGTATGGCAGCTGAAGAGAAGGATCTCGCGTCGGGAACCCTGGTCATTGGTTTGGGGCGTTTTGGCGCCGCGGTGGCGGTGACTTTGGACAAGCTTGGGTATGAGATCTTGGCCGTTGAGAAGAATCCTGCGCGCGTCCAGTCTTTTGCGGGTCGTTTCCCTCTGGTTGAGGCAGATACAACCTCAATTGAGGCTTTGGAACAGTTGGGGGCTCGCGAGTTCCGGGCGGCTGTTGTTGGTGTCGGTTCGTCTTTGGAGGCGTCGGTTCTCATCACCGCAAACCTGGTGGATTTGGGGATCAAGTCAATTTGGGCGAAGGCAACGTCGCGTGAGCATGGCAGGATTTTGCGGCGTATCGGCGCCCACCACGTGATTTATCCGGAATTTGATGCGGGTCAGCGGACCGCCCACTTGGTCGGTGGCCGCATGGTTGACTACATCGAGATGGAGAAAGATGGCTTTGCCATTATGAAGCTGCGCCCGCCCAAAGAGGTCAGTGGTTTTACCCTTGCAGAGTTGGATTTGCGTGGGCGTTATGGCGTGAATGTTTTGGCTGTTCAACGTCCTCAGAAGCGTTTCGAATACGCAGATTCGACGACTCGTATTCACCCCGAGGACGTGATCATTGTGTCGGGTGATGCAAAGTTGCTTGAGTATTTCGCGAATCGCCCTTAAATCTGACGGGATTCATCAATGGGATTTTGGGACTTTTTCAAGAGCCACGGCACGGTTTTGAGGGCTCCTGTTCCTCGGATTTTTGATCAGGCAACTTTTGTTCCGGGTTCTTTGTGGGTCCGTGTTTCTCATGACGGTTCGTGTGTTGTTGAGCCTTGGCCAACACCGTCACGCAACGACGCCACCTTCCAGGGGTGCCTGGAGACCGCTATGTGGCGTTGACGGCGGCTGTCAGGGTTGGTCAGACGTGGCTTAAGGCTTCTCCCGGCCCGGCTGATTTGCGAGGACGGGTAGCAAGTTGGAGGGTGTGGCCGCTTGAAGATTGGGTTGGTCCTGCGCAGGCACTGGCCAGTCAAGCGTGGCAGGAGTTGGGTTTTGATGTGCCATCTCCTGGCGAATCGCAGCCTTTCTTCGCATCCCTCGACATCGCCCGGCCTGCTGCTTGTGACGGTTTGACTATTGACTGAGCTCGCATTCGGCTGGTTGTCGGAGAGCCTTGGGCGGCCTCACATCCTTGGGTCGAGGTCGACGCTTCGCGTCCGTGGGCAGATTTTTTGAACGCTGGCATGAGGTTTTGCCTCTTCTTGGTTTTACGCCCAACCAGGCGTTGCAAGCGCCCTCGCCCTCGGTGGATGTGAACCATCTTTATGTCCGCGGCGAGTGGACGAAGACGATTCCTCCGCGCGATTTCCAGCCTGATCCTTCCAAGCACATTCCAGATTGGGGTTTGTCTGGCGAATGGCATCCTATGAGCAAAATTCAACCTTTTGCAGACAGTGACGTGAGGATCCCTTGTGTGTGGGTGTTGAATTGCGACGGCTCGTATCAGCCGTTGTCGAAAGGCGCAGCCGGGTATATCACGGACGAGGATGTCGCCTTTTCTTCGGAGGTGGTCTGTGCAGTGAAAGTGCATCTGGCGGTCACTCGACCGGACAGTAAAACTCTTGTGTGTGAAGCTGCTTCGAAGCGTTTCTACAATGTGTACCCGCAGTTGGACCCGGCCTCGATTGATGCGCATGCAGCGGATTCGTTCGCTGCGCTATCTAACGAGGAGGCACGCAGTTGGGGTATTGCGTCGTGGGGACGCGATGGCGCTCGGGATGCGTTAGTTGAGCGTGACAGCGGGTTAACTGTTCACGCGTCTTTCATTGGGGTTGGCCCATGGCAGGGTCATGCCTGCATTGTTCCGTTGCCGCTAGGGGCGGATTTGTCGGAGCTTTTTGCTCACCCAGATTTAGTGAGATCAGCTTTGCGACAGGTGGCAGCCCAGGCGTGATCCCGTATTTCAGCGACCACGCTGAGGTAGTTTCGCCCAGAGCTCACTCATTGCCGAGCCCCGATGTCTATCGAGCTCAGCAACGCTGATCCCATCTTCCAACACAGCGCTATTGAAGGGGAGATAATGGCGCTAAGCCCTTCGCTTCCGTCTGCTTGGGAAAGCACCCGCACATATGCCTGAATCATCCGACCCCAGCAAGCCCGCTAAGACATCGAATTTCTTTCGTTGGACGCTCGTACTCACGGCGCTAGCGTTCATTATTGGCATCGTTTTGGCTGTGCGCTTCGCGATGAATCTGCCGCCCGATGCCCACCGTCGGATACAACATCGCACGCCTTTTGTGATCGCACTAGCACCACCGGCATTGGTGTTTGTTACTGGAGCTGTTTTGTATTCTCACAGGCCTGTCCCATACGATCCAGAACTTGATGACGAGGACGAGGACGAACTGGCCTAGCCGCACGAAGACAGTAAGGGAATAACGGTTCCACGATTGGCGCACTCGAGCGCCTTTCAGTCGTGAGCCCTTTCCAGAGTCCAGTGCTGTTACCTGACCGGCACAGATAGACTCGTTGAAGCATTGAGCTCACCTGGATCTGGTGAGGACGGGTTAACAGAAGATTGTAGGTGATTCATGAGATCTATATTCCACCGTCTGCGCTGGGGCAGGCCTCGGCACGCCTCAGCTTTGGCTTTCCCCATCCCGTCCATCTTCAACCAAGCCTCCTTTCCTCCAGGTTCTTGCTTCGTAGCAGTATTGGATGACCATTCCGTTGCCGCCCTCCCGTGGCCAAAAACTCATGCGGGCGATCGGGTGCTGAGCGACGAGGTCTTCATGCCAATGCAAGCGATCCAAGCCGCAGTGTTGACCACGGCTGTCCTCATCGACAAAACATGGTTAGTGGCCTCTTTCCACAAGGGAGCTTCACCAGAATCAAGCACCTGGACGATCTGGCCTTTAGAGGATTGGGCTGGAGCTGCGCGTACATTATCAACTTCGGAATGTGCATCGTTAGGATTACCGATTCAACAGACTTCAGTCCCCACGCCCCTTGTTATCAAAGCGTCTCGGCAGGGAATTTTCCCCAGGATTTCAGCTGCTCGCATTCGTGTAACGACTGGCAACCCTTGGGCCATGTGTAGACCCACAATCAGTGTTGAGCCTGACAATCCGTGGAGTAACCTGGATTCGAATTGGACCTGGCTCCTACGCGCCTTGGGGATCGATAACTCTCCCCAGATGGAGGTGGAAGCCGGACTACAGGCCAATGCTTTGATCTTTCGACGGTCATGGGAGCCTCTGCTCGCGTCAGCGCGCGCCGCCCAGGCAACTCGGCACGGTACGCTGCCCGGTTGGGGGCCGGACTCGTCCTCGTGGATCGAATCAGTGGTGGGGTCACCGCGCATACCTCACACCGTCGCCTCAAGCTTGCCCTGGGGTCTGTGCCAGGATGGAACGCTTCGCCCTCTTTCTGCCAGAATCATCCACCCGGACGCCCGTCCAGCTCCCGTAGGTCCGCATCCTGATTTGGCGGCAGCATGCTGGGTTCACTTAATCGTACGAAAAGGGAAACGCGCCTTCTGCGCAGAATCTTTCAATCCGGATCAATACTGCGTACTCCCGCAAACTTTCCAAGTTCAAATGCCAGATGGTTCAATGACGAAAGCCGACGAACCTTGCTCAGCAGAGATGGATGCCTGGGGTTTTTCGTATCACAGGACTCGAGACACCTGCCAAGCCAATATGCCTCGTTCACAAGTTGATGAGGTCTATGCACGCGTCGTGGGAATCGGCCCAAGCGAAGGCCGAACTCGGATCACGCAGCTACCCGCAGGTAGTGACATCTCAAGAATCATGAGTGATTCTTCGAAGCTCCGCGCAGCCCTGGTGGACCTACTCGAACCCTAGAGTCCTAGACGGTCACTTTACTCATCAAAATAGGAAAGGAATCATCCTGCCAGACACTGGATCGAAGACAGAGTGAACCTTCCATTTTCCATTCGGCATATGCTCGGTAATAAATCCCCTGGTTCCTGGAACGGTATTAGGATATTGCGCTCCTGGTTGTCTTACGCCTTCCCATTCCGAGTGGATCTTATCGACACCCCCCGTGACGCCTGTGCCAGTGTAAGGATCGCGGTATCCGCTAACACCGGGAGCACTTCCTGGCGCGCGAGGATGAGAATTTGGTGCCTGAACATCAGAAATAGCGCCAGCATCGGGATGGATTGGAGGTCCATAAGTCAAACTAGAGGATGTGTTTGCTCCTCCATCAATCTCTACGTGGAGTGAGTACGCTCTTTCGTGAGCATTCGGGAAGGGGTTGTAACCTGTCCCAGATTGATCTGCGTAGCGCAATCCCATATTTGTGTATATGTCGGTAGGCGTTCCTGGCGTTGGATCCCAATGATGTCCAGGGGCAGTTGAGAAACCGCGCAGACTTACCGTCCCAGTTTCCGCCGAATAGAAACTGGACATATCGAAGTCGCGTCCCAGGACGGCCTTGACGCGCCAGTCTCCTTCTCCCTGAAGATGCGGGTTTAAAGCTAGAACAGCGCGTTGGTGTTGTGGAGATAGGTCTTCAAAGTGACTATGGAGTAACGCTTTGGCCTGTTCAACTGAGAGGTCTTCAAGACCGCAAGCTTGTAGAATCTTCTCTTTATTCGACCCAGATAAGGCTTCTGAGAGTTGGTCGAGTCCCGACTTCTGGTCCTGGAATATGCGTACTTGTTCGAGTGCTTGAGCTCGAAGATCCTGATACCTGATGTTGTTCCATAAGAGGCCAGCATCATGAGAGACACTTTGATAGACCCTAGAGCCCAGATCTTTTGCATCCGCGTAGAAGTTACCAGCGGCTTCCTTCGCATCGAGATACTTGGTACCAGCCTTATGACCAGCTGCTGCACCGACATTCTCGAGAATTTCATCAAAACGCTTCTTGCCGGCTTGGACAAAGTCGACACCTCTTGAAATCCTGGGGAATTTCTGGCGCAACGCCGACTTGAACCCCGCCAGAATCTCATCGAGTTTGTTGAGCAGTTTCTTGAGAGCTTCGAAGGATGAGATCAGGTCGTCAATTTTCTTGCCCATGGTGGCACCCCATGTGGCCACCCTGCGGGAAACATCGCAGATGACCTTAGGGACGAGCACGCCGAGCGAAGCGACGGCCTCAATGATCGCCGATCCAAGAGTTCCTATAATCTCTCCAAGCGCATCGCGGACTAGGTCGTGAACGATCTGGACTAGTTCGGCTGCAACAGACACCGCCGATCCGAATCCTGATGCAGCACCACCGAGTGCGACGAGGCCGTCGGTGAGTAGTTTCTGAGCAGCCCGGTATTGTTCAACAGTCATACCACTCATCTTCGCGGTAGCGGCTACAACTTTGTCAGCAATCTGAGTGGCGCATTGGTCGAGGTAATTTCCGATATTACCCCAGGTCGCGCCAATTCCACGGACTTCAGCTGCGTCTCCAGTCAGGTCGTTCAACCAGCCTTTGAGCGGCTCAAGATGGTCGAGCAACCATGATGCGCCCCAAGAAATAATCGTGCCAAGCGGATCCATGAAGAAACCGACGGTGTCACCGACCAGTGCCACCGTGTTAAGCCCTCCAGATATCCACGAGCCTGATGAAAAATCAGATGCAAGGCCATGGAGATCCTCGATCGCTCCAAGTCCTGAACTCCACGTCGTGGTATCGATAGACCCGACAACTTCTGGGCCGCTCATGAGCCAAGCTCCGCAATCACCGATTCGATAGTTTGCTTGAGCTGCGTTTCAGTCTCTTCGAAAGAGTCTGCAGTCTCGATGAGTTGATCGGACACGTTACGTTCGGCATTTACAAAATCGCTGATTTGCGTTGCCAAAGTATCGATTCGCCCTTGAACAAGGGGCGCCATCCACATAAACATCAATCCGAAAGCTCCACCAGACACCATGCCTGTGGTGGAGTCTGCCGTTACCCTAGCTGAATCGATCTCAGACGCTGCAGTTCTAATCTCAGTCGCATGACTTCTCAGACCAGAAGTCGAGATTTCAAATCCGTTGCTCATCGCAACTACCTTCCAAGACTCTCAAGGTTTGCCTTGAAGGTCGTTAGCAATTCTTTGGTTGTGGCCGTGCCCTGACCGAAGGTTTCTACCGTCTGCTGCGAGACTTTTTCTGCCATCGTTCGGGAAGCTTGCCCGTAGGCCTCCATAATTGCAGCTTCGACACCGGCAGGGTTGTACTGCAAAACAGCCTCGGTCAATTTGAGCGATATCAAGCGTCCAGCAGCATCAACTTCGACAGATACTTCACGGCGCCGATCCGTTCCCGTTGCACGGGCGTTGTCAATCATCGAAGAAAATCGCTGCGCAGCCTCTGCTCTCTGTTCAGCTTGCGCGACTTGTTCCCTGATTTTTTGACGCATTTGTTCCGGATCATCACCCCAGAGTTCTGACATGGAAACGACCTTACCGATTGGTTACTTAGTGAGGCAATACCGTTCGAGTGTCGAGCAATTTTTCACCGGGACATCGGTTCAACCGAGGCAAGGTTTAGGCTCGTTTCATGGGCTCCATTCCTCTGAGGCAAGTACTCAATCCAGATCGTGTCGATCTATACCGGTCGAACAGATGCGTAGGTGGCTTTAGCTACACAGCGATCCAAGGTTTTGTCCATCACCGGCGCGACACCTGGCAGGCGACTCCACAAGAGTTATGGGCGTTGGTGCGACCGGATCACCCCGGCATCGATAATGCTCCTACCCAAATGCCCTCAGATTCTTTCTGGGTTATCGATTTTGAGCTTGATGACGATTCTCTGGCCCTCATGAGCCCTTCCACCGCTGATGAAGAGCGTGGGATTACGCCAGAACGATTCGCTGAACCCTGGCTCGGCACTGGCGTTGCGGCATCCACGGGCGACGCCCTCGTGCGCGAATATATTCTGCTCTCTCCATTGGAGATGCTGCCCGGCGCTGTCATTAGTGAAGTTGATTCCAACGGCGCACTTTCTCCCGTCGCCTCACTGTCGATCGTGGGCACGGGGGAACGGCGCTGGATTGACATGGATGGCAATTCCATTGCCAGTCCAGACCAGAGTTCCGCTCTTCATCGCCTATTCGTTAACACTGGCGGGTGGACTCCGGCCGCAGCTTTGGGCCCCGAACATGTTCTCATCCTGGGTTCAGATGAACGCACCGTTCGCCTGCGCACTGCGCTTCCGGGAGTCGTCGGCCCCTCAGGTATTTTGATGTCTGGCGGATCGCCAGATGCTGGTTGGGCTATCGTTCAAGGCTCGCATGTTCGCAGGCTATGGATGACAACCATGGCAAATTTTGGCGGCTTACCAGTCACAGTTGTGTACGCTACTCCAACTCCGCAGGGAACGATCGCCGGAGTCACATGGGTTGGGCGACCGTACCCAACCATGGCTCAGCATGGATTCTGGGGCGATCAGTACTCGGGTTTCCACGCTGAAGTACCCTGGGACATTCTCACCGATTTCAGAGACGTACCTGTGGAAATTCCTATCGTGAGCGACGCTCAAATCGAGGCTTCACCAGACCCGGTAACGTCAGCGGGAACCAGCCTCTGGGCTTCCGAATACCTGATGGTGGATTCGGGCTATATCACCGCTGTTGTTGACGTGGACAGCACAATGGCGCTGGTGCCCGACTTCCGGTCGGCAAATATCATGTATCCGGGTAACGGTGGAATCTCACGAATCGACCGCCGTCACACACTTGTCGATTTAGCTCCCTTGAATCCGCGGCGGGTTGAGGTTGCAACCAGTGGCCACCTGATCGATGGAGAAAACGTCGTAGTGGTCGGCAGCAACGATCACGACCTCTTAATTTCAGACGGCCCTGATTCGCCGTTGAGAAGTCTTGCCCGCGAGTCCGTCATGGACTTATCCGACCGCATTATCCCGAGGACTTGAGAATGGATTCTTCGCTTCCTCCCTCGCAAAACCACCAACCCACTACCAAGAAGAAGAAATTTCCTTGGCTTGGTCTGCTGACTTTTCTCGCTCTGGTTCTCGGGATTGTCCTCGGGCTTGTCTTCCTAGCGAATATGTCTCCAACGCTCGCTTCGCGCACCGTGTACAGAACGTTCTTCCTACTGGTGCTGGCCCCACCAATCCTGGTATTTGCCGTCGGGCTGTATTTAGAGTCCAGGAAGAATTCTCAGCATGCTCAAAACCTTCTTAAACAAGGGGATCCCAGTCAATGACATTGCTGGATCGGCTTCAACGTCTGGCAGGCCGAGTTCTGCCCGAAGAACCCCACTTTGGCATGCCGATCGCTCCACCACGGTTCGTTCAGATTCTGACGGCTACACGAGCTTCAGCTTATTTAGTAGGACGAACGATTTCCGGCTTCCTTCCTCATCATGTTCAAGGAGTCTTCTTACGGGCTGACCATTTAGGCCCAACCCCGAATCCTGCGTCCTTACGTAGACAGGTAGCTGGCCTGTGGAAGGATGCTTCTGGTGTTGACGTTGACTTAAGCAATCCCGATGGGTCAATGTTGATTCTGCAGTTTGATGTTGACGATGACTCTGATCTTGTCACTCTTCCTCGTGAAGTCTTTGTCAAAACCAGGAACGCAAACCCCACATCAACAACGTCTTTCACCTCGTGGTACCGATCCCATAAGCCGCTCCACTTGCTGCCTGGAGCAACGATTGCCCAACTCCATCCCGATGGTTCACGAACTCAACTCGCTCGACTAGAGATCACAGAGGCAGGAGACTGGTCGTGGCTGAGAATCAAAAGTCCTTTTGTCACCGAGCTCGCCACCTTGTCCTCGTTTCATCAGATGTTCAACGCAAAGGATGAAGCGGATGGCATTGCATGGCACCATCACTTCGTTGACGTCAAAGGATGGGTACCTGTTCAGGATCTCGATGCCCGTCGTTCAATGGTAGTGGCGTCAGACCGCAGAGTCTTAAGGTTGCGGCTAGCTAATCAAGCGGAGCAGTCTGGAGTGTGTCCCGAAGGCGCGTGGGTACTGGTCGACAGAAGTCGACTCAACAACCTTTTCATGACGACGCAGGCTGTTTTCAATGATGTTGACGTAACGGTCCAGTCGATGCGTCCGAGTTCTTCGGGTGAATGGCTGGTGGGTGTTGTTTCGACTGACGGCTGGACACCGAAGATCAATCCTGACGAATGGTCTGGTGATGAAATTGGCGGCTTTCATGCAGAAACGACACTGAACGAACTTGACCACGTGCGGGTCGATCAAAAACTCACAGGTCCAAGCCTTTCCCCTCTTCCTTTCCCTGTTGCGGACATCAAACCGAATGTTGCCAGGACTCCCAACTGGGTCAGGGATTTTTTGGTAGATCGAGCGGGCGCTGTCTTTCCGGTGGATGTCGATCCTACAACCGGTGTCATCAGCGCAGTTGCTCCGGACCCTCGGGCGGCTGACATCATGTTTCCTGGTCACGGTCGTGTAATCAATGCAGAACGCAGCGGAACTCGGGTTGAAATGCCTGCTGCGATGGGGCGCCTCGTGCAGGCACATACTCGCGCTTCCCTATTCGATAAGCCCTCTCTGTTCCCGTACATCATTGGCGAGGACGGTCTAAGGTACCGCTACCGCAATGCTCCGAAAGATCCCAGCGTTGATCCCATGTCGATGCCTCCGCGCGCTGTGGAATATCGCGCTGTAGGTACTCAGATTGATTCTTTAGTTGATCCTGGCACTTGGTGACCGGGTTTTAGCGCCCGGCGTACGCAGATGCGGGTGGGCACCGATACGGTTAAGTCATGGCGAAGGATAAGACGGTTTATCGGTGCACTGAATGCGGCTGGACTAATCCCAAGTGGGTGGGGCAGTGCCGCGAATGCCAGGCATGGGGATCAATGGACGAGGGCGGATCGTCGTCTTCATCCCATGGGATGCCAACAGCCGTCCAGCCGCGCCAGGCCGCTGTCCCTATTGCGCAAGTGGATGCTGGCCAGGCTCAGTCCAGACCAACGGGTGTCGGCGAACTTGACAGGGTTCTCGGTGGCGGCATTGTGCCGGGCGCAGTAGTCCTATTGGCTGGTGAGCCCGGGGTGGGCAAGTCGACGCTGCTTTTGGACGTGGCTGCCCGGGCAGCCCGTCAGGCACGCGAGTCAGACCTTGGCGGTCCGGTCCTATACGTCACCGGCGAAGAGTCCTCGTCTCAGGTGAAGTCTCGCGCTGAACGTATTGGTGCGGTTGATGACAACCTACTGTTGGCTGATGACAATGACTTAGGCACGATCTTGGGGCATGTGGAGACCGCCTCGCCCTCGTTGTTGATTGTTGATTCGGTGCAGACCGTCCAGTCGGCTCAAGTCGAGGGCGGGGCTGGCGGTGTCGCCCAGGTGCGCGCCGTGGCAGCAGGCCTCATCCGCATTGCCAAGGAGCGCAACTTGCCGGTCCTCTTGGTTGGTCATGTCACCAAGGACGGTGGGATTGCTGGTCCGCGCGTTTTAGAGCACCTGGTTGATGCTGTCTGTCAGTTCGAGGGCGAGCGCCACGCCCGTCTGCGGCTGCTGCGGGCAGTGAAGAATCGTTACGGTCCCACAGATGAGGTGGGGTGTTTTGAACTGATGGATTCGGGCATTCGAGGCTTAGCCGACCCATCTGGACTGTTCCTTTCCCAGACTTCTAAGGATGTTCCGGGGTCCTGCGTGACTGTTTCTTTGGAGGGGCGTCGCCCCATGCCCACCGAAATTCAGGCACTTGTCGCCCCTTCGGGAGGCGGGTCTGCTCGCCGCACCACGTCGGGTGTCGATCATTCGCGAGTCTCCATGTTGCTGGCAGTTTTACAGGCACGTTTGGGCGCGGATTGTTCTGATTTAGACGTGTATGTGTCCACCGTTGGGGGTGCCAAAACCTCGGAGCCTGCCGTAGACCTGGCGATGGCTATTTCGATCCTGTCGGCTTTGAAAGGGCGGGCACCTCGCTCATCAATGGTGGCAATGGGAGAGATTGGTTTAACCGGCGAGGTTCGTGCTTGCACTGGAATTCAGCGACGTCTGATGGAAGCTGCTCGCTTGGGTTTCACTCATGCGATCGTTCCTGCTCAAGGTTCCGAAGAATTAAAAGGCGTGGACGGTATTAACGTGTTCACCGTCTCGAACCTGGACACAGCGATGCGCGTCGCTCTGCCGTAAACTCGAAATTGTTCAGCGGGTTTTTTCAGGAGAGAGACCAACGATGACCACCGATGAGGCGACACTGCGCGAAGCCCTCCAGGCCGTAGCCCCCGGAACGGCGCTGCGTGAGGGGCTTGAACGTATTCAACGTTCTCACACGGGTGCGCTCATTGTGCTGGGATACACCCCCGAAGTTGAGGAGCTGTGCTCAGGCGGCTTCGACCTGGACGTTCCTTTCACAGCGTCTCGTCTGCGTGAACTGTGCAAAATGGACGGTGCCGTCGTCCTCGACATTGAAAATTGGCGAATTCGTAAAGCCAATGTCCAACTTTTGCCCGACCCCACCATTCCCACGGACGAATCGGGAATGCGTCATCGCACGGCCCAACGCACAGCCCGGCAGACTCACCTGCCGGTCCTGTCCCTATCTGCCTCCATGCGGATGATTTCGGTCTACGTGGGAACTCACCACCGCCTCGTCGAAGAACCCGAGGCCCTGCTGTCTCGCGCCAACTTGGCTGTGGATACCCTGGATCGTTACAGCCAACGCCTTGATGAAGTTTTGCAGACTCTCACTGTGTTGGAAATTCGCGATTCAGCAACCGTACGTGACGTCGCCACCGTGATGCAGCGTATGGAAATGATTCGCCGCATCACTTCAGAAATCAACGGTTACTTGGAAGAACTCGGTTCCGAGGGACGCCTCCTAGCTCTGCAAGTCGATGACCTCATCCGCGGGTCCGCGTCCGAAAGAGCCTTGGTGTTGCGTGACTACGTGCAACAAACAGCTGATGTCGCTAAGGCGGAGTTGCAGCTATCAGAATTGTCGGGAGAAAAGATTGTTGACTTGTCAGCGATCGCCAACGTCATGGGACTTAACGTATTCGAAGTCGCTGACCTGGACCGTGACATCCAGCCGCGCGGCTTCCGAGCTCTCTCACTAGTCCCCCATTTGCCGTGGAGCGTCATTAAAGAGGTCTCCGCACATTGGGCGTCGTTAACGGAGCTGCGCAATGCAACCGTGGATGAGCTTCAAGCAATCGAGGGCATCGGGCCGTATCGCGCCAAGCTGATCTTCGAGAATCTCAAGCACCAGGAACAGATGGCAGCCAACGGCATCGTCGGGTGGTGAGCCGCTAACTAGAACGCCCAGCGCCTGGCTATTCCTCAGGGGCTGGCTCATCGATGACGAAGACCATTTCCTCGCCTGTCATCACCGACTTAACCACCAGTTGCCCCCGGTAGGTTCCAGCCTCTGCGTTGGGAGCTCCACCGTCGGGCGTGGAGCATCCGTCCTCATAGACTTTGCCGTCCCACGCGATCGAACCCGACCATTCACGCCCTGGGCTCAAAAGCAATTTCTTGGACTTCCACGCAAGTTGATCGGTGCACTGAGCCGAGTCATAGACCAGTTGATCGCCGGTACGAACGCTCAGATTCAGACTTTCTAACGTGGTCAAACAGGCTGTCTTGCCACTGTTATGAACCGTCACGTTAAAACTCTGTTCGCTACCAACCAAGCCATTAATCGCACTCGACGAATAAGACAGGTCCGCTTGAAGACATTCGGGTTGGCGCACCTGGCCGGTCGCATCGTCAAGAATGCCGTCTCGCGTCAATTCCTCACTGCTCTCAAGTTCATATCCGGACGAGTCCTGGCGCGGGCCAGACTGAGGACTGACTACAGCCGACTGCGTGCCAAACTCCCCTGCCGACGAGGGCGCGGCCTCGTCGGCGTTGGAACCAAAAAGGGCGGCAACGATGGACCAGATCAGCCACACGATCAACGCGATGATCAGCACAAGACCCGTGCCGGTAATGATGCGTCGGGGCCAAAGGTTCTTCTGCGGGCGTCGAGGAGCGGACTTCTTGGTGGGCATTCTTAGAAACTACCGTCCAGGGTAAAAGTGGTAAAAGAGGGCACGCTGCATGCAGCAGGTTCAGTCTAAGTGCGGCCACTGACTCATGCGCACGCCCTTTAAGCCGGCGAGGCCGTAGGGGTCTGACCGCCGGCGTCTTGATCGTCGTCGGGTTCGAGAGTGCACCAACGTTCCACGACCACACCCACCGAGGTCAGCACACCCGCTGCCACGGCCGCTAAACCTGCAGCTAAAGCGTTTTGCAGCATCGCTGCGGCATCCATGCGCATTAGACAAGCCACAGCGATGCCAAGAAGCCCCCCACACATCAGAGCTCCCACTGCACAGGAGGCCCGAGCCGCAGCAGCAACGCGGGCCGCGGCAAGGGCTGTCATCCACGTGTCCTTATCGGAGCGGAAACGGCGCACATGAAGCCCTGCCCACCACAGCGTTCCAGCGATACACAGCATGAGAACTGCGAGGAACGGCGTAATGATGACAGGCGACCCGCCGACAGTGATCATCATGAAAGTCACTACCGCCGAGATCGCTCCTGTCGCGACTCCGATTCCGGCCAAGCCAAGCAGCGAGATCGGCTTCATGGCGTTGAATCTGAATTCTTTGTAATAGGCAGCTGACCGGTGGTGGTCGGACGAATGACTGCTTTACGCAGGATTCCGGTCGAGGTGATTTCGTCGTCGTTCAGCGGCCCGATGGGAGTGCCTTCGGGCAGCTGAGGATCCAGAATGGAGCGGCGCGGAGTCAGTGATTCGTGAGTGTCATTCTTGCCGTGCTCAACCGAAACATCGGACGGTGCCGCAGGTATCAGCGACGTAGCCGACGAGCTGGGAGCGACCTCGTCAACAATTCGGACCGAGGACCTCGAGAAGTTCCACTGCGGTAAGCGAGGCGACCGCTGACTGCGACCCTCGGATCGATTCGGCGTGGAAGCGGCAGGATTATGTTTGGTTCCGTGGGTGCCAGAGCCGGTAATGGATTCCCATTGCGGGGCGGTGAGTAGGCGTTCGGGAATATCTGCTCGATGCACGGGCGCCGGTGTTGTTTCACCTGCAGTTGCCAAAGCTGCTTGGCTTTGCGTGGTGTCGATGTTCAGTGGCAACCAGCGAGGACGAGGCGCCGCCTGGGCTTCATCCGAGTTCTCACCTTCAGGGGAAGCCTCGGTCTCAAGAGAATCCAGGTCCCCGTGGGAGTCCTGATTCCCAGGGGAATTGGGAGCGAGGTCCTGGGGGATCGACATTTCGACGTCGTTATCAGTGCTGAAGGATTGGGCGTCGTTATCAGTGACCGCGTGCGTCTTATCTACCCCATCGGAAGGCTCGAGCTCCGGCTTTTCAGTGTCGCCGACTGGTTCGGTCTGCGAATCAGACACCGCAGGTGTTGCCGCCCACTTGCTCCAGAGTTTGCGCCAGACAATATCCGAGCCATCGTCAACGGGCGCAAGCCCAGTCTTAGAGGCTTCTGGCACGAGGTCGAGGCGGCTCGGACCGCTAACAGGCTGAGACGAGAGAGTTTGCGCGGCCGTATCAGCTTCGGCAACATCAGCCTCATCAGCGGCCAGTTCTTCAGTAGAAGAATCTTCAACGCAGGCATCCGCGTCGGCCTCGTGTTGCTGGCTGGCCAGATATTCATCCGATTCAGCGACCACTGTTTCAGGGTCTTCTAACCAATCGGCAACCGCATCGATGATTCCGTCACGGTCAGGAGTCAACTGCAGCAGATCGCCAACCTTGCCTTTGCCTTCAAGGACAGCATCAGGATCTGCCATCATCCAGGGAGCCAGGACGAAGGCACGTTGGCGAACACGAGGATGAGGCAATGTCAGCGACGGCTCGTCACTGACCACGCCCTCAATTTGAATGATGTCAATGTCGATGGTGCGCGGACCCCAGCGTTCGTCGCGGACGCGGCCAAGGGAGTGTTCAATCTGGCTGGTCAACCCCAGAAGTTCCTCGGGGCTCAGCGTCGTGCGAATGAGGACAACGCTATTCCAGTAGTCATCTTGAGCATCTTGGCCAGCCGCAAGCACCGGTCGGGTGCGCAGCAGCGGCGAGACCTCATCAACTCTGATGCCCGAAGTTTCAATCAGTAGTGACACTGCCTGCATCAAAGTCGATGGCACATCACCAACATTGCCCCCAAGGGCGAGGACCGCGCAGCGTTCTTCAGGCTGCGGATCTTCCACCGGCTTGGATTCGGTGTCAGGCACTAAAGATTGAGGCGCATGGGGGTTGTCCCCCTCGGTGGATGCAGACTCGCTTTCGCCAATTCTGGCTGGCACGTCAAAGATGTCTTCAGTCGCCGCGCTCTTGTGAGATAGGCAGAGGGCCTCGTCCTCGACACGAGGCTGATCGCCGATAACGCCTCGTCGCACAGTCACAGAAACGTCAGCAAACACCTGGCTGATCGGCGCTTTCGGTTTATGAACCGTGACCTCCACGCCCACGGTGTGGCGATGCTCCATCAAGCGATCAGCAATGGTGTGAGCCAGAGTCTCAATAAGCCGGACAGAACGGCCCGTCAGAATCTCAACAACCTCGTCAGCAACCTGCGCGTAGGACACGGTGTCATTAATGTCGTCGGTGGCCGCTGCAAGCGAGGCATCCAGCCACATGGACACGTCAACGCAGAAAGGCTGCTTCGAAGTCTGTTCTTCGCGTAGAACCCCGTGCACGCCGTCCGCCGTTAAACCGCGCAGCGTGATGACATCAAGCCGTTTGCCCACGCTCAGTCCTCACCACCCTGTTCCATTGTGTCCACAATTGCACGCGCATTACCTGCCACATTGTGAACCCTCACGGCCCACATTCCCTGGCTCGCACACTGCGCAGAAATCCTCGCAGTGACAAGGTCTCTATCTTCGCCGGTCTCAGCAATGAAACGCTTGCGCGACGCTCCGATAAGCACTGGGAAGCCCAAGGAGTTCAAACGATCCATCTGCTCAACAATCGTCCAGCACTGGGTTGGGTTCAACGAAAAACCTAAGCCCGGGTCAATAATGATTGACTCGCGCTTCACCCCAGCTTCCAGTGCCGCATCAACCTGGACCCTCATGCGTTCCAGAAGGGTGCCCACCACATCGTCGCCGTAGTCGAAAGATTCACCAGGCATTCCAGGTAAGGCCCGATAATGCTGGATGACGTATGCGCAGCCGGACTCGGCCACGGCCTCGTTCATTCCTTCATCCCACATGCCACCGGATACATCGTTAATGATCGACGCGCCAGATTCGCCCGCGCGCCGAGCCGTCGCCGCATGCAAGGTATCGACCGAAACAACAATCCCCTTGGCAACCAGAGCATCAATAACAGGACCAATGCGACGCCATTCCTCGTCCTCGTCGATCCGCGTTGAACCGGGGCGCGTGGATTCTCCGCCAATGTCGATGATCGCAGCTCCCTGGCCCGCCATGTCCATTGCGTGGGCAACAGCGGCGTCGGTGGTTGACCAGCGTCCTCCGTCAGAAAAGGAGTCGGGCGTGACGTTAAGGATTCCCATAACCGCTGTACGAGGGCGGCCCTGACGATCCCGAAGCGCTGAACCTAGCAATTCGGGCAGAGTCAAACCTGAGGGCATGAGCGGCTGAGGGATCATCACGTCAGCGACGTCCTCCCAGCACCAGAGCCATCATTTCGGCGCGAGTGGTGCCGTCATTCATGATGCCGCGAAGAGCAGACGTCACGGTGGACGATCCTGGCTTGCTGACCCCGCGCATCGACATGCACATGTGCTCAGCTTCGAGGACAACGGTGACACCCTGAGGATTGAGGACCTCGTCAATGGCATCAGCGATCTGGGCGGTTAAACGCTCTTGAACCTGGGGGCGCCGCGCATATCCTTCAACGACTCGAGCAAGCTTCGACAATCCAGTCACCACACCGCCGCGGGGAATGTAGCCCACGTGCGCGCGCCCGTAGAAGGGCAGCAGGTGGTGTTCGCACACCGAATGGAATTGAATATCTCGAACCAGGACCAGCTCGTCGGTGCCAGCATGGAATTGGGTGCGCAGGTACTCACGCGGGTCCTCATCCAACCCTGATAGGAGTTCTTTCCAGGCGCGGGCCATACGATCGGGGGTACCGGACAGACCTTCGCGATCCGGATCCTCACCAATGGCGATGAGCAGGTCGCGTGACGCTTTCTCAACTCCTTGAGCGTCATAGTTCATGAGTTGTCCTCCGAGGGAGCTTGGACAGCATCCTCACCTAGGTCTGCGGGCGGAGCCGTGGGGGGCTCATTCGATGTGCCTACAGGGTTTCCCATGACGGTGCCGGGGACAGCTGCGTCGGACGCGTAGTTCCAAACGGGCCGCTCATCCTGCTTGTGGATGTCAGCAAAAATTTCCGCAAGTTGAGCTTCGTCCAGGGTTTCTTCCTCAAGGAGGCGGGAAGCCAAGGTGTCAAGGATGTGTCGGTTGCGCGAGAGGATCTCCCAGGCTTCACGCATCGCATCGTCAAGGAGCTTGCGGACCTCCGCATCAATGATGGCGGCCGTCTCGCCAGACACGCCACCACCCTGGGGCTGGCCTGATCCGTGACCAAAGGCTTCGGTGTCAGTCGTCCCCAGCTTGACCATGCCAATGCGGTCAGACATGCCGTAGTCGGTGACCATGGCGCGGGCCGTCTTGGTGGCCTGTTGAATATCATTGGCCGGACCGGTCGACGGATCGCGGAACACCAGTTCTTCGGCGACGCGTCCGCCCATCGCGTAGACGAGGTCGTCCAGTAGCTGGTTACGTGTCTTGGAGTAGCGGTCCTCCACGGGCATCACCATCGTGTAGCCCAGGGCGCGTCCTCGCGGAAGGATCGTCACCTTCGTCACCGGGTCGGTGTAGCGCAGGGCGGCGGCCGCTAAAGCGTGGCCAGCCTCGTGGTAAGCGGTGACTGCCTTGTCGTGGTCGTTCATGACGCGCGTGCGCTTCTGCGGACCAGCGATCACGCGGTCAATGGCCTCATCCACCGCGCGATTATCAATCAGGTCAGCATTCGAGCGGGCCGTCAGCAGCGCAGCCTCGTTGAGCACATTCGCCAAGTCTGCACCCGTGAAACCGGGGGTGCGCTTAGCAATCTGGCGCAGGTCCACATCCTGAGTCATTGGTTTGCCTGAGGCATGAACCTTGAGGATCGCTTCGCGCCCCTTCAAGTCGGGAGCTTCCACGGCGATCTGTCGGTCGAAGCGCCCGGGACGCAGCAACGCGGGATCGAGGATGTCGGGTCGGTTCGTCGCGGCAATCAAAATGACGTTGGCGCGATCATCGAAGCCGTCCATCTCGACGAGGAGCTGGTTGAGGGTCTGTTCGCGTTCATCATTGCCGCCGCCAATACCCGAACCGCGGTGGCGACCCACGGCGTCAATCTCGTCGACAAAGATGATGGCAGGTGAATTCTTTTTGGCTCGCTCAAAAAGGTCACGCACACGCGAGGCACCAACGCCTACGTACAGCTCCATGAACTCCGAACCGGAAATGGAGAAGAACGGGGCGTGGGCTTCACCGGCAACAGCCTTAGCCAACAGCGTCTTACCCGTTCCAGGAGGGCCATACAGCAGGACGCCTCGAGGGATGCGCGCACCAACCTTGTGGAACTTTTCCGGCGCCGCCAAAAACTCGCGGATTTCTTCGAGCTCTTCGACGGCCTCGTCCTCGCCAGCAACGTCAGCAAAAGTGACATCCGGGCGTTCCTGGTTGAACTCTTTGGCTTTGGATTGGCCAAATCCTCCCATCATTCTGCCGCCACCGACGCGGCCCATAATGAACCAGAAGGCCACCAGCAGTAGCAGCAGGGGGAAGAACATTTGGAAGATCGTCGACAGGAACGAAGCCTGCGGGCGGATAGCGTTCCAGCCCTTCTTCGGATCAACCTTCTCGACGCTACTGAGGATGTCTTCGGTCTGAGCGTAGGAGTACGTGAAGTACACGGACTTACCAAGCTCGCGAGTCGAATCGCCAACCCCTGTGGACTTGTGCGTGTAGGACTTATTGAGGGTCAGGTTGACCTGCTGAGTGCCTTCGTTGAGGACAACCCGTTCAACCGTGTCTCCCTTGAGAATCTCCAGGCCCTCCGAAGTGTCAACGGCGCGTGGCTGGAAGGTTTGCCACAGGAACCAGCCGCCCACCATGAGGACGAGGAGCGGGATGACAACCCACGCCCAATTGACTCGGCGCTTCTTGACGTTCTCAGTCACGAATGTCCTTCTTCCGACTCTTTCAGAGCTATATTTGCCCGGCCTCAGTTGGCGTAAACGTGGGGCGCGAGGGTGCCAATGAACGGCAGGTGGCGGTATTTTTCGTCGTAGTCCAGGCCGTAGCCGACGACAAACTCGTCCGGGATCTCAAAGCCCACATATTTGACGGGAACTTCAATCTTGACGGATTTGGGTTTGCGCAGGGCGGTCGCGATTTCAACCGAAGCAGCTCCCCTGCTCAGGAGGTTGGAACGCAGCCAGGACAGTGTCAGTCCCGAGTCAATAATGTCTTCGACAATGAGCACGTCACGGCCCGACACATCTTGGTCAAGGTCTTTGAGGATTTTGACGACGCCCGTGGATTGGGTGCCCGAACCGTAGGATGACACGGCCATCCAGTCCATCTGGAGGGGGGTGTGGAGTTTGCGCGATAGGTCTGCCATGACCATGACGGCTCCGCGTAAAACACCAACAAGCAGGATTTCTTTGCCCGCGTAGTCGCGGTCAATTTCAGCGGCGATCTCTTCGAGCCGACGATCCAGGTCTTCGGCGGAAACAAGAACCTCTTTGAGGTCTTCTCCCATGTCAGTCGCGTCCACGCGCCCCTCTTCTCTTCCTTCAGTTCCCCGCACGCGAGGGTATTAACTGTCCTAGCGTGCCACATGCGCACGTCCAACTGCGACGCAGACCGACAATCTCACTGTCAGCGAATCTTTCTCACCTCAATTTTGGCTTGACCGCGACCTCGGCCCGCACGGTTTGCCACAGCTCCGGGAAGGGCAACACGTCCTTGTCCATGCCACTTGTTGACCAGGCGAAACATCGCATTGATATGTCCGGCAGAAAGGTCGCCGGGTCGGGCTCCAGCCTCAATAGCCATACGATGCAACACGCGCGTGGCCACGGCTTCGGGCAGTGCCGCGAGCGCCTCGACACTGGCTTCGACTGATTCGGCTATCGCCGGTGCGGGGCCAGTTTTGCGGTGGATGATGACGCTGTCCTTCCACGCTGTGCATGCCCACTGATTGAGGGCTTCGTCGTCAGCTTGGGCAAGCTGGGCTGTTCGTACGAGGGCGGGCACCGGGTCTACGCCCAAGGCTTGCGCTAGCGCCGGGAGGGCATAGGCGCGCACCGCCGCACGCCGCAGGGCTGACCCGTCTGCTGCCCTCCATGGGCCGTCGGGTTGGTTGGTGGGATCATCCACCCAGGTCAGTCCTGCTTGGCGGCACGCCTCACGGGTGTCTTCGCGGCGTACCCTCAGTAGCGGTCTGATCCATCGCACCCCGAAGTCATCAACGGTGTCTGCATCAATAGCGCGCAGCGAACCTGCGCCCGACCCGCGGGCTAGGCGTAGCAAAACGGTTTCAGCCTGATCATCCATGGTGTGGCCAAGCAGGACTGGAGCCTGGTCTGCGCCTCCCTCAAAGCGTGCGTAGGTCCGCAGGGCGTCGAGGCGTGCTGTTCGGGCCGCGGCCTCTGGGCCTTCGCCCCCGGGGTTTGCAGCCACGTCCACTGTGGTCACCTGTCCGCCCACTCCCAGGGCTTGCGCAGTTTCACTGGCGCGAACAGCCTCATCGAAAGACTCGGGTCTTAGACCGTGGTTGACGGTGATGGTTTCTAACCGGATACCCCATCGGCTACAAATATCGGCGGCCGCAAGGGTCAGCGCCAAAGAGTCAGCTCCCCCGGACAACCCAACGAACACGACTTTCGGCGGCTGGGCTCGCAGGGGTTCGAGGGCGGCGCGCACTGCCAGAGATACGCGGCCGAGTGCCCCAGTGGGGTTAGGGCCAACCAGTTGGGAGGCCGTGGACAATTCTGTGGCCTTCGCAGTGCTCAGCTGCGGGTCGAGGCTGTCGTCCTCGTGCCCCTTGAAAGTCCCACGAACCGGAAGGGCTTCGCCCTCGTGACCCTCATTAGCGCACACGAGCCAGCCACTCGTCAGGCGTAGCCAGCTCTGCGACAGAGGGCAAATGCGCAGGCTGAGCTAGCAGATCCACCACAGCCTGTTCGTCAACGACAAAACTGGCGAAAGCTTCCGCCTGTGCCTGGACAATGTCCATCCGGGCAACCGGTAGGCCAGCGGTCGCAAAAGCACGGAACACGGATGCTCCACCAGAGCCAGCACGGTGGTTGCGCAGCCACCTAATCGACGCCAAATCGGTGGGAGTCAATGCCTGCATCTGAGCCAACGGCAACGCATCAATGAGCAACACGAGTGCTAGGAGATCATCGTCATTGTGAGAAACGGTGAGCCTGCGGATCTGTTCAACGAGGAAAGGGGCCTGAACAAACAAGGATGCGCGCAGTCCTGTCCGCAGGGCCACCCACTTGCACCAGTCCTTCTGGTCGAGGCCGTAGCGGCCAGCTGCAGCAAGAACATTGGGGGCAATGAGTAGCCGCTGACGCCGAATCGGATCCCACAAGCCCGTGGCCTGGCGGATCAAAGTTCCCATCGCAACGCCTTGTGCGACCAAAGACCTGGGGGTGCGCACATCCAGCACCTGGTCGAAGACTCGCCCACAAGCCACGATTGCTCCGCCGCGTTCGACAATGAGGGTGGGGCGTTGGGCGACCTCCTCGATGGCGCCACTCATTCCAACGGGAGCAGACAATTCGCGCGCCTGCTCATCGGCCCAGACCACGGCCTTGCGCAGTCGCGTGACAATACCCGAGGCCGCGGTTGGCGCGCAGTCAGGCCCTGGCGGTGTCCACGCGGCGACGAATCGCGCGATGTCTGTAGCTGTGACGGGAAGTTCGATCATAGGTTGGCCAGCCCTTCCACAAAGTTGTCGAGGTGGGGCCTGGTCAAAGCAGCCGCGTCATCGGGAACATCTTCGTTACCAATCGCAAAAATCAGCAGGCGACCCGAAGACGTAGACACGACGCCCGATAAGGATGCAACCATCGACAAAGAACCCGTTTTCGCCTGAACATTGGCGGCTCCAGCGCCCTCGTCTAAGCGAGATGCCATCGAGCCTTGCAGTCCTGCCCACGGCAGTGAACGGATCAATTCATCCGCGTCGTTGTTGTGATCAGTCATGGAAACACGGATCGTTTGAACCAGAGTTTCGGGGCTCAACCGATCGTCTTCAGACAGGCCGGAACAGTCCCCCAAAGACATGCCGTCCGTGGGGATTCCTGCGGATTCGAGGGTGGCTCTGACGGTTGAGACCGCGCCAGCGTAGGAGGTTTCCACTCGAGCGGCATCTGCCGCAAGCCTGCAATATTGGTCGGCGAGGGTGTTGTCAGACTCGTGGAGCATCCACCTGACTTGTTGAGCGACGGTGGCCGACTCCACTGAGGCGAGGGGCTCTGCATCTTCGGGGGCATCCGTTTGGCTGCCCATCGTTACTTCAATACCTTGTTCAGCAAGTGCTTGAGCGAACGCCTGGGCAGCATCGGCTGCAGGAGTTGACGAGAAAGAGTATGCACCCGGGCTTGTTCGACCAGCATCGATGGCCATCGCGGACACCTGGCCTTCGAATCTTGCTGTGCCCTGCTCGGTCCAGGCAGGAAGATGCGCGTCGCCTGCGAAGGGGTTGGTGGGCCAGTTGATCGTCACAGAGCCGATCTGACGTTCTCTCAGCTGCGCTGCCGTGTCGGCGGCCAAGTCGGCCAGTCCCGCATGTCCTGAAACCTGTTCTTTGTCGCCGGTTCCGGCGGAAAGCAGTAAGTCTCCTTCACTCCACAGGTACACGGTGGTTCCTGAGAGTTTCGTCCCAGTGGTCAGTGTGTCCGACCCATTGAGTTGGGAAAGAGCGGTGAAGGCTGTAACAACCTTTGTAATGGAGGCGGGAGTGTGAACGCTGGTGCCCTGCGCGTCGAGCAGAACTTCGCCGGTGGAGGCGTCAATGACCATGCCCCATGATTTCCATTCGCCGTCTTGAGCGGCACTTTCAACCGATGCCCACAAGTTTTGAACGGATCGGGGCTCCACGGGAGTACCCTCGACAGCAGTAATCGTTGGAAGCGCAAGCCCAGATTGGGGTGTCATCTGTGGCGGGCCGGCGGCTTGAAGCTGCGGGGACGTAGTGAGTAGTCCCAGAACGCGGTCTTGAACATCTGCCACGACATACCCGCCTAGCGCGAGGCAGGCCGCACAAGCGCCTACAATCGCAGCCATAGTCCTTCGCCGCATGGATGTCCCTTCATGGATGTCACGTTGCACAACAACTCTAGTGGCGTAGGAGCAGACCTATCGATCCGACACCCGTGCAGCGCGCGGCAAACATGCAAGGAGCACAGCGTGGAGTTCGACGTCACCATCGAGATTCCCAAGGGAAATCGAAACAAGTACGAGATCGACCACAAGACCGGACGGATCCGCCTGGACCGAATGCTGTTCACGTCCACCCGCTATCCAGATGACTATGGCTTTATTGACGACACCCTAGGTGAGGACGGCGATCCGTTGGATGCCCTCGTTCTTTTGGAGGAACCGACCTTCCCCGGTTGTGTGATCCGTTGTCGCGCACTGGGCATGTTCCGCATGAAGGACGAAGCGGGTGGCGACGACAAGGTTTTGTGCGTTCCCGCCTCGGATCAGAGGGCTTCATGGCGCACCGAGATTGATGATGTTTCCGAGTTCCATCGCCTGGAAATTCAGCACTTCTTCGAGATCTACAAGGACTTGGAGCCCGGCAAGTCGGTTGAGGGTTCGCACTGGGTGGGACGTCAAGCCGCTGAGGAAGAGATTCAGCGTTCCTATCAGCGTTTGAAGGAAGCCCAGGCTCGCGGCGAGCACTGACCCGACAGGTGGTTCGCACCCAATAAGTGCCAACACCCGCCGCTTTCACCCAGATCCACTGTTATACGTCGACGCCGGTTCGTGCACGAACCGGCGTCGACGTATTAGTGGGTTTCAACACAGAACGGTGGGTTTCGAACCGATTCGCAAAGCGATATCGGTGAGCGGGCGAGATGTGGTCCGGATTCTGTGCAACGCGTGTCAGAGACGCACGCCGTAAGGCATGAGACTTCCCCAGCCGTAGATCGACGTGATTCGCACTGTCATCCCGAAAGTCGGAGCCTCAATCATCTGCCCGTTGCCAAGCGCGATAGCAACGTGGTAGATACCAGACTGCGATCCGTTCGAGGACCAGAAGATCAAGTCACCGGGCTGGATATTGCTCAGCGAAACCTTAGTCCCATAGTTGTACTGGGACTTGGAGTAGTGAGGCAAGGAAACACCAGCTTGACGCCAGGCAAGCATGGTCAGACCAGAACAGTCGACGCCGCCGTAGGATTCGCCGCCCCACACGTAGGGAACACCCAGGTAGGACTTAGCTGCTGCGATGGCGGTTCCTGCGCCACCTGACGAGCTAGGCGCATTGTTCGAAGCTGCGGCCTGCGCTGCAGCGGCTGCGGCCTGCGCTGCGGCGGCCTGGTCGGCAGCGCGTCGTGCGGCTGCCTGTTGGGCAGCTGCGTTTGCCGCTTGCTGGGCTGCGGCTGCCTCGGCTGCTGCAGCACGTCGTTGAGCCTCTTCTTGAGCACGCTGAGCTGCGGCGGCAGCTTCGGCTTGAGCTTGACGTGCAGCTTCTTCCGCGGCAGCTTTAGCTGCTGCTTCTTCGGCTGCTGCACGTTGGGCAGCAAGGGCTGCTTCGCGCTGCTGGATCAGTTCAACTGTGGTGTTTTGCTTTTGCGCGAGCTCTTCAATATAAGCCTGGCGCTGAATCTCGGTGCTTGCCTGCAGCTGGACGGCCTGGTCGGCTGCAGCTTGTGCGGCATTGGTGCGCTCAGCAACTTCCGCGGTTGCCTTCTCTTGCTCAGCGAGTGCGGAGTCAGCGGCGCCTTGCATGACATCAGCGACTTGTTCGAGGGCGGCCACCTTTTGCATCTTGGTGTCCGCGGCTGCGGAGAAGTTGTTGATGGTGGTCTGTTTAGTTTCGACTGTGCGCAGGCCATCTGCATCGAGGTAGGGAGCCAGCGAATCCAGCGAGGACGCGCCTTCGCGGTAGGCGGTCTGAGCTACTTGGGCGATTTCCCTCTTGCCCTGTTCGAATTCGGCGCGTGCTTTGTCTGCGTCCTTTTGCGCCTTGTCCGCGGTGGCGGTGGCTTCGCCTAGGGCGATGTTGGCTGCGTTGAGTTCTTCGGCAGCGATCTGCGCGTCTTCAACCGCTTTACGAGCGTTGGCTGTGACTGCTGCAAGCCTTACTTCAATCTCGGCGACGGAGAGCTTGGCTGCTTCCTCGGCAGCTTGAGCCCGGGCAATCTCATCTTCTGAAGGAGCTGCTTGGGCGAGCTGAGGAAGGGTCAGTGCTGCTGTGGCGATGATGACAACTGCGGCCATGCGGGTGCGCAGCCGGGTCCATCGCGTTGGAGTCGTGGTCACTGATTCACCTGTCGTCGGGATTATTTCTGCAGCGCACCAGCGAGGGTACGCATCGTGTTGAGGGTAGAACATCCTAAGCATCACACGCAACAAGATTCACAGTTATTCACAAACATCACAACTTTCAAATTAGTCACAACCGCAACATATGCACCATGAAGCGTGGTTTTCGCCAATCTCCCGCCACAGGCCCGAGCGAGCCTCAAGGCTTAGAAAGTCATAGCCTTCAGCGGGGGTCACACCTTACGCGGTCGCGATCAGCCTCGCCCTCGTTGTTCTTTCGTAAAAGTTCGGACCAACCTCACCCTTCTTTCACAAAAGGCCGGATCGACCTCGCCCTCGTTCCTCTTTCACAAAAGTCCGGACTGTGGGACAACTAGCAGCCAACTTCGCCTGCCTCTAATCTCGGAGTCATGTTCCGTCGAATGCCAAGCTGACTACGCGTCAGCCCTGCCGCGTAGTCGCGCCCCAGCACCCATCCCCGCGGGAGACGCCACCGGCCACACATCGACATATTTGCCAGGACCCTTGTCCACCAGGGCGTTCACCCGCTCCCAGACCTTCCCCCTAATGTCCAAGGAGCACCCCATGACTTACACCAACGAAGCCAACTGGTCTTTTGAAACCAAGCAGATCCACTCCGCCTGGGATCAAGATCCTCAAACCGGCGCCACGTCGCTGCCGATCTACCAGACCTCTTCCTACGCCTTCGAAAATGCTGAACAGGCTGCCGCCCGCTTTGCTCTCAACGAGCTCGGCCCGATTTACACGCGCCTGACCAACCCGACGACCGACGCGGTCGGCGCTCGCGTCGCGGCCCTCGAAAATGGGGTCGGCGGCCTGCTCGTCTCGTCGGGTCAGTCCGCAGCAGCCCTGACCATTCTCGCCCTGGGTTCGGCAGGCAACAACATCGTCGCCTCGCCCTCCCTTTATGGCGGCTCCGTCACCCTCTTGCGCAACACCCTGTCACGACTGGGAATTGAAGCCCGTTTCGTCGACGATCCGCTCAACGCTCGACAGTGGAAGGACCTGACCGACGACAAGACCGTCGCGTATTTTGGCGAATCCATCCCGAACCCGCAGGGCGATATTTTCGATATTGAAACCATCGCCGTAGCCGCCCACGAGGTTGGTGTTCCGCTGATCATTGACAACACGGTGGCAACGCCGTACCTCATTCGGCCCATCGAGTGGGGAGCGGACATCGTCGTCCACTCGGCCACAAAATACCTGGGCGGACACGGAACCTCTATCGCCGGCGTGATCGTAGATTCAGGAAACTTCGACTACACGACTCAGCCGCAACGCTTCCCCCAATTCAATGAACCGGAAGCCTCCTACCACGGCATCGTCTTTGGCGAGACCTTCGGCAAGGACGGGGCCCTGGGAGCCAACCTGGCTTTCTTACTGCGCGTACAGACTCTGGTCAACCGCGACTTGGGCGCCGTCACGTCGCCATTTAATGCTTTCCTCATTGAACAGGGAATTGAGACGCTGTCCCTGCGCGTCGAGCGCCACGTCGACAACGCCCTGGCCGTCGCCCAGCACCTCGAAGCTCACCCGCAAGTTGAATCCGTGAACTATGCGGGACTGGAGTCCTCGCCCCACCACGCACTCCAGCTCAAGTACGCGCCGCGCGGCGCTGGCGGCCTCCTGTCCTTCGTCATCAAAGGCGGGTACGATGCCGGACGCGCCTTCGCCAACGGCCTGGAGCTACTGCCAACCGTGGCCAATATCGGCGACGCAAAGTCCCTGGTGATTCACCCTGCGTCGACCACGCACTCTCAGCTCACCGAGGACGAGTTGCGCCACATCAATATCGAACCGGGCACCGTGCGCCTGTCAATTGGTATTGAAAACATCAAGGACATCCTCGCCGACCTGGAGCTTGGGTTCGCGGCGGCTGCGAAGGCTAGGGCCACAGACGCCTGATCTGCGTGCGGGGCCGGCCTCGTTGCCCCGTGCGACAGCGCGGCCTCGTTCCCCATGCGCACGGCCGCCCAACTTCGTTGCCAGCCAGCACCCCACGCTCGTCCTCGTCCGCTCCTGACGTTAGGCTCATCCCATGTCTCGTACGCAACTGCCGCCCGCACCCGTTTCAGGCGGCTGGCACCCCGGCGACCCGGTTGCTGAACGCCAATTCGCCGATTTGGGTTCCCTGCGCTTGGAAAACGACTCTGTACTTCCCGGCGCCACCTTGGCGTATGAGACGTGGGGCGAGTTGGACGAAGCAAAGTCCAATGCGGTCTTGATCCTCCACGCACTCACCGGAGACGCCCACGTCTTTGGACCGGCAAGCCCAGGCCAACCGACCCCCGGGTGGTGGGAGCAGATCGTCGGGCCCGGCAAAGTTATTGACACTGACCGATATTTTGTCGTGGCCGCGAATGTTTTGGGAGGCTGCCAGGGGTCAACTGGACCGGCGTCGCCCGCTCCCGATGGGAAGCCGTGGGGGTCGCGCTTCCCCGTGGTGTCTACGCGCGACCAGGTACTTGCGGAATCTCGTTTAGCGGACCTGCTGGGCATCCAGACGTGGTCGCTAATCGTGGGCGCTTCCTTGGGTGGGCATCGGGCGATTGAGTGGGCGGTGAGTTATCCGGAGCGCGTTGAACGTCTGATTGTTGTGGCTTCGGGAGCTCAGACCACCGCAGACCAGGCGGCGTGGAGTCACACTCAGATCCGTGCGATTGAGCTGGATCCAAATTGGAAGGGCGGCGACTATTACGAGGGCGAGGTCGGGCCAACGGCCGGATTGGCTTTAGCCAGGCAGATCGCCCACACGACCTATCGCTCGCCCAGCGAGTTAGATGCTCGTTTTGGTCGGCTCCCCCAGCGCGAGGAGGACCCGTTGCACGGGGGCCGTTTGGCGGTTGAGTCGTATTTGGACTATCACGGCGAGAAGATCGTGCGCCGTTTTGATGCGGGGTCCTATGTGACTTTGTGTCGATCCTTGCTCAGTCACGATGTCGGGCGTGACCGCGGAGGCCAGCGCGAGGCGTTGGCTAGGGTCACGGCAAAGACGCTGGTGGTCGCTGTGGATTCGGATCGCCTCTTCTTCCCCGAGCAGGTTTGGCAGATGGCCGATGGGATTTCTGGCGCGTATTACAGGGAGATTCATTCGGACCACGGCCATGACGGTTTCCTGATCGAGTCGGATCAGCTCATTGCCTTGATTGATGAGTTCCTCAATCAGCGGATCGGTTCGCGCGCCTCCGTCTTCGCCCCGAGGGACACCCAAAACTAGCGCGAAGGACGCACATCTGTCCCTCGAGGGACGCCCAAAAGTTCCCCGAAGGACGCACATGTCCTGCACATCCTTGATTCGCGACACTAATGACCCGACCATCACCTCTTGACACCTTCACCACTTCTATGGTTCATTAATCATGTAAAGAACCAGTAAGGAGGTGTTTTCATGGAACTCGACTCCACCACCCCGATCTACGTCCAGATCGCCAACGACATTCGACATCAAATCCTCATCGAGGCCCTCCTCGACGGAGACCAAATCATGTCGACCACCCAATACGCCACGACCTACCGCATCAATCCAGCCACCGCCGCCAAAGCCTTCACACAACTCGTCGACGACGGCCTCATCGTCAAACGCCGCGGCATCGGCATGTTCGTCGCCAACGGAGCCCGCGAGCGCCTCGTCGCAGCCCAATCAGCCAGTTTCATCGACGACACATTTTCCCCCGTCGCGCGCCAAGGCCTCGCCCTCGGCATCGCGCCCGAAGCTCTCATCAACCAGATCGCGGCCCTCGCCGCCGAAATGACTCCTAGGAGCGAATGATGATCCACATCAACTCCCTCACACACACCTATCCGCGCACGAAAAAGCCCGCAATCAATAACATTAGCGCCGATTTTTCCGACGGCTCTATCACCGGCGTCATCGGCCCCAACGGTTCGGGTAAGACAACTTTCTTCAAAGCCATGGCCGGCTTCCTCGAACCCCAGGCGGGGATCATAGAAGCCTTCGGCCAGCGCTTCACCCGCGAAGACTTGCCCGCCCTCGCACTGTATTCGACCGACACCAAAGAGTTCTCGAATCTGTTAGCCAAACCAACTATCCGCCAGGCGCAGGCCCGTCCCACCTGGAGCGATGAAACTTTCGACCGAGTCACCCGCCGCTTCAACATTAAGCTGCGCGGCAACCTCGCCAAGCGGTCTCAAGGGGAACGCTCCCTGTTCATGACCGCTCTAGCACTGGCATCGGGGGCGCCACTGACGCTGCTCGATGAACCCACCGGCAACCTCGACGTGCCGACGCGCCTGGCCCTGGCAGAAGAAATCATCCAAACCAGCGTGGAAGCCAAAGAAGCTGGGAAACCCCGGGCATTCGTCATCGCCAGCCACCTAGTATCCGAGCTGGAGAACCTCATCGAGAATGTCATTGTCCTTTCCGAGGGCGAAATCATCGCTTCGACAACCGCCGAAGAGTTGCGCTCATCGACGGTTGCGCTGGTGGGCGATCCTGCGCGGATTCGCTCGCTTGTCGAGGGCGATCCCGTGGCTCAGATTCACAGTGAGCGCCCGTTGGGGCGCCTAGCCGAAATCAGAGTGTCGAATATTCAACCAACGACCATGCAAGCCTTGACCGCTGCAGGCGTCGAGATCCAATCCCTGTCATTCCAAGACGCTTTCGTATCTCTCATTGAGGAGAAGTGACATGTCGACTACCGCCAACCTTTCCTCTGTTCCTGGCCGCCCGGCCTCGTCGCCCTCGTCAACTTCCCCGGCAGCGCACCCCACCCCGTCGAGTTTGCGTGCCTCTTTGTGGCCGCTCATCAAGCTCGACCTTCGTCACAGCTGGCATTACTGGGCGATCGCATTGGGCATTCAAGTAGTCAACATCCTGATACCGGTGACGATCAGCGTCGTAAAGTCAGGCGAAGTCAAGATGTTTGCGGAACTGGGCGTGGCCCTCACCAATTGGGTGTTTGCCTGGTTCATTATTTTCCTTATTGATGGGTTCGTCCAAGCAACGATGACAACTCCAGTGGGCACTTTGTCCGGTACAGGTTTAAAAGGTCAGAATCTGGTCGGCTGGTGTGTGTCGCTGATCCACATGGCTGGAGCAACCGTGGGGTGGGCGCTGCTAATGTTCTTCGGGCCACGGATACCGTCACCAGGCTTGAGCACCCCAGCCACATTAGAAACAGCGCTGGGCGGGCTGAAGAACACACCTGCCGAGGTTGTCTTGCATTTGTTTGCTGCCTGGCTTTTCTGGTTGGGGGCAATCGGCGCGAGCCGCGCCATTGGACACAGCTTCCGTTTCCACTGGCTGCCCGGGCTGCTCTTGACAATCGTGTGCGCAGCCGTGTTCATGTGCCTAGTGATCACAGCGGTGTTCTATGTAGTTGAAGGCATGATGCTCGGCATGTTCATTGCCAGTCTGGTGTTTTTGGCTGCGTTAGCGCCACTGTCCTTCATCCTTGGAAGCCGCGGCCCAATCCGCGCCTTCGGGTAGGTGAGAATCAGGGTCGCCGGTAGGTTTGCCTCTCTGCCGAGCCCCCTCGCCCCCGATCCCCCTCTCCGCCGAGAGCAGACTTTATGCGCAAAAATCACTGATTTTCACGCGAAAAACGACCATAAGGTCTGTTCTCGACAAAAGGGGACGATAGCCGCAGAGGCTGGGCCGATCTACCCTGGAGCCATGTCCACTATCGATGTCATGGCTCCGTGGGGCAAGGTCGGCCCGCCACCATTGGGCGAGTGGCGCGAAGATCTGCTCGGGCAGGCTTTCCAGTCCCGAACCATCGAGTTACTCCCCGATGCTGAGGGTGACAATGTCGCCACCCTCATCAAATACCGGCCGCATAAAGATCCACTTGCCCCCACCGAAGCCACGGGTTTCCCCAGATTCATCGTCCTGTACATTCACGGGCGCAACGACTACTTCTTCCAGACCGAGGCAGCCCGCCGCCTCGCCTTGGCCGGTGCCACCTTCTACGCCCTCGACTTGCGAAAATACGGGCGTTCTTTGCGTCCCTGGCAGTCAATCGGGTACGTCGATGACTTGACGGTTTACGACGAGGAAATCGGCGAAGCGCTAGAGATCATCCGCAGCGAGCAAGGCAAACTCCCACTCGTCCTCGTCGGCCATTCGACCGGCGGGTTGATCGCAACCCTGTGGGCTCACCGCCACCCGGGAGCCGTGCGCGCCCTCGTCTTAAATTCTGCTTGGCTTGAAATGCAGACTCTGGCGAGCTTGCGCGAAGCAATGCAACCAGTGATTGGCCGCATTGCCGCGCGCAACCCGATGCTCGAAATTATGAGTTCAGGCGGGCCTGGCACCTATGGGCGGTCCACCACCGATGGGTGGGCGGGCTCTGGTTTCTCCCTCCCCAAGCGCCTCAAGGGGTACGAGGACGATCCGGCTGTCGTCGGCTGGGATTTTGCGCGTGAGTGGAAGAGGCCTGAGTCCTATCCGGTTCCCGCGAAGTGGTTGGATGCGATCATGCTGGGCCATGAAATCGTTGAGAAGCGGGTGCATTTGGAGTGCCCTGTTTTGTCGATGATGTCCACGTCGTCGTACTTGGACGAGGCGTGGGATGAGCGGGCTTTTTCGTCTGACACGGTGTTGGATGTGCGCGTGAATGCGGAGAGGTCTGCGAATTTGGGCGATTTTGTGACGATTGCGCGTTTTCCAGGCAAACATGATTTGTTCTTGTCCGATCCGGATGTGCGTGAGGCTGTGTATTCCTTTATGGATCGGTGGTTGTGCGCTTCGGTGTGAAGCAGGATGTGACTGGAGCGGCACGCTCACGGCGGGTCCGCGCGCTCATACTTCCGGTTGTGCGTCCCTCGCGGAAGTTTTGGGCGTCCCTCGCGGGGTTAGGCGCCGTGGCGACCTCGGCCGGTGTGCCGGGGAACGCCCTCGTACTCGCGGACGATTTCCACATTGACCTCATTGAGGGATTCAGCCAAAGTTGGGCCCTGCCTGTCGGCCAATCGCAGCTCCGCCCAACCGTCAAGCGCGCCGTATCCAACGAAATCCATGAATTCTTCGGGAGTTGAAAACTCCACCCCGGTCGCACGAATCAGCCCGTCGGCAGTCAGGAATACATCCTCGGGAAGACCCAGATCTGAGTGAGCAACCAGCGGCACTTCCTCGCCAATGATCTGTCCGAGGGCGCGGATTCCTTCTTCATTGCGTTCCAAGACGGGAACACCGGCTTGTCGAGCAGCGCTCACCTGCGGCGACTCTTCGGGGGCATCAGCAGCGGAGTATCCGGCAATGTCGAAAGCGGCAGCCGTTGCATCGGTCGATTGTGCCGACGATTCTGGCGTGTCCGTTTCAGCGTCGCTTTCCTGCCAGTCAGCAGCAACGCCGGTCTGCGAAGCCTTCGCAGATTCGCCGTCCTGCTCGCTCGTCACGTCAGTTTGAGTTTGAGAAACGGGTTCAGCCTGGTCTTTAGCAGCGATCTCAACCGGCGACTCGGGTGCGGCCTCGTCATCGTCAATATCGACCGAAGTAATCTGAGGCATCTGCCCGGATTGGCCGAGCACCACCTGCGGAGCATGACTGTACAGGCGCGGTCCAACTGCCTGCACTTCGAGGAATTTGCGCCCATTCGACATTTGGCGGAGGTTCATCTCGTGAACCTCAACGCCAGAGCTGGCCAGCACGTCAAGAGCTGGGCGTACTTGCGGATCGATGGAGCCTACGACCATGACGAGGCGGGGGCCGGGTCCAGACGCTGGAGGCATGGAATCGCGGAACTGGATCCACCCGGTTTTGAAGCCTTCCACCCCGGAGGGATATTCCGCAGCCAAATCAGACCACGACAGTGCGGCCGTTTCAGCTAAGCGCGACAATGACGCAATAAGCGTTTCAGAGTCGAGGTGGGACACGACTTCAAGGGAGACAACCTGGCCGGTCGAGTCAAGGGCAGTCAGCCGCGGAGTTCCGTCGTCTTCGGCGCTGCGCGACATGTCCCGCCACGTAATTGGGAAAAGTGGGCGAGAAACGATTTCGAGGGCCTGACTACAAATTGCATCGACGAGGTCGGGGGTGATGCCGTCGGAAACCGGGTAGCCGAATTGCGCTGGGATGAGGTGACCGTCCTCGAACTCGAACAGAGCCATCGGCTCACCTCCCCTTTTTGCGCTGTGCACATGCGCGCCCATTATCCCACAGGAGGATCGCTATGGTATTGAGCCACGGCGTTTAGATGATTTTGTTAGGGTTTCCGCAAGCGGGGGCGCGCCGTTGGGCGGAGAAGTTAGCGAGGAGCACGGGGGCATCTATGGCCGACATTGACATCGTCGCAGGAGACTTGGAAGTACTGTCCGCGTCGGCCCGCGCGGTTTCCGAGGATTTGGATGCCATTGACATTGACTCCATCCTCAGCCAGGTCGCGATGTCGATGAGGAATTCTTTGTCGGCTTCAACAGCAATGCAGGCTGCTTCGACCGTGGACAGTTCTCTATCGTCTGTTGCGAAAGAATTGTCGCGATTCTCCGCCAATGTCACGGCGTCGATCCAGATGTTTTCCTCGAACGAGGATGCAGCATCCTCCCGTTTTCATGCTGTCGGTTTGGATTCCTCTTCCACTTCTGGTTCGGGTTCTTCGGTCGCGCCTGTTTCGACTCCGGTCTCGGCATATCTCATTAGAAGGCTCGGTTAGTCATGGCACAGTGGGGTGACATTGTCACGTGGGAGAATTCTGGGCTCGCTACCGCGTCTCAATCCCTGCTCAGCGAACGTCAGAAAGCTCTTGATGCTGCTTTGGACACTCAACGCGCTCTTAATGCGATTCAGTCTGAGGGCGAAACTGTTGATGCGATGAAGGCTCAGTTGCGTGAACTCATCGTGGAGTTGGATGCCAGGGTTAATGAGCTGTCAGAACTCATGATGGCTACCGCTGCGGCCAGTGATGGTGTTTCCAATGTTGAGGCTTTGGTGGCAAAAGCTCAGGGGCTAGCTGCAGAGGGCGGTTTTTCGATTCAAGCGGATGGTTCAGTATCCGGGTTTACGGTCGGGATCAGCAGCACAATGCGAACTTGGCGTCGAAGTATTACGCCTTAACGCACGCTGTTGCAGACGCTATCGCCGAAGCTACTTCCGTAGATTCGGCGTATAACGCCCGTTTGAAGGCTGTAGCCAATGGCACCTATGTGTCCACGGAGACTCATTTGTCTACCAGCCCTGGTTTGGATGATCGTCCGGATTCGTCTTGGTCAACCACCGAGGTCGCAATGTGGTGGGCGGCGCTCGACGTTGCAGACCAGAAGGCGCTCATGGCTGATCCGTTCAATTGGGAGTTGCTTGGAAACACTGACGGTTTGCCCGCCGCAGTGCGTGATGCGGCGAATCGCAAACGCTTACCCGGCATGATTGATGATGCTCAACGTGAATATGATGCAGCGAAAACAAAGTGGGATGAGATCTCGAAAGATTTTGAATTGTCGTCTGAGCAGATGAAATCGTATTACGACGCGTGGTTGAAGGCGGAGGAACGTTTGACTGAGCTTCGGACTGTGGAATCTACGCTCACGCTTTCTAAGAGCAGCGATCCTCTGTCGCTGCTTGTTTTGGACGGGACATCTGGTGAGCGCCTCAAGGCTGCTGTAGCCGTGGGCGATGTTGATTCCGCGAAGCATGTCGCAACTTTCGTTCCGGGAATGACAACAAATGTCACTGATTCTTTGGCGGCATACACCACCGACATGGTTCGACTACGCAAAGCAACAGCGGACAACATATACGGCGTCTCGAGAAGCGACGTCGGGACGATAGCCTGGCTAGGCTACGACGCACCTCAGTCAGTATTATCGGCGGCGATGACTCAAAAAGCTCATGCAGGAGCGAATTCTCTCACTCCATTCTTGGAAGGCATGAATGCTTCACGAACTACCAGTGGGACAGATCCGCATCTGACCCTCCTAGGACATTCCTATGGGTCAACAACATCAGGTTTTGCGATGTCGCAGATGGATGCCGATGTTGTGGACGATTTCATTATGTTCGGCTCACCGGGCTCAGGTGTGCAGTCAGTGAGTGAGTATGCGATTGATCAGGGGAGTGTATTCGTTTCCGGAGTTCCCGAAGGTGATTGGGTCCAGGGTGTGGGGCCTGACGCTGCGTTTGGTATAAACCCCATGAGGTTGGAGGGTGTAGAACACCTCTCCAATGACGCAACAGGGTCTGCTAATTATCAAGACTTTGGGTTCGATCCTTTTAGGAATCATTCAACATACTTGGATGATGACACGCAGACTCTGTATGACATTTCCAAAGTGGTAGGAGGTCGACGATGAAAGCCTTGCGCATAGGTACTCTCACTGTCGCTGCAGGGCTCGTCTTATCTGTTCTTGGCGGCTGTGCATTTAAGGAGGACAAAGTGGGTTTGTGGAGTTCAGATGGAGAGATTGATTTTGAGCAGCGCCAAACAATCGAAGACTACCAAACCATCACAGAACCATTAATCACCGCCTTCGTTGCAGACCTCGCCAAACACAACGGAGGGCTAGTCCGATACTACGACGATCCAGGGCTAGGAGGGTGTGGACGCCTCGATGTGGACGGATGGGTAATCGACAGCCGGTCGTATCGTCTACCAATCGTTGATGAAGACACTGTCATCCGGCTAGCGGACAAACACCTCGTCCCCGCAGGACTGACAGTTCCAAGCCAAGCCAGATCATCAAAACCAAACGACAATGTCAACCTCACCTGGAAAGACACCCAAAACGGCGGCTACGTCTCCGTCACCCTCGTACCTGATCACCAAGGGATGAGTATTTCTTACGCTTCAGGATGCCGCCCCTCCGACGGAACAACCACCCAGCCCGACCAATTCCACCCCAACCGCGACACCGACTCCGCCTTCACTAACCTCACCGTCGAAGTCCTAGAAGAATAAACTTCCGCCGCCGGCATTCGATCTTTGCCTGGGCGCAGGCGACACCTGCGTTCAGCTAAGCGTCCGCACTTTGATTGATCCAACTTTGCCTCCGGTCACATGCCAGAATCGAAGCTATGAGCAACGCCGACCTCATCAACGCCAACATGCGATCACGGTCGGCCACGCCCGCTGATCCCAACCCTGCCAACGGCACGCAGACTCTTCAGGCGGACGCGCCCTCGGACCCTCGCAATGACGCGCGCGTCGCTACCTTCCTTGATTCTCTGATCCAAGCGATCGAAGGGGAAGTTGATAGCGATATTGGCACGCGTTCGCGCTATTCCACCGATGCTGGCTTGTATCGCATCCCTCCCCTGGCAGTCGTGTTCCCTCGCAGCGTTGACGACGTTGTCACGACGTTGGATCTGTGCCGCAGGCACCAGATTCCCGTCACCACGCGAGGCGGTGGCACCTCGTGCTCAGGCAATGCTATTGGCCCCGGCATCATTATTGAGTTCACTCGCCACCTCAACCGCGTCCTGTCCATCAATGCCGAAGAGATGACTGCGGTTGTCGAACCGGGCTGCATTGAATCAACCCTGCAAGAAGCAGCGAAAGAATACGGGCTGCGTTTCGGTCCCGATCCGTCAAGTCAGAACCGGGCCACCATCGCAGGGATGATTGGCAATAACGCCTGCGGACCTCATGCGACCGCTTGGGGGCGCACCTCGGATAACATCGTCTCCCTGGATTGCATCGACGGCACCGGCAGACGATTCACTGCTTCAACCCGCCACGATGCGCGGCTGCCTGAAGTTTCCGGTTTGGCCGGCCTCATTGATTCTCACCTTGCGCTCATCCGAACTGAACTTGGTTCCTTTGGCCGTCAAGTTTCGGGTTATTCCCTGGAGCATCTCACCCCGGAAAAGCACCGGAATCTTGCGGCCATGCTGGTGGGAACCGAAGGCACGTTGGTGACGATTCTGTCGGTTACGGTGCGTCTGGTTCCTCTGCCGACTGCGCCCGTCCTCGTGGCCCTGGGATATTCGGACATGATTGCCGTGGCCGACGACGTTCCCACTTTGCTCGCCCACTCCCCTCTTGCAGTTGAAGGCTTGGACCGTCGGCTTGTGGACGTTGTTCGCCACCACAATGGGCCAGGCGCGGTGCCCGAGCTTCCCGCGGGTGAAGGGTGGCTCATGTGCGAGGTCGGCGGGGATTCACCCGAAGATTCTCTGGCACGCGCCTACGCACTGGCCGAGGCCGCCCATACTGATGCTGTCGCCGTGTACCCGCCGGGCGAGGATGCTGCCCGCCTGTGGCGAATCCGCGCTGACGGTGCTGGTTTAGGCGGCCGCACCCCCTTTGATCCTGCGACTGGTGCGGGTAATGAGCAGGCGTGGCCGGGTTTTGAAGACGCGGCTGTTCCCCCGCAGAATCTGGGCAATTATCTGCGTGATTTCACCGCGCTCATGGAAGAGTTTGGCATTGACGGCCTGCTCTACGGCCATTTCGGAGATGGGTGCGTCCACATCCGCCTCGACTTCCCCATCGATACTGACGAGGGCGTCGCCCACACCCGCCGTTTCCTTGAGCGCGCGGCCACAGTGTGTGCATCTCATGGCGGGTCGGTGTCTGGAGAGCACGGTGATGGTAGGGCTCGTGGCGAGTTGTTGCGCTTCATGTATTCGCCGGACATGCTTGACCTATTTGCCCAGGTCAAAGGGTTGTTTGATCCGGAGAATCTGCTCAATCCTGGAGTCCTCACAGCCCCCATGTCGCCGCACGAGGCCACTAAACGTCAGGCTGTTCGCCAAGCTGAGACTGCTACCAGTAGCCAAGACCCTCAGCCTGGCATTGACCTCGTCGATCATTTCTTACGACGCCCTGCTTCCCGCTCGCTCCCAGCTGACGGGGGTTTCGCATTCCGCGAGGATCACGGGGATTTTGCTGCCGCGGTTCACCGCTGCACGGGCGTGGGTAAGTGCCGGGCCAGTGTGTCGGGGACATTCATGTGTCCGACGTGGCGGGCCAGCAAGGACGAAAAGGACGTCACACGAGGGCGCGCCCGCACCTTGCAGGATGCGGCCAACGGGCAGTTGATCGGCGCGATTGATTCGCCGGAGGTTCTTGAAGTCCTGGACCTGTGTTTGGCATGTAAAGCCTGCTCGTCAGATTGTCCGGCAGGTGTCGATATGGCCCGCTATCGATCTGAGGTGTTGTTCCGTCGTTACCGGGGCAAGATTCGTCCTTTGACTCATTACACCTTGGGGTGGTTGCCGAGGATTACGCGCCTGACAGCTAAGATTCCTGGTGTTGCTGCCATTGGTAACGCTGTCTTGGGTGTGAAAGCCATCAGGTCTTTGGCTTTCGGCATGATTGGTTTGGATACGCGCCGCCCAATGGTTCACCTGCAATCGGGGACATTTAGCCGGTGGGCGCGCAAACAGGGGTTGCAGCGCAGCGACGCCCCGGCTTCTCCTACAGACCCGCAGGGACGCCGGTACATCGTGGTGTGGGCAGATTCTTTCAGCCAGGCGTTAGATGACCAGGGCGCGCGTTCTATCGTGTCGGTTTTGGAGGCCAACGGTTTTGCACCCATCGTCGCCTCGGATGTGTGTTGTGGGCTGACGTGGATCACTACCGGACAGTTGACGGGAGCCAAGAAGCATCTGACGCAGGTTCTGGACGCTTTCGCTCCTTTTGCTGCCAACGGCATTCCGATTGTGGGAGTCGAGCCGTCGTGTACGGCTGTTTTGCGTGATGACCTGTTGGATTTGCTGCCTGATGATCCTCGTTCGACGTTGATTTCACAATCGACTCGAACCTTGGCTGAGATCCTGGGTGAAGTTCCCGCCGCCAGCCGCCACCTGCCTGATCTGACGGGTGTGGAGATTGTGGCTCAGCCTCACTGCCACCACTATTCGGTCATGGGCTGGGACGCTGACGAGGAGCTCCTGAAATCTTTGGGTGCCACCGTTACGCGTTTGAGTGGTTGCTGTGGCCTGGCAGGAAACTACGGCATGGAAAAGGGTCATTACGAGATGAGTGTGGCCGTGGCTGAAAATGAGTTACTTCCCGCCCTCGATGCTCACCCTGATGCGGTGTATCTGGCGGATGGCTTCTCGTGCCGAACGCAGGCTCAGACGCTGGCTGATCGCGGCGGAGTGCATTTGGCGACGCTGTTGAATGGGTAATGTGATTTAGCAGCGAGGCTTTGGCGGAACGGATTCTAAGATCTGTTTTGCAGTCACGACGCAATCCGGGTAATTTTCATCGGAATCAGCGGGCATCCTGCGCAGTGGATTCGCACGTCGTCGCCATCTCCGCCTGAGCATGCGCCCAAACCAGATGAACACAGGCTTTCAGCACGGTCAAGCAACCCCTGGCGGGAGAACTCGTCGATGATGATGTCGGCTAGCGCTTGGGAAATTCCTGCTTCGGCTGCGGCCGCGTTGGGGGTTGCTCCTCGCATGAGCGCCAGGTAGAGCCTTTGGCGCGCACCAGTAGGGCGCAGCGGATTCGTACCCGCGGCAGCATCCACGACGAGGGAAGGCGTGCTTCCTTGGGATGCGCCCGTAGCCTGCGAGCTTGAAGGCCGCAGGCTACGGGGTAAAAGCTCCAGTTTCACCAGAACAACCGGCCGATCTGGAAGATCGCTACCGATATGACCCATGCGGCAACCAATTGGACGACCACCGCAATAGCGGTCTTTTTTCCACCAATCTGACGTGCCTGTTCAGCAACGGTTGCCAAACACGGGGTGTAGGCCAAGACAAACACTAGGAAAGCGAAAGCAGCGACTGGTGCGGCATCCCCCGCGGATTTCTCGAAGGACGCGGTGACCAGTTCGGGCAATGATCCAAGATCGTCACCACCATCTTCAGCGTCGCCGCCATCCACCTCGGGGTCGAGGTTATATGAAGTGACGATGGAAGAGATGACTGTTTCCTTGGCGACGAAGCCAGTCATGAGTGCGCCGGTCATGTGCCATTCGCCAAAGCCTGTGGGAGCGAACACGGGAACCAGGGCTTGTGCTGTGCTGCCGTAGAGGGAGTCTTCCATTGCGAGGTCTTCGTCAGCGAAAGAATGGCCGGAGGTTACGGGGATGGCAGACATGAGCCAGACAACCAGGGTCATGACCACGATGATTTTGCCGGCTCCGGTGACGAATGCCCAGGCTCGCATCCATGTGTTTTTCAAGGTGACGATGACCCTTGGCTTCTGGTAGGCCGGCAGGATCAGCATGAGAGGAGCTTGCGCCTCATCCTTGGTGATGAAGGGTTTGAGAATCAACGCACCCACAACAACAAGAACCAGCGAAAGTACGTACAGCGTGAAGACGATGGTTCCCGTGTGCTGTGGGAAGAAGATTCGCGCAATCATGAGGTAGATCGTCAGGCGTGCGGCGCACGATGTGTAGGGGGTGATGAGGGTCGTGACGAGTCTTTGTCGCGCACTGGGAAGGGTGCGGGTTGCTGCAAGGGATGGCAGGTTGCAACCAAATCCCATGATGAGCGGCATGATGACGCGTCCGTCCAAGCCGATGGCGCGCATGACTCGGTCGCCCAGGAACGCAGCTCTGGCCATATAGCCAGAGTCTTCCAGGATTGAAATCATGAGGAAGATGACGAACATGAGCGGCAGGAAGGAGGCGACAACGCCCAAGCCTGTGCTCAAGCCGCCAACCAGCAGGCCCTGCAGCCATGTTTCTTCCCATCCAAAGAACTGCAAAATGGCATTGATTCCGTTGGCAACCGATACTGCGCCCTCATCCTCGGAGGTGAAGAAGGAGTCGAAGAGGTCCTGGACGGGGCCAACCCATTCGCCGGCGATCTTGAACAGGAACCACATCAGGGCGAAGAACACGGGAATTCCGACCACTGGGTGCAGCAGGATTCGGTCGATTTTGTCCGATCGGCTCATCTTGGCTTGATCGGCACGGGCTCCAAAGGCTGTGGTTTCGACGCTGTCAACCCAGGTGAATAGGTCTTTGGCGTCGTCCATAGGATCGGCTTCGCGTTCGGTGAGGCGCTTAGCTGCGGCCGCGGTGGAATCGGGAGCAGGTTCACGCATGGCACATTCGTAGCCGTTGCCGCATCCACAGTCAACAGTGCCGTCGTCCAAGACTTTACGCGTGGCGGTGCCCGCTGCGGCAGCTGCAACCTGGTTGTAGCCGGGAGCACCCGGATCTGGGTCGATGCCGGCCACGCGCGGGCGAGTCCTCAGAGCAACGGATACGACGTCGGCGAGCCCGTCAATGCCAGACGAGGTGCGTGGGTCGATTGCGAGGATGGGAATACCTAGTGTGGCGGATAAGGATGCGACGTCGACGCTTGCTCCCTCGTGTTCGACAATGTCGCAGAGTGTGACGACACCGGCAACGGGGCGTCCTGTGCGCGCGACTTGGCCGAGGAGGTAGAGGGAGCGTGTCATTGCTGTCGCGTCGAGGACGACGAAGGCGAGGTCGACGCTGCGTCCGCGGGCTGGGTCGGTGAAGGATCCGGGGGCTCCCGCTAAGGTGTCGACGACGACTTGTTCGTCTTGTGACCGGGCGACGAGAGAGTATGTTCCGGGTAGGTCGAGGATTCGAGCGCCGAGGGCTTTCCAGGTGCCGGACATGACCTCAACGGTGGTACCGGGGGCGTTGACTACTGCTTGGTGTGCTCCGGTGAGTTGGTTGAAGAGCGTGGATTTACCGACGTTGGGGTTTCCAACTAGAACGATGGTTGGTTCTACGTCAGTTTGAATGGCGACGGGGGCTGGCGCTGGGGCGCATTTGGGGCAGCTCATGCGAGGGCCTCCACGATAATTGAGCGGGCGGATCCTGTATCAACTGCGATTCGTGCGCCAGCAATGTTGATGACGACACCTCCAAAAGCTGCCCGGTTCACTAGGTAGAACTCGGCGCCTGTGCGTAGGCCTAGTTCGTGTAGACGTAGCTGATAGGTGGAGTCAACGTTGACGCCGAGGATTCGTCCACGTTCGTTGATAGGGAATTGCGAAAGAGTCACATGCGCGAATATAAGAGGCCTCTATACACAATTAGGCGGACCTACGTCCTATACCTTCGCTCAACCTTATAAAAGCACGTCGCCCCATTCCTTATTAAGGGAACGGGGCGACGTATTAGCTCATCAGAGAAGTCAGTTTTCCAATTCTTCTGCCACTACCGCGCGGCCTGCTTCCAGGCGGGCAACGGGAACGCGGAACGGCGAGCAGGACACGTAGTCCAGACCAACCTTGTGGAAGAAGTGGATCGACAGCGGATCGCCGCCGTGCTCACCACACACACCCAGCTTGATGTCCGGCTTGGTTGAACGTGCGCGACGCACGCCCTCGGACACTACTGTGCCGACACCGTGAACGTCGATCGACTCGAAGGGAGACACCCCGAAGATGCCTGCCTCGATGTAATGCGGGAAGAACACGCCCTCGACGTCGTCGCGCGAGAAGCCCCACACGGTCTGCGTCAGGTCGTTGGTGCCGAAGCTGAAGAAGTCGGCTTCCTCAGCCAGGTCTTCAGCTGTCATGGCTGCGCGGGGAAGCTCGATCATTGCGCCGATGGTGACGCCGGACAGGTCAACTCCCTTGGCTGCTGCGACCTCAGCAATGATGGCTTCGCCCTCTTCGCGGATCAGCTGCAGTTCTCGCACGGAACCAACCAACGGAACCATAATTTCTGGGCGCGGGGTCAGTCCACGCGACACCAGCTCAGCGGCAGCTTCACACAGGGCGCGCATCTGGAGGGCAAACAGGCCGGGCAGGTAGATGCCTAGGCGCACGCCACGCAGACCCAGCATGGGGTTCTGCTCGTGGAAACGACGTACCTCAACCAGCATGCGCTCGTCCTCGGGATCCACTTCGCCCGTTGCCTTAGCAACAGCAACCTTGATCTCCAGTTCGGACAGCGCCGGCATGAACTCATGCAGCGGCGGGTCGATGAGGCGCACCGTCATGGCTTTGCCGTCCATGACTTCGAGCATCTCCAAGAAGTCCTGCTTCTGGAGTTTCTCAAGTTCATCGAAAGCAGCTTGGCGTTCGGCCGACCCGGCCTCGGACAGGATTGCGCGTTCAACGAGGGGGCGGCGAGCACCCAGGAACATGTGCTCGGTGCGGCACAGGCCGATGCCTTCCGCACCGAATTCGATGGCGCGGCGCGAATCCACCGGGGTGTCAGCGTTTGCGCGGACTTTGAGGCGGCGAACCTTGTCGGCATGGGTCAAGATCTTATCGACTGCGGCCACCAGTTCCTGCGTGCCTTCGTCCGAACCGGCTGCAATGAGGCCGGCTTCCAAGCCCTTGGCTAGGTAGGTGGTGACGGGAGAATCGGTCACAGCGACCTCGCCGATGAAGATCTCACCGGTTTGGCCGTCAATGGCGATGATGTCCTGGCCGGTGAGCACGCGCTCACCGATGGTGACGGTGCCTGCTTCGGCATCAATATTGAGAGCTTCAGCGCCACAGACACAGGTCTTGCCCATGCCTCGGGCAACGACGGCGGCGTGCGAGGTCTTGCCGCCGCGCGCAGTCAGCACACCCTCGGCGGCAACCATGCCGGGCAGGTCGTCAGGGTTGGTTTCGCGGCGAACGAGGACGCATTTGACGCCTTCAGCGGCGGCGGCCTCGGCCTGGGCGTTGTCGAAGACGATGCGCCCAACTGCAGCGCCGGGGGATGCGGCCATGCCGCGGGCAATGAGTTCCTTTTCTGCACCTGCGTCGAATTGCGGGAACATCAGTTGGGTGAGTTGTTCGCCTGTGACGCGGTCGAGGGCCTCGTCTCGGGTGATGAGCTTTTCGTCAACCAGCTGGGTGGCGATACGGAATGCGGCGGCGGCGGTGCGCTTACCCACGCGGGTCTGGAGCATCCAAAGCTTGCCGCGCTCGATAGTGAACTCAATGTCACACATGTCGCGGTAGTGGGTTTCGAGCTTACGCATGATGCCGCGCAGCTCGTCGTAGGAGGCTTTGTCGATGGATTCGAGGTCGGCCAGCGCGAGCGTGTTGCGGATACCTGCGACGACGTCTTCACCCTGGGCGTTCTCAAGGTAGTCGCCGTAGACGCCGGAGTGGCCCGAGGAGGGGTCGCGGGTGAAGCACACGCCGGTGCCTGAACCTTCACCCATATTGCCGAACACCATGGTGCAGACGTTGACTGCTGTGCCCAGGTCGTGGGGGATGCGTTCGCGGCGGCGGTAGATGCGGGCGCGTTCGGTGTTCCAGGAGCGGAACACGGCCTCGATGGCCATGTCCATCTGTGCGCGAGGATCCTGGGGGAAGTCCATGCCCTTTTGTTCGGACACGATTTTCTTGAAGGTGGCAACCAGCCCCTTGAGGTCTTCTGCCGTCAGGTCAGTGTCGGCCGTGATGCCGCGGGATTCTTTGAGGGAATCGAGGGCATTGGAGAAGAGGTCGCCCTCGATATCGAGGACGGTCTTGCCGAACATTTGAATGAGTCGGCGGTAGGAGTCCCAGGCGAAACGTTCGTTGCCGGAAATCTTAGCCAGACCGAGGACGGATTCGTCATTGAGGCCGATGTTGAGGACAGTTTCCATCATGCCTGGCATGGAGAATTTGGCGCCGGAGCGCACTGAGACGAGCAGCGGGTTGTAGGGGTCGCCGAGGTGGCGTTCCATGGTGTCTTCGACGCGGCGCAGTGCCGTGGTGACCTCGGTGGCCAGAGATTCAGGAACTGCAGAGTCTTTGAGATACGCGCGGCAGGCTTCTGTGGTGATGGTGAATCCAGGGGGAACGGGCAGGCCAAGTTTCGTCATTTCTGCGAGGTTGGCTCCCTTTCCTCCGAGGAGGTCCTTCATGGACTTGTCACCCTCGGAGAAGTCGTACACGTATTTGACCATCGTCGGTCCTCAACTTCCGTTGTCGTTTCGGCGTCGCCGGGCCTGATCGACCGACGGCGGATCTGCGGATATCGCTACGGCGCAACTGTACACAGAATGAGGGACCTTGGTCACTTTCAATAAGTTGTCGATTGTCAACAGTCCATTAGTTCCCATTCCTTTTCCTTATCCCACGTCACAAACAAAAGAACTTCGAAAATGTGCGGATAGTCAAGAGAAACGATCTAAATTACCATTCGGTTAGGGCCGAACTGCGCACAACGTACATCGAAGGAGGCGACATGGCAGCCAACATCGAATTCGATAGGGACGCAGTTGGCGTCAGCGCGAAAAAGGATTGGGAAGACGCCGACACCTTCGCCAAAATTGGCAGTTATATGACCAATTTACCCAGCCCCTACAGCGTCGCCCAAGAACTGCCTGCAGGGTCCAATACTGGGGTAGTTGCGTTGCGTAACTCGTTAGCCGATTACGGGCAAACAATGCGCTGGGTGATCCTCGAGTATTCCGACGCTTGTTCGGTTCTGGGTTCAGGCCAGGAAGAAGCTATTAGCGACTTCGATTCAGCCGAATATCAACATATCGACAATATTGAAGCTCTTGCGGCGAGGATGGGAGGCTGACAATGGGCGCAGAAGATGAAATGCCACTACCCCCTGACATTCGTAACGCTGCAAACGAATTCGCCGATGAGTTGGACAGGGTCACACGTGCGATCTCATCCACCCAGGTCGCCAGCCATCAAACGGGAGAGGTTCCGGGGTGGATTGGTGAGGCTGCCGATGCCTATACAGATTCGATCCTCAAACTCGGCCAACATGCACGCGAGCTTTCTGAGAGCTTTGCTCCCGCTGTCAAAGCAATCAGGCAATGGGGCACGGATGTCGGCCTCGCAATCGACACGACAGTTCCACGCCTCTGGGAAGATTACAGGGCAGCCGAGCACAAGTATGAGCAAAGCATCGCCGACCTGAACGACGAAGAAGAACGCCTACGCACTACTGATTCACCGATGAATCAATACGAGTACGACCGTCGCGCTGAAAATATCGCTAACGTCCGCACAAGCGCTATCGACAAGGTCCTACAACGCTACAAGACCGCTATGGAAAACCTCGACGGTCAAGCGCAAGATGCAGCGAAGGCTGTGGTCGCGGCACAAAACTCGGTAGTCGATGAAGGCAAAACCTCATCTCGAGCTCAAGTTGGGGCCTCCCTATTTGATGACATCCCTGTCATTGACGGCCAAGCTGAGTGGGAACACGCACAACAGGTTGCTCCCCGAATGGCCACGAGAATGCGGGATCAAGATTTAACTCCTGAAGAACTCGAAGAGTTCTACAACACCTACGGCGAGCTACTTAACGATCCGTACGTCGCAAACGCCCTAGCTGAGATTCTCTCAGCCGACGAAATGGTTCAATTCGGGTTCAGAGTGGCGACATCTTTTGTTGAGAAACCTGAGATGCGCGAAGATGTCTTGCGCTCGCTAGGAACCACACTAGTCCTGGCAACCGGCGGTTTAAATACCGATGGGGCCTACGCACAGAAGCAAGCCGGACTCGAAGCTGTGCGAGCTGGATTGATGACAGGGAACGGCCAGCCGCTCTCTGATCGCACTTCAGCTTTTGTCGAGGAAATTAAAACTGCTGGTCGGACAGACTACGATATGAGAGAGCTTTCGCCGACTGCCTACAACTACAGCCGCCCGGACATACCGGGCTATGAACTTATTTCGCAGATTCTTGGAGAGGCAGGAACGAAGAATCCAAATCTTGCTTTGGGGCCTGCCTTCTTTACACCAAACGGATCTGGCTTATCTGTGGCTGAGGATCTGGTGTTGTGGGATTCGCAGCAGTTGGATTGGGTTTCTCACCCGGGCTTTCGTGATGTCAATTATTTCTTTGGCATGGACCAAAAGACTTGGGATCCTATGCATTCGATGTATATGCTCATGGATCGACCCGGGAATCTGGACTTGTCGACGGCTGATCCGGCTCTGGTTACGGCCGACCGTGCCAGGCTTGACGCCGTCCAGACATTCCTGGACTCCGATACACCGGCGGGCATGGATATTGATCACGACCGTGAAATTACTGACGCCGACAAGCCGATGAATATGACTCGGTATTTGACGGGGTGGCGCACGGGTTCGGTATTTGGTGACTATTTTGGATTCCAGGATGGTGGAGAGCAATTTGGTCGGGTTCTTGACCAGGCGTCGAATGCGGAGCCTTATCCAGATGGTGGGTTTGATTCGGAGGAACAGCGGCTTCAGTGGCAGGATCGTGATGCTAGGGCGACGAGCATTGCAGCGAATTTCATGTTTGGATACCAAGATGCTCTTGATGTGAATTATGATCAGGCGTTGTTTTTTGACAGTGACAAGGTTGATGGTCAGGACGTATTTGGGTATCACAACAAGAATTTGCGTTCGTGGGCTGGCCTGATTCTGGCTGACCATATTGATGGTCTTGCGATGGCCTTTGATGAGGCTGGAACTGCCAATGGAATTACAGGTGGAGCGATTGACAATCACTCAATCACCTTCGATTTTGACATGCGGCAAAGACTGCTAGGGGCGAACGGGTTCTTCACCGATCTTGGGTTCGACTCTCCAGAAGTCAACAACAATGGAACACCTGATGATCAAAGCGATGACTTCTACGTCGCTGGGCGCGCACCAGCATATGAGAACTTGGCTATGGCAGCCCAGGGGGCATACCTTGAGGATCTTGAGGCTGCTGTGGCTGGAACTGATCCAACCCTATCGATTAATACAGTGACCGATCGCTGGTCGTCGGCGATGGAAGCCCTATTCACCTCTCCCGAAGACGCCACCAAACAAGCTCTTGACGCCCTGAATGCCCGCAACGAACGTTGGCAAAGCCTAATCAAGCTTGGAGTCGGAGCAATACCAGTTGGTGGGGTGGTGTCCGAAGGACTTGAAGGCAGCGTTAAAGATCTCACCAGTTACTTTGCAAACCAAGGACGCGACGGGGCCACCGCCCACGTCCTTGAGCATTTTCTATCTACGGATAACAACAATGATGCTGCACACGTGAGCGCGGAAACAATGGTGCAGGAATTCATGAAAGATAGCCTCTACCAGGCAATCAGCACTGAGGGCGATTTCTCGACCGCAGCTCAATCCCCTACTGAGTATTCACAGAATTTAAATGCGAGACGGCAATTTACCGACGCCGATGGAAACATCATTCCGTACCACGAAATGACAGTCGATCAACAAAGCGCTTTCAGAGATTACATATCTCGCCAAGGAGCCTCAACCGATTATGCCGAAGCGTCGAATCATGTCGAAACATCGGTGACTGTCGCACGTAAAGCTCATGCAGATGCGCGAATTATCTGGAACAAGTGAGGGGTAGACGATTGAAAATCACCCCCAGACTGATCTTGCCAATTCTGTGTTCCGTGATCCTGCTGCCACTGAACGGATGTTCCTTACCGGAAGAAAAGCCCATGTCTACCCCAACAATCGTGACCGTTACCCAAGATGATGCATCAACCGTGACGTCTAAGGTTCCGCAAGACTGGCACATACTCAGAAGCGGCGGCGCACCCGTGCCGTACGCAGTGTCCTCTCATACCGAAGACTTCTTATCCCACGACGCCGTGTCTGCCAGATGGTGGTCGCAAGATTCTCTTCGAGAGATTCTCGCAATCTACGGAGACGACCCAACAACCGTTGATATAGCCGAATGGTCCGCATTGGACCAACGACGAGCTGAAGAGTACAAGGATTACAGCGATGTTGAGGCTTTGCCTGAGCGCGCCATTGGCGGCTCACCTGCCCACGGCTACACCTACGTTGACCACTCACCTCAAAGTCCTATTCGCGTCTGGGTGTGGAGCGTCGGACGGCCTGATGGCCTCTGGGAAATCACCGCAACTTCGACCTCGACCTCACCACAAATCCCCACAGACATCGCCCTCGTCCTAGACACCATCGAATGGATCGAAACCCAATAACCCCCCCCCGCAAACAAAACCTGCAGTAGATATACAACTTTGAAATGCACAAGGGGAGAAACAGACCAGTTGAAACGGAGGTAAGCGGTGAGAGGGTTGAAAGCTTTTCATACAGGCTTGTTGATGCTGTGTGTATTCATTGTGATGCCGTTGAGCGGATGCTCCCTACAGGAAGAACCCCCAATGTCTGCCCCAACAACCGTGACAGTCACCCAAGACGAAGCCTCCACCGTCACCTCAAAAGTACCCCAAGACTGGCACATCGTCAGAAACGGCGGCCAACCAGTCCCCTACGCCGTCTCCTCCGACCCCCAAGACTACGTCTACCACAACGCCGTGTCTGCACGGCGGTGGCCGAAAGCATTCCTTCGGGACTATTTTTCGTTCTACGGCGATGATCCCACCATCGTTGACGTAGCCGAATGGGCAAAATCCGATCAAAGAGGCGCGGAAAACTACAAGGACTACAGTGACGTTGAAACACTACCCACCCGCACTATCGGCGGCTCTCCCGCCTACGGCTACACCTACATCGACCACTACAGTGACGGTACATCAACAGCTCCTGTTCGCCGCTGGACCTGGACTATTGGGCGTCCCGACGGCCTCTGGGAAATCACCGCAACTTCGACCTCGACCTCACCACAAATCCCCACAGACATCGCCCTCGTCCTAGACACCATCGAATGGACACAACCCCAATAACCCCCACACAACAAACAACGCGGGCAATCCGGGGAAATCAACCGAAGCCACCCACACAGCCTGACCTACGACACTGCCACGGATGGGGGGTTGCTTACGGACCCTAAGATTGGGCGGCAGCCCAAACTGACCGAAGTTTATGCCATTAGAATGAACACTATGGATGCCCGTGCTTCAACGTGAAGGTGGTTCACCATGACTGTTCGTCGACGACAAGCAATAGCCGCTGTAGCGGCCTGCGCGGTCGGATTCACCGGGCTTCTGATCGCGCGCCCCGCCGGAGCTGAGGACAAGATCACGACACAGCCGTACGTTGAGCTGCTCAATCTCAAGGAGCTCAGCAATTATGGGGTGTCGGGTAAGGGTGTAACGATCGCGTTGGTTGACGGAGTTGTCGACACATCAGCCCCAGAACTCCAAGGAGCTGACATCACCACGGTCTATCCCTGCCCTTTCACTCCTTCCCCACGATCTTTAGGTCACGGGACATCGATGGCCTCCCTCCTCGTCTCCCCCGACTACGGCATTGCTCCCGGAGCCAAGATCATTAACTACGCAGTACCTATCGCAGACGAGGACGTTTCAACTGATCCGGACTGTGTGGGCACAATTGCGCAAGCAACACTCCAAGCTCTGAATGACGGTGTAGACATCATCTCGTACTCAGCTATGGGAGAGACCCGCATGGGGTCTGGACCAGAATTAACTCGGGGCGACCGCAACGGTGTGATCTTCGTCGGAGGTACAGGCAACGACGGTAAAGAAGACGACGGGCGGAGTTTCGCATCCGCAAACCTAACTGTCGGTGTTGGAGCCGTGGACCATGACGGCGCCATCGCCCCCTATTCCAATTATGGGAAGGGAGTAACCGTCGTTGCTTACGGGGCCCCACAAACGTTCGCGACTACGCGACAGGAACCATCACCCAAGCATCAGGGACTTCTCTGGCTCCCCCCCTTGTTACCGGATATCTAGCCTTAGCGATGGAAAAGTGGCCCGAAGCAACCAACCGCCAGCTACTGCAATCTCTGGTGTCGACTGCTCTTCGCGGCGACGATCAAGAATGGGACCAGTGGTACGGCTATGGGCTAGCAAACCTGGGAGGCTTACTCACTGAGGATCCCACCGGTTTGCCTGATGAGAATCCCCTGCTGCAAAAGAGGGAAGACTGGGCTCCAGCTGTTGATTACTACAATGACTACATCGACGGTGTCTTGGACCCACCAGCGCTCGATGCTGACTACATTTACCGAGGAACCGATACGTCCGCCGTAAAAAATAGACCAACGAATACGTTCTACGGAACGTCTCCTAGGTATCACCTAGGACAAGAAGTAGCTACAGAGTGTTCTGGCGCCCTCTTGAAATGAGCGTGCTGGTACATTTTCCGTAGACAAGCAGACAAAGCGATACACCTCATGAGTGCCCACTCAGCTCCATAGCTTCCCCAACACTGACCGATCATTTAGAATTCACTACATCGGCCCCGCTGTAAAGGAAACGCATGAGTTCTGAAAGCACAATCGATACAGAGAGCGTCACCTCAGCTTCGAACACTCTGGCCTCTGAGGGAACCCCCAAGGTCGCCGAGGCCACCACCGAATCCACGCTGGTGATCATCGATCAGAACCCACGCAAATGGGGAGTCGAAGCCGGTCCATCATCTTTTTCACCCGAGTACACGCGATATCTGTCCTACCTCGAAACAGAGATGGCCACTATGCGTGACCAGTTGGATTCTTTCATTGAGTCAGTACGCCAAACCGCTATAGCTGTCGAGAACAATGAGACAGATATCAGCGAAGCAGTCACTAAGGTTTCCACAGATCTCGAGCAGCAACCACAAGCACCTGTGGAACCGTACGGCCGAGAATCCGTCGACCAGAAGACGATTGACGAGCGAAGCAACCTGCCTGAACAGCAAACGAAAAACAACGGGCAGAGCCCCGTACCCGGAGCACAAAACCAGTCTCCGGTTCCTGAGAATACAACTGCCCCCGGCGACCGGCAGGGTCCAATTGAGATCCCAGTTGCAACTCGAGAAAGTGTTGCATCCGGCGGATACGGCTCTACTGGGATGCCTGCTCACAGCGCCGAATAGGCGCCCCCTCAACCTCAATCTATCTCCCCTGCACCACGGAGGCCCTCATGAGCGGTGAGTACAGCCGACTCCTCAAACTTGACAGTCTGACAACCGACGATTCAAATGAAAATTCGTCGGTGGAAAAGATCAAGCAGTCAATCTCCGACTGCGAGACTGCCCTGTCAACCTTCCTCGAGTCAGCCACGATGTCAGGTCAGCTTGCCTCTGTCATTAGCGAATGGGTCCGCGACTACAACTCCAAGCTTGGAAAACTCAAGGCAGAGCTTGAACATAATTCAGCTATTCACAATCGCGCCCGTGAAGCTATGGCTACCGCACGCCGCCGGCGGGAAAGTGAAGCTGAAGGCATTTTAATGTCTTCAGAGGAGTTCAACATTTATGCTCACGAAGACCGCATTGAAATCGACGGCGTCTCCTATACGGGCAGAGCCTACGCTCAGATGCTGCGACAACAATCAATTGAGAAACGCGACGAAGTCGCAAAACAGATCCTTGCTGAAATGAACGAAGCCGTCGCAAGCCACAAGGACGAATTGAGCTGGGGCGACCGTGGTGTTCTGCCCACCCCTCTTCCTGACCCTGGCCAGGGCGACCAATACACAGGTACCCGTAGTGGAAGCTTCTCAGCAACCGCAGCCAACGCTAGTTCCGTTGCCTCGTCGGCTTCCTTCAGTGCCGCTGCACTCAAGTCGGCGACGGCGGGAGGCGCCGTCATTACGACCAAGGCAACGTCGCAACTGACTGGAACGGTCGCCCCACTGTGGAAACGTCCTGCCGCTGGTCAGCCCGGTTCCGCCAGCAATCCGATCAATGACCCTGCCCAGTTGGCACATCGCGACCTGCTCAACACTCCCATCAACCGTAGGATGACTCCGGACGGCCCCACCGAGGGATACTTGCCTCGAGATCCCAAAACACTAGAAATGTTGCAGCGAAACCGCTCGACTTCTGAATGGCTCAAGAACGGTGATCATCATGCGTCAATCAACGGGGAAGGCTCCGCATCTTCGCGAGGCGGTTCAGCGGCCGCCGTGGGCGGAATGATCGGCATCGGCGCTACGGCTACTGCCATGCGTGGCACAGTTTCAGGCGTATCATCTCTAGTCACTTCTACTGCCGGAGGTTCCACACTGACTTCGACAGTAGGAGGAACAGGTTTAGTCTCAAATGCCTCTGCTCAGACATCTCAGGCCATGTCGCAAGGCATGTCCAGAGGCATGATGAATTCGGGGGCTGCTTCAGCGACACAAAACACCGGTAGAGCCACGGGTAGTGGTACGAGCCGGGCAGGAGTGACCCGCACCGGCTCGGCTGGAGCCCCTCGAACCGCAACGGGGGCAGGATCCTCTGCAGGTCGAGCTGGCGCTGCTGCACCTCACGCTGGGACTGGTGCCAAAGATCAAAAGGATCGAAAACGCAGTCACGGACTTGTCGGCTACGAAGTGACCCGCATCGAGGACGAGGCTGTCACCACAACCGCTGACTCTTATTCCCTTCAGGAAGGCAAAGCCACAGACCTTGCCCCGATTAACACAACGGAGAATAACCAGTGGTGAATAGAAGGCTTCGAGCCCTCGTTGGCCTCGGCGCAGCAACCGTATTCCTCGGATTCCTCGCTGCGTCGCCCGTACATGCTGAAGACGCCATTACAACTCAGCCCTACGTCGAAATCCTGAACCTCAATAATCGCGAAGACATCGGCTTGACAGGCAAAGGTGTCACTGTCGCGGTCATTGACGGCATGGTCGATACCTCAGCTCCTGAACTTGAAGGCGCTGACATTACGGTCGTCACGCCCTGTCCCTTCACGCCTTCGGATGAATCACGAACCCACGCAACGGCAATGGCTTCGCTCCTCGCATCTAAGAACTATGGAATTGCGCCCGGTGTAAAAATCATCAATTACGCTCTTGCGATTGAAGACGCAGATATTAAGGAAGATCCAACCTGCGGCCTGGGACTAGACAAGGCAGCAAAAATGGCTCTCGACGATGGCGCCGATATTATTTCCTTCTCCGTGATCGGAGAAACTCGTATTAGTTCCGATGTTCTGCTCACTCGAGGTGACCGCAATGGCGCCATCTTCGTTGGCGGCATGGGCAATGACAGCAAAGAAGATGATGAAAGAAGTTTTGCCTCTGCCAACCTGACTGTCGGTGTCGCGGCCACAGACTTCAGTGGGACAATTGCCGACTATTCGAACTACGGCAAAGGAACAACAGTGGCCGCCATGGGCGGTCCTATAAAACTTCGCAGCTACTCCACCAATACGATTGAGGAATCATCTGGCACATCTGCAGCTACTGCGATCGTCTCCGGATACCTTGCACTGGCGAAAGAACAGTGGCCCAACGCAACGAATCGTCAATTAATTCAGTCACTGGTGAAAACCGCTGTGCGCGACGACGGAGTTGAATGGGATCCACGCTACGGATACGGTTTGGCCAACCTTGGGGGGCTCATCACCCAAGACCCCACCACACTGCCCGACGAGAATCCCTTGATGAACAAGAATCCCGAGTGGGCTCCTAAGGAAGACTTCTACAACGACTATGTAGCCGGGGTGCTTGAGCCGCCTTCACTCGATCCGGATTACATCTATCGCGGCACGAATACCACCATTGTCAAGAACAATCCGGCGAACACCTTCTACGGCACATCGCCCCGGTATCACGCGGACCGCTAAAACCAGACATCAGTCGGTGAGTGGCATAAACGCTGAGTAGCACGGGCAAAATGAGAAAATCTGATCAGCGGATCCTGAATTCGATTGTCGTCCCCTCACCCACGTCGATCAGATCACCATCAGACAGGGGCACCATCACCATTGGGGACACCTCTTGGAAGCTGCCATCTGCATGCCGCAGCAGCGTACCGTTAGCTGACCCCATGTCCATAAGAGACCACGATCCCGGAGCAGTTGCCATTACTGCACAATGAGACCGAGAAATTTCCGTAGCCGGACTCAACACCCGCAAAACAGTCGCCGCAGGCCGCCCACTGATCGCACGTTCATCAGGATCACGCCCAATAACAACATCTCGCACTACCTCAATTGGTGCGGTCCCTCCATAGAGAAGGAACGCGGTAGGTCCAGCTGCCACGCCGCCTTCCACTCGACGCAAGATTGTCGCCTCAGCATCATTGGCCGCATTCATCTGAGCAAACATCTCAGGGGTCATCGTCTCTTCAAAAGCTTCCGGATTAACCTGCTGGGCTGGCAGCCCAGCATTGACCGACCCAAAATCCGGCACAAGTGGTGCAGGATCTTCTTCCACGGCTGACGAGGGCGCATTCAGTGGCGCCTGGAAGGCATTCACAGGAACCAAAGGCTCTGGTTCTGGATCAACGACAGGACCAGGCTCAGGAGCCCACAAGAAACCACCACTATCGCCAGGAACTTCAACACTCTCAGTCTCGGGACCTGCAAACACGGGCGGCTGCGACGCCTGCTGCGGTTCAGGAGCGAAGACCGGTTGAACTACAGGAGCCTGCGCAGGAGCAACAAGTGGTTCCGGATCAATGACAGTGGCCTGCCCAGAACGTTCAGGTTCATCGACGGACTCTTGGAACACGGTGGCCGGTTGTACGACAGGAACATCAACATCTGCCGAATCAAAGTGTTCGACCTCGTCGAATCCTCGACCAATACGCACCTGCCCAGCGCGCACACGATCCTGGGCCGAGACACTCCACCCGTCCTCGCCGGGGCGACCGAGAGTTGCCTCAAGCACCTGCCATTCTGCTGGGTTGACGGGCCAGGCCCAAATGTCGGTTGTCCACGACATTTTTTCGCCACCGTTAGCTGGCACGCCCTCGACAGTTACACCACCCAAAGCAGTCAGATACGGCTGTGGGCCAGAAACGTCGAAGAGAACCACCGCGTCACCGCTGTGGACCCGCTGTCCTAGCCATGCACCAATATCGCCGCGCCCCCAAACAATCGCAGCAGCTTCCTCAGCTAAAGGCAGGCAAACAAACGCCATACCCACCGGACCCGACACCATCACGGCGCCGTCACCCCGACATGAAAAACGCCCAATCTGGAGCATCAGTCCTCCTCTTGATGAATTGCCACTCGACGAGCAGTAGTCGTTGAAGCCGGTCGCACTGCCTGAATGAAGCGAGAATGAACATTCAGATCATCACCCACTCGCGACGCCCTTGAAGCGTGAACAACAACGGCAGTCGTATTGTCTCGGGTTCCAAAAGTAATCGCAGCATCAACCAGCTCGTTGGCAATCTGCTGAGGCTCCCCGCCCACATCAACAATCCGATGGATCTGATCATCGCCCAAGACCCCATGGACCCCATCGGAACAGATCACCGCGTAGTCCCCTTGGAATAAAGGGACGAGGTTGTAGTCCGCCTGCGGTAGGGCAGCCATGCCCGCACCCAGCGCACGAGTGACCACATTCGACGGCGGGAAAGCCAACTCCTGGCCGGTGACTTCAGCGATGTCCCGTGCCTCTTGGACCGCCGAATGGTCGCGTGTCACCTGGCGGATCGACCTACCACCGACAATGTATGTCCGCGAATCTCCAATGTTGAAAGTCAACCAGAAGGGACCTTCCTCGGTGTCCAAAGCGATGGCGCCCGTCAAAGTTGTCCCGGGAGCCGCATTTGGATCCGCGGGATCAGAAAGTCCAGCAACGGCGCTGGCCGCAGCCTGCACCCCCGCGTCCAGGTCAGCCAGGTCCGCGCGTCGCCCACCCAGCGCATCAGCACTCAGACGCGACTCCAAAGTGCGAACCGCCGTCGATGAGGCCAGCGCGCCACCAACATGGCCTCCCATACCATCAGCAACGGCAAATAGGGGTGGGGAGGCCAACCAGGAATCCTCGTTGCTTGAACGCACAGGGCCCACGTCGGTGGCAGCGCCCCAGCGGGTCAGCAGGACGGAACCGAGCCGTGACAGATCCACGGGACCTCCTTTACTAGCAATCGGTGGTGGGACGGGCGCTCAGCACGGATGAAACACTGCCGCAGCGGTCATTCTTTAATGAGCAGATCGCGGTAGTTTTCCGCATCGTCAGGCTCAACACCATTCGTGTTAATGGTGAACCTGTAATGGGGTGGCACGCCTTCATTGGGGCTGTATGTAATGTCCCAGGACGAGTAGAACTCACAGGATTCATCCGTGCACAGATCCATGGTTCGATCCCCCACCCTCCAATGAGTGGCATTGGACATCATCGCGTGGAAGACCTCATGTGTGGCCGTAACTGTGCCGTCCTCGTTCAACATGAACTGGGACTTGCCCATGTCACCGATCAAATCAATGGGAGCCATCGGCGTGCCAACGACATCACTAATACGGGTCGCCTCTTCGACGATAGCGTCCTTAGATTCTTGGGTAGAGGCGGCGTCAACCTTTTTAATGTAGTCGGCCTTGAGACCATCCCCAATGTATTTAAGGGCGTCGATAGCTTTGGCTTCGGCAGACAAAGCCGTACTTTGTGCGCCCGACTGCCCCGAATTACCCCCGCCGCAGCCCGCAATCCCAGACGCAATGGCTGCGCCGACCGCAATAGGTGCAAGTAGACGCATGAAACGTGATGAAGGCACGTCTTTCTCCCTTGTTATTGAGCTAATCCAAGGCTAGGCGAAATAGCAGATTCCGAACAAGATGATCCGTCCCAATTCCACGTCACGAGGAAGGCTCCGTCCACAGCAGGTGAGCACGCAACTGTCCGGCATCGCGCGACACCACTTGGGCTCGACCCGGAATGGACTTGACCGGTTTAATACGGCCAATAACGGTGCCCTCGTCTGGGCTACCTGATAGCAGGATGCCCGTCACCCCAAGCTCATTCATGGACTGCAACACGGGTTCGTACGCTGCACGCGAGGCACCACCCATGCGTCGGGCAATAATGATGTGCAGGCCAATATCCTGAGCTTGTGCCATCAACGGCTGCAGCGCGGCCACGGGATTACCAGAGTTGGTCGCTACCAAGTCGTAGTCATCAATGAGGACCCACGCTTCGGCGCCCGTCCACCAGGACCGGTTACGCAACTGATCTGTGGTGACTTGGTCACCGGGCATGCGGGTCTGTAAGTACCCGGCCAGGTCGCGTAGCTGCTGTTCGGCCTCGCCCTTGGTAGTCATATACCCAGCCAAATACTCTTCGGGGATCTCGCCGAGGAGGCTACGGCGCAGGTCGACAACGAAAAGCTGAGCTTCCTTCGCGGACTGGGTGCGCATGATTTCTTTGGCAACGGAACGCAAGAAAGTGGTCTTGCCGGACTTTGAGTCGCCAAATAGGTACAGGTGCGATTCGCCCCTGGGATTGAAAACAAGCGGCCCCAAACGGGTTTCTTCCACACCGAGGATGAGTGGTTGAGCGGTACTTGGACCCAGATTTTCAATCGGCAACGACACAAGTTCGTCGATCGTGACTTTGGACGGCAACAGTCGCAACTTGGGTCCAGGGCCAGCCGGTAGTGCCGAACGAATCTTGTCGAGGGTCGTTTGGACACCTTCAGACAAGGTCAAAGGATCGCGGTCAGCGTCAGCACGGGGCAATGCGACGAGGACGTGATGGGAGTCTGCGTCGATACCTCGGCCCGGCCTTTCCTCAGGAATAGAGGCTTGGACTTTACGGTCGATCTGCGAATCAGCTGAGTCACCCAGACGTAATTCCAGCTTCGAACCAATGATGTCGCGGACCTGTTGTCGGAAGTCCATCCAGCGGGTTGCAGAAGTAATGAGGTGGACACCGAAAGTCAGCGCGCGGCCAAGCATTTGTTGGAGCCGCAAATCCAATCCATCAAAGTCTGACTTGAGGGTTCCCCAACCATCGACAATCAAGAACACGTCGCCGTAGCCGTCGTCGAAACGTCCCTGGGCTCGTCCCTGGCGGTACGTGTCAATCGAATCAATACGGTTCTGGCGGAAATACTTTTCACGGTCAGCAATAATGCCCTCGAGCTCGGCGAGCATCCGGTCAATTCGCTCCCGATCATCCCTGGTAGCCACACCCGCAACGTGGGCGGCACCCTCGAAAGGAGTGAAGGTTCCGCCACCGAAGTCCATGACATAGAACTGGACCTCTTGTGCAGTGTGGGTCAGCGACAGCGCCATGACGATGGAACGCAGAGCCGTTGACTTACCCGTCAAAGGCCCACCGACCACCGCCATGTGCCCGTTGGCACCGGAGAAATCAAACTCGAGGACATCGCGGCGCTGTTCCAAGGGCAGGTCGACGATACCCAGTGGGATCCGTAGACGCCCTCGTGCCCGCCAAGTCGGGGAAACGTATCCGAGACGTGGATCGACAGCCAGATCAGGCATAAGCGAATCCAATGTGTCGGGCACATCCAAAGGCGGTAGCCACACCTGGTGGGCTGGCGTTCCCTTACCTGCCATCTGTGCGACAGCAATATCCATCTGTGTCATATCCGCCCATTGGGCGTCTCCCGGCAAAACCACGGAGCCGACCTGCACGTCCTCAACCGGCGCTTCATCTCGCTGAAGCACGGGAGCTGCAGTGAAAGGAAGAACCTTAATCGCTTGCGTATTCGAACCCGCATTCGCCACCCGATTCGGATTCGACTTCCTGGGAGCCGGAGGGGCAGCAACATAGGACGCACGGAAACGGATCATTTGGTCCGTACCCGGCTTGAGATAACCCACGCCCGGGAATGACGGCAACTCATACGCATCCGTGACACCTAGGACCTCACGCGATTCTGAAGCCGAGAAGGTCCGCAGACCGATGCGGTATGACAGGTGCGAATCCAAGCCTTTAAGACGGCCAGCTTCAAGGCGCTGGGAAGCAAGCAGAAGGTGGATCGACATTGATCGGCCCAAACGTCCGACAGCCACGAAGAGATCAATGAACTCGGGCTTGGCGGTCAAAAGTTCAGAGAACTCATCAAGGATGATGAAAAGCGCGGGGAGTGGTTGCCCCTGATGTTTACCGGCGATGCGATCGGCCTCGTAGTCCGACACGTTGGCGTAGTTGCCGGCCTCGCGCAGGAGTTCCTGACGACGCACCATCTCACCACGCAGAGCGTCTTGCATACGGTCAACCAAAGACAGCTCGGACTCGAGGTTGGAAATCATGGCTGACACGTGAGGCAGTTCCGACATGCCTGCGAAGGTTGCGCCGCCTTTGAAGTCAACAAGGACGAAGTTGAGTTGCTCGGGTGAGTGAGTCAATGCCATCGCCAAAACGATGGTGCGTAGCACCTCGGACTTACCCGAACCGGTTGCGCCAATGAGTAGGCCGTGCGGGCCCATACCCTGCTGGGCAGATTCTTTAATATCAATGAGAACTGGGATGCCTTCTGGTGTCACGCCGAAGGGGACGCGCAGTCTTTCCCGCCCTTCTCGCCTCACCCACTGCTGATCGGGGTTGAAGTCGCGAATATCGCCTGTTCCCAGCAATTCCATGAGGTCCTGCTGGCGCTTGGGATCGGACCGTCCCACCGGCGATTCGGCCTCGGGACGTTCCTCTTCTGAATAGCGAGTCATTCGGCGCGCAACCGCTTCAGCTTGGGCAATACCCATGACGTCGGCGACTGAGACAATGGGATTGCGGTCCATGAGGATCACTTCCATCACACCGGTTTCCTGGGCCGAAGCCGCAGGGTGAATGATCAGGCGAAGAGTCGACCGCGATGTCATGGGGCCCCAGCTATCAGTGGGGGTGACAACGGTGACGCCAATGGTTCCCTCGATGGAACCCAATCGGCTATTAGCAGGGGGAACTCGGCCGTCACAGATCAACAGCAGATGGGGCCACGGCGAAGCTTCGTCACGAACACGGAAGGCCGGACGAGTTGAGATCTCCTCGCCCAATAGGTCTGTGAGTTCCACCGGATCGGTTGTCACCATTCGCGCCGGACCAAGAGCGTCCGAAATCTCCGGTGAGCGGGCATGAGGCAACCACTTGACCCACTCCCATTGATCGAGGCGATCGGGAGTCGTCAGTACCGCGATCTTCAAGGCAGTGGGAGCAACGAAGGTGGCCAGGTGCGACATCATCGCCCGGGTTTGGGCGCGAGCCTGCTCAAGATCGCCACACACCTCGATATGGCTAAATTCCCCCGCCATGACACCAAAAGGCATGTCATCAACCGTTGAATGAGCGGCCAAGAACCGCGACATCGCTGAATGGCAGACAACATCGGGGTTAGCTAGGGGCGGCAACTCCGGTTCAACCAACTCCATCGCTAAGTCTTGAGTGGATGAGCCCAGACGCACATTGAGTAGATCTCCAGAACCAACTTCGCGTTCCCACAGGCGCGTGGCTTCGGCAGTGACGAGGACGAGGGCGTTGGGGTCGGGGAGATGCCAGTTAATGTAGGTGCGTTGGCGTGAGGCGACGGCGCGGACAGTTTGGCGCATCTCCGACAGGTAAGCCAGGTATTCACGGCGCAGGCTATTGACCTTGGAACGGTGTCCCGAAACTTGGCGGTAAATATTGAAGGCAACCATGGATAGCATGGCGATAACCATGGCTCCTGCCATGAGCAGCATGCGAGTGTTTTGTCCCTGGGACATCGCCATAAACACCATGACACCCATCGAACCCATCATGGGGATCACGGTGGCCAGAATCGACCCCATTCCCGCGGGTTCTGCCTGGTCAGGGGGAGCTTGCAGCGGGATCTGCCCAGAGGGCAGTTCCGGCGCACTGGTCCGATCGACCTCGTTCGCACCGATTCGTGCCATTCGTCCTCCCCTACTGGTGGATGCAAACGCCCCGCGAGGGCACTTCATACTATCGTCGTATAGCGGATACGCTCAGAAACATCCGCACGATAATTGGACACTGTTTCAAGTCATCTTCAGTATTGACAGGAGGGCACACACCGTGACACAGCTGCTCGCCTGCACGACCATCATCGATGGCTCCGGTCCACACGACTACACCGTTCCAGAAGGAACAACAGTTGCCGGCCTCATGGCCATGATCGAAGTCGACCTCAGTCAAGGGGCAATCAATCTAACGACACCCAACGGACGCGCAGTAGCCGCCGGAGCTGTCATCGGGCGAGACCTACCCTCGGGAAGCATCATCGCCTTGTCAGGACGCAAGGAATCGCGTCGAATTGCTTCTCAAGCTGCACACCGTAACGCTTTCCCATGGATGCGACGGGTTCTGTCTGGAATCGTCCTTCTGACAGCTTTAATCATTGCCGAGGGCGCCGTACTTGTCGCCCCTTTCTTCACTTCGTGGGCTCCTCCAGGACCGCTGCGATGGGCCACTGGTTTAGTCTGTGCGCTCGTATGCGTCTGGGCTATCACCATTAAGAGAGTGCGCCAAATGCCGTGGCTGGTGATCTCCTTATCACTGCTTTTTGGCCTAACCGCTCTGGCCATTATCCCTCCAACTTCCGAATTCGCCACTGTTGCGGCGCCCCTAGCCACTTTCTGGTGGGCACTCATCGGCTCCATTGTTGCGTGGAACATCTACGGCTTTGTGGTGGCCTCAACGCTCTCTTGGATCTGGGCGGTCATTGTTGCCGTATCAACGATCCGCGCTCTCCTGGAAATTGAATTCGCAGACCTATCACCTATATTCCTAGCAGTGTGCGTCCTGAGCATCTCTCTTGCTCCAACGCTGGCCCTTCGTATTCCCGAAACGCAGTTGCTCGATATGCCTCTGGTGGCGACAACCGCTGGATCATTGCGAGGTCCGACTCCGCATCCGCCCTCGAAAATTACGATGCCACGAGTCTTAAGGACAATGGACGAAGCCACCAGCCGCACCCAGACGATTTTGATCGCATTGACAGTAGTCATCCTGACCTGCATACCATCGGTCTGCCAGATGATGGATTCGCAGACGTGGAAAGGTCGGGCTGCTTTGGCGGTGCTTGTCCTGTCCTGCGTGGCACTCTTGATCTGCGGGAGAGGCCAACGTGACGTGAGTTCACGTATTCTTCCTCGTATCGCAGCGGTGGCCATAGGAATTGGCGCACTGACTTCCCCGCCTGTGATCACAACAATCGGCGTGCCACTGACAGTTGCCATTCTCTTAAGCACAGGCTTGATCAGCCTGTCAGCCGTCGTCATCACCAGCCGGAAAGGGCCCGCCGCTTTAACAGGACGCATCCTCGATATTCTTGAGGCTTTCAGCCTCATATTCATCCTCCCCATCGCCGTATACGCAACGGGGGCCTTTGATTTCATTCGACAGGTGGCATCATGACCGGACCCCTCGCACAGCCAACCCTGGCAGACCAATCCGCACCGCAATCCTCAGACCCTCAGGCTTTTGGTCCGGCAAGCCCAAGTAAACGTTTGGGTGCTCCTGCAATCGACTTGGTGATAGTAGCTGCGGCCTGCGGCCTCATATGGATACTGCGTCCCTCTGTTGTCCTCGTGGCGCTAACAGCGTTGCAGCTGCTCATCGTTGCCGCGGTAGCAATTTCGATCACTGGGCGCAGCTTGGGAGCAGCCGCCCTCAAGACAGCCATCTTGCTTGACAATTCGACTCAGACTCCAGGACTAGCAAAAGCTTCGATCCACACCATCCTCAGCGGCATCATGGCAGTCACACTTATCGGTCTAGTTGCCTCAACATTGACGGGTAAAAACGGGCGCGGGTGGATTGAACGTGCCACTGGCACCCAGATTGTGGATCTGACTCAACCGGTCTATCACTCCGGTTCTGGATATGAACGCGCAGGAACCGGATACGCCAGTATTTCGACACCAAATAGTAATGCGACCCCTCTGGCTCCTAGCGGTTTCGCCGCGGTTGACTCAGCCAAGATTGGCTCACCACTTAGTACACCTAGCTCAACGACTCCGCCAGCTATTCACGGATCCCCAACTCAACCTCTGACTACTGGAGCTACCTACCAGCCGGTAGCACCGCAGTACGCCGCGCAAAAACGTCAGCCTCCAGCCACGCCCACTCTTCCTGAACCGGCTCCAGCGCCGCAGGCCCACCCCGCTGTCGCCACAGTAACTCCGCCTACCCCGGCTGCTCCGGCTCAAGCTCATCCAGCCCCGTCTCCACCTACCGCAGCTGCTCCGACTCTTCCAGAACCTGCTCCACCCACACCAGCTCACACCTCTGCTCCCAAAGCAGCATCTCGCAACGTATGGGCGGTCATGGACTCAGGGGAGCAAGAACGTGTCGACTCATTGCTCGTTCTCGGCAGAGCCCCTAAATCCAATGATCCCAACTCCCGGCTAGTTACCATCGCAGACTCCACTCGCTCACTGTCGCGCACCCACTTGCGACTGGGCCCCACCCGTTCAGGTGTTTGGGTCGAGGATGCTTTTTCTGCGAACGGCACCAGCGCGCGCACCCCGGATGGGACGGTTGTTGAACTCCCCCGAGGCCAGAGACGCTCCATCCCCATTGGAACCGTTCTAATAATGGGAGAACGAACTTTGACAATTACCGCGAACACCGATCAACACTGAAAGAGATCACCAGCACTAACACAAGCGCGGGCCCCTCATCCTTTACGAATGAGGGGCCCGCCTGCAAATATTTCAGAGCCTGGGCTCTACCAGATCACTGGAAGCGAGCTGCGTTAGAGGTGTCAGTCGAGTTGTAGGACTGGTTAGCCGACTCAACCAGGGTCGAAATCTGAGCGAGCACATTACGCATGCCGGTCATGCCCTCGGTCCACTGCTGCTTCGCAACGAGGTATGCCTGCTGGGCGTCGCCTTCCCAGTTGGAACGCAGCTGCTGGAGTTCAGCATCCATGTTGTCCAGAGCAGACTGGATGGCGGTGGCGCCGGCGTTGAGATCGGAGGAGGCTGTGCTGAGCGCTCCGTAGTTCACCTTGAGATCCATGGTTCTTCCTATTCTGCTGCGCGTTCAGCCCAGACGGCTGGCGAGGTTGGCGAAAGTGCTTTCCTGCTCTTGGTCAGCAACGTCGTAGTCGCGCTGCGCGGAGCGCAGGTTGTCTTCGAACTGAACAAGAGCATTGGTGACTTTGCTGGCTTCTTCGTTCCACCGGAGCATCAGTGAGTGGAATGCGGTAGCTGCGGGGCCAGTCCAGTTGCCGCCGATTGCGGCCATCTGGCTCTCAACATTGCTAATACGCGCCTTGAGATCGTCGCGGGTTGCTGAAACGGTATCAGCTCCCTTGAGGATTGCACCCTCGGCTGCAGAAATCTGACCTGCCATTTTGTCCTCCATAATGGGGTTTGCCACGAAGGCTCTTGACCTCCATTGCACTTGACACACCCCACTTTAAGCGAGGGAACCATCTACGTCTATGCCCGTCCATTAAACATGGTCAGATTTGATACAGGAGAACCACTAATCTAGGAGCAGTGCGGTCTGCACTGTGCACAGGATTCGGAGGACCTGATGTCTACGACGACGAGGCCAAGCGCCGCTCTCATGCCGATATCGGTAACGTACGGCGGCGAAACCGTTGACATGTCGCTGCCACAATCTGTTTCACTGGCCGAGGCTGTCCCCGGCATGGTCGATGCTCTTGGCCGCATGGATCCGCGCACTGTATCCGCAGGCTTTGCGGTTGTTACCTCCGACGGCCGAAAGCTCGACCAGTCAAAAACCCTTCCCGACCAGAATGTCAAGGCCGGCGCAGTCCTCACTCTAGAACCAATCGGGCAGTCCGCGCGCGACCTGCGCTACGACGACCTCGTTGAAGCCGTCGGATCCAGCGTAGAGAAGACATCGGACGAGTGGACTCCCGCTCATTCGCTTCAGTTATCGTCACATGCAGCTGCCGCACTCGTTTTAGTTGCCGCAGTTCTGATGGGAATGGGACCTGAGCATGGTTACATCACCGTGGCCATTGGAGTAGTCGGTGCCGCACTTGTCACGGCAGTATCAGCGGTGGTCGCCAAGATTCCTTCCTACGCGGGAGCCATTTCGCTACTGGCCACAGCCCCCGTATTGATGATGGCCGCAGGTTTTAGTCTCGTTGGAGGAGGGTGGAAACCTCTGACGTGGCTGGCGGGAGGAATCGGGGCCCTCATCGCCACCGCAGGATTCTTTGTCCTACCGGCCAGACTCAGAGCAACCATGGGAGCTCCCCTTGTCCTCGGACTCACAATGGTCATCATGGGAGTGATGGGTGCTTACACGGGCCTGCCCGTCGAAGGAGTCGCTGCTACGGCTTTGGCTCTACTACTCATTGTCTCGCTATCAGTACCCTGGTTTGCTTTAGCGCAGCTACCAGTTCACGTCACTGGCCCCTCGTCAATGTCTCCAGTAGATATTGAGCATGTCGAAGGCAAGATCTCAAACTCTCACATCTTCGTGATCTCACTAAAAACTGGCATATCTCTTGCCATGTGTTTCCTTGCTCCCATGCTCATCGGCTCCACTGAAGCAATCTGCCTCCTCGCGTGCGCGGGCGCTGCCCTCATGTTGACGACGCGTTCTCTGAGGTCCCGGCTCGAAGTATTAGTTGGTGTCATCACCGGCATGCTCTTATTTATCTGGGCCACCAGCGGAGCTGCCCTGAGTCTGCCTCACTTGGTTCCTGGCATTGTCGTTGCAGCACTGGCAGTGGCTGCGAGCCTGCTGGCAGTCAACGTAGTGAATTCGCGCATACGTCCCTGGCTCACGCGAGCCGCCAATGCCGCAAGCATCCTCGTTCTGCTCGCCATCTTGCCTCTGACAACTCTTGTGTGGGGGATCCTCTGATGGCATCGAATAAGGACATCCTCGAGGCTCAGCGATACAACAGACGCAGGCTGGTTACAGCCTTTTCGTCGGGCACTCCCGGGGGCAGGGAAATTGAGACGCCCAACAATTTGCGTCCCCTTCTCATCGGCGGCGTCATCGCAGCCGTCATTCTCATCGTCGCCGCAGTCATGGGTCGTTTCTCTCCCACTTTGCCCAAAGACTGGCAAAACTCCACAATGGTCGTCGTTAAGTCCACAGGAGCGCGCTACTACAGTATTGACGCGACGTTACGTCCAGTCACCAACATCACCTCCGCGAAGCTCCTGTCCGAACCAGGTTCGTATAAAACCAGTTCCGTGGCCGTATCCACTATCGAAGGAATCCCCCGGGGATCTCAGGTGGGAATTACCGGCATCCCCGACGACGTCCCTGCGGCCGCGGATTTGGCCTCCGAGAAATGGTTATCATGCGCCCTGCCAACCGGCGTCCACACGTGGGTTGCTGGGATTCCCGAGGGCGCATCACCTGCGCAGGTCGCCCTCGTAACAAATAACGAACGGCAATACCTCGTGACAGGAGGGACACGCTACCTGCTTGATACCACCGGCACACTGGGGCCTGCCCGAGCTTTAGGGCTTGACCAAGTAGCGCCAATCAACGTTGACGCGGCGTGGCTTGACCTTTTCTCAAAAGGGTCCGACCTTGCTGCACTCTCAATTGATGACGCGGGAATACCCGTGAAGAATATGCCCGACGCCCTGGCGTCTTCACGTATCGGCACCATTATTGAAGTACGCGATGAATCTGACGCCCAGGCGCCAACTCGTGCGTACATTGTGACTGGCAACGGTCGGATTGCATCTCTATCGTCGGTGGCACGCCAGATGTATGAGCTCTCCGTCGCTTACCGTAAAGCCGGAAACCCGCTGACAGCATCGATTGCTGACATCCAAAACCTTGACGATGACGGTTCTTTTGGGCCGGCTGATTGGCCAGCCCTGGTCGACGTCGAAAAAGTTGTCGACACGGAGTCCGCTCCCTGCGCAAGCCTCGCTTTTTCAGATTCCGGAGCAGGAACCGACTTGATGTCGATGAGCGTTGCCGCTGCGACTAAAAATATTCACGCTCACTCACAAGAATCTACTTCACCTACGCCGCCTGCCCAATCCAGCGCACAAGTGACCGTGCGAGGCGGTTCGGGAGCTTTAGTTCGAGCTTCTTCGGGCGGCAGTTTCGGAGCCACGATGTTCATCTCGGATATCGGGCGCGCCCACAGCTTAGGCGACAATCCATCGGATGCGATCGCACGCCTGTCGTGGACGTCAGATGATGTTGTCCTCATTCCATCGGCGTGGACAAAGCTCGTTGAACCCGGTGAGGACATGACCGCTGATTCTGTATGGAAAACCGTTGGAGCCCAATGATGCGTCGGCTGGGGTACGCAACTCGACTGGCTGGGATCCTGGCACTCATGGGGGTTGTACTGGCCCCCATGCCAACACATGCAGATGAGCAACCCACTTCGGTCACCGACGATCCGTGCGTAGAGAACTTCAACGAAGACACTCTGGTAGCACAGAGCCCTTCTTTCATTTCGCAACTGGGAATGAACGATGCTTGGCAGCTTTCACAGGGCGGCGTCCTCGTGGCCGTAGTTGATTCAGGTGTGGACGCTTCGAATCCTCATTTCGCTGGCGGAGTTGTCCTCGAAGGTAAAGATTTCGTCGGACAAACCGATGGGCGCACTGACCTTTCTGGACATGGAACAGCTGTGGCAGGTCAAATCTCAGCCAGACAGGTCGAAGGTTCCGGCGTTGTCGGAATGGCGCCAGCATCTCGAATCCTGCCAGTTCGGGTCTATGAAAATAGCACTTCTGAAGCTATAAAGGCTGGGAAAGGCCCCGATTCTCGGGTCACCGCCGAAGGCATCCGATGGGCAGCAGACCAAGGGGCAGTAGTGATCGCAGTCCCAGCTTCTTCGACCTCGACCCTGCCCGAACTTGAAGAGGCGGTACGCTACGCGACAGACAAAGGAGCTTTGGTCGTCGCCTCCGCGGGCAACGCCTCGGGCCAAAACCAGGGGGATGCGAATACGCTTCGGTATCCGGCTGCATACCCGCAAGTCCTCTCGGTGACCGCCGTTGATGTCAACGGACTCCCCAGTGACAGTGTCGTTACAGGGGAACATATTGAAGTAGCTGCCCCGGGTTCCAATGTATTAACAACCTACAAAAGCTACGGTGACTGCATCCTGGCTGCAGATAGCCCCACGACCTCGTACGCCACGGGATACGCAGCCGCACTGGCCGCGCTCATCGCCTCTACCTATCCTTCGGAAACCCCTCAAGAATGGGAATATCGGATCCTAGCCACCGCGCTGCGCCCCAACGCCGCACAAAAGTCGAATCGCCTCGGCTGGGGAATCATCGCACCCTACGACGCCCTGAATTTTACGAACGACGGGAAAACCCTCGGCCCAGAAAATCCGAAGTTTCCAGCTCCCTCCAAAATCGCAGAACCCCTGATGGTCCGACCTGAACCCACCGTTGACCGCACTGGCGCAAAACGACAAGTGATCTTCGCAATCACCGGCGCGGGGGCCGCAGCAGTCGCGGGAATTATCTTGGCGTCGTGGATCCGTCAACGCCGATCAGCGGCAGCAGGCAAGAACCGCTGACTCAATCAACGGTGATGCATTGACTCACGGGGATGGATTGACGTCCTCGGTCGCTGACAGCAATGACTTCCAGACAGTTTTCCCCCGGAACCGCCACAATCGTCACCGTATTGGCACGAATATTATTGAGTACCGGGTCTTCTCCTGGACGTGTCGCCGTGTATAAGAAGTGATCAGTTTGGGCCTTGTGGAAGCCCTGGTCTGACTGTCCACCTGACTGAGCCTGCTCAGCGGCCAGCCACGTCCATGTCACCTTGCCATCCACAACGGCACCTTCAAGGGATGATACGGGGGCTGGGGGTGCATCAACTGGGTCATCAACCTGCCCGCCGTTGTTCCCCTTATCCTGGGGCGGAGCGATCTGGCGTCCTCCGCCGGTAAGCATGGCAACAACCAGTCCAGCGATAATGACCGCAGCTAGGACAACGAGGGCGATGATGCTCCAGGCAGAGATGCCACGCGAAGCTGAGTCTTCGCCTTGAGCCGAAACAACCCTACGACCCGTAGTTTGAGAACGAGGTTCGTTCCACGAGTCCGCATGGGCCTCAACCGCAGAATCAAAGTCAAAACTTGGAGCTCGCAACCGTGTTCGGTCAGCGTCCACCGAAGGCATGGAACGCATGCGTGTGCCCTGATCCACGTCGACTCCTCCACCCATATGGGGCATATCCGTAGCGGCCGCACCACCAAGGGACGAAGGAGCAGAAGGAAGGGTTGGACCGGTAGCAGGCTGGGAGTCCCTAATTTCGAGGCGGGTCACAGGTCTACCCATTAAACGTTGGATGCCTTGAAGAGCCCTACCAAATTCTGCTGCCGACGCAGTACGTCTATGCACATCGACCTGCATCGCATGCTCCAGGACCTTCTCCAACTGTGCAGGAGCGTCGGCGCGCCCAAGGCCTCGGATTCGTCCTGACCGGACTCGGGCCGCAATAGATACCGGAGCGTTGTCACCGAAGGGGTCTTCGAAAGGACTTCGACCAGACAGCAAAGTCCACGTCGTAGCGGCCAGCGCCCACACATCCTGGGTGGGGTGAACGTGGGTCCGTTGATCCTGCTGTTCTGGGGGAGCCCACAAAACAGAAAACCCATCGAGGAAACCTTCCTCCAGGGCACCGATTGGGGAAGCGACACCAAAGTCGGACAAAACCGGGCGACCGTAGGAATCCAACATCAGGTTGGCGGGCTTGACATCCCTGTGGACGATTCCCGCGCGGTGGAGCATTTCGACACCGCCGCTAATTTGGATCATGATGTCAAGGGTTTGATCAATAGACATTGGGCGCGCCCGAACCTGTTCGCCAACATCGGCGACCGGGCAGTATTCCATGACAAGGTAGGCGCGACCATCCTCGGTGGCACCCGCACCGTAGAGCTGAACGATCGCAGGGTGACCGGCAATCGCTGTCATTGCGTCGGCCTCGCGTTTGAGCTCGGCTAGGCCCCGTTCATCATTTCCTGACCGGACAACTTTAATTGCCACGTCACGCGAGGGCAGTAGTTGGTGGTACAGGTGGACATCGGCAAAACCTCCAGCACCCAGTGGGCGCACCCATTCAAAGCCAGGAAGATCCGGGCCCCTTAAAATCGCCGCTGTAGGAGTCGGTGTCATTGTCTTTTCCTCCTATCGCAGCGGCGCAAACGTGAAGATGCCACTGCAGCATCTTTATTCACTGGGTTTGTTTTTGCTTCTCGGGCGAGGCATTGGCGCTGACTACGCAAGCGGCGACGACGAAGGAGCGACTTGAGTGAAAGGGCTCGCCGGATCCTCGTGAGAGGACGAGCCCCTAACCGAAGTTCAGCCCGCAAAGCGTCAACGTCTTTCCACGCGAGTTCAGATTCTTCACGTGATGCTTGCCCATCAGCGAAGTTAGCGACATCAGCTCTCCTCGCGATTGCCACCGCGGTTGGAACTTCTTCAGCAAAAAGGGTCCAACCCGGGATTGCAGTGTGACCTTGGGGTTGCTGAGCTGCGTCAGCTTCGTTGGCTGGCGACGAGGACGGCGAGCCCCACACGGACGCTAACTCCCACGCCGTTTCTTGGCGGGTCTTGTGGGCGTCAATATCGATTCCGGCATCGGTGGCTAGGTCTACGACCTCATCCCAAGAGCCAACGAGGGCGAGGCGCGAATCATCGGCTTTGCGCCGACCACGTCGGCGAAGGGCCTTCAGCGCAAGGATCGCCAGTATGGGAGAAATAACAACCAGGATGCTGACCGAAACCCCGGCGATGATCCCCCAAGGAATTTGCGAGCGCTGATCATCCTCCGACTTGGAGTCTTTGTCGGATGTGGTCGGCGGCAGTTCCACTGGTTCTTCTGGTGGTTCAGGCGGTTGAAGCACCTGAGGTCTTGGTACTGATCGGGGTTCGGGGATATCCGTCTGCGGTTTCTGGTCACGAGGCGGCGTGGGGTCAAAAACTCCCCATCCGATCCCCTCAAACTCCACTTCGACCCACACTTGCATGTCGCTGCCATAAAAGATTGCCTCGCTGCCGGCGCCGGTGTCTGGTGAGCGGAATCCCATGACAACTCGCGCGTTCATCCCCAATGAGTGGAGCATGAGGGCCATAAGCGCCGAATATTGTTCATCGTCGCCAATGAGTTGTTCAGCTTCGAGCATGCGAGCCAGACGATCAGCGCGGTGTCCGGGCCTGGACTGGGCTGTGTCCTCATTCGAATAGAAGCCGTGATCCGCTAAGTGACGTTCGATGGCACGAGCTTTAGCCAGCGGCGACTGTTCTTTCGCTGAGATTGCTGTGGCGGCTTCGGCAATAGTGTCAGGCACGTTGGAGTCTCGACCATGGAAATCCACAATCTTGACGTCGTTGAGCTGGCCATCGGAAAGATTCGGCTCCACGTAGGAGTTGACCGTGTATGACATGGCCGAGGTCGGCCCCGTCGTCAAGGCAGTATCCGACCACAGATCAGCGTGTAGGCCGTCCTGCTGGGCATCAGCATTCTCACCGGTGAAAACAACACTGTGCGCGGTACCTATCAGAGGCACCCACGGGCCAATGATCCCGGAAGTCTCAATCGTCATCTCCGCGGGTTTAGCCCCATCGGAAACGACTTGCTCTGGCAATCGTGAGCCCACGGGACGGTAGCCGGAATCGGGATAAGTTTCGGCTTCACTCATGCCAAAAGTGGTGCCGTCGTAGGAGTCCATTACTGCCACTCGGACTCGACTACTCTCAGGCAAGCCTTTAATGGACAGGAGTTTTTTCTTCTCCAAATCCGTCGTGTAGTGACGGTACGCCGCAAGGGGCGAAGGATAGTCGCGGACTTCAAGGGGAGGTTCAACCAGGTCGCGGGCTACGATACGCGAATTCCACGGGCCCCATTGGATCGTTGCGGGCAGTGCTATTCCGGCTCCGAGGGCGGCCATGACGAGGGCGGACACAGCTCGGCGCCCAACGTTAACGGCACTGCGTGAACGTCCCGTCGTCGACGAGGCTGCAGCATCTGTCGCAGTGACGGTAGCTCCCCTACCGACAATAATGTCTTCTCCGGCATCGATCCTGCGTCGTTGAGCTGCACCGGCCCACCACAGTAGGACCATGACCCACCACAAAACCACAGGCCAGACGCTGGGGCGTGTTCCAGATTCACCAAAGGCTACGCCAATGATGCCCATGACAATAATTGGGATCGTGCCGACAATGGCTCGGCCCCAACGGGCGGTCGCCAAGCCCGCTAAAGTGGCAGCCACCAAGCCACTGATCCATGGAACCAAGGCGGGACCCACATACGAGGAGGCAGGCGGCGTAATAGTGAGCAGATCTTTCCACGCCTGGACCGACCCCAGGACCAGCGTCTGAAGAGTATCTGCGCTGGGGACCACCCGGAATATGGTGGTGGTCGGAAGAGCGATGGCCCCTCCCAGGAACAAGTGGGCTCCCAAAACCGCAGCTAAGGTGGACAGCACATCCCAACGCCACCGCGTTGAGGCGGCCGCGATGAGTAAGCCCACCAGCACCCCTGCCGCCGCAGCAAATGCGCCTGAGAGGTCTCCAAAAATGGGTTCGTGGGTCAAAATTGGCCCAACGAAGAGCAGCGCAACGACGAGCAGCGACCACTGCGGGAGTCGGCCTCGTCGGCGCCCACGCATTGTTGCACTCATGGGAGTCGAATCGTGTGCGCTACGCCTTCTGTTAGGTGGGGAGGGAATCGTCATGACAATGCGCCTCCAGCTATAAGGCGCGGAAGATCATCGAGGCTGGGGCAATCCAGCAGAACCCCCGAAGTGAGGCGGCGACGACGCCTTGAGGCTCCTGGCCGGACTCGAATGACGATCGTAGAGATGTCAGCGCTTGAGGATGTCGTAATTCGAGCTGCCGTTTCATCCGTGGTTTCAGGGCTGACAATCACCGTCAGGGCCGACACTCCTCCACGTTCTTGCAAACAGTGTCGAACTCGTGCTTCAACGTCAGCATTGTCTTGGGATTCGACCTCGGTTAGGTCGTCGAGCATACGTATCGGAGAACTTGTCGACACCCAAGCTGATGAGGTACTCATCGACACTGTGCGCGATGAGCCCAAGCCCGCCAACGCTAGAGACGCCCCTACAGAGATTGCCGTTTCGAAGGCTTCGCGCGGCCACTTCTGGACGCCGGTATCGACGACGATCAGATGGTGGGAACGGCGAGTCTCCTCAAATTGGCGAACAATTAACCTTCCAAGCCGAGCGGTAGATGTCCAGTGCACATTACGTCTGTCGTCACCCGGCTCATAGTCACGCAACGCATGAAAAGATACGTCCGACGACGACAGTTTCGCTGTCGTCACGCCCTCGACATCGACCTGAAATCCAGTGGCATCAAAAGGAATGCGAACGGTACGCGGATGGACACGCAAAATGTCGGGCTTGTCCCACACGCGCACGCGCCGCAGCAAACCCAGCCCATCGGCACGCACCGAGCGTGCCGGTCCCACCGCGATAAGGCCACGTCGCCGTGTCACCACCGAAAAGACCTCTTCCCATTGGGCCTGGGGCGCCAAGGGCGGCACAATGAATTGCCCTGCTCCCTGACCAATGGGAAGCTCGATGACTCCCGTACCCGCAGGCCGGTTGCGCATATTCGTCACCGTAATACCGCCGATGGCTGTTTGCCCTGCAACAATGCGCTCTTGCGGGAGGCGAATCTCAATGCGGTGAGGGGTCGGCCAAATGACCAAAATGAGAGCAAATATCAGGATGACCCCACAAATAATGGCAATGACGAAGGCCTCGACCCACCCCCACGTTGACGCCAACCACATTGCGATCAGGGCACAAACAAACACCGCCCATCCCGTGCGCGTCACGGTTCGCAGCCACCCCAGGCAGAAGCCAACAATAGGGATACGGGCAAAGCCTGCGACCTTATCGCGGGCTCTTCGGATCAGGTTACGTACAGGCACAGGATTCAGGCACCCACCGCCGGGGCCGGAACGGTGGTCAGCGCACGATTAATGACACCTTCAGCGGTTGCGCCGGAGAAAGCAGCATCCGGATCGACGACGATTCTGTGGGCCCACACGGGGACAGCAAGGGCTTTGACGTCGTCGGGCAGAACGAAGTTTCGCCCCTGGGCAGCCGCCCAAACTCTGGCGCAGCGGGCCATTCCGATAGCTCCTCGGGTGGAGACGCCCAAGGTGGAAGACTCATCCTGGCGGGTTGCCTCGGCGAGTGCGGCAATGTAGTCAAGAACAGCGCGATCCGTGTGGTTCTGGGCCGCCAATTCAGCCAAGCGCACCACCTGGTCGGCTTTGAGCAGGGGCCGAACCAGCTTGGAACGGTCGGGCGCGGCAGCTCCTGCCAACACGTCAATCATCGCAGCGCGAGAGGGGTATCCGATTGAGGTCTTCATTAAGAAACGGTCGAGCTGAGCTTCGGGCAACGGATAGGTGCCGGCCTGTTCAATCGGGTTCTGGGTTGCAATCACCATGAAAGGCTGGGGCGCCGGGTGACGTACACCGTCTACGGTCACCTGTGCTTCTTCCATTACTTCCAGCAGGGCCGACTGGGTTTTCGGCGAGGCACGGTTAATCTCATCAGCCAACACGATCTCAGCAAAGATTGGGCCCCCGTGGAACGACCAGTCTGCGGTCTTTTGGTCATACATATTGACGCCGGTGATATCCGACGGCAGCAGATCTGGGGTGAACTGGATACGCGCAGTCTTGGAGTCAATGACCTTGGACATGGCGCGGGCTAGCGCTGTTTTTCCGGTGCCTGGCGCGTCCTCGAGAAGCAGGTGACCACCGGCAAACATCGTCGTCAGTGCGAGCCGAATCGTTGTTTCCTTGTCGAGGACTGCCACGGCAATGCCGTCGACCAGACCAGCGAAAGTCTGAGCGAATCGGGTTGTGTCTTCAATGCTGATGGTCATTTCAGTCCTGAATCCTTACTGGTCAATTCGAGCATTGCACGAGTCCGGGGCGACGCGCCCACAGTCCTTCAAGTTCTGCCTGGCTTCCCATCAGGGTTCTAATCCCCGTGAGAACATCATCCTTACCTCTGATATACACCGTCTTTCGAGTCGAATTATCAACATCGGAAGTGACGACGCACGACATTGGTTTTGCATTATTCGTCCAGCCAACGGGTCTGAGAGAGAAAGTGAAGCATGGTTCGGGTTCTTGGACCACGCCCGACTGCGCGTCGTCCTCGTCAGCAGGCGATTGCACCCGCGGGAGGACATCTGCACCGCAAGAATTGCTCCAAACGACCTGGATGTCCATGGTGGTGCTGGCCGTTGCTTGGTTAGATTTGACCTTCCCCCACTTATTTTCAATCTCGAGGACGAAGGAATGGTCCTTACCTGGATCAAGGTCAGTGACAAGGTGAGAACCGGCCTTGTAGTCGACTTTGATGGCAGTACCATTCGCTGTCAAAACGGCCTGTGAGACAGCCGGGCTTGCCTCTTCTACGGTCCACTCAACCTTGACCTGTGTGGTTGATGTTGGCGTGGCAGACAACCCTGGCGCATTGGGTACGGACTCGGCAGCCACAGCTGGCGCCGTAACAACTTCAGATGCCGATGGTTGGCCTAACGAAGACATGCCGGTCTGGCAGAAGTCATATGAGATTGGCGCATTGTCTCCGGAATTAATGACGCCAGATGATGCGGGGAACTCAGGGCTTGACGCACTACATCCTTCGCCGGCCACCGAATAGCGCAATGTCAGTTCACCTTGCGAGTAACCGCGTCCAGGCGACTTCTCAAGGCCCACCACCTTCAGTTCGCCTTTCTTACCCGTGGGCCGCAAGGCCAGTCCATTAGCTTTGGGTGCAAAAGGAATCGTTGAAACTCGAACGGTTGATGTGCCCACCTGGGACTTGACGCCACGCGCATTTGATGTCTGAACCGACACAGTGTGTTCAAGTTCCGGGGAAATGCCCTTAAGAACGGCTTTCGTGTCATTCGGGCCAACTGTCTGCGTCACTGAACCAATAGTGATTGTTGTTGATCCCCATTCGGCATCCTGGGGAGTACCACGATCCCATGACACTTCAAGCGTTGCCGTTTCCCCGTCGGAACTAGATTCGGTGACAACAGTGCTAGTGATCCATGGCGTATCCGGGGTTCCATAGGGCGTGCCCACTGCTCCATCAGAGCTTTGCGACGGCTGCTTGGCACCATTGTGAGCAACAATGCTCACCGTGTAGGACTGTCCATTGGTCAAATCAGAAACCACAGTGCTCGTACCTGTAACGTCAATCGTCCTGACGCCACCCGCTCCAGCAATGGACACTGTGTAACGCTGGATCGCAGACCCTTCATTTTCGGGAGGAATCCAAGAAATCTGGAGCTGACGATCTGCAGCCTCAATCGTGGGGGTCGGCATCTTCCCCGGCACAGCATCGACGAGTTCTCTATTCGAAACTTGAGAGGAGTCAGAAAAATCAACATCATTGTGTGCGCGAACACTGAAAGCGTGCTCCACACCATTCGTCAGACCCGAAATCTGGCAGGCAGTGATCTCACATCTGGTGATCTGACCCGTCACCACATTCGTGACCTCGTAGAAATCAATTTCCGCCCCGTTGTTAGCACCGGGAGTAAAGGTCACCATGGCTCTTCCGGCACCCATCACGGACGCTTTAACAGCAGAAGGAGGCTCAGGACGATCACGCACTACGAGGACAACCCTGCCCTGAACATTACGCGCCGGATCTTCAGTGGCATCAGCAACCTTGTAGGTCACCACCATCGAGCCAGTGGTTCCGGCTTGGGGCGTAATCGTCAAGCGATAGCTATTTGAATCCGGATCCAAAGTCCCGGCACCCACTTGGAATTGAACCGAGTGAATACGAAGTCTGGTCTCCTTGAAGGGATTGAACAGAGCGGGCGTGAGATCAACAACCACAGGTTTCCCAGCATTCGCCGTCGTGATTTCAATATCGGTTGCCCGCGGCAATGGAGCCGTCGAAGAGACTACCTTGACAGGAATCTGGGCCTGAACTGGGCCCGACCCATCGTCAACGGAAACGGTGATTGGATCCAAATCCCCCTGCGGTTGACCAATAGCCGCTTGAACCGACAGCGTGTGATCTTTAAGGGACACTGTCGCACCCGTGGGACTCTTAATGAGTTCGTATGCAAAGGTCGTTGGGTCACCATCATCGGGGTCATGAACCATCAGTGACAAGTCGTAAAGAACCGGATCGTCTCCGGCAGCAACCTTAATCGCCGTTGGCGTGAGCGTCGGCGGGTGATTGGTCACCGACTTAACCTTGAGAGGAATGGTCAAGACGGCTGATAAGGCCGAATCGTCATCAGCCAGTCCATCGCGGGCCTCGAACGATATAGAGCTCTTGCCAACATAGTCTTTCGACACATGGAACTTGATCGTGTGATCGCCCTCGAGTGTCATTCCCTGGTCAATGCCAACTGAGCCTTTCAGGGTGGACTCATCGACGATGTGCGCTGTTCGACCCGCACGCACCAAGACAAAGTCCTTAATGTCAACCGTGACGTCTTCACCTGCTCTGACCTCAAGGGGAACGCGAGTCTCATCAATCATCGGTCGCGTCCGGTCAATGCCGGGGACGAAGACGACAGCAGAGGCACTCAAACCGTCCTTATCGGTGATCGTGTAAACGACATGGGCGCGCCCAGCCGATGGAGTGATCAGTAGATCCTGGCCGTCAACGGAGGCAAGCGGAGAATCCGTCGAGACTTGCAGATCGGCAACGACGCCGTCGGGGTCGTCATCATTAGCTGTAACAGGAACTCGCACTTTGCCTGTGCCTTCAGGCAATTCGGAAACAGCAACAACGTCATCGCGCGCGATAGGTGGTTGCAGCGGCGCGTCCTCTTTGACGTGGATAACCAGGGTGCCCGTGGCAAAACCGCCGTGCCCATCGGTGATGTCATAAGCAATCGAGTAGTCGCCTTCTTGCTTGGGTGACTTAAAAGTGATCGTCTGGCCGGTGATGCGCTCCCCCAGCCCCTCGACGCTGGGCACTAACGAATCTTCCACCAAAGAAATGACGTCACCGTCGGCGTCAATATCGTTGACGAGGATGCCCACCGACACTTCCCTATTGGAGCGAATCGTAATCAGGTCGTCAACCGCAATAGGATCCTGGTTACCTGTGGCAGGAGGCGCGATACCAACGCGCACACGGGCAGTTGCTTGTTTACCTTTTCGATCCTCAACAATGTAGGTAAAAACATCTGTGCCTGCCGACTCCTTGGCCGGTGTGTATTCGAGCCAGTCAGTACCCAATTCAACAGTGCCTTTGGTGGGTGACTGTTCGATACCGATCAGGGTGACCGAATCACCGTCTGGGTCAATCCCATTGAGCGGAACTGGAATTCTGGTCATTTCTGAGGTGACAGCCCAAGCGGTCAAAGCTTTAGGTTGCGGAGCAGAGTTCGTTTCAGAATCGGCAATCACCTCAAATGTCACCGTCGAAGAAGCCTTATTTCCCGCTGAATCACGCACCGTATAGGTGACCACTTTGATGCCGGGGGCATCTCCAGCTTCGAGGCGCACAAGGTTGCCGGTAACGAAGGCTTTGCCCAACTCAGGTCGATTCGTATTGTCCTCGACAGTAGGGAGGACTGATAGAGGTAAGCCTGCAGGGGATCGATCATTGGCCAATACAGCCACTGAACCAATATCCCCGACCCTGACCTTTACTGCGTCAGGATTGACCTCGGGAACCTGATTAATGTCCTGGGACTTCGTGGGAACAACGGTCACCTGGGCCTTTGCAGTGTCTTGCCCATTTGACACGGTATAAGTGAAAGCCACCGAGTGTTCTAAGCCAGCCGGAGCAGTAATCCTCAGCAGGTGGCGATCAATGAGCGTCACCTGCAAACCCAAGGAGTCCGGCACCTCGACGCTTTGGACAACAAGCACTCCACCAGCGGGATCAGAATCATTTGCCAAGGGGGCGACCAGAGTCGATCCGCCTGCGGGCAAAACTGCCAGATCGTCCTCGGCAATAGGAGTTGCTTTCTCTTGAGCAGCAACAACGTCGACGCGAATGACACCCAACGCGGTCGACGGACCATCTGTGACCGTGTAGGTGAATTGGTAGGACCCTGGAGCTGTTCCAACGAAAGTGATGGTGCCCAGATTCAGGTCGGGCGTCAGGGTGGTGGTGACTGGCGCAACGGACACCGCAACCAGCGACAAGGCGTCACCATTGGCATCCGTGTCATTGGTCAGCGGATCCAACACCAAGGGCTCCCCTACTCGCGCCACATAAAAGTCGGCGTTAGCTACAGGGGGAATGCTCCCTGGTTCTTGAACATTGACGGTCAAAACTCCGCTGGTTGTTTCCTGGCCGTCAGAGACCAGTACTTCAATGGTTTTGGTGCCCGCACCCAATCCCAAGTCCTTGACCGAGACCGTTCCGTCTTCGGAATACTGAATGGACAAACCATCTGGAGCAACCGCGTTGGCCAGATAAATCTGGTCACCGTCAGGGTCGATCCAGTCTGTCAGAATGTTGTATTCAATCTGCGCTTCAGCACCAAGTTTGATCACGGGATTACGCAGCTGCTGGGGGCCTTCATTAACCGACCAAGGATGAACAGTCAGTGTCACCGTGGCTGTGTCGGCTGCTTCACCGTCAGTGACTTCGTAGGTGAAGGTCGTTGTTCCCGTCTGTTCGTCGGAAACATCAGTGATCTGTAGGGCTCGTCCCCCGCGGGTACGGACAACTCTGCCAAACTCAGGTGTCTCAAGGACGCGTGCGGTCAGCACATCACCATCGGGATCTGAGTCGTTTTGCAGGACGGGAAGGGTTGTGGAACGGCCGGGGCGAATACCAAAGTCGTCGTCAACGGCTTCTGGCGGGCTGTTCTTTTCGTGCCGCTCTGGGTCGGCGATTTCCTCGTTGATTTCCGGGGTTTCTTCTTCAACCTTGTTCTTGACAAGGTCCTTTTCGACCTCGTCCCAGTTGTCCATGAGGACCATGTTTTCGTCGGGCAACCACACCGATCCGTTGCCAGTGTCGTTGAGAACAATACGAGTCCGGTTGGTTCTAAACGTGATCTCACCTGCGCCCTGCAGGCTTCCAACGATCTGCGACTGATCGAGGGTCGAGTCGTCACAGACCCGCAAGTATGCGCCTGATACAGCCCACGCCCCATAACTACATCCGTTGTGACGTACGGGAGCAGCCGCATTTCCAACGACATCATCGCGTACTGCGCCTAGTACCTGGGCCGGACCTCCATCTAAAGGAACAGCAAACAAAGCGGTGGTCGTGGACAAGAGGACCCGATCCCAGTTTGGGCCTGGCAACTGAAGGACGGCTCCCGAACCGATGCCCTGCTCCATGAGGTCGTAGAGTTTGCCGTCGGGCAAAACCAATGTATTCGATTTGGAATCGAGACCAACGGGCTGATCGCCCACAACGGTCAATGTTAAGTCGGCAGCTGGCGACAAACCAGACACCGTCGTTGTTGCCGTGTCAATGACTTGACCGGAACGTTGAACGCTGAGTAATTCGCCGGCAACAGCTGACAGAGCGTAGACATTACCCGTGGTGGATGTGGCCACTGCTCCGGCATCCAGTCCGGTGGCCAGTGATGTTTCTTCCGTGTACGAGGTCGAGGACGGGGCTGTCGCATCAGCCATCCACAAGTTTCCCTGGGTCGGATCGATGACTCCGAGGGAAGTACCGCCTTGCATGGCAGAGGCACCCTCGGGCAACGAAGTGGCAGCACCTAAAGCAACATTGGCGACGTCAACGGGAGCCAGGGAACGGGAAGTGAAGTCGGAGAAGGTGACGGTGTCGCCTGCCTGCCCAATGTCAAAATTGGTGGACTCGGTGATGAATGCGCCGTCGAGGACTCGGGCGTCGTAGTTCATGTGCCCGACCATGAGTTTAGCTTCGTTGGTGACCCAAATACCGCCGTCATCAACATTGACTTCGGTGGTTTCGACGCCGCGGTGAATGATGGCTAAAAGCGAAACAACCATCGCAAATACGAGAACGACAATCGCCGGACTGCGTTTAAGCAGGTTTCGGCGACGGCGTGATGCGGCGCGAGAAGCCATAGGCACCCCATTGCTTGTCCCGACAGATGATTATCGGACAATATTCTGACACGCCTGCCCCTATAAAAGGGAGGGGTCTTCATGTCTTGGGATGAACCGCACGCTCACACTCCCTCCCCCTCGCGCCGAGAGCAGACTTTATGGTCGAAAAATCCGGTTTTTGGACCATAAAGTCTGCTCTCGGCGGAAAAGGTTACTGGCCGTTGAAGGTGAACTTACGGTCCGGGCCCTCGCCCTCGACACCCACAGTCACAACCTGGCCGGCGACAATCTCTCCGAAGAGGATTCGCTCGGACAAAGCATCCTCGATCTCGCGCTGGATTGCGCGACGCAACGGGCGGGCACCCAAAACGGGGTCGAAACCAAGATCAGCCAGCAGGTCACGCGCCTCGTCGGTGAGCTGCAGGTGCATCTCCTGAGCCTCCATGCGCTTAGCCAGCTTGGCAACCATGAGATCAACAATCTGCTTAATCTGCTGCTTATCGAGCGGCGGGAACACAATCGTGTCATCCACACGGTTGAGGAACTCAGGGCGGAAGTGCTGCTTGAGTTCTTCAGCGACCTTGGCTTTCATACGCGAGTAGTCGTGCGTCATGTTCTCAGCCGACTGGAAGCCCGTGAGCACACCCTTGTTAATGTCACGCGTACCCAGGTTCGTCGTCATGATGATCACGGTGTTCTTAAAGTCCACCTTGCGGCCCTGCGAATCGGTCAAGCGACCTTCTTCCAGGATCTGCAGCAGCGAATTGAAGATATCCGGGTGAGCCTTCTCAACCTCGTCGAAGAGAACAACTGAGAAGGGCTTGCGGCGAACCTTCTCGGTGAGCTGGCCGCCCTCGTCGTAACCCACGTAGCCGGGAGGGGCACCGAAGAGGCGCGAGGCCGTGTGCTTCTCAGAGAACTCAGACATATCGAGTTGAATGAGGGCATCCTCGTCGCCGAAGAGGAACTCGGCCAACGCCTTCGCCAACTCCGTCTTACCCACACCGGTGGGGCCAGCGAAGATGAAGGAGCCACCGGGACGGTTCGGGTCCTTCAAGCCTGAACGTGTGCGTCGAATCGACTGCGACAGGGCCTTGACGGCCTCATCTTGGCCGATGACACGCTTATGCAACTCGTCTTCCATGGCCAGAAGCTTCGTTGTTTCCGTCTGCGTGAGCTTGAAAACGGGGATGCCGGTGGACATTGCCAGAACCTCGGCGATTTCCTCGTCCGTCACCTCAGCAATCTCGTCGCTTTCGCCGCCCTTCCAGGCAGCTTCCTTAGCCTTGCGTTCCTCGCCCAGCTTCGACTCTTCATCGCGCAAAGCCGCAGCCTTCTCAAAGTCCTGGTCGTCAATGGCCGACTCTTTATTGCGGCGCACCTCGGCGATCTTTTCATCCAACTCGCGCAGCTCAGGCGGGGCAGTCATGCGGCGAATACGCAAGCGGGCGCCGGCCTCGTCCATCAGGTCGATGGCCTTGTCTGGCAAGAAACGATCCGAAATGTAGCGGTCCGCCAACTCTGCCGACGCTTTAATGGCCTCGTCAGTGATGATGACGCGGTGGTGGGCCTCGTAGCGGTCACGCAGACCCTTGAGGATCTCAATGGCCTCATCGACGCTGGGCTCATCAACCTTCACAGGCTGGAAACGGCGTTCGAGCGCCGCATCCTTTTCGATGTACTTGCGGTACTCGTCATTCGTGGTCGCACCAATGGTTTGGAGTTCGCCGCGAGCCAGCATGGGCTTGAGCATCTGAGCGGCATCAATCGAACCCTCAGCGGCTCCCGCTCCGACCAGCGTGTGGATCTCATCAATGAACAAGATGATGTCGCCGCGAGTGCGGATCTCTTTGAGGACCTTCTTCAGGCGCTCTTCGAAGTCGCCGCGGTAGCGCGAACCAGCCACCAGCGACCCCATGTCGAGGCTGTAAATCTGACGATCCTTAATGGTCTCGGGGACGTCACCGTGGACGATGGCCTGAGCGAGGCCCTCCACGACGGCGGTCTTACCCACACCAGGTTCGCCAATGAGCACCGGATTGTTCTTGGTGCGACGCGACAGAACCTGCATGACGCGCTCCATTTCGGTGCGACGCCCAATCACCGGGTCGAGCTTATTTTCGCGCGCAGCCTGGGTGAGGTTGCGGCCAAATTGCTCAAGAATCGCAGAGTTGGAACGCTCCGGACCTCCCGGGCCTCCAACACCGGCGCCCACAGACTCGCGTCCCTCTTCATCGCCGCGCTGGTAACCCGACAGCATCTGGATGACGGTCTGACGCACTTGCGCCAGATCTGCACCCTGCTTGGTCAGGACCTGGGCTGCCACACCCTCGCCCTCTTTGAGTAGGCCAAGCAGCAGGTGCTCGGTGCCAATGTAGTTATGTCCAAGCTGAAGGGCTTCACGCAGCGACAGTTCGAACACGCGCTTGGCGCGCGGCGTAAAGGGGATGTGCCCTTCCACCGGCTTCTCGCCAGCACCAATGATTTCGGTGACGCTTGCGCGCACCTCGTCGCCCTTAATATTCATGGTTTCCAGGGCTTTGGCGGCCACGCCCTCGCCCTCGGTAATCAGACCGAGAAGCAGGTGCTCTGTGCCGATGTAGTTGTGCTTGAGGCCGCGCGCTTCGTCCTGTGCGAGGACGACGACTCGGCGTGCCCGGTCGGTAAACCGTTCGAACATGAATGCTCTCCCATCACTGATGGCCTCTCCCCCGGACAGTTGACCGGTTCGAGCCATCTCACTGGGATTAACCCTAGGGGCAGGTCTGCCGCCTGCGCGCGTTAGTTCGCCCAGGGCGTGAGGGATCAGCCGTTACTAACCTCCCAGGCTTTCCCCGCACTGACGATCTAACGCGGTGTACATGTTTGACGAACTCTCCACAAGCTCTGCAATGGTGCGAAGCATCTGTGCTCGGTCCCTCATCTGCTGGCGCCACAGTCGAAGAAAAGTCTGCTGCCGCCTGACTGAGCATCTGCGCCTGTTGAGTCAACTCGTCTAAATCGATATCGATCCGTTCATTGACCGTGCTGCTCATGCGGAAAATATCCTTTGGCTTTCGGACCTACCCCTTGAAATTCAGCTTTAGCGTATCGGCTATACCAACTAAGCGACACCGTACCGGCACACAAGTTACGCTGGCATTAAGCCTCGACAATCACCGTGAACGGCCCGTCGTTGACAAGCTCCACCTGCATCATGGCGCCGAAGCGTCCAGTTGCAACCTCGATGCCGCGGCCTCGTAAATCAGCCACCACCGCGTCAACGAGGGGTTCGGCCTCGGCCCCGGGAGCTGCGTGCAACCACGACGGCCGCCTGCCCTTGCGAGTGTCGCCATATAGCGTGAATTGAGAGACGACGAGGACGGGCGCACCCACATCTTCCACGCTGGCCTCGCCCTCAAATAGTCGTAGTTCGGCGATTTTTCGGGCGACAGTTGCAACCTGCTCGGTTCCGTCGCCGCGCTTGACACCAAGCAACACCATGAGCCCTGGGCGGTCAATAGCGCCAACAACTTCGCCCTCGACACTCACTTGGGCGCGAGTGACTCGCTGGATGACGGCTCTCATCAGCGGGCCCCCAAGCCGCCAAGACCACCGGCAGCTTTGACGTCATTGCGTCGCAATTCCCGGTTGAGGTCAGCCCCGGGACGCTGGGTGGGCGACACTGCGGACTTGCCGTCGACGGGAATGATGAGTTCTTGGGCGCCAGCTACTCCGCCCAGATCGAGGACCTGGTCGGCGGGCAGATTGCGCGCAACGAGGGCGAGGGCGATCGGCCCTTCATCACCGTGGCGAGCCACCGACGTCACAACGCCCATCACCCTTCCCGCAACTTCGATCTTGTGGCCAGGTTCTGGCAAATCTGCGCGCAAACCATCCAACTGTAAGTAGACGAGGCGGCGCGGGGGACGCCCCAAGTTCAGGACGCGGGCAATGGATTCTTGACCGCGGTAGCAGCCCTTATCGATATGGACAGCGGTGCGCAGCCAATCCAATTCGGCTGGGATCGAACGGTCGTCGGTGTCTACTCCGACGCGAGGCCGCCATGCGGCAATACGGACGGCCTCCCAGGCGAGCATTCCCGCCATCATGCGCCGCTTCCCGCCCTGCCCCGCTGCCAGCCATGCGTCAGCAAACTCTTTGGCGGCATTGGCATCAACAATGTGGAGCTTCATTTGGAAGCGTTCGCCTGGGTGGCGTCCCTGGAAGTATTGGGTGCCGCCCTCGGTTACCCCTGGCCACGGGTCATTCCAAGTCAGGCGCAATCCGGGAAGGTCTGCCCGTTTTTCCTCCAAATCCGAGGCAGCCCCTGCTTGGACAGCCGAATCGGCGGGCTGGTCGCCCTCGGAAGTCGACGAGGTGCGCCGCGAAACGGAACCGAACACGGTCATGTCCTTGCGCAATTCGACCTCTACGCGCAAAGCGAAGCGCATGGAATCAAGGAAATCTCGCAACCCAGGGGCGTGGTCGCCCTCGGTAATGAGCCAGGTGGTGTCCCCATCGTCGACGACGCCGGCAGCATGCTCGATGCGCCCCTCAGGCGACAGGACGAGTAATTCGCGAGAGTCCCCCGGGACCATTCCGGTGATGACCTGGCTGGTGATGTTGGTCAGCCACGTCTGGCGGTCGGGGCCGCTGACGGTCACGACCCCCATATCGGAGCGATCAACGAGGCCGCGGCCGGCTTCTAGCGCCCACTGTTCGCCAATCGGATCGCCGTAGTGCTGAGGCGTTGCGTCGGCGAAATCGGCTTCCGTCGCGGTGAAATCGTGTGAATTGGTGGTTGCGTGTAAGCGATCCTCAGACAAGGAAACCGCCCTGCTCTGCTTCGGCGTCAATGCCTTCGATGGTTTCTCCCGACTCAGTGGTGGCCTGCTGCGTACGCATGAGGCGACCCGAAATCTCGACTTCTGCTTCTTGGCCTTCAAGGGTTTTTTCTTGAGTCCACATGAGTTCACCGGCGACCAGGCCGAACATGCGGCCCAGATGGGTGATGTTTCGCGCCGAGGCCGAACGGGCCACAGCGTCGGACACCATTTGCACGCGCGGGCCCACGCCGACGCCTGCCCACAGCACACCTAAACCGTCGGTGGTGGCGCCAGTGGCCGTAAATTCTCGGGGCTCGTATTCACCGGGGGGCGGCAGGTGGCCAGAACCTGGCAGCACTGAGACGTACAGGGTTTCTTCGCTGATGAGCTCGCCGCGCCCAATCTGGCTCAGGCCTTCGGCGGAGTCCCACGTCGGATCGATTTCAGCGCCCGGAGCGGGGATTCCCGTGTAGACGGTGGTGGTTAGGCGCATCTGGTCGCCGCAGATTTCGCTTCGGATTTCTTCGACCACTGCGGTATCGGCTTCTTCGCCTTGGCCGGCGAGCATGCCCCATCCTTTCCAGGTTCCGAGCATCCATGCGACGGGAGCGAGGGCGGGGGGCAGATCTGCGGGTATGACCATCATGCCCCCACCCTAAGCGACCCCCGCGAGGGACGCACAAAAGTTCGCCGAAGGACGCCCATAAGTTCGCCGAGGGACGCACAAAACTTCCGCGAGGGACGCACAAGTTCTTCCCGCTCACCATTCCACGGACCTCGCTGCGTCGGGCGTGGCGCTGGCTCCCACCGAGATCCACCGTTACGCGCCGACGCCTGCTCGTCTACGAACCGGCGTCGCCGCATAACGGTGGGCACGGGTGCAAAACGGTGGGCGTGGCGGCGTAACGGTGGGTATGGATGAGTCCTGAAAGGAGGGCCCGAAGCGAGCAGACCCAGCGCCTACCGATAAACCTCGCGATTCACGGTCCGCTACAGCCGGCCGCAGGCGTTAGTAGAACACCCTCAACCACGCCGCGCCAGTAGAGCAGCCAAAGACCACCACAACAGTGCTGAAGCACCAGTCCAACCCAAGATCGGTGCGATCCCCTGCCAATCCAATCCACCAGCATCTGACACGGCTGTAGATCCGAGAACCAACGCCCGCGTTACCAAGGAGTGCGGCCACAATCCCGCGAGCGCCGGTAGCTTCGCCGATATTCCCAGGCCCACGAAAGTCGCCACAAGGCCCAAACCAACCGGCCCACCAAAGGATCGCAGCTTCATCGACAGCAAGGATTGAAAGGCGACCAACGGCAACGATGCAACAACACCAACAGCTCCAGAAACAACCATTTCCATAGGAGGAGCCCCGTCAAGCCTCAATACGACAAAGCCGCTCGCCCATGTCAGCACAACTAAGGCTATTTCCATGACGGCTACTGGCAGCACACATACCAGTGTCTTTGCCAGCACCACCGAAGATGGGCTGGCGGGTAGCGTCGCCATTGCATTCCATGATGTTCCCCGATTTTCAGGCCTCCACGAGGCCGCACAAATCAGAGCAACGCCTACAGAAAAGAAGAAGAGGGAGTAGAAGATCCCCACCTGGCTGGCATATGAGTCCCAACCTTCGGTCAAGACCTCACGATTACCCCGATAGTTGACGCTGCCTGTGATGACCGCCAGCAACGGCAACAGGAAAGCAAAGATCCACACCAACGAGCGACGCAACTTCAGAGTTTCGGCGCGCATGAGCGCCCAGAATGGCGTGCTCGAACGTCGAGTGGCAACGTGCGAACGGGATAGTCCTTGGCAGTGATGACTCTGGATGCTCTGACGAGATGACGCTGCGCCGCCAGGCATCGATGCATGAATAGGGGATGAAGAGGCTGAGGCAGATGCGTCAAGTGGAGCAGAGTTTGGAACAGACATGGTGTTTCACCTCTCAATACGATTAAGACGAGCAGTGACGAGCCCAAAGATCGCCATCCCTAGAAGGCAGAACCCTGCGATCCACCACCATGCGACATCTGTGTAAACAACGGCCTGGGTCCCCGCGTCCAGATCTCCTACTTGCATGACGGGTGTGATGAGCGCCCAGTATCCCCAGGGAATGAGTCGTGCCAGCCAGGGCGGTAATAGCAGCGAGAACACTGCGATAAACGAGCCCAGGAATCCGACACCAATTCCAACAATTTGGTTCTCCACTATCGCCGAAACCAAGATGTGTAGCCCACAGGCGACGAGGTCGATGCATAGAAGCGCCAGCGCATAACCGCCCCATGCATTGAAATTCGGCTCAGCGGCGGGGCCAAGGGCGTGAAGTGTCAGCATCGGTACTCCTACCGTCAGTATCACAACGGGGATCAGGATGGAGCTGAGGGCCACAAGTTTGGCCCGACACAGACGCCCCGGTGCCAGGCCTGCCGCAGCAGACATGGTCCATCCTCCACTTACGTGCTCGACCTCGGTGAGGCGCGAGGCAAGAACGGCTACGAGGATCGGCGAGATTATTGCTGTTGTCAGTGTGATCACCAGGAGCAAGCTTGGCCAAGGATCTTCGGCTTTTGCGACTGTCGACTGAGACGAGGGTGCCGACAGAGCCAGTCCAGCACCCACCAAAGCTAAGGCGATGGGCCACACCCACAGGCGCCGCATTTTCTTTATTTCGAGGCAGACGGCTGTTGCGAAGGAGGTCATCATAGCTCCCCTTCCTGGCCTGTCAGGTTGATGAATACGTCTTCAAGGCTTTGGGGTTGGCGTTTGACCTCGTGGACGGCGATGCCAGCATGCACAAGCCTGCGCATCATCTCAGCGACATCGTCAGGGGTCAGTCCGGACAGTACCAGCCCGTCGGGGGTGTAGACGATTGACGAGGGCGAGCCTTCCTCGCTCACCGCCGACTGAGGCTGTTTTTGGTGGGATGAGAGAGCGGGAACCTGCGTCGTTTGAGGTTCCGCACCCAACCCAAGTCCTTCGAATATGTGTGTTGGTACGTCCTGGGGATGTGGTGTCACGATTTTGGTGTCAGGTATGGATCGCTCCATGAGCTGCTTGCGGCTGCCTTGGAAGACCATGTGGCCTGCGGACAAGATGCCAAGCACCGATGCCATTTTGTCGATCTCGTCAAGCAAGTGGCTTGAAACCATGACTGTCACTCCTTGCTCCGCTAGATCGATGAGCAGACTGCGAATCTCTTCAATTCCTGCAGGATCGAGGCCATTGGTAGGCTCGTCGAGGACGAGCAGCTGTGGACTGCGCGCCAAAGCCATCGCAATGCCAAGACGCTGTTTCATACCCATCGAGTAGGTCTTAACTAGGCGATTTTGGTGTTCGGTCATTCGTACGAGGGCGAGAGCACGGTCGGTGGCACTTTTGTCGAGCCCAAGCATCGTGGCAACGAGGCGCATATTTTCGGCTCCGGTGAGGTGGCCGTATCCAGGCGGCTGTTCGATGAGTGATCCTGTGCGGGCCATGAGTGTTGCACGGTTGCGTGCGTTGAGTGGGAGCCCTAGCAGTTCGACGGTGCCTCGCGTGGGTGCGAGGAGTCCGAGCAGCATTTTCATGGTGGTGGATTTGCCTGACCCATTGGGACCGAGGAATCCGTAGACGCAGCCTGCTGGAATTGCGAGGTCGAGGTTGGTAACTACGGTGCGCGCACCGGTGCGTCCTTTGAAGGTTTTGGTGAGGCCCTGGGTTCGCACGGCCCAGCTTTCATGTGTCTGTGTTGTCATGACTTCTAGCGTTGCCTTTTGCGCCTAGCCAGTCATCAGACTGTGGGGTGACTTTGAGGCGATGCATGTTTGCTGGGTTCATACCGTGGTAGGACGAAGATGCCTATGGGGGTTATTAGGCTCGGGGTATGAACGGATCCAGGGTCGAGACTGCGGCTGACCAGCAGCCATACGCATCTGTGTTTTCGCGCATGAGCGCGTGGGTGCGGAAGCTGCCACGTCCTGCTTGGCAGGATTTTCTTGCTGCTGGCCTCATTGGATACACGTCGTTGTGGAACTCTCCTGATTCCTCTGAGGATGGGGTAGCTGCATTCTTGGGCAGTGGTAGTCCGGCGGGCGCTTCTGGCATTTTCCTGGTTTTGGTGGTTGTGTCGGTGGCGGCTGTGATGTTTCGGCGCGTGGTTCCTTCTGTGTCGGTGGCCGTCATTGGGGTGTGTGGGTTAGTCCACGTTCTCTTCTACGATTCGCTGTCTTTACTGATCGTGGCCTGCGCTTTGGTCGGAGCTGAAACTGCTGCTAGTCGCATGCCTCGCCCTCTTGCATGGGTGGCGCTGGGATGCCTGGCTGTTGGCACAGCTTTCGGCGTGGTTTATGTGGGTTATGTGGGCGCGGGCATGGCAATGGAACCAGCCCGAGCTGCGGTGTTGGTGTCCATTAGTTTGGTTTTTCTTTTGGCATCTGCCTTGGCGGGTTTGCTAAGGCGAAGATCCCGTCAACAGCGGGCAAAGACCATTGAGCGTCTGGAGATGCTCGCAGCCCAGCAAGAAACACTGCGCCGTTTGGCGGTAGCTGGTGAGCGCACACGGATTGCTCGCGAAGTTCACGATCTTCTTGGCCATTCTTTAGCGGTGATTGGGATGCAGGCGGAGGGAGCCAGAGCAGTATTGGCGTCGAATCCTTCAGCAGCCGAGGATGCACTGGGAGTCATTGGGAAGACCAGTAGAGATGCCATCGCACAGGTCCGTAGTCTCGTCGATGTTCTGCGTTCTGACGAGGACGACGAAGCGATCCAGAACAACACGGGCAATGAGGACAGTGAAGTCTCTGAAGCAGTGCTTGACGCACACGCGTTTCCTGGCGATTCTTCCCCACATGGTGTCGTTGACGATCTGCCCGCCCTCGTATCATCAGTGCGTTCAGCCGGCGCAGCCGTGTCCTTTTGCGCGACTATTACCCACTCTGTCAGCAGCGAGGTTGGAAAATGCATCTATCGAGTGGTTCAAGAGTCTTTAACCAACGCTGTCATTCATGCTCCACACCATCCCATTGACGTCCAGGTTCGCATCGACGGGCAAGCGTACGTCCTCGTCACTAATTCAATGTTGCCGGACCATGCGGATGTGGATGATTCCTTGCAAGTTCGAAGAGGAATGGGGGTTGAGTCAATGAGACGCCGCGTGGAATCCCTTGGTGGCATTTTTGATGTGGGCGTTTTAGATGGCAGTTGGCGAGTTGAGGCCACGATCCCAGGCGAGTCGGCGCAGCGTGAGAGTGGAGGCCGCAAGTGAGCGGTGCAAACAACGAAGCCACTCCACTGGCGAAGGAAAAGATTAGGGTCGCCCTCGTCGACGACGAACCTTTGGTGACCGCGGGACTGGCAATGTTGTTGGGCGCGCAACCTGATATGGATGTGGTGTGGCAGGCTGACAACGGCCAGGAGGCCCTTGATAAGGTCCACCAGCGGCCCGTCGACGTGATCTTGTTGGACGTTCAAATGCCTGTGCTAGATGGAATCGAAACGACGCAACGGCTCGTTGAGCTTGGAGTCAGCGCACGCATCGTCATTTTGACGACTTTTGACACGGATGGATACGTGATCGGAGCGATCGAGGCGGGCGCCAGCGGTTTCTTATTGAAGAATAGTGAACCCGCTGCGTTGGTTGATGCGATTCGTACCGTTGCGGGAGGCGATTCCGTAATTTCCCCCAGTCCAACCAAGAGGCTTTTCACCGCTCTACGTCAGCCGTCGCAGTCGGTTGTCTGGGACGGACGCGCCCCATTAGAGCCCAGGTCTGCACCGGCGTTTAAGACGCGAAGCGACCAGCAGCTTTTGGCTGATCTCACGGATCGCGAGGTCGAAATCCTCCAGCTCATCGCACTGGGATTGACCAACCAAGAGTTATGCGATCGTTTGTGGGTGTCGATGACGACGATCAAGACTCATGTTTCGCATCTTCTGGCTAAAACTGGAGCCCGAGATCGCGTGCATTTGGTCCTCATCGCTTTGCGCACTGGTGCCGTCAAGCTCGACGACGTGTTAGTTCATCAGTCGTGAGTGCACGCGCACCAGCGACACCCTCGTTCGCGCTAGGGTCATCCTCATGAGCCCCTCATCGACAAACATGGATGCGCCCGGGCCGGTCCGCAAGCTTCGAGCCGATGCCGCGCGAAATCGACGTAAGGTGCTCGACGCTGCCGCGGCCGCCCTCGAAGAACACGGGGTCGGATTCTCTATGGAAGCTGTTGCGCGCAAGGCGGGCGTGGGCGCAGGAACCTTGTACCGCAACTTCTCCACCCGCGACGACCTGGTGGCCGCAGTCCTCGAAGATCAGGGGATGAGCGCACCAAACATTGATCCCCGCTCGATTGGAAGCGGACTCGACGCAGTCACTGCGTTGGATCAATGGTTGGCTGTCCTGGCGCGGTGGTTCACCACATATGAGGGGCTGACGGGGTCATTGCAGCGAGCGGTTGATTCACCCCAATCACCCTTATCAATGCAATGCCATGAGGTCATCGCACGCTTGGATGAATTGATTGATCTTGCCCGCGCTGACGGACTCATCCAGCCCAAGGTGACGGGACGCGACCTTTATTTGGCTGCTCTTGGCTTAGCCTGGGCAGCTCAGCATGGAGGAGAGTCGGACCATTTCCTTGAGCTTTTTGCTCTCGGATGGAAAGCGGATCCGCAGGAAAACTGATTCAGGGAATCTACTGCCTGATCGTCGGCTTATCTGGCTCATTCCATGTAGAGCAGTCTGGAAAGCTCTGTCCCCCACTTTGCTGGAGGATTGACACCTTTGTTCCCGCTCATACGTTCAGCCGCAATCGCGACAAAGAGGTCACGCAGCCGCGGCGCCCTTTCGGGGTCTGCTTGTGCGAGGGCGTCCACTAGTTGGCTGAGTGTTAGGTCTGTGCCGTAGGCCGGGTTGCCTGGCTGCTGGCGCCATGACTGCGAAATAGGACCGGCGGGGTGAGCATCGAAGCCGAGTTCTTTGACGAGGTTGCATGTTGTCTGGATGTCTTCGGGACGGTCGGCGGACACGGGTAGAGCAATGACTCCGTCCGTCCAGTTGACGCGGCCGCCACTGGCAAGGGATACCGGGCCGATGGTGTTGAAAACTTTGACGATGGGACGGCCGAGTTGGTTTTGTACCCATTCGCTTTCTACGGTGCCGTCGGGGATGAAGTCTTGCCCGTCGCGGCCCGGGTAGTAGTTCGAGGTGTCGATGAGGGTGGCGTCCTCGTTCATATTTTGGGCGAGCTGGCGGTACTTTGGCAGGACGTTCATGGGGATGGACAGGATAACGAGGTCAGCGCCCGCGAAGGCTTCGTCGGGGGTGCCAGCGTGAGCACCGTGCGTGAGGAGTTCCGCCGGTACGGCTTGGGGGCCGCGTGAGTTTGCTGCGGTAACGTCATGTCCGAGGGCGGAGAGCGCTGAGATGAGAGTCCCACCGATATTTCCGGTTCCAATAATGCCGATTTTCATGTGGCTGCTCCTTGACTACAAACATAAACGGATGCATCTTCCGCTTAGTTGAGACTATACGGACACATCCTCCGGATACAACTTGGGCGTCCCTCGCGGAAGTTTTGGGCGTCCCTCGCGAGAGTTATGGGTTCAGATGCCGCCGATGCGGATCATGGCATATACGGGCACAGCGGCAACCAGGAACTTTGCGGCGCCTCGACTCAACGCCCCAATAGGAGACTGCCGATTCTCATGATCCCCCAACAGCCCATCAACAACAATGATCGCCAACGCAACGGCAACACCCGTGCAAATTCCCAACACAATAATTGCTGCCAGCTCCCCGACCGACCTCGCCAACCCTGGCAAGACGACCGGCAGAAGCATTGCCGACGAGCCAATCTTCCAAGCAACGACCGCTGCCACGAGCCCCGCCACAACAGCACTGATGAGAGCCGACACCGACTGAGCTCGGAAAGTTCGACCAATCTGATCTCCCCACACCACCACTGCCACAACAAAGCATGCCATTGGCACGGTGACCGACCAGCGTTCCATAGCATCAAGAGCCAACCAGGTCGCTCCGCCAGCAACAATGAGTAGCGCCGTCACCGAACTGGCCAAGGAGGACGTCAACGAGGTCGAAGCCCACAGCCTGTTATCCGGCTGATAATCAACAGTTGGCCCCTCTTGTCCGTCTGGTCCGGGATAAATGTTGTGAGACTCGGGCGCCGACGCGGTCATAATCGTTGAAACGATGACAGCAACCATCGCTAGCCCTAGCGCCGCCGTTGCAATCCACAGATCATGAGCTCGTGAGACCGAAAAGGGGATCACCATACCCGACACTGCGATGCAGATTTGGGTCGCGGGACGGATCCGAACTCCTGTCAATGCGGGCCAACCGAAGGCCAGCAAGATTGCAGCCAGGCCGACCACTGGCCCAAAAGTCCACTGTGAGCCCGGCAAATACCACGTCGCAGTCGCAAAAATCGCCAAAAACAGGACCGTAATCGCTGAAACTCTCACCGAGGTTGGGGTGGTGAGTTTGTCGATAATGAGCTCCGCTAAAGCCATAGGGTCCGAGGCCGGGCGCCCACTCTGAGCGGTGCCGCTCGCATGTGCGCCAGCTCGACTGCGAGCGGTTGTTCTGCTGCGCCCTCGAGTGGAGTTTTTCGATTGGGCTAGCATATCGGCGCGTCGCCTGGGTGGCTCGTTGGGTTGGGGCTGCTCTTGGCTTGTCACTGGCACATCGTCCCACAAGAAAGCGTTTGCTAGGTAAGGTCTGGCCCCCGAATACCCAAAATGAAAAGAAACAACGGCACTTCGTGAGCTTTCGCATCCGCTTCGAGGTGCGCACTCCAGCTCAGGGCCCGTATGCTGGTTGAGCATCGAGTCGCTAAGCCCCGGGCTCCAAACTCTGCCGCTACGAGCGGCCTTCGCGCCGACAGGCGCTTTCGGCTCGGTGCCTCACTTCCCTCTTCGCGCAGGATCAACATGGGCATCATCGCTGAGTCCGCGCTAACAGTTGGGCGCATCATCCTTGACTCTGCCAAAGCCCTGTGGGGTCACTGGCCCAAGCTCCTACTTCGTTTCTTCATCGGAGCAGTCCTGCCCGTCCTCGTCAACTTAAAGAACAGGGTGCCCAAATTCGCCCTCGTCGATAAGAGGAAGAATCTGGGCACCTGTCATTTTATGCTCACGCCTGGTCGAGCAGCGGGTAACGCACGATCGTGGCTTCGCGGCCCGCGCCCACACCAATGGACTGGATACGGCACTTGGCCAATTCTTCAAGACGCAGAATGTACGCCTGCGCGTTCGCCGGCAGTTCCTCAAAAGTGCGGCAACCCGTGATGTCTTCTTCCCAGCCGGGCAGCTCCTCATAGACGGGCACGGCGTTGGCAAAACCCTTTTGATCCAAAGGCATCTCGTCAGTGCGCACGCCGTCGACCTCGTAGGCAACGCACACCGGAATCGTCGGATAACCCGACAACACGTCAAGCTTCGTCAAGCAAATATCGGTCAGTCCGTTAATGCGCGTCGCGTAGCGCATGACCACCGAGTCGAACCAGCCGGTGCGGCGGGCTCGACCAGTTGTCACACCAAATTCGCCGCCCTTTTGGCGCAGCGCCTCGCCAACTTCGTCGTCCAACTCGGTGGGGAACGGGCCTTCACCCACGCGAGTCGTGTACGCCTTGGATACGCCCACAACCCGGTCAATGCGAGTCGGGCCCACGCCGGAACCTGTCAGAGCGCCGCCAGCCGTCGGATTCGACGAGGTCACGAAGGGGTAGGTGCCGTGGTCAATGTCGAGCATGGTGGCCTGCCCGCCCTCGAAGAGGACGGTCTTGCCCTCATCAAGGGCATTGTTAACCTCCAGCGACGCGTCGCAGACCATCGGGCGGATCTTGTCGGCGTGAGCCAGGAGTTCTTCGGTGATGACGTCCGGGTCGAGGACGGCCATGCCCACCGAAGCGAAGACCTCGTTCTTAGGGGCGAGAGCCGCCGCAACCTTGGCTCCCAGAGTTTCCGGGTCGAAAAGGTCTTGGACGCGAATGCCAATGCGGTTCATCTTGTCGGCGTAAGTCGGGCCAATGCCGCGGCCTGTGGTGCCGATGAGGTTGTTGCCGCGGGCCTTCTCGTTGGCCTGGTCCATCAGCTTGTTGTAGCTGGGGATGATGTGGGCTTCGGACGAAATCTTGAGCTTGGAAACGTCAACGCCACGCGAAGACATCTCATCGAGCTCTTGGAACAGAACGTCGATGTCAATCACGACGCCGTTACCGATGATAGGGGTGACGCCCTTGGACAGGATGCCTGCGGGGAGCAGGTGGAGGGCGTACTTTTCTCCGTCGATGACGACGGTATGGCCGGCGTTGTTACCGCCGTTGAACTTGACGACGACGTCGGTTTGCTGGCCGATTTGGTCGGTGGCCTTGCCCTTGCCCTCGTCGCCCCACTGGGCGCCGAGCACGATCACGGCTGGCATTGGTATCTCCCGGAGTTTGACAATCGCGCGACGGTGGCCGCACATCGGCTAAGTTTAGCGGGAAGATCCTTCGTCGGGCAGGACCTTCCACCTCCCCCGAGGGACGCCCATCTTTCCCGCGAAGGACGCCCAAAACTTCGCCGAGGGACGCACAAGAGTCTGCCGAGGGACGCCCAAGCTGCTAAAGGAAAGAGCTACCGACCCGATCTCACCCCACCTGTGCATGAGAGAATCGGGAACATACGCAATAGTCCCGGTGTTGTCTCCCCCCCAACCCACAACACCACCACCGAATCAAAACAAGCCCGCCACCGCAGTCACAGTCCTACTCCTGAGCCCCACTACAGCCCACGAACTTTCTCACGACCACGCCTCGACCTCGTCCAAGGAGACGCAATGCCCAATATCTCCCCCGCCCTGCGCCTCCGATCATCACTAACCGGCAACGACGCTGTTGCACTAGCTGGAACGGCCCTGGCACAAACAGGATTCATCCCATCGGACTGGAATTTCGACGAGGCCTGGGCTGGGGTCGACGGCTGGCAGGGCATCATCCTTCAGGAAGGCAGTTCGTCGAAGACCTTTGCCGCTAATCTAGCGGTCGAAGCGGCCCCCATCCTGGGAGTAGCCCTGTTAGCCGCGTTCCCATCAATGCGCAGACAGCACGGCCTCCTCCGGGTCGCGGTCGTCGCTCGACCGGATCTTGCAGGGGGCTGCGAAGTATTGTGCGCCCTCGTCGATAAGGAGGGCGCGTCATCTCTAGCCTTCGCCGATGAATTCGCCGCCTCCGCATTTGACACGGTCACCGCAGCTTTTGCTTCACGCAATGCACTAACCGCGAATCCTGAAGGTGTTCGCACTCTCAGGCTTCCTAAAGGTCACCCCTTGCATCCACAAACCTTGATTCCTCTCAAGAAACAGATGCGGAAGCAGAAGAAAAAGCAGTAACAACCTCCACGCTGCGCTCCACACACCAGTCCTTGGTCTTGCAGGAAGGACAGGTGAGTTTGCGAGCCTTGGGCGAGTGACTTGCCAGGTTAAACTCCCAGAATCTCGGCTGGAACTCTTGGCGGCAATGGGCACACACGTACCGTGCGGCCCGATGGTAGGCCCACACCAATTCACCACTAATCACTAACGCCAACGGGATTGCGCACAACAGGGGAAGCCAATTTCCTGTCTGCCAACCGATCAAAATCGTCACGATCCAAACCTGGCTGATGATGGCTCCCTCGAACAGCATCTTGCGTTTGATCGACTTCAGTACCGATCGTTTCGCAAGTATCGTCGAGGTCGGAGAAATCCCGGTAATGGCTGGTGGGGAATTGATAGTTGCCTCTTCGTTGACACTGTTCTCATTGACACTGCTGTGTTCTTTCATGTCTGAGCCGGTGAACGCGTCATCCTTCCCACCATCCTTGAGGCGGATAATCATTCGGTGAATCTGGTCGAGAGTTTGACGATTCTCCTCTGCCTCAAGCAGAAGCACTTTTTCTTGTTCCTCCAAGAGGCATAGTAAAACGCGGGTGTCTTCAGGTTTTTCGACGACATCGCCAATTACTTGCAAGCTCAGACCGAGATCCTTGAGTAAACAGATCGTATGAAGCTTTTCAACGTCAGCCTGCGCATACATGCGTCGGCCGCCCGCCGAGCGTTGCGCAGGCGGAAGCAAATTTTTCTCGTCGTAGTACTGGACCGTGCGCACCGACACTCCACAAGCTTTGGCAATCTCACCTGTGGTGAAGAATTCGGATTCTTCAATGGGATAGCTGTTCACGGGCTTCACCTCCTTCACCGCCTACTCAAGAACATTACGTCGCGTAACAATCAAGTGTTTTCAGTGTTTTCTTTGAAATTCCCGGTCGTCACGCGGCGTAACGTCGACAAGGCGATGCGTGTCGAGGTTACGCCAAGCTTCGAACCCCAAGCTCATTTCTGCGCGGTTTTTGTGTCGCGCAGGATGTTTCTGGCCTGAAAGCAACTGCATTCTTCAGTCCTGGCATCAGACAACCCGCAAAAATAGACACAGTCGCGCAGGCTCTGGTTGATGCCTGCTAGTAGCAACATCCTATTTGCGCAGGTCAGAGGGACAATACACAAAATCCAACGCCAGGTCAGCCCAACGACTGTGTCTAATTCTGCGGGTCAGACTCAGAAACCTCACCCTTCCTGGCGCGCGCGACGCACCGAATCCACCTCATATAGGGCAATCCCTGTGGCAACAGCCGCGTTCAACGACTCGACGCCGCTAGAAATTGGAATCGACACAATCTGATCGCAGGTTTCACGAACCAGTCGCGACAAACCAGCGCCCTCGGCGCCCGTGACCACAACGAGCGGACCGTTTGCCAGCTCCAGATCACGCAGTTGCGCATCCCCGCCACCATCCAAGCCAACAACAAAGAAGCCTGCCTTCTTGCATTCTTGCAGAGCCCGAACCAGGTTTGTCGCACGAGCAACGGGCACACGGGCCGCAGCACCGGCCGACACCTTCCATGCCGTCGTATTCACACCAGCCGACCGACGTTCAGGAATGATGATGCCGTCGCCACCAAAAGCCCCAGTCGACCGCAGCACAGCACCCAGATTGTGCGGATCCGTCACCTGGTCTAAAGCCACCAGCAGAGGATCACCAATCTGCTGCATGGAGTCAGCGATCAGGTCCTCGACTTCGTAGTATTCGTAGCCGCGCACCTCGACGGCCACACCCTGGTGAACAGCACCGTCCGTAGCAACATCCAAGTCGCGGCGAGTCACCTCCAGCACGGGAGCACCCATTCCAGCAGCCCGTCGGATCACCTCTTCGACACGATCATCCTTGACATTGTCGAGCACGAAAACCCGCTCGACAGGGACGCCGGCGCGCACAGCTTCAGCCACCGGATTACGTCCAGCAATCAGCTCGTGGCCAGCCGGGATCTTGATGGATGACTTGGCTCGTGCTCGCGCAATTGCAGCTTCCTGAGCTTCACGACGCTCACGTTCGAGCTTGCGCTTGTGAGCCGGATGGTAGGTGCGATCCTCAGCTTTCGGGGTCGGCCCCTTACCTTCGAGGCGACGACGCGAATGCCCACCGGTCCCAACCTGGGCACCCTTCTTCGAACCGGGCTTGCGCACAGCGCCCCGGCGTCCAGAGTTTCCGGCCATGGTATTCCCCTTACGTTCAGGTGAGGCCCGCCCTCGTCAATGTTTCCGGTGCTTTTCGCGTGGAGGGTCGAGGTCGGGGCCTGCTGCAATAGGTACCAGCCTACCGGGCGCCCACGGCGAACACCTCAGTCCATCACCGCGATGCGGCCAGGGTCACGCCGGCTGTTAAACAGTAGACGGATCTCCCCGACCAACATATACACGGGCCTCCCACGGTTCCAGAATCTGATCAAACTGATGAGCCACACCAATATTTCCAAGGATCTGCAATAGGCCGGCAGTATCTTCAAGGTAAATTGACGGTTTGACGCAGACACTTGAAAGATTAGCTACAACTACCACCTGTGAATCAGCGAAGGCACGTCTGTAGGCGTAGACCTCCGCTGAATCGGATTCGAGACGTTCATATGTGCCCAAGGCAACGGTAGGCAGATGATGACGGAACCTGATGAGCTGACGGTAGTACGAATAAACCGATGACGGGTCGTTAATCTGATCGGCTGCATTGATCTGAGCACAGTTCGGATTGACGCTGATCCAAGGCATTCCTGTAGTAAATCCTGCTGTGGGCAGATCTGCCTCCCACTGCACGGGGGTCCGCGCATTATCTCGCCCCATCGCCCTCAGCCCAAGAAGAACAGAGTCTTCATCTTCGCCTCGTTTGATCGCTTCTCTGTAGTAGCGCAGCGATTCAACGTCACGGAAATCATCCATTGAGGAAAAAGCACTATTTGTCATCCCCAATTCTTCACCCTGGTAGATGTACGGGGTACCACGCAGGAAGTGGAGGACAGTCGCAAGCGCAGTAGCTGATTCGTAGCGTAAAGATTCGTCGCCGAAACGTGAGACCGCGCGGGGTTGGTCATGATTATTGAGATAGAGAGAATTCCATCCGCGTTCAGCCTGCGCTTGCTGCCACTCATCGAGACTATCCGCGAGCTCACCGGGTCTCAGAGGACGCGCACGGAACTTCCCTTCTTCGAGACCGAGGTCAACATGCGCAAATTGGAACACCATGTCGAGTTCACGTCGATCAGCATCCGTGAATAACACGATGTTGTCTGTGCGAACACCTGGAGTTTCCCCTACTGTCATGGGAACATCGCGCCCATTTTCTATTCCACCACGCCCATCGAAAACCTCCCGGTGCATTTCAGCGAGGAACTCATGGAGCCGCGGGCCCTCACTATAGAAGGGGAATCCATCTCCGTAATGATGCTTGGGTAACACCTGACCATCGGGAAGCGCTGGATCCTTCGAGATGAAATTGATAACGTCCATACGGAACCCATCGACCCCACGATCCAGCCACCAGTTCATCATCGTGTAGATAGCCCGGCGGACATCCGGATTTTCCCAGTTGAGATCAGGTTGTTTTTTGTGGAATAGGTGGAGGTAATATTCCCCCGTTATTTCGTCGTATTCCCAGGCACTGCCAGAGAAGAAAGATTCCCAATTATTCGGTTCAGCACCGGGTGTACCGGCATGAAGATCAGGGCGTGCCTGCCTCCAGTAGTACCAGTCTCGTTTGGGGTTGTCTATTGACGATCTCGATTCAATAAACCACGGGTGTTCATCCGACGAGTGATTGACAACCAAATCCATGATCAGTTTCATCCCACGGGCATGAACGTCGCGTATTAAATTGTCGAAGTCCTCAAGGGTTCCAAAAATAGGGTCAATATCCTGATAGTCACAAATATCGTAGCCATTGTCTGCCTGCGGGGAACGGTAGATCGGCGACAGCCACAAGACATCTACACCAAGTTCCTGCAGATAGTCCAGCCGTGATCGTATGCCTTCAAGGTCGCCGTACCCATCACCATTGGAGTCTTGGAATGAACGCGGGTAGATCTGGTAAACCACTGCGCCTTTCCACCAGTCGTCATGGTTCAGGCCTAGCACTTGACCTTTGAATGGCTCTTCTGAGACGAACATACTCCACCTGCTTCACAGAAAGATCGGAATGGAACGCATGAGAAAATCCGGTACTGATTTGTTTGTCGCACCCACATTATTTATTCGGCTGTATGTTCCGGCGGATCTACACACCAACCCGCCGGAACATGCGTCAGTCGATGTTATTGGTCTTCGCGATAGCCCCAGTTTTAGCCAGCTTTGAGTACCAGTGTGCGGAATCTTTCCAGGTCCTCTCAAAGGTGTCATAGTCGACGTGAAGGATCCCAAATCTCTTTGAATATCCGTAGGCCCATTCAAAGTTGTCCATTAGCGACCATGCAAAATACCCGCGCACATCAGCCCCCGCTTCTATTGCCATACGGACCGCCTTAATGTGATCGTGCAGATAACGCACTCTCTGAGGATCGTGAACTCGCTGCTCATTTGGATCGACACGATCAGGATCCGGGTAGGCGGCTCCATTCTCGGTCACCATGAGCGGCAGATCGACATACTTCCTTGACAGGCTCACCAGTAGTTCAGTCAGTCCAGTGGCATCCACCGGCCACCCCATCTCCGTGTACGGGCCAGGCTGCGCCACAAATTCCACTCCATCCGCTCCGATCCATGGTGTGGCAGCCGAATTACCATGCCCATCGGCACCCGATGCTCCCATACCCGGTTCGCACGCACGCACGAGAACGGGGCTGTAATAGTTCACCCCGAGGACATCCAGCCTCGTCCTAGTAATCTCCAGATCTCCATCAAGAACGAAGGACCAGTCGCAGTGGGGAGCAGTAATGTCCAGAAGCATGCGCGGGTACTCACCCTCAAGAATTGGACCGAGGAAAGCCCCATTCGCAAGAGATTCAATTTGCTCAACTGCCAGCAGATCCTGAGCAGACTGTGGATCATCGCCGCGTACTACGTGCAAGTTAAGCGTCACTGAGATCTTCGCAGCGTCGCCAACCTCATCACGGATAGCACGGGCAGCAAGTCCATGCGCAAGATTGAGATGGTGGACAGCAGCAAGAGCCGCCGCCGGTTCCTGCCGACCAGGAGCATGAACACCCGAAGCGTAGCCAAGATATGCCGAGCACCAAGGTTCGTTCAGCGTTGTCCAGACCGATACCTTCGAGCCGAAGCGGCGGGCAAGGACCCGAGCGTAATCGACAAAGGCAAGAGCTGTTGAACGTGAGGCCCACCCCCCCTCATCCTCAAGTGCCTGCGGAAGATCCCAGTGATAAAGAGTAAGAATTGGCTCAATTCCTCGCGAGATGAGCTCATCGATGATGCCCTCATAGAAAACCAGGCCATCTTCGTTTATTTCACCTCTGCCCTCCGGCAGAATTCGAGGCCATGAGACCGAGAAGCGGTAGGCGCCGATACCGAGCCTTTCGAGTTCATCAATGTCCTCCCTCCAGCGGTGATAGTGATCGCAGGCAACGTCACCTGTATCTCCTCCCAGAGTCCGACCAGGAGTGTGTGAGAAGACGTCCCAGATCGATACCCCTCGTCCTGCCTCGTTGGCTGCACCCTCAATCTGATAAGCAGCGGTAGCAGTTCCCCACAGAAAGTCTTGGGGGAACACTGTCATCGATTGCTCAGTCATGCGTTAGCTCCTTCATCGATACGGATTTCCAGCAATCGTTCACCTGTGTTGGGCTGATAAACATGCCCATCGATGTCCACCAACCACGGCCGATCCGAATCGGTGGTTACACGAATCTGTCCACCACTGCGCACAACATGGAAACGCGCGTCAGCGGCACCTACCCCAGCATCACCTGCTGGTACAAGAACAGTTGAATCATGTCCATCCTGAAGAGCAAACATTTTAAGAACTACTCCATCAGCCCAGTCATATTCGGGACGATCATTGACGGCACCCACAGCCAGGACAGAGTTTTGGCGGACGTAAAGGGGGAGGGAGTGGAAATCATGAAGCTCATGAATCCACTTGCCACCTTCTACGGTTTGTCCAGTCAGGAGTGAAGTCCAGCGTCCGGCTGGAAGATAGACATCGACGTCGCCGCTACTGGTGAATACCGGGGCGACGAGTAACGAGGAGCCAAGCATGTACTGCGTATCAATGTCGAATACCGCCCGGTCCTCAGGGAATTCGAGGACCATCGGCCGCATTACAGGGATTCCTTCGGCAACTGCTTCTCGAGCAGTAGCCCCGATGTAGGGCAACAATCGCATCTTCAAATTCGAGAATTCACGTGTGACGTCGGTGGCCTCCTCGTCGAAGGCCCAAGGGACGCGAACGGAATTCGATCCGTGGAAGCGCGAGTGAGAGCCGAGGAAGCCGAAAGCAATCCACCGCTTAAACACTGCTGGGTCGGGAGTTCCCTCGAACCCGCCGATGTCGTGGCTCCAGTATCCAAAGCCAGACATCGCCAGAGAGAGTCCACCGCGCAAGGTCTCCCCCATTGAAGGGAAGGTCGATTCGCAGTCGCCGCCCCAGTGGACCGGCATCGCCTGACCACCGATCGTTGCTGATCGAGCAAAGAGTGTAGCCTCGCCGTAGCCAAGCCTCTCTTCAAGAACCTCGAACGCCGCACGGTTATAGAGGCCGGTGTAGGCATTGTGCATAGCGATTGGATCCGAACCGTCAAACCATTCAATCCCGGTAACGGGGATCCGCTCACCAAAATCAGTTTTGAAGGAATCCACACCTAGATCAATGAGAGCGCGGAGCTGATCCTTGAACCATTCGACGGCTTCTGGATTTGTGAAATCAACGAGCGACATCCCCGCTTGCCATAGGTCTGTCTGCCAGATTCCTCCATCCTGGGTGCGCAGCAGGTACCCCTTCTCGGCTCCCTCATCCCACAGGTGAGACTTCTGCGCAATGTACGGATTGAGCCATACGCATACCCGTAATCCGCGTTCTTTAAGCCGTGACAAGAAGCCCGCGGGATCAGGGAAAGCAACCGGATCCCACACGAAGTCACACCAGTGGAATTCACGCATCCAGAAAGTATCGAAGTGGAAACACGACAGGGGCAGTCCCCGCTCTGCCATGCCGTCAACGAAAGACATGACAGTGCGTTCGTCGTAGCTGGTCGTGAAAGAAGTTGTCAGCCAGGTTCCGTAGGACCATGCTGGCACCTTCGGCGGACGACCAGACAGAGCTGTGTATCTACGCAGAATTTCCTTAGGCGAGGGACCATCGATCAGGAGGTACTCGAGCCGATCGCTACAGACAGAGAACTGGACTCGAGATACTGCTTCCGATCCAACTTCAAACGAAACATCGCCCTGATCGAGGACAAGGAGGCCATATCCGGCTGTAGAAATATAGAAGGGAACGTTCTTGTATGCCTGTTCGGATGAGGTACCGCCGTCCTCGTTCCAGATATCGACGCTCTGACCATTTTTAACGAAAGCGCCAAAGCGTTCACCCATTCCGTAGATCCGCTCACCCGGATGCATTTGGAGCTGAACGTACGTATAGCGTTTCCCCTCGGGAGAAATCGCATGGCCGATGCCCCTAGTTGGGCAGGAGGTCACCGCTCTGTCCCCCGAAGAAACCTCGAATCCCCATCCGGCTTCACCTGGCATCTCAATGGCCAGATTTCCGGCATTCAAACGCAAATGCTCTTCCCGCGATTCAACTCCGCACGGGAATTCTGCCGGCAGATTGAGATTGATGGCAGGCCGACGGGTGCGTCGCCCCTTCCATCGTTCGACGGTCACTTTAATGACGCCCTCAGCAACCGGCGTGACATCGACTTCGAAAGTCCCGGTATTGAGCGTGTCTCCTCGCGTTTCAACATTTTTTATCGGTGCGAGGAAAGAGATCTTAGGGACGTGGCAGTCAACCTCGAAGCCGCGCATCTGTCGAGCCCGTTCCACGGTCCAGCCGCGACGATCAAGCCAAAAACCATCAGAAAATTTCATAAATGCACTCCTTGATGTACGGCCACGTTATTTCACTGCGCCAGCAGTGATTCCACGTGACAAGGTCCTTTGGAAGAAAAGGAAGAAGAGGAAAGTCGGAATGAGTGATAGAAGGGCCCCTGCGTTCAAAGTGGGGACATCCAGCATGCGATCCCCCTGCAACGAAGCGAGCGCAATCGGAACTGTCTGATTCGTATTCGATGTCAGCATGACCATCGGAATAAAGAACTCGTTCCATGTCCAGATGAAGAAGAAGACCATAAGGACGCCCAGTGTCGGACGAACATTAGGGAAGACGACGGAGCGCAGAATCCTCCATCGCGAGGCTCCATCGATTTGGGCAGCCTCAAGAAGTGCCCTTGGGAAAGTTCCTAGGACAGAAGCTAAAAGGTACGTTCCAAAAGCAGATTGGATGACAGCAAAAATAATGACGATCGACCAGGGATTGTCGTTGAGGCCAACGATTCGCGCCATCGTAAACAGCGGGTATACAAGAACTTCCTGGGGGAGCATGTTCGCCAGAAGAAACACTCCAATGAGGAAAGAACTGCCTTTGACCTTACCGATACCGATCGCAAACGCGCTGAACAGCGAAATGGCAACACCAAAGAGTGCGACGAGGCCGGAGGTCCACACCGAGTTCCAGACTTTCAACGGGAAGTTAGTCCTTTCCCAGAAGTACTGGAGTCCCTCGGTATGAAAATGGTTCGGGAGGGCGAGGGGACCACCACTCGAATAATCGGTGGAAGACTTAAATGCATTGAGCAGCATAAGGAGGATGGGCGAAATCATGGCGATGGCCACGACCGAGCATAGCGCGAGGATCACCCATCGCTGCCATCCACGGTGGAATCGATCATTCTGTTGAGGCGCCATGTCAGTACCCCCTTTCCTCACGTTTAGCCGAACGGTTTTGAAGGACCTGAATAACGGTGGCAATGAGGACGATGACCAGTGTAAGGACCGTAGCAATCGCCGCTCCGTAGCCCACTTTCGATTTATCGAAGAAGTTGAGATACGAGTAGTACGACGGAACCAGGGTCGAGGATTCCGGTCCTCCCCTTGTTAAGACATAGACAGGGGCAAATACTTTGAGTGCGGCAACCGTACAGGTCAACACGATGACAAATGTTTCGGGTTTGATCTGCGGAATGGTGATCGCTTTGAAGCGCTGCCACCATCCAGCACCATCGAGTTCAGCAGCCTCGTACAGTTCCGGGTCAACACGTTCAAGCGCCGACATGAAGATAACCGTGGGATAGCCGATCTGGATCCAGATCAGGACCAACATGACCGAGGGCAGTGCCGTAGAAGTCGATCCAAGCCAGTTCGGCGGGGCGGTCAAGCCCGCCGACCGTAGGAGTGAGTTGAGCGCGCCTGTTTCAGCGTTAAGGATCCAGTTCCAGACGATTCCAGCAACAGAGATTGGAAGGATCTGCGGCAGATAGTAGGTGGCGCGCAGGAAACTGGCCACTCCGGAGGTGAAATGCTTACCGATGTAATCGAAAAGTACCGAGGCCAGGAGAAGTCCGATGAGCGTCGGAACGATCACCATAGCAACGATCATGAAAAGAGAGTTTTTGAAGGAAAGCCAGAATGCCGAGTCGTGAAGAAGGTTCTGGTAATTTTCCAGACCGACGAACTTCATCTTCGACATGCCTCCTTTCCACTTCGTCAACGAGTAGTAGAGATTGAGGACGAAGGGGATGAGAATGACGACGATGAAGCCAATCATTCCCGGGATGAGGTATGGCAGATAGCCGATAGAACTGCGCTTCTTTTTATGGCGTTCTCCACTCTTGCTCCGTGGATCAGCTTTGCGTTCCGTTAGCGTCGTTGCATAGACCATGTCTCACCTTTCCTGATCGTGTCGAGTTGTGGTGGGCGGCGGCCCAAGGGGCCGCCGCCCTGGGGTTTACTCACCCGTCAGTTCGGATTTGCCTTCCGAATAGAGCTTTCCGAGGGTCGTCATGGCGTCTTCGGGGGACTTCGAACCGCTCATGATGGACTGGAGATTGGAAACAATCTGGTCATAGAAGCCCGGAACCGGCCAATCGGGGTAGTACGCGAGGGCGTCCTTCTCAGCAAGGCTCTGGAAGTTCTCGGTAAGAGTCTTTGTTTCGGGGTCGCTGATCGAGTCGGTGCCGCCAACTACAGGCAGGCCGCCTTCCTCACCAAGGATGTTTTGAACCTCGGGACGCAGAGTGATATCGATGAAGTCGTAAGCCAGCTCTTTATTCTTCGCATTTTCCGGAACAACCCACAGGTTGCCCGAGGAACCGAGTGCGTAGTTGGAGGGGAAGAGGAACTGGCCGAAGCCGTCACCCATTTCAGTCTTGAGTCGCCCGAACCACCAAGAGCCCGAGACCATCATCGGGTATTTGCCTGCGATGAAGCTCGTACCCATATCTTCGGCTGCCAGGCCTGAGGAATCTGCGGAGATATAGCCTGCATCAACCCAATTCTTGAAGAGCTTGGCACCCGAAGCGATGGGATCGGCGGTCCAGTCAACATCGGCGTCGAAGAATTGGTAGTTACGGACGAACTCGTCATCAGCCCCGGTCAGGACCAGGTTATACCAAAGCTGTCCCATCGGGTACTCGGCTCCCGCTTCAGCAAGCGGGGTGATGCCCTTTGCTTTGAAGGCATCCATGACGGCAATGAATTCGTCGAGGGTCTTGGGAATTTCCAGTCCCGCATCGGCGAACATCTGTCGGTTGTAGTAAACGAACACAAATTCACCGTAGTTGGGAACGCCGTACCACGAGCCTGAACCCATCAGGCCATCTTCGGTGTATTGGGCGGTTGCTGAAATCGAAGCGGGAAGGGATTTGTCCCAGCCGCGTTCTTTCGCCGTGTCGGTGAGGTCGGTGATGAGCCCTTGGGAGGCGAGTTGGCCAGCAGTTGCGTTGCCCTTGTTGTATTCCATGATGTCGGGCACTGAATCGCCAGTCAGGACGATTTTGGCATTCTTCTGGATCTGTTCGAAGGTCTGCTCTTCGGTTTTGACCTCAACGCCGGGGTGTTCTTCTTTGAAGATCTCAATGGCTTTCGCCCAGGCTTTGCCCATTGCGGAGTCATCGGTCTCGTAGTCCCAGATGGTGAGCGACTTACCTTCGGCAGAATTCGCCTCGGAATCAGAGCCGCCGGAGCAGGCAGCCATGCCCATGGTCATGGCGAGTGCAGCCGTAACGGCCACAGCACTCGTGAATTTCTTCATGAGATTGTCTCCAATCAATGTGTTGTGGTACCCGGGATCCCGGGCGTTGGGGAGATGAGTAAACACCTATTATCGAAGCGCTTCGATTACGCGACGATTCTCCACATGGACAGAAAACGGATTCAAGATGTCAACTCATATCCTGCGTACGAACAACGACGTCCGCACCGTAACAAGCAGGCTTGACAGTTGACCCATCAAAGCCTCGAATTACACCGCATCAGAAGACGCGGACTGAACCGACCCCCTCTCTCGATATTCTGGAGAGTAGAGTTCCACCTTTGGAACCTGCCCCTCCATCAACGCAAGGATCATTTCAACCGCTTTGACCCCTGACTGGGTGGCATCCAAAGGAACCTCATCAAGAGGAACCACAAATCTATTCGTATCGAAGCAGGCGCACGCCATGAGCACCGACAGCCCCCCGGACTGCCCGATCGTCTCAACAACACCCAGCTCACGAGCACTTGCAAGCACCGCATTTACTTCAAATTCATTGCAATCAAGAACGATCGCACTCAGATCTGAAGATTCCGCGAAGGCACGAGCAAGAGCATCTTCCCCGCCAGTAGGAACAAATATCGCTTTAATGCCCAGGCTGTCAGCATAATCAGCAAACTCACGCCTAAATCGCCAGGCGAACCCCATTCGCCTTTCATACAAGGCTGCGGAATGTCCGATCAGACCAATTGAGCGATGCCCCAGCTGCGCAAGGCGTTCGACGCATAGCCTTGCCGCAGCCTCAAAATCCATGTCAACACAAGCCACTCCTTCGCAGTCCTCGGGAAGGCCGATAATGACAGCGGGAACATCAAGGGAGCGAATAACTTCAACTCGTTGGTCATGGAGGCAGACATCCATCATGATGATGCCATCAACCAGATCAGTATCAACCACCCTACGGATCGCCTCGACAGCGTCTTCCCCCGACTCTGTCAGGAGGATAACGTCATATCCACGATCCCTTGCTGCACCCACGACAGACAGCACAAATGCCATGAAGGACATCGGGTACGTCTCGGAGTGCATCGGTGCCGAGAACGCCAAAATCTTCGTGCTTGCCGATGCGAGCATCCTCGCACCAGCGTTGGGTCGATAGCCAAGTTCGTCGATCGCCTTTTCGACACGAGCTGCGGTCGCCGCCGAAATAGGACGTTTTCCCGACAAGACGTATGACACCGTGGAGATGGACACGCCGGCACGCGCAGCAACATCTGAAACAGTTGCCATGCCACCCCCTTGTATCGAAGCGCTTCGATTACTGTGAAAAACAGCATACGCCTCGACACTCTTGGTTGCAACACCCACTTGACATCTATGCCTCACGGCCCTGCGGTGCGGCCAGGGTCACGCAAGTCAGCCAACGTGCCAAGTGGCGCCGTCGCGCCCGTCCTCGACAATGATTCCGGCCCCGGCCAAACGATCACGCAACTCGTCGGCGCGCGCCCAGTCCTTGTCTGCTCGAGCCGCAGCCCGCTCAGCGAGCAGGGTTTGCACCAGCGCATCCAACGCCTCGTGTTCGGCTGAATCGGTTCCCTCGCCGAGCCCCATTTGGCCGCGCCACTGCTGGCCCGCCGGATCCAAACCCAGCACGTCAAGCATTGAGCGCACGAGCACCTGTTCGCGCCGAACCGCCGCCTGATCTGCCGCGTCAATGGCGGTGTTACCTGCCTTGAGGTGCTCGTGGATGACAGCCAACGCTCCGGCAACATTGAGGTCGTCGTTCATTGCGGCAACGAAACCTTCGGGCAACTCGGATGCGGGCAGGGCGATTTCCTCAGCCGAAGCCTCGCCTGCAACTACGATCGAACGCTCAACGAAACTAGAGAATTTCGTCCACGCGGCGTTGGCCGCGGGCAGGGTTTCCGGAGCCCATTCGATGGCGCTGCGGTGATGGACGGTCGACAATGCCCAGCGCACGGCAACCGCGGGAAAGTCTTGCGTCAAGGCCCCGATAGACAAGACGTTGCCCAGCGACTTCGACATTTTTTCGCCCTTGGTGGTGACCCAGGCGTTGTGGACCCACAGACGTGCGAACCCCCAGCCTGCAGCATGAGACTGCGCCTGCTCGTTCTCGTGGTGCGGGAAACGCAGGTCGATGCCGCCGCCGTGGATATCGAATTCGTCGCCCAGGTAGCGTCGGCTCATGGCTGAGCATTCCAGGTGCCAGCCGGGGCGGCCTCGTCCCCACGGAGATTCCCACGAGGCGGTGGCAGGCTCGCCAGGTTTGGTGGCTTTCCACAGGGCGAAGTCTCGGGGGTCTTTTTTGCCCGCTTCGACGGCGGCATCAATCTGAGCTTCGTCTTCGGTGGTGCGCATATCGGCGAGGCGTTGGCGGGTGATGGAGCCGTAATCGGGCTGGCTGTGGACGTCGAAGTAGACGTTTCCATGGCCATCATCGTAGGCGTGACCGCGGTCTACGAGGCGGCGGACGAGGTCGATCTGGTCGGTGATGTGGCCGGTGGCGCGCGGTTCGTAAGTTGGTGGTAGGACGCCGAGGGTGTCGTATGCCTGGGTGAATTCTCGTTCGAATTGGTAGGCCCAGGCCCACCAGAGGGCTCCGGATTCTGCCGATTTGTTGAGGATTTTGTCGTCGATATCGGTGATGTTTCGGACGTATGTGACATCGAGGTCGCTGCGGCGCATCCAGCGAATCATGGCGTCGAAGGCGATGGCTGCACGCAGGTGGCCGACGTGGGGGGAGCCTTGGACCGTGGCTCCGCATAGGTAGATGCCGACGTGACCGGGCGTCACTGGGTCGAGGGGCTGGAGTCGGGCGGTTTTGGAGTCGTGCAGGTGCAGCGTCATGGCTCGATCCTATCGGGGAGGGGACGAGGGCGAGAAAGCGGCGCCCACAGTTGGGGACTTCGTGACGTGTGTCAGGCTTCTCCTTGCTGTCTCCCTCTGCGCCCGCTCCTTTTCTTTTCCGCGAGGGACGCCCATAACTTTGCCGAGGGACGCCCATAAGTCTCGCGAGGGGGGCTCGTGTGTGTTGGTGGGTGGGTTGTGCACATTTTTGGGTAAGTGGTGGCGTTTGTGGGTGTGGGGCTTTTACGGTAGGAGCCGTGATTAATCGTGGTGTGTTTTTTGGGCGGGCGTTGGCCTGTGTGGTGGCGTGTGTTGTGGTGTGTGGGTGTGCCAGCACCGGCTCGTCTGGCCAGTCGGGTCAGTCTGGTGGGTTGGTGGATGTGGTGATGTCGGGCGGTTATGTGGTTGGTGAGGACGGGAGTTTGGTTCAGCCCCATGTTGTGGTTGAAGAGCCTGTGTTAAATGCTGCGGGTTTGCAGTTCAATGAAACAGGCGCCACCTATGCTGCCCAACACTTCTTAGCCCTGACCCAATACGCCTGGCAAACCGGCAACACACAACCCATGAAAGACTTTTCAACTTCTGAGTGCACACCATGCCAAGAAATGATCGCTGAAATTGAGGATGTCTATTCGGGTGGGGGCTGGGCAAACGGTGTTCGCTACACAGTTTTAAAGAGGGTGGGTACCACTCGGGTGAATGAGCATCAGGATCTAGGACAGGCCTACAACGTTTCACTTGAGATTTTGACGAGTACGCACGACATATATAGTGACGGTCGTCTTGAGGAGGCTCCAGAGGAACACGCGTTTGTTGCATTTTTAATGAGTTGGAGTGGAGATTCCTGGCAGGTTGTCGGTGGCGCATCGGAGGTCGCCGGTGATGAACATTAACGTTCTGCGGTGCATAGGGTCTCTTTTGCTTTGTTGTTTCCTGCTAGTCGGAGTGCATTCTTCGACAGCGTTTGCTGACGGCGGTTGGGGATCGCGCACAGATGACGATCGAGTCATCATTGAGGGATACAACCGAGTCAAACCATCCAGAGGGGCAGACATTGCTCCAACGACTTCTGAAGCTTCGGTTGTTTCTGGTGTTGGTTGGGAGGAGTGGTGGCGCGAGCGGGTTGCTAAGTGTGAGGTGTTGAAGATTTCGGGTGGGTGGGATTCTGATCCGGATTGTATGGGGATTACGTGGGAGCCTGACCCTGTAGACAGTGAGCCTGGTGGGAGTGTGGATGTGCCTTCGGGCGCTCAGATCATTGAGTATGCGACTGCCACTGTTCAAGCCAAACCCGCAGGCCTTGTTGTCCAACCCTCCACCCGAGCGTTGGTGTCTGTGCCGACTTTGGTTCACGCCACCACTCCTACCCAAATCTTGTCGACTAGTTTGTTGGGTCAACCCATTGTGGTGACGTTGCAAGCGACGTCGTATTCGTTTGATTTTGGTGACGGCAC
>NZ_ATUX01000009.1 GCF_000420425.1 Schaalia vaccimaxillae DSM 15804
GGGGCCGCAACCCGTCAACACAATGAACGACAAGTTGCGACCCCCCCTTGCTTTTGTTTCCAAAACACCCACAACAAACAACACAAAGCACACGAGCAGCCAGACACAGACAACCAACATCAACACGGGTGGGGGCGGGCGAAGGCGCGCCGACGTAGGCGGAGGGTTTCCAAGCGTACAACGCGCACAGAGTGTGGTAGGCAGATGCGCTCCCATTCGTATCAATGTGAATGTGTCCGTGTATAGGATTTACTTGTTGAATCCGTTCCATTGAAAGGAATAGATCATGGATCTCAATTCGCTCAAGCAGCAGGCCGAAGGTTTGCTCAAGGATGAAGCAAAAACGGACGCGGTCCTCGATGCTGCTGCCGATGCGGCTAAGAAGGCTACCGGCGGCAAGTATGACGACAAGATTGTCTCGGTGCGCGACGCAATTGACGGAAAAGTCGGCGAGGAATAATCGCTCTGGCAGCTCCGCGCTGAATGTCGAAGGAAAGGCTCGCTCAACTTGAGTGAGCCTTTCGTCATATGTGGTGTGCTGGAATGTGCAGCCCTGCCTATTTGCTATTGGGACTAATTGCCCATATAGTAGTTGATAATTCAACAAACCTACTTGAGGAGTTCCTATGACTCGCATTGCTGTTGTTCTTGGTTCCGTTCGCCCGAATCGCATTGGCGCCGACGTTGCTCAGTGGGTCGTTTCCGAGGCGAACACTGTTGAGGGTGTTCAGGCGGAACTCGTCGACCTTGCCGACTTTAAGCTGCCACTGTTTGCGGAGCCGATGTCGCCGGCTATGGCTGAACCTAAGGATCCGGAAGGTGCGCGTTTCAATAGCACCATCAAGGGCTTCGATGGGGTCGTGTTTGTTACTCCCGAATATAACCATGCAATTCCTGGAGCTCTTAAGAACGCCACTGATTTCCTCCAACCCCAGGCACTTGCGCACAAGGGTGTTGGAATCGTGTCTTACGGTTTCGCCTCCGGCGTGCGCGCAGCAGAGAATCTGCGGCTCGTTCTGGCTAACTTCGAGGCTGCCATCGTTAATTCCCAGGTCATGCTCTCGATTCCCGTTGACTTTGAGGATATGAGTATCTTTAATCCTGCCTCACATCATGATGGCGAGGTTTCCGCAATGGTTGAGGCGATCGTTGCTCGTAGTGAGGCCTTGGCTGATCTTCGCTGACTGATCTCTGCACTAGCCTTTTTGGGCCCTGGGTCGTAACGATCCAGGGCCCTTCGTGTGTTCAGTCCTCGGTGTGTTCAGCCAAACCGTGTGACTGTGTGGGTGTGATGTGTGGGAGTTTGACTGCTTGAGTGAGCCGCGATTCGTGTGTCGTCGGTGGCTTGCGGCTGGTGGGCTAGGGGTTATTGGGCGTTTAGGTCGCAGGTGAGGGCAACCTCAGAATTGAAAAGTATTCTCAATTCGCTTATAGTTTCGGGTGCCCGAAAAATTGCGAGAATGAAGAAGAAATGATGAGGACAATCCACACTCACGACCAATTCCTACGCAGCGCCACGGCCGCAACTATCGCCATGGGTGTCATCGGTGCGATGGGATTGGCCGCATGTGCTCCTAGCCAGAATGCAGACCAGTCGAACTCCGCAGGTGCGGGCTCACAAGTCAACGTCGTAGCCACAACCACCCAGATCTGCGACTATGTCACCCAGATCGCCACAGACAACGCCGAAGGCGCCACTCTCGCCCTCGACAAGACAGCAGCGGACGGAACCCGCACTACGGCCGGCGCTGCGGCTGACCAAGCAGAAACGACGCTGGCACTCACGTGCCTCCTTGCGCCCAATGCTTCCGCACACGAACACGAAATGACTCCCGCCCAAACCAAGGCGCTAGCCAACGCCGACATTCTCTTCGTCAACGGCATTGACCTCGAACACTTCCTTGACGATGCGATTGAATCCTCGGGCTTCAAGGGCACCATGACCGTAACAACAGGTGTCCTATCGAGCGCCGACATAGACGATCTTGCCGCTCAAAAGGACAAAGAGAAGGGGCTGCCTTACAAGGTTTCACGCGGCAGCCAAGCTGTTGATGTTGCCGAATGGCCCTTCCCGCCAGAGGATGGAGAAGAAGCAGAGTTCCGCTTCGATCCTCACGTGTGGACCAGCCCCAAGAACGCTGCGATCCAGGTCGCCAATATCGGTGAAGCTCTGTCTGCGGCCGCTCCAGATAATGCTGAGCTCTTTAATACTCGCGTCAAGGCCTATCAGGATCAGCTCACGGCTCTAGACCAGTGGACCGCAGACTCCCTGGCCTCAATCTCTGATGAGCACCGTGTTCTCTTTACCTCCCACGACGCGTTCGGCTACTTCTCGGCTTCGTACGGCATCACCTTCATTGGAGCGGCACTGTCCGACTTCTCTGAACAACAGGATGCAACCGCCGAGCACATTCGACAGGCTGCGCAAACCGTCAAAGAATCCGGCGCCACAGCGCTCTTCGCGGAAAACTCCAACAACTCCAAATCCATCGAAGCAATTGCCAAAGCCGCAGGAGTCAAAGCAGTCATCGGCGACGACGCTCTGTACGGTGACTCCCTTGGCCCTGCTGGATCGCAAGGAGAGACCTACACTGGGTCTATCATCCACAATGTCACCACGCTTGTAACCGCTTGGGATGGTACTCTGGCGCCGCTGCCAGACGTCATCAAGTGAGGACCCGCCGATGACCACCCCGATACTCCACTTCGACTCGGTGAGTCTCGGTTATACTCGAAAACCCGTCGTCACCGGTGTGAGCTTGCAGCTTTATCGTGGCCAAGCAACAGCCCTCATCGGTCCAAACGGTTCAGGTAAAACCACGGTATTGCGCGGCATTCTTGGCGACGTCAATATCCTTGCCGGTCAAGTGGAGGTCGGGGCTCAAGTCATCGGCCTCGTCCCACAATCCGCAGACCTCGACCTCGAATTTCCCATCACTGCACGTGAAGTCGTCACCATGGGCACATACGCGGAACTCGGATGGTTTCACGCGCCCAACCGCGGCCACAAACAACGCGTCGACGAAGCCCTTGAACGGGTCGACATGCTCGACCGTGGCCACATGCGTTTCGGTGCTCTGTCGGGAGGCCAGCGCCAACGCATCTTGCTGGCTAGGGCCCTCGTTGCGCGTCCGCAACTCGTGCTCCTGGACGAACCGTTTAACGGCCTCGACCAACCCAATAGGGACGCCCTCGTGCGCATCATCGACGAAATGACAGACGAGGGCGTGGCCGTCGCCGTTACCACCCATGACCTGTCCCTGGCGACTCGGACCTGCGACACAGCTTTGCTGCTTGCTGGACACCAAGTCGCCTACGGACCTATCGATGAGGTGCTCCGTCCCGAATTGCTTGCCCTCGCCTACGGCGGAGATTCCGACGCGCTGGTTGAAGCTCAGAACGCCCTGGCGCAATGATTGCTGAGCTCCTTTCCGCGCCATATCTTCTGCGTCCGCTGATCCTCTTGACAGTTCTGGCAGTCGTCGCAGGGCCAGTGTCAACCCTGGTCAATCTGCGGCGCCTGGAATTTAACGCCGAAGCAATGGTCCACTCAGTGTTCCCCGGCATCGTTGTCGGAGCCATCGTCGGCGGCACCGACATGATCATTCCGGGAGCCGCCGTAGTTGCCGCTTTCGTGGTTGTCGCCCTGATTTGGAGCTCGCGGCGAGCTAAAGCCTCCGAAGGATTTACCGCCGTCATCCTGGCCGCATTTTTCTCTCTCGGTGTTGTCATCTCGCTCAAAAAGTCCGATATGTCAGGACAACTTGAAGCGCTGATGTTTGGCAGGCTTTTAGAGGTCACTGACCGGCGCCTCCTTCAGGCCCTGATCGTCTGCGTCATCGCGTTGATCATCATTGCTGCGACGTGGAAAGAACAGGTTTTCGTTGCCCACGACCGCCAAGGAGCCAAAGCAGCCGGAATGAACTTGCTGGTGGTCGATATTGTCATTAACGCTGCCATTGGCGCGGTGGTGGTGTCGGCAGCTTCCGCGGTGGGCATGCTGCTCGTTGTGGGATACCTGGTGATTCCGGGAGCTGCAGGTAGGTTGCTGGCCTCCAATGTCCAGGTGATGGCTCTCATTGCTACGTTTGTTGCAATTGCCGGTGGCTGGCTTGGAATGGTGTGGATGCTGGCCCCCAGCCCCAGGCCCGTGTCTCCGCAAGCAGCCGTCGCCCTCGCTATGCTCGCAGTCTTTGCGCTTTGCCTTCTTGTGCGCCTGGCGTGGAAGACGGGGCATGACGGTCCCCAGCTTCGCGATGCCCGGGAGGGTAAGCGGTGACCGGTTTGATGCAGATTTTGACCCTGCCGATCCTCGAAGTGATCCTTGTGGGCGCCCTGGCAGGCCTCGTAGGCGTCCTCGCCGTGCTCAATCAGCGTGTTTTCTTCGCTGAATCCGTCACCCACGGTACCTTCCCTGGCGCCGTCCTGGGCGTGGTCATCGCTTCCACCCTCGGCGGGGGACACGAGGCTGTCTCGGCGGCGCTTTTTGCTGGAGCCTTCATCATGTGTGCGCCACTCGCATGGGTCATGCGTGCCCTGGCCAAGATTCCTGGCATTTCTTCCCAGGCCGCCGCAGGCATTGTGCTGACACTTGGATTCGCCCTCGGTTATTTTCTGGCGACATGGTTTGCCCCGCTGCCACTGCAGGTGGGCTCTTTCCTGACCGGGTCTGTGCTGACCGTCAGTACGACCGATGTGGTGTTGGCTGGGCTCTGCCTTACTGGTGCCCTCATCATTGCCCGAGGACGAGGTCGCACCCTCCTTCAGCACTGTTTCGACCCCACGTCGTTGCCGCCCAAGGTTCGCGCTCGAAGCGAAGCCACAATCCTGGCTGCCATCATGGTGACAGTGGTGGTCCTCATCCCAGCTGTGGGAACTATTTTGTCGATCGCTTTGCTGGCGGCCCCTGCTGCCGGTCTCAAAGACCTCATGCCAACCTTGCGTTCCTATGTGATTGCTGCTCCCATCGCGGGGGCAGGAATCGGATTGGTTGGACTGGCTGCGGCTGTGGCTGGAGACTTTTCAGCCGGAGGATGCATCGGTCTAGCGTCCGGTCTCTTTGTGGTGGTTTGCCGGGCTGTGCGCGCTGTGCGAGGAAGGCAATAAACCGCGCTAATACGCCCACCACAACAATTCGATTTGGTAGCCAAACTCATTGATATGACGCGGCAGCCCCGCAGATGAGACGATGAACCCGTGAGCCCCAAATCTCAGCCGGTCCAACGACCCGCTTCTATCCTGCTTGCTGCCACACCCATCGGCGACATTGCGGACGCATCCGACAGATTCATTCGCGCCCTCGGTGAAGCAGAGGTCGTGGCCGCCGAAGACACACGCAAGCTCCTCGCGCTGGCTTCACGTCTCGAGGTGCGCATCAACGGCAAGCTCATGAGCCTGCACGATCATAACGAGGCCGAACGCGCAGCCTCCGTTGTTGAGTTGGCCCGCGACGGGGCCAGGGTCTTGCTGGTGTCAGACGCAGGAATGCCGACGGTATCCGATCCGGGCTTTCGTGTGGTGCGCGAGGCAGTGGCCCGCGGGGTCTCAGTCTCAGCTTTGCCTGGCCCCTCAGCAGCTCTGACAGCACTGGCCGTGTCAGGACTGCCTTCCAATCGCTTTAGTTTCGAAGGGTTCCTGCCCCGCAAAGACGGGGAAGTCAAGCGTTACTTGAAGGATCTAGCCACCGACCCACACACCATGATCTTCTTCGAATCCCCTAAGAGGGTGAACGAAACTCTGGTGCGCATGGCCGACGCTTTTGGCGGTGGACGCCAGGCGGTGGTGTGTCGCGAACTGACCAAGACACACGAAGAAATCCTGCGCGGGGACCTCAATGCTTTGATCGCCCGCACAGCCGGTGAAGTCTTAGGCGAAATTACGATCGTCGTCGAAGGACACCGCGGTGAAGGCAATGCCGAAGACCACGTCGAGGCCGTCCTCGCCCTCGCGAGCGAAGGCATGCGCCTCAAGGAAGCGGCCGCCGAAGTTGCTGAAGCAACCGGATTGCGTAAAAACGACCTTTACAAGGCTGCGCTGCGACGCAGAGACAAGCCGAAGAAGAAGTAGGGGGCACTCGCTTTTAGAATGCGAGCAGGGAGTCGACCTGGTCGATGCCCGCTTGATCGAGCCTTTCGGTGGCAGCCACTGCCGTTTCTGGCGACACGGGCTCGGTCAGATCTGACAGGATGCGGGCGGTGAAACCCTCTTTCTTGGCGTCAAGGGCGGTCTCGCACACGCAATGAGACTGAGCCAAACCCACCACGTCGACGTCGGTGATTTCGGCGTCGCGCAGAATCTGAGCCAAACTGCGACCGGCCTCGTCCACTCCTTCAAAACCGGAATAGGCCGCGCTGTACTGGCCTTTCTTAACTGCTGCGTCGGCTTTGATCTGGTTGAGCGCCGGATGCAGGCGGGCCTCGTCGCTGTCAGCTACGCCGTGGACAGGCCAGGTGTCAACGAAGTCAGGTTCGTCAGAAAAGTGTGCGCCTGGGTCAATGTGCCAATCCTGAGTTGTGGCAATGAAAGTGTATTCGTTGCGGTGATGAGCAACGAACTCGGCAATACGCTGTGCGCAAGCATTTCCGCCTTCGACCCCAAGGGCCCCGCCCTCGCAGAAAGTGGGCTGAACATCAACAACGATCAGAGCGCGACGCATAAGAATTCCTCCGGCTCGGCGAAGAACAGTGGGCTGTACGCTCAACCGTAGTCGACGATGGCACTTGGGACACGACAATCGAGTGCAGGTAGTCCCGTGTAGCAGTGTTTTCGACGAGGACGGGGCTCAGTGGCTAGTCTTGCCCTATGAGTCGTATTCTGTCTGCCGTCGCATGGCCTTACGCCAACGGCCCTCGCCATATCGGTCACGTCGCTGGATTCGGAGTCCCCTCCGACGTCTTCTCCCGCTACATGCGAATGGCCGGGCACGACGTCCTCATGGTGTCGGGCACCGACGAACATGGCACTCCGATCCTGGTTGCCGCAGACTCTGAAGGTATTAGCGCCCGCGAACTAGCAGACCGCAATAACCGACTCATCGTTGAAGACTTGGTTGCGTTGGGCTTGTCCTACGACCTTTTTACCCGCACCACCGCTGGAAACCACTATCACGTTGTCCAAGACATGTTCACAGTGGTGCGCGACAACGGCTACATGATCGAACAGGTCACCCGTTCGGCAATCTCACCTTCTACCGGACGCACCTTGCCCGACCGCTACATTGAGGGCACCTGTCCGATCTGCGGCACCGAAGGCGCTCGCGGCGACCAGTGCGATGCCTGCGGCAACCAACTCGACCCCACCGAACTCATCGACCCGCATTCGCGTATTAACGGCGAGGTTCCTGAATTTGTTGAATCAGCTCACTGGTTCCTTGACCTTCCGGCGTTAGCCCAAGCTCTGTCCGCGTGGCTTGATGAGCGTGAACAGTCTGGAACCTGGCGCCCCAACGTCATTAAGTTCTCCAAGAACTTCCTTGAAGACATCCGCCCACGCGCAATGACCCGTGACATCGACTGGGGAATTCCGATTCCAGGGTGGGAAGATCAGCCCAATAAGCGCCTCTACGTGTGGTTTGACGCCGTCATCGGCTACCTTTCGGCCTCCATCGAGTGGGCGCGCAGAACCGGAGATCCCGAGGCGTGGAAGAAGTGGTGGACAGACCCCGAAGCCTTGTCCTACTACTTCATGGGCAAGGACAATATTGTCTTCCACTCCCAGATCTGGCCGGCCGAACTTTTGGGCTACAACGGCCAAGGCTCCAAGGGCGGTGAGTCCGGCCAGATGGGCGTGCTCAACCTGCCAACCGAAGTAGTGTCGTCAGAATTTTTGACGATGGAAGGCAAGAAGTTTTCTTCCAGCCATGGCATCGTCATCTACGTGCGTGACATGCTGGAGCGCTACCAGGCGGACGCTCTGCGCTACTTCATTTCTGCAGCAGGCCCCGAAACCTCTGACGCTGATTTCACGTGGGCGGAGTTTGTGCGTCGCACCAATGGCGAGCTTGTTGCCGGGTGGGGCAACCTGGTGAACCGGACGGCATCCATGATCGCTAAGAAATTCGGCGAGATTCCAGCCCCCGGCGAGTTGGAAGAAATTGATCGCAACCTGCTCGATGCCGTTGAAGCCGGTTTTGCCACTGTCGGTAATTTGATTCGTCATCATCGTCAAAAGGCGGCATTGGCTGAGGCGATGCGGCTGGTGGGAGAAGCCAATAAGTACGTCACCGACACTGAACCCTTTAAGCTCAAAGCCCCTGAGCAGCAGGAACGCCTGGGAACGGTTCTTCATACTCTGGCTCAGGTGGTGGCTGACTTGAACCTCATGCTGTCGCCCTTCTTGCCTCACTCCGCTAACGACGTTGACAAGGTGTTTGGTGGCGAAGGCCAGATTGCGCCCATGCCGCATATTGAAGAGGTCGAAGAGCTCGATCCGCAGGTTTTGCCCGAGATTTTTGCAGGCCGAACCACTTACCCGATTATCACCGGCGACTACACGCAGGTTCCGACCTGGCAGCGCCACGTAATCACTGTGGGAACGCCTATCGCCAAGCCGACCCCAGTATTCGTCAAGCTCGACGAGTCAATCGTTGAAGAAGAACTGTCACGGTATGCCGATTCGGTTCCAGACGATGTGACTGGCGCATAAACCTTCAGAGCTGCATCGCAACGCAAGGTTTCAAAGACGGTGGGGTGGTGACCGCTTTCGCGGTCGCCACCCCATTTTCGGATCCCCAGCCAGCACATGAACTGGGGGAGTATGTGGAATTACTTGCGGGTTTCAGCCGTTGAGGGCTGCTCCTTCTTCTTTGAGTGTCCGCCCACGAAGAGAGCCGAGACCACTAGCGTCAACCCCAACAACGCAACCAAGCTGATGAGCAGCAGCGGAATGTCAATTTGTTCCAGAACTGCTAGGGCGATGAGGAAGATACCGGCTAGGCAGACGATGCCTGCCCAGATCATCTGACCAACTCGGACGCCGTTCGCTTCGGCTTCTGGGCGCTCACTCACACTGGGGATTGAGTTAGCTGCCGTCCATACCTTGGCAGGGGAATCGCTTGGGGTTGGATTCGGCGCAGAAAGAGGATCCGTTTGTCTTTCAGACACCCCTGACTGCGGTTGAGAACGAAAGGGCGCATCAGCCTCGTCCATTGACGTGCCCTGGGTGGGCACTGCTTTTGTTTGATCTTGCCCGGCAGGCATAGTCAGTGTCGGATCCGAGGCCGGCGTTGGCATGGTCGACCCGCTACTGAGCACTGACGTGGTCGGGTCACTAGCGGGCATAGGTGTGGTCTGGTCATCCTGCGGCTGACCCTCGACCGGCAGGGACTGGGTCGGATCAATGTGATTGTTGGTAGTCATGATCTTTGATCACTCCTTGTTCTGCTGGGTCGAAGCGGACTGCGAAGAATCCTTGGGAGCCGTAGCGGCACCCGACTGGGTGCTTGGGGGTGCCCCCGATTGGGAAGCTGATTGAGAATCATCCGTGGTTGCGGCTTCTGGCTCCACTGCTGGTGAGGTTGCGAAGTAAAGTTCGTCTAGAGAGACATCTGAACCAATGACCAAAGTGATTCCGTTCTTCTTAGTCCACGTTGGGGACTGAACGATCGCTGTAGTGGCTTGACCATCTTCCAATTCTGTTGAGGAGAGGCAGGGGGCTAGATCATCAATCCAGTCATCTGCGTCTTCGTTTGATGATGAGGTTGTCAGGTTCCCAATGCTTCCGCGGCACACCACTCGCAAGGGCTGGCCCTCGTAGGTCCATATGTCCAGGCCTCTCCAAACGGTCCAGTCCACATTGATGCTCTTTGTGGTTCCTGCGGGAGCCCCAGTCAGGTCGATACTGGCGTATCCGTCCATGTCAGCGGTGATCTTGTCATCTTGCCAAGTGAAAGTGGAGGCTTCGCTAGAGGCAGTTTCCCACATGGAATCCACGTAGCTGGTGGCTGCCGCACCCAAGCCTGCGACGGGTAAAGCGAACATCATTCCTAAGACGGTCATAGTGATCAGCCACCCGGCGCTGCGATCTCGTAGTGAAGCTGAGATGAGCGCAATACCCGCGATGAGCAGGCAGATGCCGCCTCCAATGAGGCCTGTAACAATGACGCGGCCAGTCCAACCGTCACGGCCAAATAGGTACATGAGGTAGAAGGTCACGGCCATAGCCAGCACGACGAAACCGGTCACAACGAGGTTCTCGCGAGCTGAAACCACACGAGGACGAGGTGCCAGCGGGCCAGTCCACACGGCTGGGCGCGGAACCACTGGTGTTGGCGCGTAAGGGTGTTGTGGCCACTGCGCAGGTCCCGGCTGCTGCGGGGACTGGTAGGCGTTGGAGGGCATCTGGGGGGACTGACTGACCGCAGGTCCGTTGTAGCCAAGCCCCTGAGTTGGGTTTTCAGTGAAACCGGCAGCGGGAGACTGGCCTGGGAAATCCTGGGGAGCCTGCGGCATAGGCTGCTGAGAGTGCCCGTATTGGGGCGGAGATGAATTGGTTTTGTCTCGGTTAGAAGCCATGATTGCGACGATCACCAGGCCCGCAACAACTATGAAACCAAAACCGCCAAGTCCCAGTTGGATCGAGGAACCATCAAAGCCGAGGGTCAGGGGGATAACGCCACCTAGGCCGATGATGAAAAGAAAGAATCCACCCAACTGCGCAATGTCGAATCGTCCATTGAACAACTCTTCAAGGTGAATGCGTCCATCACGCTGTTCAGGCAGCAGCAGCCAAGCTGCTGCGTATAGAGCAAGGACTGGCCCAGCCAGAATCATCAGAATGATGGCTAAGCCTCGTACCAGGATCGGATCCCAGCCGTAACGGGCAGCAATCCCCGAGCAGACGCCACCAATGAATCGCGGTTCAGCGCGGTACCAACCTGATTGACGCACCGAGTCGAAGAAACTTCGATTCGAGGTGGGTTGGTAAGGCTGCTGGTTGCGCATCGGTGGGGTCTGTTGATGCCAAGTGTGCTGCTCGCCGGGCCCAGGTTGCTGACCTGGGCCGGGCTGCTGGCTGGGCCCCGCCTGGAAATTCTCGCTCATGATGGGCTCCTTCAATGGGGTGATGAACCGTATGACATCAACTTTGGCCTAACCCGGCAGCAAATGAAATTGGGGGACTCCCTGAAAAGCCCCTGAAAACACTGCCTCAGGGGAAAACCGGACGGCTAAAGATGCGAAGATTTAGGGGTGACGATTCCATCCAACCCCGTAGGGTCTCTGGGGCTGGCCACCAATGGCCAGACACGGCAGTGGGTGCCTCCCACTCCGCGACAACCTGTAGTGCCGCTACGGCGCTCGACCTCTCACTCGCCGGCCATGCCTGCGACGTGGATGGCAGGGGTGTGTGCGGGACTGGCAGTCCACCTGGGCGTGAAAGTCTCATGGGTTCGCATTGGGCTCATCGTTCTGACGATCATGACGCTCGGCCTGGGCGTGCTGCTGTATCTATGGCTGTGGGTGATGGTGCCCAAAGACGGTGCACAGACCGAAACCACAATAGGACGCGGAATAAGTTCCGGGCTTCAGGCTGTGCGCCAAGACCGGCGAGCATCAACCTCGCGTAACCAACTGCTGATCTCCGGCATCCTCATGTTGGCCGTATCATTCATGGCCATTGTCTTGGCGAATGCCGGGGTTGTGGAAGTACGCGACGTTCTCTCCATGGTTATGGTCGTGGCTGGCATCGGACTGATCTGGAGCCAAAGCGGCGACAAAGCCCAATGGGGCAATGGCAAATTCCTAGCGATGGTCTCCGCAGGGGCAACCCTGATGATTATCGGCATCGTCATGATCTTTGGACGCAATGATCCTCCCATCATCCTCCTACGAGGAGGCCTCATCGGATCGGCCGTTGTAGCCGGAGCCCTGTTTGCCTTCGCCCCACTGTGGCTACGAACCAACAAAGACTTGACGGCTGCCAAAGAACAACAGGTTCGTGACGCTGAACGAGCTGACATTGCCGCTCACCTCCACGACTCCGTCTTACAGACGTTGACGCTCATTCGAGCAAGCGCCGACGATCCGACCCGAGTACGCGCTATTGCTTTGTCAGAGGAGCGAGAACTTCGATCCTGGCTCTACACGGGACACGAGGAAGCCGCAGACTCGTTGGCCCAACTCGTGTCAGAAGCCGCAGGCCAAATCGAATCACGCTACGGCATCCCCGTTGACGTCGTCACGGTTGGCGACTTCAAACCCGGCCCAGAAGAAATGGCTCTAGTGGCTGCCCTCAGCGAAGCCGCTGCAAACGCAGTCAGGCACGGAAAACCACCCGTATCCGTCTACGTTGAAGCACGCTCTACAGTCACAGAAGCCTTCATTAAAGACGCGGGAACTGGATTCGACCTCGATAGCATTCCCGCTGACCGCCACGGAGTACGCGACTCCATCATTGGCCGTATGGAACGCAGCGGCGGCACCGCCACGATTACCAAACGGGCCGGAGGAACCGAGGTCGCCCTCGTCATGCCCAGGACCCCCGAATCTTCTAACTAAACGTACGACCGACTTCGACCCACAACCCTAGGATCAACTCATGACTATCCGACTTATTGTTATCGACGATCACGCGATGGTACGCGCCGGAGTGCGAGCAGAACTCGAAGCGTCGGGTGCAGACCTTGAAGTCCTTGGCGAAGCAGCTGACGTTGAAGGAGGCATCGCTGCCTGCCATGAACTCAAACCCGATGTTGCTTTGCTCGACGTCCACCTGCCCGGTGGAAATGGGGGTGGGGGAGCCGAGGTCGCGGCCTCGTGCCAAAACGTCGAAGGCCTGCGTTTCCTTGCCCTATCCGTATCGGATGCACCCGAGGACGTCGTCCAGGTGATCCGTGCGGGCGCTCGCGGTTACGTCACCAAGTCAATCTCGACGCCAGACCTGGTCGAAGCAATCAAGCGTGTCGCTGGGGGAGATGCCGCTTTTAGCCCACGCCTAGCCGGGTTTGTCCTCGACGCTTTCGGTACCGGTGAAGTTTCAATTGCTGACGACGAATTGGACTTGCTGAGCGCCCGCGAACAGGAAGTGATGCGTCTGATCGCCCGCGGATTCAGCTACAAGGAAGTTGCCAACGAACTTTTCATTTCCATTAAGACCGTGGAGACCCACGTGTCGTCGGTGCTACGTAAACTCCAGCTGTCCAACCGCAATGAGTTGACGAGGTGGGCAGTTAAACGCCACATCGTGTGAGTGAATCTGTGCAAGTAACGTCGCTGAGTGTGCGCGGATAGACGCCGTGGTGGGGTGCGAGGAAAGTTCAAGTCGGAGTAAAGTGGTTGTGCGTTGGACTGAGCAGGGCTAAAGCCCACACGACTTGGAGGAACGCATGCATCGAATCGGATTTGACCGAGACAAATACCTCAAGCTTCAATCCGATCACATCGCCGAAAGACGCGCCCAATTCGGCGGCAAACTTTACCTAGAGTTCGGCGGCAAACTCGTCGACGATATGCACGCCTCCCGCGTTCTGCCAGGATTTACTCCCGACAACAAAATCGTCATGCTCACCGAGCTGGCCGACGACGTCGAAATCATCGTGGCCGTCAACGCCAAAGACTTCCAACGTCGCAAAGTCCGCGCAGACTTGGGGACCTCCTACGAGGACGAAATCCTGCGTCACATTGATGCCTTCCGCGACTACGGCCTCTACGTTGGTTCCGTTGTTATCACCCAGTGGACCGACGACAACCGCGAAGCCAAAGCCGTCAAACGCAAGCTAGAAAAGCTCGGTATTAAGGTCTACCGCCACTTCATCATCCCCGGATACCCCAACGACGTGTCGCGTATCGTGTCCGAGCAGGGCTTAGGAAAGAACGAATACGTGGAAACGCAGCGAGACCTCATCGTGGTCACGGCGCCCGGCCCAGGTTCTGGCAAGATGGCGACTTGCCTGTCCCAGCTTTACCACGACCACCAGCGTGGAATTTCCTCCGGCTATGCCAAGTGGGAAACCTTTCCGATCTGGAATATTTCCCTGGATCACCCGGTCAATGTTGCCTACGAAGCGGCGACGGCTGATCTCGACGACGTCAATATGATTGATCCTTTCCACTTGGATGCTTACGGTGTCCAGACCGTCAATTACAACCGCGACGTAGAAATCTTCCCGGTCCTTAACCGCCTCTTCGAACAGATCCTGGGCGAATCGCCCTACAAGTCGCCCACAGATATGGGCGTCAATATGGCAGGCCGGTCAATCAGTGACGACGACGCATGTCGCCAGGCCTCTGAACAGGAAGTGATTCGCCGCTACTACAAGGCATTGGTCACTGAGAAGAAAGAGATGACCGATTCTGTTCAGTCGGATCGGATCGCCCTTTTGATGACCAAACTTGGTATTACCCGCGAAGATCGGCCAGTCGTCAAGCCTGCCCTCAAGGTAGCGAAAGCAACAAAGGCGCCGGCTTCGGCCATTGAACTGCCTGATGGCCGCATCGTCACAGGTAAGACATCTGAGCTTCTCGGTAATTCCTCAGCGATGCTGCTCAACGCCCTCAAACTCCTGGCAGGCATCGACGAAGAAATCGACCTGTTGGCTCCCGAGTCAATCGAACCCATCCAAGCGCTCAAGATCGGACACCTGGGTTCGCGTAACCCGCGCCTACACACGGATGAGGTGCTCATCGCCTTGGCAGTGTCAGCTAACGGTGATGACAACGCTAAGCGTGCTTTGGATGAGTTAGGTAACTTGCGCGGATGTGATGTGCATGCGTCGACGATCCTCGGGCCGGTTGATGAGGGGATCTTCCGATCTCTTGGCATCCAGGTCACCAGTGAGCCCGTTTACGCCACGAAGTTCCTGTACCGCAAGAAGTAAGTCGGTTCGGATTCTTTACTGTGGTCATTCGGACGCACGGTGGTGACGTCAGATGCGCATGTCCTGACCTAGGCTTAGACGGCGATGACTGATTTCACTGCTCTTCCTGACCTTGGCCCCGCAGACCTTCCCACGTGGGACGTCGACGGATATGTGCCGCCCGAAGTGCCCGTCTACGACATTGACGAGGGCGCTTCAGACAGCCTGCCCGAATACAACGGTTCTGCCGGCACCCAAGCGTGGCCGACTGTGGCGGCGCCTGGGGGAGCGGGGAGCAACGAAAGGGCGTCGTCCTCGTGGTCGATGTGGGACGGTGGACAAGGTGGGGCAGAACCTCGGCTACAGGCTGACGACCTGGTTGACGGACTTAACGAGCGGCAGCACGAGGCCGTTATCCACCAGGGAGCGCCGCTACTCATTATGGCTGGTGCCGGCTCAGGCAAAACCCGAGTCCTGACCCACAGGATCGGCTACCTGCTAGCCACCCGGCGGGCCACACCCGGCCAGATTCTGGCCATCACCTTCACCAACAAGGCCGCAGCTGAGATGCGTGAACGGGTCTCAGAACTTGTCGGTGGCCAGGCCCGACGCATGTGGGTATCCACTTTCCACTCGGCGTGCGTAAGAATCTTGCGTTCTGAGCACGAGGCCGCGCGCCTATCGTCCTCGTTCACCATCTACGACGCGCAAGATGCTCAGCGTCTCATCCAGATGATCCTCAAATCCATGAACGTGGACATCAAGCGTTTTACGCCCAAGATGATCGCCGCGAAAATTTCGGACTTGAAGAATGAACTGGTGGGGCCGGGGCGCTACGCCGACACTGCTGGCAAGGATCCCATCTCTAAGATTGTGTCCGAAGCCTACGTTGAGTACGACAAGCGGATGCGCCAGTCGAACGCTTTAGACTTTGACGACCTCATTATGAGGACCGTGGAGGTGTTGGAGAAGAACCCGGCGATCGCCGAGCACTACCACCGACGCTTCCGACACATCCTGGTGGACGAGTATCAGGACACCAACCACGCGCAATACATGCTGGTTCGGGCCCTGGTGGGCACGGGCCAGGACGGCGTGGCTCCGGCGGAGCTGACCGTGGTGGGTGACTCCGACCAGTCGATTTATGCGTTCCGAGGCGCCACAATCCGCAATATTGAAGAGTTCGAGCGCGATTTCCCAGGTGCCCGCACCATCATGCTGGAACAGAATTACCGTTCGACACAAAATATTTTGTCTGCCGCCAACGCTGTGATCGCCCGCAATGAGGGGCGACGCCCCAAGAACTTGTGGACAGCTTCAGGCGACGGGGCCCTCATCACCATGGACGCAGCCGACTCTGAACACGATGAAGCGCGCTTCGTTATTGCCGAGATCGACAAACTCCACGACGATGACCACGACTGGGGCGACATTGCGATCTTTTATCGCACAAACTCCCAGTCACGAGCCCTTGAAGAACTCCTCGTACGCCAAGGCATCCCATATCGGGTAGTTGGTGGCACGCGCTTTTACGAACGGCGCGAAATTAAGGACGCTTTGGCCTACCTGCAGGTGATTTCCAACCCTGACGACACGGTTGCTGTGCGCCGCGTCCTTAACGTTCCTCGCCGTGGAATCGGCGCAAAAGCTGAAGAAGCGATTGTTGCGCACGCCAACCACTACGGGATCTCCTTTGGTGCGGCCCTGCGTCACCTGTGGCTCAACCACGGCAAACCCGTGGGCGAGGCCGAAGGTATCGACGTCCAAGCCTTGGCGTCCAAGCGGGGATCCGCGGTCGAAAGTCTCAGCGACGACACCGCAGGCGAAACTTCCACCGATGCAGGCGAGCCTGGTAGCGAAACGGAGGCGGCGGCCTCGTCCTCGAAGGAAAACGAAGAGACGATCCCTGAAGTTGTTGGCATGACGGCTAGGGCTGCGAACGCTGCAGCAGGATTCTGGGGCCTCATCGAAACCCTGCGCAGCGCAGACCAACAGGGAGCTAACCCTGGCGACATCCTTGAAGAAGTCCTGGATCGCACCGGATATTTGGCTGAACTGCGTCGTTCTGAAGACCCTCAGGATGCGTCGCGCGTAGAAAACCTGGCCGAATTGCATTCGGTGGCTCAAGATTTTGCCCAAGCAGCCCCCCAAGGAGTCCTCGCAGACTTCCTCGAAAGGGTGGCTCTGGTGGCGGACTCTGATCAGGTTCCAGCCGAAGACCAGCGCAGCGGACAAGTTACCCTCATGACTGTGCACACCGCGAAAGGCCTAGAATTCCCTACCGTCTTTGTCACCGGCATGGAGGACGGGACCTTCCCGCATCAACGCTCCTTGGGTGAACAAAGCGAGTTGGAAGAGGAGCGGCGCCTGGCGTATGTGGCCATCACACGGGCCCGCCAACGCCTCTATCTGACGCGCGCCGCTGTACGTTCAGCTTGGGGAACACCTCAGGAGATGCCGCCTTCGCGATTCTTGGATGACATTCCCCCTGAGCTTGTCGACGTGCGCAGATCTACGTCCTCGTCGGAACGCTTGCGCCTGGGCAGATCAGCCTGGGGAGACGGCTGGGGTGGTCCGGCTTCGCGTAGCGCATACAAGCATCGGGGCACCGACCCGTGGGGTGATGACGAGGGCGGCGCTGTCATAGGCGCGGGCGGAGGCAGTCCCCTCGGCAAAATGACGGGTTCGCGTATTGGGACGACAGTTCGGATGAGCGTGAGCCAGCCACAGAGCCAAGAATCTTCTGACGACAAGCCCGTGTTATCGCTCAAGGTGGGAGACCAAGTCAAACACGCCACCTTGGGCAATGGCACCGTTATTGGCTTGGAAGGCCAAGGAGCCAGGACCGTTGCCAAGGTGAAGTTTGGGATGGCGGAAAAGAGGCTCCTGCTGCGTATGGCTCCGATGGAAAAGATCTGAAGGCTGTGTTGTGCAGGTCAAAAGACCGTCCATTCGGCGGTGCATAGTCTGCTTGGCGCAACACATGCGAGACGATAAACCCAATGAGTGACAATACGAATCCGACCGAAGAGACTCGGACCTCGACAACGACCTACGTTGCATCCAGGCCGACGATCCGCATCTCTATGCCCGACGGCTGGGCTCGCGCCGCCCTGTCAGGTATCGAGGTGGCTTTCCTCGGGTGGGCTTTCGTCACTCTCAGCGGTTTTGCGGCTTACGCGTCAGTATCAACCAATCCTTGGCTTGGGTCGGCAACCTGGGAGGGAGTCTTAGGGATCTGTGCAGACGTCTATGCTGCCGTTTTGGGTGGGACCGTCACGGTTGGTGACGTCGGCTATCGGGCGATTCCCACCTTGCTGGGCTTGCTCCTCATCTGTGTGTTGAGGATCCTGCTGCGCTCCAATCTGCGTTTTCCGCTGTCTGCCGTCTGGTTTGCTGTGCCAGGTTTTGCGATCCCGTCACTCATAGTGGTGGCGGCCTCGGCCACTCACACTCACTGGTGGACCGCGATTTTGGGCGCTGTGCTCATCCCCGTTTTGGCGTGCTCGTGGCTCATCATCAGCCATATGGAAGAACCTCCACGGTGGTTGCGCCTGCATCGTTGGGCAAGCGTGGGGTTACGGATGGCGGTGCTTTATACGGCTGCTCTGGTGGTGGTTGGGCTAATCTTCGCGGTCACCGCCATAGTGGTCGGTTGGGAACGAGTCACTGGGATTCACGAACTCTTACTGACCACGTCACTATTCGAGGACGTGCTTGCTGTTGGCGGGCAAGTGTTCTTTTTGCCGACCATTATTGCGTGGGTCCTCGCATGGCTTGCAGGTCCAGGTTTCTTTGTCGGAGCGGATGCGCTTCACTCGCCCTCACACCTCGTCGAAAACGCGATCCCCGGTATTCCGGTACTCGGCATGATGCCGGAAAGTACCCCCGGGTCGTGGGTTGCACTGACGATATTGGCTGTCGGAATTGCTTTGGGCGTGTGGCTGGCGAAAAAGCATCCGTTTGACGACATTCGCCATCAAGCAACTATGGGTGCAGTGGCCGCCGCGGGGATGACAGTTGTGGTGGCCGCCTGGATGTGGTCAGCCACCATGGTGCTGGGCTCAGCCAGGCTCGCCGTCTTTGGTCCCAGGGTTGGGTGGGTGACATTCTGGCTATTCCTCGAGGTCGGTGTCGCAGCTCTCTTGACTAGCGTTGCCCTGCATCCCACCTCTATCGAATTCTTCAAAGAACAGTGGAGGATTTCGCTGACTCCCACTGGGCAACCTGTACCACAACCCGCCGCTTCAGAAAAACCTCTAGCTCAAGCTGTGCTCGTGTCGGATGAAGAACTGCAATCAGCAGACGATGACAATTCGGTGCGAGACCTTGTGTTGGCCCAAAACTGCCAGACCACAGCCGATGAAGATGAAGCCGACGTGGAGGTTTTGAGCGAAGTTGAGGAGCGCAGCCCAGACGACGCCCTGGCCGGCAATAGTGATGAAGCCGTAACTGAGGCAATGATTGTGGTTGATTCAGAAGAAAACTCAACCGTTCGCGATGACGCTGATCGCGATGCGCCAACTCAATCCCTGGAGATCCCATGACGCCCACACTCCAGACCCCGATCCACGCAGCGCGCGTCCTCGTCCTCGTGTCCGGCGAGGGAAGCAATATGCGTGCTTTGGTTGAAGCTGCTGACGAACCCGCGTGGGGCGGCAGTGTCGTCGCGGTGGGCGCAGACCGCGCGTGCGCTGGAATCGACTGGGCGCGCCAGCGTGGGATCCCCGTTTTTGTCCACCCGTATTCGCGCGGAGACGACCGTGCCCAATGGGACGAGCATCTAGCTGGCCTCATGGCCGAATATCAACCAGACCTGATTGTCTGCGCCGGATACCTCAAACTCTTGGGGCCGGCTGTATTGGATAGTTTTGAGGGCCGTATCCTCAACACCCATAATTCCTTGCTGCCAGCATTCCCAGGGGTCCACGGCCCAGCCGACGCCATCGACGCAGGCGTCAAAGTGTCAGGAGCCACCCTCTTCTTCGTTGACCCCGGAGTCGATACTGGACGTATCGTCGCTCAGACCGCTGTTCCTGTCCTGGACGAGGACGACGCCGACAGCCTGCTCAACCGAATTAAAGTTGCTGAACGCGTGCAGCTTGTCGAAGCCGTCGGCAGGCTGATCCGCGAAGGCTGGACCACAGACGGTCGACGGGTGCGCTTTGGGGAATTCTGATTCGCCTAAATCAAGTCCACTGCCACTTGTCCAAGCCCACACCTCAACCTCTGGGGGAGGAGACCCTAGCGGACTACCATTTGAGGTAGTCGCAACTGGCGAGGGTGGGGTACCACCGGGGAGCGGCTGGGATGATCCCGCAAGGCGTCGCCCGCCTGGGCGCCTGGGCATGACACCAACACCGACCATCGGAGGAAACATGTCCGTCCGCCTGGACAACCTCGAAGCCATCGACGTACGCCCCATTAAAAGGGCGCTGATCTCCGTCTACGACAAAACCGGCCTAGAAGACCTCGCCCAAGCGCTGCACGCTGGCGGTGTCGAAATTGTCTCCACAGGCTCCACGGCCTCGTGTATCGCAGACGCAGGTATTCCCGTGACTCCGGTTGACGACGTCACGGGATTCCCCGAATGCCTCGAAGGTCGCGTCAAAACCCTCCACCCCAAGGTCCATGCAGGTATCCTGGCCGATCAACGCAAGGCCGACCATCGTAACCAACTAGTTGAGCTTGGAATCGAAGCTTTCGACCTGGTGGTGTGCAACCTCTACCCCTTCCAAGACACCGTCGCTGGCGGCGGATCTTTCGATGAGTGCGTCGAGCAGATCGACATTGGTGGCCCCTCGATGGTTCGCGCCGCTGCGAAGAACCATCCTGCCGTTGCGATCGTCACCTCGCCCGAACGCTACGAGGACGTCGCCCGCGCAGTCGCGGGCGAAGGTTTCACCCTGGCCCAACGCCAGAACCTCGCGGCTGAGGCCTTTGCTCACACCGCGGCCTACGACCTGGCTATTGCCGGGTGGTTCGCCAACCAGCTGGAACGCGATGACCTGCGTGACCAGCTTGACGAAGCCTGCGAAGAACACCTGGACGCTTCGGATGCTGCGTTCCTGGAATCCTTGGGTTATGTAGCCGACGAATCTGGCGAATATGTTGTTGAAGACGGCGAAGATGCAGACGCTATGCCTGTCTACGTTGCGGATGCTTTCGAACGTGTTGAATCGTTGCGTTACGGTGAAAACCCGCATCAAAATGCCGCCGTCTACCGCGCAATTTCTGCTCAGGAGGAGGCCGCCCTCGACAATAACGAGGACGAGGTGACCCAGGCTCCCGGCATTGCCAACGCCCGCCAATTGCACGGCAAAGCCATGAGCTACAACAACTACACGGACGGCGATGCCGCCCTGCGAGCCGCATACGATCACGACAAGCCGTGCGTCGCCATCATCAAGCACGCCAACCCCTGCGGTATTGCCGTGGCCGACGACGTAGCTGAAGCCCATCGCAAAGCCCACGCCTGCGACCCGGTGTCCGCATTTGGCGGTGTCATTGCTGTCAACCGTCCTGTCACAGTCGAGTTAGCCCAGCAGATTGTCCCGATCTTTACCGAGGTCGTCCTGGCACCCGGGTACGAGGACGGAGCCCTGGAAGTTCTGTCTGCGAAGAAGAACCTTCGCGTCCTGGAAGTTGTTCCCCCGCAGCGTGGCTCCTACGAGTTCAAGCAAATCAGCGGTGGCCTGCTTATTCAAGAAGGTGACGACGTGGACGCTGAGGGCGACGATCCGAAGAACTGGACCCTGGCAGCAGGCCAGGCAGCCGACGCTGCAACCTTGGCTGACCTCGAGTTCGCGTGGCGCACGGTGCGCGCTGTGCGCTCCAACGCGATCCTGCTGGTCAAAGACGAAGCCTCGGTTGGCGTGGGCATGGGCCAGGTCAATCGCGTGGACTCGTGCAAGCTGGCCGTTGAACGCGCCAACACTTTGGGTGGCCGTTCCACAGGAGATGCCGCGAAGGACGCTGCGGGTATTGATTCTGCTGGTGGAGCGCGAGCCGAAGACATGGTCTCGGATGCGCCCGAGCAGCGATCACTGGGAGCAGTTGCCGCCTCCGACGCGTTCTTCCCCTTCGCTGACGGCCTGCAGGTCCTCATTGATGCCGGAGTCAAGGCTGTGGTCCAGCCCGGCGGTTCGGTGCGCGACGCCGAATCCATCGAGGCGGCAAATGCTGCGGGTATCACGATGTATCTGACGGGAACCCGTCACTTCGCTCACTGAGCACCGGTGGGCCGCCTCCCAAGCGAGGCGGCCCGCGTCGCTTAGGACAGCTGTAGTGCTGAGCGAAGGTGTAGCCCTGCGTGAAGCTGCGGTGCGCGAGCGACATGGGTCGGCGCAACGGCGCGAGACAAACAAGCGGTTCCCCGAGCTGTCAGTTATGGTGAATCCGCTATGATCAGATCCCCGCAGCATCCAGTGCAGTCGGCCCCAGATAACCCGTATCGCGCCCTCGCACACGAGCACGGTGTTACCTTGCCGCGTCTGGGTCCAATGCCGCGCAGATGGCTTACTCCCTGGCAGACCTTGCGCGGCCCCGCATGGGAGCTTCCCGCAACGCCGCGTGGTTTCCTGACTGGACTACTGACACGCAGGTGGCTGGCCATTGGACTTGGAATCTGCACAACATCGCTGGGGACCATTTGTTCCGCGCTGGTTCCGTGGGCCATGGGCCATGCTTTGGATGCCGGTTTAACGTCCGGACTGGGAAGCGACCTAGCCTTGTGGATTGGAATCTTCGCAGCCATTATCGTGGGCGTCGCTGTGGGAGATTCGTTGGGGCAGATCACCGAAATCACTACATGGATGGGATCATCCGTTGGCTCGGCACGCTCGGTTGGTATGCGAGGCGGTTTACGAGCTAGGGCTTTCCAACGCGAATCAACCACGGGCGACGTGGTGACTGCCGTGACCTCGGACGCGGTGGGCTTGGGCCGGGCCACAGCCCTCATCCCAGACCTCTTCGCCTCCACCGTATCCACAGCTCTCGTGGCTGTTCTCATGCTGCGCACATCACTCATCCTGGGGCTGATTGTGCTGATCGGCATGCCGCTGCTGGTTGCAGGTCTTGCCCTAGTCGCTCGCCCCCTGCAACGTCAACAAAACCTCGTCAGGGAAGAACAAGGGAAACTGACAACGATCTCCACTGACGCGGTCAAGGGCCTGCGAATCCTGCGCGGAATCGGCGGCGAGGACGGGTACTCAGCGGCCTACAAGAACCAGTCCGCTCGCGTGCGAGCCGCCGGAATCTCCGTTGCGCCAACCGCCGCCATTTTGCGGGCCGTCCGTTCTGCCGCACCTATGCTCTTCTCGGTGGCAGTCATCGCCCAGGGTGCGATCCTCATTGCCGAGGGCGAGATGAGCGTCGGCCAACTCCTAGCCTTCTACGGGTACACGACCTTCCTGCGCCACCCCATTTGGATCATCGGTGACTCCGTTGAAAACCTGACACGCGCGTGGGTGGGCGCCAAGCGCGATGCCAAGCTTATGGGCATCGATGACATTGTGGACGACAAGCCCAAGGCCTGCGAACCGCTCAATTGGGCTGAGGCCGGCCTCGTTGACCCCGTGAGCTCGCTCGAGCTCGCACCGGGACTGACCACCGCGCTGCTCGCGCCCTCGCCACAGGTAGCGCACGCTATTGCGCACAGGCTTGCCCGAGTCGACGACTCCCAGCAATCCGCGCAGGTCACCACTGCGCAGGGCAGCCGCCTGAACTTGCAAGACCTGCCTATTGACCAGGTGCGAGAAGCAATCCTCCTGAGCGAAGAAACGCCCCAACTCTTTGCCGGAAGCTTGCGTGAGAACCTTCTTGCGTCGCGAGCCAGGCCAGCAGCCGACCTTGATGTTGCCGACCTCGTTAATCGGGACGCCCTGATGACGGCCCTGGGAGAAGATGGCGTCGTCACTCCAAGTAGCGATGGAGATCTGGAAGAAGACCACGCCCTCGAAGAAGCTTTGAATGTTGCAGTCGGAGCAGACATCCTTTCGTCCCTGCCCTCTGGCCTAGACGGTGTTCTGACCGAATCGGGACGCAACCTATCGGGCGGCCAACGTCAACGCGTCAGCTTGGCCAGGGCCATTACCCAAGACCCCGCAATCTTGATCCTCATGGAACCGACTTCGGCCCTGGACTCGCACACCGAAGCGATGATCGCAAGCAAGCTTGCTCAGGCACGACGAGGCAAAACCACCCTGCTCATCACCGAATCCCCACTGCTACTCAACCAAGTTGACATGGTTATAGCCGTCGACTCCCACGGCCAAGTCGTCATGCGCGGATCCCTCGAAGAACTCAAATTGCGAGCGACTGGCAACTCTGACATTGCTGGCCTGGTGCCACTGGTGCGTCGAGGAGGCGACAACGCATGAGACTGCCCATCGCCAGCCCTTCGGCCACAACCCGCCGCACCCTCGCACTGCTCAAACACCACGGATGGGCCCTCGCGTGGATTCTTCTCCTCCAACTGGCCGCCTCAGTCACCATCGTCGCCCTGCCGTGGATCATTGGCGACATTGTTGACGGCATTGCGCAAGGCCAACCCATGGAATGGGTGCGCACCCGCATCATCATCGCCGTGGTCATGGCCGGAGTGAACTTTGCCCTCGTATGGCTGGCGGATAGTCAAGCCCGCATCCTGGGAGAAAAAATCTTCGCTGATCTGCGAGAAAAACTCGTCGACTCGGTGGTCCACCTGCCACTGTCGGCCGTCGAATCCGCCGGATCAGGAGACCTGGTTGGCCGCACCACCCATGACATTGACCGCGTCCAAGTGATGATCCGACAGGGCCTATCAGCGGTCCTTGTCCTACTGACAACGACGCTGGTGACACTCATTGCCGCAGTTCTGGTGGAAGTGCGCCTCGCGTGGATTCTATTCGCTGAAATTCCTCTGGTTGTCGCGGTGGCCTCCTACTACATGCCGCGCACCGTGCCCGCCTACCGAGCGTCCTCGGCTGTGGTTGCCGAATTCTCTGGTGTCATGACGGAAACCGTCAGCCACGCCCAAAGCGTTGACGCCCTCAACCTGGGGGAGCTGAGAGGCCGCAAGTTTGATGCTCTACTGGCCGGCATGTGGAGGTTGGAACGCTACGGCGCCCTCATGCGCACCATCCTCTACATCGGAATGATTGGCGTGACCCTGGGGCCAATCCTCCTCATCATTGTGCTCGGAGCTGCGTGGGTACCCGACGGGATCGTGACGGCTGGCGCCGTGACCACCATGGTCATGTACTGCTACCAGCTGCGTAATCCCCTGTGGGAAGCCACCTACTGGGTGGATGAACTGCAATTCGCTTTCACGTCGCTCCAAAGGATCTTCGGTGTTGCCGACGTGCCGGCCGACCGCACCGCAAGTGACGAATCGCCAAGTGAAGGCGAGATTCATGTTGAGGCAGTGGACTACGAATATCGCGCCGGCAAACCCGTTCTGCATGATGTTTCTTTGAGCCTGCGCCCCGGTGAAACCCTTGCAATCGTTGGCCCGTCTGGAGCCGGAAAATCCACTCTTGGCCGCATGATCGCAGGCATCCACCCGCCCACACGAGGACGAGTTACGGTAGACGGCGTTGACCTCGTGAACCTGCCAGAAGACGAACTACACCGCCGCGTCGTCCTGGTCACCCAAGAACACCACGTCTTCGTGGGCACTATTGCCGACAATCTGCGCTTGGCAGTGGCAGACGCTGACGAAGAAAGCCTATGGGCAGCGTTGGAATCCGTGGGAGCCGCGCAGTGGGTGCGTGACGAGGGCGGCCTCGATATGCGAGTAGGGGAGGGCGGGGCCGAATTAGCGCCCTCGCGCGCTCAACAGATTGCCTTGGCTCGCATCGTCCTCATGGATCCACACACCTTGGTTTTAGACGAGGCCACGTCGTTGCTCGACCCGGCTTCTGCAAAATCCGTTGAACGCTCCCTTGCTCAGGTTCTTCGAGGGCGCACGGTGGTTGCCATTGCCCACAGGCTGCACACGGCCCATGATGCTGACCGTGTTGCTGTCATGGTCGATGGGCAGATTGCCGAACTGGGTGCCCACGATGAGTTGGTTGCGCTGGGCGGGCACTATTCCAAGCTGTGGGAAGCGTGGCAAAAGCACTAGGGGAGAAGTCGTGGCGTGTGAGGGGTCGGGGCGACCGGGGTATTCTCCTGGCTCACTTAACTAGGCTTGGCTCACTCAGCCTGCTGGGTTGTCGCGATACGTACGGCAGTGCCCGCGATGATGACGTCAAGTGCGGCAGCAAATGTGATGTCAGGGTCTGCTTGGTCTGCGACGCCCACCCCGGCTGCGACTGCTAACTCGTGCTGTTGCTGGTGGAAAGCGTGACCCAAGATGAAATGCCCCAGAGTTCGGGCCGCAATATCGACTGTTTCAACATCTGCGCCGGCTCGGGTCAGCGGGTCAAAAAGCATCGCGGCCAGGGGAATTGAGGTCAGCCCCAGGGCGGCGGAACTGGAAACCAGTTCGGCTCCGTCGCGGTGGGCCAACAGGCGCTCGCGGATGGTGGATGCGCTGGCCCGCATGGCCTCTTCCCACGAGGATGTCTGTGTAAGGGCAGGCGCGTTGTTTTCAGTCAGGATCTTTTCAGCAAGGCCGGCGAGAAGCGTTTGTTTGTCTGCGAAGTGCCAATACAGGGCCGATGGCTGGACATCGAGGACGGTGGCAAGCCTGCGCATTGATAGGTCGGGGAGGCCTCGCTCATCGAGCAATGCTAGTGCGGCGTCGAGGATGGATTCGCGACTATGGCGCTCCTGAGTTTTCGACTGGCTTGCCTTGGTATTGCGCTTGGTATTTTGCTTGGCGGCTGCAGGCTGGACTTTTGGCACGATGCCACTATAGTGAACACCGTTCACCTGAACACTGTTCAGGAATAAGTTGTGAGTTGATGAAAGGCCACCCAATGAGCTCCCTTGCAATCCCCGCAGCAACCACGCGTACCGCTACGCAGGGCCGCGTCCTGGCAGACCGCTTCGGGGGAACCCTCACCCGCGACATTGCCCTCACCGCTGCCGGAACGGCAGTACTCACCCTCTTTGCCCAAATCGTGGTCCCGCTGCCCTTCACGCCGGTGCCGGTTTCTCTGGCCACCCTGGGCGCCCTCGTCGTTGGCACCACGTTGGGGATGCGCCGCGGTGCTCTAGCCGCACTGGGATACCTGCTGCTCGGCGTGGTCGGAGCCCCTGTCTTCTCCGGAGACAACCAAGGCTGGGCTTTCGCATCCTTCGGCTACATCGTCGGTTACATCGCAGTAGCAGCCGTGTCAGGTCGCCTGGCTGAACGAGGAGCCGACCGCAATATTGTCACAATGCTAGGGTCGGCCCTTGTTGCCTCGGCAAGCGTCTACGTATTCGGCCTGGCTTGGATGATTCCCTTTGCTGAAATGACGCTGACGGAAGGGCTTTCCAAAGGTCTGGTCCCATTCCTGATCGGTGATGCCGTCAAGATTGCAGTGGCTGCTGGCGTATTCCCCGCACTCAACGCCCTCATCGGTCGACGCTGACACAACCGACCTTGCGGCCCGTCGGCAACCAGTCCCTACAAGCCGGCGTCTAGACGTTCGGCTGGGAAAGCGGGCCAAACCCCAGGGATGTGGCTATGAGCCGTCAACTTATTCGTTGGAATCTCAAAAGCCACATGCAAGAACGGGCGGATCTTTTCAGCTAGCTCCTCAGGCTCCTCATCGGACACAAAAATCACCTGAGGGTGGAGCTTCTCGGACTCGACCAGATCCAAAATGGGGCGCGAATCCTCCCACTCTGATTCAACCCAGTACACCGTCCAATCCGGCCCCAAAGGGCCGTCAGCAGAGACGATCAAACGCCGAACTCGACACCCCGGCGGCAAAGCCGTCACCACGTCCTCGTCTAAGTCGATCATCACGTCAGGCCCAGTGACCGCACGCAAAAGCTGATCGGGCACCTGCACAGGCGACCTCGCATAGCGAATCGAACGCGGCACATTCACCAATGCATTGTGGCGTGGAACCTCGCCGAGGCGTCTCATCCAATCTACAAACTTCCACGACAACAGCTCGGGGCGCACATCCAAAGCCGCGGGAGCCTCCCAACGGAATCGGCACACCGCCAAGAACCATTCCAAAGGATCCACAGGATCCAGTAGCAATCCTTCGCGCAAGAACAACGCGCGCTCCATAATGCGATCCCGAATCGGATCGTCAGCCAACTTCCGTGACTTCTTGAGCCTGCGATGGAAACGTTTTTGAGCCAGCGCGTAGTCGTCGCCCTCGAACCACTGGTCGCCCGGCCAATTGTTCAGACGCACAACCTCTTCTCGCAGCGAGAACTGTTCGCCCGAGTGGCCGCGGTGATCCAAGATTTCGTCCCACTCCATGACGCGCTCGAGCGCCTGAGCAAATTGGTTGGGCATTGGCATACTTGGGATGACCTGCAGATCAAATGCAGCCATAGATTCACGCCACTTCCGATAGCCCGCCAAAGTCACGGGTCTGCCCTCAACCTGCTTCCATCGAAGGTCTTGAGCTCGATCCTCAAATGCAGCCGTCCACGCATCTAAAGCTACTGTGAGCTTCTTACGAGGCTCGCGCCGCGCATCAGCTGAAGAAGGACCAACGCCCTCGGCCACGTCCTCGATCCTGGCAATCGCAGCCAAGAGAATTTCGCGGTCTGGCAAAGCGACTTTCTTGCGGCGACACAGCAGCATCGGATCAAGGAATTGGCCCACCACCCATGCCGTGTCAGCAGTGCGCGCCACCTGAGCAACGGCATTGGTCGCTTCGCGCACGCCCTCGTTAATGTCGTCGAGCAACGGCAAACATTCGCGTTCTTGCACAGTGAGTTTGCGTCCATCGGGGGCACGCTTGTGGGCGCCATGCAAACCGAACTCTGTGACGAAAGACGGTGGTGATGTCGGGGGCGACTGAGGGCTCATGGCCGCATTGTCACCCAGTTGGGTAAACGGTGGACGACGTTGCAGTGGCGTGGCCGGAATCAAAGTCTTTTCGCCCACCTGGCGGTTAGGGGACAGCCAAGGAGCGCGTAGAATTAGGTGAGTGAATACTGCTGAACTTCGTCCCGTCCTCGTTGTCGATTTCGGTGCCCAGTACGCCCAGCTCATCGCCCGGCGCGTGCGCGAGGCCTCCGTGTACTCCGAGATCGTCCCCCACACCATGAGCGTGGCAGACATGCTCGCCAAGGATCCGGCCGCCATCATCTTGTCCGGCGGCCCCTCATCCGTGTACGAGGACGGCGCCCCCTCCATCGATCCTGCGGTCTTCGAGGCCGGCGTACCGGTCCTGGGCATCTGCTACGGCTTCCAAACCATGGCCAATGCGCTCGGTGGAACCGTGGGTCGCACAGGCACCCGCGAATACGGACACACCGACGCTTCAGTGGCCGGAGCCTCCTGCCTTTTCGACGGCACCCCCGCTGACCAGGTCGTGTGGATGAGCCACGGTGACGCGGTCCAGGCTGCCCCCGACGGCTTCACTGTGACAGCATCGACCTCGCAAACCCCTGTTGCTGCGTTTGAAGACCGTTCGCGCCGCCTCTTTGGGATGCAGTGGCACCCCGAGGTCGCCCACTCCAAGCATGGCCAGGATGCGCTCAAGAATTTCCTCTACGAGGGTGCGGGCATCGAGCCAAAGTGGACGACCGGCTCCATCGTCGATGAGCAGGTCGCCAAGATTCGCGCCCAGGTTGGCAACGCCCAGGTGATCTGCGCACTGTCGGGAGGCGTGGACTCATCTGTGGCCGCGGCCCTGGTACACAAGGCGGTTGGCGACCAGCTCACCTGCTTCTTTATTGACCATGGTCTGCTGCGCGCCGGTGAACGTGAGCAAGTTGAGAATGACTATGCGCGCGGTATGGGAATCAAGGTCATCACCTGCGACGAAACCGACCGCTTCCTGACTGCGCTGGCCGGAGTGTCCGAGCCTGAAGCCAAGCGCAAGATCATTGGCCGCGAATTCATCCGCAGTTTCGAAGCCGCCCAAAAGCAAGTAATTGAAGCTGTGGGCGCCGAGGGTGGGGAAGTGAAGTTCTTAGTCCAGGGCACTTTGTACCCCGACGTTGTCGAGTCGGGTGGAGGCGAGGGCGCCGCCAACATTAAGAGCCACCACAATGTGGGCGGCCTGCCCGAGGATATGAGTTTCGAGCTTGTTGAGCCTTTGCGCGCCCTGTTCAAGGATGAGGTCCGGGCTGTGGGCCGCGAACTGGGCTTGCCGGACTATTTGGTCAATCGTCAGCCGTTCCCCGGGCCGGGTCTGGGCATTCGAGTGGTGGGTGAAGTGACGCGTGAGCGCCTCGATATTCTGCGCGCTGCCGACCTGATTGTGCGTGAAGAACTCACTGCTGCTGGGCTGGACTTGGAGATCTGGCAGTGCCCTGTGGTGCTGTTGGCTGATGTTCGTTCTGTGGGCGTGCAGGGCGACGGGCGTACCTACGGACATCCCGTGGTGCTGCGGCCAGTGTCTTCCGAGGACGCGATGACGGCGGACTGGACGCGCCTGCCGTACGACGTACTGGCTCGTATTTCCAACCGCATCACGAATTCGGTGCCCGAGGTGAACCGCGTGGTCTTGGATGTGACGAGTAAGCCGCCGGCCACGATTGAGTGGGAGTAATGGGAACGGATTTCTCCCCAGCTAAACATACTAAACTCCCCTACCTAGCTACGCTCGGCAGGGGATTCTTAAAGTCTGTATAAACTTTTCTAAGAGATTTTTTGTTAGTGGAGGAAGGCGGGGCCTCGCTGCTTTTGCCTTAAGTACGCTTAGATGAACTTGCCGAGCGCGTAGGTCTTCTGGGGGGAAGCTCGACCATGCGCACGGAATGCCCATAGCAACGAGAGTGTCGCAACATCAACCTCGAGGGAGCCGAATCCGGCGGCGAGAAACTCTGTCGAGCAGTTCACGTTGGGATTCCCTGCAAGACGAGAATGTTCATTTCGTCCATCCTTGATCGGGTTTCGCGGGGACAGTTGCTATTTCCTCACGAATGTATTGTCGTCCGCGTTTCCGCCATCTGCATTGGTGAACCGCTCAACGTTCATGTGCAGGTCATACTTGTCGCGGAGCTTCGCTATTCGCGTCATCATCGGCGATGCATGGTGCGCGTCGAGCGCATCCTGGTCGGCCCACTGGTCAACGAGTAGAACTATATCGGGGTCGGCCAGCGCCTGGAAATACTCATAGCGCAAGTTGCCCTCCTCGGCACGAACGGCGTCGGCTACGCCGCCGGACTCCATCTCGCGCGCGAAGGCGATCGCAGCGCCAGGCGCGCCCGTGTGGCGTATGTTGATAGTCAGTGTCATCATGTCCTCGTTTTTTCGAAATGCCATCTTACCGGCTGTTTTCCGCCCACTCCTTAAGCTTTGTTTGCGAATCGTGGACTATCGAATTCTTAGCGAGTCCGCCCATGCAGCGACCTCGCCATCCGAAGCTCCGACTGCGAATCGCTTCACACCGATCCACTTAGCATCAGCGCTAATTTCCTTGAGTTCATCTGCTGCCCCCTCGACGCCGCTGCTTTCCGAGGTGCAGAACTCGGCGAGCCTCTTGCCCGACACATCGACGCTTTCTAGAAACGTGCACATCAGGCGCGGTGCCTTGCCCCACCAAATGGGGTGCCCCAACACGACAATGTCGTATGGGGAAAGGTCCGGGATAACGGCCAGTGCAGGCCGCGCCGACACATCGCTCTGCTCGGCTGTCGCCCTGCTAGTCTCATCGCCGTAATCCAGTCCCTTAGCGGTATAGCGGTCCACGGGCTCTATCCCGAAATAATCCGCCTCCAAGTGCGCCGCCAATACTTCGGCAACGGCCTGCGTGTTACCCGTCGCCGAAAAGCATGCCACCAGTACCTTGCCCGTATCGATTTTACTGGAAGCGTTTTTGAATCCTTCGGGCACCGTCGTAGGCGAATTCGACGGATGCGAAGGGGAGGCAGGCCAAGCGGATGCCATGTTTCCTGCTTCCGAATGTTTGGCTTCCGTTGCGTGTTGTCCTTTGTTGCACGAACATCCAAAGAGCGCAAGATCACCGCTCGTCGCCCTCGACGCAGAAACGAAACTTTTCCTGGTATTAGTCATCTCTTCCGCGTCCATCCTCTGCTACCTTTCACCACTGCCTGCTTCTTAGGGAGTTAAGCCAGTTTGCCGTATTCTTCGTCGGAAACGGGTTCGAGCCATTCGGTCGAGGCATCCTTTCCTTCGACCTCTATCGCTAGATGGGAGAACCACGAGTCCTTCGCCGCACCGTGCCAATGCTCCACATTCGCGGGGATGTTCACCACCGTCCCTGGCGACATATCCACTGTCTTTCCGTCGCGCTCCTGGTAGTGTCCGCGGCCGCCGACGCAGACGAGGATCTGTCCGCCGCCGCTTGTCGCATGATGAATATGCCAGAAATTGCGGCACCCGGGTTCGAAAGTCACATTAAATAGAGACACTTGCTCGGTTGAGATCGGCGCGAGGTAGCTTCGGCCTGTGAAATACTGTCCGTAAGGGTTCGGCTCGCCTATGGGGAAGAAGAGGGAGGCCTCGTAGGCTGCCTTGGAGTCTGCCGACGTATCCACATCGTCTGTCCCTTCCCAGACGCTCTTGGCCAGATTGAATACTGCCCACGCCTTCGGCCACCCAGCGTAGAATGCAACGTGCGTCACCACTGCTGCGATCTCGGCACGGGTCACCCCGCGGGCTTTAGCATTCTGCAAGTGATATACCAACGAGTTGTCGGTGACTCCGGACGCCGTGAGCGCCACCACCGTAACGATGCAGCGCGTCTTGATGTCTATGTCTGCGTTGTTCCAGTTCTCGCCGAATAGTACGTCGTCGTTGAAATGCGCGAATTCCGGGGCGAACTGTCCCAGGGCATCGCGCCCTGCCGTCTGAACGATTCTCTCTGTCATTGCTCCTCTTAATACCTGTTGATCCTGCACTTCGCCTTGATTCGCCTGATGCTGTCGGGAAGCTCCTCTAGGGGCATATTGCGCGGCGTGTCGCATGTGCCCGACTCTGCAGCCACGTCGTAGAACCAGCACTTGTACTCGATGAAGTCGCGTGCCAATTTCAGATCCTTGAGCTGCGCGTCAATGGCGGCGTGCCGCTTGTAGACGATGCGCCGACGCTCCTCGATGGTCGAGTCGCCCTCGATATAGAGCTTTATATACTTGCGGATCTCCTTGATGGGCATGCCCGACACCTTCAGGCGTTCCACGAAGCGCATCCACTCCAGATCGTCCTCGTTGAACAGACGACGCCCGTCGTTTGATCGCTTCTGGTTGGGGATGAGTCCGTTTTTCTCGTAGAAGCGTATGGTCGAAGCCGGCATTCCTAGCTCTACCGCGGCGTCGCCTATCGTGTACATCTTGTCCATAGCTATGACCCTTCAATCAGGACGTCAACCTTTCGCCTATGTCCACCAATTCGTATGTTCGGCCGCCTATACCGAGGAGTTCTGCCCGGCTTCAATACGTGGAAATTGATCTTGCTTTTTCGTTAACCACGGCCTCGTCGGCATATACCAAAGAGAGCCTTGCAGATAAAGTTGTCGAACGTCTCCAGCTCGTCAATGCCATTCACCATGGCACCACCAGGATGACGGATGAGAGGGATGGTGCGAGCGTCATGCCGATGCTTTTTCTTCGTTATTTCATCTCCTTTTCCCAGAAGCGGATCGCGTTTATACCAAGTGAGTCCGCAAGTTCCTCGAGCTCGGCGATTTCGATTCCGGTGAGCTGGACAGCGGCCGCAGCAGCAGCGTCGACAACGTGGAACTCCTTCGTGACTCCCACGATAGGAAGGGTGCCCTTCGCGATGGCCCACGCCACCGGCACCTGCGCGAGTCCCACGTCGTGCGCCTCGGCGACCTCGGTGAGCTTGGCATTGAGCACCTCAAGCTTGTCGAGTACGGGATTGTACATTGCCGCGCGCGCCGACCCCTCGGGCATGGGGCGTGCGGTGTCGTATTTACCAGACAGAGCACCCTGCTCGAGCACCATGTACGAGAAGAACACGACGTCGTTGGCCTTGCACCACTCCAGGATGCCCGAGTCGATGGAGCTGCGATTGATGAGGCTCAGGTGGTTCTGCACGGCCCCGAGCTTGAGCCCGTGCTCACGAAGTATCGCGTCGGCCTCTTTGATTTCGGCCAGGTTGTGGTTGGACACGCCGATCATGGGTGCGATGTCGCAGCCCTCGAAGAACTCAGCGAGCGCATGCGTCCATTTGGGTGCCTCGGAGGTGTTGTGCACCCAGTAGACGTCGAAGCGGTCGAGGTCCATGAGGTCAAGCTGCATGCTATGCATCGCGGACACGGGATCTGGTGCCGAGGTGTCCACGCACTGCGGCGTAAGTTTGTCTGACACGAGGTAACTTTCGCGAGGAAGGCCCTTCAGGAAGGCTGCGAGCACTTTCTCGGAGGCCCCCATTCCGTAGGCGTAGGCCGTGTCCCATAGGTTGAGCCCTGCGGACATTGCCGCGTCAAAGACGGGCTTGAGTTCGGTCGGGTCGACGCTGCTTCCGAACGTGCCGTCATTGCCCCAGGCCCACGCGCCCAGTGCGATCTTGGGAAGTTTGATGTTGTCCATGACAAGGTCCTTTGGATTATGTTATGCACTTGTTTGCGACGTCGTTGGATGCATTGTGGGACTTAAACCATGGTTTAAGTCAAGAGATAGTCTTGATCATTTTGGAGATTTGCAAAATACGTTTTTGGAACCGGTAGAGACTTCGCGTTTTCTTGGAACTGGCTACCAACTGTTTTCGTAGGTTGAAGCGTTCACTGCCTGATCGTGTGGCATCAGATGGGTGAGGGAGCATGAGCTGGAAAACTGGGAACTATTGAGTGGGAGTGCGTTCCTAGTTCATTTGCCTATTGCGTTGCGCTGATCTTTCTTTGACAGCTCGAGGCGACGTTTTGGATGAGGGGTTTGAACACTGTAGGCGCAGCTCGGGAGTGCCATGGCAGACGAACCGCCGTTCGAACGCAGCGACATAATATAGATTCTCTCTGCATGTAGATCGACGAGCTGGCCCCTACTGCTGTAGACAGCAGACTGAGCACCACCGCACGATAACGGATAGTCTCGTCCACGAGGCGGTTTTGAATTCTGACATCCTTTTTCAGATGGCAACGGGGGTGGAAGATTGTAGCACACGTTGCTGTGGTCGAAATGCAGACCTATCCTCGCATGACCGCCCATTGAGACCGATATCAAGCAACCCCCGGGTCCGCTATTACAGCGCGGTCGAATTCTTCAGGAGGAACGCGTAAGGAAATATCTCCAGACTTGCGGAACTCAAGGAAGACGGTGTGCCCTCACGGCAAGGAAGCGCAAGATCTGGTATCTGGATCGTTCGAGATTAGTCGCGAAAATACGTAGGGAAGAGGGCGGGAGTCTTCAGAAGAACTATCGAGTTAGACGTATTAAACAAAGCAAATACACGCTGTCTGATGATTTTTCTTCATGAAGCGATTGTTATCGCCGAGGGTTTGTGGAATATACCCTGCGCTGTGTCTCTACGAGCGACTCGGATTTAGAGCTGTTGACGAACGACCTGATGGCAGTGACCGACTCATGGTGCTTGGACTGAGGGATAAACCTCCGCTTCCGTCAGATTCCAGAAGGATGTGGGCAAGGGCGTATGGCCCGATCTCAGCTTGTTCTAGCTTCCGGTTGAGGACTAAGTGGTGCGTCAGAGGTGTTCGTCCTCGTTGATGGCAGCTGACATAGTAAGTCGTGCGCTCTACGAGGGCGGCGCAGGGGGGCTATGGCCAGCAACTCCGCCTGATCAGACCCAGTGACGCGCGCTGATTGGCTGGGCGGCAGCCTCAGACATCACATCCCCATATTCCTTGCCAGCAAGGTGTTGGACAAGGGCTGACGTGCATGATCTGCGGGCAGTAGAGTGAAGGGTAGAGCCGATCAACGATCTAGGAGACTCTCGTGGATTTCACCTCGAATAAGCGCCCCGACGACATGGAGCGCATCACCACCCCCGAACTGGCTGACGCTTTTATTGACGAGGCCGTCCAAGCCGTGCGCGCCCAGGTCGGTGACGGCAAGGTTCTACTCGCCCTATCGGGCGGCGTGGACTCATCCGTAGTCGCCGCGCTACTCATCAAAGCAATCGGCAAGCAGCTGACCAACGTTCACGTCAACCACGGCCTGATGCGCAAGGGTGAATCCGAGGAAGTCGTGGAGGTCTTTGAAAAGGGCATGGATGCCAACCTCGTCTATGTTGAAGCCTCTGACCGCTTCCTCGCGCTGCTTGACGGCGTTGAAGAACCCGAAACGAAACGCAAGATCATCGGCAACGAGTTCGTCAACGTCTTTGCTGAAGAGGCCGCCAAGCTTGAAGGTATTGGTTTCCTCGGCCAGGGCACGATCTACCCGGACATCCTCGAATCCGAAGAGGGAGTCAAGGCTCACCACAACGTTGGCGGACTCCCCGAGGATCTCCAGTTTGAACTGGTTGAGCCCGTCAAGCTGCTCTACAAAGACGAGGTCCGCGTCGTCGGCAAGCAACTGGGCTTGCCCGCGTCAATGGTGGACCGCCAGCCCTTCCCCGGTCCCGGACTTGGGGTCCGTTGCCTGGGCGCAATCACTCGTGACCGCCTGGAAGCTCTGCGCGAGGCCGACGCCATCGTTCGTGAAGAGATCGAGGCCGCGGGCTTGGACATTTGGCAGTACTTCTGCGTGGTTCCCGACGTGCGTGCCACCGGTGTGCGTGATGGCAAGCGTGCCTTCGACTGGCCGGTCATCATCCGCTGCGTCAACACGGTTGACGCCATGACAGCTGAGGTTCCGGAACTGGAATGGCCGCTGATGAAGAAGATCACCGCGCGCGTCCTCGACGAAGTGCCCGGGGTGTGCCGCGTCGCCTACGACCTGACTCCTAAGCCGATTGGCACCATTGAGTGGGAGTGAAGTAGCCCAGACCTTTTAACGGTGGGGTTCGGACGCTGTCGTGTCCGAACCCCACGGTTTTTAAGACTTATTGCGCAGAGCCTTGACCTGGTTGAGACGCTCGGACATCCGTGACTCGTGACCTTCAAGGGTGGGGGAGTAATACTCGGCGTCCACCAGAGAATCAGGCAGACACTGCATGTCTGTGGCAACCTTGTCGTCCTCGTAATGAGCCAAGCGATATCCCTGGCCGTAACCGAGCTCCTTCATGAGGCGAGTCGGAGCGTTGCGTATCACCAGGGGAACGGGTTCAGCCCTGGAATGCAACGCATCTTTCTTCGCGCGCTCATAAGCGATGTAAGAGGAATTCGACTTGGGAGCCAAAGACAGATAAATCACCGCTTGTGATAAGTGAACTGAACATTCGGGCATCCCAAGGAAATGGCAGGCTTGGAACGCGTTGATCGCAACATTTAGGGCATTCGTGTCCGCCAAGCCAATATTCTCGGACGCAAAACGGGTGATCCGCCTGGCCACGTAAAGAGGGTCTTCACCGGACTCCAACATTCTGGTCAGCCAGTACACGGCGGCATCGGGGTCAGAATTGCGCATGGACTTATGCAGAGCCGAAATAATGTTGAAGTGTTCTTCCCCGTCCTTGTCGTAGAGTAAAGACCTTTGAGACGTGCATTGACTGACGATCTTCTCAGTGACGGTGATGATGTTCCCTTCGCTGTTAGCGTTAAGGACCACCATCTCAAGTGTCGTCAGGGCTGAACGTGCGTCCCCGTTGGAAAAGACCGCAATCGCTTCAAGCAGTTCCTCTTCAATCAATACCTCTTGATCGCCAAATCCGCGGGGATCATGCAAGGCCCGGGTCAAAAGAGCGACGATTTCGTCCAGAGACAATTCTTTGAGAACGAATATCTTGCAGCGAGATAGAAGCGCACCATTGACCTCAAAAGACGGATTCTCTGTGGTGGCACCGATCAGCGTGATGGCGTCCTTTTCAACGAAGGGTAAGAAAGCGTCCTGCTGGGCCTTGTTGAATCGGTGAATCTCGTCAATGAAGAGGATCGTCCGAGTGCCAACCTGTGCTGACACGTCTGCGCGCCGCATGATTTCGCGGATTTCCTTGATGCCGCTATTGACCGCTGAAAAGTTAATGAAGTGAGCGCTGGTCTGCTCGGCGATAACCCGGGCCAGAGTGGTCTTCCCGACCCCAGGTGGTCCCCAGAACACCATCGAAGGAGTGTGATCAGCCTCGATCATCCGCCGAAGAACTTTCCCCTCGCCAATGAGGTGGCTTTGGCCGACGACTTCCTCTAATCGACGAGGGCGCATCCGATCGGCAAGTGGGCGGTTGGGGTCAGAAATGGTTTCGAAAAGCGAATCTTGAGAGTTCATGAGAACCTCTTAACTGGTGGCGGCGCGGCGACTCAAACACTACAATATAGAACACTTGTTCGATTTTCTATTTTTGGTGTCGGGAGTTCTGATGAACGGCAAGGAACTGCTGGATCGAGCGGCCCAGCGCGCCCAGGAATTACCCACCTCGACTCTGTCCCAGCCCTTCGGGGAAGACTGGGATGTCTGGAAGGTCGGCGGCAAGGTCTTCATGCTGTGCACCGAGGTCAAGGGGCCGGCGATGATCACAGTCAAAGCGCGGCCATCAGACGGGCGCCAATTGTGCGACGCCTACGCAGACATTAACCCGGGCTATCACATGAACAAGAAACACTGGATCACCATCACCCCCAATGGAACAGTGGACCCTGAACTCCTTGATGACCTCATCGCTGAGTCCTATCTGCTTGTCGTTGAGGGTCTGCCCCGAAGGGCGCGACCAGTCAATCCCGACACTTTCGGCAGCTAGAACACTCAAACGTTTCTGTGGCTCATGCTCCAGCGCAACCGTTCATCGATGGCAAAGCGGAAAATCATGCGTAATTCCGCCAGTCACAGGGTCTTCAAGACTTTAGCTGGCACTCCGCCAACAACCGTCCTAGCTGCAACATCTTTGGTAACAACCGCTCCTGCTGCCACAACCGCGCCCTCGCCAATAGTCACCCCGGGAAGAACAGTGACGTTGGCTCCCAGCCACGCGCCCTCGCCGATTCGCACTGGTGCCGGCAATAAATTTGCGCGCCGAGCCGGTTCCAACTGGTGATTGAGGGTGGCGATGACGCAGTTGTGGCCGATTAGCGTCCTGTCTCCAATGAAAATGCCGCCTTGGTCTTGGAATCTACAGCCAGCATTGATGAACACCCCGTTACCCAGATGAGTATTGAGTCCGCAGTCCGTGGTGAAAGGTGGGAACAGTCCCACGTCCGCAGGGACCGGTCGCATGAAGAGGCGCTCAAGTTGGGCGCGAGTATCAGAAAGACTGAGGAACTGAGCGTTCATGCGTGAGGTAAGGCGCATAGCGCGTTCAGAAGCAGCTGTCACGAGCTGTTGAATCCTAGAGCCTGCTTCAACCTCGCGACCAGAATTCAAGTATTCCAGGAGTTCGCTGATTTGATCAGGGGTGAGCTCGCTGCTGTCTTCGTACATGCTGTGCTCCTTAGGGGTCTTTCGAGTCGCTGAGCAATTGGCGTGAATCTACTTGAGGTTCTCAGCGAAGAATGATTCAAGTTTCGCAAAAGGAATCGCGTCTTTGCCGCCGCCGTCGTAGAGGTCGGTGTGGGTGGCTCCCGGAATGATCATTAATTCCTTATTGTCGCCCGTGAGCAATTCGTATGCGCCCTCGCTGAAGTAGAGCGAGTGAGCGTCAGAGCCGTGGATCAACAACACGGGGGTGTCGATCTCGCTGGCCATTGATAGCAGCGGCTGATTCATCAGAGACATTGTTCCAACAACCGTCCAGCCCTCATTCGAATTGCCGGAGCGTTCGTGGTATCCGCGCTCAGTCTTGTAATAGTCGTAGTAATCCTTGACGAAGAAGGGTGCGTCCTCGGGAAGTGGATCAACAACGCCGCCTGCGCGCGCGTATTGGCCGGCCGCGAAGTCTGCTGTGCGTTGAGTGGCCCAAATCTGTCGAAGCTTGTCGCGCTCCTCCTTAGAGTCGGTGCTGGCGAAATATCCTTCCCTGGCTGATCGGCTAAGGTCGTACATGGTTGAGGCGACGGTGGCTTTGATTCGAGGGTCGAGGGCGGCCGCGTTGATTGCCATTCCACCAAAACCGCAGATTCCCAGAATGCCGATCTGTTGGGGATTGACGAGGTCGGAGTTGGAAAGCCAGTCGACTGCGGCAAGAAAATCTTCGGTGTTGATGTCAGGAGAAGCCGTGAAACGAGGCTGTCCACCCGATTCGCCTGTATAAGACGGGTCGAATGCGAGCGTGACGAATCCTGCTTCGGCTAGGCGCTGGGCGTATAGGCCTGAGCTTTGCTCTTTGACAGCTCCGAAGGGGCCGGAAATAGCGATGCCAGGCAGTTTGGTATTGGCGTCTTGAGGTACGTAGAGGTCGGCTGCCAAGGTAATGCCATAGCGATTGACGAAGGTGATTTTTGAATGGGAAACCAGGTCGCTCTTCGGGAAGGTTTTGTCCCATTCGGATGTGAGGTTGAGTTGTTCGGGAGTGAACATTGAGATTCTCCTGATGGTCGAGACCGCAATTTTCGAGGTCGTTTGCGGTCATGTAGTCTCAGGTCTAGTACCTCAAGCTAACTTCAGGTCAAGGGGAAATGGGGGCTCTATGTATTCCATCGGCGAAGTATCCGAAATGTTCAACCTGCCGGTGTCCACGCTGCGCTACTACGACAAAGAAGGACTCTTCCCAAGCCTGGAACGCAGAGCTGGAAACAGACGCTTTTCTGAAGAAAACCTCGATGCGTTGCGAGTCATCGAGTGCCTCAAATCCTCCGGGGTCCAAATCAAAGAGATCAAAGAATTTATGAGATGGTGCCAGCAAGGACCCGCCACCTATCAGCAGCGCAAAGCGCTCTTTGAGGCCAGGCGCGACCTCGTCCGCAAGGAGATTGCTCAACTACAAGCAACCTTGGCGACCCTCGAATACAAATGCTGGTACTACGACCAAGCCCTCAAGGACGGTAACGAAGAACGGCTAGCAACCATGACGCCGACTGACCTTCCGAAAGACGTTAAAGCACTATACGAGGCGAGCCGATTAGCGCCGTCCACCACGACCAGTTAACTGCCCGGCCGCGCGCCTGACCGCAATGACTCTGCAACTAACAGCTGGACACTGCTTCTCTAGAGGAGTGGATGCTCTCGTGATCGAGTAGCCACCTTTTGCGGTCGATTCCACCCGAATATCCAGTCAGCGCCCCCGAAGAGGAAACCACCCGGTGGCAAGGAACGATGATCGATAGAGGATTGCGCCCTACCGCGCCTCCAACAGCCTGTGCCGACATGCGAGGCGTCCCCAGCTTCGCTGCAACCCTGGCGCCCAATTGTCCATAGGTTGTCGTCTCTCCAACGGGGATTTTCTTGAGTTCGGCCCAAACTAACTGCTGGAAGTCTGTGCCTACCGGAGATAAGGGCAAATCGTTGGGGGAGGGGGTCCCACCTGAAAAATAATCGTCAAGCCAAGCCGCGGCCTCGTTGAAAACAGTCAGGCTCTGCGTTGGCGTGGATTCGTTCACGAGGCCAGAGCCGAAGTGCTTTTGATCGTTGAACCAGCAGCCCACCAGCGCGTCCTCATCACCAGCCAAGGTCAATGGGCCCAGAGGGGAATCAGGATAAAACGTACGAACAATGGGCATACCGGCAATACCTCCATTTCTGACGCGCTAGGGCAAAGCGAGTCCACATTTCAATAACGTTTCATGAGCCGTCTCAAACACGCTATACCCATGGCGCGGCACCGACCAGCCGGTAACCTTATATAACCGATCAGTCTCCATCGAGGAAGAGCAGTGCTGGATAAGATTGCCGGATTCATCGTCGACAGGCGCGGCCTCGTCGTCTCCGTCATGGCGTTCCTGACAATTGTCGCCAGCATTTTCATTCCTCGCGTCGGTGTTATCACTGACCAAGCAGAATTCTTACCCTCAGATTCCCAGATGCGGCGTGGCCTCGACCTGATGGACCAGCAGTGGCCCAACGACATTCAACCGCGAACCGTTCGCGTCATGTTCACCGGCCTCGACGAGGACGAAGAACAAGACATCCACGACGAACTTGCCGAAATCCCAGGAGTGAGCCAGGTTGAATGGGAGGCGGGCGCTCCTCAGTTTCACTCCGGTGAGCACACTCTTTACATCGTCAATACCGAGTATGACTACGACTCGCCACAAGAGCTTGCCATTGAGCAAGCGATCCACGATCGTTACGGCGACGACAACATGGTCATGCGCAATGACAACCCATCTCCAGCCAGCGAGCTACCTACATGGATCCTCATTGCCGCCATCGGCATGGGCGTCATCATCCTCTTTGTCATGTGTGCTTCGTGGCTCGAACCCATACTTTTCCTAGCCGCCATCGGCATGGCCGTGTTACTCAACCTTGGAACCAACATTTTCCGAGGCTCAATCGCGGAAGTCACCTTCACCATCGGTGCAATCCTGCAATTAGTCCTGTCGATGGACTACTCGATTATTTTGATGAACCGCTACCGGCAAGAAAAAGCGGCGGTTCAGGGGCGCGCCAACGCTATGAAGAAAGCGCTGCGCCACTCCTTCTCAGCGATCTCATCAGCATCGGTGACTACTGTCGTCGGACTGCTCATGCTGTGCTTCATGTCGATGACTATCGGCGCAGACCTGGGTATCGCACTTGCCAAAGGCGTCTTCATCTCGATGATTTGCGTCTTCACAGTTCTACCCGCGCTCATCTTGTGGAGCGACAAACTCATCGACAGGACAACCAAGCCTTTCTTCGAACCCAATCTCAAGAAACTTGCCGGATTCGAATACCGCTTCCGTTGGCCACTCACCGCAATCTTTGCTGTCCTTTTCGTCGGCTCCTACATTCTGTCCAGCCAAACACCCGTCGTCTATACGCTGGCCAAAGAAGACCCGGTCGCCGAAGTTTTTCCCGTCGAAAATGAGATGGTCTTCCTCTACAAAAATGACGCACACGACAGCGCCGCAAAATTAGCTGACGACATCGAGGACGAGGACGAAGTCAGGGCCGTAGCGTCCTATCCGTCGACGCTCGGGCGCCAACGCACCATAAGCGAAATGACCGACATGCTCGACACCATGGGCGCGCGCGGGCAATTCGACGCAACCACCCTCGGCCTCGTCTACTACTTCGCTCATGACGGTGCTGGAGTCGAGTCGATGACGGTACCGGCATTCGTCTCCTTCTTGACCGATGACGTTGCTAAGAATAGGACTCTGTCGCGGTCCTTTGACAAGAGCAACTTCAGTCAGATTGAAAAGCTCAAGAAATTTACTAACCCCACCGAGCTGACGGCCCGAAAAAACGCCACCGAGCTCGCACAATTTCTTGGCCTTGGACAGGATGAAGCCACACAGATCCTGCTGGCTTACTACATTGCTCATGGAGTCGCCGACCCTGGCACAATGAGTTTGCCAGGCTTCGTATCCTTCGTCACCGGTGAGGTCGCCCGCGATCCCGAATACGGCCAAATGTTCGACAGGGCATCGCTGCGCCAGCTCCGGCAACTATCCACCTACACCGATGCTGCCCAAATGACGAGGCAAGCAGATGTTTACGACCTCGCCGAGTTGATGAGAATGGACCCGCAGGATGCGGCGTACGTCCTCATGTACCGTGAAGCGATCCAAGGAAACTACGCCGGCGAGACGATGACACTACCCACCTTCGTCTCCCTCGTACGAAACGATGTCGCAACAAATCCTGAATTCTTCGAACAGATCAACGCTGAACAAGTTCAAGCTCTCGACCAGCTAGCCCCACTGACCGAAAAAACGCGCCTCACTACGCCACTGAACGCACAAGCTCTAGCTTCTGCGCAGTCCATGGACCCCGCCCTCGTTGGCCAAATCTTCGCTCTCAAAGCCATGAGTGAAGGACGTGATCCGGCATCGGTGACCACCATGTCCGTTCACGACTTCACCACGTTCCTGGTTGACTCCGTCCTCGCCGACCCCAGTTCGCCAGCCGCCGCAGCCATCCCATCTGCCGAAGCTGCCCGCCTCAAAGAGGCCAAGAAAATCATGGATCTGACGGTGAGCGAAACGCAGATGACTCCTGTGCAAATGGCAGGGCTGACCGGTATGGATCCCGCGCAGCTTGGACTGCTTTACGCCTACGGAGCAATGGAAGAAGATGCGGAATCCTGGAGTGCCAGCCCGCACGAGTTCATCCACTTCCTGCTCGACCAGCAAGATACTTTCGGTGATCGAATTGCTGATCAGGCAGACCAGCTGCAAAGCCTGGCCGCCATCATCGACACATCCATTGCTTCCACGCAACTGACACCATCAGAACTGGCTGGATTGCTTGGAACAGACGCAGATCAAGCTCGACAGCTCTATCTTCTCCACATCTCGCGTCACGGTGACACCACATCCTGGGGAATGAACGTCCAAAACTTCCTTGGTTTCATCGTCGATGAGCTTTTGACCAATCCTGATCGTGCGAAGGCTTTTAGTGCCAGCGAAGCTAACCAGTTGCGGGGCATTCGTGCATTGGTTGACGCAGTCGTTGGGGGTAAGTCCCTTCCTTCCGCGGAAATGGCAGGGCTTTTTTCCGGCCTTGAACGTAGCGTCGATGCGCAGACGGTTGAACTGCTCTACCTGCTACGCGCAGTGATGACCGAGGCCGATCCATCCTGGACGCTCTCTCTTGATGAACTCTTCGATCACCTGCAGTCTGACGTGTTGGCTGATCCGCGTTTCGACGGCCTGATTGACGAGGGGACGCGCGACACAATCGCTCAAGCTGAAACCCAGATCAACGAGGGGCTTGAGCAGCTTGTTGGCCCGCAATGGTCCCGACTGGTCATCACCACCATCTTCGAAGCCGAATCGCCCGAGACCAGCCAGTTCGTTGACATGCTCTTCAAGCGTTGTCGGTCAGACTTTGGCGGCGATTGCTACCTCGTTGGTAACTCCATCATGACCTACGAGATGAGTGAATCTTTCGGGTCCGAAAACCTGATGATCACTCTTTTGACGGCGTTGGCGATCTTCATTGTCGTTGCCCTGACCTTCCGGTCGTTGTCGGTGCCGCTTCTGCTCGTGCTCTTGGTTCAATGCGGTGTGTTCATAACTGTGACAACCATTGGCTTGCAGGGCTATGACAACTACTACCTCGCGCAGCTCATGGTCCAGTGCATCCTTATGGGGGCCACGATCGACTATGGCATCGTATTGACGACGTACTACCGGCGAAGCCGCAAGACCATGGGGATTGCGCACGCGTTGTCGGCCTCGTACGACGGGTCAATCCACACGATCTTGACGTCGGGTTCCATCATGATTTTCGTGACCGGCATCTTGGGGTATCTTTTCGAGAACCCCACCATTGCTCAGATTTGCCGGACGATTTCCATTGGCGCATTGGCAGCAACGTTGCTGATCATCGTGATCTTGCCGGGGCTGTTGGCTGCCTTTGACTCTGCGGTGGCAGGCAAGGGGAGGCTACGAGGGCGGCATTAGGCGGTCTGCGTGTCAGTGAGCACATCGGAGCCGGTATGGATGCGCTGGCTATTTCGGTGAATCAGTCAACGGTGACGACCTGTGAACGTACGATCCACAGGCCGAAACGGTCGAGGGCGCGTTGCAACTGGTCTTGGCTCGCCTGACCGTTGCGAGTGAGTACGCAGTAGCGTTCTTTGGCTTCGTGGCTTTCAAGGTTCGTCTCTTGGAAACCATTGCGTTTGTAAAACGCTAGGCGGCGAACACGTTGTTCGTAGTTGTCAAAGCCTTCTTCGACTGGCTCGATTTCAAGGACTTGAGTGTGGTCGTCATAGCGTTCGCCGAAGGCGTCGAGGATGCGGGACCCGTAGCCGCGTGAACGCCTAGTGTCATCAACGGCTAGGAATGCCAGATAGGCCAGGTTGTCGGTTGCCATGGAGTAGGTCAATCCTGCAACTTTGTCTGGTTCAGCCGGATCGAACCAGGCGAGGAAGTCGCACGAGGGGCGCAGTGCGTTCAAGCGTAAGAGAGGCAAGGGCACTTGTTCCGAGGGCGGAAAAGCTCGCTTATACAGGTCGCGGACTTGCTGACTCGTCGAACCAAAGCTTGGGACAGGCCGACAAATGAGCGAGGGCGAAGCAGGCGTGGTCATGGGTAGAGGATAAACATAGCCGCGGTTGAGTGCCTGGTTGGGGCACTAGTGATGCTTATGGACGTCCCTCGGGGAACTTTTGTGCGTCCTTCGCGGGAGTTTTGTGCGTCCCTCGCGGGGGAGGGGAAGAGTCACACGATCTTGATCAGGGTCCTTTCAGGGCAGTGGGGTAGGGTTTTTGACGGCACGATTCAGGAACCTGAAAAATCGAAGGGTGCTTCATGCTTGAGCTGCGCAACATTACGAAGGCATACACCACCGCTTCTTTAACGCAGGTCGCCCTCGACAACATTTCCGTCGCCTTTAGAGACAACGAATTCGTTGCAATCCTTGGCCAATCCGGCTCAGGAAAAACCACCATGCTGAACATCGTCGGCGGGCTCGACCACTTCGATAGCGGCGACCTCGTCATCGATGGAATCTCAACGAAAGACTATCGGGACCGCGACTGGGACTCCTACCGCAATAACCGCATTGGCTTCGTCTTCCAGTCCTACAACCTCATCCCGCACCAAAGCGTCCTCGCCAACGTCGAACTGGCCCTGACACTGTCGGGAGTCTCTCGCAAAGAACGACGCGCACGCGCCCTCGACGCCCTCAAAGAAGTCGGACTCAGCGACCACATCTACAAGCGTCCTTCCCAAATGTCGGGCGGTCAGATGCAGCGAGTAGCCATCGCGCGCGCCCTCGTCAACGACCCAGAGATCCTGCTCGCAGACGAACCAACCGGCGCCCTCGATTCCAAAACCTCCGTGCAAGTCATGGACCTGCTACGAGACGTCGCCAAAGACCGCCTCGTCATTATGGTCACGCACAACCCTGAGCTGGCTCGCCAATATGCCACTCGCATCGTCGAACTTGCCGACGGGCAAATTGTTGCCGACTCAGCGCCCTTCATTCCGGGCACCGAAACTATCCGTCAGGCCAAAGCTCCCAGGAAAACCTCAATGTCCCTGTTGACGGCGCTATCGCTGTCTGCCAATAACCTCATGACGAAAAAAGGACGAACCGTCATGACGTCTTTCGCTGGATCCATTGGCATTATTGGGATCGCAGCCATTCTCGCCCTCGCCAATGGAGCCAACGACTACATTGCGCGCACGGAAGAAGAAGCACTGACCTCCTACCCGCTAACCATCCAGAAAACGGCCATGGACATGGAAGGGATGCTCGCTGGCCCAGCCAGCCAAGACCAAGACGACAGTGAACAAAGCGGCGAAACATCCACCGACAGCGGCACGCAAACAAAAGCTCGAGTCAAGGTTAGTAAAGGCTTCACCGAAACAATGAACTCGGCCAAAACCAACGACCTGAAGACCCTCAAATCATTCTTCGACGCTAATGGTGGCAAGATCAACGACTACGTCGAAACAATCGAATACTCTTATAACGTCACCCCTCAGATCTACCTCGAAGACACCACAAAAGGCGTCGTCCAGGTCAGTCCAGAACAGGCCTTCGCCACGCTGTCCTCCGCCTACGGATCGGGGGCATTTCGAGGCTTCGTCTCGACAGAGGCCTTCGGGCAACTCCCAGCGTCAAAGTCCCTCTACGAAAATAAGTACGAAGTCGTAGCAGGGCAGTGGCCCGACGATGCAGACGAACTCGTCCTCGTCCTTGATTCAAACGGATCAATGCAAGACCTGTTCGAATACGCCCTGGGACTACGCGACCACGCCGAACTCGACAAAATGATGGAGGACTACTACTCGGGGCAGATGGGCACACGCCCCGGTGGCTCTCAGCTAGATGCCTCTCAGTCAGCCCAATCGGGTAGCACCGCCGACGCGGATAACGCAGCGACGTCTAGTCGTAGTAGGAACGACAGCTACACCTACGATGACATCCTTGGCATCACCTACAAACGGATCAACCCAGCAGAGAAGTATGTCTACGACGACACCTACAAGGTGTGGACTGATAAATCTAACGACCTGGCCTTCATCAAAGACAAGATCGCTCACGGCCAAAACCTGCGCATCACGGGGATCGTCAAAGCCACAGATGATGACGTCACCACTCTTCGCCAGGGCATCTTGTACACGCCCGAGCTCACCGAACAGATGATCCAAGAAGCCCAGTCTTCCCAAATCGTCAAGGAACAGCTCGATCAACCACAAAGGGACGTCTTCACAGGGAAAACCTTTGACCAGTTAGCTCAAGAAGCTAAAGAAGGCGCCCAATCTGACTTTGACATGACCTCGCTGTTCAGCATTGACGAAGCGAAAATTCAGGCTGCATTCCAGGTTGACCCGAATGCTTTGCAAATGGACCTGTCTGGTTTGGACTTGTCGGGTATGGATACCTCGGCGCTGGATATGAGTGATTTCCAGATGGACTTGGCTGACATGGACTTGTCCGGCATGGATTTGTCACAGGCTATTGATCCCGACGCTTTTGACCTGTCAAAAGTCAACTTGGGGGACTTGTCGCAGATATACCCGCAGCTTGCTCAGGTCGACTATGTGACCATCATTCAGTCCGCCTTGGCTGACGGCGCCGTGGGAGATACGGCTGGTGAAGAACTGGGACGGGTCGCAACCCAAATTGCCGACGGTTACGCCGCTTATGCAGCCACCAACTCTGATTCAGACGGAGACGGAACACCAGATGTTGATGCGGCTCAACTGGTCACTGATTATCTCCAGACCCAGGAGGTTTCAACCCTCTTACAAAACACCGCCTCGTCTGACCGAGTGATCGATTCCGAGAAGCTGACGGCAAACTTGGCTCAAGCACTTGGGGAAGATCCAGCGATCGAAGGGATCGCTCAGACAGTGGGCCAACGTCTGGCCACCAGCATCGGAACCCAGATTGCCGCCCAGCTGGGCTCGGCGTTGTCTTCGGGTGTGAGCGACATGATCTCGACCTATATGACGTCGGCGATGACGTCAGCCATGTCGGGCATCATGCAGGCCGTCCAAACACAGTTGACCAGCCAAATCGAAACGGCAATGGCAGGTTTTGCGCAGTCCATGGCCAATGCAATGAGCTTTGACCAGAAAGCTTTTGCTGACGCCTTCCAAGTGAACATGGATGAAGACGACCTCGCTGCCCTCATGTCAACGATGATGCGCACGACCGTCAGCTCCTACGAATCGAACTTGGCCAAGCTGGGGTGGGGCGACCTGAATGAACCCAATGACATCAGCATCTATCCCACGTCTTTTGAAGATAAAGACCAAGTGAAGAAGATCCTCGACGACTATTCACAGGCGAAAATCGCTGCCGGCCAGAACGCGCAGGCGATTACATACACAGACATGGTCGGCATGCTCATGTCCTCTGTGACGCGCATTATCGACATTATTTCGTGGATGCTCATCGCATTCGTGTCGATCTCCCTGGTGGTGTCCTCCATCATGATTGCGATCATCACCTACATTTCGGTGCTCGAACGCAAGAAAGAGATCGGCGTTTTGCGATCAATTGGGGCTTCGAAGAAAGACATCAGTCATGTTTTCAATGCTGAAACTGTGATCGAGGGCTTGCTCGCAGGAATTATGGGAGTGGGGATCACTTTGATGCTGTGCGTGATAGCCAACGTCATTGTGTCCCAGACACTCGGCGTGGACAATATCGCCCAACTACCTGTCAGCGCCGCGATGGTGCTCATTTTGATCTCTGTGCTGCTGACTTTGGTGGCGGGTCTTTTGCCGGCTCGTAAAGCGGCGCGCGAAGATCCGGTGGAAGCGCTACGGTCAGAGTGACGTCGCTGTCTAATGGGAGGAACCAGTTATGCCTACGCCTGCAAAGCTTGCCACCGATCGTCGTGTTGCTGTTCTGATTGCCGATGGCCTGGAAGAAGTTGAAGCCCTTGCCGTCGTCGATATTTTGTTCCGCGCTGGGATCCGCGCCGATATGTTGGCGGTGGGGGAGTCGCTGCAGGTGACGTCCTCGCATCTCATTTCTTTCACCTGTGACGAGCTACTGAGTAATGTTCAGCTGTCTGACTATGAGCTGGTGTTCCTGCCCGGAGGAATCCCTGGGACGCCGAACCTCAAAGCCTGCCCTGCTGTTGTTTCCGAGGTCGAGCGCCGAGGAGCCTCGGGGCAGTGGCTTGCTGCGATTTGTGCGGCGCCCTCAATTCTTGCCGAGGTCGGAGTTTTACAGGGGCGTCGGGCTACGGCGAATCCTGGGTTCATGGATGCTATTGATGAGGGCGGTGCCACGTCATGTGAGGACGCTATTGTTGTTGACGGGCACATCATCACGAGCCGCGGCATGGGAACCGCGATTGACCTGGGCTTGCAGATTGTCCGAGTTTTGCTCGGCGAGGACGCGGTTGAGGCTGTCAAGAAGGGCATTGTGTATCAAGGCTGAGCGAGGGGTGCATTTTGTGCGTCCTTCGCGGAACTTTTGTGCGTCCCTCGTGGAACTTTTGTGCGTCCCTCGGGGGAAGGGAGTGGGGATAAGACACGAGCGGAAAGGAAGACGAGGCGGGGTTAGGGTAGAGACGTGAATCCTCAAGACTTTTCCGCACTCGCGGCCTCGCGCCACTCTGTGCGTGACTTCCAAGCCACTCCTGTGCCCCAAGAAATTTTGGACCGCATCCTCGCCGATGCTGCCCAAGCTCCTTCCTGGTCGAACACTCGCCCCTACATGATTGCCTTAGCGCAAGGCGAACAGGCCGAGCGTCTACGCGCCGCTTACGTTGCCGAGTTCAATAAGACCCTCGATGTTCAGCACGGACAGCGCGGAGCCAAAACAAAAATGGTGCTTTCGGGCAACGTCCCCGACGGCGACTACAAAGTCTGGGCACCCTACCCGCCAGACCTGCGCGTTCACAGCGTCCAAGTCGGCAAGAGCCTCTACCGACACATGAATATCGGGCGCGAAGACCGTGAGGCACGCGATCAAGCCAGCCGCAGGAACTGTGAAGCTTTCGGAGCCCCAGTGATCGGCTTTGTCTTCATCCATAGTGGTCTCATGCCCTTTGCTGCGCAGGACGCCGGGCTTATGCTTCAAACGCTGTTCCTGTCTGCCAAAGCCAACGGCGTTGACTCATGTCCTATTGGAATCCTTGCCACCTGGCGAGGTCCCGTAGATGCCGAGTTTGAAATCCCCGAGGATTACAAACTCATCACCGGATTCGCCCTCGGCTACGCATCCGACGCGCCAGTCAATGACTTCCGGGCCGAACGCCGGCCGATCAACCTGGTGCCTGCAAAAACCCACTGAAGCTATACCCGCTCGCATGCAAGTGGAACCAACAAGCTGGTGAGTAGCTGAAACTCAAGGAATATGAGCAAGAAGAAAACGCGTACCTGGCCGCAAGAACCTGAACCGCTGACACGGGCAGTCATGGACAATCACACTCATCTACCCGTCCATGAATTAGAGATCCCCAAAGCGGACGGCATCCGATTGAGCTTGCCCGATCAGATTCAACGGGCCCGAGCGGCCGGCGTCACTCACCAGATTTCTTCAGCTTGTGAGCTACCTGACTTTGATCCGATGCTCGACATTGCCCGCCAACACGAGGGCATTCGCGTCGCCCTCGCTATCCATCCCAACGAATCGGCACTGCACGCCGGACACGCAGAACCGTCTCCCGATGGACTGACTCCGGAACAAAAGGACTACCACATCCCCCTCGTGGAAGCACTCGTCGAGGTCGAGCGACGCCTCGCCGACCCAATGGTCGTAGCAGTCGGAGAAACCGGCCTCGACTTTTTCCGAACAGGCCCCCAAGGACGTCAAGCACAGGCTGACTCTTTCAGAGCCCACCTAGAGATGGCGAGAAACGCAGGACTCCCACTGCAGATCCACGACCGTGATGCCCACGAGGAAACCCTTCAGATCCTCGCCGAGTCAGCAGGTCCGGATCAGCAGATCGTATTCCACTGTTACTCCGGCGACGCCGAGATGGCCCAAAGCCTCAAAGACAACGGCTGGTACGCCTCATTCTCGGGAACCATTACCTACCCGGCCAACGAACACCTACGCCAGGCGCTCGCGGTCCTTCCTCGTGAATTGGTCCTGGTTGAAACCGATGCGCCTTACCTGACTCCGGCACCTCATCGAGGTAACCCAAATTCGTCCTACGTCATGGTTCACACTGTTCGTTTCATTGCTGACCTGTGGGGTGTGTCAGAAGACCAGGCTTGCGATCAACTCATGGCTAATTCGCAACGCGTTTACGGCATTTGGTGAGCACAGGCAGGGGCTGGAGCTACACCTATGCCTTGGTGAGGTATTGGCGAACTCCCTATCTGTGGACAACCTGTGAAGTGGTGAGACCGCACACGAAGGTTCGCCATTGTGGTCACGGATTGGTTACGGTAGTTCAGTTAAGTCCGGTCCCGGACGACCGAGGCGCGAACCGCCTCGTCGTTTGATTCCGGAAAGTACGAACTCTGGAGCCACGTGATTTCGCATCCTTCCCGCCGCACTGTCATCGCGACCGCATCTGTCCTCGCTCTGCTAGTGACGGGTACGGCCGGAGCCTCTATGGCAGCATCACATCGCGATGTCACGATTGAGGTCGATGGAGTGGCGGCTCCTGTCTCAGGGTTCTTTGCGGACGTTGAAGGTGCTCTGCGAGCTGGTGGTGTCCAGGTTAGTGAGCACGACTTGGTAGCTCCCCAAGCCACTGCTGCTCTGAGTGACGGTGAAACCGTTGTGGTGCGCACAGCCAATCAATACATGCTCAAAGTCGACGGTGAACCCATCACAGCCTGGTCCACCGCGCAAAGTATCGATGGAGTCCTCGACTCTGTCGAAGCTGACGGATCGATTGTTATGGCGGCGGATCGTTCGGTGACACGCGACACCTTGCCTGCTTCAAGTCAGGCATCTACCCTTGCCGTCGAAGCGGACGGCAAATCCATCGAGGTCGAAATGACACCGTCGGACACGGCTGACTCGTTGCTTGCCAAGGCCCAGATCGCCACCTCACCTTTGGATCGCGTCGAATTCGTGTCAGAAAATGGCGCGATGCTTTTGCGCGTCCAGCGAGTGACGCGAGGTCACGTCACAGAAACTGAAGCAGTGGCGTTTACAACTGAGGAACGCTCCGACGATACGATCTACGAGGGCGAAACCCAGGTTCTGCAAGAAGGAGCCGATGGCTCGGTGACAACAACCCGTTATCGCGAGACGGTGGGCTCAACGGTTCTCGTTGATGTGGTGGTGTCCCAGGATAAGAAAGAACCAACGAACAAAGTTGTTGCCGTGGGCACCAAGAAACGTCCTGTTGCTGCCGCATCGACGTCTTCTTCAACCAGTTCGTCAGCGAGTTCGTCCTCCAGCGCCGCGTCAGGCTCCTCAGCGGTGTCCGGTGACGTGTGGGCAGCGCTTGCTCAATGTGAATCCGGTGGTAATCCGGCCACGAACACCGGTAACGGCTACTACGGTATGTATCAGTTCTCTCTGAGCACCTGGCAGGCAATGGGCGGTTCGGGTCTACCTTCCAATGCTTCTGCCGCTGAACAGACCGCACGAGCTCAGGCGCTTCAAGCCCGGGCTGGGTGGGGCCAGTGGCCTGGCTGTGCCTCACGACTGGGACTGCTGTGACTTCGAGGTGCTTGGGGCTTGACGTGGCTGAAATGAGAAGGGGAGGCGCGCAACTTTGAGTGGCTTCTTATCCCAGCTGTTAGCTCGCGTCGCCTCGGCCGGCAGACGCATCATCGCTTTCAACCCTTCTCGACGTTGGGTTTCTTCAGCGGCACTGAGCGCCGCAACGGCAGTGATCTTGACCGCGGGTGTGAGTACAGGTGTTTCTCGCACTGAAGTGACCCTGGAAGTCAATGGCGTTAGCCAACCCATCGTTATTTGGGGTGGCGGGGTCGACGAAGTCCTACGAGTCAGTGGCGTTGAACTGGGCGACCATGACCTGGTTCAACCATCCTTGGGAACACCCTTAGCCAAAAATGACACGGTGATTGTGCGCACCGCCAACGAATACACCATCACAGTTGATGGGCGTGCACGGACAGTCTGGTCCACTTCAAAATCTGCTGACGCAATCCTCGCGGACTCCGTTGGTCTCGGTGGCGACGTAACTCTTGCAGCAGATCGATCAAATAGTCGCGCTGCTCTGACTTCTCTCGTGTCACGTCCTCGAACAATCCAAATCGCGGCAGATGGGATCATCCAGGAAGTCCTGGCGCAGCCCGGCGCCGATGCGCATGCAGTGCTGGCATCTTCGGGGATCGACGTGCGACCTTTGGATCGCGTGAAGATCTCACATTCTGAAGAAGGCTCCCTCAAGATCGACGTGACCCGCGTTGATCGAGGACAAGCAACCCAAACGATTGAGATTCCTTTCGACGAAACAACGAAAGAAGATGGAGCCTACTTCAAGGGCGAATCCGTTGTGACATCCAAGGGCGAAAAAGGCTCAGCCGAACAGGTTGTGTGGAGTGAAACTCTCGGAGGCGAGGCCACACACTCTGTGATCGTTTCTGAGCACGTCACCAAGGAACCGCAAGCTCAGATTCGTGCGCAAGGCACCAAAGAAGTAACGCCTGAAGCGCTGATCACTGCTGGCCTAGATCCCAAGGCAACTTTGGAAGAGGGGACCGAGGCCGACGGAACAACCTCGGTTCGCTATCGCGCAAAACTGGGCACCCTTTCCAGCGATGCGGAGATCAATGCAATCGTCGGCGGACTGGATTCTACACAGGCAGCTGCAGCCGCGGCGGCGGCACAGTCGGCGGGGGTTCCACTCGTGTACTCGGGAGAGGACCCCAAGGCCATCGCCCGAACAATGGTGGCTGCCCGTGGCTGGTCTGATTCTGAGTTCCAATGCTTAGTCACACTGTGGAACCGCGAGTCCCATTGGAACCCGTATGCTGAAAATGCGTCCTCCGGCGCCTACGGTATTCCTCAGTCTTTGCCCGGATCGAAGATGGCTTCAGCTGGAGCCGATTGGAAGACTAACCCCGCCACCCAAATCACCTGGGGCTTGGGCTACATCGCCGGCCGCTACGGAACTCCGTGCAGCGCCCTGGGACACTCGAACTCGGTGGGTTGGTACTGAGTTCAGCAGGTTGTGTTTGCGAGGGATAGCCCCGCATCCTAGAAACGCGGCGGGTGTTTCCCAAATAGGTGCATTCTTGGTCACAACCTGTTAAGGTGTGATCCACACATCAAGTGCTAGAGCTTAGAGAAGGGCACGGTCAAGCTGACCGTGCCCTTTTTCGTGCCCTGATCCCGAAGGAGTGATCAATTGTGTCCACGTTTCGTACAGCGAAATGGGTCCGACTGGTTGTCTTGGCCCTAGGAGTTGGAGTAATTTTCCAACTCCCATACATCCGTGAAACTTTTTATGTCCCGCTGCAGAATGCCCTGCAAGTTAACGATGCGCAGATGGGCGCTCTTAATGCAGGATTTGCTATGACCGCGACAGTCTCCTACTTTTTGGGTGGATTTGTTGCAGACCGCTTCTCCTCAAGAAAACTCATCGCATTTTCACTTATTAGCACGGGCCTACTCGGGCTATGGTTCGCTTCTTTCCCAGGCTATGACATCAGCCGACTTATTTATGTCCTCTGGGGCGTGACAACAATCGTTACGTACTTCCCAGCGCTCATTAAAGCAACCCGCAATTTAGGTGGTAGTGACGAGCAAGGTCGAATGTTCGGCTTCCAGGAAGGACTCCGAGGTCTGGCAAACACTCTTCTTGTGTTCGGAATGCTCGCGGTATTCAATGCATTCGGGGGAGGTGTTACTGGAGTCTCATGGGCCATTTCTGTGTGTGCCATCTCGAATATCGTTATCGGAGTACTGTCCTATATTTTCCTTGCGGATGACCTGCCGGCTGAAAATAGAGAAACCGTAAAAGAGCTGGCCTCTGGAATCGTTGAGGTATTGAAGAATCCGCGAATATGGCTAATTACCGCGGTCGTCTTCACTACCTACACGGCCTACGGTCTGATTGCCTACGCCAGTCCTTACATAGTTCGATTCGCTGGTGCTTCCGAAGAACTGTCGGTGACGATTGGTGGAACCCGGTATATTATTCAATTCTTCGGCGGAGTTCTCGGTGGAATACTGGCCGATAGGATTGGTTCCAGGCTGAAGGTCATTATTGCTGGATATGTAGGAATCATTTTAACTTACGGTCTCTACTTTGTTATTCCTGCAACTCAGGCGGCTATTCCATTCCTGATTGCTAACTTCATGTTGGGTATGTTCGTCATCTATGTCATGAGATCTCTATATTTTGCGATTATCGACGAATCTCGAGTGCCTGTCCGCATTACCGGACGAGCGTCGGGTGTTATTACTGCGCTTGGCTATACGCCCGATCTCTTCACTTTTATCATGGTCGGTTCATGGATGGACTCGTTCGGTCGAATGGGCTTCCAAATGACTTTCGGTTACGCGATGGCGATGGCAGCAGTAGGCATGGTGCTGGCCATTATTCTTTTCCGCTCTATTCAACGAGGCGCACAAGGAGCGCCAGATCCCAATGAGACAATGGAGGTCGTCAAATGAACATCAAAGATTTTTCCCTTGATTTCTTCAAGCTCGCAGGTAAGAAAGCAATTGTCACTGGCGGAAACACGGGTCTAGGCAGTGCTTTTACCCTCGCATTAGCGAAGGCTGGGGCTGACGTCTACATCCCATCCATTGCACCTGATGACGGTGTCATTCGGCAACTAGTCGAAGATGAAGGCCGAACTATGGTCTACCGGGAAATAGATATTACTGCTGAGGGAGCAGCAAAGACCATCGTTGATGATTGTGTGCAGCAGTTAGGGGGAATAGATATTCTGGTCAACAGTGCAGGAATGTGCAATCTTGCAACTGTTGAGGAATTTGATCGTGCTCAATGGGATCCGATGATTCAGCTTAACTTGACGGCTGCTTTCGATCTCAGTCACGAAGCTATACGGTTCATGATCCCGCAAAGATCCGGGAAGATTATCAATATCTGCTCTCTGTTCTCATTCTTAGGTGGGCAGTGGTCGCCAGCCTATGCTGCAACTAAGCATGCCCTGGCGGGCTTTACCAAGGCATACTGTGATGAACTGGGTCAATACAATATCCAGGTTAACGGTATCGCTCCAGGTTATTACGCTACCGCGATCACGGAGACTACTCGCTCTAATCCAGAAACAAATCAGAGGGTGCTCGATCATATTCCCGCAGGGCGTTGGGGGGAGCCACAGGATCTCATGGGAGCGACGGTATTTCTGGCATCGCAGGCATCGAACTACGTTAATGGGCAACTTCTTGTCGTAGATGGTGGTTATCTTGTCCGCTAAGAAAGAGCCATTGATCCTTGCGATTGACGGAGGTTCGCAGAGCACTAAAGTCTCACTGTTCAGTCTTCAAGGTGAACTCATATGTCAGTATTCGGAGAAATTGCAGCCAATGAGGCTAGCACCAGATGGAGTTGTCGAACATCCCGACGATGACTTGTGGACTTCACTTATAGCTGCATGTCGTGGGCTTTGGGAGATTTTTGATGGCGACCGAAATGACATTATCGGTGTAGGCCTCTGCACCATTCGGTTCTGTAGAGCCTTATTGAAGTCAGATGGAACGCTTGCACAGCCTGTTCTTAGCTGGATGGATCAGCGAGTGTCACGTCCTTATGAGCATGTGAATCCAAAAGTAGCCTGGGTGACAACAAGTAGTGGTTATATCACCCACCGGTTGACTGGGGAGTTTAAAGACACTGCAGCCAACTACGCAGGGCAGTGGCCTCTGGATCCCCACTCTTGGAAGTGGTCAGAAGATTCGAAGGTCTGGAAGACTCATGCTGGGTTGAACCGATCGATGCTATTTGAACTAGTTCAGCCCGGTGCGGTCGCCGGTCAAATCACCGAGCGAGCATCGCAAGATACAGGTATCCCCGCGGGTCTTCCTGTGGTCGTAACCGCAAATGACAAGGCCGTCGAAGGACTGGGAGGAGGCCTCCTCGAAGACAATGAAGCATTGGTATCTCTGGGGACCTACATCACAGGAATGATGCTGGGCCGTGACTACGTTGATGACTCAAAAACGTACTGGTCGAACTACTCAGCGTTAGCAGGTAAATACCTCTATGAGAGCGACGGTATTCGTAGAGGAATGTGGACCGTAAGCTGGTTGGTCAGTCTTCTAGGCCCGGAGTTTGCTGATTCGTGCGGAGCACAAGGAATCTTACCTGAGGCAAAGCTGGATAAAGAGGCGAGCCTAGTCAGCGTGGGTAGTGATGGCTTAATAGTTGGATTAGATTTCCTTGCACCTGCGGATCGGCCGCATCTCAAGGGGACCTTCATCGGGCTAGATGCACGTCATACGCGCGCGCACATGCATCGCTCAATTATTGAAGGCATTGCGATGACCATGTCGAGAAATGTGAGCAAGATGGCTGCAGAAAGAGGGATTTCACTTGAACGGCTAATTCTCAGTGGTGGAGGCGCGAACAGCGAATTGATGTGCCAGATATTTGCTGACTGTTCTGGTCTTCCGGTGGTGCGAAATGTGAACAGTGGAGGGGTGGGGCTAGGAAGCGCCATGCTCGTAGGGATAGCACTGGGCTACTTCGCAGATGCTGCTTCCGCTGCTACGGCATTCGCCCGTCGTGGGGATGAGTTTTATCCAAATGCAGAGGCTCACAAAACCTATCAGAAAGTTATAAGTTCCATTCAACCACAAATTTCAGCCACACTCGACCCTATTTATAAAAATACATACAAGATCTTTGGATAGGAGATATTATGGAACGCCAAATGATTGTTGACATGTTAAGGCAAATGCTGCCTGAGAATCGCGTCATTACTGACAAAAAGACGCTTGAGAAAAATTCGATTGACAGATTCCGAAAATATGAAGACATTAAAGGGGTTTATACGCAGCCGCTGCCGGCAGCTGTGGTTAAAGTAGCTGATGCGGACGAAGTCTCTAAGGTCTTGTCATTTGCGAACCAGCACGGAATTAACGTTGTTCCTCGGACAGGTGGATCAGCCACTGAAGGCGGACTAGAGACTGCGGTAAAAGATTCCATCGTAGTCGATGGATCGTTAATGTCGAAGATTCTGTCAATTGATCCCACCGATATGCAGGTAACTGCACAGTGTGGAGTTGTGCTCGAAACTTTAGAAAATATTTTGCGGGAGCAGGGATTCACAACTGGACATTCTCCTCAATCTAAGCCCTTAGCTATGATGGGAGGACTTGTCGCTACTCGAAGCATTGGCCAATTCTCAACTTTATATGGTGGCATCGAAGATATGGTCGTTGGCCTTGAGGCTGTACTACCGGATGGGACCGTCACAAGGATTAAGAATGTTCCTAGACGTGCTGCAGGTCCCGATATTAGGCATATTCTAATTGGTAATGAAGGGTCTTTAGCTTTCATTACAGAAGTTACAGTCAAAATCTTCAAGTATCGTCCCGAAAATAACATATTCCTTGGGTATGTGATCGACGATATGAAGACTGGATTAGAAATCTTGAGAGAAGTCATGGTAGAGGGTCTGAGGCCTTCTGTTGCACGTCTTTATGATCCAGAGGATGGGCATTACTACTTCTCGCATTTCGCGAATAATAGGTGTGTTTTAGTCTTTATGACAGAGGGTGAAAAACAGATCTCAAAGTACACAGCAGAAGCGATCGATACGATCGTCCGCGCGAACAGTGGCGCTGCTCAAGTGGAGTCAAAGCTTATCGAGGACTGGTTCAATAATTTGAATTGGGACGTCAGTAAAGTTGAAGATGAGCGCCAGCAAATTCTTGAGACTGACAATATCGGTTTTACGACTGAGGTGTCCGGCTCATGGAGCGTTATCCATGATATTTACGTCGCCTGCATGGAAAGAGTGCGCAAGGAGATTCCTGACATCACGATGCTGGGTGGGCATTCATCTCATAGCTACATCAATGGCACAAATATCTACTTCATGTATTACTACGACTTGGTGGATATCGAGCCGGAAGAAGAGATTGAGAAGTATCACGACCCGATCAATAAGATTATCGTGGAAGAAACTTTGAAGCTTGGTGGTTCCATGGTTCACCATCATGGAATTGGTAAGCATCGAACCGCGTGGGTTGAGCAGGAGCATGGGTCTGCCTACGTGTATCTGACGAAACTGAAGGAGGCTTTCGATCCGAACGGCATCATGAATGCTGGGACGGTCTACCCGCTCGAAAAATAGTCGAATAGCTGGCTCTTGGGATTCCCTGTTTTGGGATATCCATGGCTCCGCAGCGCTGTGCCATCTGTGGTGTGTCACAGCGCTGCGGGCTGCATGGTTTACTGAGCACAACCTTTTGGTTCGGCAGTCAGGGGTCATATGAGGAGGATTAATGAGCGTCGAAGCTGGATCGGACTCAACGCGTGGTTCGCAGACCAAGATGGGCATCAGTCCGGCAGTTTTTGGGATTCCGTGGCTGTTGCTTGCCACCATCGCTGTAGTTGCCCTCGTGAGTGGAGAGGTGTTTCTGCGAGGCCTCAATCTATCTACCAGCTTCATACTTGGTAATTTTGCGTGGCTCTTTAACTGGACCGCATTGGCCTGTCTGATTGTAGTAATCTTTGCCTATTTCTCTCCGTTTGGCCGCCTGCGAATAGGTGGTTCTCGTGCCCGAGCAAAAATTTCTTTCCGCTCATTAATTTGGATCGTTCTCTGTACGATGATCGCAGCAGGCCTGCTATTTTGGGCGGCAGCAGAACCGATATATCATTTGTCGACTCCGGCATTGTCAAGTAGGGCAGTTCCGGGGAGTCCAGAGGCGATATTATTTGCAATGAGGACGATGTTCCTCGAATGGACATGGGCGCCTTTTGCGATATACACTGCATTTTCGCTGATTTGTGCGTACGTGTTTTTCAATCTTGGTGAGAGAATATCGGTAGGGTCGATACTTGTTCCCCTATTTGGGCCAAATGTTCAACGCGTCAGTAGAATTGTGGATATCGTTTGTTTATTTTCCCTCGGCGCTGGAATGGCTGCAAGTCTAGGGACTGGTACCATTACTATTGCTGGTGGCATATCCAGTCAATTTGATATCCCGTCGAGTCCGTTGCTCTGGGGCATCATTATTTTTCTAATCGTTTTAATATTTGTTTTCTCTTCAATTACTGGTGTTATGAAAGGCATTCGCCTACTCTCTTCCTTTAACTCGAAGATATTTTTTGGTATTTTAGTATTTTTTGCTCTTTTTGGCCCAACTGTCTACTCGTTATCGATTGGCACTGAACGCTTTGGTTCTTACTTGTCAAACTTTTTCTTCGATATTCTAAATACGGGGACTGCATTTGAAGACGGGTGGAATCAATCGTGGCCGGTTTTCTACTGGTGTAATTGGCTGGCATGGACTCCTGTTACCGCAACTTTTATTGCCTCGATTTCTCGCGGCTTTACCATGAGGCAACTTATTTCCGCAGGCTTAATTGTTCCGTCCGTGTTCTCTATGCTTTGGATTACCCTGGTTTCCGGAGCCTCAATATACTACGAGACACAAGGTGTTGATATATCCGGATATATGGCAGCCAACGGACCTGAGTCCGCGATTTACATCATCTTTCAACAGCTTCCCTTTTCTAGAGTCGTGATTCCGATTTATCTGTTCATCGTTTTTATTTCGCTCGTTACGGCGTCGGATTCAAACACCACAGCCGTCGCCGAGATATCTACGCGAGGGACATCGTTGATGGAAGACAAGAAGAACATGCCCGCTTTGTTCGTCAAGATCATCTGGGGTGTAACGATAGGCCTAGTTGCATGGTTGGTGATATCCTACGGAGGGGTTGAAGGGATTAAAGCCGCTTCAAACCTTGGCGGGTTCCCAAGTATGTTCCTAGTGATTTTGGGGCTCATCTCCCTCGTTGTCGTAATGTCGCGCATCGGCGGTAGATCTTCCAAGAATCTGGAGACTGTTGATCCTGCTGGATTTTGGTGATAGTAGTGGCGCAGGAGCCTTGGTGCATGCAGAAGTGTCGACCGCAAAATTAAATCTAAAGGGGGAGCGTGGAAAAGAGCACTGAACAACTATTAAGTCTACTCAAGTCGTACCCTCTCATTCTGGGAATTGACTCAGAGGACAGTTTGGAAGCTGCTTTGCTTCACGAGGCACCTGTCGTGCTTACTTTGGGTGGAACTGTTGGCGGGATCGCTGAAGATGTCGCGCGCCTCAAGTTGGCTGGGAAATATGTCATTGTGGATATTGATTTAATTGATGGGTTAGCCTCGAGGCCATCCGCTGTGGATTTTCTCATGCGGCAAAATGGCTTTGATTCTGTGCTGAGCACTAAATCAACACTCCTAAAATATGCGTCAAATTTTAATGTCACGACAATACATCGCATGTTTGTAGTGGACTCTGCTGCTTTTCGTTCCACCGAAGGGCAGTGGCAAAATAGTGGTGCAGATCTTATAAATATCCAGCCAGGTTGGCCTAAAGTGATTGATTGGATTCGTGGACGAAATATCGGTCCGATTATCGCCTCCGGGCTCGTGTGTGACTGGAAGTCAGTTACGGGATGCTTGGACGCGGGGGCAGTAGGATTTTGCACCACAGACAAGGAAATCTGGGCAGGAGCTTCTGCTTTCTGGAAAAGGTAATTCCTGACCCCTTAGAACACATCGCTTGGCGTGATGGGTGGAATGTTCGTATTAGTTAGATCATCCGAAAATTAAGAACACTTTCTATCGACTAGACTCTCCCCGTGACCCAACGCCGAAATCGCCGTTCTTCCGCGCCTCAGCGCCGTACCGATCCGACATTGCCTTCAGGAGTACAACCATCGGATTCGGGTCTGCTTGGCCCCCTGGAGGTTCGGGCAATCGCCGAAGCTCTGGGGATCCGACCGACGAAGGTGCTGGGCCAAAACTTTGTCCATGACGCGGGTACAGTGCGCCGCATTGTGCGCGCCGGTGGAGTCGAAGCCGGCGACGAGGTTATTGAGGTGGGTCCGGGCCTTGGCTCGTTGACCCTGGCCCTCCTTGAGACTGGAGCTCGGGTGCGAGCTGTCGAGATTGACCCGCCTTTGGCTTCAGCTCTGCCGGAAACGATCCGTGCCCGCATGCCCGAGGCATCTGACCGCTTCCACGTGGTCAATCTGGACGCCACCAAGATTTCAGGTGTTGAGGACTTCGGTGTTGACTGGCCTGCCCCCACCAAGCTCGTCGCCAACTTGCCGTACAACGTCGCAGTTCCCGTTCTTCTCGCCATGCTTGAGTCTTTGCCTTCGCTGACTGATGTCCTGGTGATGGTCCAGTCCGAGGTTGCTGATCGGCTTGCCGCAGGTCCCGGTTCGCGCACCTACGGGGTTCCGTCCGTCAAGGCTGCCTGGTATGGCGAGGTCGAACGTGCTGGCACAATTGGCCGGACGGTGTTTTGGCCTGTTCCCAACGTCGATTCTGCCCTCGTGCGTTTACGCCGTTCGGGTAGCTCGCGCGGCGATGGTGCGCTGCGCAGGGCCACCTTCGAAGTCTGCGATGTGGCTTTTGGTCAGCGTCGCAAAACGTTGCGCGCAGCCTTGAAAACGTGGGCTGGCACTGCTGAAGCCGCTGAGGCCCTTTTAGACCATGCTGGCGTCGATCACACCGCCAGGGGAGAAACCTTGAGTATTGACGACTTTGTGCGCCTGGGACGCGGGGTCAATGAGCTGCGTGCCTCGGGGATACTCGCGCCACGGGTTGATCCGCGAACCGGCCAGTCCAGCGCTGCGGCTGGCACACTCCCTGGAGCTCGAGATGCGTGATGTCGTCGCCTCCGCACCCATCCTTGGTGTGGACGGGTCGACCAAGAAAGAGGTCGTCAGGGTACGCACCTCGCGAACCCCTGGCGTTCGGGTTTTTCTTTCGTCGATGAACGAGGGCGAGCCGCTCGCCCTCGTCACACAGGCCGTCAAAATAATGCAGCGCCTGGCAATGGCAGGACCGTGGGCGCAAACAGCTGCCGGAGTGCACGTCGAGGTCGAGCAAGCCTACGAAGGGACTGGCCTTGCTGCAGACCTGATTCAGACCGTTGAGGCTGCGGACGCAGCGGCCGCCCTCGTAGCATGCAATGCACTGTGGAACCTCGCATTGCGTGAAGCCCAGCTTTTGGCGTTGGCTCAAACGCTTAACGACCGAGTTGCGTCAGTTCTTTCCACCGTCCAAATCGAATCGAACGAGGCTCTTTAATGGCACACCTGCTCGGAACCCAATACGTGGCGGCAATGGCAGGCTCACGCAAGCTCCTTGAAGACGTCACTGTTGGCCTCGAAGACGGCTCCCGTGTGGGCATCCTTGGGCCAAACGGCGCGGGCAAGTCCACTTTGCTGCGCCTCGTTGCTGGCATCCAGAGCCCCGACGGGGGAGGCATCACTCGGCGCGAGGGCGTGCGGGTCGTCGTCCTAGACCAGGCGGATTCCCTTGACCCACACGCAGGCGTGCTCGACGTCGTTCACCCGGGGCTTGCAGAATACGAATGGGCTTCGGATGCGCGCATTCGTGATATTCATGCGGGTCTGCTGGCTGACATTGATCTGCGAGCTCAGGTGGGAACACTGTCGGGTGGGCAGCGTCGACGCGTGGCCCTGGCTCGCGTGCTGGCCGCCGAATCGGAAATTGTCTGTCTGGACGAGCCGACGAACCATCTGGACGTTGAGGGCGTCGCATGGCTGGCCGAACACCTCAATGCTCGCTTCGCTAAACCCGGAGCTACGGGCTCCCTTCTAGCTGTCACCCACGACCGTTGGTTCCTTGATGCTGTGTGCGAACACATCTGGGAGGTTGTCCCTGGCGTTGATCCCGGTGGAGACCGCCCCCAAACAGCCGGACATGTTGAAATCTATGACGGGTCGTATGCCGCCTATACGCTGGCTCGAGCAGAACGCATGCGCCAAGCCGATGTTGCCGCGCAAAAGCGAGCCAACCTCTTAACCAAAGAATTGGCGTGGCTGCGCCGAGGTGCCCCTGCGCGCACATCAAAACCAAAATTCCATATCGCGACCGCAGAAGCCTTAATCGCGGACGTACCACCGCCTCGTGACCAGGTCGAATTGGTGAAGATGGCGACGGCGCGCCTCGGCAAAGACGTCCTCGACATTGAAAACGTCACCGTAGAGTTCACACGCCCTGACGGCACAACAAACCGGATTTTTGACGACATCACCTGGCGCTTAGCCCCCGCTGAACGCGTTGGCATTGTCGGCGTCAACGGCGCTGGCAAGACGACACTGCTCAACCTTTTGCGCGGCAATCTCGAACCAACAACTGGCCGAGTCAAGCGCGGTAAAACGGTTGAAGTTGCCACCTTGTCCCAAGACACCCGTGAGCTCGATGACCTGGCAGATATGCGGGTCGTTGACGCGGTGGCAGACGTTGCCCAGGTTGTCGTTGCCGGCGGGCGTGAGATCACGGCAACGCAGATGACTGAACGTATGGGATTCACCAGGCAGCGGGCATACACCCGTATCTCAGAGATTTCTGGTGGGGAACGTCGCCGGCTCCAACTCATGCGCTTGCTTATGGCTGAACCGAATGTGTTGCTATTGGATGAACCAACCAACGACCTTGACACGGATACGTTGGCAGCAATGGAGGATCTTCTCGATTCCTTCCCGGGGACTCTGGTGGTTGTGTCCCATGATCGGTATTTGCTTGAGCGTGTGACTGACCACCAGATGGCATTGCTCGGCGACGGTCAGGTGCGGGCGTTGCCAGGTGGCGTGGAGCAATACCTTCAGTTGCGTAAAGGTGCCAACGAGGCCGAGGCGCGCACCCCCACTGTTTCAGCGTCTGAAGTCTCCTCCAGAACACAGGGGGCAGCTGCGCCTCAGTCCTCTCAGACCGACTCTGCTACCCGCCGGGCAGCCAAGAAGGAAGCTGATCGTATCGAGCGGCAACTGGGCAAGCTGCGTGGCCAGGCAGAGAAGTTAGAAAAGCAACTGGCGCTTTTGTCTGAGCAGATTGCAACTGATCCTTCGAAGGTTAATGAGCTCACTGCTGTTTCAACCGAGCATTCGGCGGTTGCGGGCCAGATCGATGAGCTGGAAGAGGCGTGGTTGGAAGCGGCGGAGCTATTGGACTGACCTGTCGGCCTCGATCGACATGCATTGCGTGGGCTTAGTGGGCAAGATCAGGCAAACCTACTCGATTTACGCAACTAAAGCGCCTTAAAATGTTGTGTAATTAGTGATGTGAGTCGTGTTTATTAATTCCTAATCGCCCTATTTGCTAATCCGCTCTGACCTGCGAAAACATTGATGTTCTGGACTCTTGCAAAAATCGGCGTTCCAATGGATTTAACGCACAGGCCTACCGCCAGTGCTCCGTTGATCACGAACACCAATTTCAAGGAGAGACCGACATGGATACCACGCAGATGCCTCGAGTTCTCGACTGCTCCGTCGAGAGCTGCTCCTACAACAAGACCAAGAGCTGCGGCGCAGCAGCCATCACCGTTGGCTACGCTCAGACCTGCACCACTTTCATCCCGCTATCCATCAAGGGTGGACTGGACACAGTCACCTCAGTGGTTGGCGCATGTCAGAAGGCAGACTGCCTGCACAACTCTGCCCTGGAATGCACGGCTGACCACATCCGCGTAGGTGCAACCACCGCCGACTGCCTGTCCTTCCAGACGGCTGACGTCTGATCCACTGACTTCTGCCAAGCAGAATTCGTCTGCCAGGATTTCAGCCACAATAACGGCGCCCAGAACCATCTGGGCGCCGTTTTCTACGCCAGGAGAAGACGCGAGAGTGAATAAATCGCTGGATGAGAGCGGGCGCATGTCAGAACTGTTGGCGTACCCGAAGAGTGGGCTCCTGGCGCAAATTCCGAACGCCATTCCACACCAGGTTGACCACGTGGGCGGCGACCTCGTCCTTCTTCATGCGCCGGTCATCAAGCCACCACTGACCCACCTGAGCGATTAGACCGACGAGCATCTGGGCGTACAAGGGTGCCCATCCGGCATCCATTTTGGAACGGTCGAATTGCTCGGCAAGTAGGTGCTCAACTTTCGTTGCCACATCGCCCAGCACCGAAGAGAAAGACCCCTGAGTTCGATCAGTAGGTGCATCGCGGACCAAAACGCGGAACCCATCAGTGTTTGACTCGATGTAATCCAATAGCGCCAACGTGGCATTCTCAAGCACCATACGGGGGCGATCAGAAGACTCCAAAGAACGATGCAAAGAATTAACCAGAGACTGCACTTCGCGATCAACAACCACCGCATACAGCCCCTCTTTGCCGCCGAAATGCTCGTAGACAACGGGCTTCGAAACCTTGGCTTTCGATGCGATCTCTTCCACGCTTGTCGCATCAAAACCCTTTGACGCGAAAAGGGAACGCCCCACTGCCACTAATTGTTCGCGGCGGGCAACACCGCTCATCCTCGTTCGCTTCTCAGCCATGGCGTAAGTATTCCATTACACGTTTGGTGACCCGTGATTCAGGAAGAAAAATACAGCAGAGAGCGCATGGTCACATTCCTCGAATCGGGATTTGGGCCACTCATGTGGCACAATCGTCTCAGCGTTCCGCCCTGGTGTAACGGCAGCACATGGGTTTTTGGTGCCTTTGGTCCGGGTTCGAGTCCTGGGGGCGGAGCTGACGCCGGGAGCGGCCCGGCAACTATCGGGAGGAACCCGTGACTCTTCCTGCTGCTGTCATCGTCCTGGCTGCCGGCCAGGGAACCCGCATGAAGTCCTCTCTCCCCAAAGTTGTTCACCCCGTTGCAGGCCTATCTATGATCGGCCACGCGCTTCGGGCTGCAGATGGGCTGAGTCCCAAGCATCTCGTTGCGGTCGTACGTCATCAACGCGATGTGGTTGCCGCAGAAATCACCAAGGTCATGCCACACACTGTTATTGCCGACCAGGACGAAATCCCCGGTACAGGCCGAGCTGTCCAGTGCGGCCTAGAGACCCTTGAAGAACAAGTCGGACAGGTCCACGGCACCCTCGTCGTGACATATGGCGACGTCCCCATGCTGTCGACTACCACCTTGGCTGAACTTGTGGCCGTCCATGAAGGCTCCAATCATGCGGTGACAGTCCTAACGAGCCGCATAGACGACCCCACCGGATACGGGCGAATCATTAGGGACGAGGCCGGAATCGTCACCGCCATCGTCGAGCAGAAAGACGCGACCGAAGAGCAAGCAGCCGTTAATGAAATCAACGCTGGTATCTATGCCTTTGATGCAGACTTCCTACGTGAATCCTTAGCCAACGTTGGGACAGCTAACGCCCAAGGCGAGGTCTATCTGACCGATGTGCTCGCCGCGGCGGCACCCGCCGGACGCACCGCGGGCGCCCTCGAACTTGCCGATTTCTGGCAAGCTCAGGGCTGCAATGACCGCGTACAACTGGCTGAACTTGGCGCAGAATTCAACCGTCGCATCTGCGAAGCCCACATGCGCCAGGGTGTTTCCATCATTGACCCCGTATCCACGCGGATCGACGTCGATGTTCGTATTGGTTCGGACACGACGATCCTTCCGGGAAGCTATCTCACGGGGCATACCACGATCGGATCTGAATGTGAGATCGGTCCCGCTGCGATCCTGAAAGCCGCAGAAGTGGGCGATCGGACAGTTCTTCCATCCTCATGGGTGGAAAACGCCAGCATCCCAGCCGATACGATGGTCGAACCATTCAGCGTCATCGGACGGGCCTGAGGGCTCTACCGACCACTGGAACTGCGCCTTAGGGGAGGAACGTCGCATGAGCGGATTGGTTGCAACTGGCGAGAAGAGCCTTGTCCTCGTGTCAGGACGCGCTCACATGGATCTAGCGAACCGAGTGGGTGAAGAAATCGGCTGCGGTGTTTCGCCGTTGACGGCCTACGACTTTGCTTCCGGTGAGATCTACGTGCGCTTCAATGAGTCAATGCGTGGAGCCGATGTCTTTGTCCTCCAGTCTCACGCAGGTGACATTAACAAGTGGCTCATGGAGCAACTACTGATGATCGATGCCGCCAAGCGTGCATCAGCTAAGCGCATCACTGTTGTTTCGCCCTTCTATCCGTACTCGCGTCAGGATAAGAAACACCAGGGCCGCGAACCTATCTCGGCCAGGCTCATCGCGGACTTGTATAAAACCGCAGGTGCGGACCGCATTATGAGCATCGACCTGCACGCCTCCCAGGAGCAGGGCTTCTTCGATGGCCCGGTGGATCACCTCTTCGCGATGGACGTGCTGGTCGACTACGTGCGAGGACGCCTCGACCTGAACAACACGGTGATGGTGTCCCCTGATGCTGGCCGCATTCGCGTTGCCGAGAAGTGGTCGCGCAAACTGGGTGGTTGCCCCCTTGCCTTTGTCCACAAGACCCGTGATACCACTAGACCCAACGTGGCGGTCGCTAACCGAGTCGTTGGCGATGTTGATGGCAAAGAATGCATCCTCGTCGATGACATGATTGACACCGCTGGCACAATCACCGAGGCCGTCAAGGTCCTCACTGATGCAGGTGCCAAGAAAGTCATCATTGCTGCAACCCATGGCATCTTGTCTGATCCGGCTGCTCGCCGACTCTCCGAATGCGGAGCAGACGAAGTCGTGGTCACAGACTCTTTGCCGATCGCTGCAGAAAAGCGTTTCGACAAGCTGACGATCCTGTCGGTTGCGCCTCTGCTGGCCCGTGCCATTAAAGAGGTCTTCGAAGACGGATCGGTCACATCCCTCTTCGACTGATTTCAACCTGAGGCCACCATCGGGTAGCCTGAACGCGTTGCTCCGGCGAGGGCGGATCCGATCCGCCGTTATCGACAGAGTTTTCCGGGCCTTGCGGCTCACGGATCTTCTTCGACGCGTCGGTGCGTTGAAAACCAAGAAGAACCTGGAGGAAACTCATGAGCGATAACCCTGTACTCGTCGCCACGACCCGCACCGAATTCGGTAAGGGTGCTGCCCGTCGTGCTCGCCGCGCCAAGCTGGTCCCCGCCGTTCTCTACGGCCACGGCGCAGAGTCCGTCCACGTTGACGTTCCCGAACACGACCTGTTCCTCATCGTTCGTGGTACCAAGAACGCCCTCGTTGAGCTCAAGATCGACGGTGACACCCAGCTCGCCATCGTCAAGGACGTTCAGCGTCACCCCGTCAAGCGCAACCTCCTGCACGCTGACTTCCTGGCCGTCAAGGCTGGCGAAAAGGTCGACGTTGAGGTTCAGCTGGTCGTCGTGGGCGAGCCCGCCCCCGGTACCGCCTACAACACCGAAGTTTTCGCGATCGCAGTGAAGGCTCCCGCCACCTCGATCCCGGAGACCATCGAAGTGTCTGTCGAGGGTCTTGAAGCTGGCTCCGTTGTGCGCGCCGGTGACCTCGATCTGCCCAAGGGCGTTGAGTGCGAGCTTGATCCCGAGGCCGACATTGTCACCGTTTCTGAGATCGTCGACCAGACCGAGGATGAGGGCGAAGCTGAAGCTGGCGACGATGCCGAAGCTCCTGCCGCTGAGTGAGCGAAACATTGAGCTGAACTGTTAACCAGCTGTGAAAGAGGGGCCGCGCAGGACGTGGCCCCTCTTCCTATTGGATAATTTCGAGCATGTTTGAACAATTACACGTCATTATTCCGGCTGGGGGAGCTGGAACTCGGCTTTGGCCTCTTTCGCGTCGCAGTCGGCCAAAGTTTCTGCTGGACCTAGATGGATCTGGACGATCCTTGTTGCAGGCAACCGTTGAACGCCTCGAACCTGTCGCCGCTTCAATCTCCATCGTCACCGGTGGTACTCACCGAGATGGCGTGCTCGAACAGCTTCCTGACTTTTCGACGCATGCCCAGGGGGAGAGGACCGTGGTGATCGAACCGTCTGGCCGTGACTCTATGGCTGCCATCGGTTTGGCCGCTTATGTGATCCGTGGGCGCTTTGGGGACGACGCAATCATTGGTTCTTTCGCTGCAGATCATTTGATTGCTCGACCAGAGCTTCTTCTTCAGGCGGTTGATGCTGCGGCCTCTGCTGCAGCTGAAGGCTTTGTGACAACAATAGGCATTACTCCCACCGGCCCTTCGATGGCCTATGGGTATATTCAGCCCTCCCTTCCTTTGACGGCGTCGCCCGGTGCTGAAAGGGTCTTAACTTTCGTTGAAAAACCTGATGCGCAAACAGCCGCGCGGTATGTTGATGAAGGTTTTGTCTGGAATGCCGGAATTTTCATTATGAAAGCCGGGACGTTGGTTTCGCATCTGGCGCGCCTCATGCCTGACATGCACAAGCGTCTGAGCGATATCGCTCATGCGTGGGGTAGCGATGACTATGAGGACGTATTAGCTGAGAACTGGCCACATTTGACCAAGATCGCGATCGATCATGCGATAGCGGAGCCGGTGGCGGCTGATGGTCGAGTGGCAGTTGTGCGAGCTCACCCAGACCTGGGATGGACTGATTTGGGGGACTTTGCGGCTCTTGCTTCATTGTCCTCACAGATGGGTGATGCCACGCGCATTGATGCACATCGTGCATATGTCTTCAATCGAACGAGCCAAAGCGTTGCGGTGGTGGGAGTGTCTGACGTTGCAATAGCGCTGACTCAAGACGCTGTCCTCGTTACTCGTCTTGACCGCGCTCAAGACGTCAAGAAGGTTGTTGACGACCTCAATGATTCGGGGCAACAGCTCCTTCTCTGACCCGAATCTATGTCTAGCTCGTGTGTTCGGTTTGAAACTTTCGTGGGGCCAAGCGCACAACCCACACAAGTGCGACCACTGGTAGCGTGGAAGCTTGAACAAGCAACCCTTGGAGGGGATTTCGTGAAGAAGTCGTACATGGCAGCAGTCTGCGCTTTCGCAGCATCTGCAGCAGTTTCTGGCTGCTCCGGCGAGCCACAGCTCAGCTCAGCTGAATATGGGACTGCCGAGGCGAAAGTATGCGTGGCCGCGTCAAACTCGGAAACCGAACTTCTGGGCGGCGCTCGCTTCGTGCAAGCAATCGAGAGCGGCGTCGAAGAACTTGGTGGGCGCGCCACCGACGTTACGGTCGATAACGATGCGCAGACTCTGATCAGTAGCGGCTGCACTGTCATTGTCGGTACGGATCCTTCACAGCTCTCCCAAGCTGCACGAGCCAATGAAAATATTTCCTTTGTCTTGGTGGGATCATCTTTCCTCGATGAAGAGGGTGCCAAGACAGAGCTCGACAATGGTTTAGCCGTCGATTTTCGGATGGATGAGGCCTCATATCTGGCTGGCTATGCGGCCGCAGGGATGACAACCACCGGCAAGATCGGCGTCGTTGGAGGAGAAAATACTCCGTTGACGTGGGCGACCATGGATGCGTTCACCCAGGGGGTTGACGCCTATAACCTGGCTAACGGTACGTCGATCATCGTGTCTGGATGGGACAGCGTGTCTCAGAAGGGCTCAATTTCATCAACTCCCGAGGCGGCCAAAGAGCAAGCCCAAGTCATGATCGCTGACGGCGTGGACATTATTTTGGCAGCAGCTGGTGATGCCAACACGGGTGTTTCCGAAGCTGCAGCCGAATCTGACCAACCCATGATGCGTGTTATTACGACACAGGCCAGCATTGGAGACACCACGTCGGCACCGGCTGATTCTGGCCAATCAGCAGACTCAACGCAATCTGGCCAGGAAGCCCAGTCCGGCCAAGAGCCACAATCCGGTAGGGCTTCGACAGGAGACAAAACCGAGTCAGCTCAGTCCGCATTACAATCAGGGAATACGACTCAGTCGTTGTCCTCGTCGCAGGCAAAGACGATGCTGGCCCACCCGTATGAGTTCTCCGACGAGTACCTCAAGTCGGTCGGTGCCAATGTCTTAACCGGCGTCGTCACGGATTTCGAAACGGTGATCGCTGACGTGCTGGCCGCCGCAGTTGACGGCAAGACCGGCCAGACCACGCAGCCTTACGACCTAGCATCCGGCACGGTCGCCCTCGCAGGCTTTGGGGCCTATGACCCGCTTATTTCTGACGACCTGCGTAATGCGCTCGCGCAACAGTATACGCAGATCGTCGGCGGGCAAGTCACCGTCACCACGGCCTTCGACGTGACGGACAGGGACGAGGACTAAGCGGCGTTCGTCATGAAACCAGCCTCGTCCTATCCTCGCCAGGTTGACGCGACAACCTGCGGCATCGCTTCCTTGGCGGTAGTGGCTGCTCGGGCAGGGAAAGACTCGGATTATCTGCGCGGTGATAGGCAACGCATCGCGCGCACTCAGGTGGCGTTGCACGAGGTGGCAGCCCGAGTGGGCTTGCCATGGCCGAAAAGTTTAGGAACCTCACCGTGGGCACTGGCCCGTTTAGCTAGGCGTGCCACAGGGCTGCGTTACAAGGTGGTGACCGGGGAAAAAATGGGCCCGGCGATTGATGAGAGCTTACGCAACGGCCTGGATGTTTTCGGCTACACGGGTGGGTCAGACAAACCTTTCGACGATCTGATTCCCAGGCATGTGATTGCGATTCTGGCCGGAGATGATGGTGACGCCGCAGGTGTTTATTCGGTTTTTGAGCCGTCGAGCGGGCAGGTCTTTAAGGTGAGGGCGCGGGCAGTGTTGGAAAGCCAGGAAGAAGCCCGCCCAGCCTTGGGATATTGGCATCGCATACTTTTTGCCCTGACTCCTGTTCAAGAACGCTAAGATTCACGCGAAGCGCTGGGTGCTGCTACAGCCCTCCAGGCTGCGATTTTCACGTCGGGCATCATCGAAAGTCGCAGCCAACATGACGGCGGCAGAAATCCCGTCGCTATCGCGGACAAACGCAGGGTCTGTGCAATATCCGTGTTCACCGTCGTAGCCGAAAACCATGCCTCGTGTTCTTGCAATGTTTTTCATCCCCGCTTCGGTGCGAGTTGAAGACACCTGATGAATCTTCGCAACGTCATCTAAAACGTCAGAACAATCAGTTGTTGAAACTAAGACCGCGTCCTCATCCATCGCGCGGGCTCGCGCAATTCGGTCGCCCAATATCCGTGCGACCTCGTCACTGGAGAGCCGGTGCCAACGCCCGGGCGTCGAAGAGTTGGGGATGGCCGCCCAGAGTCGTTCCCCGTGCGGATCTGTGACGAGGACGAGGCCAGCTTCGTCGGTTCCAACTGCTTGCAATGCTGCATTGATGTCGGCGTGGGCTTCGACTTGAAGAACATTGAAGCCTGCTCGCTCAAGGACACCACTGAGGAGCCCATCCACGCTGTCTGTTGTCGGCGCATAAGCGATCTTGAGGCTGCGGTCCTTGGCACCGTGGTTGGAGATGATTCGGTCAATGTAGGCGCCGATCATGCCTTCACCGACCTGTTCCCAACCAGATTCGGCTAACTGTACTGTCTGCGCGGAAGCTGCGGTCTCAATGGCACTGAGGAGTTCAGTTTCGTTGACACCCGCCACGCGCACGCCCTCGGAAATAGGGTCGGCGACCCGCCCTCCAAAGAAGACAGTGCATTCGTGGCCAATGGAAGGACTAGGTCCTGCGCAGATCATGACCGCCGCATCCGCTAAGAGCATCCGGACGGTGAAAGCAATGATCGGTGTGGGCAAGGGCCTGGGCATGAGGATCGTGTGACCGCCGGCGCCCTCGATTACTGCAGCCGCGTCGAGGGCCAGGGACTCGGACCCAGAATCGAAACCAACAACGACCCTGAAACGCCCTCCGGCTGTGTTCGTTAGGAAAGTTGAAACACCAGCGGCCATAGAGATTGCGGCATTGCGGTTGTGCAGAGGCAGCGTTGTTGACATGCCTTAAGGCTAGCGGGTGGAGCGAACTCAACGAAGCTGTCGCTATTCTGACGGTACGCTTGCATGCGATTGATGAAGCACCGACCTCGTCTGGAGGACCAATGAGCGGCGAAGCCCGGCGTAAGAGTTACCACCGTGGACCAGTGATCCTGCGTGGAGAAAAAATCCCGACGCAGACCTCAGACACTAGGCTATTGGACTCCCAGCATTCCTCGGACTGGCTGCATGAGGATCCGTGGCGAGTCCTGAGAATCCAATCGGAGTTTGTCGAAGGCTTCGGCGCGCTTGCCGAGGTCGGTCCCGCAGTATCGGTGTTTGGTTCGGCTCGCACCGGCGAAGGCACCGAAGTTTGGGATAAGTCCTACGAGGTAGGTCGGCTCCTGGTGGACGAAGGCTATGCGGTCATTACGGGCGGCGGCCCTGGGGCGATGGAGGCTGCGAACAAGGGGGCGTGGGACGCCAAGGGCACGTCGATTGGACTGGGGATTGAGCTGCCACATGAACAGTCGATGAACCCCTGGATCAACATCGGAATCAACTTCCGTTACTTCTTTGCCCGCAAAACCATGTTTATGAAGTATTCGACGGGCTTCATTGTCATGCCCGGTGGGTTTGGAACCATGGATGAGCTTTTTGAAGCATTGACTTTGGTCCAGACCGGAAAAATCGAATACTTCCCCATTGTTCTCGTAGGGTCCGACTATTGGACAGGCCTAAAAGAATGGATCGTTCAAACGATGGTTGAAGAAGGAACGATTAGCGCTGGTGACATTGACTTGATGCCCATTGTTGATGATCCTGCCGAAGCTGTGCGTCTTGCGACGCGCGGCTGAGAGTCCTTGTGGAGGGGCCTGAGCGCCCCTTTTGACCAGGATGAACACCCAGAAATGTGAGCCTGGTCGACTTTGCAGCGTCTCTCGCCCACTTTACGGGTAAAATAGGTGAGTCCGCTGCGGCATGAAGTAAGCCGCCAGCCCAGCACAAGAGGAGTGCATCAATGGCAGCCATGAAGCCTAGGACCGGAGACGGACCACTGGAGGCTACGAAAGAGGGGCGCGGCATCGTCATGCGCATCCCGAGCGAAGGCGGCGGCCGTCTAGTCATCGAGCTGACCCCGGATGAAGCCACAGAGCTCTCCGCAGCTTTGAGCGAAGCGGTCTGAACCTGTCTTTCCTCGCAGTGGCGAGGACGAAGCCCCCGACACCATCGGTGCCGGGGGCTTGCGTTTGGAAACTTGTCATCGGCTACCGTTTAACTGCAACCGTCAGGCCATCGCCTACGGGCAGCATGCATGCCACAAAATCTTCTGAGTCGCGCAGGAAGTGGACAACCTCGCGGGCCACCACCGTTTGAGCATCCCTGCGTGCAGGATCAGCCACTTGGTCATGCCAGAGCGAATGAACGAAAGCGATCAAACCACCGGGACGCAGAACCCGCACTGCGTGATCAAGATATTCGGGAGTTTCTGAAATGTCGGCGTCCAGCACCATCATGTCGTAGCCGCGAGCAGCCATTCGTGGCAGCACATCCAAGGCGCGGCCTGCAATCAGGCGCGTGCGTTGGGCTGACACTCCAACAGCAGTGAACGCCTTACGCGCGTGCTTATGGAACTCGACCTCTTGATCAATGGTGGTCAACACGCCGTCGGCGGCCATGCCGTCGAGCAGCCACAGGCCAGACACGCCGGTACCGGTTCCCACTTCGAGGACGGCACGAGCCCCCGACACTGCGGCCAACATGCGCAGGGCGGCACCCGTTCCGGTAGAGACCGGTTCAGCTCCCAGCTCAACGCCGGTGGCTCGGGCGTCAGCGACGACATCGCTTTCGGGAATGTAATCCTCTGCGTACACCCAGGTCTGGGCCTTATCAGCCATCGTGACCGCCTTTCGAATCGGTGATACGTCAACACCCTAGCGCCCGCAGCGCCCAAGTGGTGTCAGGCTCTCAGTGAAGAATTGGAGAAACTCCCAAGGGGCGTCCAGCAAGTCCGCGTTCGCGGGCGCCGAGCTTGCCCGCGAGCGATGCCAGGACCTCGGCGGCAGGGCCGTCAGAGATGGAGACAGGCTTGCCCTGGTCCCCGCCCTCTCGCAACTTGATGTCGAGCGGCACCTCGGCCAACAGCGGAACCTCGTAACCCAGGTGAGCGGTCAGACGCGATGCGACAGACTTGCCGCCTCCCGCACCGAAGATCTCCAATCGCGAGCCGTCTTCTTGTGGCAGGAAGGACATATTTTCGATGACGCCAACAACCTTTTGTTCAGTCTGGGATGCGATGGATCCAGAGCGCTCAGCAACTTCGGCTGCGGCAATCTGAGGCGTGGTGACCACGAGGATTTCTGAGTTGGGCAGCAGCTGGGCAATAGAAATCGGAACGTCACCAGTACCCGGAGGCATGTCGATGAGGAGCACATCCAGGTCACCCCAGAACACGTCTGCGAGGAATTGCTGAAGGGCGCGGTGCAACATGGGCCCACGCCAAATGACGGCCTGGCCGTCGGGCACGAACATGCCAATAGAAATGACCTTGACGTCGGCAGCGCCAACTGGCGGAATGATCATGCCGTCGATCACCTGAGGTTCGTGGTCAACGCCGAGCATGCGCGGGATAGAGAAACCGTAGATGTCGGCATCCATGACGCCCACTTTGAGTCCCGACTGAGCCATTGCTGCAGCAAGGTTGGCAGTCATTGAAGACTTGCCCACCCCACCTTTACCTGAGGTCACAGCGATGACACGCGTCAGTGAGCCTGGCTGAGCAAAGGGAATGTCGCGTTCAGCTTTGCCGCCGTTGAGTTTTTCGCGCAGCGCCTTCTTCTGTTCGTCGTTCATCACGCCCATGGTGACGTTGACAGTTTCAACTCCATCGAGGGCTTGAACAGCTTGGGTGACGTCGGCGGTAATAGTGCCTCGCAGCGGGCAACCGGCCGTAGTTAATAAGACCTCGACGTTGACGGTTGCACCGTCAACGGACAGGAGCTCGGGCGAGACCATATCGAGGTCGGTGATGGGGCGGCGGATCTCTGGATCAATGACGCTTTCAAGTGCGGTCATGACCTGTTCAACGGTGACAGACATGGTCTTATCCTACGTGCCTGGCGCAGGCGTTGCTTTCAGGAGTTGGGGTGCTGATCTTCGCCACTTGTGTTTGTATCAGCCTCCGCAGCGGCCTGTTCTGCGGCCAACTCCGCTAAGGTTTTGCCTTCTGCTGTCGCAGAAGTCACCTGCTCTGCGGTGTCTTCAACTTTGGCAGAGAGCTCTTCGCGCAGATCGTCAAGCATGTCGCGCAACTCTGAGCGCACGAAGTCACGGGTGGCCACGTCTTGGAGGGCGAGGCGCAGGCCAGCAATTTCGCGCGTCAGATATTCGGTGTCCGTCAGGTTGCGTTCGGCTCGTTGACGGTCCTGTTGAGCTTGGACTCGGTCGCGATCATCCTGGCGATTTTGAGCCAAAAGAATCAGAGGAGCGGCATACGAGGCCTGCAAGGACAGCATCAGGGTCAAAGCTGTGAAGCCCAGGTCGGCGCGGTCAAATTGCCATGCTTTTGGAGCCAGGGTGTTCCAGGCAAGCCAGATGGCAACGAAGATCGTCAGGTAGATGAGGAATTGTGGGGTGCCTGAAAAACGGGCGATGCCTTCTGCTCCGCGTCCCACACCCTCGGATTCCAAGTTGATCCGAGGAAGGCGGAAAGAGCGCTCTTTGGGGGTGTCAAGACGATCAGCCATCGATGCTCCTTGCCATAAGTCGGTCGGTTACCTCGTCGTCGAAGTCTCGCCAGTCCTCAGGTAGGAGGGCGTCGAGGACGTCGTCGACAGACACTGCGCCGAGCAGGTGCTCGTCCTCGTCGACAACAGGTAGGACGGTGAGGTTGTAGGTTGCCAGAAGTCGAGTGACTGTGGCGATGTGAGCTTCCGGAGACACCGCCTCAATGTCACGATCAAGAATCGTACCGAGCAATGTCTGGGGGGGCTCGCGTAAGGCACGCTGGATGTGAACCATGCCGAGGTACATGCCGGTAGGGGTTTCCTGCGGCGGCCTCGTAATGAACGCAACCATAGCCAAGGACGCAGGCAGGTCCTCTCTGCGCACGTCAGCCAGCATCTGGGCCACAGTCGCATCAGGCCCGAGGATTACTGGTTCGGTGGTCATGAGGGAGCCTGCCGTGGATTCCTCGTAGCTGAGCAGCCTGCGCACGTCCTTAGCTTCCTCAGGTTCCATGAGGGACAGCAGTGTTTGCGCTTGGGCTTCGGGAAGTTCAGACACGAGGTCGGCCGCATCGTCAGGCTGCATGACGTCGAGGACGTCGGCGGCGCGGTTGGCTTCCAAACCGGACACGATGGCCACGCGGTCATCGTCACCCAGTTCCTCAAGAACGTCAGCTAGGCGAGAGTCCGGCAGCTGTTGCGCAATGGCCATCTGCCGTTCGATGGGTAGGTCGTGCAAGAAGTCAGCTAAGTCCGCGGGCCGCATGTCTTCTGTGTGCTGGAGCAATGCGGTTGCCGCCTGGTTCGAGTCGGCTTTGAGCAGGCCCGAAACTTCGGAAGCGCTGACTGTGAGGGTTTCGCCTCCGCGAGAGAAAATGGACGCCGACTTTTGGCGCTGAACGTGCAGTTTAGAGATCACCCAGTCACGAGGGCGGCGCCGTTCCATTGCGACGTCGAGGATCTTGACCTGTCCGGAGCCGTCATTCATTGTCACGACTCGGTCGAAGAGTTCAGACAGCACCATGGTTTCCAGAGGGCGTTGTTTGAAGGTGCGGATGTTGAGCAGGCCCGTGGTGATGACTGAGCCCGCCTCAATAGAGGTGACGCGGGTCAGCGGCATAAAGACGCGTTTGCGCGGGCCGACCTCGACAACAAAGCCGATAACGTTGGCGGGGGAGTTCAGTCGGAAGGTGACGACGACATCGTGGATTTTTCCCACTCGATCCCCCAGAGGATCGAATACGGAGGTGCCAGCGAGCTTGCCAATGTAGACGCGACGCCCTGCGGTTCCAAGTTCCAATGCTGCGCTGCTCATAGGAACAGCTTAGGCTTTTAAGTGGAACATCCTCATGAACGGATGGAAAACGGGTCCGGTCTCACGTTGAAGGAAGAACACATGGCTCCTAACGCTTCCGCTTTACGCGCAGGTATGCCGACGATGCCCTCGGGAACAGAGGTGGCCTCATATAAGACCTACGCAGAAGCCCAAGCTGGTGTGGACTTCCTATCTGACAACGAGTTTGACGTCAAAGTCATCACGATTGTCGGAACCGACCTTCACCTGGTTGAACGCATTACGGGGCGTTTGACGATGGCGCGTTCTGCGCTGTCGGGGGCCACCTCTGGCGCAATGTGGGGAGGTTTCATGGGACTGATGATGTCCTTTGCCTCGCAAAACCAGACCGCACTCATGTGGGTGTTCTTCGGCATCCTGGGCGGTGCCCTCATCGGCACTGTGATGGCAGCCCTGTCCTACGCAATGTCTGGCGGTCAGCGCGACTTCACTTCGCAGTCCCAAGTGGTCGCGTCACGTTATGCGGTACTAGCTTCTGGAGACGTCGATCAAGCCTTCACTTTGCTGCAGCGCACTCCCGGCAACCAGATGCGCCCCCGGCCTGCGCGCGTGCGCCCTCAGTCCGATGGACCCACCGAATACGGTTCACGCCCAGACGAGCAACCCCGCTTTGGTGTGCGGACCGGAGGCACAACCTCTCCTGCTGCACAAGCCGTAACAGCAGACGACACACCCCAAACAGATGCGGAAGTGGCTAGCTCCCAAACCGTTGAAGCGCCGAATACGTCAGAACCATCCGACGCATCGTCAGATCAGACTGGTTCGTAAGCTCAAATTCAGCGGCCCTGAACCTGAGCGATCCACCTCTCCACATCCGCAATGGTGCGAGGAATGTCCTCCGAGATGCGTGTAACTGAACCATCCTCATTTACCATGACGTCGTCCTCGATACGCACGCCAATACCTCGGTATTCCTCAGGGACAGCAAGATCATCGGAGCGGAAGTACAAGCCCGGCTCAATGGTGAAGGTCATTCCCGGTTCCAGTAAGGCGTCCTGGTACATTTCGCGACGCGCTTGAGCGCAGTCATGAACGTCCAGACCCAAGTGGTGGCAGGTGCCGTGGGGCATCCACCGGCGATGCTGCTGGCCCGAAGCCGACAGGGACTCTGCCGCTGAAACGGGCAACAATCCCCACTTTTCCAGCCGATCTGCGATCACCTGCATGGCTGCGTCGTGGACGTCGCGGAAACGGCAACCCGGTTCGTTGGCGCGTGCCAAAGCTGCCTCGCAGGCATCCAATACAGCCTGGTAGACGCGCCCCTGAACCTGGCTGAAAGTCCCGTTAACGGGCAGGGTTCGAGTGATGTCAGCGGTGTAGAGCGAATCGACTTCGACACCCGCATCAACGAGCACCAGGTCGCCCTCGTGAACCGGACCATCATTGTCAATCCAGTGCAACGTGTTCGCATGGTTGCCTGACGCCGCGATGGTGTCATAACCCAAGCCATTACCTTCTTCGCGAGCCACCGCACCAAAGGCGCCCTCGATCACGCGCTCTCCGCGCCGGTGCCCCACAGCCCGCGGCAACACCCTAATAATGTCGTCGAATCCGGCCTTCGTGACCTCAACGGCCCGACGCAATTCTGCTAATTCGTATGCGTCCTTGCACAGTCGGATTTCAGAGAGACGTTCTTCGAACTTCTCGTCGTCTTCGCGCGCGTCCTCGCCAAAGGGCAGATCAGACTGGATGCGGATATCCGTGACCATCTCTTCGATGGCCTGGTCGACCCCGCGCACAATACGCAGATTAATCTGGCCGGCGTCCTTTGACAGAGCGTCGCGCAGGTTGTCAATGTGTTCGCAGCGCAGGCCCGTAGCCGCAGACATTTCCTCTAACGAGGGACGGGCTCCCACCCAGAACTCCCCGTACCGGGCGTCAGAGTAGAACTCCTGGCTTGAACGCGAGGACCGCGGTTTGAAGTAGAGCACAGGCTCATGGGCTTGGCCCTCGTGCGGTTCAAGGACGAGGACGGCGTCGGGTTCTTTCTCTCCACCCAAGCCGGTCAGGTGCGCGAAAGCCGAGTGTGCGCGGAAACGGTAATCGCAGTCGTTGTTACGCACCTTGTATGTGCCAGCGGGAACAACTAGACGATCGGTTCCAAATGGGGATCCGGCGGCTGCGGCTCGGTCAGCCAGATAGTCGGCTACCTCGGCGCGTTCAGGCAGGTCGGCCGGACGAGGGCCCCAACTTGAAGCCATGAACTCACGGAATGCCTCAGTATCAGGGCGCCGCGAGCGGCCCTCAACGCGTTCAGCCATGGACGCGGGGGCCTCGTCTGGGGAAGAAGTGATGTTCTGCGAATCAGTCATGCCTCCATCATGCATCATGAGACGGCCCGCGACTTGACGGCTGCTCGACCCAAACCCACGTGTCGACCAGAATCCAGCGTGATGGCGCACAGGATTGGTGCGGCGGGGAGCGGATGGATACCCTCGAAGCATGGAGCGCATCGATCCCCACACTCACTCTGCGTGCTCTGACGGAACAGACACCCCCACTGAACTCATGCAAGCCGCCGCCAACGCTGGCCTGAGCATGATCGGACTGACCGACCACGACACATTTGCAGGGTGGGAGGAGGGCGCTGACGCCGTCGAAACCACGGGGGTTGGCCTACTACGAGGCGTTGAAATGAGTTGCTCAGCCGACGGGATCACCGTTCACCTGCTCGGCTACCTACCAGATCCGACAAACTCCCAACTGCTTGAAACCTACGCCCAAGCCAAGGAATCACGCGAAACGCGTGCCCAGCGAATGGTTGAAAACCTCTCCGCGGACTATCCGATCACCTGGGAACAGGTGCTCGCCCTCGCCCCAGATGGAGGCCCGATCGGACGCCCCCACATTGCTGACGCCCTCGTAGCCGTCGGAGCATTCCCCGACCGCAGCGGCGCATTCGAATACGTCCTGCATCCGCGTGGCCCGTACTTTGCGCACCATTGGGCGCCGCACCCGGTAGAAGCCGTCCGTCAAGTCATTGAAGCCGGGGGAGTGGCTGTTCTGGCTCACCCGCGAGCGCGCAAACGCCAAAAGCTTCTAGCAGAAGACGTCATTGACGCTATGGCTGAGGCCGGGCTTTTCGGGATTGAACGTGACCACCGAGACCATGCGCAGACTGACCGAGAAGACGTAGACCGGATTGCTGGGCGGCTAGGATTGCGGATCTTCGGGTCCTCGGACTACCACGGGACTGGAAAACAGAATCGGCTGGGAGAAAATCTCACAGACCCTGTAGTCATCCACGAGATTATTGAGAGGGGCAGCCAGGAGGTGTTGCGTCCATGAATATCGAAGATTTCTTCAATGTCACCCTATTTACAACAACATTTGCAACGCTTTTCGTCATTCTTGACCCGCTAGGTAGCGTTCCGGTATTTCTTGGGCTCACGTCGCGCCTATCTTCGGCTGCTCAGCGTAAAGCCGCTGCGCAAGCAACTTTTGTGTCCATCAGTGTGATCTTGGCATTTGCAGTTTTAGGCCAGCAGATCCTGTCCCTGCTGCAGATTTCCATGGAAGCATTGCAGTTGTCCGGCGGTGTTTTGCTCTTCCTGGTTGCAATGGAATTGCTCACGGATAAAGGTTCGGAAGAACCTGACACCGGAGATGACCGAGTCAACGTCGCCCTCGTCCCTTTGGGGACACCTTTGCTGGCAGGACCTGGATCAATCGTGGCAGTCATGGTGTCGGTGGCGCACGCGAATTCATCAGCCCCCGGGTGGGTTGCCGTCATCACCGCAGTTGTCTTAGCTCACCTGATCCTGTGGGCAACCATGCGTTTTTCCCTTGAGCTTTCAAAGCTCTTAGGGCCGGGCGGCATCATGTTGCTGACGAAGATATCCGGTCTGCTTCTGGCAGCAATTGCCACGCAGCTTGTGATGGAGGCAATTTTTGCGTTCATCACATCGTCGAACATCGTGTGACGAGGGCGAGATCTGCACGAAAGTTGGCGAAAAGGCGAATATTCATCCAATGTGTGTGAAAACGTTTGGCATACGGCCTCTATGGCGCCAACCAAAGTCGTGAGATTACTCAAATAGCCGAATCGCCTTATAAACAGGATCTTCGGTAGTCTGCAAAGGGACAGTTCAGCCAAGTGTGCCGCGACCGCGGTACCGACCGAATATGCCATAACAGGGGATGACTATGACTCTGAAAGACACTTTCGCCTCCCAGGTCCGCTCGACCTCGGGCCGACCGGTCGTCGAATCAACATCGATGGAGGTCTGGCAAGGACTGTCAGCCGCCATCGTCGACCGCATCGCCGACAACTGGGATGCCACATCCAAGAAATACTCGGCTGGACGCCAAGAACACTACTTCTCCGCCGAGTTCCTCATGGGACGAGCCCTGCTCAACAACCTGTCCAACCTCGGCCTCGTTGAAGAAGCACGCGAAACCCTGGCCGCATACGGCCAAGACCTCAGCATCGTCCTCGAAGAAGAACCCGACGCAGCACTGGGCAACGGCGGTCTGGGCCGTCTGGCAGCATGCTTCCTTGACTCTTGTGCCACCCTGAACCTTCCGGTCACCGGGTACGGCATTCTCTACCGCTACGGACTGTTCAAGCAGCTCTTCGACAACGGATTCCAAACCGAACACCCCGACCCCTGGATGGAAGAGGGGTACCCCTTCATTATCCGCCGCGAAGAACAAGCACGCATCGTCACCTATGCCGACCTCGTGGTGCGTGCCGTCCCCTACGACATGCCGATCACTGGCTACGGCACTAAGAACGTTGGAACGCTTCGTCTGTGGCGAGCCGAACCCATCGAAGAATTCGACTACGACGCCTTCAACTCGCAGCGCTTCACCGACGCCATCGTTGACCGCGAACGCACCAACGACATCTCCCGCGTCCTCTACCCCAACGACACCACCTTCGAAGGCAAGGTCCTGCGCGTACGCCAGCAGTACTTCTTCTGCTCTGCATCCCTGCAGTCCATCATCGACACCTACCGCGCAGAACACGGCGACGACCTCGCAGGCTTCGCAGACTTCAACGCCATCCAGCTCAACGACACCCACCCGGTGCTCGCCATCCCTGAACTTATGCGCCTGCTCATGGACGAACACGGCATGGGCTGGGAAGACGCGTGGGAGGTTGTCACCAAGACCTTCGCCTACACCAACCATACGGTGCTGGCTGAAGCCCTCGAAACCTGGGAAATGACGATCTTCGACCGCCTATTCCCCCGCATCGCTGAAATCGTGCGCGAAATCGACCGTCGATTCCGCCTCGATATGGCTGAGCATGGCCTGGAGCAGGGAACCATCGACTACATGGCTCCGGTTGCCGGCAACACCGTGCGAATGGCGTGGATTGCCTGCTACGCCTCCTACTCGATCAATGGTGTCGCGGCCTTGCACACCGAGATTATCAAACGCGAAACCCTGGGCGAATGGCATGCCCTGTGGCCCCAGAAATTCAACAACAAGACCAATGGTGTCACGCCGCGTCGCTGGCTCAAGCAATGCAACCCGCGTTTGGCCCAGCTTCTTGACGACGTCACCGGTTCGGACGCATGGGTGACCGACCTGTCCTCACTAGCCCAATATGCGGCAGCTGCGGAAGACGACACGGTTTTGGATCGTCTCACCGCCATTAAGCATGAGAACAAGGTCGACTTCGCGGCGTGGATCAAGGAACACGAAGGCATCGATATTGACCCAGACGCGATCTTTGACGTTCAGATTAAGCGCCTGCACGAGTACAAGCGTCAGCTCCTGAACGCCTTCTACGTCCTCGACCTGTACTTCCGTATTAAGGACGATCCGAGCCTGGATCTGCCCAAGCGGGTCTTCGTGTTCGGTGCCAAGGCTGCTCCCGGATACATCCGAGCCAAGGCCATTATCAAGCTTATTAATGCCATTGCAGAGCTGGTCAACAATGACGAGGATATCGACGGCCGCATCAAGGTTGTGTTCGTCCACAACTACAACGTGTCGCCCGCCGAGCACATCATTCCCGCTGCCGACGTCTCCGAACAGATTTCAACAGCGGGCAAGGAAGCGTCGGGCACATCCAACATGAAGTTCATGATGAACGGCGCGCTGACTCTGGGTACGCTCGATGGCGCAAACGTTGAGATCCTTGACGCTGTGGGTGACGACAACGCCTATATCTTTGGCGCCACCGAGGACGAGCTTCCTGAACTACGTCAAAGCTACGATCCGCGCTGGCATTACGAGAATGTCCCCGGCTTGCGTCGCGTCCTCGATGCCATGGTTGACGGAACCCTGGACGACAACGGTTCGGGTTGGTTCCATGATCTGCGCAACTCGCTGCTTGAATACGGCTACGAACCTGCAGATGTCTACTACGTCCTGGGAGACTTCGAGGCTTACCGCGAGACCAAGGACCGCATGGCTGCTGACTATGCGGATGCGCGCGGCTGGGCGCGCAAGGTCTGGGCGAATATCACCGCTTCGGGGCGTTTCTCTTCTGACCGCACAATCCGCGACTACGCCGACGAGGTGTGGAAGCTGGAATCCAGCCCCATCGACTGATTCGCTGGAGCTTATGGGCTGACTGGTCCTAGGTTAAACGACGAGCCCGCTGCGCAAGTGATGCGTGGTGGGCTTCGTTGTGCCTTAGTCTGTGCTTGCCCGGCAACGCTTGGGGCTGTGTGTGTAGCATGCAAACCCCATGCCAGTGTGCGCCCACGTTCGGGGGCGAATCAGTGTCCGTTCACGTGTTTTCATCTCGGCACGCCTTTTGCGTGTGGCGGACCCACGTCAAGGGTACGTCCTGCTCAGGCGGGCTGGACTGCAGCCTCCCAAGAGTCGTAGCTGCCGCCCTCGTCCTCGGCGAGCTTCGTCAACAGTTCACGTGTGCTACGAACCGAATCCCAATCGACGCACAAGTCTGACCGGCTCAGGATCACCACTTGTCGTCCGGAGAGTTCATCTGTGTGGATTTGGCGCATGAGCGGCCAGCCGAGTTGCCGAGCTTCTCGTACGGCCTCGCGCGCGGCCTCGGTGGTTGAGAAGGACAGGTAGTGGATCCATCTGCGCGGCAAGGTGAGATCAGAGCGTTCGGCGATGAAACGGATTTGTGCATCATCGTCCTCGTTACCGGAGCTGGGAGGAGGTTCTGGCGTAATCGGCTCTTCGATTGGCGAGGCAGATGGCTTGTCTTTAGCGTTGCCGTGACGTCGGGTCGAGATGAAGTCGAAGATACCCATGGGGTGACGCTAGCACCTGCAAGTCTTCGGGGCGGGCCGGGGTTTAGTGCACGAAGTGGTGCGTGAGAGGAGGGGTGGGCGCGTGGTGGTCGTCTTGCGTAGTACTTGGTGCGCGAGGGCGGGGAGGTTTGTGGCCTGTTGCGCGAGGATGGAGTTGTGCGAGAGAGGTGTGTGCGCGTAGCTAGCGCAAGTCGGGCCCAGGACCGTCCTCGTGAAAAGAGAAGACCGGAACTCAACGCCGACTATGCAACTTAACCTGGCGAATCAACTGTCGAACCTTGCTCAACAACACCTCCGGCTCCGCAAGATCTGCCCAATGCACACGCATCACCGTCCAACCGCGGTCCTCCAGGAACTCCTGACGTTCAAATTGATCACCCCACGCGATGGCCCGGTCCTCTTGAGTCCAGCCATACTTGCCGTCACCATCAAACTCGAGAGCAATCTTGAGCTGAGGAATCGCAAAGTCCAGGTAGAAGCGATAATCCCTGTTCGCTACCAAATGCTGAACCTCAACACCTTTGATGCCGCCCGAACGCAGCAACCACAGCAGCCGCGCCTCCGGCACAGACTCACAGCGAGCTTCCGCATTACTGACAGCCCACAAAGCCTGCGCCCTCCGTGGGGTATGCGCGGGCAATTCCGCCAGGATCTGCGAGAGTTTACGTTTCGTCGCTTGTTCCAGTTGGAAATGGTACCGACGTCTAGCGCCACCGGGAACTGCTAAGCGGCGCAAAGCTGAGCAAATCGCGACAAATCCCTCCTGGTTGGGGTGCAAGCAGCTACAGGACAAAATTACTGCTTCTAAGGCTTGAATATTGTCCTGAATGGGGTTTGCAGGAAAATCCACGGGCCAGGTGAGCGGACTGTGAAACAGCGTTGTTGTCTCGGGTGCAATGACTTGACCGTCGAGGAGGACGGGCGGCAGTCTGGTCGGCTTGGATGTGCGGCGGGCCGAGGATGTCAGGTGAATGCGAGCCGGGGGAGTGGCGAGCGGAAGATCCAAAATGAGTGCGGCGCTCAAGCCTGTAGCGCGGCACGTCTTGCGTGTTGAAAGCACCGCCCACGTTCTGGCTATTGCCACGACTTGGCGACGCTGCCAGTCAGTGCGTAGGGAACGGAGCAGATCGGTGGGCAGCCAAATTCCAACATGGATGAGGATGGCATCGCGAGGGCGTTTACGCGCAGAACGCGTCGAGTGGATGAGGGAATTGCGTATCAAGGTAGAGGAGGGAGTGTCCATACGTCCTTCCTGGTGAATGTGTTTGCGTTTCGGTTTCGAGGAGGAGCTTGCAGGGAAGTGTGCGGAGCGTGGTTGCGGGGATGGCGCGGGAGGATGTGCTTCGTCCTGGCTTGGCAAGGATGCGTTCGCGAGAGCACTACTCATCACCGTACGGTGCGCAGACTGCTCCACGGAAGTTATCCACAGGCTGCAGTGCGGCTAGGAGTGACGGGCAAGATGGCCCGGGGTCCGGTGCACGAAGTGGTGCGTCAGAGGATGGTTTGGGCACGTGGTGGTCGTCTTGCGTAGTACTTGGTGTACGAGGTCGGGCCCAGGCCCAGCGCTTGACGTAGGACCTTATTTTGCGAGAGTGGATTGACTGTGCGGAACCTGAGTGAGACGAGGGTGCGCCTCATCTGTATTAAGAGATTGACACAGTTGGCAAACTGTGTCACTGTATTACTGTATTAATACAGCAAGTGAGGGGACTGCCGATGCGCATCGACGATACCCGCCCAATCTGGGTCCAACTCGCACAAGAATTCGCAGGCAAAATCGCCTCCGGACTTTGGGCCAGCGGAACCCGGATCTCCAGCGTGAGAGAACTCGCCGGCGAAATGGGTGTTAATCCCAATACCGTGCAGCGAGCACTCGGACAACTGGATGCCGATGGCCTCACCGTCACTGAACGGACCGCCGGACGCTACGTAACAACAGATCAAAACACCATCGCTCAGGCGCGCCACCAACTCGCCTCGAACACCACAGACGCCTACATCGCAACTATCGCCAGCCTCGGCCTCGAACTTGACGAAGCCACAAAACTGCTGGCAGCGCGATGGGTTGAATACCCACAAGGAGACGCATCATGACCAGCGAATCCCTCTCCCGTCATCGAGACACCAGCTCAGGAGAACCGTACAGTTCTCCACTGATCGACATCGCCGCGCTGTCAAAAAACTACAAAGGACAGCCAGCGCTCCAAGACTTCAATCTCACCCTCTCAGCAGGTCACATCGTCGGGCTGCTTGGAGCCAATGGCTCGGGCAAAACCACGCTGCTGAAAATCCTGGCGGGCGTCCTCGCTGACTGGACAGGCAACGTACGCATCGCAGGGCACAAACCCGCACCCGCAACCAAAGCCATCGTCTCCTACTTGCCCGATGCTGACTTCCTCAATCCGGACCTGACCCCTTCTGCTGCCATCGCCTACTACCAGCGATTCTTCGCAGACTTTGATGCGCAAAAGGCCGCAAAGCTTGTCGAATACTTCGCGTTGCCGGCTAATCGGACTCTCAAAGAAATGTCGAGGGGAATGGGGCAAAAACTCCAGATCGCCCTCGTTATGTCCCGTAACGCCAAGGTCTATCTTCTGGACGAACCTCTGTCCGGCGTCGATCCTGCTGCCCGAGATGTCATCCTCCAAGGCATCCTCACCGACTTCAATCCTGAATCGCTCATGCTCATGTCCACGCACCTGATCGCCGACGTCGAAGCCATCATCGACACCGCGGTATTCGTCAAAGAAGGCAAGGTCTTGCTGCATGCAGACGCCGATGATCTACGCAGCGAATCGGGACTATCTTTGGACGCTTTCTTCCGACAGGAGTACCGCTGATGCTTGCTGCACTAATTAAGCAGGAATACCGAGACAACACTAAGCACGTCTTCAAAATCATCGCAGCCATCACGGTGATGCTTGTGCTTGCCTGGGTGGTGTCTATGACAGAGCTACCCGTGATCTCAGGTTTGGCTGGTTCCTTCGTGCCGCTGGTCTCAATAGCGTTGCCAGCTGCTGTTATTGTGCAGCTTGCAGGATCTTATTGGCAATCAATGTATGGGCCGCGAGGCTATGCCACCCACTCCTTGCCAGTACCGGGACGTCAGTTGTACTGGTCCAAGACCATTGTCGCTATTAGCTTCGGGCTTGTTGCGACGATCCTGGCTGGAGTGGGGATGGGACTGTCTCTGCTGGCCGGGGCCATTCGCGGCGGCGCGTCCCTAAATGATGCCGTTTCGGCGGCCTTCGACCAGATCGGGGCAATACCCACAACGTTCCTTTGGTTTGCGGTTTTGAGTATGGTTGGATCTTTGAGTTTCGCAATCTTGTCGATCTGGGCGATCATGAGCATCGGTGCCCAAGCAAAGTGGAACCACATGGGGTTTGGAGCTCCGCTGGTCGGTCTGATTCTTTACTATGTGGTGTCCCAGGTCATCAACATGTTTGGGATACTGGTGATCCCTGGCGGTATCAATATGACGACGGGGGAGTTCTCCGGTGAAACGATGTTGACGGGCCTGCTGGAGAGTTTCCCTGACAGCGGCGCGGTAACAACGCTTGGGTTAGGTTTTGTGCCACTACAGATTGCGTTGACGACATTCCTGGTGTGGTGGGGAATCCGGTCGATCGAGAGGCACACGTCCTTGCGTTGACACGAGTCACTTCCCCTCCCGATCATCAACTTGGGCGTCCCTCGCGAGACTTATGGGCGTCCCTCGCGAAAAGTGTTCGGGGGAGGTGGAACAGGATGACGAGGGCGAGACTGAGCCAGCGTGAGCAATAGCCCCACAAAAATACAGACGAGGGCGGAACCGGTTCATGGTCCCGCCCTCGTTTGCTTACATTTAGCCGCGGCGCTGTGGCCGCAAGCAACTCATCCTTCTGAAGAAGCTCCCGAGCCAGCCGCCCCCTTACGACGGCGAATCCGCTTACGAGCAGGCTTGGCCGCATCTGCACTGCTGCGCGGTTCAGCCGAATGCTCGCCGCGCCCTCGGCCTCGCGTGCCGCGATCAGAACGGCCCTGCTTACCGGGATTAATCACCTTGTCGCCGTCGCGTGACTTGCGGTTACGATCCCCCGAGTGGACGCGGCCCATGCCACCCTTGGGCGCTCCGCGGCCACCTCGGCCACGGCCTCGACCGCCGTCACGAGGGCGTGACGACGGACCGCCCAAATCTTCTAACTTCTCTGCGCTCAAACCCGCAAGAGTGCGCTTAGCGCGCGGCAGGCGGCCAGTCGTACCTTCAGGAATATCAAGGTCAGTAAAGAGATGCTCAGAGGTGTGGTAGGTCTCCAAAGGATCGGGCACACCCAAGCCCAGGGCCTTCGAAATGAGCGACCAACGAGGTGTGTCATCCCAGTCCACGAAGGTTACGGCAGTGCCGGAGTTACCTGCGCGGCCCGTGCGGCCAATGCGGTGGATGTAGATCTTCTCGTCCTCGGGGCACTGGTAGTTGATGACGTGGGTGACGTCGTCAACGTCAATACCGCGGGCAGCCACGTCGGTGGCAACCAGGACATCAACCTTGCCATTGCGGAAAGCACGCAAAGCCTGTTCGCGCGCGCCTTGGCCAAGATCGCCATGCAGCGAACCCACGGCAAATCCGCGATCCGTCAAATCCTCTCCCAGACGAGCAGCTGTGCGCTTCGTGCGGCAGAAGATTATGGAGCGACCTCGCCCTTTCGACTGTAGGATGCGGGCCACGACCTCAACCTTGTTCATCGCGTGAACTCGGTAGATCACCTGCTTAACGGAGTTCACCGTCTGATTTTGATCCTCGGGGTCCTGAGCGCGGATGTGCGTGGGGTGTTCCATGAACTTACGAGCCAAAGCTACAACAGGCCCAGGCATGGTGGCTGAGAACAGCATGGTGTGGCGGTTCGACGGTACACGCGACAGGAGAGTCTCAACGTCTGGCAAGAAGCCGAGGTCGAGCATTTCGTCGGCCTCGTCCAATACGACAGTTTCACAGCCAGACAGGTGTAGATGCCCCTTGCGCAGTAGGTCGATGAGGCGCCCGGGCGTTCCCACAACAATGTCGGCGCCCTTTTCCAGCGCTTCGATCTGAGACTCGAAAGCGACGCCGCCGTAAATTTCAACAATACGAGTATCGAGGTAGGCGCCAGCGGTGCGCAGGTCCGAAGCCACCTGCTTGGTCAGCTCTCGCGTCGGCAAAATGATGAGCGCCTGCGGTGCCCCGGGGTTAAGGAGTTCGTCGTAGCCAGGCTCGCCGGGGGCAATGACATCTTCGAGGACGGGAATACCAAAGCCCAGGGTCTTGCCCGTGCCGGTCTTGGCTTGGCCGATGATGTCGTGACGTTCAAGCGCAGGAGGAAGAGTCAGAGCTTGAATGGGGAAGGGGTGAGTGATCCCCTTATCTTCGAGGGCGTCAACAATGGGGTCAGTGACGCCGAAGTCAGCGAAAGACTTATGTTCAAGGTCCTCCTCGCCAGAATCAATGACATCGGGGGTGGCTTCTTCAATTTCAGGAAGAGCAACCTTAATGTCGCCCAGGCGCACGACTCCAGCGGAGTATTCGGCGGCCGTAGTCTTGGCGGTAGTGGGGGCAGTGTTCTCAGCTTGAGGTGTGTTTTCGGGCGCGGACGTTTCGGGTACATCGGTCCCGTCATGCTTCGTGGCAGTCACGATCAGCCTTGTCTCCCGGGTCAATCTCCGGGGATCGGGGTGGCAGCCGATCGCGCATTTTCTCAGCACCTGCAGGCGCGCATTCTCATTCGCATAACAAGCGACCGGTCAGCCGTGGTCCCTGCCATTGTAGGAGGAAAACCGAGGCTGACCGGTCGAATAGACGATCTATGACCAAACGCTCGTCATGAAATCAGGGCGAAGATGGCCCAGGTCAGAAGGAACCCAACGAGGGAACAAACAGTAGACAGTACTGTCCATGTCCTTAAACCGTCTTTGACTGACAGACCCATATATTTCGTCACAATCCAGAAGCCTGAATCATTGATATGGGACAGGCCCAGCCCCCCAAAACCAATGGCCAAGGTCATGAGGACGATTTGCACAGGCGAATAACCAGCATCAGCGATGGGTTGAGCCATTAGGCCGGCGCTGGTCAAGATAGCCACTGTTGCGGAACCTTGTGAGGCGCGCAATGCCAGACAGATGAGGAAGCCCGCCAGAACGAGCGGCATCTGGAGAGCGACGAGCGCTTTAGACAGAGCATCGCCGATTCCTGAAGCAACGAGTACAGAGGCGAAAACCCCTCCAGCTCCAGTCACGAACACAATGACAGCCACATCCGGTAAAGCTGAATCCATCACAGATCCGCGTTTTTGGAGATCCCATCGTTGTTGATGTCCGACAACAATCGAGGCGACGATGACAGCAACTAACAGGGCGACTAGGGAGGATCCAATGAGACTCAACCACCTTTGGGCAGTGCTTCCCTTTTCGAGCACCATATTCGATACAGTTCCGCCCATGATTTGAAGGATTGGCAAGAGGATCAGGATGACAACTGTTCCTGCTCCGAGAGACCTGTGCTTTGGTGTTAGAACTGCGTCGGCACCAACTGATCCAACTGATCCCACGTGTTTGAGTGCTGGCGAACCCTCGAGAGTGTATTGATCGACGCGGAATAGTTTGGCGACGAAATGGCCGACAAGGACTGTTACTGCACACAGGGGAAGGCCGATGAGGATCATCATCCCTGTGTCTGCACCTGTGATACCAGCTGCTGCCACGGGACCTGGGTGTGGAGGTAATGCGACGTGAACCGTGAGCATTGCAGCGGCAACAGGAAGGCCAATCTTTAACGGATTAATACCTGCGATGCGCGCAAATCCAAACACGATCGGGGCAAGAATGATGAAACCGACATCGAAGAACACTGGGATACCGAGAATGAACGAGGCCGCGACTACACCGCCGATAACTCGTTTTTCACCGAGTTTCTGAGTGAATGTTAGGGCTAGTCTGTCCGCTCCGCCAGATATTTCGATAATGCGCCCGAGCATTGCGCCAAGTCCGACGACAATCATGACTGAGCCGAGGGTTTTACCCATCCCCTCCTGCAGAGTAGACACGATCTCTTCCGGCGCAATTCCTGTCACTAGGGCAGTCCCGAGGGACACGAGGAGCATTGCTACGAAGGCCGACATTTTGACATTGATGACCAGTAGTAGCAGAACGATGATCGCACCAATGGCGATTCCTAAGAGCAAACCGGTTGACATGGGAATCACCTCGATGGCGCGACAACTCGAATGATCGTCGAATCATCGTCCCCGTCGCGTCCCTGCGCTGCTCCCAAGAGGTAGAGCTGTTCGGCCGCTGCGGCAAGAGGGACGGAAATACCGGCTTTCTTTGCTGCTGCGGTGACAATCCCCATGTCCTTGGTGAAGATATCGAGTCGTGACAAGACCTCAGGATCGTGTCCTTCGTAGGCTTCAATGGCTCGTGGACCGCGGTTGCCGAGCATGAACGAGGCGGCTGCTCCAGCCATGAGAGCTTCAAGAGCCTTCCGTTGATCCAGTCCCAGCCGACCGGCGAGGGCGAGGGCTTCTCCTGCTGCGGCAATGTGGACACCACACAGTAACTGGTTGACGGTTTTCATAGCTTGCCCTTTGCCTGGTGTATCGCCAACGAGCACCAGAGTTCCGGCCATTGTATTAAGCACAGGTTGTGCTTTTTCCCAGACGTCGGCAGAGGCTCCGCATGTGACGAGGAGGTCGCCTTCCCCGGCCCGAACTGGACCGCCTGATACGGGTGCGTCGACTAGACCGATGCCCGCGTCGGCCAACTTTCTTGCGACCTCTTCGACGGCATCAACGCCGACAGTCGATGTCAAGATGATGACTGATCCTTTGGCGAGTACGGTGACAATGCCGGATTCTCCATACAGGACGTCTTCGAGCTGTTCACTGTTGCGTACTGCGATCAGAACGACATCTGCATCGCGGCAGGCATCCTGCGGGTCCAATGCGATGGTGATCCCTGCAGTGGCAGCGGCATCACGTCTGGCCTCGAAGACATCAAAGCCAGTCACAGGGAACGATTGGGCGAGATTAGTTGCCATTGGTAGCCCCATAGCTCCTAGTCCGAGGACTGTTACTGAGGTGGACATAGTGGGCTCCTAGAAGTATTAGAGAAGTATCGGAGTAACGTAATTGGGGTAAAGGGTGCGGCTTTTATTGCAGGAGTTTCTCGACGACATCGGCGAGGGACTGATCGGTGCCGACGTTGCCAGCGAACACGATGTAGGGAATACCTTGCGCAAGGCCGTCCTGGGACGACCACATGGACACGATGCCGGGAAGCATTGGTCCGATGACACGGGCTCGGCGGATCTCAAGTGCTTTTGATGCTACGTCTGAGGAGGTGATGCCACCCTTAGCGACGACGAAACGAGGCGAAGTGCGTCGGGCAATGCCGTTGACAACCTCGACGATGGCGCTTGAGATTTTACGAGCATGAGCCAGTGCTGTTTGCGCATCGAATCCCGAAAGCAGCGCGCGTGAGGTGCGCAAGATGACGCTGGAGGTGTCTAGAGCGTTTGCGCCTTCGTTGATGAGTTCATTGATGTGGGTCTGGGCATCTTCATCGTTGATGATCCGAGCGGAATCGATCACCAATGTGCGGGCGTCGAGTCTCTGCGTCAGATGGTCAAGTTGGCGGGCTGTGACGCCGACATGAGAACCGACGACGACGAGTCCTCCGACTGTAGCTTCTCGGCCACAGCGAGATGCGTGGATTTCTTCCGGGGTCAATGGTGGGTGGATTTCCTGACCGATGCGTTCGCGGCCGAAAGGCGGGCCAACGCGGTAGATAAAACGTGAGCCCAGGTCTTCGGCTCGTATGAGTGCCAGTGCGAGGGCGCGCATGTCTTCCAGCTCGACGATATCGACTGCGATGGGCTGGGCCCCGTGGGCGGAACGTAGGAGGTCGACGGTTGCATCCGGGTCTGTGCGTAGCGTTTCGATGTCAATGAGGATGACATCGGTGGCGTCAAATTGTCCTTGGCTTTTTTCTTCGACCCAGCTTCTGAAATCCGAGTGCGCATATCCGAATGTGTTGTCCTGGGCGAATTCCGACTCAGCTGCAGGCAGATATCCAGATTGAGCATTTCCGGCGTAGTGAATGCCGTGCACGCTGATTCTTCCCGCCTCGGGGAATGCGGGGACGAGGATGACGCCGTCGATCGTCGTACCTGTGGCGTGCCGCAGGACGTCGGCAATGGTGTTGGTTTCTAGTGGGAAGTGGCCCCGCAGAGTCGAATCTGATCGGGAAATAAACGTGATGTCGATGCTGAGGATTTGGCTTGCTTCAAGTGCAGCCTTAACGACTTCACGGTTGACGCGTTCGGCGTCAGTTGGACTCAAGGAACGTGAGTTCGTCATCACGTAAACGCTGGGTTTGCCGGTCTCAAGGGCCCAGACGAAGTCGTGAACCTCCCACGAGGTTAAGACGGGTAGGTCGCAGACGGATTGAGTGCCGGTCGGGTCGTCATCGAGAACGATATTGACTGGGTTACGCCTGGCGTTGCTTTGGGCTTCGCGAACTTGCTGAGCAGTGATCGGACGCACCGGGGCAGACTTTCAAGAAGGGCTTGACGTGAAATCAATGGCATATTCACTCCTTTGTGACGCCTTACTTCAAGTCCTCAGACCTCTGAGGACTTGAAGGTAATTTACGCGCAATCGTAAATATCGGCAACTACTTGGAGAAAAGCTCTTTGAAATGCGCCAAATTTGGGCACAGCAGTGCCTAACAGATCCACCTGGTTCTACAAAAGAGGATGTTCTGTGTGCTCTTCGGAAGTGCTTGCCAGTAGATCAAGACGAGTTTGAGTCATGTGCGCCCTCATTGCATCCTTTGCGCCTTCTTCGTCCTGAGAGCGAATCGCTTTGAGAATCAACCGATGGTGCTCCTGCGCGCGTGACCGGACCTTCGGATGAGAAGCAGTGACGACTCTAGAACCTCTCAGAGCGCCCTCTAGGGGTGCGAAAGCCGCGGGGATGAATGGATTTGCCGACGCAAGGAGAATTTGACGATGAAACTCAAGGTCGAATTTAACCACAGCATCGACGTCGTTGATATCGCCAGCCTCCTGCATCGCATTGAAAGCCTCGTCTAACGCTGATAGATGAGCATCCGTCCTATTTCGAGCGGCCAATCCGGCTGCCCCGACTTCAATCATTCGACGTAGTTCAACGAGGCGAAGTCCCACTGTGCGGTCCGATGACTCGGCGGCGGTCAAGTAGACGAGGGACTCTAAATCAGTCCACCTATGACGCGGTGCTACAAAGGTTCCACGCCCTTGAATGACGTTGAGAACGCCCCTGTCGCGCAGAATCTTGACGGCCTCACGCACCGTGAGCCTGGATACTTCGAGATCCTGGGACAGATCCACTTCGCCTGGCAACGCGTCACCCTCAAGATACGTTCCTGTGGCTATTCGGTCGATAATCACATCAACGACCTGTCCAACTAGATCTGTACGCATTCTTCCTCCTGAGCGGATTTTGCCACAGTCGAGTAGTTAATGGTTCGTGACATGGCGCCGCTGAGGGTCTAAGGAGTTTTAGCTTCGTAGGAACTCCAAAGGGATTACCCTGGGGGCATGGCTGATGAATACGAACCCGTATCGGGCGCCGACGCAGACGTCGTTGGCCTTTTGGCGTTCTCCGCGCTCGCGGTAATGACAAGGCTCGCCAAGGATGGTGACCAGTCGCCCACGATTGCAGCGCATATCGAACACGCTCGTATGTCTAAGCGCGCCTTTGAAATCTTTGAGGAGCTTGAAGTGTGGTCGGCGCACCGCGGCGTCGATCTGCCAGCAGTGGCAAGCGAATATTCGGGCCTCTATGACGATTTGGATGCCCGTACTCGCCCCACGACGTGGGCAGAGCGTTCAACCAAGACCTATGTGACGGTTGGAATTATCGGCGACATGCTGGCAGAGATCTCTCGCAGACATGAGCTTTTTGGTGTCGCAGATGGCCTGTGGGATTTGGGTCAGGGAGAGTGGGTGCGCACGCACCTCGGGCCGCGCATTCTGGCTGACCAGCAGCTGGCAGCGCGTTTGTCCCTGTGGGCTCGTCGCGTTGCAGGCGAAGTGATCGGCCTCGTGCGTGCGACTCTCTTCACTCACCCGGATTTGGCAATGACTCCCGAGGCGATGGACGAGATTGCCGAGTTTGTGACGACTCGCCATGGCGAGCGTATGAAGGAATTACACCTCAAGCCGTGATGGCAGGCAGGCACAATGACGCGGGTGTGCGCAGCCAAATTGGTGGCGCACACCCGCGTCTTTGTGTTGTTAGGCGGAAGGTTGACTAGGAATCAGATCGTGATCAGGAATCAGATCGCAAAGCCTACTCGGCGTTCTTGCTGGTCAGTGACTTGAATGTAGGCGACAGCTCGGCCGGGGATGAGGGTGCGCTGTCCCTTAGTGTCCGTCAGTTCCAGGACAGTGTTTTGGTTGACAGCCTCAGTCAGTCGTGAAGCGAGGGCGTCCTCGTCGATGGGCAGTTCGAGGGTGATTTCGCGGGCGCTACCGACCAATCCCACAGTGACGTTCATTCGAATCTCCTTGAAATAGAAGTGACTCCTTAATGCTAAGTGCCGCAGATGCCCATGCACTCTGCAAGTATTCAGTCATGAGCGAAATTGATGTGCAGCTACGTGCCCGACCCGCGCGCTGGGCGACGCTACCGACTCCAGATGCCAGCCAACAAGCTGTGCTCGACGCGGCAGCCACATCCTCTGTTGTTGTGCGGGGGGCTGCGTCCTCGGGCAGGACGACGACGGCCCTCATGGTGCTGCGCGCCGCAGCCCAAGCTGGACAACAGGCCATGCTTTTGGTTCCTGATCGTGTACGCGCGGACTATTTGACGCCCAAGGTGCAGGCAATTTTGCCTCATAGTGTCAGGCCGGTTAGAACCCCTGCATCACTGGCGTATCTGATTGTGTCGACGTGGCGCACGCACAGACGTGAACCGTTGGGAGGAGTCGAACTCATTACCGGGGCTCAACACGATCAGCTTTTAGCCGATTTAATAGCACGCACGCCGGCTCCGTGGCCAGAGTCGATAAATGAACAGATGCGTGCCATGCCGGGCTTTCGCGCTGAACTTCGTGACCTCTTCGCCCGCGCGGGTGAGGCGGGTCTTGATGGTCAGGATTTGATCCGTGCAGGCCACGAGTTTGGCCAAGAGCAATGGGTGGGCAGTGGTCATCTGCTCGTCGAGTATCTTCAGGGTGAAGCAGCAGATATTGAGTATGAGAATGTCTTGTCTGTAGACCTATCGAGGATTCAAGGGCTGGCCGCGTCGACCATCGATTCGTGGGCTGACCTGGCACCCCAGCGCGGGGTGAGTGCAAGCGTTCCAATTCCTGATGTGCTAGTCGTTGATGATCTTCAGGACTGCACTGCTTCTACCGTGTCCTTGCTGGAAGCTGCTGCACGTCAAGGTACTCGAATCGTGGCGTTGGGCGACTCCGATGTGGCAATCGCTGGCTACCGCGGGGGCGAACCCCACCTGGACTTGCGGTTAGCCCGCGCCCTCGGCGTCCCGATCATGACGTTGGCGCAAATCCATGACCAACCCGTTCTGGTTCGCGACCTGGTCACGGGCATTGCGGGAAGAATTACCCAATCCGGACCGATAGACCGGCGCTTAGCAAAGGCATCCGCAGAAGAAGGTCTACCCGAGGCCGTAATTGATGCGCACCTGACGGCCTCAAACCCACAACTTGGTGCTCTTTTAGCTCGTATTTTGCGGGCTCATCATCTTCACGATGGTGTTGCCTGGGCAGACCAGGCCGTCATTGTCAGATCGGCGTCCATGGCTGAGGAATTCACGCGGTATCTGCGCCGTGGGGGAGTGCCGATTGCTGGGGGTAGCCAAGCCTTCGACTTTGCATCCCAGCCTGTGACTCGTACGCTGCTCGAACTTGTTCGGATGCCTGACAGCCAAGACAAACGCGATGACGAGAAGTCTGCGAATGCGTTGGTGACCTCGGCCTTTGTTGGCCTTGATCAGCTTCAAATCCAGCGGCTTTTGCGTTCAGCCAGGGCGCGCACTGAGGGAAACACTGCGATCGGACTGACCGACCTCTTAAACAACGACGAACTATGGAACAGGTGGGCAGGGACGGAGCGCGCATCGAAACTGTCCCGAGCATCGGCAATGTGGGAACTGCGTTCTCAGGTATGGTCAATGCGGCCACGCGCAGCCCTGTGGCAGATGTGGAATGCAGCATCAGTCGCGGATGAATGGAAAGACAAAGCCATCGTGGGGGATGCGGAATCAGCCTGGTATGACGACCAGCTTGATGCCGTTGTCGCGCTCATGCGGGTGGCTGATATTTGGGAGCAACGCAACGTGGTCGGCAGTGCGCACGATTTTGCTCTCCAATTACTGTCGGGCGCCGTCCCCGTGGACACGATTTCGCAGGTCGGAGTCAGGCCCGAGGGCGTCCATGTGCTCACTCCCGCTCAGGCTGTCGGCAGACGCTGGCCCGTCGTCTGCATTGCTGGCCTTCAAGACGGAGTTTGGCCAAATCTTCGTTTACGTAGCAGAATGCTTCGCGCCGATCTTCTGGCCGATTTAGATGCCGGGCGGTTCTCGGTTGCCGTCGATGGAAAACGCGAACTCATCGACGATCCTAGGAGCGCCCGCCGCGCCGTCCTCGACGATGAATTACGAATGCTTGCATTGTCACTGTCCAGAGCGACCCAGCACATCCACCTCGGTGCGGTCCGTACGCAAGATGCTGCGCCTTCTGCTTTCTTCGACATCCTGGCTCGCTACTGCGACGTCGAACGCAACGAAGATGATGTCATCGTCTTGGAAGAGGTGCCCGCTCCTCTTGACTTGTCGGGCCAGGTCGCTCAGCTGCGCCGCGACGCCGCTCAACCAGAAAGGGGAGCGGACAAGGAATCAGCAGTGCGACTACTCGCCTTACTGGCTCACGAGGGCGTCCCCGCAGCGCAGCCGCAGCGTTGGCTGGGATCTGGCGGGGCGTTGTCAACCGAAGAACCTGTTGCCGGAGACGTTGTTTTATCCCCATCAGCTTTCGAGACTGCGATCCAATGCCCGCTCAAATGGTTCTTCTCGCGAAAAGTCAATGCTGAACCCAAGGCGGATGCGTCCCAGCAGTTGGGAACGTTGATCCATGACATCGCTGAAGCAATGCCGCATGGTACAGCTGAAGAGATTCTTACCGAACTTGAGAACCGCATCGGCGAACTAGAAATCGATGGAGAAACGTGGTTGGGTGGCCAATCCCTCAACCGTGCGCAGTCCATCGCCCTGGCACTGGCAGACTATATGGCGGGTGTTCCTGGTGAGGTTGATGTCGAGACTGCGATAAGTGCCCAGGTTGAAGGAATTACCATTCGAGGGCGCATTGACCGCATCGAACACGTTGATGATGGTGTCAGAGTCACTGACATTAAAACTGGAAAGAAAAAGCCAACGAAGAATGAAGTCATTGCCAATCCTCAGTTGGCTGCCTATCAACTGGCTTTGCAAGCTCAAGGTTACGACGTTCGCGGCGCAAGAATCGCCCATGTAGGAGAAGGGAAGAATTCGACTCTGGTTCAACCTGAACTCCAAGGAGAAGAACGCGAAGAATGGTTGAAGAAGATTCGCCACATCAAAGACTTCGCAGCCGGCCCAAGCTACTTGGCGACGCCATCGGCTCAAGCCTGTCAATTCTGTTCCTTCACGGCTTTGTGTCCAGCGAAGCAAACGAGTACTCGAGCAGTTGAGTGAGGATGTCGAAAACTATGGAACTTTCAGCTCTTCAGATTCAAGAACTCGTTGATCCAAGCAAAACCCCGACGCCCGAGCAGATTCAGATCATTGAATCGCCCACGCGTCCTCTGCTGGTGGTCGCCGGCGCTGGATCGGGTAAGACCGAGACCATGTCTATGCGTGTCCTGTGGCTCGTTGCGAACCATCCAGAAATTGAGCCCGACGCTGTTCTTGGACTGACGTTTACCCGCAAAGCCGCCGGCGAACTAGGGGATCGGCTACGCGAACGATTGCGTTTGCTTGGCCCCAGGTTGGGGTGGGAACAAGAGGACGAGGCCGAACCTACATCCTCCACTTACAACTCTTTTGCGGAACGCATTGTTTCTGAGCATGGGCTCAGGATCGGGGTCGATCCCGACTTCACAGTCTTGGGGCAAGCAGCCGCCGTACAGATGATGACCGACATCATCTCCACGTGGAAGGGCGATTTACATTCGGATAAAAGCCTGGCCACACTGGTTCAAGCTGCGATTAAACTCGCCGGACAAATCGGCGAGCACAGGTATTCAATCGAAGAAGCGCGTCTGGCGTTGGAACACTTCGGGCACGAATTAAGCATTGTTGGCCATGGCAACGGCGACGCGCGTTGTGCGCGTGGCGCTAATGACACGCGCATCAGTCTTCTGGGACCAATCGAAGAATTTGCTCGCCGTAAACGCGACGCGGGATACGTGGATTTTTCGGACCAACTAGTCCTCGCACACAGAATCGTTCAAGAAGCACCGGCTGTGCGCGAGTTGATCCGCAAAGAATACAAGGCCGTCCTGCTCGACGAATTTCAGGACACTTCGGTCATTCAGATGGAACTGTTGGCAGCACTGTTCCATGATCATCCAGTCACGGCCGTCGGAGACCCGAATCAAGCTATTTACGGGTGGCGTGGAGCATCTGCTTCGTCATTGGAAACCTTCCTGGAACGCTTCCAAACCGAAGCTGAGCCGGAGCCCGAACAGACCCTGACGCTTTCGACGGCGTGGCGCAATGATCAGCAGATCCTTGTGGCTGCTAACGAGATTGCTACGCCGCTGAGGGAGCACTCGCGGCGGGCAAAATCTCCTATTCTCAACGCCAGGCCGGGGGCGGACAGGGGACAAGTTGAGGTTGCCTACGTTGAGAACTACCAAGCCCAACTCAAAAGGGTGGTCGATTTCGTAGAAACACACAGGGTAGGTATCGGCAAGAAGCGCCCGAGCGTTGCAGTATTGAGCCGCAGGAGAGCCCCTTTCAAAGATATTGAACGTGCACTTAAAGAGCGAGGCATACCGACCCAAGTGGTTGGGCTTGGTGGCCTATTGGATCAGCCTGTCATTGTCGATCTGCGAGCAGTCCTCCAATTGTCTAATGATCCACGCCAGTCCCCCTCTCTCATGAGACTGCTGGCCAATCTCGACCTGGGTGCTTCAGATTTGGTTGCTCTGGCAGATTGGGCGGCGTATCGGGCTCGGCAAGAGGGAAACGATCCGTATACGGCGATCCTGCTTGATGCGGTGGACAGTCCACCCCAGCCTGGTTGGTCGGCTGGGCAGGGGCGCCCAGCCTTGTCTCAGATCGGATGGGAACGTATTTCCCTGCTGGGAAGACGGCTGGCAGCTATCCGCGAAGGAGCAGGGCGTGGGCTGACAGAACAAGTTGAACGAGCCATGACCATCATGGGGATTGTCGATGACGCGATTGCTGATCCTCTGACTGCAGGTGGGCGCGAGTCCCTCGATGCATTCGTTGACGTGGTGGTCAACTACGAGGCTGAGACGCCGGGAGCAAGTCTTTCGTCGTTCCTCACGTGGTTGGCTGCTGTTGAGGAAGAAGAGTCCGGGTTAGACATGGCAACCGCCGAACCGGATCCTGATGCCGTTCAGATCATGACAATCCACGCGGCTAAAGGCCTGGAATGGGACTCTGTTGTTGTCTTTGGCATGTCTGATGGCTCTTTCCCCAAGCACTCCGGCAAGTCCGTTGACTGGCTTGAAGAACCGCCAGGCGATGTGGGATGGGTGAATGCGATTTCAGAGCTGCCGCATCCTCTACGAGGAGACTCGAAGGATCTGCCCCCATTTGCCATTGAGCTAACGGAGGGCAGAACGCCGTCTGCACAATTCAGCAACTGGTTGAAGGACCACTACAAGCCATCGATGGGCGCTCACCTGGAAAGGGAAGAACGCCGCCTGGCATATGTTGCTATGACCAGGGCGCGTCACAACCAGCTCCTCATTGGCTCGTGGGTGAATACCGCAAAGACTCCGCGAGATCCTTCCCGCTACCTGATGGAAGGCCGCCGCGCTCTCATGCGCGTCCTGCAGGCGGATATTGATGCCGAGAACCAGGCAGCTGCGTCGATGGATACTTCGTTGGCAATTGGGGACGCTGCGATGTCACCCGCGGCTACTTGCGGCTCGCCCATAGACCAGCCGGTGGGGGCCACCAGTGCTCAAGACGAGTTGGCACAACTTCAATCAGCCATTGTCGAGTGTCCGCCAAGGGATGAAGCAGAGATGCTTTTACCCGCTGAAGAACCGGCGCTCTTCCCGCAGACTCCGGGGCCATCAAGGCTTCGGATGGCCGAAGCTGCCTCGTCTGTATGCGCAGAACTCGCTCAAATGACAAGCGACCAGGACATCTTCGAGATGCTGGCGCAGATCGAAGATGAGCCGTCAGTGCGTGACGTGACAGCGCTGCTCGAGGAACGAAGAACTGCTCACGAAAAGTGCGTTCTCACGATTTGGCAAGACGCGATCCCCGCAACATCGGTGGCGGCTCTACTTGAAGACCCCCAGCAATTCGCATCTGACCTTCGTCGGCCTATGCCGGTTGAACCCTCCGCCTACTCGGAGTTGGGGACAATTTTCCACGCTTGGGTAGAACGTCAATTACGCAGGGGAGCCGAGGAACCGCCAATAGACCCTCTGATTGATGAGTCAGCGTTAGACGAGGAGACGCGCCTGCGCTTAGACAAGCTCAAAGACAACTTTATGTCTTTGGATTTGTCGAGTCTGACTCCGATTGCTTTGGAAGAACCTTTCGCTGTCACCGTTGGTGGAATCAGTGTCCAAGGACGAATCGATGCCGTATTCCAAGAAAAGAGCGGTCGATACGTCGTGGTCGACTGGAAATCGGGACGAACACCGGGAGCTCACACGTCAGCCAAGCAGATGCGCTACTACCTCACACAGTTGCGGCTATACAAGAAAGCTTGGGCGGAGAGGATGAATATTGACCCGGACGAGGTCGACGCCAAGGTCGTATTTATGAACGAGCCGAACATTCTCAACCTGAAACAGGTTGAGTCTATGTGTGGTGACTACGCCTCCCAAGACCTGGCAGATCTAGTGACGGTAGCGATGAATTAAAAAGGACGACAACACAAGGCATCCGCGGGGTCAGACCAGAGGATAGCCATTCGAATCAAGTCGAAGCTTTTCCGTTGCAGGCTCTCCTGCGTCTAATCCCCTCGCCGACTCGTCAAGAGACGGTTGCCTTTCTTGCGTTGTCTCGTCGGCGCTTGGTTCTTCGACCGTGTGTCCTGATTCCTCGTGCCGAGGCTCTGCCGTGTCAGGCTTTAATGGGGCGATCGGTGCTTGAGGTGTCACGAGCTGATCCTCGCCTAGGTCTTGCGACAGCTCACTGAGCATCTGGCGTGCTTCTTCAACGATCGATCGATCTTCGGCATGTAGGCCGTGGACCAGCCAACGTACGATAGCGAGTTCGGATAGGAGCTGAGCGCGGACGAAAAGCTGGAGGTCGACGCCGTTGCGGTCTCGCGTGTAGGCGTTGCTGAAACCCTCGAGGAACTCTTCGGTAGAACGAGCCAAGATCCATGCGATGTCTTGGGCTGGATCACCCACATGTGCTGACGAGAACCCTGTCATTGCTGTCACGGCACCGTTGTCAACGATGATCGCTTTGTCTTGAAGGTCTGCGTGGACGGGTACGGATTGAAAACGCCACAGGGATAAATCCTCAAGAGCAGCTTCCCAACGGTCCCATAGGTTTGCTGGGATCAAGACCTGGGCTGCGGCCTCGTCAAGGAGTGCCAATTGACGTTCGCGACATTCACTGGCCGAATAGGAGGGCAGGTCCAGCAGGGTGTAGACGGATTTGGGCAGATTGTGCAGTGCAGCCAAAGCTCGCCCCAAGGATGCTGGCAATACGTGGTGATCCTCGAAGTCGAAGTCTTGCATGTTACGTCCACCCAGATCTTGGTGGACGATGACACGGTCGCCCTCGGGCGTGCGCGTACTGCCGTGGATACGCGGAACATCGAAAGGAATGCGTTTGGCGTCCCGTGCTTTGGCCAGATGGTCAAGGACTCCCGACTGAGCATCGATATCGAGGCCGCCCACAGTGTCGTGAGGACAAGAAACCGTCCAACGATTGCCTTGACGGTCGATGAGGCCTGTTACCGACATGACTTCGTCGCAGTACTGGGGTGGCTTCAATCCAGCGACTTGCAGACCGGGGACGGCTGCAGTGGCAAGGGCTGCCAATTCGAGGGGAGTCTTCGCGCGATTCACCCCATCACGGTACATGCGCTTGGCGCGCCTGATTGGGAATCTCGTCGGGGTTTTCCACAGCTTGAGGCAAAGTCTTGTTCTTTATAGGGAGACACTGCTAACTTTCAACCGATCGGTCAGCAAGTTGGTGTTCGTGCAAGAGAAGGGATCTGAGCATGCAGGCACACGCCTTAAAAAACCACGTGCAGTGGATCCGCGAACGGCTTGCGCGCCGCGGAATTGATCCAAATACGCACACTGATGCGACGCTCGCCCTCGTCGAAGAAGCCATTGACCAGCTGTCTGAACCATTGACACCAGTCGAACGTGATGAGCGCATACGCGAAATCATGTCCGAAGTTGCCGGACTTGGCCCCATCCAAGGTCTGCTCGATGACCCCGAGGTTGAAGAAATCTGGATCAACTCTGCTTCTAGAGTCTTTGCCGCTCGAGCTGGTGTTGCTGAATTGACCACCGTGATCTTGTCCGATCAAGACGTTCGTGAACTCGTTGAACGAATGCTAGTGCACTCAGGGCGACGACTGGACCTGTCTCAGCCTTTTGTTGACGCCACGCTCAGGGGCGGCGAACGACTCCACGTGGTGATTCCACCCGTAACCGGACGGCACTGGTCAGTCAATATTCGCAAGCATGTGCAATGGGCGCGCAGCCTCAATGACTTGGTCAGTGTCGGCATGGTGCCCCAGCCGATGGCCCAATTCCTTAAAGCAGCTGTGGCCTCTGGCCTATCAATCTTGGTTTCCGGTGCAACCCAGGCTGGTAAGACCACCCTACTGCGGGCGCTAGCAGGCGAACTTCCTCGGTCGAGGAGAGTCATCTCCTGCGAGGAAGTATTTGAACTTGGGCTGGCCAACTGGGACTGCGTTGCCATGCAGACTCGCCCAGGCAATATCGAAAATCGCGGAGAAATCACGCTGCGCGACCTGGTCCGAGAGTCACTCAGAATGAGACCAGAGTGCATTATCGTCGGTGAAGTTCGAGGTCCTGAAGCACTCGATCTGCTCCTCGCTCTTAACGCCGGAGTACCGGGCATGGCAACCGTTCACGCCAACTCGGCGCGCGAAGCCCTCGACAAATTGACGGTTCTGCCCCTGCTAGCTGGGGAAAACGTGACCACCGGATTCGTTGTTCCCACATTGGCGTCCAGCGTCGACCTCGTGTGTCAGGTAGAACGCGATGCCACCGGCAAACGCAGACTGAGCGAAATCGTGGCAATACCAGGCAGAACTGAGGGCACGCGCATTGAGGCATCGGAATTGTGGCGCTTCAACGGAACGACACTTGAACGCGGCGCGGGAGGCCTAGACATGCACGACCGCTTCGCAGCGGCAGGCTTCGACCTCGCCGCCCTCCTGGCAGGACGAGCCTCATGATTGCCGTCATCCTCGGACTCACTTTAGGGATCGGACTCGTCCTCGTCGCTTCAGTGTGGGTGGGAGCACCGCACCTGCACATCGCCCGTCCTCAATGGCTCATCCGTTGGGATGATCAGTTGGTGCGCGCGAGCGTCCAGGGATTGACGGTTCGTCGGCTGGTGGGATTATCCCTGGGTGCTGGACTCGCAGTCTTCTTCCTGGTATTCGCATGGACCGGAGTAATTGCAGTATCTGCAGTTATCGGGATTATCGTTGTCCCTCTGCCGCAAATGTATCTCTCGTCTGTTGCCAGGCGGCGGCTGCGCCAGATGCGCGAAGGATGGCCCGATGTCATTGATACCCTCGTCGCGGGAGTGCGCTCAGGGGCTGGACTTGCCGAATTGCTCTCGGACTTAGGGACGTCCGGTCCGGTAGCTCTTCAACCTGCTTTCCGGGCTTTTGCAAGTGACTATCGGGCGGAGGGTCGTTTTGATATAGCTCTTGACCGACTCAAAGCCAGACTTGCTGATCCGGTAGCAGACCGGATTGTTGAAGCTCTTCGCCTGGCGCGCGAGGTCGGAGGTTCAGACCTGTCAATCCTCCTGCGAGATCTGGGAACTTTATTGCGAGAGGACGCCCGAGTCAGGGGAGAATTGGAAGCCCGTCAGTCCTGGACTGTCAATGCTGCGCGATTGGCGGTGGTGGCGCCGTGGCTCGTCCTCGTCATGATCTCCGCTCAGCCTCAGGCCGCGGCCGCTTGGAACTCCGCGCAGGGTGTCGGGGTGCTGGCGGCTGGAGCCGCATTATGCGTGGTTGCGTATCTGCTCATGCAATACGTTGGTCGCCTGTCCTCTGATCCGAGGACGATGCGATGAATGCTCTGATGTCATCACTCGTAGTCCCAGCGATCGTTGGAATCGTCGGCGCTTCTGGGATTTTCTGGCTCATTGGTGCCGTCGATGCGCGCCGACCGAATTTAGCTCGGCGTGTTGCCCAAGGAGCCGTTCAACCTGGCAGGACGGTAGCTAGAGATTCCACCGACACGGTGGCATGGATCAACGGCGTCTTAGAGGCGCTCGGTTCGACAACATCTTCTGTTCAACGCAGGCTGCAGCTTCTTGGACAGAATGAAGACGTCGGGCCGTTCCGCCTTCAGCAACTCATTTGCAGTGTGACATGCATGGCTGTCACCGTCGCCGCCTTGATCCCTGTCCTTGCATCGCGAGGACTGTCGGGCATGCCCGTCGTTATTGTGTCTGGGGCAATTGGAGCTCTTGCAGGATGTGCTCTATGGGATCGTGTTTTGACCTGGAGGGCCACGTCCCGCCAGAAGCGGATCGAGTTGCAAGTACCCGACGCTTCCGAATTGTTGTCACTAGCTGTGGGAGCCGGCGAATCGATTCCCAACGCTTTGGAGCGCGTCGCAAGCATCTCTACTTTCGATCTGGCCACTGAACTCAGTCAGGCAGTCGCAGACATGAAGACGGGGTCGCCCTCGACACGCGTTTTGGCGGAATTGTCCGCCCGCAATAATTCTGCGGCCCTGGACCGGCTCTGCCAGACACTCATTACGTCGATTGAGCGGGGAGCTCCCTTAGCCCAGGTACTGCATGACCAGGCTCGCGACATCCGAGAATCGTCACGCCAAGCACTCATGGAAGAGGGCGGTAAACGCGAGATCGCCATGCTTTTCCCCGTGATTTTCCTGATCCTGCCAGTCACGATCCTCTTCGCTCTCTATCCGGGCTTGATGGCTCTGGATATTTCCCCCTGAAGCCGCACGACCCATTTCAACCAGTCCCCAAGGAAAACCAAGAACCAGGAGTGAATAATGGACCTGTTCCATTCAAAAATCTTTTTGCTCAAAGCATTCATCGCGTCGTTCTTCGTCAGTGACGACGATGAGCGCGGTGATGTGCCCGGCTGGGTGCTCATTACATTGATGACGGCGGCTCTTGTCGTTCTCATCTGGGGCGTTGCTTCGGATCGTCTGATCGAGATCTTTAATCGTGCATTGGACTCCGTCTCAGGAATCTGACCGGGGAAACATCTGGCGAGGCGAATCTTGGTGCGAATACGGCAGTGGATTGCACTGATGCGGTCAGGGGACTTTAAGCGATCCTTGGGTGACGATCGAGGCTCTGAGGTTGTTTCAACGGTGCTGCTCCAAGGCCTAGTTATGCTGATCGTGTTGGCATTGCTTCAAATGGGGTTTGCTTTACATACCCGCAATATGGCGATCAGCGCGGCAGGTGAGGGAGCCCGACGTGGAGGTCTGTTGGGCGGCAACTCCCAAGAAGCTATTGCTCGCACAGATGAAATCTATTCATCTGTAGTGGGAGCGTCGTCGCAGCGTCAGATTTCGGCCTCGTATTCGACCCAAGCAGGGCGCGAAGTGATCGTTGTCGAGCTGACAGCCGCTCTGCCTATCCTGCTCAATCTGGGCCCTCAATGGCTGACGGTGCGCGGAACCTCAATTGTTGAGGGTAACGATGAACGTTGATCGGGCTCGCCGCCAGAAGAAAGGTTCGATTGTGAGCGCTGTTCACAAGTCGATTCTTCACCGCCGTCTGAGTGACCTCTACAAACGATCTGTGCGAGACGAGGGCGAGGCCACTGTCGAGTTCGTCGCATTGATGGTGATTGTCGTCGTCCCGGTGCTGTACCTCATCCTGGCTCTCGCACAGGTGCAGGCCAGTGTTTTGGCGTGCGAGGCCGCCTCCCGAGAGGCCGTGCGGATCTTGGCGCAGGATCCGGCCGAAGAAGCGGTTGCGAGAGCTCAGGTTTCTCTGGCTTTCCAGGACTTCGGCGTCGACGAGGGGGTTGATACAACCATTGGATGCCAAGTGTGTTCGGGTGCGAATCGGAATGTGACCGTCAGCGTGCGCACCAGTGTTCGTTTGCCGTTGATGCCAGATTGGGTCAATGACCGCGCGTGGATCCCGGTGACTTCAACAGCGAGTGCCCCAGTTGAAGGAGTAGTAATCCAATGAGGGGAATGCGCAGCCGATTGATGACAAGAAAAGGGCTGGCCGATGATGACGGGCGCATTGGGATGCTGCTCGTGGCTTGCGTTGGCGTTGTTGTAGTTTTCGTTCTGATTTCGATGGCCGTCACCTCCGTTGCCATTCAAGACCGCAGGTTGATTGCCTGTGCAGACAGGGCTTCAAGCGCGGCTGCTGGTGCGATCGATGGGGACAGTTTCTACATTATGGGCGCGGACGAGCTGGTGCTTTCTGAAAGCGGGGCGGTGGCCAGCGCTACGAGTGCCGTAGAAATAATGTCTGATTCGTCATGTTCAGTAGGGGCCGGCGTTGAAATTATCGACACGGTGATCGTAGGTAACGAGGTCTTTGTGACTCTTCGTGCACAGTCTGTACTGCCGGGACTTCCGAGGGGATTTTCCGGTGTTGCGGCGCCGATTCTAGAGCGCACATCATCGTCGATTATTCGGTGAATTATGTGGGAGAGAGCCTTAAAGAGGTGAGGCCGTTATTGATTTTCCTCCTCGTGAGCCCCCGCTGAAAAGTCCGCGCCAGAATATGGAAACTTGTTTTCATGACAAGGTAAAGACTGTCAAAATTTTGGCTATGGGAAATCTTGACATCAATCGTCTGTCCGAATCGCTTCGTCCCGTCTATCAGTCCGTCGTGGATCGGGACCCCTCGCAGCCCGAATTCCACCAGGCTGTCTTCGAGGTCCTGCTGACCATTGCCCCTCTTGCTGAGCGCAAGCCGGAATACGCTGATGCTTCGATCTACGAACGCATCGTTGAGCCCGAGCGCCAGATCCTCTTCCGTATCCCGTGGACCGATGACGCAGGAAACGTCCACGTCAATCGCGGCTACCGCGTCCAATTCAACTCCGCCATCGGCCCCTACAAGGGCGGCCTGCGTCTGCATCCCTCGGTGAACCTGTCGATTATTAAGTTCCTGGGCTTTGAGCAGATCTTCAAGAACTCACTGACCGGTCTGCCTATTGGCGGCGGCAAGGGCGGCTCCGACTTCGATCCGAAGGGCAAGTCTGATGCCGAAATCATGCGTTTCTGCCAATCCTTTATGACCGAGCTACACCGCCACATCGGCCCCGACACCGACGTTCCCGCCGGCGATATTGGTACGGGCGCTCGCGAAATTGGCTACATGTTCGGCCAGTACAAGCGCCTGACCAATCGCTTCGACGCGGGCGTTTTGACCGGCAAGGGCTTGGCATGGGGCGGCTCCCTCGCCCGTACCGAAGCCACCGGTTACGGTCTGGTGTACTTCGCTGAAGAAATGCTCAAGACGAGGTCTGATTCCTTCGAAGGCAAGAAGGTCGTCGTTTCCGGTTCTGGCAACGTGGCAATCTACGCCACCGAGAAGGTCCAGCAGCTTGGCGGCACCGTCATCGCTCTGTCTGACTCCTCCGGTTACATCGTTGATGAGGCCGGTATTGACCTCGACCTCATCAAGGACATTAAAGAGGTGCGTCGCGGACGTGTCTCCGACTACGCCAACGAGCGTTCCAGCGCCAAGTTCATTTCCGATGGTTCCATTTGGGATGTTCCCTGCGACATCGCTCTTCCTTGCGCCACCCAGAACGAGCTTCCGCTGTCGGGCGCGCAGGCGCTGATCAAGAATGGCGTCCAACTGGTCGCCGAGGGCGCGAACATGCCCACTACTCCCGAAGCAATCGAGGCTCTCCAGGAGGCGGGCGTGGCTTACGCACCCGGCAAGGCTTCTAACGCTGGTGGCGTGGCTACTTCGGCTTTGGAAATGCAGCAGAACTCGGGCCGCACCCAGTGGCCTTTCGAGGAAACTGACTCAAAGCTCCACCAGATCATGGTGAACATCCATGCGGCTTCGGTTGAGACTGCCGAAGAGTATGGCGTGCCCGGCGACTATGTTGCGGGCGCGAACTTGGCTGGTTTCGTCAAGATCGCTGACACGATGCTTGCCCACGGAGTCATCTGATTTAGCGTGGTCGAGGGCTGATAGTTCAGCTGTTCGAGTGGGGGCCGACATCCTTGCGGATGCCGGCCCCCACTGAGTTTGCGATGCGCTGAGCCGCGGTCGTCCTCGTTACCCCTGTCTTCACTCTTGCAGCGAATCGATTAGGCTAGACGGGTGGCCACTGAATTTGCTGAAGAAATCCAAAACCTGCGCACCACGATGGACAACGTCATCGCGGTCGTCCAGCCCGACAAGCTGCGCGCCCAGATCGAAGAGTTTTCATCCCAGGCAACCGCTCCCGATCTGTGGGACGATCCGGCCCATGCTCAGGAAGTGACTTCAGCGCTGAGCCACCGCCAATCGGAGCTTGACCGGGTCACCAAGATGGTGGACAGAATCGACGATCTTGAAGCCATGGTTGAGATGGCAGGGGAGGATCCTGACGAGGCCGAACTCATCCTTGAAGAAGCGCAAAACGACCTCGATTCGCTCAAGAAAGACATCTCCGAACTTGAGATTCGCACGCTCTTGGACGGTGAGTACGACGAACGCAACGCCGTTATTACGATTCGTTCGGGCGCCGGCGGTGTCGACGCCGCTGACTTCGCTGAGATTCTGCTTCGCATGTACCTGCGTTGGGCCGAACGCCACGGCTACCCGACGAAGGTCATGGACACCTCCTACGCTGAGGAAGCCGGCCTGAAATCAGCGACCTTTGAGGTCCAAGCCCCTTACGCCTACGGTACTTTGTCGGTTGAAGCTGGAACTCACCGCCTCGTGCGCATCAGTCCCTTCGATAACCAGGGGCGCCGTCAGACGTCCTTTGCTGCGGTTGAGGTCATTCCGCTCATTGAATCCACTGACCATATTGAGATTCCTGAAAACGAACTCAAGGTCGATGTGTTCCGCTCATCAGGTCCTGGCGGTCAGTCTGTGAATACGACGGACTCGGCTGTACGCATGACTCACATCCCTACAGGCATCGTCGTGTCAATGCAGGACGAAAAGTCCCAGATTCAAAACCGCGCTGCGGCCCTGAGGGTTCTGCAATCCAGGCTCCTAGTCTTGCGCCACGAGGAAGAACAAGCCAAGAAGAAAGAGCTCGCTGGCGACGTGAAAGCATCGTGGGGCGACCAGATGCGTTCCTACGTCCTCCAGCCCTATCAGATGGTTAAAGACCTGCGCACCGAGTTCGAGTCAGGCAACCCACAAAACGTTTTTGACGGCGATATCGACGGTTTCATCAATGCCGGTATTCGCTGGCGTAAGAACCAACAAAACGAGACCGAAGGCTGAGTAGCGCAACACCGACATCGGGTGATCCACTCGAGATGTCGGCCGATGTCGCTCGTGGCTTCGACCATCTTGCTGTGGTTCGCGCAAGGCGCCAATCATCCTCGTGTGCCGCAGGTGATGAACCTGGGATCGCACAGGATGCGTGTCGTTAGGCCCGCCTAGGCAAGGCGGTGCCTACTCTGATCGGGACCGTAACCCCGATCTGGAACGGAATCATGATTCGATTCGACGACGTCACCATGGTGTACACGCCCGGTGCACGCCCCGCCCTGGACCACGTGTCCCTTGAGGTCGAACGAGAAGAGTTCGTCTTTCTCGTCGGAAAATCCGGCTCCGGAAAGTCCACTTTCCTTCAGCTTGTCATGCGAGAAATGAAAGCAACGTCAGGCAAAGTCTGGGTTCTGGGCCAGGATGTGTCCAAGCTATCGAACTGGTCTGTGCCGAAACTACGCCGTCAAATCGGGACGGTTTTTCAAGATTTCCGGCTGCTCCCGTCAAAGACCGTGTACGAAAATGTTGCTTTAGCGATGCAGGTCATTGGCAAAACCAAGCACGCTATCCAAACTCAGGTTCCCGAAGCCCTCGACCTCGTAGGGCTTTCCGGTAAGGAAAAGCGACTGCCGCACGAACTGTCTGGCGGCGAAGAACAGCGTGTTGCGATCGCGCGCGCAATGGTCAACCGTCCCGAATTGCTGCTAGCTGACGAACCGACGGGCAATCTCGATCCCGACACGTCGCTGGGCATCATGCGTCTACTTGACCGCATTAACCGTGCAGGAACCACTGTTGTTATGGCCACCCACGACGCTGACATCGTTAACCAGATGCGCAAGCGCGTCATTGAATTGCACGATGGCAACGTGGTCCGTGACCAGTCCCGCGGCGTCTACGGATCGGCCAGGTGACACGATGAAGCTACGTTTTATTTTCTCCGAGGTCGGCAAGGGCCTGGCTCGTAACCGCGCAATGTCTGTTGCGGTCATCCTCGTCACCTTCGTGTCCTTGCTCTTTGTGGGCGTCGCTGGCCTGGCTCAAATGCAGGTCTCCCGAATGAAGTCACAGTGGTACGACAAGATCGAAGTGTCGGTGTACATGTGTGCCATCGACGACTCGGCGGCGTCGTGCAACGGTCAAGAAGCAACCGAAGAACAGATCGCTTCCGTGCGTAAGAAACTCCAGTCGGCCGAGATGTCCACCTATGTGGAAAAGGTCTACGAGGAATCCAAGGAAGAGGCGTACGCGAACTTCCGTGAACTTTACGGGGACCTAAAGATTGGTCAGTGGACCAGCGTTGACATGATGCAGGTGGCGTTCCGGATCAAACTCATTGACCCGGAGCAATATTCGATCATTAAAGAAGAGTTCTCCGGTGTCGATGGGGTCGCCGAGGTTCGAGATCAACGTGAGATTGTTGAGCCTCTATTCAAGGTCATTGATTCTGCGCGCAGTTTGGCGCTTGGTCTGGGTGCGGTCATGATTGTTGCTGCAATCTTGCTGATTTCGACAACAATCCGCCTATCTGCAATGAGCCGCGAAACTGAAACTCAAATCATGCGCTATGTCGGCGCATCGAACCTGTTCATTCAGGCTCCATTCATGATCGAGGGTGCCCTTGCTGCCGTCGTTGGCGCGGTAGCTGCCATTGGCGCACTTTTTGCGGGCGTCCATTTCCTTATCCAGGGCTGGCTGGCACCGGCCTTCCAATGGACGAGCTTCATCTCATCCACCGAGGTGTGGATCATGACGCCGATTTTGATTCTGGCTGCGGTGCTGTTGGCGCTCTTTGCTTCAGCTTTGTCGTTGGCGAAGTACACGAAGGCATGAGTAGGAGGAGCATCGTGTCGATCAAGAAATCTTCGCGTAGACGAGGACGGGCCTGGCTCGTTGCTTTGACTGCCATGTGTCTGGGCGCCAGTCTGGCACCTGGATCGTCCCAAGAAGCATGGGCTGATGAGGATCGCGATCGCGCTGCACAAGCAGTGGAGGACGCGTCGCGAGATGTTGATAACTTGCGCTCTCAGATCGAGGGCATCGATGCCCATCTAGCAGATATCTTTATCGAATTGCAGGGGCTGAATGAGCAGATTCCTGTTGCGCAGAAGGCACTATCTGATGCTGAATCTCGGTACGAGGCCGCGAGGCGTCAGCATGAGGTCGCCCTCGCACAATTGGAGTCTGCTCAGGCAGAGCACGATGATTTGGCGGCGAGCGTGCAGGAGGCAGAGCAGCACCAGTCTGAGGCCACTGCGGCCATCGCTGACTTGGCACGTCAGATGTACAAGAATGGTTCTGCCTCTGCTGTCACTGTTGCTTTGACTGCTAAGGGAACGGCGTCGATTGATCAACGTACTGCCGCGGCCGAGGCGATGAGTCGTTCTCAATCTCAAGCACTTAATGCTGCCCTCGACGCTCAGGCGACTCAGCGCAGTCAGGTGGCTCGTCAAAAGGCGATCACTGAGAGGATTGCCAAGCTTGAGGCGACGGCCCAGAAAGCCTCCGAAGAGGCTGGTATTGCGCAAGAGGAGGCTCGCAGCAAGGTCAATGAGTTGGACTCGTTGAAGTCGGCGACACAGGCGAAACAGGCTGAGTGGGATTCGATGAAGGGCGAAGCTCAGGCCCAACTTAAACAGGCTGAGGTCGACTACGCGGCGAAACAGGCTGAGCTCGCCAAGATCGACGAACAGAACCGATTAGCGAATACCACCTACTCCACTAGCGCTGGCGGCTGGGTAAATCCGGTCAACAATATGACTGTGACCTCGCCTTTTGGTTGGCGTATGCATCCTGTGCTCGGCTATCAAAAGTTCCACCAGGGAGTCGACTTCGGGGCCATGTGTGGTGACAAGATTTATGCGGTCGCAGATGGAACGGTGTCGACTGTGTCATCGAATGTGTCAGCTGGCAACTACATCGATGTCAACCATGGAATGATTGGCGGGGTCTCGACGCTCACTGAGTATCTGCATCTTCAAGCAACCTATGTGTCGCCTGGCCAGTCTGTGCGTGCGGGCGATGTTCTTGGTGAAGTAGGAATGACTGGTTATTCCACCGGATGTCACTTGCATTTCGGCGTGATGAATAACGGTAGCTATGTTGATCCGATGAACTACTTCTGATCGCGCTAATATGGGTGCCCGCTGCTCATTCGGGTGGCTGAGGAGTCAGGCTAACCAGGTCGTCCTCGTTCGACTTAATGCAGAAGGGGGTGCGTCGTGCCCAAGGACTGGAAGAAACCGAAGATGACCGAAGGGGAACGTCGCAAGGCTGCCTCCGACGCGAAGAAAACGGTCGCTCGCAATAAGAAAGCTCGCCACGACTATCTCATTGAGGACACGTGGGAGGCTGGGCTGGTCTTGTCTGGTACGGAGGTTAAGGCCCTGCGAATGGGGCGAGCTTCCTTGGTGGATTCGTGGGTTGAAGCTAAAGATGGCGAAGCCTGGTTGTATGGCGCAAATATTCCTATGTATGCGCAGGGGTCGTGGAACAATCACGCTCCAACCCGCAAGCGCAAATTGTTGTTGCACAAGTCGGAGATTGAGCGCCTTCAACAAAAAGTGATGGTCAAGGGGTACACGATCGTTCCTTTGGAGCTGTATTTTTTGGGTGGGCGCGCCAAGGTCGAAATTGCGCTCGCTAAAGGTAAACAGGAGTGGGATAAGCGCCAGGCTTTGCGCGAGGCGCAGGATAAGCGCGAGGCGCTGCGTGAGATGCGCCGGTACACAAAGCAGGCTCGTCGGTAGTTTTCCGCGAAATGGTTCTATATCTTTCGCCAGCCCTTGAATATATTTGAGTGGCGCGATACTGTGATGTGTCCGGTCATGTGCGGCCGGGGAGTTGAAGAACTCAATAGGGGATGATCGGTTTCGACGGTGGTCGTCGATCGAGGGGAAGCGGGCCGAGAATGTGCGCTCAACTCGTTAACGCTGCGTGCAAACCAATAGGTGCCGAACAGAACCGCACCGACTACGTTCTCGCCGCCTGATATCGCCGCGTGAACCTTTAGTCCGTCAGCCCAGGTGGTGCTCCCAGCCTGGTGTCTGGCGTCATTCAGGGAGCCACTGGGTGCGGGTCATGTCGGTGGGCCCGTTCCGACATTTAATCGACTGAGCTCATCGGCAGCAGGCCTGCATGACGTCGAGAGCTGAGAAATAAATAGCAGGATGCGCCCGGAGAAGACCTCGGGGCCGGCCATCGGACGGGGGTTCGATTCCCCCCATCTCCACACAGGGAATCCCAGAACCGCATGGTTCTGGGATTTTCTGTTGCTATCAAGCCGTTTTTGGAGCATTGTGTCTAGCATCCAATAGCGCACAATAGGGCATGAAAGGGCATCCTTAGTGGCACGACGGTGGCACGGGATGTGGCACGAGATTGCGTGCCAGATCATCGAGGAGCAATATGCGGCTCGTCTTAAAAAGCGTGCGCGGCATTGGGATGGTCGCAGCTTGAGTATTAGACAGGTTGAATTCAACTCTTATCCCACGGGACGGGTTTTCTGACTGGGTATCGCCGATCTATTTTAAATGAGTAGCAGACGACCGGGGTGTCGTCAGTCAGATCTACCAAACCCATGTCACTGACGTATTCAGGGGAACGCCAAAAACGTTCGTGTTCTCTGCGCCAATGCTGGGCATCCGTATAGCCCTCGCCTTCAGCGATCGCGTGCTGATCAGTAATGTCACCGAGGCGTGTGATCCTGACGTCAATTATGCATGTCACGCACACAATATTGTCGTGTGAATCAACTACTGCTTCGAGAGCTTCGAGGTCTGTTAATGGATTTCGTTCCGGCTCGAATTCGGCGAGCAGACAGCTTGTGCTGGTTTTGGTTCCTTCGATAATCGCTTCCACGAGAGAGTCACGAAGAGGGCCAGGGTAGGCGTACTCGCCGCGTGGGATTTGAGCCAAGGGTGGGTGGTTCTCAGATCTTTCAGCGCTACTTCGAGGTTGCGGATCAATTGGCTTGGAGTGCGTCATGGACAGGACCTTTCAACAGGTGAGTTGGGGCGTAGAGCAGAGGACAGGCACACGGGCTCGATCAACAGTCATCGTCTTTCAATACTGAACCTCAGCATCTCCTCATTTCAGCGGATATTCTCATGTCAATACTGCAGCGACCAAAGGAGACCGCTATGCCAGAGCTCGACGACGTCAATGTTGGTGAAAAGGTTGAGGTGCTCGGCGAAGAGTATGAGCGAATTGAACCCATCGAGGGCGATAACTGGACTGACGAGTGGCGCAACACGCAAACTGATGAGCACCTGTCGAACTCGGCGATTGAAACGATGGCTAAGTCCGAGGACGACTGATCGCCCTCGTCGGAACTGCCGGACGGCGGCGAGGCACCCGCTAGACCTGCCGGATCCTGCGCGCGAAACCCACACAGGAAACTCATAGGTGGACCCAACGACTTCTCAAGGTTGCCCGCTTAACTTTGTAGTCATCACAAAGGAATACGGCTCCGGATCACGGTGATCCACTCGAAGGAGCCGATGACACCTCTGAGGAGATCGCATAGGGAAGACTCGCACTGTGTTGATGGGATGCAAGAAGGGCTCGGCCGTAAGGCCGGGCCCTTCTTGTGTGTATCCAGTCCAAAGCCTCAGCTAGGACTTGGAATAGAAACTCAGTCCACCTGATCCAATCGGCGAGACCATGCGGTGCGGATCGGGTTTGCATCTGCGACGAGAGCATTGAAACGCTCGTCAGCAATATCGATGACCTCGCCCAGAGCGAAACGAGCTTCGCGGGTAGGGGAGGACTCGACGCGCTTCCAACCAGACTCAATCAGCTGGGAACGATCAGCCAAGGTCGTCACGCACATGACTAGAGGACGGTTGAACTTCTCGCGATATGCGCTAGCGATGGCACGCAGTTCCTTCTCCTCGTGATCGTCGAAGGAACCCAAGGACAGTGCCGCGGTATCAGCGTGGGCCTGCTCATCGCCTGCTTCGGCCAGTACGAGGTCGACGATGTCGGTGTAGCCCGACAACAATTCTTCCTTCTCCTGGTCGGAAGCGGCGATGACCTCGTCCTCGAAAGCCTGACGCAAATCGTTGGCGGTAGCGAAGGGACGGTGTTCCCAGGCGCGCTCAACCGGCCATGCCTGGCCGGAGAACATCGAAGAGAAGGCAGAAACGAACTGGTCGCGCTCCATGCCGTTGACTTCGTCCAATGACACGGGCTTTCCGTCAACCAGGGCAACGGCAGGAGTATCTGCCTTGCCAATGTGGAAGAATATGAGGTTGAGGAGGACCGCGCTCAGCGCACCAATGGTCACGCCCGAACCGAAAATAATCTGCAGCCACGAGGGCATACCCGCAGCGATACCAGGCTTGAAAGTCACCAGCATGGCCAGGCCAACCGATATGGACACGATTGTCGCATTGCGGTTGTCGCGCATATCAACCTTGGACAGGGTCTGGATGCCAACCACCGCAACGGAAGCAAACATCGTCAGCGAGGCTCCGCCAATGACGGGTGTGGGGATGGCCGCGACGACAGCAGCCGCCTTGGGCAACAGTCCGAGGATAATCATGATGACGCCAGCGAGAGTCACCACCCAACGTGACATGACGCGGGTCAGGCGAACGAGGCCGACGTTTTGCGCGAAGCAGGTGTACGGGAAAGAGTTGAGGATTCCGCCGAGCAGAGTGGACAGGCCGTCTGCGCGCAGCGCTGCAGCAATGTGCTTGGGCGTGATGCGTTTGCCCACGACCTCGCCAGTGGCAAAGACGTCGCCGGTGGTTTCCACGGCGGTGACGGCCATGACGATCACCATGGACAAGATGCCGGTGGCGGAGAACTGCGGGATCCCGAAGAAGAATGGGGTGGTGATGCCAATGGCCGCGGCTTCACCAACGCCAGAGAAGTCGGTATCACCCAGCGCAGCGGCGACGCAGGTTGCAACAACCAGGCCAATGAGCACCGAAATCGTTCCGATGAATCCCTTGAAGACTCGTTGGACGATGACGATCAACGCAATCGTCAACGCCGCGTAACCAAAGCCCTTGAGTGTCAGCTCATTGATTACGGCTTCGCTGGAGCCTTCTGGAGCATAAGTCCCGTAGGAGACGATGTCGCCGGCGGACACGCTCATGAGCGTCGTTCCCATGATGGTCAGCAAAGTGCCGGTCACGACCGGCGGGAAGAATCGCAGTAGCTTGGCGAACCAGGGAGCTGCAATGAAAGTGATGATGCCGGCGGCAATGATCGAGCCATACATGACGGGCAGCCCTGCGTTGCCCCCTTGGCCGCCCGAGGCTGCCAGGCCGATAGCGATCAGCGGCGACACCGCGGTGAAAGTGACACCCTGGATCAGCGGCAAACGCACGCCGATCTTTGGGCCGAGGCCGGCCGACTGGATGATGGTGGCGATACCGCAGGTGAAGAGGTCAGCGTTGATGAGGTGAATCGTTGTTTCGGCATCCAGGTTCAGCCCCTGCGCGATGACGAGGGGGACAATCACAGCTCCCGCGTAGAACGCGAGGACGTGCTGGATGGACAAGACTGTGAGCTTGCCGACTTGGGGTACTTGGTCGACGGGATGCTTCGAGGAGGCGGATGCCCCCTCGAGAGTCTTCGAAGAGCGAGCCATGCTGTTCTCCTGGTAATGGAGTGAAGGGACGTATCTATTATTCGATGGATACTGGTGTTGCAGAGAATCTCGTGTCTAAACTCGCAGGGACCTAGGTCCTTTGTGGGGCTGGAAGTAATTTCAAAGCGATGTGAATTAGTTGAACTTCTCCCGTCGTGCGGAGTCTCTTCCGAGATGCAGCAGTGTGCGACCAAGAATTTGTCTGGGCAAAAGTTCTGCATAGTGATTTGCTCAATGGCGAAGTTTTCGCTGAGGCTAACGCTTGCCCAATGTGTTGACAGTTATGATCAGGCTAAACGCACCTATTGCCGCAGTAAGTGTCGGGGACGACTTTGGACAAGGAGGCCAATATGAGCAAGCGATCGCAGAATCGTCCGCCCGCCATGATGGACGTGGCTGCGCTCGCTGGAGTCTCCCATCAGACGGTCTCCCGAGTTCTCAATGGCACGGGAAAGGTTGCTCCGGACACTCGTGAGCGGGTGCTGGCAGCGATTGATCAGCTTGGGTATCGGCGTAACTCTATGGCGCGTGCATTAGTGACACGCAAGTCGGGCATCATAGGTATCGTCACTACGACCTCTCCTCACTACGGTCCATCTTCTATGCGTGTGTCCATCGAAGTTGAATCTCGGCGCGCCGGTTACAGCACCAGTGTGATGACGTTGGAAGATTTCTCGACTGTGTCTCTTTCGAACGCGATTGATCATTTTCTTGGGTTGGCTGTTGAAGCAATCATTGTTATAGCGCCTGTTGTGGAACTAGCCGCCACTATCCAGATGGTCCGTTCTCCTGTTCCGATTGTTGCTGTTACTGCGGCTGAAGATGTTGTTACCGAGAGGATTCGTCTGATTCGGGCTGATCAACGTGGGGGAGCACGTCAAGCTGTTCGTCATCTTTTAGACCTTGGACACCGCGATATTGCGCATATTGCTGGCCCGCAGGATTGGTTCGAAGCGAGGATGCGTTTGGAAGGGTGGCAGGCTGAACTGTCTGAGCATGGCCTCCCGGAGAGGCTTTCACATTATCGCGGTTGGGAGGGGACCGTTGGTTATGAGGCGGGGTTTAGGTTTATTCGTGAGGGCCTTCCAACTGCGATCTTTTGTGCCAATGATGAGGTTGCTCTTGGTTTGATTAAGGCTTTGGACGAGGCCGGATTATCAGTACCCGACGATGTGTCGATTGTCGGTTTTGATGATGAGCCGAAAGCAAAGTTTTTTCGTCCTGCATTGACAACTGTTAGACAGGATTTCTTGGATTTGGGGCGACAAGCCTTGGCAGCTGTTATGTCTGCGATTGGTGGGATTGATGAGGCCGAGCCGATTATTCGCCCAACTCATCTTATAGTCAGGGATTCGACTGCTCCTTTGCCGTGACGCTCTATTTCCTTTCGCTAGGAATGCTCAGTGAACGGTATAGGTCAGATCGGTGCTCTGCTGACTTGGCTGTACCGAGGCCAATTGGAATGCTTGATTGTTATCTAATGGTAATCCTAGTGGTTTGCGCCACTAATAAGTGAGCGTTAACCTCAAGGAAGTGGCAATCTGTTGTTGAGCTGTTGCCATGATCGCTTGGTACTCAATGAGGAGCAAACCATGAAAGAAAAACACTTTGCATATCGCGGTGGATTCGGTTCAATCGCAATGCTTGCAGCGGGATCATTCCTGCTAACGGCATGCTCTGGCGGAGGAGCAGGGTCCACATCGGACGGTGTTTCTTCGGGGGCTGTGTCAAATGAGGAGATCACGGTAGGTGTCGCAATGCCTACCCAGACTTCCGAACGTTGGATTGCTGACGGCAATGCAGTCAAAGAAGGTCTTGAGAAGGCTGGATATAAAGTAGACCTGCAGTTCGCCAACGATGATATTCCGACTCAGACTCAGCAGATCGATCAAATGATCACTAATGGAGCGGATATCTTGGTCATCGCCTCCATTGATGGAACGGCGCTATCGAGTCAGCTTGATGCCGCAGGTGCGGCCAATATTCCTGTCGTGTCGTACGACCGCCTTATTCGTGACAACGAGAATGTTGATTTTTATGTCTCATTCGACAACTACAAAGTCGGTGTTGCGCAAGGCACGGCATTGCTCTACGGCCTTGGCCTGACAGACAAGGAAGGCAAGAAAGCCAATGACGCACCAAAAGGGCCGCTCAATATCGAACTTTTTGCAGGGTCTCCCGACGATAACAATGCCGGTTTCTTCTTTGACGGCGCAATGGATACCCTCAAGCCGTTTATTGACGACGGAACGTTAGTTGTCAAGTCGGGCCAGACTTCTTTCGACCAAGCGGCTACTCTTCGCTGGTCTCAGGAGGCTGCTCAGAAGCGAATGGAAGACCTTTTGACATCGACCTACGGCGGGGGATCTGAACCGCTCGCGGGAATCCTGTCGCCCTTCGATGGTATTTCCCGCGGCATTCTCACAGCCCTACAGGGCGCGGGCTATGGCCCTGCCCTATCCGATGGGCTTCCTGTTGTCACAGGACAGGATGCTGAGATTGCCTCTGTCAAACTTATCAATGATGGAGTCCAGCAATCGACAATCTTCAAGGATACCCGCCTGCTTGCTGCGCAAGCAGTGAAGGCGGTTGAGGCAATCGGTTCGGGTGCAGAACCAGAAGCTAACGACACTGAAACCTACGATAACGGCGTCAAGGTTGTTCCTTCGTTCCTGCTTGAGGTTCAGACCATCTACCGTGACAATATTGAATCCGACATTATCGGATCGGGTTACTACACGGCTGAAGAAGTCTCAGCAGGCGTCTCTCAGTAAAGAAGCCGGTGGGTGGATGATCGCAAATCATCCACCCACCGCCCATCCCTGGCGAATATGGAAGAAAAATGTCGTCGAATATCTTAGAGATGCGCCGTATTGATAAGGGCTTCAACGGGGTTCCTGTGCTCAAGCAAGTCAACCTTGAAGTTCGGCGCGGCGAAGTTCATGCCTTGTGTGGAGAAAACGGTGCTGGTAAATCAACACTGATGAAAGTGCTATCCGGTGTCTACCCGCGAGGGCAATATGAAGGGCAAATCCTCTGGGAGGGGAAAGAGGTTTCTTTCTCGTCGATCAAAGATTCTGAGCATCTTGGGATCGGGATTATTCACCAGGAACTTGCTCTCGTTCCCTACCTATCGATTGCTGAAAACCTGTTCCTCGGAATGGAGAAGCCTCGAAAGGCTGGGCTGATCGATTGGCATGAAGTCAACCATCGTGCCGAAAAAATCCTGGCACGAGTCGGACTCAAGGAAGAAGTTACTGTCAAGATTGGGCAGCTTGGAGTTGGAAAGCAGCAGCTTATTGAAATTGGTAAGGCTCTCTCCAAGGATGTCAAGCTTCTAATCCTTGATGAACCCACGGCAGCGCTTAATGACAACGACTCAGCTGTTTTCCTTGACCTCGTCCGTCAGCTTCGCGACTCCGGTGTATCAATCGTGATCATTTCCCACAAACTCAACGAAATCGCTGAGATTGCTGACCGAACAACTATTTTGCGTGACGGGCAGACGATTGAGACTCTTGACATGCGCGACCCGACTTCTACGCAGAATAAGATCATCTCGCTGATGGTTGGGCGCGAACTATCGCAGCGTTATCCAAACCGAGACTCGCATATCGGCGAAGAACTTTTTCGAGTGGAAGACTGGACCGTTTACCATCCCACGCAACAGGATCGCATAATCATTAAAGACGCTTCTTTCAATGTGCGCCACGGTGAAGTTGTTGGTATCGCGGGACTCATGGGTGCGGGACGTACTGAACTCGCAATGAGCATATTTGGCCGATCCTATGGGCGAAACATAACGGGCAGGATTTACAAAGACGGAAAACAGATCGAAATTAATACGGTTTCCGATGCTATCAAGCACGGTATTGCCTATGCGACCGAAGACCGTAAGCAGTACGGGCTGAACCTTATTGACGATATTCGACACAATATTGCCGCAGCCGGTCTGTTCAAACTATCCAAACGAGGAATGGTCAACGGTAACGAGGAACTCGCTGTTGCAAACGAATATAAAGAACGGATAAATATTCGTTCGCAGTCAGTCCTGCAGATCACTGGTTCATTATCAGGCGGAAACCAGCAAAAGGTAGTCCTGTCGAAGTGGCTGTACACGGACGCAGATGTCTTGATTCTTGACGAGCCGACGCGCGGCATAGATGTTGGTGCGAAGTTTGAGATCTATACGCTGATTAATCAGATGGTGGCTGAAGGCAAAGCTGTGATCGTGATTTCTTCCGAATTAGAAGAGGTTTTGGGTATATCGGACCGCGTCTATACGCTCGCATACGGGCGTATAACAGGCGAGCTCTCAGTAGCAGAAGCCAACCAGGAAAATCTCATGGAACTTATGACAATTGAACCTTCGAGGGAGAAAGACCAGTGAGCAATACTCAAAATTTCGGCGCGATGATCAAAGGCAATCTTCGCCAAAGTGGTATTTTCTTCGCTTTCTTTGCCATTGTCGTTCTATTTGCGATACTCAATCCTTCATTCTTAAGCCCAGGCAATCTCACGAACATTGTCCTGCAGTATTCCTACATCCTCGTCTTAGCCATTGGCATGCTTTTCGTCATTGTTTTGGCACAGATCGATCTTTCGGTGGGGTCAGTAGTCGCGGTGACAGGTGCGCTATCCGCCGTGCTCGTGATCAAACACGGGATGCCGTGGTGGGTGGGGGTTCTTGCGGCGATTGCACTGGGGCTCATCATTGGGGCGTGGCAAGGATTCTGGGTTGCATACGTTGGGATTCCCGGCTTCATCGTGACCCTGGCGGGAATGCTTCTGTTTCGAGGACTGACCTTCCAGATTCTGGAGAATGTCTCTTTGTCTCCGTTCCCCAAGCCCTACTACAACATCGCAAACGGCTTCTTCAATGGTCTGTTGGGCGGTAATGGATTCGATGTACTGACGCTTCTGATCTTCGCTTTGGGGGTCGCGGGTTTCGCAGTCCAGCAGTTCCGTGCGCGTCGGGCGCGCATGTCATACAACCAGGTTGTCGAATCTATGCCTTTGTTTATCGCCAAGATCGTAGTCGTCGGTGCCATTGTCATGTGGTTTGCATATCAGCTTTCCATTTCTCGTGGCCTACCGTTGGTCCTTGTGATTTTGGCGTTGCTCGTCCTCGTTTATGGCACATTGGCGAACTCGACTCTTTTCGGTCGTAACGTCTACGCAATCGGTGGGAATATTGCCGCATCGCGTTTGTCAGGAATCAATGTGCGGTCCGTGACCTTCTTGACATACGTGAATATGGGCTTCCTGGCAGCTGTTGCAGGCGTCATCTATTCGGCGCGTATGAACGGTGCACAGCCTGCAGCGGGTAACATGTTCGAGCTTGACGCTATCGCTGCCTGTTTCATTGGCGGTGCTTCGACAACCGGTGGTATCGGGCGCATCTCTGGAGCTCTCATTGGCGGTCTCATTATGGCTGTTATGTCTAATGGCATGCAGTTGATGGGTGCGTCAACATCGACTCAGCAGATGGTCAAAGGCATGGTGCTGCTGCTTGCAGTTGCCTTTGATGTATGGAACAAACGTCGCGCAAGCTAACGTCAGTTTCCGATTCGAGTAGCGAATGGGAAAACTACCGATTGAAAGGTTGAATATGGATCACCGCGATCCGAGTACCTGGGATGCAGACTTCGCCGCCCGCGTGCGCGAAACCCGCGAAATAGTCTCTAAATTGCATGCCGAGCTCCCGCGCTGGGAACTTATCGTGTGGACAGCTGGCAATGTTTCCCAGCGAGTGAAAGGTCCTGCGCAGGACGGATCCCAGGATCTGCTGGTCATTAAGCCATCTGGCGTCAGCTACGACGATCTCACGCCCGAGGCGATGGTGGTGTGCGACCTTGATGCCAACCTTATCGAGGGCGAAGGCTCGCCCTCGTCAGACACCGCAGCTCATGCATACGTCTACAAGCACATGCCCGAAGTTGGGGGAGTAGTGCACACTCACTCCACCTATGCCACCGCTTGGGCAGCGCGCGGAGAGGAAATTCCTTGCGTGCTGACGATGATGGGCGATGAGTTTGGTGGCCCAGTCCCCGTTGGCCCCTTTGCTCTTATCGGCGACGATTCAATCGGACGCGGCATTGTTGAAACTCTTTCGGAGTCACGCAGCCCTGCCGTCCTCATGCAGAACCATGGTCCTTTCACCATCGGCAAAGATGCCAAGGCTGCGGTCAAAGCTGCCGCGATGGTCGAAGAGGTTGCCCGCACTGTCCATATTGCCAAGCAGCTTGGCGAGCCGATCGAGATTCCGCAAGACAAGATCGACAGCCTTTATAACCGTTACCAATTTGTCTACGGGCAGCATGATGCTGCGAGCGAAGAAGGAGACAAGTGATGTCCAGCTTCTACGAAGGCCGCGAGGTCTGGTTCTACACCGGCAGCCAGGATCTGTATGGTGAAGAAACCCTGCGTCAGGTCGCAGATCAGTCTCAGGAAGTTGTGCGTTTGCTCAATGAGTCAGGTTTGATGCCTGCTCCTATCGTGTGGAAGCCGGTCTTAAAGGACTCCGATTCCATTAAGCGTGCAATGCTCGAAGCCTCGGCCGACGAGAAGGTCCTGGGTGTCATTTCTTGGATGCACACCTTCTCACCTGCCAAAATGTGGATTCGCGGGCTAGAGGTTTTGTCCAAGCCGCTGCTGCACCTGGCCACCCAGGCAAATGTTGAGATTCCCTGGGACAGCATTGACATGGACTTCATGAATCTCAACCAGGCAGCTCATGGCGACCGCGAATATGCGTACATCCTGACGCGGCTGGGCGTTGCTCGTAGCACCGTCGTCGGGCACGCCTCCAACGAGTCCACCGCTAAGCGAGTGTCAGAATGGATCCGCGCCGCTGGCGGTTTCGCTGCCACATCCGAACTATGTGTGGTGCGTTTCGGCGACAACATGCGTAATGTCGCGGTGACCGAGGGCGATAAGACCGAGGCCGAACGCCGCCTCGGTGTTTCCATCAACACATGGGGCGTTAACGATCTAGTGACCGAGGTCGATGCGGTGGCTGAAGAAGATATCGACGCCCTTGTTGCCATCTACGAGTCCGAGTACGAGGTCGAGGAAAGCCTGCGTAAAGGCGGTGACCGTCACGAGTCGTTGCGTTATGCCGCGCGCGAAGAGATTGCTATGCGCAAGTTCCTCGAGGATCGTGGGGCGAAGGCTTTCACCACGAACTTTGAGGATCTGGGTGGGTTGCGCCAGCTTCCGGGTCTAGCGGTTCAACGCCTGATGACGGATGGATACGGTTTTGGAGCCGAGGGCGACTGGAAGACTGCGGTCCTCGTTCGTGCAGCCAAAGTCATGGGTGAGGGACTCGAGGGCGGAGCCTCACTGATGGAGGACTACTGCTACAACTTCGTTGAGGGTCACGAGATGGTTCTTGGGGCTCATATGCTCGAGATCTGCCCGTCGTTGACTGCTCGTAAGCCTCGTATTGAAATCCATGCTCTTGGTATCGGTGATCGTGAAGATCCAGTTCGTATGGTCTTCAATGCAGATCCGCGGCCCGGCGTTGTCGTCGCAATGTCGGATATGCGTGATCGTTTCCGGCTCACCGCCAACGTGGTCAACGTTGTTGAACCGCCTCACGATATGCCCAAGTTGCCGGTTGCTCGCGCAATGTGGGTTCCTGAGCCAGACTTCTACACCTCTGTTGAAGCGTGGCTGACTGCCGGAGCTGCTCATCACACATGTATGTCGACTCAGGTCGGTGCCGATGTGTGGGAGATGTTCGCCAAGATTGCCAAGATGGAACTTCTCGTCATTGATAGCTCGACAACGCGTCGTGACTTCAGTGCTTCAACCCGGTGGAACCAGGCCTATCACCGCCTCGCAGAGGGGTTGTGAGGGGCTAACTTTTAGTCGAAAACGCCCCCTCCAAGGCCTTGGAGGGGGCGTTTTCCTCCCAAAATGCGGATAGATTTCACGAAATCGGTGAAATCACGCCCCAAACCTGACAATTTGCCGTTCTATTCCGTAGTGTTTCCCCGTGGCCATTTTCAACGGCCCCCAAGAACGACAGGAATGAGGTTCCTACATGTCCGTGAATCGCACCGAGCTTGTTGCCCAGATCGCCGAGCGCGCCAACCTGACCAAGGTTCAGGCCGACGCTGCCCTGGGTGCTTTCCAGGATGTTCTCGTCGAGGCTCTGGCCAAGGGCGAGGCCGTCAAGGTCACCGGGCTGCTCTCCGTTGAGCGTGTTGAGCGCGCCGCCCGCACAGGCCGCAACCCTCGCACCGGCGAAGAGATCCAGATCCCCGCTGGTTACGGCGTCAAGCTCTCGGCTGGCTCGACCCTGAAGAAGGCTGTCGCCAAGTGAGTCTGATCTGAAGACTAATAATCGAGGGGTGGGTGCAACGGCACTCACCCCTCGATTTTCTTTAGTCGGTGATCTCCAGCAGCGACTGCCTGCACAGATGTAAGCCACCGAGAACTCCCGCTTGAGCGCCCGACGTGGCTGCTTCAATCGTTAAGGTCCTGGTAATCAATGGGTGGCATCCGGTGTAGAGAGAAGCGCGTACTGCCGCCAGGAACGGGCTGATGGTGGACAGGCGCCCCGAGATAAAGACTGCTTGGGGGTTGAAGAACCCGACGACTGTAGACAGTGCTTCGCCCAGGCGTGAACCTGCCAATCGCATGAGGGCGACTGCTTGGGGATTCGCGTCCAAAGAGGCATTAATGAGGTCCTCGTATGTGGCCTCGGATCCCGATATCTGCTGCCATTGCTGTGTCAGCGCTCGCCCGGAAACAACTGTTTCGAGACACCCGCTTTTCCCGCAATCACAGGCCATGTCGCCGAAAGCAGACATACGCACGTGGGCGATGTCGCCAGCAGCGCCGCTGGCTCCGCGGTGAATGCTCGATCCAATGATGAGGCCTGTTCCTAATGCGGACCCAGCTTTGACGGTAACGGAATCAACGAGACCCGAGTGGGCCAGATGTTCGCCCAATGCCATGAGATTGGCGTCGTTTTCGACCAGGACGGTGGTGTTGAATCGTTTTTGGATGTGGTCGACGACGGGGTAGTGGTGCCACCCCGGTAACCGCGATCCCGAGTCAATCCATGAATGCGCGTGATCAATGGGCGCAGGTAATCCAATGCATATGGCGCCGAGCGGGGTTTGGGGGCTGTGCTCATCGATGAGCTGGGTGAAAGCGTCAGCTAAAGCATCCAGAGTGAGCTGAGGTCCCAGAGAAGTGTCGATCTGCAGGTCGCACTCGGCAATGATTGAAGCGTTCCCGTCCGCGAGGGCGATCCGAGCGTGACGTGTCCCTAAGTCTGCTGCTATCAAGTTGAGTTGGGTGCGGGCATAGTGGAGTTTCTTTGATGGGCGTCCTCCCGTTGAAGGGGTTGTGATTCCTTCGAAGATGAGGCCTGCGTCGATGAGCTCGCGGGTGCGCAGGGAAACTAACGAGGCGGAGGCTGGCAGGAGATTCATTAGTTCTCCTCGCGTTGTTGCTTCTCCAGTCTTGACGAGGTTGAGGATGCGGTCGTGGATGTCGAGGAGCGCATGGGGGCGGTCCTTGTTCATAGTGGCTCCCTTTCGTCCAGTAGGTCATTGACTTTTTGCAATAGTTATTGAAGATTCGTTGCCGGCGGCTCTTGTTATAGAACTGTAAGCTTTGATTTTGTGAGAGTTTTTAATTTTGATCTAGTATCTTCTCTATTGGAACAAAGGTGCTCTAATAATGCAAGAGATTGGAATAAGTGTTCATGACTCGACCGACAACCCCTGAACAGGCTGCAGCACAGGCCTGGTTCGATCACGAGCGCTTCGGTCTCTTCGTGCACTTTGGGCTCTACTCGGTTGCAGCACGCCACGAATGGGTGATGACACGCGAGCGCACCCCGGTCGCTGACTACGAGAAATACGCGGACTTCTTCAACCCCGACCTCTTTGATGCTCGCCAGATAGCGCGTCTGGCTCAAAACACCGGTATGGGGTACGCGGTTCTGACCACTAAACATCACGATGGATTTTGTCTCTGGGACTCCAAGGTCACCGACTACACCTCTGCCCGCCATCAAGGTCGCGACCTCGTAGGTGAATGGGTCGAGGCTCTGCGCGCGGAAGGCCTGCGCGTTGGTCTCTATTACTCCCTCCTCGATTGGCATCATTCCGACTTCACGTACGACTTCCACCACCCCAGACGTGACGACCCAGATGCCCGTGAGCCTCACCCCGAACGAACAATGCAGGCCTACCGCCAGTACCTCAAAGACCAGGTTCGAGAACTGCTGACCAACTACGGCCAAATCGACTACCTCTTCTTCGACTTCTCATACCCGTGGGAATCTGAAGGGTGGAAAGGTAAAGGCAAAGACGACTGGGGATCACAAGAACTCCTCGACATGTGTACCCAGCTGCAGCCGGGCATCATTGTCAATGACCGGCTCGACATCCCCGCCGACCTCGTCACCCCCGAGCAATACCAGCCATCTGCCCCCATGCAAGTAAATGGCAAGCGAGTGCGGTGGGAAGCGTGCCAAACACTCAACGGCTCATGGGGATACGACCGCGATAACTTCGACTACAAGAGCCCTGACATGCTCGTGCGCATGTTGGTCGACACTGTTTCCAAGAACGGCAATCTCATCCTCAACATCGGACCCGATGGCCGAGGCGCGGTCAGCTCCGCTGATGAGCAGGCGCTGGCAAGCATCGGACAGTGGATGAAGCTGCACCGAGAATCGATTGTGGGAGCCGGAGTTGCCGATGGATTCCAAGCACCCGAAGGCACAGTTCTAACACGCAAGGCAGACCGGCTCTACGTCCATCTCCTTCACTGGCCCTTCGGACACCTCCACCTGCCCGGACTCCAAGGAAAAGTCCGTTTCGCTCGACTCCTCAACGACGGCTCCGAGATCCGAACCTATCACCTTCCGCCTGAAGCAGAAGCACTGACTACCGAACCCGGTGGTCAGCCGGAAGGGACGCTGACACTGGTGCTACCCGTACGCAAACCCGACGTCCTCGTACCAGTCATCGAACTATTCCTCAACGAATCGGAAGAAGAAACACTTCCCCGTTCATAACAACCATCGCATTTCGCTACCTCAAAGGAGAGACACATGAAGATGCGCACTACCGCGGTTGCCCTGTCGACCGCAATGATCGCCGCCCTGGGACTGGCCGCCTGCTCCGGGGGCTCGGACTCAGCCAACTCGGGTTCGAGCGGCGACAAAGTGAAAGTCACATGGAACATGTGGGCCGGATCTGAAAACGATGAAAAGTGGGTCTCTGATACCGCTGACATCGTCAGATCGCAAAATCCCGACATCGAATTGGACACCCAAACCGCTTCCTGGGGTGACTACTTCACCAAACTCACCGCCAATGCTTCAGCAGGGCAGATGTCATGCGTGACCTCGATGAATGGGCAGCGCATCTCGACATTCCATGAACTGCTATCGCCCCTGACCGAAGAGGATCTCAAGACCGCTGGCATCGATGCAGCGAACTTCTCCGACGGCGCCCTGGACATCCTCAGCTACGACGGCAACCTCTACGGCATTCCCTACGACGTCGCCGCAATGATGGTGTACTACAACAAGGACATGCTGGCCGAAACCAACACCCCCGAGCCAACGTCCGACTGGACCTTTGATGATTTTGTAGCCACCGCAAAGGGAGCGACCACCGACGCTCACAAGGGCTTCGGTATCGGCATGGGCGAGTTCCAGTGGATGGCCCTGCCTATCGCCAAATCCGGCGTTCAGCCCGTCGACGAATCCGGCAACCTACAGCTGACCGATCCCGCCTGGGTGGAGGCTGCCCAGTGGTACACCTCCCTTGTGACAAAGGAAGGCGTTGCTGACCCGGTTCCGTCCGCATCTGAAATGGGCTGGGGCGAAGAACAGTACTCGAACGGAAACGTCGCGATGGCTGTTGACGGCACCTGGAACGCTCAGGGCTACTTCACCAACGAAGCGGGCTTTAAGGCCGGCGCCGTGCGCCTTCCCAAGGGTGAGAACGGTTCAACGGGTCTGGTTCTCGGCTCCGGCTACGGCATCGCCGCATCCTGTGAGGGTGCTGAGCGCGAGGCCGCTCTCAAGGTCCTGGGATCCCTGGTCTCCAAGGAAGCACAGGATCTCATTGCTTCCTCCGGTCGTTCCTACCCGTCCTTGAAGGAATCGCAGCCCCTCTACTTCGAGTCCCTGGACGAGTCCTACCGCGAAGAGGTTCGCGCGGCGTTCGACGCAGCCTTCTCGGGTACCGTCGGCCAGAATTCGACCGCTTCGTGGGTCCAAGTCAACGAATACTTCTCCCCGAACCTCGTGTCGGTCTACTCCGGCGATATGCCGATTGAAGAAATGTTCGACTCGGCCCAAAAGCAGTTCGGGTCTAAGTGATCCGTCGCTGAACTGAAAAGAAACCCTGATGCCTTCTTCACCCGCTCAGCGCCCACGGCGCTCCAAGCTGGCGAAGATCGAGTCCCGCCAGGCGCTGGTCTTTGCCAGCCCAGCCCTGGTGGGGCTCGCCCTCTTCACCATCATCCCGGTGGTCTTGTCCATCGTCATGAGTTTGTACGACTGGCCGGCTTTTGGCCAACGCAGCTTCGTCGGCCTGGAGAACTACAAATACCTTGTTACTGAGAGTCCAGACTTCTGGCCAGCCCTACGCAACTCTGTGATCTTCACGGTCCTGTACGTTCCTGCAAACATCATCGTCTCGCTGACAATGGCTTTCATCGTCGGCCCCCGCATTAAAGGACGCAACGCCTTCCGTGTTCTGTTCTTCATCCCGGTGGTCACCCCGATGGTGGCCAACGTGCTGGTGTGGAAAATGCTGCTGCAACCTCAGGGGCTTTTCAACGGTATCGCTCAAGGATGGTTCGGAATCGAATTGCCGTCCTTCCTCGCAGATAAATACTGGGCGATGATCATGATCGTTGTCATGTCAGTGTGGCAAGGTGCCGGGTACAACATGCTGATCTTCTCGGCCGCCCTCGAGCAGCTACCTGACTCCGTTATGGAAGCCGCTCGCATTGACGGCGCGACCGGTATGACGATGCTCTTCAAAGTCATCCTGCCGATGATTTCGCCGTCGATCTTCTTCGCGGCGGTCATGACGATCATCTCCTCGCTTCAAGTCTTCGTCCAGCCCCAGATGCTCACGGGTGGTGGCCCCGGTAATGCGACTCTTCCTCTCGTCATGTTCATCTACAACACGGGCTTCAAGTTCCATCAACTTGGCATGGCCGCAGCAGCAGCGTGGATCCTATTTGCCCTCGTCATCCTTGTGACGGCATTCCAGTTCAAGGCCCAGAAGAGGTGGGTGCACTATGAGTCTTAAAACCACTGCTGCCGGGCGAGTGAAGACCAAGCCCGCCACACTGAGTAAAGTTGGTCTGTTGGGTGGACAACCCACGCGTGGAAAAGACTTCATTGCGCATGTCATTGTCTGGCTTGCTGCTGTCTTCTTCGCCTCTCCGCTGATCTACGCATTCTTCTCATCCCTAAAAGCTAAGGACGAGATCTACGCTGTTCCCCCGACCCTGTTTGGGGATCGGATCCGGTGGGAGAACTACGTTGAAGTCTTCACCTACGGACCGTTCTTACGCTACATCGGCAACTCCTTCCTCATTGCCATCTTGGGAACGATCGTTGTCCTGGTCGTTTCCTCCACCGCGGGATACGCCTTCGCTCGACTTCGTTGGCGAGGACGAGAAGCTGCCTTCGTCGCTTTCTTGGCGACAATGATGATCCCCGCGGAAGTCCTCGTCATCCCGATGTTCATCCTCATGCAAAAGTTCGGATGGGTGAACACCTACCAGGCACTCATCCTGCCTTTTGCGTTCGGAGCCTTTGGGACATTCCTTATGCGACAGTTCATGCGCGGCATCCCCTACGAGCTCGAAGAAGCAGCGCGCGTTGATGGGGCAGGACCTTTCAGGACATTCGCGCAGATCATCCTGCCGCTAACGAAGTCTGCGATTGCCGTTCTGGCGGTGTTCACATTCATGAGCTTTTGGAACTCCTACCTGTGGCCTCTGATTGTCACGGTCGACTATTCGAAGCTCGGCACACTGCCGGTCGGACTTGCGTCCTTCTCTTCGCAGAAGGGAACCCGCACAGAGCTGCAGATCGCAGCCTCGATGATCTCCATGATCCCGACGACGGTGCTCGTCGTCCTCTTGCAAAAACACCTCATTAAAGGCATCTCGATGTCTGGAATGGGCGGGCGCTGACCTCATCTGTCTACCAGGTCGGCATGCGGTGCAACGAAGCGACCACCTGCCGGCCTGGCCTCGCCCCACACTCTTAGCTGGAGAAAGCATGACCAACCGTCCCCGGATTGCCGTGTGTGGCATCCACATTGAATCCTCAACATTCACCCCCTACCTTTCCACTGCTGACGACTTCACAATTACCCGCGGAGACGATCTTCTTGCCAGATACTCTTGGCTAGATGCGCCGTGGGCCACCAGCGTGGAATGGATTCCGATCCTGCACTGTGGCGCACTTCCAGGCGGAGTCGTTCGGCGTAGCGACTACGACGCGTGGAAAGAAGAAATTGTCGATGGGCTTTCCCAGGTTGGTCGCCTCGATGGCCTCTTTTTTGATATCCATGGCGCCATGTCGGTTGAAGGCCTCGACGACGCTGAAGGTGATCTGATCTTGGCAATCAGACAGGTCATAGGCCCAGATCCAATGGTGTCGGCCTCAATGGACCTGCACGGTAACGTGTCAAACATCCTCTTCGATCACTGCGACATCCTCACCTGCTACCGCATGGCGCCCCACGAAGACGCCCTCGAATCGCGTGAGCGAGCAGCCCGCAATCTGTGTGAGCGCCTCCTCAATCGGCAACCAAAACCGGTCAAAGCCCTAGTACACGTCCCGATCCTGCTGCCTGGTGAAAAGACTTCGACACGCATTGAACCCGCGAAGTCCTTGTACGCGATGATCGAACCCATCGAAGCTATGGAAGGCATCCTCGACGCGGCCATATGGATTGGCTTTGCTTGGGCAGACCAGCCTCGATGCAAAGGCGCTATCGTTGTCCAAGGTGATGATGCAGAGTTGGTTGAGCGCCAAGCGCGTATCCTCGGGCAAGCATTCTGGGACCGCCATGACGACTTCGAATTTGTTGCCCCCGTGGCATCGATGCAGGAATGCCTCGACTTCGGTTTGACGGCTCAACGTCCATACTTCATCTCTGACTCGGGTGACAACCCGGGCGCTGGGGGAGCAGATGACGTCACAGTCGCCCTCGAAGCTCTCCTCAATTGGGGCCCAGTCCAAGACGCATCCCTGGACGTCATCCACGCGTCCATCGTCGACCCTGCCGCTGCCCAAGAGTGTTGGCAAGCCGGTGTCGGCTGCGAGGTCGAGCTCGAAGTTGGTGGGCACATTGATACTCGCAGCCCCGGTCCCCAGCATGTCACCGGTATGGTTCGGGCGCTCGCGGACGATCCGCGCGGTGGCCACACAGCGGCCGTGACGACGGGCGGTTTAACACTGATCGTGACAACAAACCGCAACCAGTACACCGAATTCGAGCAATTTGAACGCTTGGGGCTCGACATCACTCAAGCCGATGTTGTTGTTGTCAAGATTGGGTATCTCGAACCCGACTTGTACGACACGCAGCGTGACTGGCTCATGGCATTGACTCCTGGTGGAGTTGATCAGGACTTGATCCGCCTAGGGCACCACCACATTGAACGTCCCATGTTCCCCTTCGACCAGGACATGGATCTGGGCGAGCTGAATGTACGGGTTGTGTCGCCATGATTGCCCCATGCTTCGGCGGTATCGACGTCGGCGGTACCGCAATTAAATGGAGGATCGTCGATGAGACGGGCGAACTTGTTGACGAGGGACAAGAAAGAACTTCGCCTCACGACATTGCCGTTCAAGCTCCTCAAATTGCTGCTGATGTTGCCCGGAAACATCCACGTTTGGCGGGGATCGGCATCATTTGTCCCGGAGTCGTAGACGAGGGCGCAGGCCGCGTTGTTTTCGCTTCGAATCTGAGTCTTGCTGGCGTTGAGCTAGCGAGCCTGGTCGAGGACGCGACCGGTGTGTCAACTCGCCTGATGCACGATGGCCGAGCCGCCGGATTGGCAGAGGGGCTCATGGGTGCGGGACGCGGAGCTTCCTCATTCATCATGATGCCTATTGGAACCGGTATTTCGGTCGCTCTTATGCTGGGCGATAGTTTGTGGGCGGGGGCAACGTTTTGTGCTGGAGAAATTGGACATTCGCCGATTTTTCCCGAGGGCGAGGCATGCCGGTGCGGCCAGCGCGGCTGCCTTGAGGTCTATGCCTCAGCCAAAGGTTTAGCTCGCCGCTATCGCAATGCAACCGGTGCCGATATTGGTGCTCGGGCCATTGAAAGACAGCTGGGGATCGACCCGAATGCGACGAGGGTGTGGGATGATGCCGTCTACGCGTTAGCAGTATCTCTCACGCAATTAACACTGACGGTGGACCCGGAGCGCATCATCATTGGTGGTGGCTTATCCCATGCAGGCTCCAACTTGTTGTCTCCGCTGCGAGAACGCGTGAGGGCCATGCTCAAATGGCGCGATGCCCCGCCTATCGTTGGTGCTGAGCTTGCGGGAGATGCTGGCAGTTGGGGAGCTGCAATTCTGGGGGCAAAGGCCGCAGGTTCCACCAGCTACATGACGTGGAGGATCACGGGTGACAGTCGTTGAAATATGCGTCGAGGACGCCGCAGGTGTGGCGCTAGCCAGGGATGGGGGAGCAGATCGGGTTGAGCTGTGCCGCGAATTGACCTGCGGGGGATTGACACCTGACTTCGGCATGGTTGAACAGGCGCTCCAATATGCTCCGCTCGGTGGCATGCAGGTGCTGGTGCGCCCTCGTCCAGGAGACTTCGTGCATACGCCAGAAGAAATCGAGCGGATCGCAGCGGATATTCGGGCTTTGGCAGTTATCGGCGAAGGAGCCCGAATCCCAGTGGGCTTTGTGGTTGGGGTCTTGGGCCAGGACGGCACCATTAACCGCGATGCAGCTCAGCGATTACGCGAGGAAGCAGATGAGGCACCTTTGACGTTCCATCGGGCTTTCGATTGCGTGACTAACCAAGAGGAGGCTCTTGAGGAACTGATGAATCTTGGTTATGACCGCATTTTGACCACTGGTGGCGATCAAAGTGTGGCGCAGCCTCAACGTCTGCGAAAACTGGCGAATATGGCAAACGACCGTCTGATCATCCTTGTGTCAGGGGGACTGCGAGCACACAATGTGGCAGCTATTGCGCGCCAAAGCGAGGCTCGAGAGGTTCACATGCGTGCGCCTGCAGAAAATGGTTCATCATCAAGTACCGATGGGGATGAAGTCCGCCGGATCATGGCAGCATTGGGGCGCGGAGTTTAATCACATGCTCTCGATGAGGGCCTTGAGATCGAGGAGACTCCCATAGGGGGTCTTACAATGGGACCATGCGTGACGCCCTCGATGAACCTATCGGACCAGGTGCCCCCGGCAACCCTGGTGGTCCTTCGACCCAGTCTTCGACTGGCCTGCTTGAACGCACTGAGGTCGAGCAGGAGAAATCCCCCGGTGACGGTGATCGATTCGCTCACTTCGTGCGTAAAGACAAGGCTGATTCGTCAATGATGACCGGCCAACCGGTGGTCGCTTTATGCGGCAAGGTGTGGATTCCAACTCGAGACGCTTCGAAGTATCCGGTGTGCCCAACATGTAAGGAACTGCGTGACTCAATGGGTAAGAATGGTCGGAATTGGCCTTTTTCTGACGGGTCGGGAGGCTCTGACAAGTGAGTCCGGCTCAGGATCGGATCCCGGGCCCAACTCATGCGTCTTCTTCGGCTGCGCGCGCAATGCCGCCAGCTTTTCCGGATCGGGCTCCCAGAGGATCGGCTGGAAATCTGCGCGCTTGGCAGGCAGAAGCACTGGCACAGTACATGCAGACGTCGCCCAAAGATTTCTTGGCAGTAGCAACGCCGGGCGCAGGAAAGACCACCTTCGCTTTGCGAATCGCCGTCGAACTCATCGGCCAGGGTATCGTCGACAAACTCACGGTTGTGTGTCCCACGGAGCATCTTAAGGGGCAGTGGGCTGAAGCTGCGGCCAGGGTGGGAATTCACATTGATCCAGCGTTTTCGAACTCCCAGGGACGCGCAGGATCCCACTTTGACGGTGTTGCCGTGACCTACGCTCAGGTGGCGTCAAACCCGATGGTCCATTCGGCGCGCACTCGCGCCTATAAGACCTTGGTGATTCTGGACGAAATCCACCATGCAGGCGATGCCCTGTCGTGGGGTGATGGAGTGCACGAGGCTTTCGAGGACGCCGTGCGACGCCTGGCCTTGACGGGTACGCCCTTTAGATCTGACACGTCTCCCATTCCCTTTGTCCGCTACGTCGAGGACTCGCAGGGTATCCGCAGGTCTCAAGCCGATTACACCTATGGTTATGGCGACGCTTTGCGGGATCGAGTGGTGCGCCCAGTGCTCTTTATGTCGTACTCGGGACAAATGTCGTGGCGCACGAGCGCAGGCGATGAGGTATCTGCCCGACTGGGAGAACCTCTAACCAAAGACATGGCGAAGCAAGCGTGGCGAACGGCGCTCGATCCGAAGGGCGAGTGGATTCCTGCGGTTTTGCGCGCTGCCAACCAGCGTTTGGAGGAAGTGCGTCGCCAGGTGCCAGATGCCGGTGGACTGGTCATTGCCTCAGACCAGACTCAGGCGCGAGCCTACGCCCGTCATTTGCGGATGATCACCGGTAAGGCAGCAACCTTGGTGTTGTCTGACGATGCTGACGCCTCTGATCGTATCGACGCATTCCGCCAGTCTGATGACAAATGGATGGTGGCTGTGCGCATGGTGTCCGAGGGCGTGGATGTTCCGCGATTATCCGTGGGTGTGTACGCGACGAATACCTCGACCTCTCTATTCTTTGCCCAGGCTGTTGGCCGTTTTGTGCGCGTACGTAACCGGCGCGAAACGGCATCGATTTTCATTCCATCTGTGTTGCCGCTACTGACGTTGGCGGGCGAAATGGAAGTCGAGCGCGACCACGCCCTCGACCGTCCGAAGAAAGACGAGGCCGACGAGGACTCCATGTGGAATCCCGAGGACGCGCTCATGGCCCGCGCCAACCGGGCCGAGGGCGCATCCGATGATCTTTTGAGCCAATTTGAGGTATTGGGATCTGACGCAGAATTTGACGGGGTTCTATTTGACGGAGCCGCGTGGGGATCGGGCGCTGAAGTCGGATCCGAAGAAGAGCAGGAGTACCTGGGCATCCCAGGTCTTTTGGACGCTGACCAGGTGACTACCCTGCTGAGGGCTCGCCAAGCTGATCAGATTGCAGCGCAGAAGAAAACGAAGGCTGCAGCTCAGCAGCGAGAAGAAAACTCGGGAATCTCGGAGCACCGTCGCCGCGCAGCCAAACGTAAGGAATTGCAGCATCTGGTGTCGTCGTGGTCTCGCAGATCTGGCGACACCCACGCGGTCATTCACAGCCAATTACGTCAACGCTGCGGTGGTCCGGAGGTTGCCCAAGCAACAACGGACCAAATTGACGCGCGCATTGCTCTTTTGCGAGAGTGGTTCGTGGGTCGACGCTGAGTCTGCCGGCAGGGAATGGCAGACGCGAATATGCGTTGGCTTCGCCGACGGGACGACCCGTCGAGTGCCATCGCCTGGGGACGGCCCCGAGAAAGGGGAGGCCCATGGCTTGGGTAATCCTCATTGTTTCTGGAATGTTCGAGGCCGTGTGGGCCGGTGCGCTGGATAAGCTCAGCGAAGGATTCAAGTGGGTTCCGCTTCTGGTGTTCCTCGTTGGCGCACTTGTGTCCATGGGTGGACTCATGGTGGCCATGAGAGATATCCCTGTGGGCGCGGCCTACGCAGCGTGGGCAGGCGTTGGCGCGGTGTCGACGGTGACCTACGCGATCCTGTCGGGCGCAGAGGCTGTCTCAGTCCTCAAAATCCTATTGGTGCTGGTCATCATTGCCTGCATTGCAGGCCTACATGTGATCGAAGGTTAAACCTGGACGAGCAGCCCAGGAGCCTCAAACAATCTTCTCGTAGCGCGTAGGAATTGCGGTTTCGCCCTCGGACAAGCGCCACGCCTGGTAGGGAAGCTCGTTGCGCGAACGAATATGGCGCTCCTGGGCCTGCTCCAGTGCTTCCACTCCCCACAAGTCAGCGTTAATAGCGCCGTCAACCACCAGGGGAATCTGCAAGGGGCGGGCGCCCTGGGCTTCGAGGGTTTTCTTGGCTTCATCCTCACTGTCGCCAACGACAAGGAGTTCTTCGGCGGCGTAGCCGTCTTCGTCCAAAACACGGCCAGCAGTCTTCTTGCCTCCAACCGTTGACTTCGATTCGGACTTCTTGGCAACCGGGATGGCGTTGCCGTCCTCGTCATAACGCACAACCAGCTTGTAAACCAGCGCTGCGGTGGGCACACCCGAACCGGTGACGAGCTTGGTACCCACGCCATAGGAGTCAATGGGAGCAGCTCCCAATGCTGCAATCGCATATTCATCGAGGTCGTTGGTCACGGTGATCTTGGTTGACGTTGCACCCAACGCGTCCAGCTGCCCGCGGACCTTGAAAGCTGAAGCTACCAAGTCGCCCGAATCCAAACGAACTGCGCCCAATTCTCCGCCCGCAGCACGTGCAGCCTCAACGGCATTGATCACACCCTGCTCGACGTCATAGGTGTCAACGAGCAAAGTAGTGGAGGGGCCGAGCTTGGCAATCTGAGCGTCAAAGGCTTCGCGCTCAGAATCGTGCAGCAAAGTGAAGGAATGAGCGGCAGTACCAATTGACATGATTCCATAGCGCTTGGCCGCTTCCAGATTGGATGTTCCTTTGAAACCGCCGATGATGGCAGCCCTGGCAGCCGAAACTGCAGCGCGCTCGTGCCCGCGCCTAGCCCCCATATCCATGCAGGGGCGGCCGTGCGCTGCGATTGTCATTCGTGATGCTGCCGACGCGATAGCGCAATCGTGGTTGAGAATCGACAGAAGCAGTGTTTCCAACAGGGTACATTCCGCGAAAGTACCCTCCACGGTCATCAGTGGCGACCCGGGGAAGAAACATTCGCCCTCGGCGTATCCGCGGATGTTGCCAGAAAACCGGAAATTTTTGAGGAAATCCAGGGTCTCGGCTGAAACGATCTTTTGAGCGTGGATCCAGTCGATTTGGTCGGGCTCAAACTCGAAGCGTTCCATAGCTTCTAAGACGCGTCCTGTGCCTGCTACAACGCCGAAACGACGGGTCGCGGGCAGTCGACGTCCGAATACCTCAAAGGTAGAGGGGCGAAGAGCCGTACCAGCTTTGAGCGCAGCATCGACCATGGTCAGTTCGTACATATCCGTTAGCAGTGACGTCGAATTTGAAGCAGGCATATGAACAACCTACCGGTTCGCTGAGGTTGACGGCGGACGAAAGGAGTGAAATGGCCAAACCGTACACGTCGATGGGCTGGCCTGTTTAGGGTGTCAATATGTCGACGGGTATCACCATGCGTCTCCAGAAAGAAGCTTCCGTGTCTGCGCGGGCGTTCGGAAAGTGGCGAACAGTGGTGCTTAACGATCCGATCAACCTCATGGACTACGTGACGCACGTGCTGCGCCGCCACTTTGGATACTCCTGGGAAACGTGCGAATCGTTGATGATGCAGATTCACACGAAGGGCAGAGCCGTCGTGTCTGAAGGCCTCAAAGAACGTATGGAAGCCGATGTTGTTGCCATGCATTCCTACGGTTTACACGCCACTTTGGAGCCGGTTATTGACGGTGGAGATTCGCAATGATCGGTGCCTTCACCTGGGATGAAGGAGCATATCGAGCTCGCATGAGCGCCGACTACAACGTCATGCTTCGTCAGCTCATTCACGAAATTCTCATTGTCTTAGATGAGCCGGGCTCTCACGCAATGGGCACGATGGTGGCGGCCTCGACCTCGCTGGAAACAGACCGTGATGCGCCAGTAGAACGGGCGCTCGGCTACCTACTGCCCACGATGAGTTCTGATCCGCGCACTGCCTCAGAATTACGGGCAATGACCGAGGATCATTTGCGCGGCGAAAAGTCTTCGCGCCTACGCAAAATGATGGAGTCGTTGCGCCAAGCCGCTGAGCACGGTGATGAAGAGATTTGTCTCGAGGGCAAGGACGTGTGGGAATGGCTGGCAGCGCTCAATGATGTGCGTCTCGGTTTGGCGGGAGAACTGGGGCTGGACACCGATGCTGATGCCGACAGAATCGTCGACTTAGCAATGGCGGAGCCAACTGGCCAGCGTGATCAGAGTGCCGCCGCCGTGTACATGCTCCTCACCTGGTGGCAGGATTCACTACTGCTAGCAATGAAATCGAGGCCCTTGGAGAACTAGTGTCCTTTCTATGGACAACGCGCCAATCGGCATTTTTGATTCGGGCCTGGGAGGCCTCACGGTTGCGCGCGCCATTATTGACAAATTGCCAGACGAACAGATCCTCTATCTGGGGGACACTGCTCGAACTCCTTACGGTTCGCGCCCCATTGCCCAAGCCAGAGCTTTTACCCTGACCTGTTTGGACGAGCTGGCATCCCGCGGCGTTAAAGCCATTGTTATTGCCTGCAACACTGCGACGGCAGCAGCACTATCAGATGCCCGTGAACGCTACTGGATTGACGCTCAGATTCCAGTCATTGAGGTGATCACTCCTGCCGCCCGCCAGGCTGTGTCCACAACGCGCAATGGCAAAATCGGCGTAATTGCCACCGCTGCCACCGTTCAGTCGGAGGCGTATCTCAATGCGCTCGCCGCAGTTCCAAATATTGAGGTTCATCAACAGGCATGCCCGCGATTCGTAGAGTTTGTCGAGGCCGGTGTCACCACCGGAAAAGAGCTTGAAGACGTGGCGCGAGAGTATCTTGCTCCGCTCAAAGAAGCGGGCGTGGACACCCTCATTCTGGGATGCACACACTATCCGCTTTTGACGGGCGTTATTGGCCGTGTGATGGGCCATGGCGTGGCCCTGGTGACCTCATCTGAAGCCACCGCCAACGTGACCTATAACGAACTTACTGATCGTGGTCTGCTTCATGACCCGTGGGCGGATGGGCAAGGGCCACAACATCAATTCCTCACCACTGGTTCCGGAACGAAGTTCCCGAAGCTGGCGCGTCGTTTCCTTGGCCCTGAGGTTGGCCAGGTTGACCGAGTCAACCTGCAGGCTCCAGGGGTGATCGCATGAAACTGACGGTTGTGGGATGCACGGGTTCAATGTCGGGCCCGGCCTCGCCTGCGTCGTGCTATTTGGTTCAAGCGATAGGCGAGGATCCCGCCACGGGCTTAGAGCGGCTTTACACGGTGGTCTTGGACTTGGGACCCGGTGCTTTCGGTGCGCTGTGGCGTCATGTTGACCCGCGTGAACTCGATGCCGTGTATTTGTCTCACTGTCACGCCGATCACATGGGCGACATTATTTCCCTTCAGGTGCACCGACGTTGGGGCCCTGGGGTGGGCTTGCCTGCGCTGAAGGTCTTAGGGCCAGAAGGCACCTTGGATCGCATTCGTCAGATCGACGGGGGAGAAGATCCGGGTGATTTTTCCCTGGAATTTGACGTTGAGACATTGAGCGCGGGCGCGGTTTTTGAAGTTGGACCGATGACTTTAACCGCGTTCCCAGGTGTCCACACCGTTGACTCTTTTGGCGTACGCATCGATGGGCCTTCCCAGGAGGATCCGAAGGGTCAAGTGTCGCTGTTCTACACCGGGGATACTGACGAATCTGAGTCGATTGCCCGCGGAGCGCGCAGTGTGGATCTGCTCTTGTCGGAAGTCGGTTTTACTCAAGCAGACACTGCCGAAGGAATCCACTTAAACGGTGTGAAAGCTGGGGCTTTAGCCGCTGACGCACAGGTCGGTCGCTTAGTGGCCACACATATTCAGCCCTGGACTGACCTAGGTGTTGTTGAGGCGGAGCTGCGCCAAACATGGTCTGGACAGCTCGATTTCGCGGCTGCGGGAGCCATCTACTCGATCTGAGACTGTGCGTTGCATTGGGCTCAGGTGCAGGGGTTAGTCTAGGACGGGTTGAGTTCCTCGCGTGAGTGCCACCCATCGGAAGAGTTGTTCGGCTACCTGCCTGGCAGGTAGCTGGTCTTTCCAGCCTGCGTTTTTATGGCGTAGAAGGATGCGGCGCACACCCAGGCCGGGCAGGGGAGTGACTCGCATTCCATCTGTCGATATTCCCTCGACTCCCATCGCTGGTTCGATAGTGGAGCCGATTCCGGCTCGGATCATTGAGTGAGCCGCTTCGTAATTTGTGTACGAGAAGGGCACCCACTTTGGATGAGACAGATTGGAAGCGACGCGATCCATGACGTGGGCGCCGATGGAGCCGGGCGCCACGCGAAGCCATTCGATCATGTCCAAGTCGCGTTCGGATCCGACATGTGGGGCGGATTCTGGCGTGACGAGGACCCATGGTTCGTCAATGAAGGGTTCGTCGGTGTAACCGCGTACGGGCGGTCCGGGTTCGGAGTCCCGCTCAATGACGAGGAGGTCGTAGCGTCCTGAACGCAGAGCTGCCATTCCGGGGAGTTCTTCTGTTTCTGCGAGGTGAATTTCAACGCCTGGCAAGGCGGCTTTGAGGTGGTCAACGAAGGGCAACAGGACAGTTCGTAGGACTGATTGGAAGGCGCCGATAGTGACGACGCCCGTCACTTGTCCTGCTAAAGGTAGAAGGATTTGCGCGGTTTCTTGAAGCTCGTTTTCTATGCGTTCTGCAGTTTGAACGAGGACGCGACCTGCGGGGGTGAGTATGGCTCCTGAAGGGGTGCGTTCGATGAGTTCGAGGCCGACTTCGTTCTCAAGTTTTTGGATCTGCTGCGACACGGCTGAAGGGGAGATAAAGAGCACATCTGCCGCTGAAACGATGCCTCCTTCTCGTTCGACGGCGAGCAAAATGGGGAGTCTGCGCGGATCGATATCCACAGCGCCTCCTAATTAAGAAAAACTGCATCAGATATGAAGATTGGTCCAATTGTACTGGATTAGTTTCCGGGCCAAGATATGGCCATGGAAATGACGCTTTATGAGGCTGCGATGATCCTTGGCTGGCTGGGAGCAGCCTGCTCCATGTGTGCTTACTACCTTGTGTCTTCTGGGCGTTTTGCCGCAGACTCACTGAGGTATCACGCGCTCAATATCTTCGCGTGCTTCATGCTTGTCATCGCCTGCCTGTCTACCGGGTCTTGGCCCTCAATGGTGACGAATCTGTTGTTCATTGCTATCGGTGTGCGTATGACATGGAGGGTTCGAGATCGTCTTTTTGCTCGTCTGCGCTCCGTGGTCACTTTCCCGGTTCGACAGCTTCGCCAGTTGCGATCCCGTCATCGGATCGTAACCATGCGGACCGTTCGCAACGGCTGAAAATCTGCACAAAAGATGGGACAATTTTTTCATGCGATGGGCAAAGGGGCCCGTCTCATCCAGCAGTGAGGAGTGACCGTGACAGCCACAAGCACATCATTGATCGCCCGACTGCGCGCCTGGGCAAAGCCGAAGATCCAATGGCGAAACCAAAAGCGCGACGAAGTGCAATTCGTTCTCGACCGACCGCTCATGGGCAACCTCGTTGCCCGTTAACGAAAAGCGCACTTCCAGTCACGAACCGTAAACCGCCCTGGCATTAGCCAGGGCGGTTCGACGTTCCGCAGAGCCAAGCATTCTCGGCGCGCTCAACTAACCTCGCAATGCCTCGATGATCGTTGGAGCCAAACGCCTAAAGGCAATCCCGCGGTGGCTGATCGCATTCTTTTCATCAGCACTCATTTGAGCCGTCGACACATCAAACCCATCCGGAACAAAGATCGGGTCATAACCGAATCCGCCATTGCCGCGAGGCTCGCGCAGGAGATGTCCTTGAACTTCCCCGCGCTCAACGAACTCTCGACCGTCGGGCAAAACCAGAGCAGCAGCCGAAACAAAGGCAGCTGAGCGCTGCTCATCGCGCACATCTGAAAGCTGGGACAATAGCAAGTCGAGGTTAGCTTGATCATCACCATGACGGCCACACCAACGAGCCGAAAAAATACCCGGGGCCCCACCCAGGATGTCAACGGCGATCCCAGAATCATCCGCAATCGCTGCCAGCCCCGTTGCGCCAGCCAGGTGGCGCGCCTTGATGAGCGAATTCTCCTCGAAAGTAGCGCCGTCCTCGATAGGTTCTTCCACATCGAAATCCGACATCCGCGCTACAAGCCCAGGACCAAAACCCTCCCAGGCGGGAGCCAGGATTGCTTCCAACTCGCTGATCTTGTGAGCATTGCCGGTGGCAAAAACCAGACGCGGCGTACTCACAGCGTCACCTCAATGCGCTGCCCGCTGGCAGCTGCAAGACACTCGCGCTGAGCTTTGGCCAGCTGAGCATTGCCCAAGGTCGCCAGATCAAGAAGCTGACCCAATTCGTCGCGATTAAAAGGAGCGTGCTCAGCCGTGCCCTGAACCTCGATGAACTGGCCATCGCCGGTCTGGACAACATTCATATCCGTTTCAGCGCGAACATCTTCGACGTAAGGAAGATCCAACATCGCCCGCCCGTCAATGATCCCCACAGAAATCGCCGAAACAGAATCGGTCAGAACCTGCTTGCCTGCCTGGGGCACGATAATCCCCTGCTCGGTACCCCAACGAACCGCCTCAGCCAAAGCAACGTAGGCGCCCGTGACCGATGCGGTACGAGTGCCACCATCGGCGCGCAAAACATCGCAGTCCAGAACAATCGTGTTCTCGCCAAGAGCCGACACGTCGATGATTGCGCGCAGCGAACGTCCGATTAGGCGCGAGATCTCCTGGGTGCGCCCAGAAACCTTGCCTTTAATGGACTCACGTTGGGAGCGCTCCGACGTTGCGCGAGGAAGCATCGAATATTCGGCCGTCACCCAGCCTTCTCCCGATCCCTTGCGCCAACGGGGCACGCCCTCGGTCAGTGAAGCGACGCACAGCACGCGAGTGTCACCAAATTCGACCAGAACCGAACCTTCACCCGTCCCTGACCAGCCGCGGGTCATAGCAATGGGACGTAGTTGGTCAACCAAGCGCCCATCGGCGCGCAAAACATCATCAGTCATAGTGCTCAGCCTAGCCGAGGGTTATACGGTGGAGACATGCGACTTGAGCTGCCCCTCTCCCGTGGACGCGTCGACCCCCTTGTCCCGCTGCGAGAACTCCTCGATCCTTCGACGCTTGTGCGCAAGGGGCCAGAAGCGGCCACTAGTGTCGCCCCAGCAATCACACAGGTTCAGACTTTCATTGTTGGACCGCGAGGCGAAATCGCCCTCGTATCCGAACAAGACGGCTACCCCCAGCGCCCGCCGCACTTGTACCGACCCCGCCACGCCGAAGCGTTGAAACTCCTTGACGAAGGGTGCGACAGCTATTTCATCGGCGCCACCGACAACCACATTGCACGAGTAGCTATTGTCGTTGATCCCAGAGCTCACGGTCAGGGGACTGGTGACGACAACTCAACCGCGAACGAGCAAGACAACGACCAGAAGGCACCTACGTTTGCCTGGGCATGGGCGAACCTACGATGGGCTGGATACCTCCTAGAACCCGACGAATCAGCGCTCGCGGTCAGCGCCGTGTCACTAGCAGCGTGGCATCGGATGTACCAGTTCTGTGCTCAATGCGGATCACCCGTTGGCGTAGTCAACGGCGGCTGGGCATCTCGGTGCTCGGGTTGCGCCAAACTGGAGTTTCCTCGCCACGATCCCGCCGTAATCGTCCTCGTAATCGACGGACACGACCGGGCGTTACTTGCCCACAATGTCAATTGGGAGGGCAACTTCGCGTCGACAATCGCAGGTTTTGTCGAGGCCGGCGAATCACCTGATCTTGCCGTGGCTCGAGAACTCATGGAAGAAGTGGGGGTACGGATTTGTGAACCCGAATATGTGGGTACGCAACCTTGGCCTTTCCCCCGCTCTCAAATGCTTGGATATGTTGCCAGAACAGTAGATGACACGGTTGAGCCGGTGCCTGATGGAGAAGAGATCGAGTGGGCGGCCTTCTACAGCCGCGAAGAATTAGCACACGCTATTGAGCAGGAACAATTGGTGCCTCCTGGTCGCAGTTCCATCGCTTACGCGATGCTGCGCGAATGGTATGGGGGAGAACTTCCGCAACCGCCCAACGCTTCAGATCCGTTGCGTTTGCCGTGGTGAAGCTGGTGTCCACAGGTTTGTCTGCTGTTCGCTTGTCCACAGGTGATACGCACACGAGGGCGGTCCATGGGATGATCCGACTATGACAGAACTACCGGCGAGCACATTCTTGGACGCACTCGACGAGGACCAACGCGCCGTAGCCACCCAAGTGTCCGGGCCGCTTGCAGTACTTGCCGGCGCAGGAACTGGAAAAACCCGTGCCATCACTTATCGCATCGCATACGGGGCTCGCGTGGGGGCTTTTGATCCGGCAAATGTTCTGGCCGTGACCTTTACTCGTCGTGCAGCCTACGAAATGCGGCATCGCCTGGCGCAACTGGGTGTTCCAGGCGTTCAAACTCGAACATTCCATGCGGCTGCTCTGCGCCAGCTTCAATACTTTTGGCCGACGGTCATTGGTGGTCCCGTACCGCAGATCGTTTCGTCCAAAGCCTCTTTGGTTGCCGCTTCGACAGCTCGGCTAGGTATTCGCGCAGACAAGACAACGGTGCGTGACCTGGCAGCGGAAATTGAGTGGGCAAAAGTATCCATGGTGGATGCGGAACATTATGAGCGCAAAATCCGGCGTGAGGGCCGAGAAGCGCCCGGAGGGCTGAGCAGTTCCGATATGGCCAAGCTGCTTGATGTTTACGAGGACGCCAAGACTGAACGCGGATGTATCGACTTTGAAGATGTCCTGATCAACATGTGCGGGATGCTTCAAGAGCGTCCCGAGGTCGCATCAAAGGTCAGAGCCCAGTACCGCAACTTCGTCGTCGATGAGTTCCAAGACGTTAGTCTTCTTCAACATCGCCTGCTCGACCTGTGGTTGGGCGGCCGCCACGACGTGTGTGTTGTTGGCGATGTTGCGCAAACGATTTATTCCTTTACAGGAGCTACACCGAAATTCCTCATTGACTTTCCGAAAGAGCATCCGGGTGCGCGGGTCTTGGAGTTGGTGCGTGACTACCGCTCAACTCCCCAGATTGTTTCCATTGCGAATTCGCTCATGGTTGGGGCGAAGAAGACTACGGGTGCGGTCCGTCTGGTCGCTCAAAAGCCGTCAGGTCCCGCGGTCGCATTCCGCACCTACAGCGATGATCGCACCGAGGCTGAAGGGGTAGCGGATCGAATTACTCAGCTGATCGCGTCGGGAACTCCCGCTCACCAGATCGCCGTTCTATTCAGAATGAATAGCCAGTCTCAAGTTTTTGAAGAGGTCCTCGCCTCGCGTGGTATTCCGGTTGCAATGTCGAACTCCACGCCTTTCTTCATGCGAGAGGATGTTCGGCAAGCCTTGTCGGCTTTGCGGGCCGCAGCCCTGGCTGACGGCCAGGGCGGATCGCCTGAAGTCATTCAAGTCGTTCGCGACGTCATGGAAAGTATTGGCTGGACCGTGGATATGCCTGCTGGCGGTGCGGGTCAAGAACGGTGGGCTAATCTCAACGTGATTGTCCAGTGGGCCGAAGACTCCACGGCAAAGGACCTCTCAGGATTCATCGCGCAACTCGAAGAACGCGCCCAGTATCAGGTTGAACCGGATCAGGCCGGTGTCGAATTAGCTACGATCCACACCGCAAAGGGGCTCGAATGGGAAGCGGCGTTCCTTGTTGGTGTTGCTGAAGGCTTATTGCCCATCAGCTACGCGAAAACGCCACAAGCCCGCGAGGAAGAACGCAGGCTGCTCTACGTGGCAATTACTCGCGCTCGGCATGTGTTGGAGGTGTCGTGGGCGCGTGCCCGCACGGAAGGTGCACGAGGAGGGCGATATCGCTCCCGACTGCTTGACGGTATTTGGCCTCAGGAAGCACCCCAGGTACGCGTTCCCGCCCACGCTCACTCATCTCGCGCGTCGGCGAAACAAAAGAACCGCGCCTTTGAGGAAAGTGAATCGGTCGAAACCGTTGAATTATTTGGTCGGTTGAAGACCTGGAGATTAGCGACCTCGAAAGCTGGATCGATCCCGCCCTACTCGGTGTTTACGGATCAAACCTTGAGAGATGTTGCTATAGCCCGTCCCAAAACATTGAGGCAACTACGGATTATTTCTGGCATTGGGGATGTGAAACTGGAACGGTACGGCGCTCAAGTGTTGGCTATCGTCCGGGGAGAAGACGTTGGCATTGAAACGGATACATCAGCCTGACCGACATTCAGATGTGGCAGCCTGTGTTCCTATTTTGGCTCTATGCCACCTCATCAACTGGTCGTAAAAACGGAACTCCGGACGCTCCGCAACTGCACATGCGGTGGGGAAGATGGCTTTCGGTGTGCTCGACGCTGCCATCTAGTCCGACCCATATTGATGACTGGCAGTCATCGGTGTCTAGACGGCCATCTGCCCAATCTTCAATGAGTGCAGCGATGCGGACGCCTGCACCAACATGGCTAACAAGTGGGGCGCTTGCCAACGGCCAGGATCGTGCCTCGTGCAGATGGGTGAGCCTGAGAGGATCCTCGGCAAAACGCTGAGCCTCGACGCATAGGTGGCAGCATGTGGAGCCTGGAATGACCAGGGGACCGACCTCGTATCCATGTTCCATACGGGTTATCAGCAACTGGGGTGCGTCTTCTGCATTCAAGACTGTTGTGATTGCTGGGTCGATACAACGATTGCCGCCCACCAGAACCAGATCTGCGGGCCCACCAAAACCTCGGGTGGTTTCCGGTCTTCTACGTTCAATGAACTCGTAGCAGGCAGCGGATCTGGTGGCGGCGAAATACCCGCCACCTAGTGCGTCGTTGAGGTCTGCGTCCACCGGTCGTGAATCTGCAATAGCCAGCGAAATATCGAGGTGGCCGCCCAATGTGCATATTGCGAATAATGAGGCGGGGGTAGCGGTTTCGATCCGAATCTTCACAGAGCGTGGGTGGCGCTTGTCGGCGACGAGGCCTGCATCTTGTAGGAGCGCTTCGAATTGGCGTGCTCTGGGTGGGTCATTGACGAGTAATTCTGATTCGTTGAAGTTGCCACGCTTTCGATGGCTCGCTGAGTCAGCGAGGCAGGCGAGCCACTGCTGTTCGGTGGCATTGAGGCCCTCTAGCCTCACATGGTGCAGCGGATCGGCGCCGATCTGCATACATCCAGGTCCGGACCATAGCAGAGCTGTCCCATAACGCAGTTTCATAACGAATCCTTCCACTCTGTGTCGGTTCGTTACTTATTCTTCGGCAGGGGCAAGGCCTTTTTCTAGCGCGCGGTTACGCCTGTGGATAGTCAGGATCCTATGGAGTCGACGAATCGGGATCCTCTTCATGTCCCTGCTCAAGCTTGGAGATGTCGCTTGTTTCCTCACTTGCCGAAGGATCATCCTGGCCAGATGTAGGCTCAAAACCAGCACGGCGCAAAGTCTGAGCCTCTGGATCGTCTTGCGGGGAGAGGCCCTGCGCCCAACCGAGAGTTCCGTCGAGGAGGGACTCCAAGTCCGCGTCGATATCAGCGTCTTGTTCCATTGCGGCTCGACGCATCGTCAAGAAAGTGTCCGGAGAATCCAATTCGATGGCGGTGGGCACCATATCCGGGTGGTTCCACAAAGCCTCGCGGGCTTCTAGACCGCCGTCGGCTTGGACAAGATTGAAAATTTCGGCGGCTCCTCGTGCTCGACGAGGACGCATTGTTAGCCCGATGAGCTGGCCCAACATCTCCTCGGCAGCTCCACCAGCTGCGCGACGCCTGCGCATCATCTCGCGCAGTTGGTCGGCGTGCGGCAAGTAGGGTGCGACCGCCTGAGCTGTTGTGACCTCGACCCATCCTTCAACCAAGGCCAATAGCGTTTCAAGCCTTTCCAAAGACGAGCGCTGGGCGCTGGATTGCTGCAGAGAGAAGACGCCTCCTGACATTGCTTGCTCGATGGAGGTCGGATCGGAAGGATCGACGCTTCGTGCGGCCTCGCCAATCGCCTCCATGTCGACCTCGATTCCCGACGAGTACCGTTCAACGGCGCGCACCAAGTCTCCTTGGAGCCACTGAACGGAAGAAAAGAGGCGGCGATGAGCAGCCTCGCGCACCGCAATAAATTGCTGGACTTCTTCGAAAGGAATGTCGAGGCCGTCGGCGAATCCCACAACATTGTGCGCAACCATGGCCGAAACAGAGGATTCAGCCAAGGGGATACCAACGTCGAAGGTGCCCATGGCTTCCTTGGACAGTGCAGCCAGAGCGTTCCCGATCTGAGCTGCGAACATCATTGCTGAGAGTTTTGGCAGCATCTGTTGGGTTTGGCTGAGCATCGCCGCCATACCAGAGGGCATGGACTCTGGATCCATGCCGAACCCGCCCTCGCCGAATTGCCCTGACAGCGCTTGGGTTAATGCTCGCGAGACATTGCCTGCGACGGGTTCGCAGATCCGCTTCCACATAAGTAAGGTCTCGTCGATCCATTCGACGCGGCTCCACACTTTTCGGGATACGGGAGCGGGGGAGAAGTCGGTGACCGCGTCGAGCCACAGATCAGCAACGGTCATTGCTTGACGCGCTCTTTCTGCTTCGGCGGCTGTGGGTTTGGGATCGCCAGCGTTGAAGGCCTGCTGCTTGGCAGAGTCCTGAACCATCCGCCAGTTGACGGGGCCATCAGTGGTATTCATGAGGAACTGAAATTGGTTCGCGGCCTGGGCAAGACGAGCAGGATCCGAGAATTCTTTCGGAAGATTTTCCGGGTCAAAGCCCTGGGCGCGCAGAGCCCGCGATGCTTCCTCAGCTGCTTCGGCGCCGAGCATCTGGCGCAAGAAGTCGTCGAAGGGGCTGCCGGAGTTTGCGTTGTGTTCCTCGCTCATAATGAAAACTCTATCGGCGTTCGATGGGTAAGCGCTGCGTGGCAGATGAATATGCGCTGAAAGCGCAATGACAATTCATCGGGAAAGCATCTCGGAGTCGCCCTGAGCCCTCTCAGCTTGTAACAATGGCCAACGTGAATGACCAGGATCAAACGGCAGACAATGTAGGCGGCCTCATTTCGGATAGCAGCCGGACCAACACAGCGGGCCGCGATGGCTCACTTGCGGGACGCGCAGTACCGGCTAAGTTATTTAGTCGCCACGGACGCAAAGGCTCAGGCGTTGGGCGAATGCTTGTGTCCGCCCTCGTAGCACTAGTGGTGGTCGCGATCCTCTTCGTCATTCCTATGCCCTACGTTGTCAATAAACCTGGGCCTACTTTCAACATCCTTGCTTCCACTGGCGACGATGTGGCGATGATTGAAATTTCTGGAACGGACCCAGAAACAGGAGGGCAAGTCCAACTCGACGAAACCGACGAGGACGGTTCACAGTCTGAAGGGGCGCAGGCCGATGGCCAGCTTCGCATGGTGACTGTCTCCGAATCGGGAGGTCCGGGCTACCGCTTGAACCTTGCAGAACTGATCGCAGCAAAGCTGGATTCTCGCAATGAGATTTTCAACTATTCGGACGTGTATCCGGCAGAGGTGACCGGCGACGACGTCGAACAAGCGCAGTCCTACCTCATGGCTTCATCGCAGTCGACCGCAGAAGTTGCCGCCTTGGAATACCTCGGCTGGGAGGTGCCCGCCGAAGTCACGATTGCTGGTGCGGTTGAAGGTAGTGACGCCGAAGGAAAAGTGCGCGAGGGCGATGTCCTGCGCTCAATTACAACCCCTGATGGAACCAGTCAGGCGATCACGTCGGCGTCGAAAACTTTCGCGATTATGGCGCAAACCGAGCCGGGGACTGAGCTGGGCGTGAGCGTCGAGAGGGATGGGAAACCCCAAGACTTGCGCATCGTTTCCCAGGGGGCCGAGGGCAAGAAAGGGTCGAAGCTTGGACTCTACCTGTCTTTCGACATCGATATGCCTGTGGATGTGACCTTCAATTTGGCTCGAGTGGGAGGCCCCTCAGCGGGAACGATGTTTGCTCTGGGAATCATCGACCGCCTGACCCCTGGTGATATGACTGGGGGAGAGGTCATCGCCGGCACCGGCACCATGAGTTACGACGGCCAGGTCGGCGAAATCGGTGGTATCCGCCAGAAGATGTGGGGTGCCGTGCGAGACGATGCCCAATGGTTCCTAGCACCTGCAGCCAACTGCAACGAGGTCGTGGGCCATGAACCTGACGGCCTCAGTGTCGTCAAAGTTGAGACTCTTGAAGACGCCGTTCAAGCCGTGGAGGCTATTGCTGCGGGCAAAGGCCAGACTCTTCCAACCTGCCAATAAACCAGCCAATCATTGTGGCGGGGCATTGGACTTCGCTACAGAGTTTTACTCGTCCTCAGATAAAGAGGCCATGATCGCATCGACCAGGTTGGGTACCAGTGCAGAGCCTTGTCCCACCTTGTCATCCGAATCAAAAGCTCGGGTTCGCACCGCGCACCAGGATTCCCCCGTGCGCAACGCCCCTACCGCCAAACGTACGTCGGTGCGCGACGGGTGGTTGGAAATGAACTGAAGTGCTTCTTCGGGGTCTTCGGGAGCTTGTTCTTCGACCTCGGGCGGCACAATGACGCGCTCAACGGTGATCGCTGCCCCTGCCACCTCTGGGGGCCAGCCCAAATGGCCCAGCAATTCTTCGAGGTCGTCCTCGGGCAGGTCCTCTTGGACGATGGCAGAAAGATGATCGGGGGAGCCATCCCAACCTGTTTTGAGTTGTTCGGCAATATCGGTGGGAATATCGGGCTGAGCTACGAGATCAGCGGTCGGAACGAGGGCGTATAACGAGGGTGCGTGGTCCCATCCGACTCGGGCTGCGCTGCGTTCAATGTCGACGATGACATTGGCAAGGGCGATCTGGCGGGCAGTGGGCATGGAAGTTTCGCTCATGCATTCATCGTCTCATGGTCGCTGTGGCCGCTGCTTGATGGTGGCTGTGAGTTGTCAGCAGTTGTCAGCGCAACTTGTGAAGGTGGGTTATTCCTCGACGAGCGCCTAGCCGGGGCTTCGATAGACTTGGGCACAGTCCGTCCACGAAGCGACTCTGAGAGATGGTGACGCGCTTGAGCACCTTCCCCATGTTCAACCAGGAGCCCCGCCCCGACCGTAACAGCGGCGACGATGGCCCCCGTAAACCGCAGCAACAGCGAAAGATCGGCCCACTAGGGATCACTGTTGTGGTCCTCGGCCTGCTGGTCGCCCTCGTCTACGCCGCATCAAGCGTGTGGACCGAGATCTTGTGGTTCCGTCAGATGAGCGCGACTCGCATCATTTTTACGCAGTGGGGTGCCCACATCGGGCTGTTCGTTGTTGGATTCGTCGTTGTTTTCCTCATCACCTATTTGACAATGCGAAGTGCCTACAAGCATCGCTCAGCGTCAACTAGGGGAGAGGCTTCTGCGAATCTGCGTGGATACCAGGAGGCTTTCGAGCCTCTGCGCGCCCTCGCTTTCGTTGCTGTGGCGGGATTCTTTGGCTTAACGAATGGGGCGAACCTGGCAAGTCACTGGCAGACATTGCTCCAATTCATCAACCAAACGCCTTTTGGTGAGACTGATCCGCAATTCGGCCACGATGTTGCGTTCTTCGTGTTCACTCTGCCTGCGCTCAAGGTCTTGGTGTCTTTCCTGCTCAATGCTGTGCTGATTGCGTTGATCGCCGCGATCATCGTCCACTACCTCTACGGAACGATTCGCCTGGCTCCACGCCCGCATGCCTCGAAGCCTGCTCGATTACAGACCGGCCTATTAGCGGCGGTTGGGTCCCTGTTGATCGGCGCAAATTACTGGCTGGGACGCTACGAACTGTTGACTAAGCAGTCGGGCAATATTGACGGCGCCATGTACGCCGACGTTAACGCGACTCTGCCTGGTCAGTCGATCCTCGCGGTGATCTCTGTACTGGTGGCTGTGCTTTTTGTTGTCGCCGCTTTCCGCGGTACGTGGCGCCTGCCGGCCATCGGTGTGGCAGTGACTGTCGTGTCCGCCCTCGTCGTTGGCATGGCCTATCCAGCGCTGATTCAGCAGTTCCGCGTGACGCCAAACGAACGCGCATTGGAAGCTGAATACATTCAGCGCAATATTGACGCCACCCTCAAGGCCTACGGTTTGGATGATCTTGAGGTCACCAACTACGACGCGAAGACCACCGCTGAGGCCGGCCAGTTGCGTGAGGACTCCGAGTCCACGCAGCAAATCCGTCTGCTGGATCCGCAGGTCATTATGAAGACCGTTCAGCAGCTCCAGCAGTCACGTCCCTACTACAGCTTCGACTCAGGCATGTACGTGGACCGTTACACGATTGGTGACGAAACCCGCGACACCGTCGTGTCAGTGCGCGAACTGAACCTGGCGGGCCTGTCCGCTGAGCAACGTTCGTGGGTCAATATGCACACTGTGTACACCCACGGCTACGGCGTTGTTGCAGCGTACGGCAATACGTTGACCGGCCAGGGCTTGCCGTCCTACTGGGAGCAAGGGGTTCCGTCCTCGGGCGAAATGGGAGACTACGAGGAACGCGTGTACTTCTCCCCGAACGCACCCCTGTATTCGATCGTCGGTGCCCCTGAAGGCGCAGATCCGCAGGAACTCGACTACCCGGATGACAACGCCAAGGGAGGTCAGGTGTCAACGACCTTCAAAGGCGATGGTGGCCCCAGCGTTGGCAACGTATGGAACAAGCTGCTGTACTCAATCAAGTTTGGTTCGACGGACATCTTCTTCTCCTCTCAGACCAACTCTGAGTCGCAGATTCTTTACGATCGTGACCCGCTTCAACGCGTGTCAAAGGTGGCGCCTTATCTGACCTTGGAACAGGATGCGTACCCGGCTGTCGTTGATATGGACGGGGACCCGAGCACGCCTAAGCGCCTGGTGTGGATCGTTGATGCTTACACGACCACCGATCAGTACCCGTACTCGCAGCATGAGACCTTCGAAGAAACCACAGTGGACTCCCAGTCCACCGAGGTCGGAGCCTACGTCCAGGCAGAAACCGTGAACTACATGCGTAACTCAGTCAAAGCCGTGGTTGACGCCTATGACGGTTCGGTGCACCTGTACGAGTGGGATGAACAGGATCCGATCCTTGACACGTGGATGAAGATCTACCCGGATTCGGTGGAGCCGATCTCCAATATTTCCGGTGATCTCATGAGCCACCTGCGCTACCCGGAGGACCTCTTCAAGGTTCAGCGTCAGCTGCTCACCAGCTACCACGTGACGAACGCATCCGACTTCTATGCCGGTGGCGACCGTTGGCGTCTGGCCGAAGAGACTGCAACTGCGGTAGATGGTCAAGGCAATCTGGTGGGTGCTGAGGGTGGATCGTCCTCGAACGCGCAGCCGCCCTACTACCTGACCATGCAGATGCCCACTCAAGACAGCGCGGAATTCTCACTGACGTCCGTGTTTGTGCCTGGCGGTGAGTCCAAGCGTGAAGCTATGGCTGGATTCCTCGCTGTTGATTCCGAGACCGGTAATGAGGCTGGCAAGGTACGTGAAGGTTACGGCAAGTTGCGTCTGTTGGCGTTGCCTTCGTCCACGACTGCCCCTGGCCCCGGTCAGGTTCAGAATGCCTACGATTCGAATGAGCGTATTGCTACGCAGTTGAACCTGCTGAACCAGGCAGACTCGACGGTTATCCGAGGCAACCTGTTGACCTTGCCTGTGGGCGGTGGTCTGCTTTACGTCCAGCCCGTGTACGTCCAGGGCACAGGTTCGGCGTCCTATCCGGTTCTGCGGTCTGTGCTCACGGCTTTCGGTAATCAGGTGGGCTTTGCTGCCACCCTGGAAGAGTCCCTTAACCAGACTTTCGGTGGTGATGCGGCGGCCACAGTGGCAGGCACTGACGAGGGCGACGGTTCTTCCTCCGGTGACGAGGCCGAGGACAGCGTCACGCAGACTGTGCAGCAGCGCCTCACTTCGGCTTTGACTAATGCCTCTAAAGCCATGGTGGAAGCAGATGAAGCGATGAAGGCTGGCGACTGGGCTGCCTACGGTATGGCTCAGGACAAGCTGGATGCGGCGTTGAAGCAGGCGCTGGATGCACAGAGCCAGATTGATGGTTCTGCTGCTGGAGCCGTGGCTGGAACGGATGCTGGCGAAAACGGTGCTGGTGGTCCAGATGGTGGCGCTGACGCTTCGCAGTCAGGTGACTGACCGGAAAGCGGCTGGGTTGTAACAGCGTCCGCTAGTACGTGAAGCAGGGCCGGTGATCGCATTGAGGTGCGGTCACCGGCCCTTGGCGTAGGGGTGAGCTACGGGTTGGGATAACAGCGTCCAACGTGGTTTGTGCGGAGCCATCACAGTGCCTGGAGACGAAGGTCACCGGCCCTCGATTGGCCCAAATCAGTGGAGCAGGGCTAAAGTAGTAGTCACCGACGCGGGGTGGAGCAGTTCGGTAGCTCGCCGGGCTCATAACCCGGAGGTCGCAGGTTCAAATCCTGTCCCCGCTACTAACACCGCAAGGTATTGGTCCCCGATCCAATTTGGGTCGGGGATTTTGTTTACCTGTGTTCTGTTGCCCACCGGGCATTTAGGTATTGCACATGCCAATGATCGCAAACACCTGCTTTTGCGTGGTCTCAACCGCGAGGGACGCACATAAATTTCCCGAGGGACGCATTGTCGAATCAGGGCTTGATATACGCCAAACCTTGCTGTGTGAGTTCACCGATGGCGGGGATCGCTGCGGGAACTGTTCCGCACCATGTGGGTAGAGATTCGCGCGCGATTTTATGGTTCCTTATTGATCTCTCACATACGACAAAGGCTGTTCCGTGGTCTGCCGCTTTTTTCATTGCCTGGGTCCAGTCGTTGTCTCCTTGAAGAACATAGATCGCTGTGCCATTGATGACGACAATGATCTGGTCTGCACGATTCTGTTCAATCATATTGTTGAGGTTGCTCAATGCAGCTGGCCAACGATCTGCCTCAGTCATGTGGAGAAGGAAAGATTTCACGGGCTCGATAGTATTCGGCTGGTTGGGGGCGAATCAATAGCGCCGATACAACCATCAACCTTTAAGCGCTAGGTTCGCTCTGTCCATGTATTACCGACCACCCACTTGGTGGTGCCGGAAGAGCCAGGCTGCACAGGGCAGACAGATAGCAATCAGAGCGATGTAAAGGACTGCGCCGGCGGTTAAATGGTCGATTACAAATCCGCCGATATCAAAAGATATGTATGAATCGAACAGTCCAGAAATTGACGAAACCCCGTCAATCGTTAAGGACTTCATTTTCCGCCATTCTGGAGAAGTGCCTAATCCCAGTAATGGCAGGAAAATAATGAAAGCAATCATTGCTGCGGTCGTCAGAGCAGAAACGAACTTTGCTGACAAGGCAACGGCAACTGCAGCGATTGCTAAAGCTATGACGAGTAAAAGAACCAGACCGATACCGGTTGCCTGACTTAGGGTTAGATTATACGGAGCGGTCGGCACGTAGCGTTGAATTGGTAAGGAAGCCCCCTTCGGTCCGATCAAGGCTAGTAAAGATCCAACCAACGTCAGTGACGCAATCACTTCATAAATGGCGGCATATAGCATCGCGGCTATCAACTTCGCAGTTACCAGTGTTGTTCGGCCTCGTGCAGAAGCCAGAATGACAGCGTCGGTGCCGTCACGGTATTCGCGTGAAAACACCGAGGCCAGGGTAATACCGATTCCGAGGATCGGGACACACAGGAACCCTAAACAATCGAGGACCTGTAACCAGCCAAATCCTGAGCCGTAGGCGAATGGAGTGGGAACAGACTTCAGCTTGCCCATCCAGAATTGCCTTTCGGCTGGCGAATAGATGAAGCCATCTGCGGCAGCGCGATCGAATCCGGATTCAACCTGATAGTGCAGTTGCTGATAAAAGTCCAGCTCTGAGTTTTCCATTGCTGACATGGCGTCTTCAACCCGATACCCTCCCTTCATCCATGGCGACAAAATGTACATCATGTCGACTTGATCAACCTCGTCTGCAAGTTTTCCGCTGGTGGGTTGACCGGCTTCAACCCAACGGCGTACTTTCTCGTACTCATCCGACAGTCGCTCGGTAGTCAGTGGCCCAGCATGAGATTCTGCAGAGCGGTCAGTGGCAATCATGTCTGTCGATTCAGTGACGTTCATAACTGCGACGAATATCAGGAAAAGCAGGATTGATATGTTCAATGCACGGGTGAACCAAGTGTTCAACAGCTTCTTGACTTCGAAGGCCACTAGCTGCTTCATCGCTTATCCTCCGGTTCGTTTGTCGTAGTACCCGCCTGGGTTTCGTTGAAGGCATCGAGGTAATAGTCCTCAAGAGTTGGACTTATGGATTCGGCGTCTGGTGTGGGCGGATAGGGGCCGACCGTGCGAATTATGGCGTTCCCGGTGGGCGAATACCTCAGATCGGTGATGCAATGTTCTAGATCGATTCTGTTGAGTTCGCTGGGTGAAACCTCCGTCCGCCAAGTCCTTCCCTGAGCGAGTGCAGCGACCTGCTCAGGTGTTCCGTGGGCAGTGAGGGCGCCGTTGTTCATGATGATGACCTGATCCGCAATTGTGTCGACGTCCGAGACAATATGGGTGCAGAGAAGCACGATGCGATCCTGCGCGATTGTTGTCACCAGATTTCGGAAGCGAACGCGTTCTTTTGGATCGAGTCCAGCGGTCGGTTCGTCAAGTACTAGGAGGTCTGGATTGGCAAGAATGGCTTGCGCAATACCGAGGCGTTGCTTGAGTCCTCCCGACAAAGTACGGATTTTTGCATGGCGTCGATCTTCGTTCAATCCCACGCTTTGTAAAGCCTGTGAGATGTATTTTCTTGCTTCGCCCTTCTTCATTCCTTTGAGGCAAGCCATGTAATTCATGAAGTCTTCAACTGTGAATTCTGGATAGTAGCCGAAATCCTGCGGGAGATAGCCTAGAAGGCGTCGGTACTTTTCACCCATATCCAATATGGATTCGCCAGCCCACAACACTCTTCCGGATGTGGGGCGCAGGATTGAACAGATGATGCGCATCAGAGTGGTTTTCCCAGCACCATTAGGACCCAGTAACCCATAAATTCCAGGGGTCAAGGTCAGGCTCAGATCGTCAACAGCCGTAGTCGTTCCGTATTTTTTCGACACATGCTCGATTGACAGAACCATGAGTGGATATCCTTTCTCAATGACTTAGGAATGCAGCTGAAGGCGGATTTCGGGTAAACCTGGGATTTGAAGCGGAGCCTTCGAAGTGGCTTGGCTCAACCAAGAAAAAAGTTCTCGGGCTAGCCAGAACACAGAGAGCGTCACGGCACAGACCCAGACGCCTGCCGAAAGCATGCTGAATGTCAGCGGTAGAACTTCTGCCGTCAGAATGCATAAAGCGAAAACAAAAGCTCCCCAGGCAAAAGTGCTGGTGATGACGGCGTCGCGCGGACACAATCTGCTAATGGTTAAAGCTCCCGCAGTTAGTGCGAAATACGGCGTAAACGACATTGCAATCAGAACAATGAAAGGAGTGGGTTCTAAGAACGAGCAGATCACTGTCGTTACGAAGAGGAAGAGACTGCTGGTAAAACCGGTGACAATTAGCTTGCCAAAGGCTGCTGAAGCGTCATTGAAAGGGCAGACGGCTTCCAGCTCGCTTAATCCCGTGGCGTAACTACGGGGTAGCTCGATGACCCCCAACAGAGCAATGACTGCTCCTGCAGTAGAGAGCAGATTCTGGACTGTATCCGGTGAGTGTGTCGCTTGGACTGCGATGATAATGAGAGTGGCAACTAAGAGTTGTAACAGGAAAATTCGCAGCCGGATCCACCGAGCCTGTTCTGCAAGAAAACCTAGTGTCACCACTAAATCAATCTGTCTTACGGGTATGGGGGTATTGCGAAGGGCTTGGAGTAGGGCCTCAAAGTGTTCTGGACGGGCCAATGGTCGTTGCTGTTCAAAATGATCTCTGAGGAACGTCTCGATTTCTGGGTTGTTCTTCTTCATCGGTGTGCTTCTTTCGAGTGAGGAGCTGCGTCGTTCACACTGAGAAGCTCGGCGAGCATATTCAGTGCTTGACGCCGTCGACGTGCGGCAGAGAATCGGGAAATCGACAAGACCGCTGCGGTTTCAGACATAGACAGGCCGTAGCTGTAGATCAGTTCGATAACATCGGCTAATTCTTCTGGCAGACTGTCGATGGCGAGACTGATTTCTGATGAATCTGAATTCTGAGGTAGAGAATCAGGTAGGGGGTCAGTTAGTACACGTTTGCGTGCTAAATCGATGCAAACATTGCGAGCAATGGTCATAACCAAAGCAGAATTTCTGCCAATGTTGTGCACACCTGGAGCGGCTTTGACGAGGCGTAAATAGACTTCTTGCGTTGCATCTTCGGCCTCTGCTTGCGTATAAGTGCGCCTGCGGCAATATGCGAGCACATTCGGATAGGTCTCTCGCGCAATAGCCTCGATTTGGTCGCTTGTCAGCACAACATCACCTCCTGTATCAAATAACGCAGCTGAGCAGGAAAATGAGCGCTGTTAATGCATTTTTAGGCGTGGTATGAGTCACAAACGGGGTGGCTTCCATGTACTTGGGTGAGATTGTCCAAGTAACAAGAAACCACTGATGCCACGCGCAGATTAGAAGCATCGATGCTTGCGAGGTGTTGGTGCAAACCAGATTTCCTCATTAGCCACACCAGGAGCAAGATGGACGGGTGCGCAAAGAACTCACGTCCTATCTACCAGGTGTCCTGATTAGCCTCGTCGTCGCCCTCGTCGCAGTGGCTATCAACCAGCGCTTCGCAGTCTTGTCCTCAATGGTGGTGGCGATTGTTATCGGGGTTCTACTGCGCAACACCAACCTCTTGCCCGCCCAGGCAGATGCGGGCCTGAAATTCACCGCGAAGAAGATTCTGCGGCTCGGCGTCGTCCTCCTCGGACTGCGCCTTTCGATCCCAGCCGTCCTGTTGCTGGGGTGGCAAGCCATCATGGTGATCGTGGTGACGGTTGTCAGCGTCTTTGCTGCCACGATCGCCCTGGGACGCATTATGCGGATCTCACGCGCCACCACAATCCTGACAGCAACAGGCACCGCAATCTGTGGAGCTGCAGCAGTCGCCGGAATGAGCGCCGTCATCCGGCCCGAAAACAAGTCCGATGACGTCGAGGACGCCGCCACCACCGCAATCGCTTCGGTAACAATCTTCGGCACCCTCGAAATCTTCCTTCTTCCGCTTCTCATCCAAGCTCTATGCCTGCCAACGACCCCCGCAGGAGTGTGGACGGGTGCCGCCGTGCACGAGGTCGGACAAGTCGTCGCAACCGCAGGATCCATCTCCCAACAGATCCTCGACGTTGCAGTCGTCGCCAAGCTTGGGCGTGTTGTTCTACTGGCCCCGCTGGTCGCCCTCATGGGGGTGGTGGAGTCTCGGCGCATCGACCGCAACCGCCAGACGTTCGCCAACACGACGGTCTTGATCACTGACCCCAGCGATCTCCAGACACCACAGCAGACTCGCTCCAAGACCCCGATTATTCCGCTCTTTGTTCTGGGATTCCTCGTGATGGTGTTGGTCAGAGCCTTGACCGATACGATGGTTGATCCAGCAGTTTTTGATCACTTCAACACCGCCGCCACTTTCCTACTGACCATGGCCATGTTTGCTATGGGCTCTGATGTGCGCCTGGGACGCATCCTCAAAACCGGCCTGGGAGCCTTGAGCCTCGGATTAGCGGCAGGCCTCGTATCCTTGCTTGTTTCTCTCGCAGGGGTGCTGCTTCTCCTAGCGTGAAGTGTTCTGACGAGCGCCACGCATTCACCCCTTTTGTCTGCGCTTCGTGTTCCTAGCTGCTCGAGGCCGCAGGAATTGATGGATAGGAGTGCCCTGAGCCTCGCACAGAGACTTGACAAGTCAGCTGCGGCGCAAAACCTCACGCAATTTAACCCGCGATCCCATGCGCATGACAGCGCGCGTGTAGATCACTGCACCCAACTTGACCAAGAGGGGAATAACCACCAGACACAGGGCCACGGCAATGCCTTGCTCCATCCATGAAGACACTCCGAACACCAGACGTGCCGGCATGAGGAAGATGCTCAAAGGCGGAATGTAGCTGAGGATTCGCCAAATCGAACCATTCGGGTCGCTTGCCAGCATGATTGACGCGAAGTAAGGAGCCATGGCTAGGAGCATCAGCGGCATGGTCACGTTACCGATGTCTTCTTGGCGCGAAACCAAAGCACCGGCTGCGCCAAAGAGGACCGCATAGAATGCAAAGCCCACAACCATCCAGACCAGTGCCATAACAATGACTGCATCCAGAGGAATAGCTTCAGTGGGTAAAACGCCGGTGACAGCTGCGGTGATGCCGGCAGACAATCCGATGAGCCCATAAGACACGATCACTGCGGTACCAATACCGATAACTTTTCCTGCCAGCAACGAGGTCGGGCGCACACATGCTAAAAGGATTTCAACAATACGGCTGGATTTCTCCTCAACGACCCCCATTGCGATCGCACTCCCTCCCCCCAAAATGACAATGAAGAGCAGGATGTTAATAGCCATGAGTACGATGTATCGAGCACCAAAAGCCTCATCAGCGGAGCTCGAAGGTTCGAGAGCGGTCACCTGGGGAATTGCTGTATTCAAAGCCGCGCTAAGTTCTGTGGTGGTACCACCCAAGCGAGTGAACTCTTGAGCAAGCGCACTTTCCTGCAAAGCAGCAGTCAGGCCACTGTTGACAGCTGAAGGCACGTCCTCGCACACGAGTAGTGCGACGGGAGTGGAGCCCACATTCACGAGCGCATCGATGCGGGCGGCCTCGTCCTCGGGCTCGTCGCACAGTAGCGGTGCTAACGCATCAACGTTGGCATCACTGGCGGCGATCGAAACCGGCATGCCCGATACCGTCACTTGCTTCATGTGAGACTCAATGGCAGTTGTGACCTGCGGATTCGAACCCACAATGGTCATCCGGTAGGGCTCTTGGGAGCCGCCACCAAAGATCGAGTACGCGACGATGCTTAGGACAGCCACTGCCAACATGATCATCGTGGAGATCACTGATGACTTTTTGAGCAGGTGGGTGCGAAGCTCTCGGCCTGCTACTAGTTGGATTTCTGCAGCCGCCGACATTGCGCCAGCCGTTTTGGGGCGTCGGGTAGGTGTAGAAGCCATAGTTAGTTCTCCTTCGCCTCGGTGTGAGCCGAACCGTCAGCCAAAGCATCGCGGAAAATTTCGGTCAGAGGCCGACGAACCGGGCCCAACTCTCGGACATGTCCCAGGCTTTGGGCGGCAGCGAGCAACGGCTGCTCGTCGTCCCCACCAGCCGTAATCGTCACCTGCCCCGACTCGTCAGCGGATACGTCCTCGTTCGGCAGGCCAAGTGACAGCCCTGGGGTCACGGGGGAAAGAGGATCAACCACGACTCGCCACCGAGGCTCATCCGTCGCCTGTAATTCAGCAATAGTCCCGTCAGCAACCAAGCGGCCCGCGCGAATGATGACAATGCGGTCGCACAAACGCTGGACAACATCAAGTTGATGGGAGGAGAACAGAGTCGGCACGCCAGCGCGGGCGCGATCTTCCAGCACCTCGCTCATCACGTCCACGGCCACGGGGTCGAGGCCAGAAAAAGGCTCATCCAAAATCAATAATCCTGGGTCAGACACCAGGGCTGCGGCCAGTTGGACTCGCTGTTGATTGCCCAGACTGAGTTTTTGCACATCGTCGCCGCGTCGTTCGCTAATCCCCAGACGTTGCGTCCATTCCTCGGTTGCACGCCTCGCTTGGCTGGCATTCACTCCGTGGAGTCGGGCGAGGTAGGTGAGCTGTTCGCCCACTTTCATCTTCGGATACAGGCCGCGTTCTTCAGGCATGTAGCCAATGCGGCGCCGCATCGAAGCATCCAGGGGTTTGCCTTCCCAAGAGACGCTACCGGCATCAGCTTCCAACACTCCCATGGTGATACGCATCGCTGTGGACTTGCCGGCGCCGTTGGCTCCAACGAAACCTACGATTTCGTTGCTGCCAACACTCAATGAAAGGTCAGAAAGGGCTTGGATTGAGCCGAAACTCTTCGTCAAGCCTGACATGGTGAGCATGGGTACTCCTGTCTGGTTGAAAATGTGCCGCAATTATTGCACGGGGGTTAGGCGCACCTGGGCGGATAACCCGACCGGGAATCAGGCATATGATCGATAGTTGTGACCCACCCGAACCCTGGCACTGACCAAGCTGCTTCCAATACGCCCCACGTTGCGAAACCTTCGCAGTGGCCACGAGGCCGCAGCCTCGCCCTCGTCATTATCACGGGAGTATGTGCTGGTTTTCTTTCCGGACTCTTCGGAGTTGGTGGCGGATTGGTGATAGTTCCGGCGCTCATGGCGGTGTTGGGTATGGATCAGCGCCGCGCCTCGGCAACCTCTTTGGTCGCGATTGTTTTAACCGCCGTGGTTGGTGCGATTTCCTACGCTTCGACGGGCCAGATTTCGCTCATTGCTACCGCGTTCGTCGTTGTAGGAGCGCTGGTGGGCTCTCAAATCGGAGTATGGCTGCTTCGCATACTGCCCGACAAAGTACTGCCATGGATTTTCGTTGGCTTCGCCGTTTTTGTCATTGTTTCCCAACAATTCCAAGTGCCGGTGCGCGAGGGCGCGATCAGCATTGACGTGTGGTCGTGCGCCGCCATGATCCTGGTGGGTTTGCTATCTGGAATCCTCTCGGGATTGGTTGGCGTGGGCGGAGGAGCAGTGATCGTCCCCGGGTTGGAACTGGTTGTGGGTGCGGGAGACTTGCTGGCGCGCGGCACATCCCTGCTGGCGATGATTCCCACCGCTTTGGCTGGAACCTACACGAACTTTAAGCACCGCATGGTTGATCTTTGCGTCGGCGTCTTGGTAGGCATTGGAGCAGCCGCAACCGCGCCCGTTGGAACCTGGATCGCAGGCCTCATCAGTCCCGAAACGGGCAACATCTTGTTCGCAATCTTCTTGGTCTGTGTCATTGCAAATACTTTGCGCAAAGCCAGGAAGCAGGCCAAAGTCAAGGGAAAGACCGTTTAGTCGGTGACGATTTCAAGTCCCGTCGTTGCTGCAGCCTCTTCAACACCGCCGATATTTGTCACCTGGTTAAATCCCTGATTCTTCATGAGCTCCAACGCTTGCCCAGCACGGTTTCCACTGCGGCAATACAGCGTGTAGGTGCCGTTGGGGTCCAACTGGGTGATCTGTTCTTGGAAGTCGGCCGAATTGAAGTCGATATTGATGGCGCCTTCAAGGTGACCTTGCGCGAATTCTTCCGGGGTGCGCACGTCGATGAGCGTTCCCAGTTCTTCGGCGGTCATAGACGAGGACGAGGCTGACTGCGTCGCCCCTGGGGTCGAGTCAGCGCTGGAGTTGGTGGTGCACGCTGACATCGAACCCACGATGAGGACACCGAGGGTGAGAGACGTAAAAACGCGGGTCAGTGACTTGGCCACAGTCAATCTCCAATCTGTCCAAGAGAATTGCTCTCATAGTGTGCCAGGTTGTACATGGAACGTGCACTAGAGGTGACTGCATTCGGGTTTAGTCTGGGCGGGTGCTGTTCCTGTTCGCCGGTATTTTCGTCGGCTTCCTCATGCCCTTGCAGACCGCGATCAACTCGCGGCTGCGCGCCGCCGTGACATCTCCAATCTTTGCCTCTCTCATCAGCTTTACCGTAGGCACGGTCGCTCTGATCCTGGTGGTGAGTATCAATCCGGGTGATCCACTGGGGATCATTTCTATCGCCTCTTCGATTCCCTGGTGGCAGTGGCTGGGCGGTGTTATGGGATTGATCTTCCTGACGACGAATATTTTGATCTTCCCACGCTTGGGCGGAGTTGAAACAGCGATTTGGCCTGTTCTTGGAGAGATCCTGGCCTCTGTGGTGATCGACCACTTCGGGTGGCTTGAGGTTACTGAGCGTCCAGTGAATCTGTTGCGCGGTATCGGTTTAATCTTTGTTATTGCCGGAGTTCTAGCGGCGACGGTCCTCAAAGATCTTCGCAATCGTCCCGCATACGCTCCGGCAGTGGTGGGCGAGCAGGGGCTGAGCCGGTGGCTCTGGCGTTTCGCTGGACTCTTTGCCGGCGCCTGTTCTGGTACGCAAGGCGCGGTAAACGGCGCCCTGGGGCGGACGGTTGGTACGCCCGTGCAGGCCGCCCTCGTATCTTTCGTGGTTGGCACGGCCGGCCTGGTGGTGCTGGTGGCTTTGCTGCGTCAATTCCCGGTGCGTACCGCCGCCTGGAACGATCACCCCAAGTGGATGTGGATCGGTGGGCTATTGGGAGCGGTCTTTGTCTTCACCATGGCAGCCCTGGTGCCGCGCATTGGTACGGGACCGGCAATGGTTGCGGCTTTAACTGGGCAGACAGCCGGGTCAATCTGCGTCGATCACTTCGGGTGGCTCGAGGCGCCTCACAAACGGGTTGTACCCGTACAGCTGGTCGGTCTTGGCGTCATGCTTGCGGGTGTCTTGGCCGTGCAACTTGGATGAATGGGGGCTGCTGCGGTCCAACTTCACCAACAAGAACGGTCCAACTTTGGCATTGGGCCTAAGTTTTCATCGAAAAATAGCCGAAGTATTCCCGTCGTGATGTGTAGGTATCCGAACCAGAAGAAGCGCCGGACAGACCCGTTGGAGACATTCTTTGGCACGGCAAGACTGACAACTGAGCGATAGCGTCGCTTGAAATCGACGACATCACGCACCGACAGAATCTGGCACAACGCGACACAAATACGACTAGTTATGCGTCTACAAAGGCTCTCGCTATGGAAGAATTGTCCGCCTTCGTAGCGAAGGGGAAGACGACATCCTATAACCAGATCACGACGGTTTCCGCGCAGGAAGTCATTCGCGTGGTCATGGCCTATGCCTTTGACAGGGCGCGTTTGAAGTATGGCTATAAGGTGCTTCGAGGTGCGGACTTTGATCGCCGTGGCGCAGTGGATGACGAGCTACGCACCCAGCGATTCGATACGCTGAAGACGAAGCTGCCGGACGTTCTGGATGTGCACAGCTGGCACGAGTTCCTGAAGGCGATTATGAACGCTGGCTATCTCTTTGGGGATTTGATTCTTTCAAGCAACGCAATCTTTTACAGCTATGCCTTCTACCTGACCGCAAAACATCGGTTCCACGCATCCTACAACGAAAATATGCATCTGACTTCGCTGTGGTTCTTCTATGCGTCACTGATCTCTTTGTATACGGGCTCTTTCGAATCAACCGTCGAGGGGCATCTGAACAGCATAAAGGGACTTAGCTCGTTGGAAGAATACAAGCAGTTCATCCTGTCCAGAGTAAACGAGCGCCCGACGAACGACTACTTCGACATTACGCTGCTTGGCTCAGAGGGGCTTGCGGTTTCTGGCAGGGGCAACAATGCGTGGAACGCCTACGTGGCATCTCTGAACATCATGGATGCGAAGATTCTGTTCTCGAAGAGCAATCTGCTGGTGTCAAAGCTCTTCGAGCCGGGGACGGACGGCAATAGAAAATCCCTCGAAAAGCATCATCTGTTCCCGAAGGCATATCTCAAATCGCTGGGATACTCCGACTCGAAGATAAACCAGATGCCGAACTACGCCTTCATCGATTGGAAAGACAACATGGACATCCTCGACGATGCGCCCTCTGTCTACTATCTGATTGTCTGCGAAGGCAAATCTGAGGCAGAGATCCTTCGCATGGAGTAGGAAAACGCGCTGCCGCACGGCTGGAAGAATATGTCTTACGAAGATTTCCTTGTCGAGCGCAGGAAGCTGATGGCAGCAAAAATCAAAGCAGCCTTCGAGCATCTGAAGAAGAACGTCGGCTAAGGGGCTTTGAGTAGAGAGGTTTTAATGAATGGGTGCAACGAATTACACGAAGAAAATCATCGATGACTACTGCGTTCTGGACACGGAGACCACGGGGCTCTCGGCGTATTACGACGAAGTCATCGAAATCGGGATACTGCGAGTCCGGGGCGGTGCTGTGGTGGATCAGTACGCTCAGCTGATTCATCCCGAGTACCTGATTGACGGTTTCATTACTGCACTGACCGGTATTACGAACGAGATGGTAGCCGGAATGCCGTCAATTGCCGAAGTGAAGGACGCTGTCCTCTCGTTCGTCGGCGACGACATCATCGTCGGCCACAATACGTCGTTCGACATCCGTTTTCTCAATGCGGGCTTCGCTGAAGAGATAGAGAACGAGTACATGGACACGATGCAGTTTGCCCGTAAGGTGTATCCGGAATTAGGGCATCATCGTCTTTCCGACTTGGCGGAACACCTCGGCCTATCCAACAATGAGCACAGATCGATTGCGGACTGCATAACGACGCAGGAGCTATACGAGACCATCAAGAAAACGATGGCCGAGAAGAATCTAAGAATCGAGGATCTGTGGGGCGGACATAAAGGCGGAGGCCACTCTAAAGGAATCGACATCAGCGCCATTACGCCGACCACGGTGGAAATCAACGAGGACAGCTTCTTCTATGACCGACACGTTGTTTTCACCGGCAAGCTGGAAAAGATGGTCAGGAAGGATGCCATGCAGATCGTTGTCAATCTGGGCGGCATCTTGGACAACAGCGTCACGAAGAAGACCAACTACCTGATTCTTGGGAACAACGACTATAACGCCATTCTTCATGGCGAGAAGTCCTCGAAGCACAAGAAGGCGGAGCAACTCAAGCTGGAGGGCAACGACATAGAGATCATCGACGAGTTCACTTTCTACGACATCTTGAGCGATGAGGGTGTGTGACGAGCAGGTCTGAACCTTTTAACGATTCGATACTTTTTAACGATTTAAGAAAGGGGTGTCTCTATTGAGCACAGCAATCTCAAGAGCATATGATTACCGTGCCGAACGGCACCCTTATTCGCGTGCGCCGAAACGCGGAAAAGCTCAGAAACCACGCGGTTTGCGGGCTAATGGCACATGCTCGGCTTGTATCAAAGATTGGAACTTGTTAGACCCGTGCGCGGGGTCGGGCGCGCTGCTGTTGAAGTTCGCGAAGGTGCTGGGCAAGGACAATGTTGACGGGTTCTACGGTCAGGAGAGCAACCTGACGACGTACAACCTGTGCAGGATCAACATGTTCCTCCATGACGTGAACTTCGCGGACTTCGATATCGCCCACGGCGACACGCTGCTGGAACCGGCGTATTGGGATGACGAGCCCTTTGACGAGATCGTATCGAACCCGCCGTATTCGACGAAGTGGGTGGGTAAGGATGATCCGGCGCTCGTCAATGATCCGCGTTTTGCGCCTGCGGGTGCGCTGGCACCGAAGTCGAAGGCGGATCTGGCTTTCACCATGCACATGCTGCATTGGCTGGCAGTGGATGGGGTGGCGGCGATCGTTGAGTTCCCGGGCGTTCTGTATCGAGGCGCGGCGGAGGGGAAGATCCGACAGTACCTGGTGGACAACAACTACGTGGATGCGGTGATCCAGTTGCCGCCGGACCTCTTCTTTGGGACCACGATCGCGACGTGCATCATAGTGTTGAAGAAGTCGAAGACGGATAACAAGGTGATGTTCGTTGATGCGTCGGCCCAGTTCGTGCGTGAGGGGAATAAGAACAAGCTGGCACCCGAGCATCAGCAGATGATCGTCGACGCGGTGATGACTCGCCAGGAGAACCAGTACATGACGGCTTTGGTTGATGCCGAGGCGATTGCGGCCAACGGGTACAACTTGTCGGTGTCTAGTTATGTCGAGGCCGAGGACACCCGCGAGGCCGTCGATATCGTTGCATTGAACGAAGGAAATCCGAGGGATCGTCGCTCGGCAGCAGATCCTGCGCGAGCAGATTGACGCCATCGTCGACGACCTGCGCAGCGAATTCACGCCCGGCGGCGTCATCGAGTCGGAAGAGCAGAAGAAGAGATTCGTTGAACTCTTCGGCTCGCTCATGCGCTTGCGCAACATCCTCACCTCCTTCGGACGAGTTCGCCTCCGACGACGTCATCCAAGACGGAGAGTTCCAGGACTACCGCTCCGTGTACGTCGACCTCTACCACGAGATGCGCCCGAACGCGCAAGCCGAACGCGAGAACATCAACGACGACCTGGTCTTCGAGATCGAACTGGTCAAACAAGTCGAAGTCAACGTCGACTACATCCTCATGCTCGTCGAAGAACGCCGGGCAGAACGCGGCGACGGCGACGACAAGGAGATTCCCGTCGACATCCGCCGTGCCGTCGATTCCAGCCCCTCCTTGTACAACAAGCGCGACCTGATCTTCGACTTCGTCGATGCCGTGTCACTGAACGGCAATGTCACCGCCGAATGGAAGGAGTTCATCAGCCGTCGGCGCATCGAAGAACTCAAACACCTCATTGCCGCCGAGAACCTCAAAGAGGTGGAAGCTCAGTCCTTCGCCAGCGACGCCCTGAGAATGGGCTACGTCTCGGAAGAAGGAACGGCGATCACTCGGATTCTTCCTCCTCTGTCACGCTTCGCTAAGACCGGAGGAGCAGCTCGAGCGCAGAAGAAACAACGAATCATCGAAGCACTGCGAACCTGGGTTGACCGATTCGGCGGCCTCGGCATCGCCAGCGACGACCTTGACGATGAGCAGCTCCGCGGCCCTTACGCCCTGAGAAGGTCCCGATAGATGTGATCGTCGGCGTCCGAGAACACGTTGAAAACGACGCGCATCTCGGTGCCGCGGGCATCGAGCCACTCGCGAACAGTAGTGACTGCGACGCGCGCCGCGGCATCCTGGGGATATCCGAACACCCCGGTGCTGATGCAGCAGAAGGCAATCGAATCCAGGCCTCTGTCCAACGCGATGTCCAGGCAACTCGTATAGCACGAGGCCAAGAGGCGACGGTGCTGCTGCGTGGGCCGCCCGTTCGCGATCGGCCCGACCGTGTGAATGACATGCCCGGCGGGCAGGTTGTACGCGGGCGTGATCTTCGCCGTGCCCGTCGGCTCGTCATGCTCCTGCTCATCCATGATGCGCGCGCATTCGGCTCGCAACTGAACGCCCGCGAACGTATGAATCGCATTGTCAATGCACGCATGCCCCGGCGCCCAACAGCCGAGCATCCGGCTATTCGCCGCGTTGACGATCCCATCAACCGCCAGCGTCGTGATGTCACCCCGCCACACGGACAAACGCGGATCGATGCCGCTGGGACGCGCATCCTCCAACGAGGCGATCCCCGCCCGCGCGATCAACCCCTGCAGCAACTCATCCTGCATGGCCAGCCACGAGGCGCCAGTCGGGCCGGGGGCGCGCGTATTGACCAGGGCTCGGAAAGTCCCCCAGAGCGCATCCGCGCTCATGGAGTCCAGCGGCTCAATGCCCCGCTCGGCGCACAAGCCTGCGACCAGAGCGTGCAGCAGCGTCTCCTGGCGGCTCGCATCCATGTCAGTGCTCCTTCCCGGCCAACGCCAGAACCTCGTCGAGGACGACATTGAGGTCGCCATCGATCAGAATGGACCGCTCGCCGATCTTCGCGGGCGCATACGCATCGCCCAGATTGGCGCACACATACGAAGCCTCGGGATTCGCATACACCGCACGCCAGAACGGGTACTTGATGATGCCCGGAGTATTCATTCCCACGCCCAATTCCATGTAGATGACCCGCCCACCCCGATGCGCCTCAGTGAAACGCCGGTAACGGGCGGCGGCCTCGTGCCACCCGGCATCCTCGACGAACGTGGAATCCGTGCGCAGATTCATCGACATCGGCCCCGAGCACACTGGACACCTGGGCACCAACTCCTCCGGCACCTCCATCAGCACACCCCCGTCGGGCACCGTCACATCGCCCCCGGCGCTGATCTGCACACCCTGGGCCTCGATCATCCGACGCACGGAATCGTAATTGTGGTACGTCCTCAGGCGGCACGGCTCGCTGCACTGCCACAACCCGTAATCGCCCTGCGTGTAGAACAGTCGCTCCTTGGCGAAACCAGCCGACTGGAACTGGTGATCGACATTGGTGGTCAGGACGAAATAGTCTTTGCCGTCCACCAACCGCAACAGCTTTGCGTAAGTGTCCTCGGGCGGCTGGATGTACCGGTTGCACCAGATGTGGCGGCTCCAGTACGCCCAGCGCTCCTGCGGCGAGGGGAACGGGAAGAAGCCCGCCGAGTACATGTCGCGCAGCCTGTATTTCCCGATGAAATCCGGGAAGAGACGTTCGAAGCGCTCCCCGGAGTAGGTCAGCCCCGCAGCGGTCGACAGCCCTGCGCCGGCACCCACGACCACCGCATCGGCAGCCTCCAACTCATCGACGAGGTCGCCGAGCGACGCGCTGCAATCCTTCTCTCGCATGGTTGTCCTCCACTCTGTGCCACGATCATCGTCGCGCCTTCGGCTGCACGTCACGAAACTGGTCGGAGACCCGATTTCAGAACTTGCCGTTGTCGTTGCGGCGGGCCGATTCCGAAGCGATGGTCTCCATGACATCCCAGTGCTCCGCGATCCTGCTGTTCTCCACCCGCCATAGGTCGTAGTAGCTGGTGGGAACTCCGCCGAAGGTTCCCTCGGAAACGGCTAACACCATGTCACCCTGGGCGAGCACCATGTGCACGGTGTCGTAGACCATCGCGATGCCCTGCTCGGCCATGGCGGCCAGCGCTCCGCCCAAACCCGACAGGCCATCGGCGATATCCGTGTTGTGCTGGATGTAGACGTCGCCGTCGAAGTAGCCGGGGGTCTTCTCCGGATGCTGGTTCTGCATGACATCAGCGAGGAAGTCCCGCACGACCTGACGGTTGGCCTCGGTCAGATCCAGATCCCGGGCCTGGGTCTGGCCGTCGATCTGGGAGCGGCCCGACGGGTTGGGCGAGGTGGCCAGCGGGGCGAGGTTGTCCCAGTGCTCGCAAATCAGGCCGTTCTCATCGAAGCGGAAGATGTCGAAGGCCACCTGCTCGCCGGCGCCTGCGAAGTTGTAGACGGTCTGCAAGAACACCTTGTCGCCGTCCTCGTACGCGCGGATGTTCTTCACGGTGGTCGGGACGGGGGCACAGGCAAGGGATTCCACGGCTCCGACGAAAGCGTCTCGCCCGGTGCCGTATGCCAGGTTGTGCTGGATGTATCCCTCGGCCAGGAGAGAGGCGGCCTTGGCTGAATCGCCGGTGGCGAAGGTCTGGATCAGGGCCTGGGCTGTGGTGATCTGCATAGACATCGTGTGGTTCCTCTTCGTTGTGCGGCGAGGCGCCGCTCTTGGTGTTCCGACAATGGGAAGTATTCAAGAAGTGGTACCGTTTGGGAAGTAGGCACTATAAAGTCATGTAGGTACCTAAAAGTAACTTATGCTGAATCCGGCCAATCCCATACGAAAGGAACCGAGAAAATGGCATCGCCAATACTCGAGGACCTGCCCGCGTGCCCCGTTGAAACCACCCTCACCCTGATCCGCAGCAAATGGCAGATCCTCATCTTGCGCGACCTGTTCGCCAACGGCACCCTGCGCTTCAAAGAACTCCAACGATCAATCGGGAAAGTCTCGCAGAAAGTGCTGACGGAGAACCTGCGGGCGATGGAGGACTACGGCCTGGTCCACCGTCAGGTCTACGCCGAAGTGCCGCCGCGCGTCGAGTACTCGCTGACTGACCTGGGCAAAACCCTCCAACCCGTTATCGACGCGATGTGGGCATGGGGGGAGGGCTACAAGGAACGGCTGCGCTCAGGAATCGACGAATCCGCCGAGGCCCTCACCGCACCAACAACCACACCGTCATGACGATGCCGCCCACCGCGATGAGCCAGCGCAGCATCGCCTCGGAGAAGAACTTCTGAACATACGGACCCGCGTACCCGCCGATCAACGACCCCACGCCGATGATAATCGCCACGTGCCAATCCACCTGCCCCTGAATGACGAACAGCACCGACGCCCCCAGATTCGCCAGCGCCAGCAGGGGAGTCTTGACGATGACGGCCTCATGCGTGGTGAACTCCCCGCCCAACGTGCATACCGCCACGAACAGCACGCCCACACCCGCACCGAAATACCCGCCGTACACGGTGACGACGGCGAGCAGTCCGTAGAACAACGTCCGCTTCATCGGACGCCCGCCGCTGAGCTTGGTGAACCACGGGTCGAAAAGCACCGTCAACGCGCCCGTGAGCACCAGCCACGGGGCCACGGCCTCGAACACGGACGGATCCATCACCAGAACCAGCAGGCCGCCCAGGGCCCCGCCCAACGTGGACAACATCGAAAGCCACCCCATGGGATAGGCCGTGATCCGCTTGAGGTCCTTCCACGCCGCGATCGTCGACCCTAGGCCTCCACCGAGCAGCCCGACGGTGTTCGATGTGTTCGCCAGCACCGGCGGAATGCCCAGGGCGATGAGCGCCGGATACGACACCAGGGACGCCAAGCCCGCCAAGTAGGACAGCAGCCCCGCGCCGATGGCGGCGGCCAGCAAGAAAGCGTCGTTGATCACCCACCCGAGCTTATCGGTCCAGTCGGCTCCGACGAGCGCACTCCACACAATTTTTCCGCTGGTTTTCACCATAAAATGAGTCCCCGCCCTCAACGAGGAGGGCGGGGACTTTCACCGCTGACCGGACCGTAGCCCGAACCGTTACAGCGTCACAGACTCGCGATCACTTCGCGGCCGACGGGCGCGTCATGTCCATCGGAACAACCCAAGCGTCGAACTCTTCGTCGGTGACGTAGCCCAGCTCCAGAGCAGACTCGCGCAGCGACAGCCCCTTCTTGTGGGCGTTCTTCGCGATCTTCGAAGCCTTGTCGTAGCCGATGTGACGGTTCAGAGCGGTCACCTGCATGAGGTTCGTATCCAGGTTGTGCTGAATCTTCTCCAGGTTCGGCTCAATGCCGTACGCACAGTTCGTATCGAAGGACACGCAGGCATCGCCGAGCAGCTGGATCGATTCCAGCACGCACCACGCCATAACGGGCTTGAACACGTTGAGCTGGAAGTTACCTTGCGAGCCAGCAAAGCCGACGGTCGCGTCGTTGCCGAAGACCTTGGTGGCCACCATCGTCATCGCCTCACACTGGGTCGGGTTGACCTTGCCAGGCATGATGGATGAGCCGGGCTCATTCTCAGGGATGATGAGTTCGCCGATGCCGTTACGCGGACCGGATGCGTACCAGCGCACGTCGTTGGCGATCTTCATCAGGGCATCGCCCAGCACGCGCAGCGCGCCAGAGACGAGGACGAGGGCGTCGTGAGCTCCCAGAGCGGCGAAGAGGTTGTCGGCCTGGGTGAACTCGATACCGGTCTCTTCGGAGATCTTCTTGGCGGTCAGCACACCGAAGTCGGGGTGGGCGTTCAAACCCGTACCAACAGCGGTGCCACCGATGGCTAGCTCGCGCGCACGTGAATCGGCGTAGCGGATACCGTCGAGGGCAAAATCAATTTGAGCGACCCAACCGGAGAACACCTGGCCCAAGGTGATGGGGGTGGCGTCCTGGAGGTGGGTACGGCCAACCATGACGATGTCAGCGAATTCCTTGGCCTTCTTGTCGAAGGTGTCGCGCAGCTGCATAACGCGCGGGTACATGCGCTGCAGTTCGTCGACGACGGCGATGTGCATAGCTGTGGGGAAAGTGTCGTTGGAGGACTGGCCGCGGTTGACGTGGTCATTGGGGTGAACGGGGCTCTTTGAACCCATTTCGCCGCCAGCCATTTCGATGGCGCGGTTAGAGATCACTTCGTTGGAGTTCATGTTCGACTGTGTGCCAGAACCGGTCTGGAACACGACCAGCGGGAAGTGTTCATCAAGCTCGCCCGAGATCACCTCGTCGCCGGCCTTTGCGATCAGGTCGGCGATGTCCTGGGGGAGTTCGCCCAGTTCGGCGTTGGCCAATGCAGCGGACTTCTTGAGGACGCCCATCGCCTTAATGAGGGGACGGGTGAGAACGAAGGTCTCACGTCCAATATCGAAGTTGTGCAGGGACCGCTCAGTTTGAGCTCCCCAGTAACGGTCGGAGGCAACCTCGACGGTTCCCATGGAGTCGGATTCGGTACGGGTGTTCTGTGCCACTAGGGGCTCCTTCGCATAGGCAACGTACGCGTCCAAGCCTACCGGTTAGAGCCGCTGATAGCGGGGCCACTCGTCCTATTGCGCGAGGGTGTCAGCTGGCTTTCGACCAATACGACGCAAGCCAGGGTGGAACCAACTAATGGAACAGGACAAAACCAGCAAAGCCAGGGCGAGCAACAGGGGAGACAACGGCTGCCATCCGTACAACGCCGTTGCCGTGACAGGCGCAAAAATCCAAGTGACAGCACCGGTTGAGTTGACGACACCGGCAACGCCGCCTTGTTCTGCTGGGGTCACAGCTAGGGAAGCACCAGCCGTAAAGCCAGGGCTTGCTAGCCCGTTTGCGATGCCCATACTGAATGCGGCAATAGCCATGAAGGTGAGGGAATGGGAAAAGGTCAGCAGAGTCAAGGCTCCAACACCGATAGTCATACCCGCGCGCAGTAGGCGAAGTGGCTTCCAACCCAGGCGCGGAACCACGACAAGCTGCATGAGCATGGCACCGGCCGCTGTAGCTAACAGCATGAGAGCGGTGGGCGACACGGCTTGTTCTGGCGTTAATCCTCCCCGGTCTTGGACCAGGAAACCGGCGGTGATTTGAAGAACCCCAGACGCAAAGAAGAAACCGAAGATCCCACAGATCCACGGCAGCAGTCTTTGGTCGCGCCATGACACCTTTGGGGGCAAAGGAGCATCCTGCGATTCGTTGCCGGTGGAGTCGTCAGTAATGGCCGGGCTGCCCGTGGAGACCTTGGTGGAATGGGCAAGGGGCTGGATGGAACGAACCTGTAGTTCGCCGTCGCGCGGAATCCATATGGCCGCGATGATCAAAGCAATGACAATGAACCACGGGGTTGCGTGGACTGGGCCGTAAATCCACCAGCTTCCCAAGGCTGATGACACGAGCGACCCGATCATGATTGACAGATTGATAGCCCCAGAAAAGGCCGACATGCCTTTGACTCGCGACTCCTCATCAGGAGTGACCTCAGCGACTAAAGCCTGACCCGTGGGCGGGATAGCGGCGACCGCAGAACCAAAGAATGGGCCCCGAGCGAGCATAACGGCTGCTCCTGCGCCAACAGCTCCAAGCATGCCTGCGGCACGCAGCCCCACAGCAGCAGAAAATAAGGATCCGGCAATGAAAGCCAGAACCAAGGCCCACAGCAGCACCTTGCGTCGACCCCACGAGATCGACCGACGCCCCCAGAACTGGCTGAGTAGAGTCACCGCCACGGCAGCCAGCGAAACCGCCGCGCCCACGATCCATTCTTTCAATTCCAACGCCCGTGCCAATGGCCCAATGGATACATTGAGCATGTTCTGAGCGGTGTAGGTGAAAAGAGCAATCGCCAGAAGGGCGCGCAGGGTTGGATGAGCCAAGATGGGGGAGCGGGACATGAGCGCCATCCTAGCGGGAGGCTACCCGCCTCCTCGCATGCCTCCCCTTGATGTGATTCCGGCAGTCTTTGTGCGCCTTGGGTTTTTAGTGACAAAGCGTCGCAACACTTTGGGCTCTAAAGGCGTAAGTTCTGTCCTGGAAACAGAAGAAAGTAAAGGGAGGAAAAGTGAAGATCCTGGCAGTGCACTCCAGCAGGTTCGGCCACACCGCTGCCATCGTCGGCAGGGTTGGGGAAGTCCTGCGCGCATCAGGTCACGACGTCGAAATCCGCCCGATTGACGCCATCCGAAAGCTCGACGACGAGGTCGACGCCGTCCTCGTTGGGGCATCTGTGCGTTACGGCTTCTTCTCCCCGAAAGTCTGGTCTTTCGCCAAAAAGAATGCTGCTCGGCTCAACGCCATGACCACAGGATTTATCGGCGTGAACCTGGCGGCTGCAAAACCTGAAAAGAAGCAACCTCAGGACAACGCATACGCCAGGCGATTCCTAGAAGGAACCCCGTGGCACCCCACCACCGTCAGACTTTTTGCTGGTGAACTCGACTTCCGCCTCTATAACCGGGCGGATTCCGCCATGCTCAAGCCGATTCTGAAGGCCTCAGGTAAACCTTGGGGGCCCGATGTGCACATTGATTACACGGATTGGGAAGAGGTTGAAGAATTCGCTGTCGAATTCACACGTCTGCTCAAATGAAGCGATCCGAGCGCTTCACCCAGTAGTCGACTCTCCATTTGCAGTCTCCTGATAGGGGCTGCCAATCGGCATCAGACCGCGACGGATCAATCATCCATACCGTTTCGTCAATGATCGGTGCGCGAACAACCTCTTGGGGTGCCAGTGTGGTCGCAAGATCCAGGTCCAAACGAGTGACAACGAGTTCATCGACCAAGCTCATCGTCTGTTCGTAGAGCTGAGCGCCTCCAGTAATCCAGATGGTTTGGGCACCGCTTTGAGCTGCCGTCGATCGAGCAAGAGACAGGGCCTCATCCAACGAGGCGACCGCGAGGGCACCCTCGGCCTCGTATTCCCGATTGCTTGTCACCACGATATTTGTCCGCCCGGGTAGGGCGCCCCCCAAGGCCTCCCAGGAACGCCGCCCCATAATGATGGGACAACCCATGGTCGAGGCTTTGAAATGCTTGAAATCTTCTGGAACTCGCCACAACATCCCCGTGCCACTGCCCAGAATGCGAGTGCGATCCTGAGCCCAAATTGATGCCAGACGCACGCTCATACCGCCACCGGAGCCTTGATCGTTGGATGATGCTCATAGCCTTCGATCACCACGTCGTCGAAGGTGTAGTCAAACATTGACGCAGCCTTGTTCAACTTCAAAGTGGGGAAGGGGTAAGGATCGCGCGACAGCTGCTGGGCAACCTGTTCCACATGGTTGGAATAGATGTGGCAATCGCCGCCGGTCCACACGAAGTCACCAACTTCTAGGCCCGCTTGTTGGGCGAACATATGGGTGAGCAGCGAATATGAGGCAATGTTGAAGGGAACGCCCAAAAACATGTCAGCACTGCGCTGATACAGCTGCAAACTCAAACGACCGTCGGCAACGTAGAGCTGGAAGAAGGCATGGCAGGGCTCCAAAGCCATCTGCTCCAAATCCCCAACATTCCAGGCCGAGACGATCATGCGGCGCGAATCAGGGTTGGTTTTCAAAGTCTCTAACACCTGAGAAATCTGATCGATCTGACGTCCATCCCCAGCGTTCCATTTGCGCCACTGCACACCATAAACGGGGCCGAGTTCGCCGTCCTCATCAGCCCACTCATTCCAAATGCGGATCTTATTGTCTTGAAGCCACTTGACGTTCGAATCTCCAGACAGGAACCACAAAAGTTCGCCGACCACTGACTTCACATGCACACGCTTGGTCGTAATCAAAGGGAAACCCTTCGACAAGTCGTAGCGCAACTGGCCACCAAACAACGAGGTCGTGCCCGTACCCGTTCGATCCGTTTTCAGCGCGCCTTCGGTGGTGATGCGGGCGAGCAGGTCCTCATACTGACGGTCAACGGGTGCAATGCTCATGGGCAGGTTTCCTTCACAAAATAGGGCAGATCGGGCAAGAGGAATGGGACTACAACCTAGAGTCTTGGCTGCGGGAGCGCGGCGCAGTGAAACCCGAATCGCCCTCGTCCTCATCCGACAGATCCAGATTTTCATAACGGCTCGAGTCTTGCGAATCAGCAACCTGCACATCGATCACCGTGGGCTCGGGGAAAGAATTCGGGACAGGCCCCAGAGCAACAGACAACCCCTCGATTGCAGTGTTTGCCATAGACGCGCCCACACCCCAACCAACGACGGCACCAATACCAAAGGGAATGAGTCGTCCAACAGTGGATACTGCCGCAGACTTGAGAACCTTACGCTGCACCCACTTCATCATGAGCTTGTTAAAACGCTCAGCAGAGATCGTGCGGATATTGAGGAAAGAATCGCGGAACCACGACACCGCCTGCACACCGACTTGAAGCGAGATGACTTGAGCACCCTCTTGACCAGTCAGGGCAGCCAACACCAAGGCAGTTCTCTTAGCTGGATCCTTAATGTCAATGCCGTATAGGTGTGCCACCACCATGCAGTGGTGGGCGGCCTCGGACACGAAGGCAACGAGCTGAGCGCCGGAAGCACCAAAAGACACGGCAGTCCCGATCCCCGGCCATGCAGCGACACCACCGACAGCAGCAGACTCAACCGTAACTCGTTTCTTGAATCGCCGATTCTGAATCTGTACTAGCTGCTCAGGAGTAGCATCGGGGTACTTTGCCCGCAGCTTTTCCGCAGAACTGGCAGAAACGTTGTAGGGAACGTCTAAAGCCTTAGTCCAAGTGGTCGCAACAGGACCTGACTCGCTCATCTCAAGCCTCTCCGACTTCTTCAGAGGTGAAAGTCTTCGAATAGGGAACTTCGTGGGCAATGGTGTGGCCGATTGTGCAGTTGCGGTCAATGGCACCTTCCGCGCGGCGAATAAGGTCCTTGACTTCCTGCTCACTCAGGCCAGACAAATCTTGAACCATCTCGACCTCAAAAGACGTGAAACGGTCCTCCTCTTCGTTGTATTCTGCGGCAACGCCGATAAATTGCTCGAAATCTTCGCCCAGGCGATCCGTCATCCGCTTATCTGACGACATGGCATTACACCCGGCAATCGCCAATTTCATCAGGTCACCGGGAGAGAAACGACCGGGGCCGTCGCCGACGAGTACCTCAGCGCCGCGGCTATTGCGGGCGACGTATTTGCGAACGCCTTGGCGTTCGAGATAGGTCGATGGGCCAGTAGGGGCTGCATTGTGGGTTGAATCAGTCATGTCACCATTGTCCTTGCCAACTGCTTGACGCGCAGCATCAATCTGTCCGCTCAACGCGGAACCACTTCACCCTCTGAGGCCTGCCAACCACCTGGCTGCAAGGCCCGCCTCCGCTTCAACAACCGCTTCCGCGCGCGAAATAGCCTCTTTCTCAATTTTTGATCCGAAAAAGGGCACCTTCACCACGAAGTCGCCGCGAGCATCACGAACGCAGCCCTCATCAACGTCGGCCAGAGTCGACTCAAGTTTCACTTCAACCGGAGCCCCCTTGCACACCAGCGAGGTCGAGGCTTGCGCCCCTCCTTCCGTGCGAGTCCAACACTCCTTAAAAGTGAAGGTCACTCGGTCAGCCACCAACGCGCGGCCTGCCGCCGGAATGAGCTTCGGGTCAACCTCGCCGCGAACCTGCACGCATGTTCCCGTTACCTCGATATCCAAGGGACCCGCACAGGCTTTCGCGAAACGCGATTGAAGAAACTCCGCGTCCAATGACATGGCGATAACACCGTCAACGTCGGTGGGGTAGGTGACGCTCTGTCTGAACTTCATCGGGGCCTCGCTATCGTGGCGTAAGTGGTCGTCACTAGATTGTAGGTAACAGCACCCTCGTTTCTGGCCTCGCCGAAGAAGCGCGTCGAAGGCCACTAGACTTTGAGACATGAGAAGCCTGACCCAGCTCGCCGAAGAGGCATCGACGACTCCGCTGTCGGACAAAGACATCGAATGGCTCCATCTCCTCTTGGCAGATTGGCAGGTCCTTGCTGACTTGTCGGCAGCTGACCTCGTCTTGTGGCTGCCCACGGATGATGACCGGTTCATTGCAGCCGCCCACTGTAGGCCTGCCACTTCAACCACCGTCCATGCCGACGACATCATCGGACTACACCTTCCGGCCGCGCGCGAGATCGAACTACGGCGAGCCATCGCCACCGGACAGGTTGTGCGCGCATCAGCAGCCCGCTGGGCAGGAACCTATTCAATGATGGAAACCTGTATTCCCGTCAGCCACGACGGCAGAATCATCGCGGTTGTCACGCGAGAAGCCAATATCTCCTCACCCAGATTGGCATTGGGATCAGAAGGGTGGCCAGGGGTCGCTGCTGACACTCTGTGCCACATGATGGCCCGAGGTGAATATCCATACGACTCGACACCAACCGTTTCGGCCCATGGTGTTCCTCGCGTCCTCGACGGAGCGCTGATGATTGACCCGGATGGCAGAATCCTCCACACCACCCCTAACGCGGTGTCCTGCTTGCGTAGGCTAGGGATTCGCTCCCAGGTCACCGGCAAGATTCTGGCTCAGGAGATCATCGATGTCATCGGAGATGAAACCCTCATTGAAGAGTCCATGGCAGTAGTTGTGATGGGGCGAGCGTCGTGGCGCGTCGAAATTTCTGCACACGCCTCAACCGTCGTTGTCAGGGCCCTACCGTTGATCGATGGGCGCAAAAGACTCGGCGCTGTCATCTTGACGCGAGACGTTTCTGAAGTGCGACGCCACGAGCAAGAACTCATGACCAAAGATGCAACGATCCGCGAAATCCACCACCGAGTGAAGAACAATTTGCAAACAGTTTCGGCGCTGATACGTCTGCAGTCGCGCCGATCTGAAGAGGCCGCTGTCAAGCAAGCTCTAGCCGAGGCTGAGCGTCGCGTCCAAGCGATCGCAACAGTGCACGCAGCCTTGTCCCAAAATGTCGATGAGGCTGTTGATTTTGACGAGGTCGCGCGTACGGTGGTGCGAATGTCCGGCGCCGTTGCTTCTACCGATCATGCGGTTGAAGTGATCACCACCGGCAAGTTCGGGGTGATCCAAGCGGACCAAGCTCAGGCTCTTGCCACGGTTCTCAATGAGTTGGTTGCCAACTCTGTGGAACACGGTTTAGCAGATCGCGATGGTCGTATTGAGGTTCATGTTGAACGCCACGATGCCCAAATGACAGTGACGGTATCCGACGACGGTGCGGGTTTTGAACCGGGCACTCCCATGAGCGGTTTGGGAACACAAATTGTCCAACAAATGGTGCGAGGAGATCTGCGCGGCAAGATCCAATGGGATTTGCGCGAGGGCGGGGGAACTGTTGTGACAATCCACATCGACTTGGATTTGGTTGAACGCTAGGCGACGAAATTTGTCGCGAATAGAGCGTAGGTACTAACGGCTGAGGGAAACTTTTCCTCATGGGCGAGCAGCAAAATAAACAGTTGTGGGGATAGACCAGCGGCCTATCCCCACAACTGTTGAGACTATGTTCAAGAAGCGCGGCGAGCGCGGGCAGCGCGTCGTTTGAGCGAGCGTCGTTCTTCTTCGCTCATTCCGCCCCACACACCCGAATCCTGGTTGTTATCGATGGCCCATTGCAGGCAGATCGCTTCGACCGAGCAGCTGTGGCATACGGTCTTGGCTTCAGCTGCTTGAGCGATAGCCGGACCGGTGTTCCCGATGGGGAAGAACAGTTCGGGGTCAACACTCAAACAGGCAGCTTTGCTGCGCCAATCCATTTTTCCAGCTCCTTAGATCATGCGATGAAAATAACCAGCCCCGACGTCCAGGTCGTCCGGGCAACTGGACAAGTGTCAGATAAATAAAGCGCCCGGGCAAGAGTTGGACGGCACAGTTTCGCAAGATTCGTTGTGCAAGTCGTCACGTTACGATTCTTTTGTTGAAACCTCGCGTTTCCTGGGCATTCATATTCGCGAAATATTCTTTCAACATCCTGAAGAGAATGCGCCACGAGATTCGCATTAATCCCGTGAGTTTTGATGAATTATTCACGTCCTTATTCGCAAATTCTCTACGGCGTGCAACTCTCACCTGTTTAGTCACCCCAACAGACACTGCGCCCCTGAGAACTCATGCAAATCGAATACGGTCAGCCCAGCCGCGATCGACGAGCACCCCCGAAGACTCATCCCACTGCTCAGCCAGCAAAGAAAACGGTGAATTTCGTGCATTTTGCGTCAGAGAGCGCACAACATCAGAGCTTGGATCCAATGCAAGGACTCTGGCTGAAGACCACCTCTCAAACCTTGGCCACGCGCTCGAAGGCAAAATCTGTATTGACTCGAAAGGTGGCCACTCGAGTATCTGGCCAGTTCTACGCAGCATTGATTCACAGGCGGACGGTTCGTCGCTAATGATCACCCACGGTGACGGACCATCTGGTGTCCACTCAGCCCAGTGATCTCCGACGAGCACCTGAATACCAGCCGAACCGTCTTCGTGAGAACCGATGTCCCCGCGTCTACCTTTCGTCGCCCCAGTCCAGGTTGCCACATGCCAGTTTTCGTTACCTTGTCTGGACTGCGCACCATTCAGATCTGCATCCAACGTCGTCGGAACCGCAACAACTTTCCCGCCATCATCCGCGGTCTGCTTGAGCAAGAGCTCGTGGCGGCCACGAAGAACCGTCGTAGTTCCTGATAGTCCAGCCCTCCACGCCGATTCCAGACAATCTGGACGCAATAGTTCAGTGGATGCAGGAATGCGCCAACCTTGGGAACCAAAACGTCCCGGAGTTGCGCACACCAGGACAATTCCGGCGTTGCGAGCATCATCAAGGAAACTCGCCCACAGTCTTTCGCAGCGCGGATGCCCAATTTTTGCGGCTACGGCATCCAAAGTTGAATCGACATGATCGAGGGCGATCACGCTTGGTCCGTGCTGGCCAGCATGACTGAACAGACGGATGATGTCCGCGCTGGCAGTGGGCACTATTTGACTCACTGATTCAGGATTCGGACTCCACGAGCAGTGATGCAATGAAAGTCTCTTGGCCAGCGCAATACGTTGCGCGATTGCACTCACCCAAAGGCCCGCCTGCGTGGTCTCATAATCGGGCGTAGATATCCGAATCCATGCCCCATCCCAGAGCCACACACGATGGTGCCCTTCTTCAATTCCGTCGATTAATCCGAGCCGAATACCAGCCTCACCACATGTATCAATTCGTTTATCCTGTAGCTGTTCCTGCCAACCCCAGGCATCCAGGTCCAACCAGCTCAGATCCTGCCCGATTCTGGCAGGCCACAACTGCTGGCACGCCTTGGTGTACTGATCAGACTCAGCTTTGAGGTCTTCAATGAGGCGTTGCGGATCCTTCACCAGAGCGAATTGAATCTCACCGTGGTCAGCGATGATTGCGCGTCCGGGAATTTTTGGCAGTTGTGCGGCACTGGAATCTGCAACCATGTCAATTGAATCTGCGTCAGAAAGGCAACGCAGTGCTACTCGTAATTCCATATTCGCCCTCATCGAAGCTGTGATGGCACCGGCCGGGCGTTGCGTTGCTGCGATCAGATGTAACCCCAAAGAGCGCCCCTGAGCCGCCAGACGCAACAAAGTATCTAAAGCCTCGGGATGAGTATCAGCCAACAATCGGAACTCATCGATCACGATGAGAATCCGCGGTGGAGGCGCAGCCAGCGATGGATTCTCAACACGGGCACGTTGCCACGCACCCAAGTCTTGGAATCCCAACTCCATGAGGAGGGTCTCACGGCGCGAAAGAAGAGCTCCAATGCCTTTGAGTGCTCTATCTGTGGCAGTTGGATCTAGATCAGTGAGCACAGCTTCGACGTGTGCCAGACCAGAGAAACGATTAAAGGCCGCTCCTCCCTTGTAGTCGATGAGCACCAAACGAAGGGATTGAGGCGAATATGACTGACACATTGAAAGAAGCCACGTTGTTAAGGCTTCCGACTTTCCTGAACCTGTACATCCAGCAACTAAAGCGTGAGGCCCATCCCTGACCAGGTCCACGATGAGGGGGCCGTCCTCGTTAATGCCGACAATCGCAGCCAAACAATCCTCGCGGTCAATACCAGCCTGGACATTCATCTGGTGCCCTTGGAGATCCTCTAAATAGACGTGTTCGGCTATTCGATCTGTGGGCTCGTACCTAGAAGCGACCTGCCACCACCACAATGGGCTTACAGTGCGCCGGTGGGCGGTTAAAGCGAAGTCACACCACGTGGGTAACGATTCGAAAGTGGCAGAAACAGCAATATGAACCGCTTGCGAAGAGATGCGTCCGTTCGGACAGGCAAGACACTTTTCATGCGAGCACAGGTGGATGGGGCTACCGCCGCCTGCAAGAGTCCAGATCGATCCATCCTCACAGGTCACGGTGGCTCCTCGTAGGGCAACGGCGATCTGGGCAGCCAGCCACCGGGCTGATGAGGAAGCCTCGCAGCCTGCAAAACCTGGGTGCCGGCAATGCAACCCGGCCAACTTTTCGTCGTCTAAGGCTCCAGCGATGACGACTTTGGCAGTGCGGACGCCGGGACGACTCACCCAGAGCGGTAGTTGCTGAGCTTCTTTCACATCAGTGTGCTCGCGACTCAAAGATTCCAGTACGAGGGCGAGAAAAGCGCCGTCGGCCCGTAAGAATCGGCCTCGAATACGCCGAAGACCGTACACGACTAAAGCGACGAGGCCGATAGATATCGAAATCGCCACCAAGACCGCAGATCCCGACGGTAGGAGAGTCGCCAGACGCCACATCAGCAGAGCTGTCATCGATACGGCAGACAGAGTAAACAAGAGTTTTGAACGCTGCGCGCCCTTGGCTGGAGGGTGCCAGGTCAAGGATGTGGGGCGCTCGCGGACTTCGAATGTGTCTTCGCCGATATCAAAGCGTTGTCCTGGTCCCAGTTTAGTGCTTGTGCCCGGCCGAAGGCGCATTTTCCAGCCTCCGTATATATGAACCTTCACCGGATGGGTACTTATGGTTTCCAACTTGATCTCGCGACGATCCGGCAGCTGAGTGATTTTGGCATGGTTTCGCGACACTTGAGGGGCCGTGAGAGGAATTGTTCCTTGCCGGCCAAGTACGCCGTGAACCGGCACAATTGCACCAATGTCAGGGCCGCTGACGCATGCTAAATGCAGCGGTGAGCTCAGGGCTTCGTGAATGTGGGCGGATACGTCCATGGGCAACCTCCTGTGCCCAGAATGACTGTCGGCACCACACCAGTCACCTTGGCATCGGTGGGTTGTGGATGAACTCAAGGCGTTGCGCCCTGTGGACAAGCATCAGCTCCGCGCAATGCGACAATAGGACTATGACGCCCTCGGATGGAATATCACTCTTCGCGCCTCTTGACAACCGGGACCAGGCCCGGGCCAGGCACGCCGAATTGGCGGCCTTGATTGATCAGGCTCGCAGTGCCTACTACGACCGCGACGATCCGGCCCTGTCAGATGCAGAGTATGACCAGGCCTACCGTGAATTGGAATGGATCGAAAAAGAATTCCCTGAATTTGCGGGACCAGATTCGCCCACCATGTCGGTAGGGGGCACCGCCTCGCAGGCGTTCGCGCCTGTCCAACACCTTCAGCAAATGACCAGCCTGGACGATGTGTTTTCTCTCGAAGAACTTGCGCAGTGGAATCGCAGGGTTCACAACGATCTAGGTATGGATGAGCTTGCGATGACTGCGGAAGTCAAAGTCGATGGTTTGGCGGTGAATCTGCTTTACATTGACGGGTATCTGGAGCGGGCTGCAACTCGTGGCGACGGATACGTCGGCGAGGATGTGACGGCAAATGTCTCGACCATTTCATCTATTCCGCATGAGCTTGAAGGCCAGTCCTATCCGCACAGGATTGAGATCCGCGGTGAGGTGTATTTTCCAGTGGCTGACTTTGCCGAGCTCAATGTAGCGCGCGTCGAGGCGGGGGAGAGGCCATTCGTTAATCCTCGCAATGCCGCGGCCGGATCGCTGCGTCAAAAGGATCCGAAAGTGACTGCGTCGCGGCCTCTGGCGATGATTGCTCACGGAGTGGGTTTCGTCGAGGTGGATGGCCCCGAGTCGGTCTCGTTTTTTACTCCGCCCACGACCCAGCACGGCTGGTATGAACAACTCCAAGAATGGGGACTTCCGGTTTCGCCGTACACGGTCTTGGTTAACGGCCAAAAGGCCGTCGAGGAAGCGATTGCTCAGATTGGGCAAAAACGTCATTCTCTGGTGCATGAGATTGACGGAGTTGTCGTTAAGGTTAACGATTTGGCCCTCCAGCGCAGCCTCGGGTCAACATCGAGGGCGCCGCGTTGGGCGGCGGCGTATAAGTTCCCTCCAGAAGAGGTTCACACTCGGCTCTTGGACATCCGCGTACAGGTGGGGCGCACCGGACGCGTAACTCCATATGGCGTCATGGAGTCCGTGCTCGTTGCAGGTTCAAATGTCTCTCGGGCGACCTTGCACAATGCGCAAGAGGTTGCCCGAAAGGGAGTCCTCATCGGTGACCTGGTCGTTCTACGCAAGGCGGGTGACGTAATCCCAGAGATCGTTGCTCCTGTCGAGTCTGCCAGGAACGGCACAGAAAAGCCTTTTGTCATGCCGACGCAGTGTCCTTCGTGCGGTACGACTATCGTCGCTGAAAAAGATGGAGACGTGGATCTGCGATGCCCCAATAAGGCTGGTTGTCCCGCCCAGATCACTGAACGTCTCGCTTTCATCGGCGCTCGACAGGCCTTAGATGTTGAAGGTCTAGGTGATGAGTCCGCTTTGGCGCTGACACAACCCGAAGCCGCCCGTGATGAGGTAGCTGCAGCTCTGGTCGCGGGCCACGGTGTCATCCTGGAGGACGGCTCTCGTGTCGTCCTCGACGATGCGCAAGAACTCCCTCACGCCGAGCAGCTCAAAATCGCCGATTCTTTACTTCCTGATGCACAAGCTCCCGTTTTGACAACAGAGGGCGCTCTCTTTGAATTGACGGCGCCACTCTTGCGCGACGTTTTTGTGTGGCGCCCGGTTCGTGAGCGCGGTGAAAACACGGGCGACTGGATGCAGGTCCGGTATTTCTGGTCAAAAGCATACAAGATCAAAAAGACGGCGACGGGCGTCCAATCTGAAGCGATTGATACCACGCCCTCGAAGATTTTGACCGACATGCTCGCCGAACTTGAAAAAGCCAAGATGCAGCCTCTATGGAGGGTACTCAATGCCCTGTCGATTCGTCACGTCGGCCCCACAGCTGCGCAGGCGCTTGCCGGCGCCTTTGGTTCCATGCAGGCACTACAGGAGGCATCTGTTGACGACTTGTCGCAGGTTGATGGCGTTGGAACTGTGATTGCGCAGTCTTTGAGGGAATGGTTCGACGTCGCCTGGCATCGCGAACTCCTGGATAGGTGGGCCCAGGCAGGGGTGCGAATGGCAGATGAAAAGAGCCAGGACATTGAGCAAATCCTCGCCGGCTTAACGATTGTTCTCTCCGGCGCAATGCCAGGGTTTGACCGCGAGGGAGCCAAAGAAGCCATCACTGCCAGGGGAGGAAAGGCGGCGGGTTCCGTATCGAAGAAAACGAGCCTGGTGGTAGCCGGCCCGGGCGCCGGTTCAAAAGCAGCTAAAGCTGAGGCGCTTGGAGTGCCTCTGATTGACGAAACTCAATTCGCCGCCTTGCTGGAGGGAGGCCTGGAGGCTGTCGGCGTCGAATAGGAGGCCTAGCCGACTGAGGCCACACAGTGCGCGTGTCAGCACCTGTTCAGGCGTTTCTTTGCTGACAAGTTAATGGGGCCTACACGACCAATTCGAAGGGGCGCAGTAAGCGTTCCCCGATTTTGGTGAGCAGAGTTCGGTTCTGCCACTCTTGGATCGTCAGGCGCCGTGAGGTTGTCAGGTCATTGACAAAAATTTCTTCCATACGCTCTGCGAGGTCTTCGGAATAGAACTGTAGATTGACCTCGTGATTGCCGCGCATAGACAGCCGGTCGATGTTTGCCGTTCCAATGGTTGACCACTTACCATCAACGGTCATTGTCTTGGAGTGCACCATCGCGTGCTGGTATAGCCAAATTTCGATGCCCTCTCGCAGCAGTTCACCGAAGTAGGGGCGAGCCACCCAGTCAGCCATGATGTGGTTGGAGTACTCGGGGATGAGCACTTTGACTTTGACACCGCGCCGAGCAGCGGCTTTAAGTGCGGCTAGTAGCTCGCGGTCAGGAATGAAATAGGCGGTCGTGATGAGGATGTGGTCGGTGGCCCGTTCCATCGCGTCGATATACATGCCGCGGATTGGGTACAGCAGGCGATGAGGAACATTGAATGCCGCTGTGACGTCAGATGACCACTTGCGGGCCCCACGATCGGTAAGGCGTGGAGCGTTCTTTGGCCGGTAGTAGTTCCAAAAATCGACGAATCCGTTTTCGAGTTCCCATACTGCGTCTCCAGTGACTGCAACGTGGGTGTCACGCCATTCGTCGGCGAAGGGATCGCCGATGTTGTATCCGCCGACGAAGCCAATGTGTCCATCGACAACCAGAATCTTGCGATGATCTTGGCCGGTATTGCGGATATTGAAGGTGAAGAGGCCAGACCGAAGCGCTGGGAAGCGGCGCACATGCAGGCTGGGGATCTCAGGGAAACGGTAGAAACGAGGATCCTGGTTCAAGACGCCAAAGCCATCCCAGACACAGAACACATCAACTCCGCGGCGAGCTGCGGCCACGATTGCGTCTTTGAATCGTTGGCCCCACCCGTCTGAGCGCCAAATGTAGGTCTCAAAGAAAATGTAGTCCTCGGCATTGTGAATCGCGCTGAGCATGTCTGCGTAAAGGGAATGGCCGTCGGTATAGGTCCGAGCCATGCTCGAATCGATCTTTGTGTCCGCTGGGTCCAGAGTGGGGAAGTCCTTGCGTCCGCCAGGAATACGTTTCTTTCGCATGGAGTCCACGGCGTGGACGGCAATAACGGCTCCTACTTGGGCAACACCTAGCGCCAGAAGTGAACCTTTAACGATTCGTCGAGTCTGGTCGGTGAATTTGCGCCGAAAACTAAGAGCCATGCGCCCAGAATACGTTGCCCCGGCCTCGTTTGCGGTGCTGAAAACGGCATCTGTGTGGGAAGAGGTGGGAGGTGGTTGGCTGAGCCGGGTAGGATGCGAACCATGCCACGCATTAGTACTGAAGAGGTCGCCCGCGTTGCCGGGCTGGCCCATATTGCCCTCACCCCTGAGGAGATCGAGCGTTTCGCTGGGGAACTTGACGTCATTGCTGACTCGGTTGCCAAGGTGTCCGAGGTTGCGACTGACGAAATCCGAGCGACCTCGCATCCGATTCCTCTCACCAATGTCCTGCGCGAGGACGTTGTCACGTCGACTTTGGACCGTGACGAAGTTCTAGCTTGCGCACCGGCTGCCGAAGACGGAATGTTCAAGGTGCCGCAGATCCTGGGGGAGGAATGATGAAAGATCTTCTGACTAAAACCGCCCTTGAACTGGCTGACATGCTTGCGTCTGGCCAGATCACCTCGGTGGAGTTGACGCAGGCTTGCCTGGATCGCATCGATGCATTGAACCCGAAGATCAACGCGTTCTTGCATGTCGATCGCGAGGGCGCCTTGGCAACAGCGGCCGACGTTGATGCGCGGCGCGCTGCAGGCGAGAAACTTCATCGTCTTGCAGGTATCCCGATTGCGCTCAAAGACAATATGGTTGCCCGCGGCATGCCTACCACGTGCGCCTCGAAGATCCTTGAAGGTTGGTTGCCTCCCTACGATGCGACCATTGTTGTCAAGATTAAGGAAGCGGGTCTGCCCATTGTTGGCAAGACCAATATGGATGAGTTCGCAATGGGTTCGTCCACCGAACATTCGGCGTTTGGCCCGACTCTGAACCCCTGGGACGTCGAGCGAATTCCTGGTGGTTCAGGCGGCGGTTCTGCGGCTGCGGTTGCAGCCTTCATGGTGCCGCTCGCCCTCGGATCTGATACCGGCGGTTCTATTCGCCAGCCCGGCGCAGTGACCGGAACCGTTGGCGCCAAGCCCACGTACGGGGCTGTATCGCGCTACGGCCTCATTGCTATGGCGTCCTCCCTTGACCAGATTGGTCCCGTAACTCGAACAGTTGCAGACGCTGCAGCGTTGACCGAATTGGTCGGCGGCTTCGACCCCCTCGATTCAACGTCGCTCAATGAGCCGGTTCCCGCACTGACGCAAAGCGTTACTGAGGTCGCCCAAGCTAAGTCCATTGAGGGCCTGCGAGTGGGCGTCGTCAAGCAGTTGACGGGGGATGGCTACCAGGACGACGTACTGGCTGCCTTTAACGACACCGTGGATCAGCTGCGCGAAGCCGGAGCTGAGGTTGTGGAAGTGTCCTGCCCGAGCTTCGACTACGCTCTGGCCGCTTACTACCTCATCATGCCTGCTGAGGTGTCCTCCAACTTGGCCCGCTTCGACGGTATGCGCTACGGCATTCGAGTCGAACCTACCGAAGGGCCCGTGACCGCAGCCTCCGTTATGGCAGCAACGCGTGAGGCTGGTTTTGGTGATGAAGTTAAGCGCCGCATCATCCTGGGCACTCATGTCCTTTCTGCCGGATACTTTGATGCCTACTACGGTTCGGCTCAAAAGGTTCGCACCTTAATCCAAGACGATTTTGCTCGCGTTTTTGAGCAGGTGGACGTCCTCGTGTCTCCGACGGCGCCAACAACCGCTTTCAAGTTCGGCGACAAGATCGACGATCCGATGGCCATGTATCTCAACGACGTGGCCACAATTCCGGCAAACTTGGCTGGCGTGCCGGCAATGAGCGTGCCTAACGGTTTGGATTCGCAAGGTTTGCCCGTCGGATTCCAGATCATCGCACCGGCTCATGCCGATCAGAAGATGTACGAGGTCGCTCAGCTTGTTGAATCGCTGAGTGATGACATTGCCGGAGCATGCCCGGCTGCACAGTGGGAGGAGAAGTGATGAGCGAACTCATGAATTACGACGAGGTCGTCAAGAACTTCGACCCCGTCCTCGGTATTGAGGTCCACGTCGAGCTTGGTACCAAAACCAAAATGTTTGACGCTGCCCCCAATGAATTCGGAGGCGAACCCAACACCTTCGTCACTCCCGTGTCGCTGGGGTTGCCCGGTTCTTTGCCTGTCGTCAACCGTACGGCCGTTGAATACGCCATCAAGATTGGCTTGGCCCTCAACTGTGAGATCGCCGAATACTGCCGTTTTGCACGAAAGAACTACTTCTACCCGGACCTGACTAAGGCCTTCCAGACTTCCCAGTCGGATGAGCCGATTGCAGCCAATGGCTACGTTGATGTTGAGCTCGAAGACGGCTCCATGTTCCGCGTAGAAATTGAGCGCGCGCACATGGAAGAAGACGCCGGTAAGAATACTCACATTGGTGGTGCGGATGGCCGCATCCAGGGAGCCGACTACTCCCTGGTCGATTACAACCGCGCGGGCGTGCCCTTGGTTGAGATCGTCACCCGTCCCATCGAGGGAGCAGGGGAGCGTGCCCCCGAGGTTGCCGCAGCCTACGTCAAGGCGCTGCGAGACATCTTCCGCGCCCTGGGAGTATCCGAGGCCCGTATGGAGCGGGGCAACGTGCGCGCCGACATTAACGTGTCGCTTCGCCCGACCCCCGAGTCGCCTTTGGGGACGCGCACCGAAACGAAGAACGTCAACTCTTTCCGCGGCATTTCTTCGGCAGTGAAGTTCGAAATGCAACGCCAGGGTGCGATCTTGGCTGGTGGAGGTTCTATCGTCCAGGAAACTCGCCACTATCACGCAGAAGATGGCACGACCTCTTCGGGCCGTGAAAAGTCCGATGCAGAGGACTACAGGTACTTCCCCGAACCCGACCTGGTTCCTGTTGCGCCCTCGCGCGAATGGGTCGACGAGATCCGCGCATCCTTGCCGGAGTTGCCGGTGGCCAAGCGTCGCCGTCTGCGTGAAGAGTGGGGATATTCGGATATGGAAATGCGCGACGTTATTAACGCCGACGCCTTGGAAATTATCGAGGCAACGGTGGCTGCTGGTACGGATGCTGCCTCAGCCCGTAAGTGGTGGATGGGCGAGCTATCACGCAAAGCCAAAGAGAATGAGGTTGGACTGGCTCAGATGCCGGTAACTCCAGCCCAAATCGCTGAACTGCAGTCGCTGGTAGATAGCGGCAAGATCAACGACAAGTTGGCTCGCCAGGTGCTTGAAGGTGTTTTGGCTGGTGAGGGTTCGCCGACTGAGGTTGTCGCTGCTCGCGGCCTTGAGGTTGTTTCCGATGACGGTGCTCTGACGGTAGCAGTCAAAGAAGCCCTCGATGCCAATCCTGACATTGTTGAAAAGATCAAGGGAGGCAAGGTCCAGGCAGCCGGCGCCCTCGTTGGTGCAGTTATGAAGACGACGCGTGGGCAGGCCGATGCTGCTCGCGTGCGCGAACTCATCATGGCGATGGTGGGAGCCTGATCTGCTCTTAAACATCTAAGCGGTCCGGTGATCCTGGAATACCAGGACCCGGGCCGCCGACGCATTTAAAGCGCAATTGCTACCTATTTGCGCCTTGCGAAGAGCTAGCTCAGTGCGTGTTGTGAAGCTCCGGTCATCGCCGCAATGACGTCCTCGTAGCTGGCTTGAGCCGCATCGAAGATGCCATTGATCCGTCCGTGGCGCAGCACCACGATTCGGTCTGCCACTGCGCGGACGTCGGTTAAATTGTGGCTGATAAAAATTACGCCCATGCCTAGGTCGCGTAACCTGGAAATATGGGTTAAAACTTCTGCAGTTTGCGCGACTGACAATGACGCCGTTGGTTCATCGAGTAGAACAATTCGAGGATCTGCAACGAGTGTTCGTGCAATAGCAACGCACTGACGCTGGCCAGCGGAGAGGTCGTGTAGCGGGGTGTGAACGTCTGGAATCCGGCTGCGTAAAGTGTCGAGATATGTGCGCGCGCTGCGTTCCATGAGTCGCTCGTCGAGTAGGCGCGTGCCTTCGTAGATTTCGCGTCCAAGAAAAATGTTGGCGGTCACGTCCAGGTTGTCGCATAGCGCAAGTTCTTGGAAGACTGTGGCGATGCCTAAGTCAAAGGCTGCACGTGTGGAGGGGATGGCCACGGGATGCCCGTCAATGAGGATTCTGCCCTCGGTGGGTTGGTGAACCCCAGCAAGCATGCGTGCGATTGTGGACTTTCCTGCCGCGTTATCGCCGACGAGGGCGACGACTTCGTGTCGATGCAAGTCCAGGTTGACATCGACGACGGCTTCAACGCCTCCGAAGTTCTTTGTTACGCCCTCAAGCCGCAGGAGTGGAGCGGGGGTGTTCGGCATCGGTTTCTCCTGTCTTGGACGATGGGCGGGGAGTTTGAGATTGGCTGGCGTCACGAGCCAGTGCGAGGGCGCCGAGAACTTCAGCACGCCCAGCCAAACTGGTTGTCATGACGGTGACATCATCTAGATATGGCCTGCGTTTGAGGGCTTCTTGAACGGGGGTGAGCAGGAGGTCGTCGGTGAGCGCAAGTTCTCCTCCAAGGACGATATGAGTGGGGGCGTGCATGACGGCCAGATTGCCTAAAACCTTGCCGATCGTTGATCCAGCATCGGCCAGTACTTGGCGGCAACCGGCATCTCCGGTGCGAGCAGCGTTGACGAGGTCGGACAGGGTGTTGACATTGTGGTTGAGGCGCAGTGGTTCAAGGAGGGCGTCGATGCCGACGACTGTTTTGAGGCAGCCCCGACCTCCACACTGACAAATCAGGCCTTGCGGATCGACCTGGACATGCCCAATTTCCCCAGCTCGTCCTCGGTGTCCTCGGTGGACGCGTCCCCCTGCAAGAAGACCGGCACCCACAGAATGTGACATGTGCAGGTAAATTGCGTCTTCTACGCCACGCAGATTTCCGTATCGTGACTCTCCGATGAGGCCTGCGTTCGCGTCATTATCGACGAGGACGGGTACCTGGAGGCGTCGTTGAAGTGTTGCTTGAATAGAAACTTCATCCCAACCTCCGTGCTGGCTTTGGATGCTCGATAGTTCGCCCGTTTTCCCATTAACGGGTGCTGGGAGGCACACGCCGACCGCGTGGACGTCTGTGAGGGATGAACCGACTTCTTCGGTCAGCTCCATAACGAGCAGTGCTGCCCGATCCAGTGTGGTGTCGACCCGATGGTCCTGTGGCAGGGGGAGGAGTTGATCGGCGTGAACATCTCCTGACTCATCTGACACTTCGATGGTCATGTGTCGTCTGCCAATGTGAATGCCGACGGCTAGGCCCGAGGATGAGGCCATTGAGATTAAGTGTGCTCGCCGTCCTGAACGCACGGTGGTAGCAATGCGTACGACATTGTTGGCAACCAATTGCTTGACGATGTTGGACACCGTTGCCGAGGACAGGCCTGTGGCTGTCGCGAGTTCAACCTGGGTAATTTGCCCGTATTTCTTGACGTTTTCGATGATCCGGGCAGCGTTCGCTTCACGCAAAGAGGATTGTGATCCCGGAGCGGTGTACGTCGAGCCCATATGTTCACGTTATCAGGGTGAACACGCCATTCACGTTTAATGCGGCCGTCGACAAGCATATGGGTTGAGTTTCGAGACGTAACGATTAGATCACGGTTGAGTTTAAGACATTATCTCAATCGGGAAATGCCTCTAGTGTGAACGCAGGCACGGGCATAGGCGCCCAGGTCCCGAATCGAAAGAAAGGGAGGAGCCATGACTGACACAGACGTCATTCTTGAAATGAGTCATATCGTCAAGGAATTCCCAGGTGTACGCGCCCTCGATGATGTGACAATGCGTGTTCGTAGAGGAGACATCCACGCCATCTGTGGAGAAAACGGCGCTGGCAAGTCAACCCTCATGAAGGTGCTCTCAGGAGTCCACCCCCACGGTAGCTATGACGGCAAAATACTTTTCGAGGGCAAAGAATGTGCCTTCAACGGGATCAAAGCCTCCGAACGCGCCGGCATCGTCATCATCCACCAAGAACTAGCGCTCATTCCTGAACTCTCCATCGCCGAGAACATTTTCCTCGGATCAGAAATCACCCGAGCAGGGCTCATCGATTGGCAGGAAGCCCAGACGCGTTCGATCGACCTCCTTGCCAGAGTCGGACTCGAAATTGATCCGAAGACACCGATTAAGAACCTGGGTGTTGGCCAGCAGCAGTTGGTCGAAATTGCCAAGGCCCTATCTAAGGACGTCAAGCTCCTCATTCTTGACGAGCCGACCTCTGCTCTCAACGAGGAAGATTCTCAAAACCTCCTCAACCTCATGCTTGGGCTCAAATCCAAAGGCATCACCTGTTTGATGATCTCCCACAAACTTAACGAGATCGCCCAGGTGTCCGATGCAGTTACGGTCATCCGTGACGGAAAGACCGTGGAAACATACGACGTCATTGCAGGTGAAGTTGATGAGGACCGCATTATCCGAGCAATGGTTGGCCGCTCAATCGAAAATCGATACCCCGAACGTAACGCCAACATTTCTGACGTCCTCATGCGCGTACGCAACTGGACCGTCGAATCGGAACTTGTCCCCGGACGGCTCCTCGCAAAGAACGCCTCCTTCGAAGTACACAGAGGCGAGGTTGTTGGTTTCGCGGGTCTCATGGGAGCGGGACGAACTGAACTCGCCCGCTCCATTTTCGGTCGATCTTTTGGACGATACCTGGGCGGAACCCTCGAACTTGACGGAGAAGAACTTGAACTCACGTCGGTTTCTCAGGCAATTTCAAAGGGCATTGCTTATGTGCCCGAAGACCGCAAGCAACTCGGACTCAACCTCCTAGACTCCATTCAATCCACAATCGTTTCGGCCAATCTCGGAGACATCGTCTCGGGAGGTCTGCTCGACCTCGACAAAGAAACAAACGTGGCCGAACGCTTCCGCAATGACCTACGCATTAAGACACCATCGGTTCACACCGGAGTCGTCACCCTGTCGGGTGGAAACCAGCAAAAGGTCGTCCTCGCCAAGTGGATGTATCCCGATCCCAAGGTGCTCATCCTTGACGAGCCCACTCGAGGTATCGACGTGGGTGCGAAGTACGAGATCTACAAGCTCATTCATGCCCTTGCCGATCAGGGGCGTGGCGTCATCGTTATTTCTTCCGAGTTGCCCGAGATCCTGGGCATCTGCGATCGGATCTACACCATTTGCGAGGGCGAAATTACAGGTGTCGTTGATTCCGCCCAAGCAGACCAGGAATCGTTGATGAGACGAATGACCACTTCCAGCCGCACCCGCGACGACGTCCAATAAGCCAGTTCCAACGCACAGTCCACAAGGAGACTTCCGTATCATGAAATCCTTTAAGCAGGTCTTCGGGGGCAACCTCCAGCAGTATACGATGGTGCTGGCCCTCATCGCACTCGTCCTTGCCTTCCAGGTCATCTCGGACGGGCGCATGCTCACGTCATCAAACTTCCAGAACCTCGTATCTGGCAACGCCTACGTTCTCATCCTCGCCATCGGCATGGTCATGGTCATTGTTATCGGCCAGATCGACCTCTCCGTCGGTTCAGTGGCAGGCTTCGTCGGAATGATCATGGCTCTGACTATTAGAGACATCGGTCTGCCGTGGTGGCTTGCTCTCGTTGTTGGCCTCCTCATGGGCATTGCGATTGGAGCGTGGCACGGATTCTGGCTGGCAAAAGTTGGGATTCCCGGCTTCATCACAACGCTTGCTGGCATGATGATTTTCCGAGGCGCCGTGATTTGGGCATCCAACTCCATTTCTGTCCCCGTGCCCGATGAGTTCAAGTTCCTTGGTGCCGGATACCTGCCCGAATGGGGTCCAGCCTGGACTCAGTTGAACAACTCGACGCTTCTTCTGGGCCTCGCGGCCATCGCGTGGTTCGTGTGGTCTGAATTCCGTCGTCGTAATCGCGCAGTACGCAATGGTGGGGAAATGCCCCTGTGGGTGCCGATTGTGCGCTCGGTTCTCGTCTCTGTTGTCATCGCCTACCTGACCTACCTTTTTGGCCACGGCCGTCCCGGAACTTCCTTCCCCGTTCCCGGTCTCATCCTGGTGGTTCTCGTGATCATCTACCACGTCATTACTCAGCGCACCAGATTCGGGCGCCATATCTACGCAGTCGGCGGCAATAAAGCAGCGGCGGCTCTGTCTGGTGTGAACACCTCACGCACCTACTTCCTCGTCATGGTCAATATGTCCTTCCTTGCAGCCCTTGCGGGAATCCTCTTTGTGGGCCGATCAACCTCCGCAGGTCCCTCGGATGGAACCATGTGGGAACTTGATGCCATCGCCGCAGTCTTCATCGGCGGCGCCGCTGTATCGGGCGGTATCGGCACGGTTGTCGGCTCAATGGTTGGCGGCCTCGTCATGGCTGTTCTCAATAACGGCCTGATGCTCATGGGAGTCGGAGCTGACAAGACCCAGGTGATTAAAGGCCTCGTGCTGCTCGCTGCTGTCGCGTTCGACGTCTACAACAAGCAGCAGGGCAAACCGTCCATCATCGGTCACCTGTCGAAAGGTGCGAAAACGCAAAAAGCTGAGGACGCCCAGAAAAACAGCTGAAGCAAGACTTCACTCCATTCGTGCAACGAGGCGCGAAAACCATCGGGCACCAGCCCATCCATGTAGGACGAAACATAAACACAGATCCTGGTCAATGACCTGGAGCACGTCGAAAGGAAAACCAATGAAGAGGAAACTCACCGGCCTTCTGGCTGCGGCTGCTGCAGCTACCGTGGTCCTCACCGCATGCTCAGGCGGTGGCCGCGAAGGTACCACAGAGACTCCATCTAGCGGTGACAGCACGACCACGGCTACTGCCGGTTTCGATGCCGACGCAACTATTGGCGTGGCCCTTCCTTGGTTGGGTACGCAGAACTGGAAGGAGGCCGAGACGATGTTCAACGATCAGTTGACTGAAGCCGGCTTCACTCCGCTGATCCAGTCAGCCGATCAGAAGGTGCCTCAGCAGCAACAGCAAATCGAAGCAATGATCGAACAGGGTGCGAAAGTGATCGTCGTCGGGCCCGTTGATGGTACTCAACTGGGTTCCGTGCTGGATAAAGCCAAAGAAGCTGGGGTCGCGGTGATCGGCTACGACCGCCTCATTGAAAACACTGCTTCTGTTGATGCCGTCGTTCAGTTCGGCTCCGTTCGTACCGGCGAACTTCAGGGGCAAGCACTGCTTGATGGTCTGGCTGAACTTAAAGGCGAAGGCCCGTACAACATCGAACTCTTTGGCGGTGGTCCGGCCGATCCAAATGCGCCTAATTTCTTCACAGGCGCAATGAAGGTCCTTCAGCCCAAGATTGATGATGGCACGCTTGTCGTTGTTTCGGGCCAGACCGACTTCACCCAGGCAGCAACTCCCGACTGGGACAACGCCAAGGCTCAGTCTCGTATGGACTCCCTGCTGTCAGGCTTCTACGCTGACAAGCCGATCCATGGTGTGCTGTCGCCCAACGATGGTATTGCGCGCGCGATCTTGACATCTTCTGAGCAGGCAGGGCAGGAACTTCCTGTTGTTTCCGGCCTCGACGCTGAAAACGAATCGATTGTGGCGATCTCGGAAGGTCGTCAGTACTCGACCGTTGCCAAGCCCACGCAGGACCTGGTTGCCAAGACTGTTGAGCTCATCAAGGCCCTTCAAGCAGGCGAAGAACTGCCCGCTGCCACTGAGACCGCCAACAACGGAAAGGTGGATGTGTCGATCTACGCCCTCGATCCTGTGGTCGTCACCGAGAAGAACCTCAAAGACGTCTTCGCTAACGACCCTGATCGCTTGGCTTTGATCAAATGACCGCAGACAAAAGTAGGCGTCACAAATGAACTCAATCCGAAGTACTACTGGCCCAATTGTTGCTGGCGTCAGTGATGACCCGGATGAGTTCTGAAGAGCCTTTCGCCCGCCTGGCTTCGGCCAGGCGGGCGAAACTTTGATCCCCACTAGTGCAAGGACCGACAGGCATTTCATCTCGGACTGGGTCTAGCTCTGTCGCTTACCGGACTTTCGTCCGGGTGTTGAGCACTATGAGACTAATTCGGGTACATAGAGGAAGATATAAGAGTCTCCAGAAGCTGGGGCTTGAGTCCCAATCGAACAAGGACAGCACATGCGTACTTCCCCTTCATACACCGCCTCCTACCGCGTCACCGTTGACGAGTCGAAGACGAAGATCGCCGAAGTCGTTGATGCTGTCGGTAAGACCGGGGCCGAGGTGAGGGGATTCGACGTTGCGGATTCTGATCGCGGCCAGCTCGTTATCGACCTCACCTGCAATATGGCCTCATCTGAGCATCGCCGAGAGGTCCGCTCTGCGTTGTGTGACTTGCCGGGAGTGAGTGTCTCTTCAGTCGCCGACCGAACCTTTATGGCACACGTGGGTGGTAAACTCGAAGTCGCCGCAAAAATGCCGGTCCGTAATCGTGATGATCTTTCCCGCGTGTACACCCCCGGTGTGGCCCGTGTCTGCACGGCCATCCATGACCAGCCGCTCAAGGCTCACATGCTGACAATGAAAGCCAATTCGGTGGCTGTTGTCTCCGACGGTACCGCAGTCCTCGGATTGGGCGACATTGGCCCCGAAGCTGCTCTGCCTGTCATGGAAGGCAAAGCCGTCCTCTTTAAGGAATTTGGCGGCGTCGACGCCTGGCCGGTCGTCCTCGATACGAAGGACACGGAAGAAATCATCTCGATTGTCAAGGCGATTGCGCCCGCTTACGGCGGCATCAACCTTGAAGACATCTCAGCGCCTCGGTGCTTTGAAATTGAAGCCCGTCTTCGCGAGGAACTCGACATCCCCGTCTTCCACGATGACCAGCACGGCACCGCCATCGTCGTCCTGGCCGCACTCATCAACGCCCTCAAACTCGTTGGTAAGAAGATTGAGGATGTGCGCATTGTCGTGTCCGGTGTGGGAGCAGCGGGCAACGCCATCATTCACCTACTTCTTGCCCAGGGAGCCAAGGACATCGTGGGCTACGGCCGTACAGGTGCTTTGGCAGCGGACGATACCGAAGGCATGCACCCGTCACGCAAGGCTCTTGCGGAAGCCACCAACCCGCGACTGGTTCATGGCACCTTGCAGGAGGGCCTCAAGGATGCGGATGTCTTTATTGGCGTATCGCAGGGCAATATCTTGACGGGCGCAGACATTGCCACAATGGCCGATGATGCGATCGTCTTCGCTCTGGCCAACCCGACTCCGGAGGTGGATCCCATCGAGGCCGCTGAGCATGCTGCCATCGTTGCTACCGGACGCTCTGACTTCGCGAATCAGATCAATAACGTCTTGGCGTTCCCTGGACTCTTCCGCGGTCTTCTCGATGCGAAGGTTTCTGAAATCACCACCGAGCTTTTGCGAGTAGCGTCGGTTGCTATCGCCGAAGTTATTTCCGAGGACGAACTGTCCGCGAACTACATCATCCCCGGCGTCTTTGATGAGCGGGTAGCGCCCGCGGTCTCACGTGAGGTGCGTAAGGCTGTCCGCGACCTGCCGACCATCCAGATCCCTGATCAGGAGGGTGTGCAACTTTCACGGTGACTCGGTGCTCAATGCTGACTAGCTGTGTTCGGGCGGCTCTGTCCTCTTAACGAGGGCGGGGCCGCCTTCGTCTTGCGGGCTTTGCACATCGGGGTGAAGGATTCGCAGTGCGTGGCTAAAGCTGCAGTTCCGGGTAGAAATGCTTTTGGGAGTAAAAGTGCACTTCCGACGTGGCGTGAGCAACGATTTTTGGCGAAATCATGGAGACCTGCCTCTCATTGCGGGGCTGAATTGGTGACGTGGTGCATGAAAATAGCCGCTTCAGGCACAGTGCGAAACATGTAATAGCTGAGAAAACGTTGCTATTTCAACGAAATGCAAAGAGTGGAGTGCGAGGCGAGGGCGATTTGACGGTTTGTTGGTGGGTCGTTAATGTATTCCTCGTTGCGCCGAACGGCAGCGATGATTCTGAGTGGAGATTCGTGGGAACTTGGCGTGGGCGTCTTCCTTCGTGGTGAACCTTTTGGGGTTTGTTGTGTTGTGTTGGTGTTGTTTGTGAACTCGATAGTGTGTTTGTTTGTTTTTATGCCTGTTTTTTGTTTTTGAGTTGTTTTTTGGTTGGGATTTTCCTGGGCTGGCTTTTTTGGTTGGTTTGGGGTTTTCTGAATTTTTTTTGTTTGGAGAGTTTGATCCTGGCTCAGGACGAACGCTGGCGGCGTGCTTAACACATGCAAGTCGAACGATGATGCGGTGCTTGCACCGTGGATTAGTGGCGAACGGGTGAGTAACACGTGAGTAACCTGCCCTCTTCTTTGGGATAACGGTCGGAAACGGCTGCTAATACTGGATATTCACTTGCCTTCGCATGGGGGTGGGTGGAAAGGTTTTTT
>NZ_ATUX01000010.1 GCF_000420425.1 Schaalia vaccimaxillae DSM 15804
GTGCCGTCACCAAAATCAAACGAATACGACGTCGCTTGCAACGTCACCACAATGGGTTGACCCAACAAACTAGTCGACAAGATTTGGGTAGGAGTGGTGGCGTGAACCAAAGTCGGCACAGACACCAACGCTCGGGTGGAGGGTTGGACAACAAGGCCTGCGGGTTTGGCTTGAACAGTGGCAGTCGCATACTCAATGATCTGAGCGCCCGAAGGCACATCCACACTCCCACCAGGCTCACCGTCTACAGGGTCAGGCTCCCACGTAATCCCCATACAATCCGGATCAGAATCCCACCCACCCGAAATCTTCAACACCTCACACTTAGCAACCCGCTCGCGCCACCACTCCTCCCAACCAACACCAGAAACAACCGAAGCTTCAGAAGTCGTTGGAGCAATGTCTGCCCCTCTGGATGGTTTGACTCGGTTGTATCCCTCAATGATGACTCGATCGTCATCTGTGCGCGATCCCCAACCGCCGTCAGCAAACGCTGTCGAAGAATGCACTCCGACTAGCAGGAAACAACAAAGCAAAAGAGACCCTATGCACCGCAGAACGTTAATGTTCATCACCGGCGACCTCCGATGCGCCACCGACAACCTGCCAGGAATCTCCACTCCAACTCATTAAAAATGCAACAAACGCGTGTTCCTCTGGAGCCTCCTCAAGACGACCGTCACTATATATGTCGTGCGTACTCGTCAAAATCTCAAGTGAAACGTTGTAGGCCTGTCCTAGATCCTGATGCTCATTCACCCGAGTGGTACCCACCCTCTTTAAAACTGTGTAGCGAACACCGTTTGCCCAGCCCCCACCCGAATAGACATCCTCAATTTCAGCGATCATTTCTTGGCATGGTGTGCACTCAGAAGTTGAAAAGTCTTTCATGGGTTGTGTGTTGCCGGTTTGCCAGGCGTATTGGGTCAGGGCTAAGAAGTGTTGGGCAGCATAGGTGGCGCCTGTTTCATTGAACTGCAAACCCGCAGCATTTAACACAGGCTCTTCAACCACAACATGGGGCTGAACCAAACTCCCGTCCTCACCAACCACATAACCGCCCGACATCACCACATCCACCAACCCACCAGACTGACCCGACTGGCCAGACGAGCCGGTGCTGGCACACCCACACACCACAACACACGCCACCACACAGGCCAACGCCCGCCCAAAAAACACACCACGATTAATCACGGCTCCTACCGTAAAAGCCCCACACCCACAAACGCCACCACTTACCCAAAAATGTGCACAACCCACCCACCAACACACACGAGCCCCCCTCGCGAACTAATGTGGACTGCTCAGTGGACGAATGAACAACACCTATATCATGAACCCATGAACAGCGAGGAGAGGTCCCGCCCGCGACTGGTTGATGTCGCACGTGAGGCAGGCGTCTCCGTATCAACAGCGTCACGCGCTCTCGGACGCGGATCCGACCTCATCGGAGCCGCCACTCGCGACCATGTCCGCAATGTCGCAAGAAAAATGGGCTACCGCGTCAACCCCATCGCTCGCTCTCTCCGACTTGCGTCCACCGGACAAATCGGCATGATCGTCCCCTCAATTTCCAACCCCTTCTTCATGGAACTCGTGGTCGAGGTCGAGCACTGCCTCGCAGAACGCGGCCTCTCCTTGCTGCTATGCGACGCTCGCTTGTCTGTCTCGAACGAGGACAAGCTGCTTAGGAACTTCGAAGCGGGAGCGGTCGACGGCCTGATCATTGCGCCGTGCCACGAAACCTATTCAACGCCGGCACTCGCCCGAACGGCGGAGCATCTTCCCACCGTCCAACTCGACCGTGCAGTCCACGTACGCGACGTCCCAATGGTCGGCGTTAACGACATCCATGGTATGAGGTCCATACTCAAACACCTCAAGGACAGGGGAGCTCGCAACCTCGCAATGCTGTCGAACACGGGTGTCAACGTCTCATCAACTACCCGTGTATCCGTCGCACGCGACACGGCTGAAGAATACGGCATGTCCTTAGCTAAGACCGACATTATCGAATGTAACTTCTCCGTCAAATCCGCCGAAGAAGCCACCCACTACCTCATTGGTCGCGGCACACTGCCCGACGCGGTTGTCTGCCTCAACGATCTCCTAGCTATCGGTGCGATCACCGAGCTGCGCCGTAACAGTATCGCCATCCCCGAAGACATTCTGGTCACTGGCTTCGACGATATCCAATTCGCCGAACTTATGCGCCCTTCCATTACAACACTGCGTCAACCTCTGGCGATGATTGCACAAACAGCAGTCGATTTCCTTCTCGACGAAGCGGACGCACCCGAGCGTACTTGCATTCCAGGCGAGCTCGTGATCCGTGAATCTACAGTCCTCTAACCCTCTAACAACACACTTCGAGGCCGGACCACGATGGGGGGTAACCCCGGCCCGGCCTCGAAAAAAGACACCAACACCTGGATCGCTACAAAGCGAGCATCGTCAGCCGTGTGTCAGTACGCCAACCCCTTTGGTTGATCGGCCAGCACCGCACTCTGCGGATCCACAACCTCAAATCCGTTCGCCTTATAAGCGGCATAGTCGAAGTTTTCGCACTCGTCGTACCCGATGCGGTGATAGTCGTAGAAGCCGTCCCAGTCCTCGTACCCGGACCCCAGTTCCGATTCCAAGAAGGCATCCGCCATGGCCATGCCGGTACGAGGCGCCACATAGAAAGCCCCCATGGCCAGCACGTTCGCATTGTTCGCTGCGCTCGCGCGCCTAGCCGACGGCACCGTTTCACACACGGCGGCGTGCACATGCGGAACCTTGGACGCGGCAATATGAATGCCCATCCCCGTTCCACAGAACGCTAGAGCCCGCTCAAACTCACCCTCTGCGATCTTGGCGCCCAGCGCAAAACCCACCCGGTGATACATCGGGATGTCATCGAGGCTGGGAGTTAGATCCTCCACCGTCCAGCCACGCTCCTCCAAATGGGCCTTCACAGCCTCTTTAAGGGGGAAACCAGCAAAATCTGCGCCGACGACGACATGCTTGTTACGGATGGTTTTCATGAGTCCTTCCTATTCTTGACAAGATGTTTAATGGGATTCTTGCCGCCCATCTCGTTAACACAGATGACGAACAGCAGCACAGTGCCCCAAATCAGCGGGCGGTAGAAGTTAGAGATATCGGGGAACATGTTTAGGCCCGACGACAGGATCTGAAGGATGATGATTGCCAGCAGCACGCCTGCCAGACGTCCTCGGCCTCCATTCGGGTTGACGCCACCGAGCACCACGATCAACACAGTCAACAGCGTGTAGCTAGCGCCGTAGTCAGCCTTCGCGGAGTTATAGTTCGCCAACATGACCAGGCCCGCCATCGCGGCCATGACACCGGACAATATATAGGTACGCATCAGCAGACCGGTGATCCGCATCCCGGAAAAATGCGCGGCAGTCTCATTGGTTCCCAACATGAGGATTTTCGTGCCAAATCCCGTCAGCGTCAGGATGAGTCCAGCAATCGTGGCACACACAATGAATACAATCAACGGCATCGGGACGATTCCGCCGATCTTCGCAGCAAAGACCGCACCGAAAGCCTGAGGTACACCCGACACCGGCTTACCTTGGGTCAAAATAATGGCCACGCCACCGAAAAGTTCCAACGTACCCAGGGTCGCAAGGATCGGTGGTACCCGCAGTTTAGAGATCAACAATCCGTTGATTGCCCCACAAATGGTCCCAACGAGTAGCGCGATAGCCAACGCGAGCAGACTAGCGGTAATCATCGCCGAGGTCGATACGTCGTCAGCGATCACCGCCCGCAACGCCAGAGCAGCACAGATTGACGTGACATTCGCTATGGCAACAACGGACAGGTCAATGCCAGCTGTAAACATGGCAAACATAACGCCCAGCGACATCAGGCCAAACTCAGGGAATTGAACCGCCATCGACTGCCAGGTGCGCAGAGAGAAAAACGGGCCGGTCTTGACAATCGCGAAGAACACGAGCAGCAGCGCCAGAACCAGGAACAGCCGAGTGATGTAGGAGTCCTTCCTCAAAATCGCCAGGAGGTCGGGCTTCGTAGAGGTGGTGGTTTGAGTAGTCATTGGAGAGCCTTCCTCACGCTGCCGTCAGTTTGCGTGCCCGCGAGCGCGCCACTTGAACCGCAGAGATTCCTGTGCCGACGATGATCAAGGTACCTAGCGCGAATCCCTGCCAAAAGGTGGGGATGCCGGTGAGGATCATCGAGTTCTGGACAATGACGATCAGCAGGGTGCCCAGCATGACGCCGGTCAACGAACCGATGCCACCGGTAATGGCAGTGCCTCCCAGGACGACGGCGGCGATGACCATCATCTCCATGCCAAGCAGATTGGTCGGGTGCATCTGCCCCATCGAACATGTGCGAACCATGCCGGCGATCGCAGCGATGACGCCAACGATGACGTACAGCCAGAACTTAGTGCGCTTAACCTTGAATCCGGCCCGCTCTGCGGAGGCCTGATCGCCGCCCAGGGCAAAGATCCCACGTCCGAACATCGTGTATTTCTCAACGAAGAAGACAACGGTGACAACGGCAACGAGCAGCAAGAAGGACGTCGGCATCACGGACTGCAGTCCAGACTGGGCATTGGTGACGACAAAGAGACTCGATGATCCAAACGAAGCCATCGAATCGGGGATGTCGGTAATCTGAACGGATTTCAGCGCCCCCTGCATGATCCCAGAGAACACGTTGGACGTGCCCAGTGTGATAATCAGCGTAGGGACGGTGACCCAGCAGGTAAACATGCCGTTGAATGCGCCCAGCAGTGCACCCAATGCAATGGCGATGGCAAAAGGAACAAGGATACTTCCGTCGAATCCGGCGTCAACGAGGAATCGTGTCGTTGCGTAGACTGCCAACGAGGCCAGGGCTGGGAAGGAAACGTCGATTCCTCCAGAGACGAGGACGAGGTGCGCGGCAACTGCAAAGAGCCCCGGAACAACCATTGCATTGGCCAGGTCAACAATATTATTCGCCGTAAAGAATTGGCCACTCCGCACTTGGATGATGAGTGCGAGAGCAATGATGACGAGAAATACCCAGAACTCATTGGCCTTGAGGACTCTCTTCTTGAGCATTTCCATGATCAGGCGGCTCCTTGTGTAGTGGTTGTGTCCTTGGCGACCAGCTGAGACAGTTCGGCTTCGGTCGTGTCGGCGGGGTCAATCCGCTCATGGAGCCGCCCGCCGCGCATGATGAGGATGTTCGAGCAATTCGTCATGACCTCGTTGATGTCATCAGAGATGATGATGATTGCCATTCCCTGGGTAGCTAGGTCGCGCAGGATGGAATGGATGGTGAATTTCGATCCGATGTCGACGCCGACAGTGGGCCCGTTGAGGATTAGAACGTCGGGCTTGGTGGCTAACCATTTAGCCAGGACGACTTTCTGCTGATTACCCCCTGACAGGGTGTTAACCGCATTGTTCGGGTCAGGGGTGGCGACATGCAGGTTGCGCACCCAGCTGTGCTGTTCGTCGACAATGGCCTTCTTGTCAAGAACTCCTAGAGCCTTGGCAAACTCGGACATTTCGGAGATGACGATATTTTCGCCAATGGATCGGGACAGGAAGAGCCCTTCGGTCAGGCGATCTTCGGGAACGTAGGCGATACCAGCCTCAATTGCGTCACGGACGGTGTTGAGGGTAATGCTTCGTCCGTTGATCGCGATCGTTCCGGAGCTGACCTGCATGGCGCCGAACAGGGCGAGGGCCAGTTCGGTGCGACCCGAGCCAAGGAGGCCTGTGATGCCGAGGATTTCTCCGCCACGCAGGCTAAACGACACGTCTTCGAATGCTCCGGGCATGGTCAGATCCGTGACTTCCAGGACTGGATTGGCGGAGAGTTGACCAGGTTCGAAGCGGGTTTCATCGAATTCCTTACCAGTCATGTACTTGGCGAATTTGCGCCTGTCCAGGTCGTCGCGGTCACAGGTGATGATCTTCTCTCCTGATCGCAGGATGGTGAATCGCTGTGAGATCTCGAAAACCTCTTCGAGTTTGTGGGAGACGAAGAGGATGGCGATGCCGCGCGCTTGGAGGTCAAGAATGATTTTGAAGAGGGCATCGACTTCACGTTTGGTCAGGGCTGTGGTGGGCTCATCCATAATGATGAGTTTCGCGTCCGACATGAGGGCTCGGCTGATGGCAACGAGCTGCTTGTCGGCGACGGACAGGTCGCCCACTTTGGCATCAAGATCGACCCCAAATCCGATTTTGGCGACAGCCTCAGTGGCTATGGAGCGGAAGCGCTTCCAATTGACCAGTTTGCGCCCTGCGGCAACCTCGCCGGTCAGAGCCAGATTCTCCATGACAGTAAGGTTAGGGAAGACCGAGAAGTCCTGATAGATCACTTGAATGCCAGCATCGATGGCTTCCAGCGGAGTCAGTTTTGTCCAGGTACGTCCGCCAATTTCAATGGTGCCACTGTCTGGTGCATGGACGCCGGAGATCACCTTGATGAGTGTGGATTTTCCGCAGCCATTCTCACCGGCCAAGCAGTGAATCTCTCCAGGGTAGATGTCCAGATCAATGCTTTTGAGGGCTTGAACTCCGGCAAATGATTTGCTGATCTTCTTGACGCTGATCAGAGGGGCTTCCACGAATCTTCCTTTCAGTCCGCGGGGTAAGTCCGACCCCCGTCCGGGGTCGGAGAATGGACGAGGGCGGCGCCGCCGGGAACCGGTGGCTCCCGGCGGCGGGGCCCATCATGAGAAGACGGCTCGTCAGAAGCCGAAGTCGGTGACGTTGTCCTTGTTGATCTGGATCCAACCGTTACCTTCGAGGACCTTCTCTGAACTCTTGGAGAAGCGCATGTCCTCGTAGCCTTTGACGCCCAAGTCGACACCGTCAGCAATCTTGTCGCCGTTAAGGATCTTGGTTGCCAAGGAAGCCATGGCATAGCCCGCGTCAGCGGGATCCCACAGAGTCAGTGCAGCAACGAGGTCGTTTTCGAGGATTTCCTTGTTGGCCTCCGGCATGCCGGTGCCGGCGGTGAAGACCTTGCCCTTGAGGCCGAGTTCGTCTATAGCACGTGCCACGCCGGGCGCATCGAAGGACGATGTTCCGAGGATGCCCTTGACCTCGGGGTATTTCTTGAGGACCTCTTTGGCAGTCTGGTAGGCAGTTTCGCCATTGTCCTGAGATTCGACGCGAGGCTCGGCCTCGAGCAGCTTCATGTTCGGGTAGGCCTCTTTCTGGCGGGCAACTGCACCGTCAGCCCATTCGTTATGCGAAGCGTTGGTGACGTGGCCGACCATCGTGGTGTAGGTGCCTTCTTCGCCCATGGCTTTGGCGAGGTTGTCCATGATGAATGCACCGTAGTCGGCGTTGTTAAAGGCCTCGATATCATACATTGTGTTCTGTTGGGAGGCGCCCTCGTGTGTAACGACGACGATTCCGGCATCCATAGCCTCTTTGAGGACTGGCTCGATGGCGCCCGGGTCTACGGGGACGACGCAGATGGCGTCAACATCCTGGGCGATGAGGTCCTGGATGACCTGGGCTTGCATGGTAGCGTCGGTTTCTGCCGGGCCCTTCTGGAAGACGTTCATGCCAGTTTCTTCGGCGTATTTGTTGACACCGACCTCCATACGGACAAACCAGGGATTCGTGGCGTCCTTAGGAACCACGGCAATGGTGTAGTCGCCGTTCTTTCCTCCAGTCGCCGCTCCGCCGGAAGAGGCTGTAGTGTCACCGCCGCTACCGGAACATGCAGCAAGAGCAAAAATGGACGTGACAACGATTGCACTAGAGAGTGCAAAACGGGTCTTCATGATGACTCCTTGAATGATTCACATCAACTTTGATGGGGACCTAATATGCGCCTGTGTACGCATTGCCTCACGGAAGAAAACTGTCGACAGAAAATATCAAAGCAATATTTCCTTGATTTTTGAACGTCTAAGGTATCCATTCGACAGAAACAAGATCCGTGAGCACCTCGACTGTAGAACCTGATCCTTCCTGGAGAAACAATCGAGTACGAAATGTTGTGCAAACGTTATCTATACAGATGCGTCAGCACCTTCGCCTTCACCGAGCCAGTTCGAGAAGGCGGCCAGATCTGGATACGAACTCTGGGTACCCCTCCTTGTTACCGACAGGGCCGCATACGCATTCGCCCGCCGGATCGCATCAGCCACGCCCAAGCCTCGCACCACTGAATCCGCAAAGCAGCCGATGAATGCGTCACCCGCACCGGTTGTATCCACCGGTGAAACGTTGACTGGCTCAATTTTAAGCTTGTCACCCCAGTTACTCAGCCACAGCACACCTCGCGCACCCAGAGTAACGATCACATGCTCGCACCCGGCATCCAGCAGTATCTTCGCAGCTTCACATACCTGATCATCTGTGTCAGTCGGCATGCCGGTCAACAGTGCAAGCTCAGATTCATTGGGCATGAAATAGCGGCATTTCGATGCCAGTTCCAGCTTCAACTCTGGGCTTGCGGGCGCAGGATTGAGCAAGACCGGAATCCCGAGCCGCTCCCCAAGGAGAATCGCAGCCTCGGTCGTCTCCATCCTGATCTCAAGTTGACAGACGATCAACGAGCAGTCAGCAATGACATCGGCGACAGCCTCAACATCTTCGGGCAAGAGGCCGTTGTTCGCACCTTTGACAATGATGATGCGGTTGTGCGATTCAGGATCGACAAAGATCGGAGCAACCCCGGAGGTGCCAGACACCTGTTTGACATGGTCCGTGGAGATGCCATTGTCCACGTAGTTACGCAGGTACATGCGACCGAAGTCATCATCGCCGACGCATGTGAGCATGAGGATCTCAGAACCCAGACGCGATGCCGCAACTGCTTGATTAGATCCTTTGCCACCAAATCCAATCACAAAATCAGGCGCTTCAATAGTTTCGCCCTCAATCGGCATACGGGTGATGTAAGTGGTCAGGTCCGTGTTATTCGAACCAATGACTGCAATATCCACAGGTTCCTCCTCGAACCGATAGAAAGCGAATAAGTTGAAGACGTCTGCACTGAGCATCATTCGCGTTGGGACAAGCATAACGCAAACGTTTGCAGTTGTCTATTCCCACAACCTCGCCGCCACCTCACCCACCACCGAAAGCAGACCTTATGCGCAAAATTGTCTGAAAATGAGGCTGAAATTGCGCATAAGGTCTGCTCTCGGCGAGAGAACGGGGGTGATGGTGCTCCTATGCGGGTCCGTCCTAGAGCACGTGCGTCCCTCGACAAACTTTTGGGCGTCCCTCGCGGGGAGAGGCACCGACTGGGACACGGAAGACGCGAGCGAGCAGAAGCGCCTTACCGGATCACGGCTGATTTCTTTCGAGTGAGCGCCCCGTGCCTGGGCGCAAATAGCCACGCCAAACCGAAGAACGTTGTCAACACCAAAACAATGGTTGCACCCGTGGGCACATCCACCGACCACGACAGATACAGCCCAACGACTCCCGCAAGCGCACCAATGACAGGCGCACCCCACATCATCGTCAACAGCCGATCCGTCAAAAGCCGCGCAGTCGCCGCAGGAGTCACCAACAGCGCCAACACCAACACGTTGCCAATGGTTTGCACCGAAATCACCACAGCCAAGGACACGGCCACATACAGCAGCACATCCAACGCCATGACATGCAAGCCCGCAGCTCGCGCAGTTTCGCGATCGAGCGACACAGCAACGATGGGTCGGTGGAACAGAGCAAGCATCCCCAACACCAACACTCCCCCGCCCAATGCAACGGGAATATCCGACGCTGGAACACCAGTAATCGACCCGAAAAGGAAATCTTGCAAGCTGCCGGCATACCCGGGTGCCCTCGCAATGATGACAACGCCCAGCGCGAAGGCTCCCACAAAGAGCACACCGATCACTGAGTCTTCTTTCAACCGCCGATTCTGCGACAACAGCGCAACGAGCACGGCGGTGGCAATGCCGGCGACAGCTCCACCGAGCACCAATGACCCTGACATGAGGAAGGCAATACCCAGGCCTGGGAACACAGAGTGCGCAACCGCGTCACCGATGAAAGCCATGCCCCGTAAGACGACGTGGACTCCTACGGCGCCGCACACGATCGCGCACAGTACGGCCATGAGTAGCGCCCTGGGGAGGAAGGCCAGGACCGGGTTAAAAAGGTCGTTGATGAAGTCGATGGGGGTGAGCATCAGGCAACTCCGAGGGCTGACAGCAGCGGGTTGTCGGGGCGGACATTGAAAGCGCGGATCCACGTGTCGGCGTCGGACAGTTCTGCGGGTCTGCCCGATGCGATGACTGTCCGGTTGATCAGGCAGAGTCGGTCGCACTGGGCTCGAGCACCAATGAGGTCGTGGGTGGTCATCAGGACTGCGCATCCTTCGCGGGCAAGCGACGTGAACAGGTCCATGAGGAGTTCTTGCGTCGGCATGTCCAGGCCGGTGAAGGGTTCGTCAAGTAGGAGGACTCGAGGTTCGAGGGCGAGTGCCCGGGCGACGAGGACGCGCTGGCGTTGGCCGCCGGATAGTTCACCGACTGGCCGGTCTCCTAGGTCTGCCATTCCGGTGCGTACGAGGGCGCGCTCGACCGCCGCATGGTGGTCGATCCGTGGGCGACGCATGAGCCCGAGGCGGATAGTGATGGCACCGAGGACGGCATCGCGCACACTGATGGGGAAGTCCCAAGCAAACTCGTGGCGTTGAGGGACGTACCCGATGCAGTCGTCGGCGCGGCGACGCCCCGTGCCTACTCCCCCGCTCACCGAGTTATCAGTGCGCCGGTCCAGGTGTTCGATGGTTCCTGTTTTAACGGGTAGCAGCCCAAGGATGGCACGCAGGAGCGTCGTTTTACCGGCGCCGTTGGGTCCAATAAGGCCAACGAGTTCTCCGGCGTTAACCTGCAGATCGACGTCGTGGAGGACTTCGCGCCCGCCGAGATCGACGCCGAGATCGGTGACACGAAGTAGGCAGTCAATTGGGTCTTTTTGGTTAGAAGTGCTCACTGATGCACCACTCCGTGCCCGTTGGAGTCATTGCGCCTGTCCTTGCCTTCGCCGGCGCTACCGTGGTCGCCCGCGACGCCAGAAGAACTGGCTGCGGAAAGCCCCGCGTCCCCCGAGTGCACGTGGGCAATAGCCGCGGCCCTATCGGCAGCGCTGCGACGGCTAAAGTACACGCTCGCACCGACCGCACCGATCAGCGCAGCGATCACCACAATCCCCAGCGCCCACCAGATTCTGTCCGAGGACGCGCCAGTGCCAGTATCTGTACCGGCGCCTTCGCCGGCCACCGAGCTGCCAGTCGCGCCGGCTTCGTCGCCAGACTGGGCACCGGCCTCGCCCGCGCCTTCACCCGAATCTTCCGCATCGGCGCCCGACCTCGCATCGCCGCTTCCAGGCGAAGCAGCTGCGAACGCCTCGTCAGTCGAAGTGGACGAACCCACGGCGAAACGCAGCGTCGTCGAAGCGGTCAGATGTTCACCGTCGAGGGTATCGGCAGAAAAGGTCAGGGCCGCGGTGTATACGCCGGCTTCGGTGAATACCCAGTTGGCGTGAACGTGCGTATTGACGTCAACCCACACGTCCTGGGACTCGTTCTTTTGACCGTCTACGAGCAGCAGGGGCTCACCAAATGTGCCGTTTTGCAGGAACATCCAGGATTTTCCGGGCCCTCTGACGGGACCGATGCTCATGGTGGCGCCTCGGTCAATCATCGAGGTGACGCCGGGGTCTTGGGTGTTCCAGCCAAGCCAAACAACGTCGGGGTTTTGTGTTTGAGGGATGACGTACCACTCTTCGCCTTCGGCGGCGCCCATGAAGGAGTAGGCCTCGTCAGTTGGCGCGGCTAGAAGCGCCTCATCCTTGACGACGAGCACCGTTTCATTCGGGTCACGCCACACGGGTTGATCGCCGGAGTCGTCACGCACCTGTACGGTCCACTTGCCGTCGATCATCTTCGGACCCACGTCGACGTGTCCGATGTCGATGGTGGCGGGGCCGGTGGCGGCGGCCTCGTCCTCGGTGACGGTTTGGGTCAGGTCAGGGTCGTCGGATCCATCGCCGGGTGCTCCCCAGACCGGGCTAGCGGGGGCAACGAGGACGGCCGCGAACGTTGCCACCACGGCGAATGTGACGGATCGAAAAGCCAGGCGGCGTGGAGTGTGGATCATCTTCTTCATTCCTTCTCGTCAGTGCGTCCGCCGAGGCATTCGGCTAGCGAATGGGCGTTGAAACGCATCATGTCGATGTACGTGGGGGCTTGATCGTCCAGAGTGTCACCGTAGAGCGGGCAGACCTGGACTCCCACCTCGTCGGCGGTAACGCGCAGTGCCGAACGGGTGCGCGCAAGGTTGGGTTCGAGGAAAACAGCGGGAATATCGAGGTCGTCGATGGTTGCAGCAAGTTTGACCCTGTCGGCGACGGACGGTTCAACACTTGGGTTGGGGGCAACGAATCCGGCGACCTCAAGCCCGTAGGCGTTGGCAAGGTAGCCGTACGCATCGTTGGTGGTTACCAGCCGCCGATTTTGGGCTGGGATCGTGCCGATGAGTTCGACGACTTGGGCATCGACTTCCTCAATGTCACGGATATATTTGGCCGCGTTGCGTGAGTATGTTTGGCGTCCCTGCGGGTCGACCTCGATGAGGGAGTCGCGGATGACACGCACGTAGGCGGCGGCGTTGCGGGCGTCATGCCACAGGTGGGGATCGATTTCGCCGTGGACATGTTTGCCCAGAACCGCCTGCGGTAGGACGTACACATCTGATCCGGGCGCGGCGATACTGCGAAAACCGGAGGTTCCGGGGGCTTGGGTGAGGGTGCGCGTCGGGACGTCAATGACGACTTCATCTAAGGAGAAAACGTCAAGTCCAGCGGCGGCCGCGGTTTCGACGGCGGTCGACGAGGGCGGGGCCTGAGCCGGTAACGGACTCTGGGTGGCCGACGAGGCTGAGGTTGGACCCGCCGCCTCCAACACTCCTTCGTCAACGGTGAGGTCGACTCGTCCGTCTTCTAAGTCAACGGTGAGGTCAGCGTGACCAGCAGACAAGACCTGTCTGTTTTCTTGGGCCGCCACCTGGTCGGGGCTGACGCCCACAGCGAATACCGCCGTGCCACCATTGAGGATGTGTGGTTTTGTCGTGTCGTCAGTACGTAGCCGAGCCTCAAAGGACACGCGGTAGATTCCGGGCTTCGTAAAAGCCCACGACATGTGCTGGTGAGCGTCAGCGGGCAGCACCGTGGTGTCGTCTTTGTATCCGCTTGCCGCGTCAAAACCATCTGAGGATGCGAAACCAATTTCCGGATCCCCAAAGGACGTCGTCAGATACGACGAGGCCTCCCCCGGACCGTCGACTGCCGTAGCGGTCAGATCCACGGTCGACGCCCGATTAGCTCCGTACCGCTGACCATTTCCTAGGACCCGCATACCCAGCCACACCGTGTCCAGGGACCGATCTTCCACCAGCGGCAAGATGGTTGCGCCCTGCTTGGCGGCGGCCTCGGCAATAGAAACCGAGGGCGTGCCGGCGGGCAAGTTGGCGTCCATGGCGCGAATAATGGCGTGCTGTTCGAGCAGCAGATAGTTGGAGAACGCCAGGTCAGCGTAGGCAACGTCGCGGATGGTGCGAAGGCTTGGTTCCCATGAGTGCGGGTCGGCTCCGTCGGGCACCATCTGGGTCACTGAGGCGCGCTCACCGGCAACGTGTCGAACGAGGTCGGCGAGGATTCCGGTGGTTGTCACGACGCGGAACTGCCCGTCGTTATCCGGGTCGCTGGCTGCTTTAAGACCAGTCGTGTCGGGGGTGCAGGCGCACGCCGCCAGGGCGGTGGTCAGTGCCACAAAGGCACCGGCCACCGCCCTGGCGAGGCGGCCTTTCGGCTCAGACACCGAGCAGATCACCTACCTGCACGCTCTTGCGGCGACGGCTAATCGCAACGGCAGCCGCGCCACCGAGCATGAGCAGACCGCTGAGCGCCAGCATCGACGAGGCCGAGGAACCCGTGCGCGCCAGGTCAGCGTCGGTCAGTACACACTCAGCACCAGATGGGGTGCGTCCCACGACCTCTTTGACCATCGGACGGCCGCTGGGGCCTGTTTCTCCGGTGGGGACGAGGGCGCCGGGAGCGCTGGCTCCACCACTGGAAACCGATCCTTTGAGCTCACCTGACTTGGGTGTGACCTTCATGGAGATGGTCAGCGTGTAGAAGCCCGGTTCGGTAAACAGCCAGTTCTGGTGTGCGTGGGTGTTGCGTGCCAGCGTATAGGTCGAGCCCACGCGGTCGAACACATGGGTGCCCACAGCGTTCCCAAGTGAACCTGACTCGAAGACCGCAACCTTGCCTGGTCCTTTGACGTCGGTCAGGGTGAAGGCAACTCCACCCTTGGTTCCGTTGACGATCTCTTCACGCTGAGAGTTCATGCCCAACCACGGAACGCCCGCCTGCTGACTCTGCTGGATCATCCACACGTCTGACCCAGGGGTCGCAACAAAGGATAGGTCCTTGGGTGCCTTGAGTTTGGCCTTGTCACCGAGGGCGAAGGTCAGCGATCCGGGATCTACCCATGATGCGGGCTGGTTGCGGTCGTCCTTGATGCGAGCAACCAAGGTCCCGTTATCAATGGCGGGTCCCAGGTCAAAGTGACCCTCGGACACATTGCCAGAGGCCTGCGGGCCAACGGAGAAGTTCAGCGTGGTCGTTGCAGTGTTGGCTTCGCCAGCCCCAGTCGAAGCTGAAGATTCGGAGAGTTTCTTCGCCTCATCTTCGGTGGCTTCACGGGTGATGGTGGTGGCGATGCACTGTTCCTTGGCCACCGATCCTGCAGACCCGCTACCCGCACCAGTGTTTCCACCGGCAGAATCGCCAGATCCTGCCGATCCGTTATCCGGATCGGGAATCGAAGGCTCAGGCTTATCAACCGGAACAACCTTGGCTGTAACGGTCAAAGGTGCTGAAACACCCTCGTGTCCCTTGATGGTCACTGTGTGAGCTCCGGCTGCGAAGTCAGTGGGCACGGTCCACTGCGCAACGGCTTTACCGTACTCGTCAGCGGTAACAGAATCCAGCTCAACAACCTTGGAATGAACCTGGAACACAGTCTTTTCACCGGCTTCCAGGCCGCGTGCCGTGAAGGTCACGGTGCCACCCTGTTCAACGGTGTCGGGAGCTGCAGTGACGCTCAAAGCGTCTGTGCACGAAGCACGGTCTGCAACGTCAATGATGTACGTGCGGGCCTCAGCATCGGCTTTCTTTGCCCCATCCTTGGATGCTGCGTGACCGGTCACCGTCAAGACGTAACGTCCAGCCTTGGTGAACACCCAGTTGATGTGGCGATGAGCAGGGAACTCCTGAACAATCGTCGATCCTTCAGGTTTGAACTCGAAGCTGCCGTCGGACAGAACCGAGTTAAATCCTGCTCCCAGGTTACCGTTTTCAAATCCGAAGATGCGGCCCCCGTCAGGCCCTGCGTAGGTGACGTCGAAGGTAGCGGTGTGGTATCCGCCCTCGCGAATACCGAAGGTATCCCAACCCGGCCACACGACACTGCTTTGGCTATTGCCGGACTGATCAATGACGTAACCCTGGGCTGGCAAACCAGCAACCGCCTCGCGAATAGAGGCAGGAATGTCCATCATGGTCGAAGACTTAACCTTGATGAGCGTCTCCTCGGGGGAACGCAGGGTTCCGACCTTCGTGACATCCTCCTTGAGCTTGAGCGACAACTTGCCATCAGCGTCGGAGATGAGGTTGAACAGGTCGGTATGGCCATAATCCATCGTGAAGTTGACGGAAGCTGGCGCCTTCTCCATGTCCTCACACAGAGTCACGGAAGCTGACGGCTTGTCGGTTCCGGGCTTGTCGGAGTCTTCCTTGCCGGGCTTATCAGCGTCCGTGTCAGGCTTCTCGGGTTCAACCGGATCATCAGAGTCGCCCGGTTCGGGCTTGACCGGCTGATCGGGATCAACAGGCTTGGGATCCTCCGGCTGAGGATCCACAGGCTGATCCGGGTTCACGGGCGCAGGATCTACAGGTTTCGGTGTAACCGGATTACCTGCCTCTTTCTTCACGCGCTCGGGCGCACAAGCCTTGGTAATAGCTTCATCACCAACCGCGTAGTAGATCTCGTAGTCCGTGTAGTTACGTTCTCCCCAACCAGCCTCGGGCTTGTACTCCACTTTGAACGCATGACGCACACGGTAGAAACCAGCCTTGTTGAAGGAAATCGCATAGTGGCGGTGAGCAGATTCATCGAAAGTGATTTTTTCGGCGTAGTTGAAGGGAGAACCCACCTCCATATGAACACCAGCTCCGGGCTTGAGCGTCATATGAGCCTTAGCACCCATCACTGCGTCGTAGTCCCAGAAAACCATGGTTCCGGGGCCTTCGAACTCTTCACCCAGGATCGAAACTCCGTCCTCAATATTCGCGTAATTCATCGACTGAGTGTTGAAACCCAAGTACGGGTGTGTACTAGACGCATCCTGGGGCAGGGTCCAAATCTTTGTTCCCTCCTTACCCAAAACACTCAATGCACCCTTCTTTCCAGAAAAGCTCAGCTGGGAGGATGCTGAATCTGCAACGGGTACAACCACCGAGTAACTCGGTCGATTCTTAGACGGGAGCTTCGAATCATCCCTCAAGAACGCCTCGAAGTTACCCTTCTCATCGTTCTTCACAGACAGATCGAAGTGACCGGGATCAGCGCACACATAGGTGCCAGCCTCAGGCAGGTCGGCCTCGTGATCGGAAATGACCGCATTGCCACCATCTGCGGGGGCCTCGCCAATATCCTGCGCCTCGGCAGAAGTCATAATTTCGGCACCAGCAGTGGTGCACTTGGGCAGATCGACATCCTTGTCTTCGCCAACTAGCCACAAAACCTTGTAAGTCTTGCCAATGATTTCCTTGCCAGTCTTCTTCTCCTTCGCAACCCCACGGAAAGACAACCAGTAGCGGCCAGGCTTTGTGAAGGACCAGTTGATATGTCCGTGGCCGCCCGGAACCAGAGGAGAGAACTTCTTATCCGGGTTACCGCTGTGGAAATCCTCGGTGATGAATCCACCACCAGAACGCCAAACAGAAACTTCGCCAGGGCCTTCAGAGCCCACGAACTCGAGCATCAAGGAATTACCGTCCACCGTCGAAGGTACTTCACCGGCACCGTAACCAGCCCACACAGGACGATGTCCCTTGTAGTACTGGCCGGGAGCGTTCCATACGATGTCTCCAGGCTTGCCCAAGAAGGACAGGGACCCATCGGCAGGAATCTTCAGGCGCGACACCTCACGACCAAAGTCGTCAGCGTCAGGGCCAAGGCGGATTGCCACATCATCCGCGGGGCGCAGATTCGTCATCGGGCCGTCAACGACCTCGATAGCAAAATTCTTCTGCTTCTCATCCCAGGAGATGTGCGCAGCATCAACGTGAGTGCGATAGATCAGATCTCGACCAGTCTTCGGATCTTTCTGGTGAGCACCTTCCGGCTTGTCCTTGCGGCATGCCGATTCGACGGCTGCCTTCGCGTCAGGTTGAGGGATGTCAGAATCGTTTGGTTTGGGAGTCGGCTGATCAGACACATCATCGGACGGGTCATTCTCGTCCGCAGGGTCGTCGGTGGAATCATCTACCGGAGCGGGCTCCTCCTCGCCAGGCTCGCCCGAGGCCGAGAGGATCGTCACTTCGCGTTCGACAAAAAGGCTGCCATTACGCGCGACCATTAGATATTTTCCAGGTTTGACTGATTCGGGAATCTCGTAGTCTTTAGCGGCCACACCCCCATCAACCACAGCAGAGGTCATTTCAATATCCGTGCCATTTTGGCGCAGCAGGAAACTAACGGTCACACCTTCAGAAAAGCCTTCAGCCCACAGTTCCACGTTGTCACCAACGCGGTATTCCTTCTCAACATCGAGAGAAGGAGCTTCCTCAACATCAGAGTCACCGGGGTTGTCCCCGTCCTCATTGACAGGAGGCGCAGCAGAATTGTCCTCGGCTATCTCCTCATCGTTGGAAGGCGTATCGGTCTCGTCGTCGCCGGGAACCGTGGGCTCACTGGTTTCGCCTGCCTGTGCGCGATTGATTGCATCCTGGCCGACGGCGAAGATGATTTCACGGTTGACTCGGCTGGAAAATATCGAACCGCGGCTGAGGATGACTGATGCGTAGACGTGGTAGATACCTGGCTGGGTGAAGGTCCAGGTGGGCTCACCAACTAAGGGATCGAATAGTTCGATCTCGTCATTCATACGGCGCTTGCCGTCATCCTGACTTCCCGGTTGAATCTTGAAAGCGCCGGTGTCAAGGATTGACACGGCTTCACCCTGTTCATCGGTTCGATGCACGTAAATGTTGCCATTGGCTGGGCCGGTGTAGCTGAGTTGAATGTCGGCGTTGGAATAACGGGAGTAATTGCCAATGTTCTTAGTGATACCGGTAATGTCCCATCCCAGGCTCAATTCCGAGGCTGAGGCAGTCGTCGGCCCAACCACATATCCCGAATCAAGGTTGAGGTCGGCATGCGGTTTGTCGTTCTTTGCCGCATCTGTCACACCAAATACGGTGTTGGTCAGATCGATGTTCTGACCATTGTGGAGGGTTTCAACGATCGTGCTGGCACTCTCATCCTGAGTGATCTTCAGGTTGAAGAGAGTGACCTTGCCGTTGGAAATGACGGTTTTTGATGTGGCGGCTGCAGCCTGTGGAGCTGCAGGAATGAGGCCTGCGACCGCGACCATGCAAGTGATGAGCACTGCAATGAGGCGTGCGGGCAGGCTTGCGCCCAGAGGTGTCCGTGCAGGGATGGACATGACGCACCCTTCTAGTGAAATGGGAATCGTTATCAGCATCTATGAGACATCAGAATGGTTCTCAATTTCAAGTCGAAGACATTAGGTCGCGCAAAGTCCCTACTTATCACCGCCTAACTCTCGCCGAGAGCAGACTTTATGGTTGTTTTCGGCCCGAAAAATCAGGATTTCTGCGCATAAGGTCTGCTCTCGGCGAGGGGGAGATCAAGGCAAAGAGTGAGCGCGGACGCAGCGAAGAGCGGGCCTGGACACTCAGATGCGTTTCACGCCCGGCGCTGCAGGTCAGCAACAATCAGCGCACAAGCCTCAGTGTCCGAATCAGCCCGGTGGTGATTGAGCTGATACTCGGGGGCACAGGCCGCCAACACCGTCGGCAACTTGTAGTTTTCGAGGCCCGGAATCAGCCGCTGGGCCGTCCGATAGGAGCAGTAGAAACGCTGGGGGCGGGTGTGAGTACCAAAGTACCCATCCAGTTCCGTCCAGACTTTCGAGTCAAATGCTGAATTGTGTGCCCACACGGGAACATCGCCGACGAACTGACGAATGTATTCGGCAACTTGTGGCCACATCGGCGCATTACGCACATCACGAGGGCCAATCCCATGAAGGTAGGTGAACTCGAAAGTGTCAAAGCCAGCTGGAGGCTTGAGCATTGTGGCATAGCGGTCCACAATCTTGCCGCGATGCACCTTTGCCAAAGCAATCTGGCAGGCCGACACTCCCCCGGCCCTATTGGCGGTTTCAAAGTCCACAGCAACGAACGTGGGAGCCAACAGATCACCGGGATCTGGGATAGACCGAGCTTTGCGGTTCGACGAGTAGCTGGTCCCCGGTCGAAGCGCTGACCTGCCCGAAGACACCGTCGAGGACGTGGCAGACGGCTGTCCTTGTGCTTTTTGTTCTTTTTCGAGGTCGAGCAGCCGCTTCCACTCGGCATGGAATGGCGAGGGGTCTTGTCCCTGTTCCTTGGCGACAAGTTCTTGCGCTTTTGCCATTCGCTTGCGCAAGTCCAGGCGATGATCTTCTCTAGGCGCGGGGATTTCCAACGCGAGCCAAGATTCAATCGTACGGACTTCCCGGCGGTAGGCGCGCATCTTGTGTTCAATGACGGCGACTTGGATGACGTAGAACTCCATTGCGTTTCCCGGGTTGGCTCGGGCTGTTTCGATCATCGCGTTCATACATCCAGTGGCGAGGTCGAGTGCTTCGTCTAGCCGGTCCTGACGTTTGAGGGCGGCAATAACATCGATCCAATCGCAAATATCACGCCCCTGATACTGAGGCATCCGCCAGGGAGACGGAGTCGGCAAACTCGTCGCAGTAGCCGAGGGCGGCTCAGGTGCTTGGCCGCGCAGCCATCCAAAGAGTCCCATCAGAATCCGCCTTTGTTTCGAGAGTTCGCAACTGTTTTAATCGCCGGTCCATTCTACGAAGCACCTGCGTCACACATACGACACGATGGCGTCACAAACTCGCCTCCAAAAAGGTTTTCCAAAGAGAAGCATCGTCCTGTCATGACCCTACATTCGGCTACGCCGGACATCATGCCTATCCACAGTTAGCCATCTCCTAAGATCTCCTAATTTGATCAAAATTAGGAGATCTTAGGAGATTCTCGTTAGCAAGAGACCGTCTAGAAGCTGTTTAACGAGTAATGAAGTGGCACCCCGCAGTTTTGCACCAAACTATGTTTACCCGACGCAACTATCAGCTTGAGCGATCAATTTTCTGAATCTTCGTAACCAGCTCATCATCGGGGAACCAGAATGCAGTTTTCCCTCGTTTCCTCCCAATAATCAAGCCATGAGCTTCGAGTGCCTGAAGGTCTGTCCGAGCAGTCTGATTTGAAACCCCATGAGTCCTTTGATGCTCACCCACCGTGACATTAGCTCCTGGGTCACGCGCAAAAGACTCGAGCAAGTCAATCTGTCGATGGTTAAAGCCCGTACTTCGTAGAGCTCGAGCCACGGCCTTGATTTCTCCAGTCTTCTTATGCAGGTACTCGTCTAAGTCGTCAATAGCATTCTTAACAACCTTGGCCTGCTCAAGGAAGAAGTATGTCAAGTCCCCTTCATCCTGTTCGGTGTAGAGATAACTGCGCGCATATTGAGCCGGTGCTTTAAGCAGCAACCTTGAAATGGACAAAAACTCGACAAGAAAAAACCCTTGGTTAAGCATCGACCAGTAGAAGATCGCGCGCGCTGTTCGACCGTTACCGTCCACGAAGTAATGGTCATACCCCATCATGAAATGCAAAGTGATCGCCCGTAGGAGGGGCGGTACATACATGTCCCCGTCCAATTGACCATTGGCGAAGGCACAAAGTTTCTCCATACGTTCCTTTAACTCCTCAGCAGCCGGGGGAACATGGAGCACCTGCTCGTCGGTTTGAGTCCCGTAGATCCGCACCCTCTCCTCGCCGGGTTGCTGGATTCTGCCGGAGTCTTCGGGGTTATCAAGAGTTTGCTTCGTGACTATCTGATGAATCCTCAAAATAAGATCTGGCGTCAGGGATTGATCTTTCAAGTCAACAATCTCCTGCATCGCCAAATAGTTATTGACGATCATCTGCTCACTGCGATCCTTTGGAGTTCGCTGCTCTCGCAGGAGCTTCTTTGCGTCAATACGGGAAGTTGCAGCGCCTTCTAATTGTGACGATGTCATTGATTCCTCAATCAATGATCGAATCAAGTACCTGTTTCTCGTCGTAGGGTTTGCGATTTGCTCTGGAAGCTCTGCCTGCCCGCGCGCTCTTGCAGAAATATCATCCATCAACTCCAAAAGGGGATCTGGGATGTTAAAAGTGACAGAGGTGCCATCTTTAAGTTGGAACGGCAGCGGTCTTGCAGTTTGTGCCCTTCTAAAACGAACGGCAATCCACCATTCTTCGCGACTAAATCCCTCCGGAGGGTCATGCCTAAAGAACCATTCCCACGGATGATACTTGGTGTCGGTATCTAGCCCAGCCGTTAACATCACTTTTGCCGCATCTTGAAGCGAAAGCGCACTCAACATCTGGCGGTAGGGTGCTGGCGGTGGCACAGGTATCTTCATCTACCCATCTCCTAACATCTCCTAATTTATACCAAATTAGGAGATGTTAGGAGATGGAGTCCTCAAACCAACCTTTGAGATAGGTCATGACTTGTCACCAACTACAACACCCTCTAGCAAGACTCTGCCTCCTCAATAATCCTTGTGTTACAAACCCCTCCCCCGTCCACCGCCTACACCCCATGCGCGTCCAAGTGCCAAGAAAGTGGCAAAATAGATTCAGGTGTGTCAGCGCGCACAAGCCCACCGCCTGGGTTCAGGCCACATAAGCCCGCCCCAGCCAACAGCTCGCGCGCAGACCCCCGAGGACCCACCGCATCCGCGCCCGCCCTCGTCAATAAAGAACACGACAGAAGGAAGGTCCAGTGAGCACTCATCAGCGCACGGGCAACCAGAACGGCCCTCAGGGCAACCGACTCGACCCCTGGTTCGACGCCTACGCTGAACGAGCTCACAACCTACGAGCTTCCGAAATCCGCGCACTCTTCTCCGTAGTCTCGCGCCCCGAGGTCGTCTCCCTAGCCGGCGGCATGCCCAACCTCAAAGACCTCCCCCTAGACGCACTGGCCGAATCAGCAAAGAAACTGATCTCCACGCACGGCGCCCAAGCCATGCAATACGGCTCAGGCCAAGGCTGGCTCCCCATCCGCGAGCGCATCACCGAAGTTATGAGCTACGACGGCATTATCGGCGCCGACCCAGACGATGTCGTCATCACCACCGGCTCACAGCAAGCCCTGGACCTAATGACCGAAATCTTCGTCAACCCCGGCGACGTCATCTTGGGCGAAGCCCCCAGCTACGTGGGCGCCCTCGGTGTATTTCGCGCCCGCCAAGCCGACGTTGTGCACGTGCCCATGGACGAGGACGGAATCATCCCCGAAGGCCTGGAACGCACCATCCGCGAGGTTCGCGCATCGGGGCGCACCATCAAGCTGCTGTACACCATCCCGAACTATCACAACCCTGCAGGCGTCACCTTGTCATTGGAACGCCGTCCGCAGATCACAGAGATCTGCATGCGCGAACACGTCCTCATCATGGAGGACAACCCTTACGGTCTGCTTGGTTTCCACGAGGATCCGCTGCCGGCCCTAAAGTCCTTCTCCCCCGAGGGCGTCGTCTACCTGGGTTCGTTCTCGAAGATGTTCGCCCCGGGTTTCCGTATCGGTTGGGCCTACGCTCCCCACGCGATCCGCGACAAACTGATTTTGGCGTCCGAGTCGGCGATCCTGTCGCCCTCGATGGTTGGTCAAATGGCGATCGCTGACTACCTGAGCTCTTACGACTGGTATGGCCAGGTTAAGGCCTTCCGCTCGATGTATGCCGAGCGAGCAAATGCGATGCTGACGGCTCTGGCTGATTTCATGCCGGATTGTTCGTGGACGGTTCCCCAGGGCGGTTTTTACACGTGGGTGAAGCTACCCGAAGGACTGGATGCCAAGGCGATGCTGCCGCGCGCGGTCAACGCGCAGGTCGCCTACGTTGCTGGCACGGCCTTCTATTACAACGGGGGCGGCAACGACCACATGCGCCTGTCCTTCTGCTATCCAACTCCCGAGGATATTCGCGAGGGCGTGCGCCGCCTGTCCACGGTGGTCAACGCTGAGAAGGAATTAGTGGAGATGTTTGGTACGGGTGGCCTCGAGCATAATCCGGGTTCGTCCGGCCCAGGTGCGGCTCCCGCGCCCAACGCGCTGTAACGCAGCTTCGCAGCAGCGCCTCGGCCACAAACCCCGCTGCAAGACAACGGTTTCAAGAAAATAACTCGACAAACTTAACTCTGACGGCACACTGCATCGAACTGGGTAGGTAGGAGAATCTCATGGCTGGCACCACCAAGGTCCTCATCATTGCCGGCGGCTTGACGCACGAACGCGATGTGTCGATCCGTTCAGGCAGGCGAGTTTCCAATATTTTGACTAAGGCCGGTTACGTCACCCGCATCACCGATCTCGACGAGTCGTTGGTTGGTGTCATCAAGGAGTTTGCTCCTGACGTGGTGTGGCCGCTGGTGCACGGGTCTATTGGCGAGGACGGGTCGTTGCAGACTCTGCTCGAGGCGCTCGGAGTGCCTTTTGTTGGTTCGTCTGCGGTGCAGTCCATGTTGGCGTCGAATAAGCCAACGGCGAAGGCTCTTCTGGGCTCTGCTGGGATGTCGACTCCGGGTTGGGCGACGCTCCCCCAGGCCTTATTCCGCCAGGTGGGCGCGGGTCATGTTCTGGATGCGATTGGTAGCGACGACGCGTTCCCTGTGGTCATTAAGCCCACGGATGGTGGTTCGGCGTTGGGTATTTCGCGAGTGCGTGACCGCGGTGAGTTGGGTTCGGCCATGGTGGATGCCTTCGCATACGGTGAGCGCATCATGGTTGAGCAGCTGATTGATGGCCGCGATGTAGCTGTCACGGTGGTTGATTTGGAGGATGGTCCTGTGGCCCTGTCCCCCGTTGAGATTTCTACGGACGGGGGTCGCTACGACTACGCGGCTCGTTACACCACTGATGAGACCGAGTATTTTGTTCCTGCCCGCTTCGATGACGACACTTTGGCTGATCTGAAGGCTGCTGCCGTTGAGGCACACACGGTTTTGGGGTTGCGGGACCTATCCCGCATTGATTTCGTTGTGGACAGCGAGGGTACCTGCTGGTTTATTGATGCCAACGTGATGCCGGGGATGACGGATACGTCTCTGCTTCCCCAGGCCGCCGAGGCTGACGGATCTTTTGCGCAGCTGTGTGCGCGGGTAGTCGAGTTCGTTCTTGGTGGACGTCAGGTGTCAGGCGCCCAGGAGTCCTAACTCGACGAGTGATTGGTGAGCCTGTTTGACGTTTTCCCAGATCAGACCGGTAATGCCCATGAGTTCAGCGGCTCGCACGTTCTTTTTACGGTCGTCCACGAAGACAGTGTTTTCGGGGCCAACGCCCTGCTGTTCGAGGGCGTGCCGGTAGATTCCACGCGAAGGTTTCGAGATACCGAGTTCGCATGAGAACGAGAAGGTGTCAAAGACATCCGACCATTGAGCCGCCCGAATTGCATCGGCGATGGCTTGGGGTGCGTTGGAGAGAATACCGAGGCGCACACCCGCTTCTTTGAGTTCGTTGACGAGGGCGAGGGCCTCAGGAAGCGGGTCGTTCATTCGTCCGGCATCCATTGCGACGAGTTGAGCTAAAGCGTCGTCTGATACTTCGGGCTTGCCGCAATCCCCTGCTACGCGATCCCAGAATTCTCGGTCGGAGCATCCGGCGTCGTATTGGTCGCGATGTGTCCACATTGCCTGGTCGACCAGATCAACGAGGGCGGGAGATCCGTCGCCGATGAGGTTCGCAACGAAACGCGCGTCGGGGTGGGAGGCAATAAGAACCCCACCGACGTCAAAAAGCACGGAACGCGCGGTGTTGCGATCGGCCATGCCTTGGACTCCTTCGTTGCCGGGAACGGTCCAATTTTCCGTCGCCTTTACCTCAATCGGCTACTTTAGTGACCAGTCGCACCATGTTGTGGTCACAGTTCGGAATTGCAGCGACCTATTGGATGCACCGCTTGCATCATTTTGTAGGCAGGGTCACTTGGTCGTCGGCATAATGACATCAGCCAGTCTTTGGAGGTCTTCTGGGCCAGCAAATTCAATGACGATCTTGCCTTTGGTTCGCCCTTCGGTGATGGTGACACGGGTGTCGTAGGCGTCTTGAAGCGCGTTAACGACCCTCTCCCCCAGTTCCGAAATCTTTGCTGAACTGCGTAAACGTGGCTTCGGAGCTGCTTTAACACGTCCGAGGCGCACAAGCTCTTCAGTAGTTCGCACAGAAAGGCCTTCGGCAACGATCCGTTCTGCGAGCCGTTCCATTTCTTCGGCAGTGTTCAGAGAAAGGAGCGCTCGGGCGTGACCAGCTGAGATCACCTGCGCTGCAACCTTCTTCTGTACAACGGGCGGCAGTTTAAGCAGGCGTAGGGTGTTTGCGATCTGTGGGCGTGATCGCGCGATTCTCTTGGCAAGCTCTTCTTGAGTGGCACCGAAATCGGCCATGAGCTGCTGATACGCGGATGCTTCTTCGAGAGGGTTGAGTTGAACGCGATGCAGATTTTCGAGTAGAGCGTCGCGAAGAAGATCTTCATCCTCGGTGGATCTGATGATCGCAGGGATCGTCGTCTCCCCCGCTAGCTCGGAGGCACGGGTTCGTCGCTCACCCATAATGAGTTCGAAGCGAGCCCCTGGCTTTTCTTCGAGATATTCTTTGAGTCGCTCGTTCGGCTCATCCTCGAATTGGATCGGCCTGACGACAACCGGCTGCAGAACGCCAACCTCTTTGATCGAAGCCGAGAGCTCCACCAGATCATCTTCATCGAAGATCTCTCGCGGCTGACGTGTGTTCGAAACGATGTAGTCAATCGGAATTTCGGCGAAGGTAGCACCCGGAACCGGCATTAACTCCACCGGTGTTTCACGTGAAACATTGCCGGTGAGTACATCTTCGAAGAGTTCCTTATCGTGCGCCACGTCGTCAGCAACCGATTGCTTTGAGGACGTCGGAGCGGCTCCACCCGCAGCTTTTTCAGCCGTCGCTTGCTGACTCACACTTGCCTGAGTGTGCGTCCGATCCGATTGAGATCGCTCTGTGACCACACTCTTAGTTTCGACTGACGTCTGCGCGGAAGATTGCACGGCAGCGGTAATTTCCGAGGTCGCGGCATCTTTGGATGATCGTTTCGACGCCTTTTTAGGCGCAGCTTTTTGAGCATCTTTGGTCGAGGCTGACATACCTTTCTTTTTTCCAGTATCTTTTGTTGAATCAGACGATCGTGGTTGCAAGAGTTCTCTGGCCGATCCTCCACGCGAGCGGCGCGCAGATGATCCCCTGTCCGGAAAGAAGACGTCGAGTGGATCCGAAGATGTTGACGAGGTCGTCACGCCGTCCTGCTGCGATGTTGTCGAAGGAATCAAGGCACCCAAGCCTCGCCCTAATCCTGATCTGCCGCCCCTACGTGCAGATGTGGTCGAGTTTAATTCCGACATGGCGCATCTTCCTTCCTTCGGCTAGAGACTATTGTTTCACGTGAAACATTCAGTGACGAATCATTTGTCTCTGTCTCCAGGCTCTCAATCACTCGACAGCTCGAAGACAGATTGATTCAATAGCTCAACGGTAGGTTCCGCCCAGTCTTTGCAGGGCTCTCAAACTTCAGCGCGATGCAGCGCCAAGCCCAAACTGTAGGACCCAACTACATGCACCACGTTGCGACATGCCATCTCGAGAAAACTCCGGGCATAGCAGCTTATTGTACGTGCAAGGCGATCGGCCTCTTCAAGCGAGTACCTAGCCACACATGTTGCCGGCGTCCTCATCAAAGATGAGAGCTTGCCAGCAAGCGCTGCCTCGTTGATCTCATAGCAACAATGTGTCAGCAGGCCAGTTCATATCGGCGGTCGGTTGCTTCGTTCCAAATCTCCAATGCGGCAATGTTTCACGTGAAACATTGCTCTAAATTGAGCTAGTTTTCAGCGGCGACAGTCTGGAACCCTCGAACGACCACGCAACCAACAGCCTCGATTGTTTCACGTGAAACAATCGGGAACTTCGATCAGAAGCTGGCATCGGAAGAAAGTAACAACCTCAGCCACGCTGGGGCAGAACGCCTGCTAGACGCAAACTAAGTTCAAGAGCCGCTTTACGATAGGCGATTGCCCCCGTTGACCGAGGATCATACGTCACCACCGTTTGCCCATATGAGGGGGCCTCAGAGATGCGCACTGACCGTGGAATAACGGTCTTCATTGTTAAGTCCGGGAAATGCTGACGCACTTCGTTTTCGACTTCTTCGCTGAGCTTGGTGCGACGATCCGACATTGTCAGCAACATTGTCGAGACGTGGAGATCAGGGTTCAGACTCTTGATTCGCTCGATCGTATTCCATAGCTGGCTCAAGCCCTCAAGCGCGTAGTACTCGGTTTGGATTGGAATCATCACCTCATGAGCAGCCACCATGACATTAAGCGTCACCAGACCCAATGAGGGTGGGCAGTCAATAAGGACGACATCAATATCTCGGTGAACAGCCAGAAACTCGCGAACAGCATCGGCCAGAAGGAACTCTCGCCTCGAAATATCGACCAATTCAATCTCGGCGCCCGACAGATCGATGGTGGCCGGGCATACCTGTAAGCCCTCAATGTCAGGGCAATCCAGCAAAACCTCAGCTAGGGGAGTGCCACCAATGAGAACGTCATAAGTGGATGGGGTGCCCGAACCGTGTTCAATACTCAGGGCGCTGGACGCATTTCCTTGCGCGTCGGCATCAATGACGACGACCTTGAGTCCACCCATTGCCAGCCCGGCTGCAATATTGACTGCGGAGGTTGTCTTACCAACGCCGCCCTTCTGATTAGCAACCGCAATGACACGGGTTCTGGCAGGCCTACCAAAGGTAGCGGCATCGAGCATCTTGCGATCTTCAAAATTACGTTCGATCTGCGAAGACAGGGGAGTGGCATCCCTCTTAGCTGGGCTCACGTTAGCCGCCTTCCTGTCAATAAAGATGATCGATGAACTCACCCAGTTTAAGGCCCGCCGCCTGCAAGTGCGTCCACCCTCGCCCTCGAGCCAGTAGCTGAGATCAGATTCGCTTACACACCACGACGTACGTGGACTCTTCTTCCATGACGGAAGGAACCTCATGGATCGAGGCCCGAAGATGATGCCGTTTGAGTTCCAGCGCAGCATCCTCGACTTCGATAGCAGCGCGCCGCCCCTTGAGGGCAACCATGGATCCGCGGGGAGCAATGAGCTTGGATGTCATCCTCACAAGCTTCGACATATTTGCTACGGCTCGCGATGTCACGACATCGGCTTTGCCCTTGCCTCGTAGCTCTTCTGCTCGAGCCTGATGCAAGGTCACGTTGTCCAGGCCTAGGTTCTCGATAACATCCATGAGCCATTCACAGCGACGCTGCATCGGTTCTGCCAAGTGAACGTCAAGATCAGGTCTACAAATGGCAATAACAATGCCGGGTAGCCCAGCTCCCGAACCGATATCAAGAACCTGCCCGTGCCGCGGAAGAAAATCCAGGACAGCCGCTGAGTTCACGATATGACGCGACCACAACCTCGGCATCTCACGCGGACCCACCAGACCGCGGATCTCGCCCTCTTCCTCAAGCATGTGAGTGAACTCCTGGACATCGGCAAAAGCCGGTCCAAAGAACTCCCGTACTGCATCCGTGGGTTGCTCAGGATCAAAAGGGTCACCAACCTGGCGGCCGGTCTTCATCTGCTCAGCCTTAACGGGATCCGCTTTGGAACCACCAGTGACATCCATGCCGTCAGCCATCTCCACACTTTCTTATTTCACACCGCGGCCAAACTGATCTATCAACCAGGTTGCCACACCGAACCGAGTCGAGCATAAAGAATGCGGCCCGCATCCACACTGGACCGGGCCGCATCTATAGGTCACTCCTGAGAATCAGCCTCGACCTCGTCGACCTCAGCGTCAGCTGCAACGTCGGCCTCGTCCGAATCATCGGCAGCAAGGATGACCACACGACGGTGCGGTTCGGCGCCCTCGGACTCGGAGAACAAGCCTTCGCCAGCAACGACATCGTGGCAGACCTTGCGCTCAAAGGGGTTCATCGGCTCAAGCTTTTGCGGCTCGCCGGTGGCGCGCAGACGCGAAATAGCCTCGTGGGTGAGCTCTTGAAGCTCAGCCTTGCGGTCAGCGCGAAAGCCCGCAATATCGAGCATGAGGCGCGAACGCTCGCCGGTCTCGGTCTGAACAGCGAGGCGAGTCAGCTCCTGCAAAGCATCCAGGACCTCACCGTCGTCACCGACGAGGCGGTCAAGGGCGCCCTCGTTCTCGGTGATGATTTCGACGGAGGCGCGGCCGTTCTCAACATCGATCTCAATGTCGCCATCGAGGTCTGCAATATCAAGCAGCTCCTCTAAGTAGTCGGCGGCCAGCTCGCCCTCTTCTTCAAGGCGGGTCAGCTTATCTTTTTGAACTTCACTCATGGTCGAATCCTCCCACGGGGTTGACGGGTCTGGGGTACGGATGCGCGGATCGGCGGAACTTGCGTCGTCCTCGTCAACGAGGACGAACCCGCCCTTAATCAGCGCCTCTTCTTCTTGCTTTGGCGGCGAGCCTTGCGGCGCTCTTGACGGCGACGCTCAAGTTCTTCAGGGGACAGGCCCTCGTGGTCCAACTGGGCACCGGACGCCCCATCCTTAGCCTGACCTTGGGCGATACGACGTTGACGCGACTGTTTCTGTGCCTGCTCACGCTTGGCCTGCTGGGCGCGGCGAGCCTCGGCCTTCTCGGTAGCTTCACGCACGCCCTGCATCCACTGCTCGTCGGGCAAGGTGGTCCACTCTTGTGCGGACAGGTTGCGGTACACCGAGACCTTGTCGCCAGCAGTCATTGACTCAGGGAAGTCAGAAGCAACCTTCTGAGCCTTGGCTTGGCGTTGGACCTCGGCGAGAGTGGCTTCGTTGAGGGCCACGACCTGCGGGTCGGAAGAGTCGGTGGGAAGCTGGGCACGCTTGGCGTCGTAGTCAGCGAAGAATGGCTTGGCCCACTCGTGGTAGGCAGCTTGACGCTTTTCCACCAATTCGGTGTGAGCGGGTGAACCGGGGGTAGGGATGACCTTGATCGTCCACAGAGACTGGGCGAGTGCCCACACGGAACCGGTGAGCATATAGACAATGACGCCCATCTGGAAGAACGCGCCGGAGAAGATAAACATGGCCGGCATGACGTAGAGCATGGTCTTTTGCGACTGAACCATGGGGTTGTTTGGGTCGGCAGCCGGAGGCATGTTCTTTGTCATGGACAGGCGCATTGAGTAGAACTGCAGAGCCACCATGGCGATGATGAGGACGACGAATACGGCCACACCCATTGGTCCATCACCGGAGGTAATGGTGTGCGACAGCGGCACTCCCATCACGGTGGACTCATTAATGTCGGCGGCTGTGGCCTGATTGATGGGACCCAGGTGGTCGGTTTCGATACCGCCGTAAGAGTAGGTGCCGGCGGCCAAGTCCTTCACCGCGTAGATGGCCCGATACATGGCGAAAAGAACGGGCATCTGTACGAGCAGCGGAAGACAGGAAGCCATGGGGGAGACCTTGTGCTTCTTGTACAGGGCCTGCATTTCCTCGCTTTGCTTCATCTGCGAGGCTTGATCTTTCTTGCCTTTGTACTTGGCTTGGATGCGCTGAAGCTCAGGCTGGATGGCCTGCATTGCTCGTGAGGAGCGGATCTGGCGCAAGAAGAGCGGCAGGATCAGGAGGCGCACGATGATCGTCAGCAAGATGATCGAGATCACCCAGGCAACGCCGGGTCCATCGGCCATTCCAACCAGGACCAGCAGATCATGGATCTGCGCCCACACCCACGCAACGGCGACTGCGAAGGGGTGAATCATTTTATCGAACATGCGCGCTCCTTCAGGAAGCGAGGACGCGGGGTGCGTCCCTGTGTCGGGTGGCCGAAGCCGGAACATTCATGGGGACGAGGCCGACGCGGGCCTTCGTCAAGGGAGCCTGGTGTGTCGCCGGCTCCATGGGTGAGGTGGTGCTACAGGGTGCGTTGCCCGGTGTTGCGCCGCTTGCCGCGTTGTCTTCGCAGGTGTAGGTAGCGGCGGCCACGTCTTCAAGGCCCATAGGAGTGGGGCGCACGATGTCGGTGGCGTTGCCTGCCCAGTCGACCGGCGGTACCCATTCTTCGCTCGTCCACTTGCCTTTGGCGGGAACGTAGTCCACTCCGCCCAGGCTCCAGGGGTTGCATCGCAGGATCCGCCAGATTCCCAGGAGGATTCCTTTGATGATGCCGTGCACTTGGATGGCTTCGACAGCGTAGTGGGAGCAGGTGGGTGCGTATCGGCATCGCGGTCCGATCATGGGGGAGACCAGACGCTGGTATATACGAATAGGCAGTACGGCGATGGCGCGTAGCAGTGACGAGGGCGAGGTCGGGAAACGGTTGCTCATCGGGCATCCCATTTCTTCCATGCTCGTCTCATAGTCTTGTCGAGGTGCTGGCCTAGTTCGTCGGAGCTTCGCCCCAGGGCTTTTCCGCTGACGCGCACGACGACGCGGCCGCCCTCAGGGATTGTATTGAGGCGGTCCTTCATGAGGTGACGGAATTGCCGTTTGACGCGGTTGCGTCCGGTGGCGCGCTTGATTTCTCTCTTGGGCACGACGAAACCGACGAGGCGATCAACTCGTTCCTCGTCGGTTCGACAATGCACGACGACCAGCGGATCTCCGGCTCGTGATCCTTGACGGATGGCGGCTTGGAAGTCAGCTGGGTCGACCATGCGGTGCGCGCGTGGCAGCACCTCGCCAGTCTCAGGCGGACAGCTTCGCGCGACCCTTGCGACGGCGGTTAGCCAGGATGGCGCGGCCGGCGCGGGTGCTCATACGCAGACGGAAGCCGTGCGTCTTGGCGCGACGACGGTTGTTGGGCTGGAAAGTCCGCTTGGTGGTCACTGCAGTTCTCCTCGGCAGGAGCGGGGAATGTCTTCTCCGCTCAAGATCGGTTCGGTAGGTCCCACCGCAAATGTTGAGCGCAGGGGCCTCGGCGTATCCGGTTGTCATCCAGACACAGACGAAGAACCAGGTTAGAAGCCGCGCCTTAGCCAGTCAATGTGAACACCCTGCTTGTGACGAACACCTAGTCTCAACCTTTTATCCACACTTGTGGATTGGGCTGTGGACTTGGCTGTCCACATGACACCTGTGAACATTTTGATCCACAGTTGTGCACGAATTGATCTTTCCGCACAAACTCGGATACCCGCGGTTGTAATTACAAGAACGTGATTCGCGAGAGGTTATCCACAGACACATCCCCAGCCTGTGGAATGGGTTGTGTACCGGTTAGACTCCACACCCGTAAAGATATTCACCGGCCGCTGTGGATCGGTGATCGAACTCACGCACTCGTCACTGCGAGCCTTCGAAGGCTCGCACCCCTAGTACCTCGGAGGATTCCGGTGGAGACCGACTCATTGACCCAAGCCTGGGCCCAGGCACTCGATTCCATCTCCACCACCGAATTAGGCCCAGCCGCCACAAACTACCTGCACCAGGCCAAACCTCTCGGCAATATTGAGGGGACGATTCTTCTGTCTGTTCCCAATGACTTCACCAAGTCCTGGCTGGAAAATCGTGCCTCGAATGAACTCACCGCAGCCTTGAGTGCCACCCTGGGGCGCACCATCCGTATTGCCATTACTGTCGACCCAACTCTGGCGGCCCAGACTGACGAATCCAATGACTCAGTAGACTCCGATACTTCCAACTTGGCCAAAGCAACTCCTAGTCGAAGCGAAGACTTAGGCCATGACAGCACGGATCAAGCAGATCTTGACAACCCCAGCAGCCAAGAGGGCAGCAGCGCACCTTCTGCAGCCGAGGTGGCCTCGCCCTCGTCGATGAGGACACCTAAGATGGGTGCACCCACGCTGATGACCTCGCCGAATTCTTCGGCCACGCACTTAAATGCCAAGTACACCTTTGACACCTTCGTTATTGGGCCGTCCAATCGCTTTGCTCATGCCGCGGCCTTCGCCGTATCCGAAACCCCGGGGACGGCCTTTAATCCGCTATTCATCTACGGGGACTCGGGCCTGGGAAAAACCCACTTGCTGCACGCGATTGGGCACTATGCGCTGTCGCTGTACCCACACTTGAAGGTTCGCTACGTCAATTCCGAAGAATTCACCAACGAGTTCATTAACGCTATTCGTTTGAATAAGACGGATAACTCGCAGGTCGAGGCTTTCCACAGGCGATACCGCGAGCTCGACGTTTTGCTCATTGACGACATCCAGTTCATTGGGGACAAAGAGCAGACGGTTGAAGGTTTCTTCCACACCTTCAACGCCCTATATGAGGGTGACAAGCAGATTGTCTTGACGTCGGATGTGGCGCCCAACAAGCTCAATGGTTTCGAGGATCGGATGCGTTCGCGCTTCGCGTCGGGACTGCTGGTCGACGTTCAACCGCCAGACCTTGAAACCCGTATCGCCATCTTGCAAAAGAAGGCGGCCACGGATTCCCTGGAGGTTTCACCAGAGGTCCTGGAATACATTGCGTCGAGGATTTCGTCGAATATCCGTGAGCTTGAAGGCGCGCTGCTGCGCGTTGTGGCCTTTGCGAACCTGTCTCAGGAGCGCATCGACCTGCCGTTGGCAGAGATGATGCTCAAGGATTTCGTGTCTGATCCCAATGACCATGAGATCACTGTGCCGTTGATTATGGGTCAGTGCGCCCACTACTTCGGTGTGACGATTGAGCAGATGTCGAGTTCGGATCGTTCCCATGACGTGGTTGAGGCCCGACAGATCGCTATGTATCTGTGTCGTGAGCTCACGGACTTGTCGCTGCCGAAGATCGGTTCGGCTTTTGACCGCGACCACACAACGGTGATGCATGCCAATAAGAAGATCACGTCGCTGATGAAAGAAAAGCGCGAGACCTTCAACCACGTCACCGAGTTGACCAACCGGATCAAGCAGAAGGCCCGCGAATCCTAATTTCTTTTTCTCGCCGAGAGCAGACCTTATGGTCGCTTTTCAGCGATTTTTGGCTGATTTTTGCGCATAAGGTCTGCTCTCGGCGGAGGGGGCGGTGGGGATTGCACAGTTGGTGTGGACGAGGTCGTGGATGGCGATGGGTTTGTTGTTGATCGAGGACGAGCATCTGTGGATGATTGATCAGCTTCGAACATGTCATTCACAGGATGTCCTAGCGGATCCACAGCTTTGGACCCATGATCATCCACTGGCTAACTCCTTGTAATTACAAGAAAAAAGAGGGTTCTTAACAGAATCCACACACCTGATGATGATGGTGAATTTCAAGAAATCAGAATTTTTTGTTGTTCGCCCCCACATCACAGGTGCGTCTAACACTTAGCCTTGAAGCCCCCTGAGTGGGTAGAGTGGTGCAGTATTCGTCTGTCATCAACCGGAGGCCGGCATGAAGTTCACTGTCGCACGCGACGTCCTCGCCGAGGCCGTATCTTGGACCGCTCGGGCATTGCCCATTCGCCCCGCAAGCCCAATTCTTGCTGGCGTCAGGATCCACGCCGAGCAAGAAGAACTCACCCTGTCCTCCTTCGACTACGAGGTGTCTGCGAATTCGCAGATTCCCGCAACAGTTGAAACCCCCGGTGAAGTCCTGGTGTCGGGTCGCCTGCTGGCTGACATTTCGAAGTCTTTGCCCAACAAGCCGGTGACCGTTGAGCTCGACGGACAAAAGGTCAACCTGGTGTGTGGCACTTCCCGCTTCTCCCTGGCTGTCATGCCTCTGGACGAGTACCCGCTGTTACCGACCCAGCCGCAAAACGCTGGTGCTGTCGATTCCCAGGTCCTGTCCCAGGCGATTGCTCAGGTGTCGATTGCTGCTTCGCGTGATGACACGCTGCCGCTGCTGACCGGTGTGCGCATCGAAATCGAAGGCTCACACATGACACTGCTGGCCACCGACCGCTACCGCCTGGCTATGCGCGAACTGGACTGGGAGCCCACCGATCCGGCTGCTGAAGAAATCGCGTTGGTCAAGGCCCGCATCCTCCAGGACGTCGCCAAGTCAATGACGTTGGGCGCCAAAGTTGAGCTCGGTCTTGCAGGTGAGGCCCAGCCTGGTGCCTCCTCGCTCATTGGTTTTTCCGCCCAGGGACGCCGCACCACCTCGACTCTGATGGACGGCGACTACCCGCCGGTGCGTCGCCTCTTCCCCGATTCGACGCCGATTCAGGCCGTTGTTGACCGTCATGCGCTGCTCGAAGCGGTCAAGCGTATGTCCCTGGTGGCAGAACGTAAGACCTCCGTGCGTTTGGCTTTCTCCGAAGGCCAGCTGGTGCTCGAGGCTGGCCAGGGCGACAATGCTCAGGCTTCTGAAGCCCTCGAAGCAACCCTGACGGGTGAGGACATTGCCACCGCGTTCAACCCGCAGTTCCTCATCGACGGCCTGTCCGTCATGGACACGGACTATGTGCGTTTCGGTTTCACCCACCCGACTAAGCCCGCCGTTATGACGGGGCAGAAGAAAGCTGACGAGGGCGAGATCACCCAGTTCCGCTACCTGCTGATGCCCATCCGCTTCGGAATCTGAGTTCAAAGTGCGCGTCTCTCACGTCGCGCTCGATGATTTCCGGTCGTGGCGCACAGGGGTAGTTGAGTTCGCGGCCGGGCCAACCGTCTTACTGGGGGCCAACGGCCAAGGCAAGACGAATCTGGTTGAGGCCATCGCCTACCTGTCGACCTTTTCTAGCCACCGGGTGGCGGCCGAGGGCGCGCTGGTGCGTATCCCCTTGGATCGTGAAGAAGAAGTACCGGGTGGGGCAGTGGTTCGGGTGCGCTTGGTGTCCCACGAGGGGCGCGAGCAGGTTCTTGAGCTTGAAATTGTGCGCGGCAAAGCCAATCGTGCGCGCATTAATCGCACCCAGGTCAAGCCCCGCGAGATCGTGGGTTTGGTTAAGACTGTGGTGTTTGCACCCGAGGATTTGCAGTTGGTTCGGGGTGAGCCCGGGGTTCGCAGGCACTTCCTGGATGAGTTGGCGATCCAGCTGCATCCTCTTTTTGTCGGCGTGAAGTCGGACTTTGAGAGGGTTGCCCGCCAGCGGGCCGCGTTAATGAAACAGGCTCAGGCCAGGTCGCGCCGAGGCGAATCCGCAGACCTTTCAACGCTGAGTGTGTGGGACGTGCAATTTTCGCAGTTGTCAGCCAAGGTGACGGCCGCCCGCATGGAGGTGGTGCGCCTTTTGCAGGGGCCATCTTCGAAAGCCTATGACGATGTGGCGGATTCACCCCGGTCAATGTCAATGTCTTTTGATGCGTCGATTGATCGCACGATCGGTACGGATCCTGATGTGCCTGAAAGCGGTGACCTTGAAGATATTGAAGCTCAGACCGCCAGGTTGTTGGCGGCGCTGGAATCTGTGCGCGAGCGCGAAATTGAACGCGGCGTGAACCTGGTAGGAGCTCACCGCGACGATCTGTTCCTAGAATTGGGACACATGCCGGTCAAGGGTTACGCCAGCCACGGCGAGTCTTGGTCGGTGGCCTTGGCTTTGCGCCTGGGGTCTTTTGACATCCTCACCGAAGATGACGAAACCCCGATTCTGATTTTGGACGACGTGTTCGCCGAGTTGGATTCCAACCGCCGCAAGGGTTTGGCGAGGCTCGCCTCGCGGGCTGACCAGGTGTTGATTACTGCGGCTGTGGCCGAGGACGTGCCCGAATCCTTAAAGGCGACGATTATTCCGATCCGCTGGGACGCCGAAGCGGGCACGGTGATTGACGATGAATGAACTATTCGCGCACGACCAGGGAACCGCTGACTCCGAAATTTTAGGGGGCAACGATTCGAGTGCCTTCTCCGATTCGCGAATGAGCGACAGTGCGGACGTCACCACTGATCCGCCTTCTAGTGAAGGTGACGAGGTCGAAGAGTTTGCCGCACGCGCCCTCGAACGTGCCCAACGCACCGCCAGATCCCAGGGTTACATCCGCACGAAGTTGCCGAGTTGGGAACTGGGGGATGAGCCTCGCAAAGCAGGGCGCATCGATGGGGCGTCGGAGTGGGCGGCCGTTGAGGCGGGTGCCTCGTCTGCTTTCCAAAGCGAAACCGACGATCTTTCAACACGGTCGAAACAGGCCGACAGCGATTTTGGTGATGCGGACAGCGTTGACCCCGAAGGGGATTTGTCTGCCCTCAAACCCGTGGTGTCGCGTTCTGGGGCGTCCTGGGTCAAGGCTCCCGGTATGGCGGCGATGCGCTTGCAATATCGGCGTACGCGCTCACTTGGTGCCATGTTGAAGCGCACGATCCGCGTCAACCAGTGGGATACGCCCACGCGAATGGGGTCGATTATGGCCAAGTGGCCCCAGATCGTGGGTGAGACTGTGGCCGAGCATTGCGCGGTGGAAACTTTCGAGGACCACAAGCTCATTGTTAGGTGTTCGTCGACGGCGTGGGCTAAGCAAATGCAGTTGCTGTTGCCCACGGTTGAGAGGCGAATTGCCGAGGAGGTGGGCGCGGGTGTGGTGCGTCAGGTGATTGTGCGTGGGCCGGTGGCGCCCTCGTGGAAGAAGGGGCCTTTGTCGGTGCCTGGGAGGGGCCCGCGCGACACCTACGGGTAAGCGGTTTTGGTGATTGTTGTGCCCCAGGTGGAGTGTGACTGGTCACAGCCATGTTTGTGCAGGTCAAAATATGTTTGGTGAATGTGGCCTTTGGATGATCTTGACCTGGAACAGGGTCCTTTTTTGGTAGAATAGCCAAGGTTTAATGTCGAATTTTCAAGCATTCGACTCATGCGAGGGGAGCCACGTGGCTGACAACGAGAAGACCGCCGACGGAGCGCAAGGATACGGCGCATCCGACATCACCGTCCTCGAAGGCCTGGAAGCGGTGCGTAAGCGCCCAGGCATGTACATCGGATCAACGGGGGAGCGCGGTCTACACCACCTGGTCTATGAGGTCGTCGACAACTCCGTTGACGAAGCTCTAGCCGGATACGCCGACCACATTGAGGTCACCATCCTTGAAGACGGCGGCCTGCGAGTTGTCGACAACGGCCGAGGCATTCCGGTGGACGAACACCCCACCGAGCACAAGCCCACCGTTGAGGTCGTCATGACAATCCTGCACGCCGGCGGCAAGTTCGGCGGCGGCGGATATGCCGTTTCTGGTGGCCTGCACGGCGTGGGTATTTCCGTCGTCAACGCCCTATCCACCCGAGTTGACACCGTTATTCGCCGCCAGGGATATGCGTGGCGCATGTCTTTTGCTAACGGCGGCACCCCCATCACCGAGTTGGTGCGCGGCGAAGAAACAGAAGAGACGGGCACCACCCAAACCTTCTACCCGGACCCGTCGATCTTTGAAACCGTAGAGTTCGACTTTGAAACCCTGCGCACCCGCTTCCAGCAGATGGCCTTCCTCAATAAGGGCCTGCGCATCACCTTGACCGATGAGCGTTCCAGCGCCGTCGACGAGGGCGACGAAGTGACCGGCGACGAAATGGGGACCGCTGACGATCCGATTCCAGGCCGCCGCCAAGTGTCCTACATGTACGAGCACGGCCTGCGCGACTACGTCGAATACTTGGATTCGGCAAAGAAGATCGAGACGATCAACAACGAGATCATTGACTTCGAATCTGAGAACGCCGAAGGCACGATGAGCGTTGAGATCGCTATGCAGTGGACGACCTCGTACTCGTCCTCGGTGCACACCTTCGCCAACACGATTAACACCACCGAAGGCGGTATGCACGAAGAGGGGTTCCGTACCGCGCTGACCACCATCGTTAACCGCTATGGGCGCGACAAGGGCCTCATTAAAGACAAGGATGACAACCTCACCGGCGACGATGTGCGCGAAGGTTTGACGGCTGTGATCTCCATTAAGCTCACCGAACCCCAGTTCGAAGGCCAGACCAAGACGAAGCTGGGTAACACTGAGGCCCGTACTTTCGTCCAGCAGCAGGTGTACTCCCAGCTCACCGACTGGTTCGACGCTCACCCTGCTGACGCCAAAGCGATCATTGCCAAGGGCCAGGCCGCTCAGGCTGCTCGTGTGGCAGCACGTAAGGCCCGCGAAGCCACCCGCCGCAAGGGCGTCCTCGAATCAGCGTCCATGCCGGGCAAGCTGCGCGACTGCTCTAGTCGCAAAGCTGAGGACTGCGAAATCTTCATTGTCGAGGGCGACTCGGCAGGCGGTTCGGCTGTGGGCGGGCGCGACCCCGAACACCAGGCGATCATGCCGATCCGAGGCAAGATCCTCAACGTGGAAAAGGCTCGCCTGGACCGGGCACTGTCCTCAGACACCATCCGATCCCTCATCACCGCTTTTGGTACGGGAATTGGTGAAGACTTCGACTTGGACAAGCTGCGTTACGGCAAGATCATCCTCATGGCTGATGCCGACGTTGACGGCCAGCACATTGCCACGCTGCTGCTGACACTGCTGTTCCGCTACATGCGTCCCCTCATCGAACACGGTCACACCTACATTGCGATGCCACCCTTGTACCGCATTAAGTGGACGAACGCCGAACACCAATTCGCCTACTCGGACAAGGAACGCGACGAGTTGCTCGAAGCGGGATTTGCGGCAAACCACCGCCTGCCCAAGGAAGGTGGCATCCAGCGTTACAAGGGTCTGGGCGAAATGAATGACCATGAGCTGTGGGAAACCACTATGGACCCAGCCCAACGCATCCTCAAACAGGTGACTTTGGACGAGGCCGCGGACGCGGACGAAACCTTCACCATCCTCATGGGCGACGACGTCGATAGGCGCCGCAGCTTCATTCAGCGCAACGCCTCAGACGTGCGCTTCCTCGACATCTGACCCTAGCGGGTGCCCGGGCCGCTTGCCGGCCCCGACCTCGTGAATTGAAACGAACCGAAGGACACACGTGAGCGACGAGCAGAACACCGGGACCGAAGAGGTCGCCTACGACCGCGTCAAGCAGGTCGACCTGCAAAAGGAGATGCAGCGCTCCTACCTTGACTATGCGATGAGCGTCATCGTTGGGCGCGCGCTGCCCGACGTACGCGACGGACTTAAGCCCGTGCACAGGCGCGTCATGTATGCCATGTACGACGGCGGCTACCGCCCGACCTCGTCCTTCTCGAAGTCGTCGCGTGTCGTTGGCGAAGTCATGGGTAACTACCACCCGCATGGCGACGCCGCCATTTACGACGCGTTGGCGCGCCTGGTGCAGTGGTGGTCGCTGCGCTACCCGCTGGTGGCCGGCCAGGGAAACTTTGGTACTCCCGGCAACCTGGGGCCTGCGGCTCCGCGTTACACCGAGTGCAAGATGGCGCCGCTGGCCATGGAAATGGTGCGCGACATTGACGAAGAATCCGTCGACTTCCAAGACAACTACGACGGTCGCAACCAAGAGCCCACCATTTTGCCGGCTCGTTTCCCCAACCTGTTGGTCAACGGGTCTGAGGGTATTGCCGTGGGTATGGCCACTCGCATCCCGCCGCACAACCTGCGTGAAGTTGCCCAGGGCGCCCAGTGGTACTTGGATAATCCGGAAGCCAGTCGCGAAGAACTGCTCGAAGCGCTGCTCAAGATCATTCCCGGGCCGGACTTCCCCACGGGAGCCACCATTTTGGGCCGCAAGGGGATCGAGGACGCGTATCGTACGGGCCGCGGATCCATCACCCAGCGCGCGGTGGTCAGTGTTGAAGAACTTCAAGGGCGCCAGTGCCTGGTGGTCACCGAACTGCCCTACCAGGTCAACCCCGACAATCTGGCTGACAAGATTGCTCAGCTGGTGCGCGACGGCCAGATCAGCGGCATTGCTGATATTCGCGATGAGACGTCGGGCCGTACCGGCCAGCGCCTGGTCATTGTGCTCAAGCGTGATGCCGTGGCCAAGGTGGTGCTCAATAACCTGTATAAGCGCACCAGTTTGCAGGAGAACTTCTCGGCCAACATGCTGGCCCTGGTTGATGGGGTGCCGCGCACCCTGTCCATTGATGGTTTCATCCGCCACTGGGTCAACCACCAGATTGACGTCATTGTGCGTCGCACCAAGTTCCGCCTGCGCAAAGCCCAGGAGCGCCTCCACATTCTGGAGGGCTACCTCAAGGCTTTGGACATGTTGGACGAAGTCATTGCTTTGATCCGCCGCTCGCCCACAGTGGACGAGGCGCGCCGCGGCTTGATGGAGCTGCTGGGTGTTGACGAGATCCAAGCTGATGCGATCCTGGCTTTGCAGTTGCGCCGTTTGGCCGCCCTCGAACGTCAAAAGATTATGGATGAGCACGCTGAACTCACTGCGCGCGTCACTGATCTCAAAGACATCATCGCCACCCCTGCTCGCCAGCGCGAGATTATCTCCACGGAGCTAGGCGAAATCGTTGACAAGTATGGCGATGAGCGCCGCACCGCCATCGTTCCTTTCGAGGGGGAAATGTCCATGGAGGACCTGATCCCCGAAGAGGACGTGGTTGTCACCATTACGCGCGACGGTTTTGCTAAGCGCACCCGCACCGACAACTACCGTTCTCAAAAGCGTGGCGGCAAGGGCGTGCGCGGCACTCAGTTGCGCGACGACGACGTGGTGGAACACTTCTTTGTCACGACCACGCACCACTGGCTGCTGTTCTTTACGAACCTGGGTCGCGTCTACCGGGCTAAGGGCTATGAGATTCCCGAGGGTGGCCGCGATGCGAAGGGCCAACACGTGGCCAACCTGCTGGCTTTCCAGCCGGATGAACATATTGCGTCCGTGTTTGCTATCCGTGACTATGACGACGCCGACTACTTGGTGTTGGCGACCAAGTCCGGTCTGGTCAAGAAGACGCCGCTCAACCTGTATAAGTCGGCGCGCACCGGCGGCATTATTGCTGTGAACTTGCGCGAAGATGAGAAGGGGAACCCGGACGAGTTGGTGTCGGCTGCGGTCATTAACGCCGATCAGGACCTGCTGCTGGTGTCGCGTGACGGCCAGGCCGTTCGCTTTAACGCCACCGATGAGCAGCTGCGCCCGATGGGCCGGTCTGCGTCGGGTGTGCGCGGCATGAAGCTGCGTGGCGACGATGAGCTCTTGTCCATGGTGGTGCCGCGTGAAGACACGGACCTGCTGATTGTCACCGAGTCCGGTTACGCTAAGCGCACGCCGGTAGGCGAGTATCCGACGAAGTCGCGCGGCACGATGGGTGTGCGTGTGGGCAAACTGGTTGACGAGCGTGGTGGCCTGGTGGGTGCCCTGGTGGTTGAGCCCAACGAGGACGTCATGGTGATTACCGAGTCCGGCAAGCTTGTTCAGGTCAATGCTTCGGATGTTCGGCCCACTGCCCGTAACACCATGGGCGTGATCTTTGCTCGCCCTGATGAAGATGACCGCATTATTGCGATTACTCCCAACCCGGATCATGAGGACGAAGAGTCTGAGGATCAGTTGGCGGGTTCTGATGCGGATGGCGCAACCGGCTCGCAGGTAAGCGATTCTGACGCCGCCGGTGAAGGTCAGGACAGCGCAAACGAGGGCGACCTCGTGGCGAATGCTGACGAAAACGGCGGAGAAGCGGTAGCGTCTGAGGCAAGCGATATCGAGAAGGGTGACGACGAATGAGTGACCAGCTGAGCTCCGGCTCCAATACTGACGCTCCCCGCAGGGTTGACCTGGCGATTGCGCGGATCGATGCGTGGACCGTCCTGAAGGTGTCATTCTTGCTGTCTGTGGCCCTGGGAATCGCCATGGTCGTGAGTACGGTGGCGCTGTGGCTGATGGTGGACGGCATGCACGTGTTCTCTGCGATCGAGGACTTCCTGGTCAAGATCGGCGCCGAACAGTTCACCAAGCTGCTGGACTACGTGCGCCTGCCGCGAGTCTTTGCCTACTCGATCATTACAGCGATCGCCAACGTTGTGCTGATGACTGCGCTGTCCACCCTGGGTGCGATGCTCTACAACGTTATTGCATCGCTGGTGGGTGGCATCAAGATTTCCTTGATGGACGAGTGACTTTCTAATTGGGCCGGGTGGGTGTTGGACTGGTGGCGGGCGAGGGTCTGAGTGTGGTTGGACCTGAGCTTGCTGGACATCGTGTCTGACGTCACCCGGCTCAGTTTTGTCCACGTCGGGCCGCACATGTACGATAATTCGGTGCCCTTCGGGGGACGCAGATTGGGCCTATAGCTCAGTAGGTTAGAGCGCAGTCCTGATAAGACTGAGGTCGGTGGTTCGAGCCCACCTAGGCCCACCAATCCGTAGAACACGCAAGAAGCGGAGGTCACGCCATGAAGAAGTGGGTCGCAACCCTAGTTGCCGTCGGATCTGCCGTGGCCGTGGGCCTGGTGATCCGCCAAGTGGTGCAAGACCTGTCCGACAATGCGCAACTGTGGACGTCCATCACGGACAACCCTGAGGCCTAAAAACCTCCTGGGGCTATGGCGCAATTGGTAGCGCACCTGCTTTGCAAGCAGGGGGTTACGGGTTCGAGTCCCGTTAGCTCCACCAAAACTTTCCCTAGGTTTTCCTAGGGAATTTTTGTTTGTGGGGGAGTCTTATCGAATGGCGTTTAGCCGGTGGAGTGGCGTACTTTCTGTACTGCGAACCGCACCGAGGCAAAGCCAATCACATCAGCGTTGACGACCTCCTACCACGCCTCACCCGGCAAATGGGTTGAATGCCGCTGATGACATCGTCTTTGTCATCTACGATCAACTCGCTGATACCACCGTGCATCTGGGCGGTTCCCGCGTCAGATGGTGGTTTTGCGCGGATATGACCGGGCGCACGTTCACGCAAGGAACATGCGATCTCCTTAGCGGCGTGTGCTGGACTTGTTACGAGATTCATCTTTGCGATAAGCCACGTCCGGTGGGTAACCGTTCTCACGATGGCTAAGCAGCGTACCAGGTAGGATGAGAGCATGGAGGCCACCAAACGTACAACTGTACCTGCGCTTCGTGTGAGACAGTGGCTTGATGCCTGGGAGGACGTAAAGTTTGGCCCCAAAGCCCACCGACGGCGACCCTCAGAACATTTTTATGTCACATCGATAAAGGCGTCCCAGCTGCGCGCTCTTTGCGCCATCCATCGTCGCTCTTCGGAGCGTAGCGGTTCAAGAAAGTCCGATCTAGGCGTTCAGCGTCGGCATAATGAAGCTCGCAGCCGTGAGATAGCAGAGTTTGTTAGAAATGGGTTCCCTTGGTCCGCAATCTCGCAATCGGCGCGTAAATCTGGTGATTTTAATGACCTAAAAAAGCCTGGATGGCTGCCTACCGCGATCGTTGTCAATGTGTTGATATCTGAGGACGTACGCGAGGGTGGAGCAGTTGCTCCCGAGGACCTTGTGGAAGTAATCGACGATGGAGAGTCCGCGAGTCTGGTTTTTCCTGAAGGAATTTCGCCGACTTGGCGCCCCAAGAAAACCGCGCCCATTAGCGCTGCGCCGGAAGTGAAACAGTCGACGTTCGCGTTGCTGATGCGGGCGGAGAGTCTCCGCATTGAGTCGGATCGTCTGACCTCCCTTCGCGACGCGCTCCTCCCCGAACTGCTCTCCGGTCGCATGCGCGTCCGCGGCGAAGGATGGGCGGCATGAATGTGCTGAATATCGACTGGGCGCTCGAGGAACTGGACAAGTTCATCAAGTTGTCCGAGATGCGAATCCAGGGAGAAGGTTTCTACTCGCTGCGAGTTACTGTCGCTGATAGTGAGACACTGACGAAACAATGGGAAGTCGTCGAGCGAATCCTCGATCGTGCTGATCAGGGCTGGCGCGACAAGCTGGTTCAGCCTGGTGACAGAGACAGCGAGTGGCTGCCGATGCGAATGGCTGCTATACGAGCCCGCGAAGCTCTCGCGAGAGACGAAGAGATCCGCAAGAACCTTGGCGACAATGCCCCGGAGTTGTCGGCTGCTAATCTGCATCCGTGGGTCTGGGGCGGTGCTTCGTCATTGTGGCAGTCAGGGCACTACCGCGCAGCAGTTGAGGGCACGATCCGCAAGCTGAATGCTGAGACGCAGAACAAGCTTGGTCGCCGTGATGTGAGCGAGACAGACCTATTCAACCAGGCGTTTAGCGAACAGCCCGCTGCTGCGAAGAATCCGCGTCTGCACCGTATGCCGGATGACGGCAGTAAGACCTTCAAGTCGGTGCAGCGTGGTGCTCGCATGTTGGCCGAGGGTGTGTTTGCTGGTATCCGTAACCCGCTTGCGCATGAGGCTGACCGGGAGATGCCAGAGCAGGAAGCGCTGGAGTACTTGGCGGCGCTCAGTGTGCTGGCGCGCTGGGTAGATGAATCGACGTTGGAGGTTGCATCGTGAGCGCGTTCAACGAGAACACCGTCGAGCTGGCTGCGTTGGAGTACTTCGCGGAGCTGGGCTACCGCACCCTGCACGGTCCGGACATCGCTCCTGGCGAGCCGGGCGCGGAGCGGGACTCCTATGAGGAGGTGTTCCTCTGGGAGCGGCTGCGTGACGCGATCAGGCGTATCAATCCGGGGACTTCCCCTGCCCTCGTCGACGAAGCGATCAAGCGGGTGCGGCGCGCTGGGTCGCAGAGCCCGATCGATGAGAACTACCGGCTGCACCAGCTCATCACCGAGGGCGTGCCTGTCGAGCATCGGGACGCCGACGGTGCGCTGCGCACGACCAGGTTGTGGCTGGTCGACTTCGAGCGGCCGGAGAGCAACGACTGGGTGGCGATCAACCAGTTCACGATCGTCGAGAATGGTAAGAACCGCCGGCCTGACGTGCTGGTGCTCGTCAATGCTATGCCGTTGGCGCTGCTGGAGTTGAAGAACCCGACTGCCGAGCATGCGACATTGAAGTCGGCGTGGAACCAGGTGCAGACGTATCGGCAGGACATCCCGTCCGTGTTCGTGCCGAACGCCGTGACCGTGATCTCCGATGGTACGTCGGCGGCGATGAGTAGCTACGCTGGAGCGTTCGAACACTATGCGCCGTGGAAGACGATCGAGGGCCGCGAGGTCGTGAGCGACCGCCCGGCTCTTGAAGTGCTGATCAAGGGGGTGTTCGAGCCGAAGCGGTTCCTTGATCTGTTGCAGAACTTCATAGTTTTCAGCGACGAAACCGTCACCGACAAGGCCACTGGGCAGCCGACGCGGGTGCTGGTGAAGCGTGTGGCGAAGTACCACCAGTACTGGGCGGTGAATGCGGCGGTCGAGTCGACGGTTCAGGCGTCCCGGCCTGATGGTGATCGTCGTGGTGGCGTGGTCTGGCACACCCAGGGGTCGGGCAAGAGCTTCGAAATGGTGTTCTACGCCGCGAAGATCATGCGCGATCCCCGGATGGCGAATCCGACGCTGGTGTTCATTACCGATCGCAACGACTTGGACGATCAGCTGTTCGGGGAGACGTTCGCCCCTGCTCGTATCCTTCCGGAGACCCCAGTACAGGCCGCGACTCGCACCGATCTGCGGACGAAGTTGAAGCGCGCGTCGGGCGGCATCGTCTTCACGACGCTGCAGAAGTTCGCCCCCGGTGAGGATGGCGATGCCAACCCAGTGCTGACCGACCGGCGCAACGTCGTCGTCGTGGCCGAAGAAGCGCATCGCAGCCAGTACGGCTTCGGAGAGACGCTGGATCGTCACGGACGCTTGCGCTCGGGCTTGGCGAAGCACATGCGCGACGCCCTGTCCGGTGCCACCTATCTCGGCTTCACCGGTACACCGATCGAATCGAACGACAAGTCCACCCGCTCGGTGTTCGGTGACTACATCGACGTCTACGACCTCACTCGCGCGGTCGAGGACGGTGCGACCGTCAAGATCTTCTACGAATCGCGTCTGGCGAAGATCGATCTGTCCGACGACGACCTTGCAGCACTCGACGAGCTGGCAGACGAGATCACCGAGACCGTCGAAGAGGACGCGGCCACGGCAGCGAAGTCCCGCTGGTCGCGCTTGGAAGCCATCGTCGGCGCCGACTCGCGCCTCGACCTCATTGCCCGGGACATCGTCGAGCACTGGGAGAAGCGGCGCGAGGCGCTGCTCGGTAAGGGCATGATCGTCACGATGAGCCGTCGCATCGCGGTGCGCCTCTACGAGAAGATCACAGCTCTCCGCCCCGACTGGCACTCAGACGATCCGGCCAAGGGCAAGATCAAGGTCGTCATGACCGGCTCGGCTGCCGACCCGGCCGAGTTCCAACCACACATCCACTCCAAGGACGTCCGCAAAGACCTCAAGCTCCGGGCGAAGAACCCCGACGACGAGCTCGAACTCGTCATCGTCCGAGACATGTGGCTGACCGGCTTCGATGCGCCCAGCATGCACACGATGTACGTCGACAAGACCATGCAGGGTGCAGGGCTGATGCAGGCCATCGCCCGCGTCAACCGCACCTTCAGAGACAAGCCCGGCGGCCTCATTGTCGACTATATCGGCGTGTTCTCCAACCTGCAGGCGGCGCTCCAGGAGTACTCACCCTCCGACCGCGACCAGGCAGGCGTCCCCATCGACGAGATGGTCGCCGCCATGCTGGAGAAGCACGACATCATCCGGGGACTACTGCACGGCGTCGACTACGACTCCTCGCCGTCACTCACCGCCTCCCAGCGCTTGGCGGAGTACGCCAAGGTGCTCGACTTCGTCATGGCCGACCCTGACCGCACGAAGCGCTTCAACGACCAGGTGCTCGCGTTGGCCAAGGCATTCGCGCTGGCTGGAGCGCGTGACGAGGCTGCGGCGATCCGCAACGACGTGCGCCTATTTACCGACGTGCGTGCAGCCATTCTCAAGATCCAGAACCCCGACTCGGGGCGTGGCGGATCCGGGGTGGTCGAGATCGACACCGCGCTCGGGCAGCTGCTCAACGAGGCCGTCGCCGCCGACCAGGTCGTCGACATCTACAAGCTCGCCGGCGTCGAGACGCCAGAGCTGTCGATCCTCAGCGACGAGTTCCTCGACTCCCTCGCGGAGAAGGACAAGCCGAACCTGCAGATGGGGCTGCTGCGGCGCCTGCTCAACGACCAGATCCGCACCGTGCAGCGCACCAACCTTGTGCAGGCACGGAAGTTCTCCGAACTGCTCGACGAGGCGATCAACCGGTACACGAACCGGTCGCTGACGACGGCGGAGATCATCGCGGAGCTGCTGAAGCTCGCCAAGCAGATGCGCGACGACCAGAAGCGCCATGATGCGCTCGGGCTTCGCGAGGACGAGGTCGCGTTCTACGACGCCATCGTCCAGAACGACGCAGCCGTGCTCGAGCTTGGCGACGAGGTACTCAAGGAAATCGCGCAGAAGCTCGTCAAGGCTGTTCGCGAGTCCGCCACCATCGACTGGAACCTCAAGGACTCTGTGCGCGCCACCATGCGCACCAAAGTGCGGCGGCTGCTGGCACGCTACGACTACCCGCCTGACGCCGAAGCGAAAGCCATTGAACTGGTGCTCGAGCAGGCCGAGCTGTTTGCTAAGGGAGAGGCCGACTGATGCCTGAGCTCGACACGACCCGCGCGCCGCGAGGCGTTCTGGCAGCTCAGGCGCTTGTGGCAGCCGTCGCAGAGCAAGGTGACCTGGCCGAGCGTCACTACCTTGAGCTGAAGAGCACGCTTGATCTATCGACGAAGAAGGACAAGGAGAAGATCGCCAAGTTCATCCTCGGCGCTGCTAACCGTATGCCAGACGTGGCAGCTACGGCCTTCGAGGGGTACGGCGTCATGATCATCGGTGTGGCGCAGGGCGCTATCACCGGCATCCCGCCTGTCGAGATGATGGAGATCTCGAAGGTGATCCAGAAGTATGTCGGCGCCGCCGGCCCTCGCTGGGACATCGTGTGGGTGCCGGTAGAAGGGTCGACAAACCAAGTGCTCGTGATCATCGTGGATCCGCCGAAGCTTGGACAGGCGCCCTTCCCTTGCCGCGCGACTGGTGACTCGCTCACAGACGGGCGCATCTACATACGCGCTGACGGTGCGACACGAGAAGCAAACTCCGAAGAGCTCGATCTTCTGATTCAGCGTGGCTCGGCAGGAGCGCAGGTTGAAGTCGACTTCGCAGTTGAGATACTCGGTGAGGTTGCGTCCGTAGCCGTCGACAAGGAAAGCACCGTCGACGAGTACTTGAGCAGGATGCGTGCGCGCCTCATCGATGCGATGCCGAGGCCTGAACCGCAAGCGACGGATGCGGGTTCTCGGAGAGCTGGTCTCGCTGGACTATCTGCCTACAGGGCCGCCATCGATGGCTTGTCGCCAGTAGTGAGTGCCCTGATGGAGCCTGAGCAACGTTCCGAGGAGGAGTACCTCGAATCGATCGACCGTTGGGAGTCGAGGTTCCGCGCAGCATGGACAGCGGCGCTCCCCAAGATCGCAGCAAGCCAGCTTCGCCCGGCCATCGTCAGGATTACGAACCGGACGACGACGTTTTTCCACGATGTCGAGGTGAAGCTTCATCTCGAAGGAGACATCTTTGCGTTCGACTACAGCGAACCAGAGTGGGCGGACGACTTCTCTGACCTTGAGCTGCCGCATCCGCCGCGCGAATGGGGGCCGAGGCAGCGCTCACTTGGCATCCCGAACTACGCGAACATGGGCCAGTTCTACACGCCGAGCGCGACCCAGTACATCCCGCCCTCGATCAGCTACAAGAACGGCGGCTCGGTCGACCTCAACCTGGATGTGGGCGAGCTAAGGCCGCGCGGAACGTATGAGTCCGAAGACGAGGAGATCGTGCTGGTCGTCGCCGATCGTTCGCTTACGTCGATTCGCGGTACATGGGAGCTCACCGCTCGCGACCACCACGATGTTTACACAGGAGGGATCGACGTGGCCGTGGCGGGGAATCGCGACTTGACGGCTGTCGCACGTCAGATCCTGGCTCTGGAGGAGGCTGTCGAGTGAGGTCACGCTCCGTTCACTGGAAGCGATCGCGATCGCTCAACACGCCAGCGACGCACTCCCAGTCAGAAGGTCGTTCGGTATGGCAACGGTAGAGCAGCAGGTTCTGGACTCGGGCAACGCGATCGACCAGAACATCTCGGTGATCACGACCGACCGCGGGTTCCTGTCACAGAACCTGCTGCAATACCTGCGCCATCTCGTCGAGGGCCTGGTCGTCTATGCGCACGTTCCAGATCGGTCGGTCACGTACAACTACGAGACGCAGTTCTATGCCGCGCGGGACGCAGTGAACGGCGATGCCCGTTATCGCCTGCTGACGCGCTTCCACAATCTGCTTCAGATCAGCGTCTCGCACTACACCCTCGACCGGGATCCCTCTGAGCGCCTGATGCTCAAGTACTACGAGTACCTGCTACGCACGCGTGACCTCGCGAAGCAGCACCTTGGCCTGGACATCCTCCGGAATCTCGAGCAGTTCCCGCTTCATGAGGATCCGGCGCTTCGTGCGTACTACGAGAAAATTGCTGGTCGCATCGAGGCATCAAAGCACGACCTGCTGACTGGCAAGACGGAGCGCTACTACATCAACAGCTCTCGCCCGTTCTTCGTCGGCGGCCGAATCTACTACGAGGTCACCTTTAACCTCGCTCACAACCGGACGAGCAAGTTCGACCGGATCATCGGCTTCACCGACATAGACGTGAGCGACTACTATGCCGCGAAACTCGAGCTCGCGAACGACTCGATCGACGTACTTGGTCAGACGATGCCGATCATCATCGTGCGCGACTGGTCGGTGTCGATCCGTCCGTGCGAGTTCGACAACTTCGCTCGACTCCTCGGCCAGCAGACCAAGGTACAGTCAGGTCACGTCGAGTACCGCAACCTGATGCAGTACCTAACGCTGACACGTCACAGTCTGCTCGACCTCATTGACTCGTCAGACGCGGTGTACAACCAGGTGAAGACCTGGGCCCTCGCCAACGCTCAGCAGACGCCGATGATCTTCCCTGCACTGGACGCGGCGAGGGCTATCATGCAGCGGAACCTTCCAGGCACCCGACTCCTGCGCTACCTGATGCTCCGGATGAACAACCAGATCCTGAAGGCGCAGTACGACGTTGATCAGTGTAGGTGGCTCTCCTTGCTGAATGTCTCGAGTGGGTGCCGGCCGTTCGACACCATGCCGTTCTGTACGTCGCCCCGGAAGCACAACCCGAGGTTTGCTGACCTTGCGGCGAGCATCGATTCCTCGACCAGGAAGCATGAGCTACTTGCGCGACGGGTACGCGTCAACGTTGAGCAGCACGGCGTGATCTACACACCGGAAGGCGACCTTGAAGACCTCGGGGACATCGACGACCTGATCAGGTGCTACAACGCCGCTCTCCCGCCGACGCTACGGCACGCCCCACGCAAACTCCAGCGCGCCAACGGCCACGTTTTCATCACGGGGTATGAGGACGGGACGGTAGAGATCATCGAGCAGCTCCAGAAGATCGCCTCGAGTGGCATCGATGACTATGCGGACGATGTCGCCGCATGGCTCGACGAGAACGCGAAGCTTCCGGACGGTGATCCGCAGAAGGTTGACGATGAGATCAAGGCTGATGCCCTGCGGAAGCTCTTCGCCCACTCGAAGGTGGCCCTCATCTACGGAGCTGCAGGCACCGGCAAGTCCACGATGGTCAACCACATCGCGAACTACTTCGAGAGTGAGCGGAAGCTCTTCTTGGCACACACCAACCCGGCCGTCGACAACCTGAAGCGCCGCGTCGACGCTCCCAACGCACACTTCAGCACGATCTCGAAGCATGTGCGGGGTAACCGGGACACATCGGGTCGTTTCGATGTCGTAGTCATCGATGAATGCAGTACGGTCAGCAACGCTGCGTTCCTCGAGGTGCTCGCCAACACCGATTTCGATCTGCTGGTGCTTGTCGGTGATGTCTACCAGATCGAGTCCATCGAGTTCGGGAACTGGTTTGGCACAATTCGCTCGTACATCCCGCCAGAGTCAGTGCATGAACTGACACAGCCGTTCCGCACGACCGACGAGGCGCTCCTGACCCTCTGGGATCGCGTGCGCGACCTTGACGACCGGATCGAAGAATCGCTGTCGAAGAATGAGTACTCCAAGGAACTGGGGGAGTCGCTCTTCACGCGGCACGGTGCAGACGAGATCGTGCTCTGCCTCAACTACGACGGCTTGTACGGGATCAATAACGTCAACCGCTTCCTTCAGGCAAGCAACCCGAACCCGGCCTACCTCTGGGGTGAAGCTGTCTACAAGGTTGGCGATCCGGTGCTCTTCAATGAGACGGATCGCTTCCGTCCGCTGATCTTCAACAACATGAAGGGCAATATTGTCGGGATCAGCCAGGTGTCCGGGAAGATCACCTTCGACGTCGACCTTGGGCTCGGACGCGACGTGACAGCGATGGAGGCGAGGCTCTCGAACCTCCGCGTCGTCGGAGGCTCCGTGGTTCAGTTCGACGTCATCGAGCGCCCAGACACGGACGAGGACGATGACTCGACGACGACCATCGTGCCATTCCAGATTGCCTACGCGGTCTCGATCCACAAGGCACAGGGTCTCGAGTTTGACTCGGTGAAAGTCGTCATCACGGAAGCCAACGAAGAGAACATCTCGCACAGCATCTTTTACACAGCGATTACGCGGGCTCGGAAGCACCTCGAGGTCTACTGGACGCCGGATACTCAGAATCGGATCCTTAGCCGACTGGAAGTTCGCGAGAACAAGAAAGGCGAGAACCTGCTTCGGCAGCGTCGCGGAGTGGTTCCCGTCGCCAACGTGCCCAGGCGACAGAAGGCGCGTCAAAGACCGTAACTGCCTGGGGCGGGTCGCTGCTGGGAGTCGCGCTTCTCCGCGCTTTACCTGCGGGCGGGGTGTCGATCACTCGTGAGCAGGCTCGAACGAGGTTCCGGGTACTTGGGATGCGGCCGGATGAGGACGTCGTGCTGGGAAACGACGCCGTGTGATCGTTGACTCAGGAACCGAGCGAGCTAACCGAAGCTCCCGCAGCCATCGCCCAGATTGTCTCCAATAGGTACTGCCAGAACATTCTCGGGATGTTTGTTTTGGTACTGCGGTGTTGCCTTGGTTTCCAATTAGCTTCCATGTGATGCCTCGATCTCTTGTCAATTCGAGTTCCAGAAGAAGGACGAATGGCTGCGAGAGTCACAGTTGCTGCAAGGATTCCTGCGAAGGCGAGGGGGTCGAATCCTCTTCCGCTCGGGCACCTCAATCAACGAGCACTGGTTTTTTGTTCTTCCATTCTTCCCGCACCCTCCGACATCGACGAGGGCCGTCAGAGGTCTGAGGCGGGTCAGTTGACCAATCGGAGGACTGTCGGAGGCTGCGGATACCGTGAGTCTCACGATCCCAAGCGAGGAGATGTGCAATGACTTCCGACGCCTATCAGTTCCCCGTCGCGATCTTGCGGCTCAGCGAGGGGGAGACCTCTCGCTGAGCCGCAGAAGCAGGTGCACAGCGACATCCTGAAGCGGCTGGTGGCGACATCGGGAGTCACTCATCACTCATGGAGGGGCTTCTCGACGGGGTCGCTCGCGGGCCGCCGTGTGCTCTACGCCTGGCCGAACCGGATGCACCTGAATGGCCTGTGGGGCGTTGACGCTGACGCGCTTGCGGTCATTGAGTGGAATGAGGACGAGACGGCGGAGTGGATCGAAGACGCCAACCCTGTCCAACTGTTTCATGGTCGCACCGTTGAGCCTGTCGAGGGAGCGAACAGATCGACATGAGCCATTGCCGAACGGGGTGGACGGGATTCTCGAGCACATCGCGGCGATGGCGGCTGGATACTCGTCGGGGCTGAAGTGGAACGAAGAAGACAAGCTCAAGGCGGACATGATGAACCGGCCGGAGCGGTGGGCGCCGGTCACTGTCGAGCAGGTTCGTGCGAAGTGTCGGGCACTCGGCATGCGACCGGATGACGTCGATACCATCGCGGGGTTCCTGCAGCGGCTGAAGGAAGGTCGGCGCTTCAATGTGCGGAGTTCGTACCGGACGTTCCACTTCAACTGATCTGCGCCGCCCGCCTACCCGTCAACCACGACACCTTCGCTCTTGCTTTCAAAGTCAACCGTCATCGGCCAGAACTGCTTGAAGAAGGCGACCCCGGACGGACGCGGTGCGGTCATCCCATCGGGCGGCAACGTCACCGCTGACCGATACCCCAGGGGACGGCCACCGATGATGTGCTCAGGCAAACGTCCAACGACGAGCGTGGGGTACGGGGCAACGCCCTCCGGGAGGCTCTCGCCATAGTGCTCGCGGGCAGCGATGTGGAACATCGCGGCGTAGACGTTCGCCATCATCCAGGTCTCGGCGAGCACGACGGGAAGATCGACGCGAAGGGAGACCGCTTCCAGGCCTTGCCGCAACTCCTTGGGCGGCCGACTGAGATATGTGAGCATCGGGCGGTCAAAGAGCGGTATCGACTTGCCTCCTCCGAAGGCGCTGGTGGGGATCGTGCCGTCCTCGTTCGGTGGCGTCGTGATCAACTCAATACGCACGTCTCCGCGTGCCGACGTCGCCAGGCCGTGCTTGAGCTTGTTGTGTGCTGCGTTGATGGAGAGCTCATCGCTTGTCAGCAACCACACGGCGTGATTCGCCCATGCCACCGCCGTCTCAGCAGCTCCCACGACAGGCCCCTCAACAACAGTGCCGGGCTGGAAGAGCAGCTGGAGGAATCGGTGCGGGGCTGCATCGAGCGCCGTCTTGTTGGCTTCGATGACCTTGATCATGGGAGTTGGGCTGTCGGCGATGGCCAGCCAGGTGGACTTCGCATCGCCATCCCGCGGTGCCGAGCGTCGAACTTGAGTGCCGTATCTGCCCTGTCGAGACCAAGGGCCTTGAAGAACTCCGGTTCGTTCTCGAGGTTCGCCTCGTAGTTCGATCGAGCGGTTTTGAGCAGCATCGAGACTCGCGACGAGAAGTGACTGAGCGGGTTGGAGAGGAAGAACTCGTCATCGAGGATCTTCGCCTGCTCATCGGTCAGTGTGGCGCCCTGCGCCCGGAGTGGAAGATGCATGCTTCCAGTCTGCCGAGGTAACCAGAGAGCGCCCAGCGATGTCGCCCGCTGGTGTTACCAGTTGCGCTGTGGATTCCGCTGCTTCCGTTCCCGCCGCTCATCGAAGCTCAGATTGGGACAGTTGCTCTGGGAAGCCAGATGCGGCGGAGCGGGTCGGATTCCTCGAGCCGCGCCTCTGGTCAGCCGCGATAGTCCGCGAGGACTATCGCGACAAGAGTGTTCCGCTTCTGGAGTGCATGCACTCGTGGCGGCGCGCCGCATCACGACGAAGGAGGACTTCACGACCTCGGAGCCCTCCCATGAGGAGTAGTGCTGTTCATTGCCGAAGGCGCAGCGCCCGCCGGATCGTCGACTCGCTCACTCCGTACATCTCCATCAGCTCCCGCCGGGTCGCTCTGCTGGCGAACAGGCGCCGCGCCTTGGCCTTCTGCTCCTCGCTGAGGACTGCACGCTTCGCCTTAGCAGTGAGGTCGAACCCTGCGCGACGTAGCGTCTCTCGGACGGTGTTGCGGCGCACGTTGTAGCGCTCGGCAAGCTCGTACGTTTGAGGCGCCGGCCTCGTAGTCCTCGATCAGGAGCTTGACGACCGAGCGATGCAGCGCGTTCTGCCGAGGGAGCGGGCGATCGTCTGGCGCCCGTGTCGAGTCGCGGGCGGTGGCCAAGAGATCGGCCAGTTCCGCGGTTCTCCGCGCTTGTTGGCAGTAGTTTCTCAGCACTCCGAGATGCTGAGTGTTGTGGAGCGTACGCCGCTCGGGCAGTCGTTCAAGGATCCTGCTGTTGAGGCTGGTCGCACTGTGACGATGCTTCAGCCAGCTGCGGTGAGGTCCACCACGGATGGAACGATCTCTCCGGCGTGGCTATCAACCTCGGCGAGTAAGCGGAACACCGACACTCGGGTCGGACGCTCAGCGTCGAAGCCCGCCTTTTCGTTCACGATGTACTGTTCGACGAAATGGAAGGCAGATCCGACGATGACGGATCGGCCTGATTACGCAGGCCTATCGCCCGTGCGAGTCGCGCATGACGACCCGGGCCGCGAGCAGATGGGCCCTGACAGTGCCAGGCGAGTAGCCCAGCACTGCGCCAATGCGTTCAAGCGACATGCCTTCGTTGTAGCGTGCCTTCATCTGAGCAGTCTCTTCCCGAGTAGGGGACTGGTTTCGTAGCCTGAGTCCGCGCTCGCGGAGGAGGCGTGACAACCGCTCATGCCCGATCCCAACTTCCTTCGCAACCGCCTTCAACGACCGCCCCGACAGGTACGCAGTTTCCGCCTCCTGAAGGGCAGCCTCATCCGGTCGAGACAGCTGAAGGAGGCTCCGCCTCGGTGGGCCTGGTGGACACGTACGCCTCCGAATTGCCCTGTGGCTCGCGACCATCCGCGCCAGCGCTGGGGCAAGTTTCGACAAGCCTCCCGCTAGGTCCACCAAGACTTTCCCTAGGTTTTCCTAGGGAATTTTTGTTTGTGGGGGGAGCCGACGGGGATGGTTTTTAGCCGTTCCTTTAGCCGTTGAAATTGTTTACTGATCGAAGAGGGCGTGTTGATACCGCTTTGCGCACGACCACGTTGATCTGTTTGGTAACTGTTGCTTCATATACAGAAAACCTACGATCAAGCTGGAATTTGAATTGTTACAGTACTGATCACATCGGCGGTGAGTCTCACCATGGGTGTAGTCGGATTTAGTGCAACTATCTGGACCAGTTGCACAATATTCGACAGATACTCGGGTGCGACTGCACAGCGCGTAACCAGTAGAGCGCAAGGATGCAAGATGATTTAGCCTGGGTCAGTTCAGGTTGCCTAAAGAATGCTCGAGTTGAACTTTTGCTTGAAGCTATTTCGCCGAGTCTTCAGCAAGGGCAGTGAGTTCAATGAACGGTTACAGGGAGGCTCTGATCTGATGTGGATTGAGCTACCTGACGAGATCCTTGATGCTCACGAGCGGGGTGAGCTGGTGTTCTTCGTCGGCGCAGGGTTCATGAAGCTCATAACCCCCACCAATGCCATACTTCCCCAAAAGGCATTGTGTCGATCTTTGACCGCAGATGACTGGGAGATATGAATGAGTAGCGCCGACCAGCACACCGACATTACGACTGACGGCGCTCCCACAGTCCCGTTCCGCGAAGGCATCACCTTGCTGTGGTCGTACTCGCGCCCTCATACCCGCACCTTGGCAGCGGGTGTCCTTCTTGGATTATTCGCAACGTCCATCAGCTTGGCGACTCCGATGGTGACCAAGTGGGTGCTGGATTCGTTAGGAACTGACCTTGACCTCGCAAAGCCGGTGGCCGTCCTCGTCATCATCCTCATCGTTGGGATCGTCGCGAACCTGGCGCAGAGCATCCTTATAGGAAGGCTTGCGGAACATATTGTGCTCGACGCGCGCCGAGGCCTCATTGAACGCTTTTTCTTCGCCAAACTCGAACAAATCCAAAAATTTCGCTCCGGCGAACTGGTCACCCGGGTCACCAGTGATACTTTGCTACTACGCGAAGCAACCACCAATAGCCTGATCCAACTCATCAATGGCTTCGTGTCACTGATCGGCACCATCGTCCTCATGGCCATCCTTGACTGGTCACTGCTGGTAACCACACTGGTTGCTATCGTCATTGTCGGCTGCCTTTTTGGTGTCCTTGTGCCGCAGATTGGCAAGGCTGATAAACGAGCCCAGGATGCGGTTGGCCATCTCGGGGCGCGGCTCGAGGGTGGGGTTCGGGCTATGCGCACCGTCAAATCAAGCCGAGCTGAAGTGCGCCAGATTGAGCACGTCAATGAAAAGGCTGAAGAATCTGCTCGCTATGCCATTCGTTCTGTGTGGTTCTCGGCACTGACGTGGACGGTTGCTGGCGGTGGGATGCAGTTGGCAGTCATTGTGATCCTAGGCTTGGGTGCGGGCAGGGTTGCCATGGGGCAGTTGGCGGTTTCTACCCTGGTTGCTTTCCTGCTCTACGCCTTCAATATTGTCGACCCGATCGTTTCTTTGGCTGGAGCAATCTCGACCTTGCAAAGGGGTTTGGCCGCTGCAGCGCGGATCCGCGAGACTGCGCATCTTGAGCTCGAGGACGTGCACGCGCGTAGCAAGACAAGCGCGCCGAGTGTTGCTGACCAGTCTGGTCGCGTCGATCTGGGCAACGTTGCTCGCCCTGGTAACCCTACTGGTGCCGTTGATTCGATGAAACCCGCCAGCCGAGCAGAGACCATCGACCTTACTACTCCCAACGCGCCGACACTTAACCCCCCCACTACTGTCCTTGCGCTACGCAATGTCACAGCAAGCTACGCCGATGCGCAAGAACCTGCTGTGCGCGGTGTGACACTGACGATCCCACGGCGTGGTCACGTCGCCCTCGTCGGACCTTCGGGAGCAGGAAAGACTACGGTTTTCTCCCTCCTGCTGCGCTTTATTGACCCAGTATCGGGCAAGCTTGAGCTGTCTGGAATCCCATATGAAGAGCTGAGCTTGGACGATATTCGATCCCGTATTGCTTACGTTGAGCAAGAAACCCCCGTGATCCCTGGGACTGTGCGACAATGTGCTCTTTCGCGTGCCCGAAGCAACTGATGAGGAAGCGTGGGAAGCGTTGGTCGCGGTGCGTCTTGACGCCAAAATTCGTTCCCTTGACGGAGGCTTGGATGCCAACGTTGCCGAAACCAACTTGTCGGGTGGAGAGCGCCAACGCCTGGCTGTCGCGCGGGCCCTGGTGCGTCGGCCTGAAGTTCTGTTGTTGGACGAGGCGACCGCTCAGCTTGATGCTGCCACTGAATCAGCGATTCAGCAGGTTATTGCTACTGCGTCGACCCAGGGTGCGGTGGTCACTATTGCGCATCGCCTGTCCACGGTGCTTGATGCCGACCAGATCGTCGTCCTGGAAGGCGGTCAGGTTCGAGACATGGGTACCCATCTAGAACTTTTTGCTCGTGACAGCCTTTATCAGGAGTTCATTGCAGCATTGCGTATTCACACTAGTCTTGATGAGGCTGTTGACCAGTCGGGCAGTTAATCGAGCCGCCACCCAAATGGGAGCTCCCGCTTGTGTGTCTTCGATGTCACTGATGTGGGGATGTGGTCTCTGGGGTGTCAGATTCAACGAGGACGAGCGCTGAGTGATATGTCACATGGTTAACATGTGCCAGTTGGCCGGGTTCTGTCACCTGTTCTCTTATCAAACGGCTTGTAAGCTGCGCTTTTGATGGTTTTAGAGGAATTTGGCAAAGTTAGACATCTGTCTGCCTACGGTTATTCAGTATTGAAGCAAGTTTTCCACAGGTAATTAAAGGGATTCTTAAAGCTGACCAACTTGTTAGATTATTGCCAAAGGTGCTTCCTGACCCCGTCGTGAAAGTGCCCGCCGGTCAGACAACATACGCAGAAGGTGCTCAATGCAAGTTCAACACCATGCCCAACGCCCGCCATCGCGGCGCTCAAAATCCTCGCTCGCTTTCTCGATTATTGCCGCCCTCGCAATGGTGGTTACCAGCATCGTTGGTGTGGGTAGCGTTAGTCCCGCGAAAGCCGAAGAGCCCACACTTGACGAATGCCTCATTAACAACGGCGCGCAAGCGCAGCCTGCGGACCTGACCAGCGAACTGACTAACCCCACCGTTGTCACCAACCCTGAGGTCATCACCGAAGGTACAACAGTCACTTCCACAATCGGATTGACTCTGCCCCTCAAAGCGAAGGTCGGTGACTACTTCACTGTCACTCTGCCCAAAGAATTCACCCAGTGGCCGCCCGAAATCTACCTGTCGGACCCCAACGATTCCAGTATCAGGTTCGGAGTCGGTTCAATCACTCAAGCTGCAGATGGTACTTGGGCAGCACGGATCGAATTAACCGAAGCGTTCAGAGCTATTCAGTGCAACACCAACAGGGTCAATATCGAAGCTGCTGGATTCTTACGTGTCGCTGCGAATGAAGTACGAACCATCCCGCTGACCTATGAAATCAACGGCACTCCGATCACCGTTGAGATCGAAAAGCAGCCCAAGTTTGTGGGTCCAAGGAACCGGCCGACTGAAGTTGTTAAATCCGGGTGGTTCACTGAGCAAGGTCAGCAGTGTCGAACCACCAACGAAGAAGATCTCAAAGGCTGCCTCGTATGGTATTTGCAGATGCCCGTTCTCGAACTCGACTCTGACCCCCGTAGCGCCGTCATCGTCCTCGATGAACCCGCTGGAGAGGGGTGGAAGTGGGAATGCAATGACGCCTCAAACCGCCTCACTATTCACTCATTCAAAGATGGAGAACAGCACTCCAATGCCCATCACATCAGCGAATACAACAATGATTTCAACAACGCCATTTTGACCAACCATGACGTAACGCGTAGCGCTACCGTCACCTCCTACTCATGTGCGCCGGACCAGCTGAGCATCACCGTTGACGCTTCCAATATGTCGGCCACCGAGGACGTCTTGACACTCTCGTGGGCTGCCACACCGGATGCCCCCGCCCCTGCGGGACGCACACCCTTCTCAAACACTGCAAAAATCACTATTGACGGTACTGAGTTCACCCGAAATTATGACGTTATCGCTTCCAGTATTGACGGAAGAGTCGATTCCACCAGCATCGCAGTTGCCAAAGGCGATGATGACTACACTGGGGACGGCACCGAACACCGTGCAGCCGACGCCGAAGACACTGCGTCTGTTCTCAAAGATACTGACGGTGACGGAGTGGCGGAAACAGACATCGTCATCTCGGTTACCAATAAGGGCAATACCAACCTGACCGACATCGCGGTCTCCGATTTGACGCTCACAACCAGTCAATCTGGTGAACTCACCTCTTTGACCTGCGATTTCACTCCCTACGGCGGCGAAGAAGAAACCGATACTACCCGTGATACCACCGTCACAAAGGACGGCATCAACTACCAGGTGCTCCAGGTCAAGGGCGGCGCAGCATCTGTACCCGGCGGCGAGGTCATTAACTGTAAAGGTCGACTTGAAGGCGTACTGCCTGACAAGATGCACGCCGACCTCATCCAGGTCACTGCAGCTGGCGACCTGTACGGAGAGAACCCCTACCACGCGACCTACACGCGTTTCTCAGTCGCCAAGACCATCACTGACAACTCTCCCTTCGTGTTCACCTCAGATGAGCCGGCCACTATTGAACGCACCTACAAGGTGACGACGAAGAATGAGGGCCTCAGCGACGGAACCACCGCACCGGTCTACGACGTGCCCACCATCCCCACCGGCTTCACCGTCACCTTGGTGACCGTCGATGGCGTGGCTGTTGAGGCTGACGACCAGGGCCACTACCTGGTGTCCGAGGGCGACGCACTTGCAGTGGGTCAAACCAAGGAACACACCGTTGTCGTGTCCTTCCTAGCTGACCCCAGGGCCATCGGCAGGAACACTGAAAAGCACACCTGGGCAGACTTGGAAGCCTGCGTTGAAGGTGGCAAGGATGAGCCGGTCGATTCCGCCAAGGGCATCTACAACTTGGTGACAATGGCTGGAGACACCGACGCCGATCAACACTTCAACAATGACGCCTGCTTCCCGGTGCTGCCTCCGCCGCCCGCGGTCGACATTGAGAAGTTCGACGTCGACGGTGACCTCACCGATGATGCGAACGGACTGGGCTACAAGGTTGGTCATGACGCCGATACTGCCGAGGAAGCCGTTGAGGTTGAGGTGACCCCCGTCGCCCTGAAGGTTCCGGTCCAAAACACGGGTTCCATTGACCTCATCGACATCACGATCTCTGACCGTAATATCACCGGTCCGGACAACGCCAAGGTCACCTCGCTGACCTGTGACTTCACCGAGTTCGGTGGACCCGTTGCTACCGACACCGCTGATATCAACGACTCCTCTGACTGGGTGAGCGTCAAGGGTGGCGCAGCAGTGCTCAAGCCCGGTGACATCGTCATGTGCGACGCCGTCCTCGAAGGCGTAAACGCCATCGTCCACGGCAACCGCATGTCGGTGACCGCCCTCGGAGCCGTCGGCTACACGCCCTCGGACGATCCGAACACCCCGCCCACCCCGACCACGCCCCCCACCCCCGTGGAGGACGAGGACGACTACCACGCGAAGACTTCCGGCTTCAAGGTCGCCAAGTCCACGCAGGACGGCGGAGACAGCATCACTGAGGCCGGCAAAACAACGCTGACCAAGACCTACACGCTGACCGTCACCAACACCGGTGCCGGCCAGGGCAAGTCCGCGCCCGTCTACGACACCCCAATTGCCCCTGAAGGCGTGACCGTCCAATCCGTCACCATTGACGGCAAGACAGTCGAGTCCACCTTCTACACGACCACTACCGGTGTGCGTGACGAAGGCTACCTCGTATCCGAGGGCGTCATCCTCGACGCAGGCCAGTCCCAAGACTTCACCGTCCAAATTACCTACCTGCTGGACGCTGACAAGGTCAATGCTGCTGGTTCTTGGCCGGCGCTCGCCAAGTGCACGCCGGGCGGCAACGCCGACGACGATGAGGAAGGTCTGTACAACCTCGTCTCAATGGAAGGCGATGAAGACGGTCCGGGCAACAACGACGTGTGCACGCCGGTGACGCCGCAGCCGAAGATCGACATTGAGAAGCTCGACGTCAACGGCAACGACGCGGACATTCGCGACGAAGCCGTGAACCTCACGGCGACCAAGGGCGAGATTCGTCTGGACGTGCCGGTGACCAATAACGGTCCGATTCCGCTGACCAATCTCGTGATCTCGGATGCCAACCTTGACTACTCCAAGTCGGGTCAGGTCCAGACCTTGCGTTGTGACTTCACCGGACTCAAAGACGGTGCAGGCAACTCTGGAACCGTGATCTCCGATGATCTGGCCGATGGCAAGATCTCCATCTCGGCTGGTGCCCTGGTGTTGCCTGTGGGGCAGACCATCAATTGTGAAGCCCTGCTGACCGGTGTCACCCAGGACATTCACGCGAACCGTATGTCCGTGGTTGCTGACGGCATCATCGGGTGGGACGGTTCAACTCCCGTCCTCTTCGACAAGCCTGTGACTGATGAAGATGACTACCACGCCAACACGGTGGTGGAGCCGGCCGGTCCTGGCAAGAAGAAGCTGGCTAAGACCGGTAGTGACGCTGCGGTTCTCCTTGCGGGAGCAATGGGCACGGCAGTGGCCGGTACAGGACTGATGCTGGCTGGCAAGCGCCGCCGCAAGGAACAGGACTGATCGACCGGGTGTCCGCTGATGTGCTTGCGAATCGATTGCGACTACACCGGTGGAACCCCTGACAGTTCCATTCCAGCGGTGAAGCATTGACAACCCAATGGCTATGGGCCGAAGGCAACCCTTCGGCCCATAGCCATTTGAGTTTTGTGCTTGTTTGGACTCGCTGCTTATTCGGGGTTTGGGTTAAGTCTTGAAGACGATTGCGCCAAGAACATGCCAAAAATAAGTGGAAAATAGTCAAGAATTTGAAAAGGACTTTTCGTTGGAATCTGAGGCTTAAGTCACTACAAGTGTGATTTGCCTTGATATTTCAAAGCGCCAGATCCGCAAAATCATGGGATAGTTAAATCACTGTTCCCAATCAGACAGGAGCGGATCATGGGATTCCTCGCTTACATCGTTCTCGGCCTTATTGCAGGTGCTATCGCCAAGGCGATCATGCCTGGAAAGCAGGGCGGCGGCTGGCTCGCCACTCTGATCCTGGGAGTCGTCGGTGCAGTCGTCGGTGGCTGGGTTGGCAACCTCATTTTCAACGTTGGCCTTGAGTCCTTCTGGAGCATCCAGACCTGGTTGCTCGCCATTGTTGGCTCGCTGATTGTCCTTTTCATCTACGGACTGGTCACCGGCAAGAAGAAGTGAAAGCCAAGCTTTCACTCCAATAGCTAGAGAAACAGCCCGCGCGCTCGCGACCAACCGGCCGAGCACGCGGGCTTTTCGTTACCCGGAAGTTTGGGGCAGCCACACATGAATTGTGGCCCCGGCGTAATACATATTCCGGGCGCGACCCTCGTCCCAGTGCCACCCGTAACCCCGTCATCACCCGCAAAATCAGACACAATCGAGTACTCACCTGTTTGCTAGCTATACGACGATTGTTGAAATCAAGCCATTTCATGAGCAGTCGCAGCCAGACACTTGTCACGACTGTGTCTAATTTTGCGGGTGAATCACTCAGCTATCCAGCCGATAGTGTTGTGAACCTGCATTGGACTCCACGATCCTAGGCGTGCGCTCAACCAGCAGAGCAAAAACAATCAGAGCTACTCCCGATCCCATGAGAGCCCCACCAATAATGTCCGTCAACCAGTGGGCCGCTAAATACAACCGCGAAACAGCAACCAGAACCACCAGAAGAGTGGCCGTCACCCACACGCCAACTAAAAGTGTCCTCGGTGCTGACCTCACTTCCACTCGCGACTCGATACCCGTATTAAGACCTCGAAGTCTCTTCCATCGCGCAAGAAGCAAGAGTGCAGAGGATACAAATAGAGCCGCAGCAGCCGTCGTGTGACCTGACGGGAAAGAATGTGAGAGCTCAACAACCAGCCGATCCGCTTCGGGCGGGCGAACTCGCGCGATGAACTCCTTGAAGCCGGCTGTTGCAGCCGCTGAAAGAGCCATTGCCAGGGGAATAACTAAACCTCGCGTCCATGAGCGCTCGATATAACCCACCAGAGCGCCCAATCCAACGGCCCATATCACCGAGATCAATGGATCAAAGGACGCTGTCACCAGGTGCATGAGTGTTGTACGGCCCCCGTTGCGTTCGGAGAGGAAGAATGCCAGAACCTGAAGATCAATGCTGATCTCCTCGGCGCCGCGAATTGCTAGTCCTAAACAGATGACGCTCATGAGTAAAACTGCGCCGCCGATCAGCCGGCAGCGTCCTGAACGGGTTAACCATTCTGAATAGGATGGCGCCGACTCCGTGTCTGGTGTGCGATGAGCAACTTGATCGATTTGATCCGTCATAAATAACGAGTTTAAGCGCGTGTGTCTCCGTACGCTTTAGCCACTTGAAACGCTACTTAATCCCAGCCAGGCCAAGAGCTTGGACAATATCGCCTTCAAGTTTGGCTGGGTCGGTTGTGGGGGAGTAACGAGATAGCGGTTGGCCGTCACGTCCAATCAAGAACTTCGTAAAGTTCCATTTGATGTTCGCTCCCAAAGTTCCGGGTAACTCAGATTTAAGCCACTGCCACAAGGGATCAGCCTGTGAACCGTTGACATTCATCTCTTGAGTAAGAGGGAACTTCACTCCCCGTACCAGGCGACATTCAGTGGCGATTTCTTCGGAATCACCGGGCTGCTGGGCGAATTGATTGGAAGGGCAGCCAAGAATCACTAGGCCGTCTTGCTCGTATTTTTCCCACAGAGCCTCCAAGCCATCCAGCTGAGGAGCCAAGCCGCAGCGGGTGGCGATATTTACGACCAGCACAGCTTTGCCCTTGTAGTTGGATATGTGGATGGGGTGGCCATCAATGCTGATTATTTCAAAGTTATAGAAAATACTCATTATTGTTGTCCGCTGTGTGGCTGTGTGGGCTAGATTCCTTCAACTGTTGCGCGATGACTGACCGTGTTGTGTTGACCGCCCGTGTTATCAACCTCGCCGCTGACATACACCCAGCGGCCCGCACGCTTTTCAAATTGGGATCGTTCCCGCATAGTTGCAATCTGCCCCGATAAGTTATCACACCACCGAGCTTCGAATTCGACGAGGCCGTGCTCATCCTCTGGTCCGCCGCCATCCACCTTGATAATGCGCAGACCTAGCCACTGGGTAACTGGCGAGACGAAGGGCGCAGCGGGGCGGGTGCGCGGGTGCCATGAGCGGAAGAGATGGTCCTCGTTGCCGGTGGCAAAAGCGCTGTAGCGTGACCGCATGAGAGCTTCAGCCGTGGGAGCGGGTTCACCGTCCAGGAAAGGGCCGCAGCATTGAGCCAGAGTCAGCTCGGATCCGCAGGGGCACTCAGTCATCGAGAGACGCCAACCAGCGCTCAGCATCTAGGGCCGCCCGGCAGCCCGAACCGGCTGCCGTAATGGCCTGACGATACGTGTGGTCAACGGCGTCACCGCAAGCGAAGACACCCTCAACGCTGGTGCGAGTCGACGGCTCGTCAACAACGATGTAGCCCGCCTCGTCCAGATCCACCTGACCCTGCAAGAAACCGGTGCGCGGCAGGTGGCCGATCGCCACAAACACGCCCTCAACGGCAAGCTCCGACTGTGAACCGTCCACCGTGGAAGTTAGCGTCAAACCGGTGACAGCGTCCTCACCTTCGACCGACGCGACTGTGGAGTTCCACGCGAAGTCAATCTTCGGGTTGGCTTTGGCGCGATCAGCCATGACCTTCGAGGCGCGCAGCTCGTCACGGCGGTGCACCACAGTTACCTTGGAGGCGAAGTTCGTTAGGAAGGTGGCTTCTTCCATGGCGGAGTCGCCGCCACCGATCACAGCCAGCGGCTTGTCCTTGAAGAAGAATCCATCGCAGGTCGCGCAGTAGGACACGCCGCGGCCCGACAGGCGATCCTCGCCGGGCACGTTCATGTGGCGGTATTCAGAACCGGTCGCCAAGATCACGGCCTTGGCGTACAGGATCTCGTCATCGATCTGCAGGGCTTTGATGTCGCCATCGAGGTTCACGGCGGTGACGTCCTCGTAGCGGATGTCGGCACCAAACTTTTCGGCCTGCTCACTCATCTGAGCCATGAGGTCTGGACCTTGGACGCCCTCGGGGAAGCCCGGGAAGTTCTCCACCTCGGTGGTTTGCATGAGGGCGCCGCCCGCATCAATGGCACCGGCCAATACGATGGGTGCAAGACCTGCGCGGGCCGTGTAAATGGCGGCCGTGTAACCGGCAGGGCCAGACCCAACAATGACGACCTCGTGAACGGTTGCGCCCTCGGGCACATCGTTGGAGGGCTTGGCCACGGCCTGAGGAGTTTCCTCGACGGCAGTTTCGTCGGCGGAGACGGAAACGAGGCCGGGGATAACGGGGATAGTCATGTTGGTCCAATCGTTGGTGGGCGCCGCGCCCAGGTCAAGTATGTGGGTTGATCAGTGCCGGATGTAGTTCGTGTTGATGGACGGGCTGAACACCGCAGTACCCCCTCACATCGGGTGGATCACTGGACGCCTAGTTCGTACACCCACGCCCAGTTGTTGCCATCAACCGAGGTTGGCAAGGTCCTAAAGGACAGGGCCAGCTGGTCGGTGGTGACAGGCTCAGGCAGAGTGATCGTTGTTGTAGGTGACAACGCAGAAGAGGTCAATTCTGTTCCGCCTCGAGGATTCCCGGGATCCGTGACGTTTCGCACCACCAGTTCGCCGCCCGACGTTGTCGGATCCATCTGCAGGGTCACGGTCGAAACGGTGGCCTGTTCCTTGAGTCTAACGACGATGGTGATATTCGTTTCGTCAAGGAACTGGTTGACGTCATACCAGCGTGAACGCCATTCAGTGGCCGGATCGCCGTCGATCATGCGCACCGCCATGTCTTCGTGGTCGCCGCCATCGTTGTTCCACGACAGCACCGACACTGATGAGATCACGGGTGCGACTGTGGGGGGAGCAGAATCGGCTTCTGACTGGCCGCCTTCGGACTGTCCCTTGCCGGATTGGGCCGCCATAAGCGACTCCGCAATATCCAGGTCAGTCACAGGGGACATCAGCGTGAAGGTAGCGAAGACCGCTCCAATAACGACGAGGGCGGACGCGAAGATCAATGTCGGTTTGGCAGGGTCAATGAGGCGGCGCCCCTGCGCATCCATAGGGCCTGAGCCATTCGAGGACGAGGGGAGAACCGAGGATGTCGAGCGACCCTCACCTTCAGATGAGGAGCCGTCAGCCATAACAGCATCCCAATCTGGGGCTGTATTCGAAGCGTGAGCAGAATTGTCAATCTGCGGGATAGATGTCACCGGAGTGTTGACGGCTTCGCCGCCCACTGCCATGGCCGCAGCAAAACCGGGGTCGCGCACCATCGTGGCATCCAAGTCATTGTCGAGGATGGTTTCTGCAGCCTCGTTGGGTTCGTCGTTGCCCGTCTCATCTCGGTTCTCATCGCCATGATCCGCGGGCGGAGCCGGAGGCATGTCAGCAGGCTCGTCCACAGCGTGAGTCGCCTCGTCAGCCAGATCAGAAGAAAGTTCTTGCGCCTCAGCGTCGGAGTTCGACGCGTTGTCAGTGGAGGAGCGTAGTTTCGCCGCCCAACCGGACACAGCCGCTCCGGCTGCCGCCAACCACGAGGCCTTTGGTTCAGCCACTGCCGCAGCGTCAGCAACCACGGGCTTGGGATCGGCGATAATGTCGTCGAATGAGGGGATGTGACGTGACGTGGCATCGCCGTCGCCAGAATCATTACCAGAGTCAAAAGACTCCGGGTCCGCTGCAACACTCTGGTCAATGTCAGACTCGGGTTGATCGAACCCAGAACGGGTGGCGTCGGAAGCCTCGGGCAACGCGTCCTCGAGCGGCTCAAAGCCGTCCGCCGCGTTCAGCTCGTCTTTCCGATCCATCTGATCCTCCGTCTCATCTGCAGGAGCGCCAGCAGGCGCATCCTCGTCCATTATCACGGATCGACTGGCAATTGCCGCTGGAGACGCGGCGAGCACTGACCGTAAGCGATTGGGAACACGCAGGCGCGCCAACAAAGGAGCAATAGTCTGCGCGGATTCTTCGCGGCCAATGACCCGTAGAACCATCATGTAGACGAGGGCGACCACCATGGCAACACACATGACTTTGACGGTGGCCACAGCGAAGCGCACCAGCGTCGACGTGAACACCGTCTGGATGCCCACCAGCCACAACACGCCAAAACCAACAGTCCCAGCAACCACGGCGGCCACAAAGTACAGGACATAAGAATGCAGTAGCTTGCCTTGATCCACCAGCGGATTACGCCGAGCCACCCACACCACGGCAATCACGCCCTGGGTCAAACGGCACACCGTTTCACCCAGCGCAGCGCCCACAACCCACCAGGCTGAATCCGTGAGTGCGTACATGCCCCAACCCACGATCACCTGCAAAATCGTTGGGCCAATACCCATCAGGAACACGGGTTTGACGTCCTCGTAGGCGAAGAACACGCGCTGGCTCATCAACACCATGCCAGTAGAGGCCACACCCGGCATCAACGCCGTCAAAATCCACGCGTACGCAACAACGATCGTCTGGTTCGTTTCCGTAGGAATCGCCATCTGCATCATCGGCACCGAAGCCGCCATCAAAATGGCAGCCGCCGGCAAAGTCAGCGACGTGATGGTACGGACGCCCAGGTGATACGAGGACGCTACCCCGGCGTCGTCCTCGTCAGCTACGGACTCGGCCATGCGTGTGAAAATCGCCGTTGTCAAAGACACGGTGATGAGCGACTGAGGCACCATGAAAATCATGAAGGCCGTGGAATAGCCGAGGATGCCGGCGATCACCAGGTTGTCTGCCTTGGCTGCGGCATCAGCCAAAGCAGACAAGTTATTCGTTGACAGGACGCCGACTTGGCTGACTCCCAAGGTGGCGAAAGTCCAGCCAGCAACCTTGGATACGGATCCGAAAGAGGTTCCTTTGAAATGGAAATCGGGTTTGAAACTGATTTTTGCGCGCCTCATGGGCACCACCAAGATCAACGCCTGCGCAATGACACCCAAAGTGGCTGAACCCGCCAACACCCAGAACTGGGCGGAGGAAAAATCGGCGATCTCAATGCGCCCCTCGGCGCGGCCCCACAAGCCAAGGAACAAGCCCAAGCCGGCGATGCCCACGATGTTGTTGACCACCGGAGCCCACATGTACGGGCCAAACACCCCGCGAGCATTGAGAAGCTCGCCCAATAGGTTGTAGACGCCGTAGAAGAACAATTGAGGCAGACACAGCAACGCGAAGGCGATGGCGAGCCCACGAATCTCCGCGTCATAACCGGCGGCAGTAATGATCACCAGCAAAGGAGCCGCCACCATCGTGATCAGAGTGACCCCAAAAAGCAGCGTCCCAGCCAAGGTTAGCAACTTATTCACATAAGCTTGGCCGTCATGCTTGCGTTTGAGAGCCATGACAATTTGGGGAACCAGAACCGCATCCAAAATGCCTGATGCCAGCAAATTGAAGACCGTGTTCGGCAAGGTGTTAGCCGTTTGGAAAGCAGCAGACACGCCGCCGCCGGCAGAACCCAGAGCAGCCAGGAGCATCGCCGACCGGACAAAACCAAGGATCCGCGACACCATCGTGCCCGACGCCATCAGGGCGCTCGCCCTCAACAGGGAAGAACGTCCCCTCGTGGATTCAGTCATTCTTCTCCTTGCCAACACCGCGCATAGACGACACTCCTGCCACGTCGGCCTCGTCCTCGTTCCTGGAAGAACGCAAACGCCTGCGCGCAGTGCGCACCAAACCCCAGACGAACAGCAGACCAACGCCGCAGGCAGCAGTAAACGTCAGAGCATCCTCCCAGCCAGCGCGCATCCGTACCAACACGGAACGTTCATCATTTAAGACCGTGCCGTCGGGAGTCGACACCAGATAACGCACCTGAATGTCACCCGAACCAATAGCCGTCACCGGCACCTTGATCGTCGTCGCAGACTTTGCCTTGACGCTCTGATCCGCAACAACTTCGGACTGTAGACGCGGATCCGAGGGCACCAAAGTCACTGCCACATCCACGTTCCACGGCAATGTATTACGCACCCGCACCGGAAAATCCGCTGCCTTATTAATGAGATTAACCGTATCTGTTGGCTCCACGGTGATCTGGCGATACAAAGAATCCACCTGCGCTTGCAACGTATCCGCCTGCTCAACCTGGTGCGCAGGCGAAACCCCAGCCGATAAGGCAGTCAAAAAACCGCCATTGATTGAGGAGATCACCAAATCAGGATCATCTGTCGCATTGGCCAGCGGCTCAAGACTCGCATACGCCTGCGAGGTCACCTCCATTGCTTGCAACGAATCCGAGGTCACCTGCGCTGTGGCGATGGGAGCCCGCTCCACATCGGTGGCTTCAGAATCGACCAACGCCGAAAAGGACAAGGCTTCGATCCACGGTACGTCATAGAGAGCAGATAACCGCGAAGTCAAAGACTCGTCGAGCTTGGTCGAGCGGGGTACCGTGGCGAAAAGAGTGCGAGACGAGGCCGGGCGCTCGCGGGTGATGATCGCCGTAATGGCCGCGAGCGCCTGCTCGGCGTCAAGGGCGTCCGCGTCGTTATCAGCTTCGAAACCCAGTAGCTCGGTGATGTCGGATTGCTGGGCGAGAACGGTCGTAGTCGATTCTGACGCGAAGGAGGAATGGTATCCATCTTGGGAATACTCCACGTGCGCCAAAGAGGTGAAGTCCAGGTCCTCATCTACCGGCAGGCCAGCCCCAGTGGGGGCAATGATCGTCGAGTCAGGGAAAGCTGTCAGTGTGTGTGTCCCAAAAGAGGATTGCGTTGGCCACACCACGTTATCGATGAGGGTTGGCCCCTCAGGTTTTGGAGCTGTGGCCTGGTCCCCCCATCCGGCTTGCGCAGCCGAGGTGGGGAACTCGGTGACCGTGTGGACTGCCCGCTTCAACAGTGCATCGTGGTGGAGCATTGCCAACAACGATAGGTCAGCGTCGCCCTCGGGAAGAGCGATGACTTCGCCTGCATTTTGCATGAAAGTCGAGACAAATTGGCGATTCGCAGCATCGGTGGTGCGTTGGCGTTCCGCCTGATCATTCTGATCAAGCGCGGTTGAGGGTGTGTCCGGGCTGGTCGTCGAACTCTGGTTTGGGGTGTCGTCGCTAGCCTGGGTTGACGGGCTGGCTCCAGACTGAGACTGGCTGGTGGTTGAGGATTGCTTGTCAGACTGAGATTGCGGATCGTCTGAGTCAGTGCTTTCAGCTAGGTCCACGGCGTTCCATCCTTGGGGGATGACCGAGGCCTCGGCGGCGATAGCGGTTCCGGGCAGTGAGGCGATATCGAGGATGGTTGCTCGTTCGGCTCGGTTGTCCGAATAGTTGTTTGTTGTCCACGGCACCACCGTGGTTAAACGGGTCTTGGCAACATTGACGTCGGAGGTGGTCCACACGACGATTGATCGATCTTCGCCGTGGGCGTCGCCTGCTTGCGCCTTGACGGAGACGATGCGCGGACCCCACTCCCACTCTGACGCCAAAGGTAAAGAGTCGCGAGGGATACGGATTGAAAAGTTGCGGGACTGTCCAGCTGCTAGAGCTTCGCCGATCGTTTCTTCGGCAACGGGGAAGGTCCACAGCCACTGGTTTTCAAGGGAATGGGTCAAGGCTGCCACAGACGAGGGGGTATCGGCTTGAACCCCAATTTCGATGCTGAGGGTATCGAAGTTTTGGTCAGTGGTATTGACGAGGTTGCCTGAAACGATCAGTTCGTCCTCGTTGACGAGGATGCGAGGCTCCAGATCATTAATGACCACGTCGATACCCTCGTTGGGGATTGGCACCCCGAGCACCGCTGGAAGAGTAGCCGTCGAAGATGCGGCCCCGGGGGTGGTGTCTGCGGTGGCAAGGGGCGACCTCGTAGAAGCGGGGGGTGAGTCGACAGCGTGGGGGATAGGCATGGCTGCGGTAGGTGGAACCGCAGCGCAAAAGGCGATTGCTAATGTTCCCACGCTTGCCAGCATTCCCCACAATCTTGTGGAAGTGGCTGGCGGATGCTTGGTGGAGTCGATGGTGGCAGAGCGATTCAAATCCACGGCCTCACGACCCCCGATAGAGCAGATCCAAAGCGACGGAAACAATGCGGCGCTCATTGGGATATGCCAACTGATGAGTCATGTCGCGCAGCGGGATCCACGCCGCCTCCTCAGCCTCGTGATCCGGATCGTGTTCAACGGTCACTTCGCCCGACACGTAACCCATGAGGTAGTGGTGAACGACTTTGTGGACGCGCCGATCCGCCCCCGAAAACCAATAGTCGATGGATGCCAGGTGGCGGATGATGCGCCCGTGGATGCCCGTTTCTTCGGCCACTTCACGTAAAGCTGCTTGCTCGGGCGACTCGCCTGCCTCCAAGTGACCCTTAGGAAGACACCACTCGATGCGGCCTGCACGATTGCGACGGGCGATCAGAGCTGCGTAAGGCACACCGTCTTGAACGTCGACCACGATGCCACCAGCTGAAGTTTCCGAGGAAATGGGCAAATTTGGGGACTGAGAATGGGATGCACGCGAGGATGCATGAAAACGCGGAGGTCGAGGAACCCCCGGTCGATGATCCGTTGGACGTGCAGACATGAGGTCCACTCTAGTTGCCTACGGGGCGGGAGTGGTCTGGGCGGGCCGTAACGTGGCACTCTTGGATGTGATGAGCGCACAGAACTCGACCACTGACAACACCGCACGCAACCTTGACCAGGGGCGTAAGACCCCAGGCTGTGACTTCAATGGCAGCGAACACTTTGCAAATGGGGTAGGCGGGTTTGACATCCCTACCCTCATGGCCAATGCCCAGCGGACCTTCGCATCATTGCCGTCAGAAATCCTTGAACTTGGGCGGGTTTTTGAAGATGCGGGCGAAGAAATCGCCCTCGTTGGAGGTCCCGTTCGCGACGCTTTCCTTGGCGTGACACCCCACGACTTTGATCTAACAACGTCTGCGCGCCCAGACCGCACAGAAGAACTGCTCGACCAGTGGGGCCACGCCGTGTGGGATATCGGCAAAGAGTTCGGCACCATCGGAGCCAGGCGCGGTGACCTCGTCGTCGAAGTCACCACCTATCGCACCGACTCCTACGAAGTCGGATCACGCAAACCCGAAGTGGCTTTCGGTGACACCCTCGAAGGAGACCTGACCCGCCGGGACTTCACTGTCAACGCCATGGCTATGCGCCTGCCGCAGATGGCCCTCGTTGACCCCCACCACGGCCTCGAAGATTTGGCGCAAGGGCGCCTGCGCACCCCCGTCACCGCCCAACAATCTTTCGACGACGATCCGCTGCGCATCATGCGGGCCGCGCGATTTGCCGCCCAGCTTGGCCTCGACGTCGACCTCGACGTGATGGACGCTATGGGAGCGATGGCTCACCGGCTCGACATTGTGTCGGCCGAACGCATCCGCGCAGAACTTGAACGCCTCATCATTTCCCCATATCCGCGCCGTGGTCTGGAACTGATGGTCCACACGGGTGTGTGTGACATCGTGCTGCCCGAACTGTCCAACCTGGTGTCCACCGTTGACGAACACAACCGACACAAGGACGTGTACGAGCACACCCTGATCGTCCTCGACCAGGCCATGGACTTAGAAACCGGGCCGGATGGGCCCGTGCCCAGCCCCGACTTCATCCTCCGTTTTGCAGCCATCATGCACGACGTGGGCAAACCCGACACTCGGCGTTTTGAGGCCGGCGGCACCGTGTCCTTCCACCACCACGAAATTGTCGGCGCCAAGTTGACGCGCAAACGCATGAAGGCACTCAAGTTCGACAAGGCCACCACGCAGGCCGTCTCCGACCTGGTTGCGTTGCACTTGCGTTTCCATGGTTACGGCGAAGCAGCCTGGTCAGATTCCGCGGTACGTAGGTACGTGGCCGACGCCGGTGACCTGTTGGAGCGCCTCCATCGCCTGACCCGCGCCGACTGCACGACGCGCAACCGTCGTAAAGCCCAGTATCTGTCGGCCGCCTACGACGACCTTGAGTCGCGTATCGCGGCCCTACGCGAACAAGAAGAACTTGACGCGATCCGCCCCGACCTTGACGGTGACCAGATCATGGAGATTCTGTGTCTGCGCCCCTCTAAAGCGGTGAAGATGGCGCGCGACTACCTGCTTGAGTTGCGTATGGAGCGCGGGCCGCTGGGCGAGGAGGCTGCCAGAGAAGCGCTGTTGGCCTGGTGGGCATCTGACGAGGTTCGTGAGATTGCCGCCGAATATCAGGCGCAGCAAGCCAAGTGGGAAGCTTTGGTGGCCCAGAAGAAAGCGAAGAAGGCTGCGGCCAAGGCGAAGCGGGTCGCTGAGGGCGGGTGACGCCGACGCCCACCGCTATACGCTGACATCAACCGTTATGCGTCGACACCCACCGTTATACGCCGACGGAGGTTCGTCGACGAACCGGCATCAGCGCGTAACGGTGGGTTTCGCTACGGGTTAGCGTATCCGAGGTCCGTGTCCGGCCAAACGGAGACGGGCATTGTCGAGGCCGGGCGCAGCGAACGGAACTCGCGGGATACGAATACGACAATTACGACTACGAGGATAATCGGCCATCCTCCCCACCCCATGAGTGTTGCCGAGACCGTATCGACAGTGGAGTTTGATGCTGCGAAGAGCAGCGCTGTACCTGGAACGAAAGCGTTGATTGCCCCGTGGCCTACAGCGGCTGGCCAGATTGAGCCGGTCCGTTCGTACGCCCACGCCAGTAATGAGCCGACGCCCAGGCAGAATACGCACATCATCGCCAGACCCAACAGGGGATTCGACGGGTAGTTGTATCCGAGTAGGATCAGCGGGGCATGCCACAGGCCCCAGATAACCGACGTGACCATGACAGCCCGCCGCTTGCCGATCAACACAGATAATCGCGAATGAAGAAAACCACGCCAACCGATTTCCTCACCGGCTGCGGGAAACATGTTGATCAGGCTCGCAAGGGCGAAGCTGAGGAGCTGAAGAACCCAGAGAACCCTCATTGGCAACGGTGGAGCTTCATCCCGATCCGCGGCCTGCTGGGCAATGACCTGTCGAAATTGCCCCATGCCGACAATATCGAGGTCGTAACTTCCAAAAAGTGAAGAAGTTACTAAGGCGCCGATCGTGATGATGCTTGTCAATCCGATGAGAATGAGGGATGTGACCAGGAAATTGACAATGTTGTGACCGGTGAGCCAGATTCCCAAAGAATCGCGGATTCGTTGATGTTCAACAAAGTGGACGGTGAGCATTGAAGCGACCATCGGTGTCAGCATCATGCCTATTGAAATTACGGGAAACAGTGGGGATGAAAGGCCTGTCCCAAACCACAACGGAAGAGCTATCACCCAAGCTAGACAGTATGCGAGCACGCAATAGACGGTGATCGAAATCCAGGGCTTCACGGCTTTAAAGCTAGCACTCGGTGGAATGAGGTAGCGGCACATTCGACTCGTCTTTAAGGACGACTGCTTGTTCGTTCCGGATTCTGCCGCGAATTGAAGGTATTCCAGTTGAATTCACTGCCGTCAGACGCGCGCGTATCGCTACGCCGCCGTAGTCTGGACTTGTGGCCAGCTCACGCATTCACGTCCGAACGAGTTGACCGACCAGTACCGCCTACTCCCAGTATCGCCAGGAGGCACCTATGAACACCTTCACGCCCGAAGCAGCCAGCGCCGATATTGGCGTGTATGGGTTAGGTGTGATGGGCGCGAATTTGGCGCGCAATTTGGCTCGTAATGGGTATCGGACGGCGGTGTTTAATCGTACGTTGGCTCGCACTGAGCGTTTGATGGCGGCTCATGGTGGCGGGACTGAGGGTGTGTTTGTGCCCTCTGAGTCGTTGGATGATTTTGTAGCGTCGCTGGTGCGGCCTCGCGTGGCGATCATTATGGTTCAAGCCGGTGTCGCCACGGACGAAGCGATGAAGCAGTTGGCCGAGCATATGGAAGCTGGCGACATCATTGTTGATTGTGGGAACTCGTTGTTTTCTGACACGGTCAGGCGTGAGCGTTGGGCGCGTGAGCGCGGCCTGCATTTTGTGGGTGCGGGTGTGTCTGGTGGTGAAGAGGGCGCCCTGTGGGGTCCGTCGATTATGCCCGGTGGGACGCGGGAGTCTTATGACCGTTTGGGGCCCATGTTTGAAAAGATTTCAGCTCATTACCAAGGTGAGCCGTGCTGTACTCATGTGGGGGCTGATGGTGCGGGTCACTTCGTCAAGATGGTGCACAACGGTATTGAGTACGCCGACATGCAGGTGATTGCTGAGGCGTACAACTTGTTGCGTGAGGGCTTGGGGTTGGCGCCCGCGGCGATTGCGGACATTTTTGCTCAGTGGAACCAGGGTGAGCTCAATTCGTATCTGATGGAGATCACCGTTGAGGTGTTGCGTCAGGTTGATGCCGACACGGGTGTGCCGTTGGTGGATCTGATTGTGGATCAGGCGTCGCAAAAGGGTACGGGTAAGTGGACGGTTCAAACGGCTTTGGATTTGGCGGTTCCTGTTACCGGTATTGGTGAGGCGACCTTTGCTCGTGGTGCGTCGTGTTCGTTGCCTCAGCGCGCGGCTGCTCGTGGTCTTGAGGGTTCGGCTTCTGCGATTGAGGTGGCCGACGAGGATGTGGCCGCGTTTGTTGAAGATGTGCGCCAAGCGTTGTTTGCGTCCAAGGTTGTGGCCTATTCGCAGGGTTTTGATGAGATCACTGCGGGCGCCGATGCTTTTGGTTGGCAGATTGACAAGGGTGCGTTGGCTAAGATCTGGCGGGCTGGATGCATCATTCGCGCAGGCTTCTTAGACGACATTGCTTCGGCGTACGAGGCCGATCCAGATTTGCCGTTGCTGCTGGCTGCTGGTCCTTTTGCTCAGCGTTTCCAAGAATGCGTGCCTTCGCTTCGTAGGATCGTGGCGCTGTCGGCGATGGCGGGTGTACCGGCCCCGGTGTTCTCGTCCTCGTTGTCCTACTTTGATCAGATTCGCGCCCAGCGTTTGCCCGCCGCCCTGATCCAAGGTCAACGCGACTTCTTTGGATCCCACACCTACGCACGCATCGACAAACCCGGCGTCTTCCACACCCTGTGGGCAACCGAAGGTCGCGCCGAAGAACAATGGTCTTGAGATAACTGTAAGAGTTATGAGATAACTCGAGATTTTTTGAGATAACTGGGTGTTTTTATCTCATAACTCGCACTTGTTATGAGATAACTACCCACTTTTATCTCATAACTCATGTTTTTCTGAGATAAACTTGAGCCATGATCACCACTGAGGAGGACCTACAGGAAGCACTCGCGCGCTTGACACTGGACCGTGGCGACAGCCTGAATCTGGAAGCGAAAACTTTTTCGGAATACTCCGATTCCAGCCTCTGCCCATCACTGTGCGCACTCGCAAATCTTCCTGGAGGCGGAGCCATCCTCCTCGGAGTCGACGAACGCCAAGACAATCCGCTGGTTGGCGTTCACGATCCACATGAAATCGCCCAAAGAGTCACCTCACAAGCCCGAAAAGCTTTCAGCCCTCCCCTAACCGTGGATGTACGCACTCTGACCATGGGCGATAAGACTGTCGTCGTCGTCAATGTTTCAGAAACACCTCAAAGCGCTAAACCTGTGAAATGGCAAGGAAAGGCATACATTCGGCAATACGACGGCGACTATACGATGTCGCTGCAAGAACAACAGCAGATGTTGCGCCGACATGAACGACCGCGCGATGACCGCGTAGCCGTTCCAGGAACCAGTCGAAGCGATCTTGACGAAAAAGCCGTTTCTGAATTCATCACTTCCGTCAGGCAATACACCCCGGCCTTACTTAACCAGGACGATGAGACGATCTTGCGCATGCTCAACGTGGTGACCGAAGACGGTGAAGTGACTGTTGCTGGCTTATACGCGCTCGGAATCTATCCCCAGCAGTACCTGCCCCACTTGAGTTTGACGGCGGCTATTGAGCCAGATGTCGATACTTCGCGTGAAGTACGGGCGATTAATCGAACGGATTTGACCGGTAGGATCTCTCAGATCCTTAACGGAGCTGTTGAATGGGTAGCTCAAAACATTGGCCGTAATCAGGCGGTGACCGCTGACGGAAACGGCGTAACTAAGTATGAGATTCCTCTGGTGGCAGTACGGGAAGTGATTGCCAATGCGCTGGTGCATAGGGATCTGTCAGACGCAACCGCAGGACGAGTCGTTGAGCTTCGTTTGACGGCGAAAGGAATGGTTTTAACCAGCCCGGGAGGACTGTGGGGATTGAGTGTCGATCAACTTGGGATGCGTGACGGTAAAAGTGCTGTCAACGAGTTCTTATATGCCATCTGCCGCCATGTGGGAGGACCAGACCATCGCGTTATCGAGGCGATGGGAACAGGTATCGGTGTTGTCCGAGAAGAACTTATCAAAGGTGGGCTTGAAGCTCCTCAATTCATCGACAATGGTGTGCGTTTCACAGTGATTTTCCCTAATCACGCTCTCCACTCCAGTCGGGATCTTGCATGGCTGGGATCGCTGGGAAGTCACGATCTGACGTCTTCCCAGAAAGAAGCGCTGCTACGTATGCGACGCGGTGATGAGCTCACGAATAGCGGATATCGCTTATTCTCTGGTGTCGACGCATTGACGGCTCGTTCAGAACTCAAGAACCTTGTTGAAAAGGGGCTGGTTACTCAGATTGGCCAAAAACGAGGCACGCGTTACGTTCTTGCCGTGAGATAGGTCGTCAAGAGGCCCAAACAATGGGGATTCACAGGTTCGGCGCATACGCTGGAACAGTCGACGACCGTTGAAAGGTACGAATCTGTGGCGAATACACGTGGCCGAAGCGAATGGGACGAGATCATGTCCGGCTCCTCAACCTCCGGTACTAACCTGCCCAAACGAGCAGATGCAGCGCGCAAACGCGTACAAGCAGGCGGCGCATCAGGCTCAACGCCGTCCTCTTCTTCAAGCTCACGTGCCGCATCGTCGGCGCCCAAACGCAGGTCGTCCTCGTCAAAGAGCGCACCGGCCAATCGCCGCTCCACACGAACGACTACGCCGACCGCCACAAAGCGGACCAACATGCGCAAAGCAGGCTCCGGAAAAGGCGGCAAAAAAGGCGGCTGGGGTAGACGCATTGGCTTAGGCATCGTCTTCACTCTCCTGGCCGGCCTGATCTTGGGACTGGGAGCCTTCCTCTACCTCTACGTCACCTTGGCTGTGCCCGAAGCCGACGACCTGGCCCTGGCTGAAACCACCACCGTCCACTACGCAGACGGACAAACCGAACTTGGGACCCTCGGCGAATTCGATCGCGAGATCATCGACACCACGCAGCTGCCCGACTACGTCGCCAAAGCCGTTGTCGCCAGCGAAGACCGGACCTTCTACACGAACTCCGGCATCGACTTCAAAGGTATCTTCCGTGCCGTCGTCAACAACGTTACCCAAGGCACCCGCCAAGGCGGATCCACCCTGACCCAGCAGTACGTTGAGCGCTACTACATGGGTGAAACCACCAGCTACACGGGCAAAATCAAAGAAGCCGTCCTGGCTGTCAAAATCAACCGTGAGCAGTCCAAAGAACAGGTGATCGGCAACTACCTCAACACCATTTACTTTGGGCGAGGCGCCTACGGCATTGAATCTGCATCGCAGGCGTACTTCGGGCATCCGGCAACCGAAATGACTCTGTCCGAGGCCGCGATGATCGCCGGCATCATCCCCGCCCCCTCCGCGTGGGATCCAGCAGTAGACGAGGCGCAGGCTCAGCAACGCTGGGAGCGCGTCCTCGGCCTGATGGTCGAGGACGGGTGGATCTCCCAGGCAGACGCGGACGGCGCGCAGTTCCCTGAAACTGTGGATCCGACCTCGCGCAACCAAGAGTCCCTAGCTGGCCCCAACGGGTATCTGATTGCGCAGATCAAAGCTGAACTCATTGACTCGGGTGCCTTCACCGAAGATGAAATCAACATGGGTGGCCTGGACATTATTTCCACCATTGACAAAGCCAAGCAGGATGCGGCGATTGCCGCGGCCGAATCAATGAAAGAGGTTGAAGGCTGGGATAGCGAACACATGCACGTTGCTTTGACCTCTATCGATCCGGCCACCGGAGAGATCCTGGCTGAATACGGTGGCAGTGACTATCTGACGCGCCAACAAAATGGGGCAACCCAGGATGTTGCCATGGCAGGTTCGAGCTTCAAGACCTTCTCACTGCTGGCTAACGCGCGTGCGGGCGGATCCGTCTACGACACTTTCAACGGCAATTCGCCGCAGACTTTCCCCGGCATGACCACCGAAGTTCAAAACGACTCAAATTACTCGTGGGGCAATGTGTCCCTGGTGCGAGCCACCCAATACTCGGTGAACACTGCGTTCGTTGCCCTCAACGAAAAGATCGGTGCCGAAGCCACGATGCGAGCCGCCATTGACGCGGGTATCCCAGAAGACACTCTCGGCCTGGAAGCCACCTTGCTCAACACACTGGGTTTTGCGGCTCCGCACAACATCGACCTGGCCACCGCTTATGCGACCATTGCCAGCGGTGGTAATCGTACGGACGCGCACATTGTGCGTTCGGTGTCAGACTCGGCAGGCAACAAGGTCTATGAGTCGGTGGTGACTACGGAGCGCATGTTCGAGGCCGAGGAAGTGTCTTCGATCTTACCGGCCCTTGAAGCTGTTACGGCCTATGGTGGCACCGCCGAAGCCGTGGCCCAAGCGTTGCCCAGTTTCACCATCGCCGGTAAAACTGGAACGTCTGAAGAACAACGATCTGCTCAATTTGTTGGCTTCGTTCCTGGCATGTCGACGGCTGTATCCATGTACCAGTCTGATGACGAGGGGAATGCGGTGCCGTTGACAAATATCGGCGGTTTGGATCAGTTCCATGGTGGCGACTGGCCTGTTGATGTGTGGACCCAGTACATGGTTGGTGCCGTCAGTGATGCCAATGCTGGTGACTTCGACTGGCGTGTAACGTCGAATCGTACGGCGGCTCCTCAGCGCGTACAGCCCACCCAACCAGTCGAAGAAGAGAAGACGGAGGACACAGAATCTCCCGCTACCCAGCCGACTCAACCGGCGAGGCCAACTCCTGGGCAAAACCAAAACAGCGGAGAAAATGAATCCGAGGAGACGTCAGTAAATCAAAACGAAGATGCTTCTGATACGGGTATCGGCAATACCAATAATGGCAACGGTAATGCCGGATCAGACGCCGGTGGCACCGGTAACGGTGCTGGTACAGGTAACTGACCGCCTGCGTTAGCGAGAGTTCCCGCCTCGCTCCTTCACGGAGCTGGTTGGCTCGTGATAGGTCAAGAAGCAACAGTTTGGGCCCCCGATCCGTGCGGATCGAGGGCCCAAACTGTTAAGCGCCTTCCAGCTTTCTCCTACTCAGGAGGGCTGGCGGTCACCTCACTTAGTGGCGACAACGCGAACCTTGAGGTTCGCGGACACCTCGTTGTGGAGGTTGACGACGACGGTGAAGTCACCAACGGTCTTGATCGGCGAAGCGATCATGATGCGGCGACGGTCGATCTTCTGACCGAGTTCGGCCTGAACGGCCTCGGCGATCTGCGCGGGCGAAATCGAACCGAAGAGGCGGTCATTCGCACCGGCCTTGGCGGACACGGTGACGAAAGAAGCTGCCTGAAGGTCGTCGCGCACGACGCGAGCGTCGTCCACGGAAGCGATCTCGTGGCGGCGACGAGCAGCGGCCATCTGGTCGATCTGCTTCTGAGCGCCCTTGGTCCACTTGGTCGCGAAACCGCGGGGAACCAGGTAGTTGCGGGCGTAGCCGGACTTGACCTCGATGACCTCTCCGGCATTGCCGAGGTTGGCAACATCCTGGGTCAGGATGAGCTTGGTGGTAGCCATATTCTCTGTATCCTTCCCGATCAGCGGCCGGTCGACGAGTAAGGCAGCAGAGCCATCTCGCGGGCGTTCTTAACGGCGCGCGCGATCTTGCGCTGCTCCTGGGTGGACACACCGGTCACGCGGCGTGCGCGGATCTTGCCGCGGTCCGAGATGAACTTACGCAGCAGAGCGGTGTCCTTGTAATCGATGTTCTCGATCTTGGCCGACTTGAGCGGGTTGGCCTTCTTCTTGATGGGCTTATTGCGAAGTTGAGGCTTCGCCATGATGGTCTCCTAGTGATCTGGGCGGATGTGCGCCCCAAATGATGAAGTTGGTGTCGTCGATGACTGACGATCAGAACGGGGGTTCGTCGTTGAACGAGGACGCGCCGCCCGGTTCGGGGGTGCGCCACGGGTCTTCGACAGATCCTCCCGCTGGTGCGCCGTAATTGGCCTGATTCGAACCGTAGCCACCCTGGGACTGGTAACCGCCCTGGGGTCCATCCCCACCGCGGTTGCCGCCCTGCTGGTAGCCGCCCTGTCCACCTTGACTCTGAACGCGGGTCACTTGTGCCTTAGCGCGGCGCAAGGAGGGCCCGACCTCGTCAACCTGCATTTCAACGACCGTGCGACGCTCACCTTGGTTAGTGTCGTAGGAACGCTGAGTCAGGCGACCCTGAACGATGACTCGCATGCCTTTGCGCAGCGATTCGGCAACATTTTCTGCCATATCGCGCCAAACGGAGCAACGCATGAACAGGGTGTCACCATCGCGCCACTCGCCCGAAGCTCGGTCGAAAGTGCGTGGCGTAGAGGCCACCGTGAAGTCGGCGACCGCGGCGCCGGACGGTGTCCAGCGCAGCTCAGGGTCAGCGGTCAGATTGCCGATGACAGTGATAACGGTTTCTCCGGCCATGTCGGCTCCTCGGTGTCAGAAGTGGGAAGGGTGTGATTCGAAGAAGGAATCAGTGGACGTCGGGGCGCAGGAGCTTGGTACGCATGATGGACTCGTCCAGGTTCATGCGGCGGTTGATCTCCAGTGCGACCGGCGAGGTCGTGGTCATATTGATGACGACGTAGATGCCCTCAGAGTTCTTGAGGATCTCGTAAGCAAGGCGACGCTTGCCCCAGACGTCAATCTTTTCGACGGAGCCGCCATCAGCGGTCACCGGCTCAAGGTACTTTTCCATCATCGGGGTGACGGTACGCTCGTCGATCGAAGGATCGAGGATCACCATCAGCTCGTAGTTACGCATGTGGTTCCCACCTCCTATGGTCTTTGCGGTCACGGACGGTCCGTGACAGGAGGGTTATGCGTGTGCGATCACCGAAATGATCGCGCCGGAAAGTTGGCGACGGGTGCCGACAACAGTCCGACTATCAACAATAGTCTGCTGGAGGCCGCGCCGCCACCCCCCTGTGCAGAGGGGTTCGCCACCTCCGCCGCTCACGGCGGACCTAGACTCGAGGGATCACCGGATTTCGTCCTCGCCATGTTGCCCACGCATTAGCTGCGGCCCGTAACCCCATGTAGAGGCCAGCAAAGGCCAACCACAGCAACGCCATTGGTGCCAACTGATTCGAATGAGAAGCCGAGCTGTCGACCCAGGTTCGTAACCCCCACAACACCGGGGCATATACCGCCAAGTTGATGACGCCGGACACCGCCAAGAATCTGCCGCGTCCCGCTCCAATGAGCACACCATCAAGCAGATAGACGATTCCGGCCACCGGCATGAATACGGCAGCCAACATCAGCAGTATTGTGCCCATGTCGTGCATGGCCGCATCCGATCCAAAGAACCTGGGCAACCAGGGGGACATCATGACGAGCACCGCGCCAATGCCGGCGCCGGCAACCGCTCCCCAGCGAGTCAAAGTGGCTAAGAGTTGACGCATACGCGCCACATCGCCGGCGCCCACCGCATACCCGAACATGGCTTGCGCTGCGATGGCCAAAGCGTCCAACAAATAGGCGGCGAAGCTCCACACCGTCCACACCACCTGGTGGGTGGCCAGGGCTGTCACTGATACCGCTGCGGCCACGGTGAGTGTCCCCATGAGGGCCAAACGTAAGGCAATAGTGCGAACCAGCAGGGGCACGCCCTCTAGCGCTGCTTGTCCCAAGCCGCCAAGGGAAGGGGCCAAGCGCACCTTGTGCGTGCGAGCTGCCCGCACGACCACCCAGCCCAGGCCGACCGCCATGAGGGTTTGTGTCAGGGTGGTGCCAGCGCCCGATCCTCCCACTCCCATGCTCAGCGGGTACATGAGGATCCAGTTGGCGACAACGTTGAAGGCTGCTCCGGCGCTCGCGGCTATAAGCGGGTTCTTGGTGTCTTGCAGGCCGCGCAGGGTTCCGGTGGCCGCGTACACGACGAACATGGGGACGAGGCCGGGTGCACTCCACTTCAGGTAGGCGGACGCGTGCGGCATGGTTTTGGCGGTGGCGCCCACGAAGGTCAGGATTGGCTCTGTCCACAGGGTGAGTGCTATGGCGGAGAGGATGCCAAGGCCTGCGGCCAGCCACATGGCTTCGATGCCGGAACCGATCGCTCGGTCGGGTCGGCCTGCCCCGAGGGCTTGTCCCGCTAGCGCGGTGGTTGAGTAGGCCAGGAAGATGAAGATTCCAACGATGGTGTTCAGGACTGTGGATGCAAGCCCTAGTCCTGCGAGTTGTGCGGTGCCGAGGTGACCGACCATTGCCGAGTCGATGAAGGTGAAAAGCGGTTCGGCAATGAGAGCGCCGAGGGCGGGTATAGCGAGGGCAAGAATCTGTTTGCGTAGTGCGCTTTTATCGGTGGGGACGGGTGCTGTGTCAGCATGAGCGACGGTGGTGTTAGGGGTGGGGTGTTCCTTGCTGTTGGAGTTGGTATCGGGGTTGGTTGAAGCCTCAATAGTTGGTTGAGGGTCGGAGCTGTTGGGTTTGTGCTCGTCCACGGATTTCCTTCCCAGATTTCATCCACAGTCTGTGTACACAACTGTGGACAAGTCTGCAGATTTTTCTGGCAGAATCCAGCCACTCGCGGGTTGTGGATCAGGGAGTGACCTATTGGACCATCCCAAGGTCTATCCACAATTACTGTGTAAAAAGACCGGCTTCATCCACATTCTGTCCACACTTTTTCCCCTTCGAGTACACATTGAGGGTGAGCGAGATGAGGATAGAAGGCGCTACCCTCGCGTGAGCACAGCGCATAGGGTGCGCAGTATCCCCCGCGAGGGACGCCCAAAACCCCCGCGAGGGACGCCCAAAACACACAGGAGAGACGATGGCAGCCGAGGACTTCGACAGAATCCCGCCACAAGACATCGACGCGGAAATGTCCGTCCTCGGATCGATGATGCTCACCACCGACGCCATTGACGTCGTCCTCGAAATCCTGCGCGGCACAGACTTCTACATGCCCAACCACGAAATCATCTTCGACGCCATCATCGACCTTCACGGATCCGGAATCCCCGCCGACGCCATCACTGTGGCAGGAGACCTCAAAACCAAAGGCCTGCTCACCAAGATCGGCGGAGCCGCCTACCTACACAGCCTCATCTCATCCGTTCCCACCGCAGCCAACGCCGGCTACTACGCAAAAATCGTTCACGACGCCGCAGTCATGAGGCGCCTGGTCACCGCCGGAACCCGAGTCGTCCAACTTGGATACTCCGAAGCCGGAGGCGAAATCGAAGAAATCGTCGACCAAGCTCAAGCTGAAGTCTTTGCTGTCGCGCAAGGCCGAAGCGGAACTGACTATCACTCCATGAGCGCCATGTCCGAAGAGATCCTCCTCCAACTCGAGGACATCGAAAACAACCAGGGCAAACTCACCGGCGTACCCACAGGCTTCACCGACCTCGACAACCTCACCCAGGGACTACGCGGCGGACAAATGATCATCGTCGCAGCCCGCCCAGCCATGGGAAAATCCACGCTCGCCCTCGACATCTGCCGATCAGCATCGATTAAACACAAAATCACCTCGCTGATTTTCTCCCTGGAAATGAGCCATCAGGAAATCACCATGCGCATGCTCTCCGCCGAATCAGGAGTGCGCTTATCCAAGATGCAAGCGGGAAAAATGTCAGATATCGACTGGCGAAAAGTTGCTGAAACCACCTCGCGCATCGCCGATGCACCCCTGTACGTCGACGACTCCGCCAACATCACGATCTCCGAAATTCGCTCCAAGTGCCGCCGCCTCAAACAGCAGGAAAACCTTGGCCTAGTCGTCATTGACTACCTGCAGCTCATGACCACTGGCCAACAGGTTGAATCGCGCCAGCAAGAAGTCTCCGCAATGTCGCGAAACCTCAAACTCCTGGCCAAAGACCTAGAAGTACCGGTCATTGCCGTTGCACAGCTCAACCGAAACTCCGAATCGCGTAACGACCGCAAGCCGATGATGTCTGACCTGCGCGAATCCGGTTCGCTCGAGCAGGACGCCGACATCATTATGCTGTTGCACCGCCCCGACTACTACAACAAAGAAGACCGCCCCGGCGAGGCCGACATCATTGTTGCCAAACACAGGAATGGCGCCACCGACACCATCACCGCCCTCTTCCAAGGAGATATGGCGCGCTTCGTCAACTTCACCGGTCGGCCTGAGCCCGACGGAGGAAGCGCTCCGGCTGAGTAATCGGGCGTCTCTTCGTCCCGCTCGTTTCTCGACGAGGCGATGCCTAAGGTTCGCAAGCTGCGTCGCCCTCGTACATTGGCTGGCCAGGCAGTCGGCTTAACTCAGAGGACGCGTTGCCTCGTAAGATCTTTGGCTGGTCGCCCAACCCACCCTCGCCCACCTAGGACCGGCGCAGTAACTTTTTGCGCCGCCGCGACGCCAACACGATGTCCACGCTCAGGAATACCAGAGCAATCCACACCACCCCAGTTGCAATCCAACGGGTGGGTTCAACGACCTCGTGGAAAGCAATGATGCCCACCGCCATTTGCAGAACTGGCGACAAATATTGGATGAAACCCAGGGTGGCCAGCGGTAGCCCTCGAGCGGCGGTGGCGAACATAACCAGTGGAATGACCGTCAGCAGCCCAGCCCCGATCAAAAGGAATAGGTGAAGCGGCCACTGAATCGTTGGTTGGCCGGCGGCATGAGCCGCGGCGATGGTGTTGAACGATGTCTGCCCTCGAACAGCAAGATAAGCCAAATAAGCCAACAGAACCGGCGCAACGGCAGCCGTCTCCACCGCCATCCCGGCAAGCGGATCCACAGTCGCGGCGACGTCCTTCTTGACCAGCGAATAGAAGCCGAAGCTCAACGCTAGTGTCAGTGACACCCACGGCAGGCGACCTTGTCCAAGGATGAGGATTGCAACCGCGACGGCTCCAAAACCGAGCGCAATCTTCTGCAAGGTGGAGGTGCGTTCGCGCCGAACGATCATAGACAGCGCAACTGTCACCAGCGGATTGATGAAGTATCCGATGGCTGCGTCGACAGTATGGCCAGTTTGAATGGCGAAAACGTAAGTGGTCCAGTTGATGACGACCAAGAATCCAGCCAAAGTCAGGCGCCAGCGAATCTTGGGGGAAGTGATTGCGTCGACCAGCCGGTTCCAGCGCTTGAGGACGACTAGCCCAATTAGGCAAAAACACAGGCCCCAGAAAGCGCGGTGAGCGATGACTTCGAGGGGGCGAGCGGGGTTGAGTTCATGGAAGTAGAGGGGGAAGAAGCCCCAGATGACATAGGTCGCGATGCCGAGGGCTAGTGAGCGGTGGTCGACGCTTGTTGGCGGGGCTGGTTGTGGTGCGGTGCTCATTTGCTGCTCGTCTTCGTGGGGGGCTTGGCGGGTCAATATCGAGTGTCGTCGTGTTGTGGATCGTTGATGGCGATCGGTCAGATAGTGGATTTTTCAACAAGAAGAGCGTGACGCCGGGTGCGTCACGCTCGGGTTCAAACGGGGGCGTGCTTCTTTGCACGCCCCGGAATTACCTCATCAGGAGTCGGAGCGGCCGATCATGGTGTAAACGGCGGGTGCGAAGACGAGGGCGGAAAGGCCAACGACTGCTGCAACCACGGCGGATGCGGTGGAGCCAACCGAGATGGAGGCGAAGATGCCCAGGATGGACAGCATAACGACGAGGGACAGGACGGCCGCGGTGTCAACGGCAGGCTGCCAAGCTGCGGTAGGAGTGGAATCGGACTTCACGATGTACGACACGGAATTTTTTCCTTCTTCGAGTGTTCAATGCTTTGCCACGATGCGAAAGCACTGACGCACTCCCGCACAGCAGCGTGTCAGTCACTGAATTTTCCCGGCGATTTCGCCGTTTTCCTTCAGTGGTTTCAATGCTAGACCCATGATTGTTAACAATCCAATCCTTGTGGGGCAATACACAGGAAGTAGGACTCTGGTCCTAAGCGTCAATTGCTTATTGAGGCTTTGATGTGTGGGATTTGATTAGCGGATCTGCGGATCTGCGGATCTGCGGATCTGGGGATGCGGGGATGTGTGCGGGGGCTTGGGCGCGGTTTGGGGCCTGTTGAAAGCCAGGGTTTCGCGCGGCGCCACCCGTCTACCCGCAAAAATAGACACAGTCGTACCTTTTGGTGTTTTGAAGCATCGAATAGATCGTTGGAAATTCAACGCTTTCAGCAAGATTCCATCTAGGAGAATGGCGCGACTGTGTCTAATTCTGCGGGTGTTTCGACATGGCTGGCAAAGACAGACGGCGCCCAAATTTTCCGTGAGGGCTAACAGCGACGCCCCCGCACCTGTTGGTGCGGGGGCGAGTGCATAAAGCTCCGGCTGTGCCGGAAAGCTGATCGTCAGATCAGCCGAGGCGCTGGATGTTCTCTGCCTGCAGGCCCTTGGGGCCCTGGGTGACCTCGAACTCGACCTTTTCCTCTTCGAAGAGGGTGCGGCGGCCGTTGTCCTGTACGATGTTGGAGAAGTGGGCGAAGACGTCGGCGGAGCCGTCGTCAGGTGTGATGAAGCCGTAGCCCTTTTCGTCGTTGAACCATTTCACGACACCAGTAGTCATCGGTGTTTTCCATTCTGTGAGCCCCGGGGGGGCGGTGAAACCGATTCAGATTAGAACCGGCATAGTCACTCAACCTCTAGCAACAACCCGGCAAAGCAAGCACTGCGTGAAACTGTTTAACTACGTTCTCAACCGTACAGCACCAAAGCCAAAGGCGATAGTGGGAGATTGTCGGCGGCTAAACCTGCACTAAATGTGCGTGTTATGGGTTAAGTGTGTGGGTCACAAATATTCCGCACGGTTACGGCTTGTTGTGCAGGGTTGCACAGGGTTTTTCGGGTTGTAAGTACGTGTATTGCGTAGGTTGCACACGGTTACAGCTCCATGCGCACGGTTAACCCACGCCTACCTACTTATGTGGGATTCGTGTCACCAGTGTTTCCGCCTTGGAAGACCGGGAATTATGCGCGATCTAGAAGGGGGTGGCATCGAAGGTCTGGAAGCGTGCTTAGCCTGGAAGCCCCGGAAATGTGTGCGCCACGCGGCGGCGAACGCAAACCTCAGCGGCAAAACAAAGAGTCGAGATTCGAACAGATCTCGACTCTTGCGTAAGTAAAAGGATTCTAAAGAACACCTCTTGCACAGGCGAAATGTAGTCTCCGCTGTAGTCTTGGCACTTTTAGCACCTCGGCTTTTCCGCAGAATACTGCGGGAAAGTACTGGTGCGCGAGGGGGGAGTTGAACCCCCACTCCATCACTGGAACACGGACCTGAACCGTGCGCGTCTGCCTATTCCGCCACTCGCGCGTGCTTGCAAAGACTACGAGTAATTCGCTCGCTACGTCAAACCGAGATTCGATCCGCGAAATCAGAACCCCGCCGCCGCACACCACCTACGCGAAGATCACGACTGCGGCGATCGCCGCTCCGGACGCCCCAAACACCGCGAAATCCCGCCAACCCAGGGCAACCCGCTCGCGTTCAATGGGAGCAGACCCTCCGCGCATGGACATTGCTCGCCCAGTGTCGGCCGCACCACGAGAAGCCACCGACAGTGTTGCAGTGACCACATCCACGCTCATGCGTGTGAATTCAGGCAAACTCAACCGAGCCAAGTCTGCTCCCACCCGCAACTTGGCCGTATCCATCACAGCGGTGGTCTGATCGCGTAGAACTGGCAGGCTCCTTAAAGCCAATCCCATGATTTGTGCCCACTCATCTACGGGCACACCGACCCATTTCAGAGGCGCCAGCAGGCTACGAATTGCCGCCGCCAACCGCCGCGTTGGCACAGTCCACAGCAGCAACGCCGAACCCCACAGCACCAGGATGGTGACCGACACCGCCCGCAGGAAGATCACAAGGCCATCACCCAACCAAGCCCCAATCATCCCGCCGACCAATCCGCTCAACAGCCACACAGGGGCGCGAGGAACCGCAGACACGGGCACGCGCGCGATCAATGACCCAACCGCCAACACCGCTGCAACCGCGCCAACCGTTACCCAGGTGGGCTTGATGAGCAGCGCCGAAGTGAGCGCCGTCCAGCACACAATGAGCGTTCCCGCCCAGGTCCGACCCAGCATTGTTACCCAGGGCAGCAGTCGCGGCACCCCCATGCTTGAACCTTTGCGAGGCCGCCCCTTCCGTACGTTTTTCACTGTAGGTACGCTCATGCCAGTACCCCATCCGCTAGGTGTAGATGCCGCTCGCACAGGGACTCCAGGTCCGCAGTGTCATGCGAAATCACCAGTACAGACAGGCCCGCTTTCCTGCGTTTTTCAAGTATGGATACGAGTATTTCTCGTGATTCTTGATCCAGGCCGGCCATTGGTTCGTCCAGGATCAACACTTGCGGGTTGGATGCGAGCAGCCCTGCCAAAGCGACGCGTCGCATTTGCCCGCCTGAAAGTTCGTCGATGTTGCGCCTGGCTAAATCCGGATCAAGCCCCACCCTGCGCATCGCGCTTTCGACAAGTTCGTCTGCCTCCTGGCGGCTGGTACCTACCGAGGTTTTCCCTCCTTTTGACCCCGTCCCCACGCTGGGTCCGATGCCTGCAGCGGACAGAATGTCGGTGCGAACATTGGGCCGCTGAAGCTGCAGGCGCGCGAATTGCATGGATAGTGCAACACCCCCGATCCGCGCAGTCATGGGCTGTGCGCCCAGCGTGCACTTACCCCACGTGGGAGCGACGAGACCGGTGAGAATCCGCGACAGTGTTGTCTTACCGGAGCCGTTGTCTCCGGTGATGAGCGTGGCGTCACCTGGGTTGAGGATCAGTGAAACGTCATGGAGAACGTCCTTTTGCCAGGGAGTGCCGACGTCGTAGGAGTGGGCGATCCGGTCGGCCCACAGGGCTTCTGGCGCTTTGGGCCACCGAGCTCGCTCTTGGTGTACGGCGAGGGCGGGCTCGGAGTTGGACTCATTGTTGACGAGGGCGGGCGAGGAGTTGGGCGTATCGCTAACGAGGCCGGTCGGCGCGCTGGGTGGAGCTTCAATGGGGTTGGTTGCGGTGTCAGGCGTATCGCTAACGACGGCGGGTGACGCGCTGAGTGGATCATCAACGCCATGCTCGGATTTGGCTACATCGCCAACACAGTCAGGCGAAGGCGCGGATGGAAGATCTGGCGGCAACGCCTCGAGCGCTGCGGAGTCAAACACCACGTTGCCGGCTTCCAAGCGAATACGTCGATCGGCGCTCGCGGCTTCCACGGGGTCATGGGTGACGTGGATGACGGTGGTGCCTCGAGCAGGCAAGGAAGTGAGGATCTCCAGAAGCTCCTCGCGGCCCGACTGGTCAATCATTGCCGTGGATTCATCAGAAATGAGGAGCACCGGCTTGCGCACAAGGGCGCCAGCAAGCGCCAACCGTTGCAACTGCCCGCCGGACAGGTGACGAGTCAGTACCTCTTCCTTGCCATCGAGTCCAACCAATGTCAGAAGTTCAGCAAGATCAACATCATCGCGTTCATTTGGGGCTAGCCCCCACAACACGTCCTCGGCAACGGTTTCTCCCAGCATTTGAAGCTCGGACCGTTGGGACACGAGCGCCGTTCCGCCGATTTCGCCCAGGTGGGCGGCTGCGCCGCCAACACCGCCGGGACGAGTGACGGTGCCCGCCGACGGCTGAGCGCCGGCTAAGAGGAGCGCCAGAGTTGATTTACCCGACCCGTTGGGGCCCTCGATCACGGTGAAACCGCCCACCTCAAAGGCAAGGTTGATTCCGACTAATGCGGGTGCGGAGGCTGTTGGATACTTAAAGGACACGTCCTTGAAACTCACGGGCAGGACACGTGGTGGTTCGGTGCCCGCGTCGGCGCCCTCGTCCTTGTCAATACCGGAAGGGACCGCGCCCGACGCCATGAGCGGATCCCAACCACTGGACAAGTCGATGCGTGATAAGACGGCGCCCAGCAGCCAGTGCGCAAGCCACACCAATGCAGCCAACAACACCAGCGTGACAATGGGCAGCCACACCCACCAAACGTTGAGCAGCCAGTACAGAAATTCACGCAAAACTTGCGCACTAGGTGCGAGGACATCCCAGCGTCCAACGAGTTTGAGGTAGCCGTCAAAGGTCGTTTTGGCTGAGTCCAGGAACAGATCACGCAGGTCGGCAAGCAGCCACAGCAAGCCAACTGCGGCGAGGCCACCAATAAGTCCGAGGACGAGGCCGGTGACGACAGCTCCGAACCATCCGATGCCTTTGCGTCGAAGCGCCCCCACGACCACGCCCACCAGGGCTGATTGGGCGACCACCCAAGCAGTATTAATCCCTCCGATTGCGAGGGACATCAGCACGGTTGTGAAGAATGCTGCGGCTGTTGTGCGAGGGCGTAGCCGCGTTGCCACCATTGCGAGGGGTACTGCGGAAGCGGCTTGGAAGATGATGTTGAAGACGGGCATGACTGCAGCCAGGATTCCCAGGGTGACAGCCAGGCCAACCATGGCGCCGCAGGTGGCGATTTCGGTTGGGCGCAGCGGGCCTCGGCGTTCTTCCATAACTTAAGTGTCGCCGATGTGAGGCCAGGTCACTCGACGAGTGCCCACTGTGGGTTCACGATCACGGATCTCGACTCATTCGATGGCGTCGCGCGCGTGGATAAACCCATGAATTGTGGGCTCATCCTCCCACATGACGTGTGCGCCATCACATAGACTGATGAAGCTGTCAACAATTTAGACAACCCCAACGACGAGGTCTTGCTTCCAATGACTAAAGCATCACACGGCACGCTGACGGTGGACTCCAGGTCCGCCACCAACATGACCACTCGCCAGAAGAATCACGGCAATAAGATCAGCCCGGTCAAACTGGTCGGAGGAACACTCGGCATTCTTGCCGTCATTGTGTGCCTCTTTATCGAACTGCCAGGCCTGGGGGTCATGGGCACCCGCATGTTCGGCATCTTCCTCATGGCCATCTGCCTGTGGGTCACCGAGGCCTTCCCGCTGGCTGCAACTGCCGTCCTCGTGATTTTCTTGGAAGTCCTCTTCGTCTCAGACAAAGCACTTTTGCCGCTGGCCGAAGAAGCACCCGCGTACACCACCTTCTTTGGGGCGCTGGCCAATCCGGTGATCATCCTGTTCCTCGGTGGCTTCATGTTGGCTGACGGGGCAGCCAAATACAAGGTCGACCGAGCCCTATCGGCAGTCCTGCTGCGCCCATTCCTGGGCAAGCCTCGGCTCACCGTTCTGGGCGTCATGCTGATCACCGCGGTCTTGTCGATGTTCATGTCGAACACGGCCACCACCGCCACCATGTTCGCCGTCATGATGCCCGTCATTATGGCTCTGCCCGAAGGCAAAGCCCGCACTGGTATTGCCCTATCCATTCCCGTTGCTGCCAACGTCGGTGGCATCGGAACACCCGTTGGAACCCCGCCTAACGCCATCGCTTTGGGTGCCCTTGAAACCGCCGGTATCAAGGTGACATTCATGGACTGGATGGCTGCCGCCGTCCCCCTCATGCTGGTTGTTTTGGCAGCGTCGTGGCTATTTATCGCGTGGCGCTATGTTCCCACCGACTCCAAGTTCGACGTCGACACTTCCGCGAAGTTCCAGACCTCACGCAATGCGAAGATTTTCTACGCCGTCGCCATTGTCACCGTGATCTTGTGGATGACGGAGGCCCTGCACGGAGTCTCCGCCAACATTGTGGGCTTCCTGCCCGTCGTGGTCTTACTGATGGCCAAAGTGATGAACGGCGATGACCTGCGCGCCCTCGACTGGCCTGTCCTGTGGCTGGTGGCCGGAGGTATCGCGCTGGGTGCCGGTGTTGCCGCCACCGGCCTCGATAAGTGGATGCTCGGCTCAATCCAGTGGGCAGCTATTCCTACGGCGCTGCTGATCTTTGTCCTCGCCCTCGTCGGCTGGGGAACGTCGAACGTCATCTCCCACTCAGCCTCGGCCAACCTCTTGATCCCCATGGGTATGGGCCTGGCTGCGACGGTGTCGACCTCCGCTGCCGAAATCGCGATCGTCCTCGCGCTGGGTTGCTCGCTCGGCATGATCCTGCCGATCTCGACGCCCCCCAACGCCATTGCCTACTCCACGGGCACCACGCCCACGAAAGAAATGGCCGTTGTCGGTGTCGCTGTCGGCGTCATCGGCGTGATCCTGCTGGCGTTCGTGGCTCCGCTGACGTGGAGACTGATGGGGCTTTTCTGACATGACGATTGACGAGGGCGAGCGCACGCGGCCGATCCCACGGATCGCGTCGCGGTGGACTCATGCCTTCGAACATCGTGATGATGAACTCTGGTCACGCACCGATGTGAGAAGGGGAGGCCACCGCCCCGGCTTGCACGTGCACGTCCTCGTCGTCGGTGATGATTCGAGGGACATCGCCCACGCCCTCACGCAGGACATGGCCGTCGCTTTCCCTAACCTGTGCCTCGACCACATTTCTGGGGCCCATCGCCTGCGTGAATACAACGAATCACTGGGGCCGGCTGATCACGTTGTGCTGGCGGTTGCCACCAGCGAGATTTCTGACATCGATGAGCTTATTGAGCACACCGAGTCAATGCCGATCCTTGAGTACACCAGGTGGGTGGTTGTCACTGATCAAGAGGTCCACGATGACCTTGAGAGAGGTACCGCGTCGGATCGGTTGGCGTCGGTGACGACGGTGCCGTGGACGGTGCCGCTCCTAATCGGTCAGTGTTATTCGACGATGGTGCGCCACCTGGTGGGCGAGGGCCGTACGCGTGATCAAATTGTTGCGCTGATTGGGGAGCCTCCCGAGTCGGCGGTTCAAGGCCCCCTGTTAGAGGGGCTGGGAGTTTCTGAACGCAGTGTCGTTTTGGAACTGCTTGATGGGGTTGAGCGGGTGCTTGGTCCCAGGCCTCGCATTGTTGTGCCGCCGGGGACGGTGTTGGTCACCCAGGATGAGCCTGTGGGCGCGGTTCACCTGGTGTTGGAAGGGGAAGTGAGCTTGCATCGCGATTCTATGCGCGGTGAAGTCTTGGCTCACCATGCTAGCTCGGGGCCCCTCATTGGCCTCGTATCTTTGGCGCGCGGAGAAAACGCGTTCTTTACGGGTGTGACTACCTCTGAGACCACCTTGGTGCGCCTGACCACTGAGCAGCTTCAGATCGTCCTCGTGGAAGAACCTGAAATCGCGTCGCCTCTGACGGCTTTGGCAATCCGGTCGCTGACGCGCAGGCTGATGCGCGCTGAGGACCTGCATCTGGAAAATGCGATGCTCGCTGAGGATCTGGAACTTCAGAAGGAGAACCTCAATAAGGCTTTGCAGGATCTGAAAGCCACGCGGGCTGAGCTGGTTGAGCGCGCGCGATTCGCCATGTTGGGTGAATTGTCGGCCGGCATTGCTCACGAGCTTAATAATCCGGTGACGGCGCTCATTCGAGCTGCTGAACATATGAGTGAAGATGTGGATCGGCTGTTGTCCGCAACCCCTCAAACTGGGGCCGCACGCGATTCCATGCGGCGGGCGTTGACGGCAGCCCCTCAGTCCACCGCTGTGGAACGGGCAATCATTAAAGAGATTCTGCCCATTGTGGGCGAGGATCGGCAGATGGCCAGGCGCCTTGTGCGTGCTGGTATCGAGGATGCCGAGGCTGCTGCACGTCTTGTTGGTGCAGGGGATAAAGAACTTGAGTCCATTGAGTCGGGCGCGCGCGTTGGATCATCCTTGCGTTCGGTTCTTGCCGCCGGCAGTAGGGTCATTGAACTCACCCAGTCGCTGAAAGGGTATGCGCGCCCCGACGCAGAAGACTTCAAAGCAGTGGACGTGCGCGAAGGCGTGGATGATGTGCTACGGCTGACGAACCACCGTTTGCGCGGTATCGAGGTCGAGTGCGATTACGAGGACGTGCCTGTGGTCATGGCGCATCCGGCCAAATTGCAGCAGGTGTGGACGAACCTACTGGTTAACGCCGCAGAGGCCATCGAGGACGAGCGTGCCGACGCGACCGAAAATGGTGACCCTGATGGCGACCAAAACGGTGGTGGCGACGCCAATCCGCGACTGCAAGAGGGGTTCGAGCCTCAGATTTTCATCAAGGTTCGCGGTGTTGATGACCGGGTTGTTGTCACGATTGGCGACAATGGCCCGGGGATCCCCGAAGCCCTTTTGGAAAAGATTTTCGAACCGCATTTCACGACCAAAGCGGGTCGTGTGCGTTTTGGTTTGGGTATGGGAATGTCGATCGTTCGCCAGATTGTTGACGGTCATGGTGGCACGCTAGAGATTGACTCCGTTCCCGGCCGTACCCTGGTGCGAGTTTCACTACCAGCAGTTTCAGACGAATCAATAGTTCAACCAACCACCACCCAGGAGGGATCATGACCCTGACAATCCTGTCTCTGGAAGACGAGGCCGATGTCCGCGATGCACTTGAGCGTGATCTCGAAGAGTTCTGGACCAAGATCCGCCTTGAGACCGCTGAGGACGTGGACGATGCGTGGGCGGTTCTGGATGAGATTCACGGTGAGGGTGAGGATCTGGCTCTCGTCCTGTCGGATCACCGGCTGCCCGGAAAGTCCGGTGTGGACTTCCTGGTGGAGCTGCGCAAGGATGAACGCTTCGCGGGGGTTCGTACAGTTTTGGTGACGGGCCAGGCGGATCAGGATGACACGATTCGCGCGGTTAACCAGGCCGGCCTGGACTACTACATCGCTAAGCCGTGGGATGTGCAGACGCTCAAGAAGGTTGTGCGCGATCAGCTCACCAACTATGTGCTTGAGATGGGTGTAGACCCGTTGCCATACATGCCGTTGCTTGATGGTGTGCGCGTCATGGAGTCAATCCGCTGACGTTGTCCCGTCTCTGGCCCCGTCCCTCCCCGCGAGGGACGCCCATAACTCCCGCGAGGGACGCACAAGTTTAAGCGCTGAAAGCCCCTGCATCGAGATCCATCGTTATGCGCCGTTGGAGGTTCGAGGACGAACCGGCGTCACCGTATAACGGTGGGTTTCGGAGCTCAACGAGGGACTACTCCGACGAGGCTTCTCGGTCCTCGGGCACACCGGCCGCATCCTCGCGCACACAAGGCTCGTCTTCGGGCGCGGCCGACCTCATCCTAGGGCGCGCCGGTGCCACTGTCGGGCGTATCGGCACCGTTGGAACAGAAAGTGGGTCCCTCAAACCCAGCTGCTCCCAGGATCTGGAAGATTTCATCAAGTAACTGAGGTGCCTCGATTACGCCGGCCGCAAACTCGGGGTGTGGGATCTCGATCGCTGCCATTCCGGTTGGCCCGTTGACAGGCTCGGTATTGAAACGACGTGACAGAAGGGTATTCGCTTCGACCAGGTCATTGGGCGCCCCAAATACCCATGACACAGCTTGTTGGTCGCCGTCCGGGCGGCGCCGGATCCACATGTGCGTCATGACGATGCGTGCGCCCTCGCGAGGAAACACCTCACCAACGCGGGTGAACAGCGCCAGGCTGGAATCACCGCCAAAATCGTCCTCGAGCAGTGCGTACGCGTAAGCGCCGATGCCACGAAGAGTCAGAGAATCCGCCAGAACACCCAGGACATCATCCTCAAAATCAGTTTCTTGGAAATACAGGCCCTCGCCGATTGCGGGCGCGTCCGGGCCGACAATAGAAATCGGTATTCCCGCGTCGGCCAAGGCGTCGCGCACAAGACCGATGTTGTGCTCGGGGAAAGGGTGCAGTGCTGCGACATTCCTGCCGAAGCGCTCGATAAATACGTAGGTTCTAAAGCCTTTGTCTCTGCCCGTTTCCATCAACACCTCTTCATGGTACGAGGTCGATCCCGCCCTATGCGCAGCTCAGCTGCGTACGGGCGGCGGCCAGGCAGGGGGGCGCCCACGCAGAATGGCGATCAGGAGAGGGCAGGAGCTGACGCAGGATTGCGACCAGGGGAGTGCGGTCATTATTGCCAGAAGGGTGGCTCGCTCGATGCGCGAAGCGTGCCCCAGCTCTGCGCCCTGTTAGGACAAGCACAGCCCCTGGTCGTTGAGGATGCGCAGCATCGGGGACACGTGGGCGCCGCCCTTGCCAATCGTTGTGCGCACGAGGTTTGTGAAAGTCTCGTACCGAGCGCCGCCGTCACGCAGGTCGTAGTAGCGGGTGATGACCTGGTCGTAGTCGGCGATGAGCTGCGAATACGACTCAACTTTGGGGTAGGTGTTTTCGCCTGACACAATTCCCAGCGGCAGGCGCGGCTTGAATTGTGGCTCCTGCGCGGGATGGCCCACCAACAGACCCAGCAGCGGGAACGTGTACTTCGGTAGTTCGAGGGCCTTGATAATGCGCTCAGGATCAGCGTTGATTGAACCCAGGTAGACGGTACCCAGGCCCATGGATTCGGCGGCAACCACCATATTCTGCGCGCCTAGGAGCACGTCTTGGCAGCCGATCAAAAAGAGATTTGTTGAGGACAGTGCTTCGTTACCGATGCCCGCTTCTTCACGGATTTTTGCGTTGCGGTATAGGTCAACGATGAACACGAAAAGGTCACCTAGGTCGCCACCAACATAGGGCTGGCCAGACGCTTTGAAGAACTCTTCACGGATGGCGGGGTCGGTGATGTGCAGTGTGGTCATCTGCTGCAGGAACGAGGACGACGCCGTGTGCCGTGCGACTTCAAGTAGCGTGGTCACCTCGTCGGAGGTGAGTTTCTCTTCTGTGTACGCGCGGATCGATCGATGCGCCATCTGTACGTCGATGGTGGGGTTCGAGATCGGCGTCGGTTCGGGGGTAGTGAGGTTGTTGTGTCCGAGGTGTGTCATGATCAAGCCTTCCATTGACGAGGGCGCAAGCAGGTTTGCCCTCCGGTTTCTATTGTGTGCCCGAGGTTGTTCGGGTAGGGGGACCGAACGCAGAGTGAACATGTGCGCACCATGAACTCATTGTGTTTGCTGCAAGTTATCTTCTTAGACCTAGACGCCCAAAACTCCCGCGAAGGACGCCCAAAACTCTTTGGCGCCTGTTGCCTGCTTGGGCATGTCGATCTTGCAGGCATACCATGATCAGCATGAACAAGCGTAAAATTTGTATGTCTCTGTTCGCCCTTGGCCTGGCCGCAACTGCTCTGGTGGGCTGCAGCTCCAACGATGCGGTGCGTAATGACACGGCTGGTGAATCAGGTGCGGCTCAATCTGAAGCTGGTAGTTCGATGGACGCACAGGCTCTTGGCCCCATTATCAAAGACCCGACAACCCTTGACGGCGCCACCGTGACTCTGCCGTCTGAACGCCACCTCGTTCTTAACGTCCCTGAAGACTCAGACGTGACAAAGTGGAGCGCGACGATCGAGGACGCCTCGGTCGCAGAATTCGTCGCCGGCACGGACGACGGCTCGATGGTGACCAACCCCGGGATCAGCCCGCTGGCCGTCACCGAAGGCACCACAGTCACGCTGACTGATCCCGAAGGCCAGGCGGTCACCTTCACTTTGATTATTACCGAGGGCTCCCGCTGATCAGCTGAAACGTCAACCGACGGCGAAGCTATAGAGAGCAGCGGTGTTACCAACGAAGTTCCAGCACCGTGGTTCACCGTTGCTGTTCAGACATGAAACGAGGCCCGCTCAAGCCGGTACCACCGGAAAGAGCGGGCCTCGCTACATCATGCGGCCAACAATACGAAGCGATCACCGAAGAATTCGGCGTAGGAACTCCTGAGTCGCAGGCATCTGAGGATTATCAATGACCTGGCTAGGCGGGCCCTGTTCAACGATCTTGCCGCGCTCCAAGAACACCACTCGATCGGCAGCTTGGCGGGCAAAACCAATCTCGTGGGTCGCCATGAGGATCGTCGAACCGGCGTCCTTAATTTCACCGACCAAGTCCAACACCTCACCCACCAAAACGGGGTCCAGCGCAGACGTAATCTCGTCAAGGAGCAGTAGTTCAGGATTCGTAGCCAGGGCACGCACAATGGCAACGCGTTGCTGCTGGCCGCCGGAGAGACGATCTGGGAACTCGGATGCCTTGGAATCCAAACCGATACGGGTGAGCAGCTCATGCCCGCGAGCATCGGCTTTCGCCGCATCCCACCCGTGAACTTTGCGAGCCGCAAGCGTCACATTGTCCAACACCGACAGGTGGGGGAATAGGTTGAAATGCTGGAAGACCACTCCAATGCGGGCGCGGATTTTGTCGGCATTGACTGAAGGGTCAGTAATGTCTTGGCCGGACAGGAAAATCTGCCCGTCATCGACGCGTTCAAGGAGGTTCGCACAGCGTAACAGCGTCGATTTACCAGAGCCGGAAGCACCGAGTAGAACAACGACTTCGTGGGCGTCCACATCCAGGTCGAGGCCGCGAAGAACCACGTTGTCACCAAAGCGCTTAACGACGCGTTGGGCTGAAAAAACCGGGGTATCAGCACACATCAGACGGTGCCTCCCATCTGTTCGCGCTTACGTAGCTTGGCTGTGTACCAGTCAGACAGGCGTATGAAGGGGAATGACATGACGATGAAGAGGACGCCCGCCACCACGTAGGGCGTGAAGTTGTAGGTTGTCGCCTGGTAGATCTGCGCGGAACGAATCGCGTCCACAGCGCCCAGCACCGAAATCAGACCCACGTCCTTTTGCATGGAGATAAAGTCATTCATCAGAGCGGGCGTCACCTTACGGATCGCTTGCGGGACGATGATGTGGCGCAGAGTCTGGCCGTGGGTCAGCCCCAAGGATCTCGCCGCGTAGCGTTGCGAGGGGTGGATCGATTCCAGTCCCGCTCGGATGACTTCAGCAACGTACGAGGTATACGTCAAGACCAGTGCGATGGTGCCGAGGAACGCTGCGGGAATGCGCGTCGTCGGGTTGAGCGCGGGCACACCGAAACCGATCAGATAGAGGACCACCAGGAAGGGGATGCCTCGGAAAATATCCGTGTATGCGGCCGCGAGAAAACGGATGGGAAAGAAGATGGGGCCGCCCAGGGTGCGCGCCGCAGCCAAAAGGGTGGCAAAGATTGCCACGCCAATGACGGCGACGAACAGGATTCGGATATTGAGCCAGAGGCCTTTGGCGACCTCGGGCAGGGCCGCGACGAAGTGCTCGGGGTTGAAGAAGGTTTCTTGAGTGGTTTGCCAGCCGGGCGAGTTCGTGATGACGAACCAAATGACAACGGCGAAGATGAGGGTCGACAGAATCGACACGAGGACGGATCGTGTGGCTTTCTGGCGCCGGAATGCACGACGGCCGAGCTCCACGTCAGAGACGGGAAGTTCGGCCATAGGGTCGTCGTTGGTGATGACGGGTTGCGACAAGTCAGTGTCCTATTCGTCGGGCCGGGACGAGGGCGGGGCTGCGTTGGGCAGGTGCCCCGCCCTCGTACATCCTCTTGATGAGGACGATCCCGGGCGTCGAGGAAAGTCAGTCGAGGACTGGGATTTCCTGACCATCGGTGATGGTCAGCCACTTGGCCTGCAGCTCAGCGAGGGTGCCGTCTGCGGCAAGCGCATCAACAGCCTCGGTCACTGCGGGGGTCAAAGACGAACCCTTGGGTAGGACGATCCCGTAGGTGTCGCCGTCGGTTGCGTCGGCGAACTGGCCGACGATCACGCCGTTGTCGATCTGGGTGGCGATCATGTTGAACGCGGTGGGCAGATCGACGACGATGGCGTCCACCTGGCCCGACTTCAGGGCAGCGACGGTGTCATCGGAGGAGTTGTAGAACTGGGGGGCCTTGCTCAGGCCATCAGCCAGGTGCGAGGAGACGAACTGCTGAGATGTGGTGCCTGTCTGGACACCAACGAGCACGTCCTTGAGATCGGCGATGGACTTGGCGCCCACGGCCGGTGAATCGGGGGAGGCGATGATGGCCTGCGAAGTGGTGTAGTAGGGGCTGGAGAAGTCAACAGCCTTCTTGCGGTCCTCGGTGATAGAGAACTGCTGCATGTTCAGGTCCCAGTCCTTGGCGCCGGGGGCGATGGAGGAGTCAAATGTTGCGCGAACCCACACGACGTCTTCGGCTCCGTAGCCGAGCTTTTCTGCGACGGCGTAGGCGACGGCGGACTCGTAGCCTTCACCTGAGGTGGGGTCGTTGTCGAGGATCCACGGCGAGTAGGCCGGCTCAGAGGTTGCGAAGGTTAGTTTGCCTTCGGTGACGGTTTCGAGGGCTCCGGCCGCAGCGGACTGGGTGGAGTTGGCAGTGGACTCTACAGTGTCCGACGAGGACGAGCCCGAGCAGGCGCCCAGGGTCAGGGTGGCAGCGATGGCTGCCACAGCGGCGAAGGGACGGAAGGAACGGCTCATCAGATGCCTCCGGGGGTGTTGCCGGTCAAAAGTGGTTCGTGCATGCGGGTTTACGCGTTGTGCGAACGGTTTCACCCTATAGAGGCTGGATCGAACCCGAGATGACGATTTCGACACCCGGAATTTCGTAACTTGAAAGAATTAGCGGTTTTCCGCCAATTTCCAATCATCGTAGGTGAACTCAGGTGAGACAACACACGTTGCGAGGGCGTGGGCGCCGCGGGCAAAAGTACGCTGCCAAGTGTCAGCGGGGACGAGCAATTGCACCGGATTCGAAGTTTCGGATGGTACGAGGCCGGTCGCAGACTCTTGATCGTCAAGGCTGTCCGCCGGGCTGTTGAGCACAACCACTCGCGGCTGCGCACTCGGTTCCTCGCCCTCGCCACCTAAGTGAATCTCTAGGGCACCCGGACCATGCCACAACCACAATTCGTCCGAACGCACGACGTGCCAACGCGCCTCCATGTCCTCATCCAATAGGAAGAGGATGCCTGACGCGGTTGCTCGGGGCCCGCCCTCGGTCATCACCTGCTTGGGGGCAGTCCACGTGCGGCGGAACCACCCGCCCTCGGGGTGGGGCTCGAGGCTGAGGTCGGTGACGAGCTGATCGGCAATACTCATGCCACCACCATACGAAAAAGTGTCTTTAAGTGGTTCCTCAGTCTGCCGCGCTCCACCTAATCTGGCCTGCTACCACGGTTTCCACCTGGTGTCCGGCTCCATGGCGCACCACGTCGTCGATGGTGCCCACGATGTCAGACACCGGCACATCCACCACCGTCATGTCGGCCACGGCTCCCGCCTGAAGCTGGCCAATACGATCTGGGCCCGTCGCCAAACCCATCGCCCAGGCCCCACCCAGGGTTGCGGCTTGCAGGAGGCGACGCCCCAGGTCAGAGGACTGATACCCCTGCTTGCGAGCCAGATCAAACAAGACAGCCACGTCCTCGAGCACATCCAAGGACGGCGAGGATGACAGGGAGTCTGTGCCCACCGCAATCATGTTGCCCTCATTGAGGTAGGCGGCAACCGGCGGAGCATCCAAACCGATAACGCGGTTCGACCGTGGACACAGTGCCACAGCGGTGCCACGCGCCCGCAGGCGACGCCGATCATCGGCCGTCATGTAGACACCGTGGGCAATATGGCAGTCGGGTCCAAGAACTCCTAGCTGGTCGACGAATTGGGTGGCAGAAAAGCCACCGCCGCGAGCACGCATGGCAGTAAAGGAGGGCGAATCTGGGGTTCTCCACAGGTCAGCGAGCTCGCCGGTACGCGACTCAGCCCACTCGGCTTCCGAATGGGATTCCCCCAAGTGAATGTGCAAGCGCAGGCCCCGTCGGCGCGCCAAATCAGGCAAGTCGAGCAGTGGGTCCGCATCCAAAGAGTAGGGGGCGTGCGGAGAGACGCCGATCGCGGGCGGAGTCGGCATGGAATCGAGGGCGGCGTTGACGGTTTCGAGGCCTCGTTCGCGCCAGTCCTCGTTCTTCCAGCCCATGACCTCCCAGTAGGCGATGCCGTGTAGGCCAGCGTCGTGCAGGGCGGATGCTGCTTCAGGGTCGGTGACGACGTCGGCGGCGGACGTCGTGCCTGCTTGCAGGAGTGCTTGAGCGCCTGCGGCAGCGTCGCCGCCCCAATCTAAGGTTGTGTTGTCGTAGATGGCGTCGAAGGCTTTGGCCCAGTCAGGGAATCCCGTGTAAGAACCTGTGCCGACCTGTGCCATTCCCGTGTACTGCAGGTGGGTATGTGCATTGACGAGGCCGGGCATGAGGACGCCGTCAAAGTGGCGTTCCGTGAAACTTAAGCCCCGGTGTTCGAGGGTGGAGATCACCCAGTCGCGGGCGCCAACGTGTTCGATGCGTCCATCGCGCACGGCCACGGCTCCGTCCATGACGGAGGGCGCGGTGATCGGGATGACGAGTCCTGCGGACCAGACTTGGACGTCGGCAGTCATGTGGTACTTCCTTGCAGTGTCGGCGTTGGGGTCAGCGTAGGGCTTCAAGGGCTCGTTTGGCGACGAGGTCGTCGGCTGTCTTGGGTAGTTGATGGAGCCCGGGCTCGAGGTCGTGGACGCGGGTCAGCAGTTCGCGCAGGCAGGCGAGCTGGACGCCGAAGCTAATGTCCATGATTTCAATGGGGTTGCCTTCGCCGGCGGTGCAGTTAATGCAGCCTCCCCGATCCAGCACAACCAGCCTTGGCTCATGTCCTCGCTCTTGTCCTTCCCCCTCTCCCGCGAGGGACGCCCAAAACTTCGCCGAGGGACGCCCAAAACTTCGCCGAGGGACGCCCAAGTTGGGCGTTTGGCCGGTGGTGGCCCGCTCGCTTGCCGATTCGCCTGCGCGAATCGGTTCGAAGCCCGACCATGCCCTGCCGCCACCGGCCAAACTTGCGTCCACGTGTTCGTCCTGCCCGCCCACCGATTCGCATCCTCGTGAAAGTAACTGCACCGCGCGCAGACCAGGCGCATCGGACATCACCCAGCCAGCGGCCTCGGCCTCGTCCAACTCAATTTCACCCGTGACACCGCCGGCGACCGCCAAGACGGTGCCCGGTCGCATGCGTTCCATTGCGGACACAGGGATAGTCGAGGGCTCACCGGTGGCCGAAACCACCATGACAGCGGTAGTGACCGCATTCTCCAAGGAGGCCGTCCTATAGCCGTCCATCAGAGCCTGCAGCTCGCGCACCGGATCCAACTCGACCACCGTCACCTTGGCGCCGCACGCCCTGGTAAAACGCGCAAAACCCTTGCCCACATCGCCATAGCCAATGACAACCACCGACTCGCCCTCAAGAGGCACGCCGGCTCCGGTAGGATCCAATAGGTCCAAAATCGTCAGCAAACACGACTGCCCCGTCGCATACGCATTGTCGAAAAGCGTCTTCGAACGCGCATCATTGGCTGACAACACAGGGAACCGCAGATCGAAGCCGCGCAATGGGCGCACCCCGGACGTTGTTTCTTCACCCGCACCAGCAATCATGTCCAACGCCCCAGGTGCACGACTCGGATCGTGAGCCATGCGGATTAGATGCGACCCATCATCAAGCAGGAACTCCACCCCCGACCCTAAAAAGCCGCGAGCCAGCTCCTCTTCGCGCAGAGCATCCGCACTCGAGTCAGCAAATACGTCGACGCCGCCCGCACGCAACGCCGCAGCCACATCGTCGCGAGTTTCGTCCGCATGCCCAAACACCGACACCTTTGCCCCGGCCTCGTGCAGCATCTGCGCTAGCGCCGCGGTCTTCGGTTCCAACACCAAGGAAACGCCAATCTTGCGGCCTTGGATCAGGCCATCTGCTGCCAAGTCATCCACCATCTTGCGTGTCACCGGCATGCGAGAACGCGCCCACTCGATACGACGAACCCCATAATCCGGCTTGTTTGACGCCGCGTGCGGGGGCGACATTGGTTCAAGATTGGGCGAATACACCACCACCGGGCGACCGCCCAAAGGCGTGTCAACCAAGACCGCACCATGATGCGCCACCGACAGAGTTTGAAGCTCCGAATGATCGGCGCCGTCCTCGCTCACGTACACCACCGCCTGCGTGGAAGCCGACGTACTCGAGGACGACGAAAGTGGCAAGGGTGCGGCAAGCTCAGTCCATTCGACGTGAGCGCCAAACCCTGACAAAAGATCAACGAGGGCGCGAGGGCGCGGGTCCGTTGGCGATATGGAATCGTTGTTGACGAGGACGAAGCGCCGCCCCGGGATCAGACAGTTCGTAGCGGCGGCGAAGGCTCGCAGGCTTATCTGTGCCCACATGCGGGCATCGTGGATTGTTGGCTCAGATTGGGCTTCCATATGGCTGACGCTAGCAAGTTTGAGTGGGCTAGTGCGCGTGGGCAACGTCGCCGCAGTGGCGATGGATGCGAGACAATCGGAACATGACTGACACAGCATCCCCGAACTCAGTGGCTCCCACTCCCGCATCTGAACTTCCCGTTGGTGCTGACATTCGACTGGTCGCAGTTGATATGGATGGCACCCTGCTTGATGACAATAAGCAATTCCCTGAAGGATTGTGGGATCTGCTCGATGAACTTGACGAACGAGGCATCGTGTTCGCTCCGGCCTCCGGACGCCAAGCGTGGACCCTTCTGGACATGTTCCCTGGTCGAAGCGGTATGACCGTCATGGGAGAAAACGGCGCGATCGTGATGCGAGACGGGCAAGAGGTGTCGTCCTCGCCTATGGATCACGAGTCCCTGCATCGGGCAATCGATTTGGTGCGCGAAGCCGTCGCTTCGGGAATTAACGGTGGCCTGGTGATGTGTGGCAAGCAGTCGGCGTACGTTGAACGCACCGATGATCTTTTTGTCAACGGAGTCCTGCCGTACTACCACCGCACCCAGCGTGTGGAAGATCAGCATGGAGTGTTGGAACGCATCGAAGCAGGCGAATTGGACGATGACATTGTCAAACTCGCCGTGTACTGCTTGGATCCGGTTGGCCGCTTGGCCGAGGCAACGCTGGCTCACTTCGCGGATACTCACCAGTACGCGGTGTCCGGCGAATTCTGGGCTGATCTACAAATGCGCGGGGTAGATAAAGGGTGTTCGGTGCGGGCCCTGCAAGAAAAGCTTGGTGTGACTCGCGCGCAAACTGTGGCTTTTGGTGATTTCCACAACGATTTGGCGATGCTTGCCGAGGCCGATATGTCCTTTGCGATGGCGAACGCTCATAGTGACGTGGTTGAAGCCTGTGCCTATGTGGCGCCGAGCAATAACGAGAACGGCGTTGTGCGCACGCTGCGAACCCTGCTGGCACTCGACGCGCGCTAGCCTCGGCCTGTTTCGCCTCGCCCATTCGCGCGAGGGACGCCCATAAGTCTCGCGAGGGACGCCCAAGTTGGGTGTTTGGCCGGTGCGTCCCGCCCGCTCACCGAATTGCCTCGAAGCCCGACCAGGCCCTGCCGCCACCGGCCAAACATTGCGTCAATGTACTCGTCGCGCAGGCTTACCGGTTCGTTTGCGCGAATCGGTTCGAAAGCTGACGAGGCCTTTCCGCCACCGGCCCACCACGTTTGGGGCGAGCGGCCCATTGGCTCATCGAGATCCACCCTTCTGCACCGAAGTCCAGGCTTATACATCGATGCCGGTTCGTCTACGGACAGGCATCAACGAATAACGGTGGGTTTCGACGCACAACGGGGTGGGCTTGGACGTACAACGGTGCCCCGAGTGCTCGATGTCAACCGAGCGCTCAGGGCACCAGGGTCGTGAGAAACTCGAGGGGAACTCAGCGCCGCCACAAAAGCTGTGGTAAGCCTCTCAGAGTTCAGAGTTCAGAGTTCAGAGTTCAGGCCTTTTTGTCGTCCTCGACAGCCTCTTCAACGTCAGCGACGACCTCGTCAACCTTGTCCGCGACCTCATCCTCGATGGCCTCGGGCTCAACGGCGGGAACGAAAGAATCGGTTTCGAGGTCGGCCCAGTATTCTTCGGCCCACGGATCTTCGATTGGCTGGGAACGCTTCCACAGGACATAGCCGGTGCCGGCGACGGTGCCAACCAGAGCTGTCCATCCGATGGCGCGCAGGAAGCGGTGGTGCTTGGGCTTCTTGGTAGGTGTTGTCAGCGCTGTCACGGAAACCTCCGATGCCTTTCTAGCGCGCTCAGAAAGCGAACCCTTCTTTGACGTGAGTGCAGCCGAGCCCTCGGCCACAGCGCGGTTGACGCGCGGGAGGTAGTCGTCCACGACCTCGGAACGAGCCTTTTCGATAGCGGGGCGTGCGCGGTCAGCGGCGGCCTGCGCGCGGTCAGCGGCATTTTCTAGGACTGGCGTTGCGCGCTCAATGGCGTTCGCGAGGGCGGCCTGGGTGCGAGGAGCGGCCCAATCCACACCCTGTTCAGCCAGTTCAGTGGCCTTAACGGCTGCGCGACCAGCGTAAACGGCCGCGGTGTCGAGGAGCTGCTGTGCTTCGCTGCGCAGCTTGTCAGCGTCGAAATTCGGCTTGTTGGCCATGATGTCTCCGGATCTGGTCGGTTCGTAGCGCGAATGCGCCGATCACTCCAATTGTGCAACGAAATGGTGTGATCTGCAGCCCACAGATGTGGAATGACCCGTGGTCTCGGATGTCAGAACGCGGGTTTTCTGGGACGATGGGGGCATGAACGCAATTTTTCACACCTCCATGGGTGACATCACCGTTGAACTTTTCCCCAACCACGCTCCCAACACGGTCAATAACTTCGTGACCTTGGCTAAGGGCGAGCGCGAGTGGACTGACCCGACCACCGGCCAGAAGACCTCTCGTCCCCTATATGACGGCACCATCTTCCACCGCGTGATCTCCGGTTTCATGATCCAAGGTGGTGACCCGTTGGGCACCGGCACCGGCGGCCCCGGCTACCAGTTCAATGATGAGATCCACCCTGAGCTGACCTTCGATGAGCCCTACCTGCTGGCCATGGCTAACGCTGGTAAGCGCATGGGTAAGGGCACCAACGGCTCCCAGTTCTTCATCACAGTCGCCCCGACCCAGTGGCTGTTTGGCGCGCACACGATCTTCGGCAAGGTTGTCGACCAAGCTTCCAAGGACGTCGTTGACGCCATCGCTACCACGGCGACCGGCGCAAATGATCGTCCGGTTAGCGACGTTGTCATCGAGTCCATCGAGATTACCGACTGATTTTCTCTCTGACGAGGACGGGGGCGGGGCCGGGTGGCCTCGCCCCCGCTTTGCCGCTCGTGCTGCACGGCTTGCGTTGGGCGTGGGATGCTTGAACCCGAGCCCGCAAGAGCCTGGAAGGACACTCCATGAGCATGCCGACCTACGGGCAGTATCGGTCGAACCCGAATGCTGCCCCCGATTGCACCCGCCATCCGGGGGTGCGTTCGGTGGATTACTGCAAGCGTTGCAATCGTCCGATGTGTATTGAATGCATCGTGCCCACAGAGGTGCGTAACGTGTGCGTGGATTGTGCGTCGTCGACGCAGCGCGGTTTTAGGCGTTCGGGTCCTTTACGAGGACGAGGCCGAACCGTCGCAGGTATGAACCTGGGGGATTCGCCTGTTACCTACGGGATCATCATTGCGTGCGTTGCGTTGTTCATTGTTGGTTTTGTGTCTGACTCGGCTTATCGGGCGATGCTTTTTACTCCGGGGTTGGGCCTGACTCAGCCGTGGCGCTTCTTATCGACGGCGTTCTTACACTCGGGCACGTTCCACATCATGTTCAATATGTTGGCTTTGTTCTCTGTGGGACGCTCGATTGAGCAGGTGTTGGGTCATTGGCGATTTGGCGTACTTTATGCGCTGTCCGCGGTGGGTGGGTCTGCCGCGGTTCTGGCGTGGGGTTTGATTCAGCCGGAGTCGTTGAGCTACGGCACGGTTGGTGCTTCGGGCGCTGTCTTTGGCCTTTTTGCGTCGATCTTCATTTTGCAAAAGTTGGTGGGCGCCGATACCCGCACCATTCTTGTGCTGCTGGGAATTAACCTGGTCTATGGGTTCATTGGTTCGAATATTTCCTGGCAGGCTCATGTTGGCGGCATGATCACCGGTGCTGTGGTGACGTGGGTCTTGGTCAAGGTTGGGCGCCCTCGTGCCGGAGTGACGGCGAAGAAGCAGGGTCGGCAGTCGGTATTGGCTGCGGTCGCGATGTCGGTGGGCATGGTGGCTGCGATTGCATTGATTTATCGCGTGATTTTTGAGGTTCTTTACTGAGCGAGATCGGGAACTTCTAACGGCCAGTATCTTTCGGGATGCTGGCCGTTCTTCTTTTGATGCTTCGGTGTGGAGTTTGAGCGCAGCTTTTCGAGTTCTACGGTTTCTTAAAACTTTATATATTTGCCTTGGTCGCATCTGAATCACATTGATGTAATTATCCACAGGGTCATCCACATGTGTGAATACAGTCAGCCCCGGCTGTGCACAGCAAATGTTGCGCGCAGTCGGGGCTGGAAAGTTATGCGTTTCTGGTTGTGCGGCGTCTAGAGCAGGCTAGTGCCTGAAAGTGCTGCACAAAGCGGATGCCTCAACGCCACCTGAGGGTCATGAGGAATCCAGACATCATGATGCCCAGGCCGATCACCAGGTTCCACCAGGAGATTCCTGGAATGGGATACATGCCCGACGAGATGTAGTAGACCATCAGCCATAGCAGGCCCAGGATCAGCAATGATACGAATGCTGGAGCCCACCAACGGGGGCTCAAAGGGATCCCATCGGTCCACATTTGGATCTCGGTATCTTCCGAGACCTCCTTGCCGTTCTTCTTACGCTTCTTAGACTCTGGCACGTTGCGTCCTCTTCCTGCGGGGCACACTTTCCTGCGGGCATACAGCGGAACACTCGTCCCGCAGGTGTACCGATCAGACGGCACGTCCCATAGCCTAGTCTCGGACCCGACTCCAGCAAACCCAAGACACGAAGGGAGAGGCAAACATGGCTGACGAATATTCTGCTGACACCATGCCGCCCTCCTTTGAGCCTCCTAAACGCTCGTCACTACATGCTTCCGACAAGCTTTCAGCAAAGCCGAGGCGTGCGATCCGAAGATGGTTGCGAAAAGGATTCTCGATTGTTGTTGTCACGGTCGCTTCCGGATTGCTCTTTTCTATTTCCTCCCAGGTTAACCGCGATAGCCGGGCACGCGCCGATGTTGATCTGGTGACCTTAGTTCAGCAACGCCAGAACGAGGTCGACGACCTGTCTCGGCAAACGGCGCAACTCAAGAATCAGGTTGATAGCTACGCCTCATCCACCCCTATCGAAGTGCTTAAGACCGTCCCAGCCTTATCTACTCGACCCGTGTCTGGCCCGGGAGTAGTCATCACATTGACGGATGCTCCGACCGACGTTATTCCCGAGGGTGCGTCCCCCAATGACTTGGTCATCCACCAGCAGGACATCGAGGACGTGATGAATGCTCTGTGGGACGGCGGGGCCGAAGCCATGACGGTGCAGGGGGTCCGCGTGACCAGCCGGACGGTGATCCGATGTATCGGCAATGTCATCCTGGTTGACGGCACCTCCTTTTCGCCGCCATATGTGATTGAAGCGATTGGCGATCCACAGACTTTGGAAGAGACAGTCGCCGCTAATCCGCGTATCGTCAATTACCGGACCTATGTGACACTTTATGGTCTGGGATGGCGCATGGAGTTGAAAGATTCCTTGAATCTCCCTCCTGCCCAGCAGGATATGACGTTCCAATACGCACAGGTGGTGAATAACGATGGGTGAGCACGTCGGCGCGCATTCACGCCCTCGTAGGCGTGCACGCTCAGTTTTCTCAAGCATCGTTGGGGTGATTGGAGAACTCCTCATTACCGCGGCGATCGTTGTTGGTTTGTTCTCGGTTTGGCAGCTGTACTGGACCACCTATCAGGTCCAGGATCAGGTCAAGCACACTATCCAGACTTTTGCCGAGGAACATGCTCCTGCCGTTAATGATCGTTTAGGCGAGGTGCGCACCGATGCGCCCCCAGAGTTGGCAACCCAGCCGGCAGATGGTGAGGTTTACGGTCTCTTACATATTCCTTCCTGGGACTGGATGAAGACTCCTCTTGCTCAGGGCACGACCTCGTACGTTTTGGACCAGGGGTGGGCCGGTCACTACAACGACACCGCCCAGCCTGGCCAGGTCGGTAATTTCTCGGTTGCCGGCCACCGACGCACTTACGGAAATAATTTCCGGCAGATCGATAAGTTGGGCGAAGGTTCGAAGGTGGTTGTCGAGGTCGCAGACTCTTACATTGTCTACACCTACGACTCTCATGAGATCGTGTCAGCATACGACCCGGAGAATATCCGCGTGATTGCGCCGGTGATCGGGGATCTGAGTTTTTCGCAGGCGCCCACCGAACGGATGATGACGATGACGACCTGTAATCCTGAATACGGAAACTATGAACGCTACATTGTCCACTTAAAGTTTGAGTCGTGGACCCCCAAGAGCACGGGTCTTCCTGCTGAATTGCTTGACGAGCCCACCGATAGCTGAGGACGAGGAACCACACATGTACGCATGGATTTTCCGCCACCTTCCCGGACCCACGTGGCTGAAGGTCATTGAGGCACTCATCCTGATTGCGCTGATAGTGGCTGCGCTTTTCACATGGGTTTATCCATGGGCCCAGGAGTTCTTTGGGTTGAGCGATGCCTCTGTTGGCGAGACGCTACCTCAGTCGTAGTCCCACAGTCCCCGCGAGGGACGCCCAAAAGTCTCGCGAGGGACGCCCAAGTTTCGCCAAGCCCCTGATTCTGATTCACTGAGGGCACAAGCCAAATGATTTTCTATCATGCCTAATAACCCGGAAGAGGCCTCATGACACGCATCCTGTGCGTCGACAACTACGACTCCTTCGTCTGGACGATCGTGGGATACCTGCGACACCTGGGCTCTCACGTGGACGTTGTTCGCAACGATGCTGTTGAACCCCTCTGGTACGAGGACGATACCTATGACGGCGTCCTCATTTCGCCTGGCCCTGGCGATCCCAAGAGCGCCGGCGCCTCCCTGCAAACTATTCAGGACTGCGCCGACCACAACATCCCCATGCTCGGTGTGTGCCTGGGCCACCAAGCCCTTGGTGAACTCTTCGGCGCAACTGTTGGCCACGCCCCAGAACTCATGCACGGCAAAACCTCAGTTATAACTCATGACGCAACCGGTGTTTTCGCAGGATGCCCGCAGCCTCTGACGGTCACTCGCTACCACTCCCTGGCGATCGACCCATCAACTATGCCCGAATGCCTTGACGTTACGGCCCAAACTGATTCCGGCATCATTATGGGAGTGCGGCACCGCAGTCTGCCCCTCGAGGGCGTCCAATTCCACCCCGAATCCGTGATGACCGAGTCCGGTCACAAAATGTTCGCGAATTGGTTGACGGTCTGCGGTGACGACGAGGCCGCCGACCGTGCACGCAACCTCAAACCCGTTGTCGCCGCCAGGTCGCAGCTCTGACCATAAACCGGCAAACAGGGGCGCTGGCTAACCTCTTTCAGCTAAAACTGTGGGGGCCAGGATCCATCAGGATCCTGGCCCCCACAGTGTGAAAACGCCTAGTTCTGATTGCCCGAATCAGTACCGGAATCAGGCTTTGGAGTTTCCTGCGAGGTGGGCCCTGTCGAGATATTGACCTTGACATTGGACCCCTGTGCTACGCGAGTGCCCACACCCGGGTCCACCGACACAATGGCTCCCTTCGTTGCCGTGTCAGTCACCGAATTCATCACCGGTCGCAGACCTGCCTCGGACAAAGCTGTCACATACTGGTCCTGAGATAGACCCGCGTAGTCGGGGACAGCGACCAAACCGGTAGAGACCACCAGGCTAATCTCGTCACCCTTCGAAGCATCCGAACCAACCGCCGGATTTGTTGAAATAACCAGGCCTTCCTTCACGGAAGCCGAGTCCTCTAGGTCAATGGTTCCCACGCTCAGCCCTTTTGCAGCCAAAGCCTCGCGTGCTTGGTCCTGTGTCATCCCCGACAGGTCAGGAACCTGGACCGTGTTGGACCCCGATGACACGTAACCTGTCACGGTTGAACCGGTCTTGACCTTAGATCCACCCGAAGGATTGATCTGTGCGATCTTGCCCTTCTCAACGTCCTCTGACGCCACTTCTTCACTGGCGACCTCCCACACCAAGCCCAGCGCCTCGACCGCTTTCTTTGCCTCCTCAGGCGACATACCGACCAGGTTGGTTGGCAACACCACCGACTCGGGCCCAGAAGACAGGTATGCGGTCACAGTTGAACCGACCTCGACGGTAGCTCCGGAAGCAGGATCAGTCTTGGCCACCGAGCCTTCGGCAACATCCTCGGATGGTACTGGATCGTCGGCCACCGCCCACACGAGGCCAGCTCCTTCAATGGCGCTCTTAGCTTCCGCCTGCGTCATGCCGACTAGCCCTGCGGGCACGGCCACAGTTTCCTTTTCGGGCTCCGTGTTGGACAGACCCCACCAGACCAAACCGATGATGGCCAGGGCCGCAATCACCAAGCCAATGATGATCCCGATGCGGTTCTTGCGCGGCTCTTCCTCGTCCTCGTATTCATCGACAGCAGTATTAGTGGTCGAGGGCGAAGCCACGGTTGTTGTACGAGCCAGCGGCATGGTGGCAGTCGTCTGCCCACTCGCCGAGGCCCACACGGTAGTTTCGGGGGCGTTGACGTTGCCGCCGCGCGCCGCCCGCATGAGGTCAGCGAGCATCGTCGAGGCCGATGCATACCGGTTCTCACGTTCCTTAGCCAGCGCCTTCATGACGACCCGGTCGAGGGCTTCAGGGATATCGGGCGTGACCGACGAAGGAACGGGCGGCAGCTGCTGAACATGCTGGTAGGCCACCGCAACCGCAGAATCACCCGTGAACGGGGGACGCCCAGTGAGTAGCTCGAAGAGGACCACGCCGGTGGAGTAGATGTCAGAACGCGCATCAACCTGCTCACCGCGAGCCTGTTCCGGTGACAGATACTGCGCCGTGCCCACCACGGCGTTCGTCTGAGTCATGGTCGCTTGGGAATCAGTCATCGCGCGGGCGATACCGAAGTCCATGACCTTGACCTTGCCGTCATTGGTCAACATGATGTTGCCGGGCTTAATGTCGCGGTGCACCAGATTCGCAGCGTGCGAATACTGGATCGCCGACAGGACCCCGGAAACGATCTCCACGGCCTCGTCGATGGGCACCGGCGTACCGTCGGAAATCAACTCCTTAACGGTGTGCCCCTCGACGTACTCCATGACGATGTAGGGCACCGAGACTGCGCGGCCGTCACTGCCCGTGGTCATCTCTTCGCCCGTGTCGTACACGGCCACGATATTGGGGTGGTTCAACGAGGCTGCCGACTGTGCTTCTCGCCGGAAGCGCGCCTGGAAAATGGAGTCCTGAGCCAGGTCGGTTCGCAGCATCTTGATGGCGACGATCCTGGACAGTCGGGCGTCGAAGCCCAGGTGGACCTCTGCCATTCCTCCTCGGCCGATGAGCGACCGGATTTCGTAGCGGCCAGCTAGACGGCGGGCCATGGACTCTGCCATGTCCAAACCTCCTCGGTGGTGGGGATTCCTCGGGCACTGGTTCCGAGTGAACCGGAAAAATTGGCGATCATCAAGACTGTTAGTCCAATGACCACGGCGACGATCACCAGGGCGATCATCCAAATCAAGGCCTGCTGGTACTTGGGCGCAGCAGGGGCAACCTGAGACCTGTTGTATTTCGTGGTCGCAGGTGGGCGTGAGGGGCTACGACGCTGCGTGGGCGCCTCGGATACGGGTGTCCAACGAGGACGAGCCGCCCGGGTGATGCCTTGCGTTGTGCGGGCGCGCGCCGTACTCGTAGGGGATGCACTGGCGCGGGTCGGACTCTTTGTTGCCGTGGGTGCTTCTATGTTTGTTCGCACAGCAGCCTCACCTTGAGCCGCCGCCTGACGTGCGGCGGCTACTTGACGTGCAGACCTTGCTTCACTTTCGGCCGCTGCCTTGGCAGCGGCTTGCCGCGCCTCGGCCTCTTTCGCCACAGCTTCGCGATCGGCTGCTTCGCGGGCTGCTTGGCGCTCGCGGAGCCTGCGGGCCAGTGCAGCGCGGGGGCTCTCAGCGACCGCATTGTCTGGCGCTGGCGTGGAAGCAGCGCCTGGTTCCTGCGTGGAAGCAGCGCCTGAGCCTGTACCAGATTCCGAGGATGCAACCGGAGGCTGCGGGGAGTCACTCGACTGGCCCTTTGACGACACGACCGGTTGATCTGCCGTTGGGGACGGAGTCGGCGCCACGCCCTCGGGAAGAGGCAAAGGTTGCGGGAGAACGGGCAAACGCAATTGCTTAGCCACCGCATTAAATTCGCGCACAGCAGCCGTGCCGGACTCAGGGCGCTTGGCCGGATCCTTTTCCAACAGATGCAAAATCGCGTCGGCTAGAGGTTGGGGCACGTCAGCAGGTAACGGAGGAACCGCGTCATTGACGTGCGAAAAAGCAATATCGACCTGAGTGTCACCGGTGAAGGGGCGACGCCCAGCCGCAGCCTCGTAAGCAATAACTCCGAGGGCGTAGAGGTCACCTGCCGAAGTCGCGGTCTCGCCCATCGCCTGCTCAGGGGGCAGATATTGAGCGGTGCCCATGACCATGCCGTCAGCTGTCAAGGACACCTGGTTCGAAGCACGAGAAATACCAAAGTCTGTTAGCTTCACCATGCCGTCGCCGCGCACCAAGATATTCGCAGGCTTAATGTCACGATGGACCACACCCGCCCCGGCGGCCGCTCCCAACGCCATCGCTACCTGAATGAGCAGAGGCACCAGGTATCTCGGTTCGATCCGTGAGCCGCCCTTGAGATAGTCCGTCAAAGGTCGGCCTTCCACCAATTCCATGATGATCCAGCCGCGGCCATCGTCCTCGCCAGAATCCTGAACATTGGCGATGTTGGGGTGCTGCACACTCATCGAGTTACGTGCTTCAAGTCGCAGTCGGGACAAGGACAGGGCCTCGCCGGATAACTCGGGACGCAAAACCTTAGCTGCGACGATCTGTCCGGAAACGCGGTCGCGAGCCTTCCACACTTCGCCCATCCCGCCCTGAGCGATGGGAGTAATGAGGGTGTAGCGTCCGCCTAGCAAGCGGCCCACCCCCGACGTCATTTTCTTCATATCCGTCACCACAGGCTCGCCTCCAGAAGAGCCCTCGCGATGGGGCCTGCCGTTGAACCTCCGTGAGGCGTGGGATCAGACTCGTCGCCTTCGACAATGACAGCAAAGGCGATTGTCGGATCGTCAGCGGGTGCAAAACCAACCGCCCATGCGTTTGCGCGCCCATCTACGCCAGTTTCTGCGGTGCCTGTTTTAGCGGCAACAGCCACCCCGTCGAGAGCCATCGAAGCTCCCGTGCCGTAGGGCTGAGAAACGACGGCTTTCATCATCTCAGTAATCTGGTTGGCAACCTCGGCGCTTACCGGTTCTCCAAGCTTTGCCGGCGACGTCGTGGACTGGACTTGCAGGTCTGCGTCGACAACCTCGTCGATGAGATACGGGGTCATCATTGTGCCGTCGTTAGCGATCGCCTGAGCAACCTGAGCCATCTGCAGGGGAGTGACCTGTACCGTGTACTGGCCGATTGACGACATCGCTAACTGGGCGGGATCCGTCTGGTCAGGGAACACTGATTCGGTGACTTTCAGTGGAATCTGGAGGGACTTACCGAAACCGAAACGCGTCGCAACATCGGCTAGATTCTCGTGGCTGAGCTTCTGGGAAGCGAGCACGAAAGTTGTATTGCACGACTGAGCAAAAGCTTCGGTCAGCGTGGGGGTGCCGTCGCCGCATTCACTCGATTCAATATTCGACACGGTCGTTTCTGTTCCGGGCAGCATCGTCGACACGGGCGACTCGAGTTCTGTGTCGGGTGTGGCCACACCCTGCTCAAGCATGGCAATCGTCGTCAGGATCTTGAAGGTGGATCCGGGTGCGTAACGATTGCCGGCGATCGCCCGATTTGTCAGCGGCTCATTCGGGTCAGCTAAGAGCGCCTTGTAAGACTCATTGACCGCGTTGGTATCGAAGACTGCCAGAGAGTTTGGGTCGTAGCTGGGTGAGGAATACATGGCCAGAACCGCTCCGGTTTTGGCGTCGAGGGCGACCACCGCTCCCTTGCGATTGCCGAGCTGCTGGGCGGCGACCTGCTGCAAGGCGGGGTCCAATGTGAGGAAGATGCCGCCACCTTGGCGGTTCTTGCCGGTGAAGATATTGCGTAGACGCTGCCCAATGAGCGCCTGGGATTCGCCGTCCAGAGTGGTTTCTGCAGCAGCTTCCAAACCGGTGGATTGCCACACTGCAGACGAAAAATACCCGGTGACGGTGGCGTACAGGGGACCTGCGGAATATGAACGCTGGTAACGCTGAGATCCCTCGATCTTCGTTGACGAGGCGATGGCAGTGCCTTCAACGATGATCGGTCCTCGGTCGGTTTCGGCCGCGTGCAGAATCGTTCTCTCGTTACGCGAATCAGCGTTGAGCGAGGGCGCCTGGATGAACTGGGTATTTGTCAGCCCAAGCCCCAGGAGGGTGAACATGACGAGGACGAGGATGAAGAGCTTACGGATCTGCTTGTTCACGAGGCGCCTCCCGTCACGACAGGCTCATGGACCCCAGAGTTCCACGGCGCAGGCGTGGCTGCGGGACGGCGGGCCGCATCAGAGACGCGGATCAGCAGGGCGATGGTCAGCCAGGACGACACCATAGATGAACCGCCGGCCGCTAGGAAGGGAGCGGTCAGGCCGGTGAGCGGGATGAGACGAGTGATGCCACCGAGTACGACGAAAAGCTGGATGGCCAGAGAGAAACTCAAGCCGGTGGCCAGGAGTTTGCCAAAGCCATCACGCACTGACAGGGCGGCGCGTAATCCTCTCTGAATGAGGATCAAATACAGAACGAGGATGGCCGCCATACCGACTAGACCGAGTTCCTCAGCCAAAGACGACAGGATGAAGTCAGAGTTTGCCAAAGGGACAAGCTGTGGATAACCTCGGCCCCAACCCGTTCCCATGAGGCCACCGGATGCTTGACCGAAGAGGCCTTGAACAACCTGGTAGGAACCGCCCGTAGCGTCGTAGACCTGGGGATCCAAAGCGTTGAGCCATACGGTGAATCGGCGCGCCACATGTGGGAACGCTTTGACGGCGACGAGTACCGCTGGCACGAACATGATGAAGCCAATGAGCAGCCACGACACTCGGTTTGTTGCCACATAGAGTGTGGCAACGAAGAGACCAAAGAAGAGAAGAGAGCTTCCCAAATCGCGCTGCATGACGAGGATCAAAATGCCGATCAGCCAGGTCACGAGGATCGGCCCAAGATCCCTGGCGCGAGGTAGTCGCAACCCCAGGATCTTCTTGCCGCCAATGGCCAGGTTGTCACGGTTGGTCACCAGGTAACCGGCGAAGAAAATAGCCAAAGTGATTTTGACGAGTTCACCGGGTTGGAAGCTCATTCCGCCTACGCGGATCCACACGCGCGCACCCATCGTTTCGTATCCCAGCCCGGGCACCATCGGTAGGAGCAACAAGATGAGGGAGATAAAACCGAAGGTGTAGGTGTAGCGGCGCAGTAATTTGTGGTCGCGCAGCAAGAAAAGCATCACCGCTGCCAACACAATCGCAATGCCTACGAAAAGCAACTGACGCATTCCTACGACCTGGTGATCCAGGCCCAGCGCCTTGTAGGACTGGTCGAGCCGATAAATCATGGCCAGCCCTAAGCCAGTTAAAGCCACGGCGATCGGCAGAATCACAGGGTCAGCGAAGGGAGCTAGGAAGTGGATTCCCACCTCGGCAACAATGGCGAGGCCAGCCAAGATCAGGATATGCAAGGCGAGGTTAGCGGGCGGTTCTCCCGTCCGGTTGATCGAAGTCAACACGTAGGCGCTCACGCCCACTGTGAGAGCCAGGAACAGCAGGAACATTTCGACCAATCGACGAGGCCGCGCAGGAGCAATAGAAACCGTTGCCATTAGCCGTTCCCCCCATCGTTGCTCGTTGAACCATTCGCCTCCGAAGAGGACTCGCTTGCTGACTGCGCTCCCGATTGGGAACTTGATCCGCCCCCCGATTGAGCACCCGACTGGGCGCCCTCGTCGCGAGCCTCGCCGTTGTGTTGATCGGCGATGTCGTCGCGCAACTGGTTAACGTAGGCGTCCACATCTTCTCGCGAAGAACGCACCACCGGTTCGGTCAGGCGCTGGCGATCAACTTGCGTTAAATCAGCCAAGGCCACGTCCGTGACCTCCACCGCATGGGAAAGTTCCCACGGGCCCAAAGTTTGAGGAATCCCCTGATAAATCACCACATAACCGTCTTTACCTAAGACGTAGAACTGCGTTTGGCTCCATGCCCAGGACAGCCAGCCCGCACCCACAAGGAAAGCCGCTACGAGCAGCATAAAGACAGGAGTCCACCATCGAGTGCGAGGCGGGCGCGCATCCTCGTCCTCGTCATCAAGATCAACAGAAGGACGCTTCTTACTCAACGCAGCTGCCTTCGCCGCAGCGCCCTCGCCACCGCGTGACGCCGCATTACGGTCAATCGCCGCTGCGCCGACAATCTGCGGAGGTACGGGCGGGAAAGAACCGGACGGAACGATGTCGGACACGACGCAGGTGATGTTGTCGGGACCGCCAGCAAGCAGCGCCAAGCGGATCAATTCTTCGGCGCACTCGCCCGGATCCTCAATGGTTGCCATCATCTGGCCAATGGTCTCGGGCGACACCACGCCCGAAAGTCCGTCGGAACACAGGAGCCAACGGTCGCCGATCACGGCCTCGCGGATCGTCTCATCGGGAGCAACGTCAGCCTCAGAATCCCCCAGGATCTTCAAAACCACATTGCGATTGGGGTGGTGCTCGGCTTCTTCCTGCGTGATCTGGCCAGTATCGACCAGGAACTGGACGTAAGAATGGTCGGTGGTCACCTGGGTCAGGGTTTCGCCGCGCAACATGTAGGCGCGTGAATCGCCGATATGAACCATGGCCAGGCGGTTACCGGATCGCATGATGGCAATGCAGGTGGTTCCCAGCCCCTCCAAGTCGCGGTCGCGCGAGGAACGATCTGACAATTCGTCGTGAGCGTCCATGAGGGCTTTGCGCAGCAGAGGCAGCATCGAGTCGGCAGGGTGGGAATCCGTATCCAGTGGCACCAGGTGGGCTAAAGCCACTGAGGATGCGATGTCTCCGCCGGCAGGTCCTCCCATTCCGTCCGCGAGGACAAGCAGGTTTGCTCCGGCGTAGCCTGAGTCCTGGTTGTTAGAGCGGACCAGGCCGACGTCGGAGCGCGCGGCTGAGTGGAACTCTGCGGGTTCGGCCATATCATTTCACCAATTCGAGGGTGGTCTGGCCGATTCGGATGACGTCACCCGCCTTGAGGAGTCGAGGCTCTAGGAGTCGCTCGTCATCAACATAGGTTCCGTTGCGAGACGACAAGTCTTCAATCCACCAACCGTCAGGCTGGGGGGTGAGAGCGGCATGGCGGCTGGAGGCGTACTCGTCTTCGAGAACGAGGGTGCATGCGGGGGAGCGCCCAATGAGGACGGGAGCTGACCCGAGCGGCAACACTGTTCCCACGAGAGGGCCGCCGGTCAGCAGCAGATTGTGCGGAGCATCAACGGTTGTGCCCTTGCTCTTAGCGGCTTTGCGGTCACGTCGGTTCTCGCGGCGGCGTTCGTCGGCGTCGCGGCGCCCTTTACCCCTGGGGGTGACAACGGTGCCGAAAATATCGCGGCGAAGCGTGTTAACAGCCCCCAGGACGAGCAACCACAGCAGGACCAGGAAGCCGATCCTGAAGAGGGTGAAGGCGAGATCAGAAGTCATCGGGCCTCGCTGTCATCTGGATGGGTCCAGAAAAGGATCCTGGTTCGGCCAATGACGATTTGGTTGCCATCAAGCAGGGTTGCTGCGTCAATCTTGTGGCCTTCGACGAAGGTGCCATTGGTGGAGCCCAAGTCTGTGGCAATCACGCCGGTCGGGGTGATGCGGATTTCGAGGTGGCGGCGTGAGACGCCAGAGTCGGCCACAACAATGTCGGCTTCTGAGCCTCGACCAATGACAGTAACGGGTTCGGTGAGCAACCACTTTTCGCCGTCGACGTCGACGATGGGATGCTCTGGGGAGGCTGATGAAGCGGTGGCTGGTGCTGCTGCGCCTCGCTTATTGGTGGCTTCAACGCGCAGGGTTCCGGTCATTTCGTCGGTGTCTTCAATGAAGTCCACACTGATAGGGCCAAGCAGCGCGTAACCGTGGGATGCGGCGTGTTCGGTGGCTTGCTGGCTAAATTCGTCGGAGAGGATGGCCAGGTCTGCGTCGAGTGCGTCCAGGTCAGCTTTGGAGGCGTGGACAGTGAAGTGGTTTGCAGCAATGACACGATCCGCGGAGACTTCTCGAACGGAATCTTCCATAGAGCGACGGATTGCAGATGTGACATCTACGGGTTTGATCCCCGACCGGAATACGCGTGAGAAGGCGCCGTTGACGCCACGCTCGACGGCATTCTCGAAGCGGTCGAAGATGCTCATATTGTCTCCTTGGTTCCTGGTGGGCTGCCGTTGAAGGCACACCCGATCAGGGACAGTCTAACCGTCAAGGTGACATCGAGGGATTCTCAGTATGGTCTAACCGGTGATTGAGACCGAGCAATCACTTCACTACTCGCTCCGCCGAGAGCAGACCTTATGCGCAAAATTAGCCGTTTTGTGGCCCAAAAACGACCATAAGGTCTGCTCTCGACGAAGATGGGAAGGCTGGAGGTAGGCAGGTGAGGGGTTGGTTAGAAGTCCCAGTCCTCGTCCTCGGTGTCGACAATCTCGCCAATGACGTAGGAGGATCCCGAACCCGAGAAGAAGTCGTGATTCTCGTCAGCATTGGGCGAAAGGGCCGCCAAAATCGCCGGATTCACATTTGTCTCATCCCCGGGGAACAGCGCGTCATAACCCAGATTCATCAACGCCTTATTCGCGTTATACCGCAAGAACTTCTTGACATCCTCAGTCAGCCCCAGCGGATCGTAGAGATCCTCGGTGTACTGCTCCTCATTCTCGTAAAGCTCGTACAGCAGCGAATAGGTGTAATCGCGCAACTCATCTTGGCGCTCAGCCGACGATTCAGCGACAGCCAGCTGGTACTTATAACCGATGTAATAGCCGTGCACCGCCTCGTCACGAATGATCAAACGAATCAGGTCTGCAGTGTTCGTCAGCTTCGCATGGCTCGACCAATACATCGGCGCATAAAAGCCCGAGTAGAATAGGAAAGACTCCAGCATCGTCGAAGCAACCTTGCGCTTCTCCGCGTCCTTCCCGTCGTAATAGCCCTTAATAATCTCCGCCTTCTTCTGAAGGTTCGGATTCTCACGCGACCAACGGAAAGACTCGTTAATCTCCTCCGTTGACAGCAGCGTCGAAAAGATCGACGAGTATGACTTAGCGTGCACCGACTCCATGAACGCAATATTGGTCAACACCGCCTCCTCGTGAGGAGTGCGAGCATCCGGCAACAGCGACACAGCACCCACTGTGCCCTGCAAGGTATCCAACAGAGTCAGGCCAGTGAAGACGCGATTCGTCATGACCTTTTCTTCATCGGTCAACGTCTTCCACGAAGGAATGTCATTCGACAGCGGAATCTTTTCAGGGAGCCAGAAATTACCGGTCAGGCGATCCCAGACCTCGAGGTCCTTATCGTCCTCGATCTTGTTCCAGTTGATGGCCTCGAAGACTGGCTCGATGCTCAACGCGTCCTCCTGAAAAGTAGTAGCCGCCGACAGGCGGATTGACGACAAGCCTACCCGCTCCCTCCAGGCTTCGGACAGAGGGACGAGGACGCCGCCGCGTAGCGGCGGTCAATCGGCTCTGCTGAGCACCGGCCGCGCCTAAATTCCTAGCCGACTCCGACCTCGTCAAGCAGTTCTCGCGCAAAGTCTTGGTCCGCTTGTGATGCCGTGTCAGAGACGGCGACTTTTCCGTCCGCGCACCTGTAAGAGGCCTTCCTCTGTCGAGCCTCCGCTGGTGTCAAGTCCAATTTTCTCCACGTACAGGGAGGGAAAATTTCGAAGGTTGTAGAGGCTAAAGCCGTGGAAAGTTTGGTATTCCCAGCGGACACTAAGCCAGAAATGCGCACGTCGTAACCATCCTCATCCTCGGGCAGGATACTCGTTGCTGATACACCAAGGAAGGGATATTCATCGGCCAGCGAGTCCGCCGAAACCCTCTGAGTGAATGTATCAATCGCCTCCGTAGGAAGCACCGTTGACGTCGAGGGAGATGCGGTAACCTCCCATCCTCGCAAAATGAGATCCTGGTAAACGGTAATAGTCGCATCGGGTGGTAACTGGCTTATGAGATCGGCCGGCAAGCTATCAGCACTGCCAAAATCAATATGAATAGAATCTTTGCCAAGCCTGACCGATTTACCGCGCGGCATGAGCGCATGCGTCTGCTTCAACGCAGTGACGAGCTGGCGAGTCTGCTCCTCCTTGCTGGCGGTCATACTCTCGTCTTCGTCCGCGTTCAGCGCATACGACATCGACAGTTCAACCCCCTGCCAGGTCCATGTCAGGTTAAGCGGCACCTGTGTGGCTGCGCTCGAATCAGGATCGAAATCGAAACGTTCGTCCAGAGCATCATCAACCTGCGTCAGGGTATTGATGATCCGCTCGGGTTCAATGTCGGGAAAGAGCGTAGCTTCGCCGAAGATAAACTGTCCCTGCTTGACATTCGCCTCGGCGCGCAAGTGGATGGTGTCGACAATGCCCGACTCCTTGAGCAAATCCCCAGCAGTGCGAGTCACATCGCGTGAATCTCCAGACACGCAGAAAGGACGAGGGCGAGGCTAGTCAGTGCAGCGACGGCAGTTCTCTTAGCGATCCTCCCAGCTGATGGTTGCCTGGACTGGGACCCGTGAGCACCCGTAGTTTTCACAGCTGCGCCGAATCTGCGCGCACAGCGTCGGTCGCCTGCGAATCTGTGTCCGGACAGGGGGCGTCGGCCTCGTCCTTCTCGAGGAGCAGCATCGACGCTTCCAAGACCGCCGTGATACCGGCCAGCACAAGCCCCTGGCGCAGATGGGCAAAACGAGCGCCCGCGTGGCGGCGACGCTCCCCACGCCGGAAAATTGCCTTCTCTGCGGAGACGGTTGCGATGACTGCAGCCGAGGCGACCGCACCCAAAATCGCCAATTCTTTCGGATCGGCCTCGGTCACGCCCTCGAGAGGATCCTCCTGCGGAGAAACCGGCTCAGAACCTGGAGCAAAACCCGTGTCATCTGCCTGCGGGCAATCATGTTCGGCGAGTAGGGCCTGGACCTCGCGGTACGACTCTGTTTCTTCGAATTGGTTGGCAATGGCCCAGCCGATGGCACCCACGAGCCCCGCTTTGAAGAAGGTACGCAGACCTCGCGATCGGATGACGTCGGGCATGGCGTACCAGGTGAGTACTGCGGCTGTGTTGACTGCCGCGGCGCGCAATGCACGAGGCCTTTGCGTCGACAGATTCTTGAAGGTCTCCAGGGCGCGCGTAGCGTTTGTGGTCAGCTGATCCGTGTTAATCATCAGTCCTCCAAGATCCGCGATGAACGTGTCGTGGGTGAGGAGACCAGACTATCGGGGATAACCTCCGTCTGGATAGGGAAGGGGGGACCCTGTTTTCGGATATTCGAGGCCTCCGCCCGTACGATGGGGCGGGCGCCGTTTCACGTGGGCCGCTGAGTCCGTTGAAGACGGGCGAATAGGTAGGGAGAAAACGATGACGGTGTACCAGATGCATCGGCACCCCATTCAGCGTGCGATGAGAATCCACGTGGGTATCAATATCTGCGTTGCGTTGTACCTGGTGTGGGTCGCCGTCATGTACGCGATGGCTGTCGGAGCGGACGGAATGGATGCCGCAGCAGCTGGAATGGTTTTGATCTTCGTTGTGCTTCTGCCTGCTCCGTTCATTCTGTTAGTTCCCGCCCTGATCATCTTCCTGGTGGAGTTGCAGGCAGCGCGCACTGTGCTGGCCCCCGGATTCTCATCAGTGTGGAGTGCGCTGTCGCAATCGGAGGTAAACCAGTTCACTGAAAATGGTGACGATGCCCCATTTCTGCTGATCCGGTCAAAAAGCAGGATGTTGACCTGGGCTGCAGGCGTGCAGTTAGCGTCGGCAGTTATTGGAGCTGTGGGCATTTATCTTTCGATGGCAGCCAATTCGGAAGTCCTACTGATCCCTGCTTTTCTGGTGCTGCTCGTCGGTTCTGTTAGCGCAGTTATCGTCGGATTCATCGCCGCGATGCGTCAACTTCCCCAGGATTATGTCCCCGTATCTGGGTCGGAGGAGGGTCAAGAAAATCCGATTCTGATGGTTGAAACTCCGTTGCGTATCTATTCAACACTGAAGTGGGGCCGCATATTCGCTGTTGTCACTGCGGTGTTGCAGGTGATCGGTGTTGTTATCGGTTTTTCCCTCTTTGCATTTGGGGCAAGCCTGGTTAACTACTGGGACGTCACCTCTGTGTTGATTAATGTCTTGATTTTTTCTACGCGGATTAGTTGCGTCACGGCGATCATCTGCTTGGTGATGTATCTGATTGCGCGTCACAGAATGTCCATGCCGTTGGCGGATGTTCAGGTGGTCGGTATGCGGCAACTGAATCAAGTGACGTGGATGTCCATTATTGGTGTTGTTCTGACCTCTGTGGATGCCGGTTATCGGCTGATCGACAGCTACGAGCACATTTCTGCGATTCCGTTCCTCGGTTTGATCCTGAACTATGCCACGCCTGTGCTGTGGATTGCGATTACTTTTATTGCAATGCGTCTCAAGCCTTTGAAGAAAACAGTTCTCTCGTGACCAATGAACAGATATTTGCCCAGGCTGTAGCCCTTTTGCGGGCCGAACAGCCCGGGCAAGTGCTGGCCATCCTCGAAAATCTGGCCCGCGACAACGGCACCGAAACCCGGTGGCGTGCCCACATGCTGTCTGCCGCCGCCCACATGCAAGCCCGCGATTTCGCGCGCGCCGAAGAATCTGCTCGCGCAGCCCTGGCCTTTACCCCTGACAACTGTGATGTTCTGCAAACGTTGGGCGCTGCGCAGGACGCCGGCGGGCGCACTGCCGAAGCAATCGAAACTTATGAGCGCGCCGTGGCCACAGGTGCAGCCCCGGCCTCGATCTTCATCAGCCTGGCCTTCGCATATGCGCAGAAAAACCAAACAAAACTAGCAGTGCAAGCGGCCGCCCGTGCGCTGGAATTGGTGCCTCAAGATGCGCGCGCTCACGCCGCGATGGGGCGGGCGTTGCATGACACCAAGCCGCGGGAAGCCGCTCGCCACTATCAGCAGGCGCTGGCCCTGGATCCCTCAGATGAGACGGCGCGCGAACTATTAGCCGATGTTTCCTACGACGCGGAAGGGTTTCGCGCGGGGCTGAAGCAGTCGATGGATCTGCTGGTGCAAGACCCGACACGCACGGCGGCCCACCGCATGATGATTGGGCAGATACTGCAGCGCGCGTCCGTGGGTGTAGCCGGTGTTGCCGCGATCTGTTTGCGGCTGATTGGGCCGATGAGTCGCGGGGAAGCCGCCGTGGTGCTAGGCGCGGTGGGTGCGATTGTGCTGCTGCTGGCGTGTTGGGCAGTGTGGGAGCGGCGCCGTATTCGCCAGATTCTGGGGGCTTATTCGGACACTGTGCTGAAGGAGGCGTTCACGTCTCATCCGCTGACGTTGATCGGCGGGATCGTTGAAATCGCTGCGGTGGTTGTCATGCCGGTGGGTGCGTATGTGACTGCAACTGATCCTTCAGGTGCGGTAGCGCGGTTTGTGGATTGGTGGGCGGTGCCGCTGGTGGCTGGTGTGGTCTGCTGGTGGGTTGGTGCCTACAGGACACTGCGGCGCGCCCGGGGCCGATAAGCATTCTCGGCGGGTAGGTACGCGGGGTCAGTCGTGAAGCATGTCGATCAGATGGCCAACCACCTGACCTGACGAGGCGCGTAACCCATCGTGCTGATACTCATTCGTGATCCACGTCTTTGTACCTCGGACTGCCGAGGCCGTCCGCAAAGACAGCTCACGCGGAACAAACATATCGTCGTAATACACGGCCGCCACCACCGGCACCTCATTAGCTGCGAGAACCTCAGGGGCGTAAACTGCAGGCCAATCTGTGCGAGCAGCCAAAATGTCGGCCACTCCCGCCAACGGCGCAGTGGTCACGTCCTCGTCAAAAATGCGGCGCATCATATGCTCGCCCGTCAGATAGTACGGCTCCGACCAATCCAGCGGATCCGCATCCTTGGCGAAACCAGGGTGCTGTTCAGCAAGACGATCAGCCGACCAATTCGTTGCAGTCCCTGAAATATCCGGGGTTGCGCAGGCGTAGATCGCTTCTTGCAACACCCCGTACATCGGCGGCATTGCGACCTCGGTCGCAACATCAGCCAAGAACTCTTCAGAAAGACGACGCTCGCCGCGCACGTGAACCCAGGGGCCCTCCAACATGAAATGCAGTATGTCCGTGCGAGTCTGAGTGCCCAGCCCCATACCAATCATGCGCAGGCGCTCCGTTGATAGGCGCTCTCCGGTGGGCAAGAACTCTTCCGTATCGCGCAGGTGAGCTGCGACCTCACGGATGGTGCGCTCATCATCAGGGTGACGCTCAAAATATGCGCGATTGCGTGCTGCGGTCAACGGATACGTCAGGTTGTAAATCTCGTCGACGTGGCCCAGGGATGCTAGGCCGCCGGTAATAAGCGAAGCCTCGACGCCCTCGGGGGCCAAAGATAGATAGGAGAGCGTGATAAAACCGCCGAAGCTCTGCCCAAGAGTTGTCCACTTCTTCCCGCCCGTGATCTCAGCGCGCAAAGCCTCCGCGTCAAACACAATCTGATCCTGGCGGAACAGCATCAGCCAGTCGGCCCGAGCCTGGTCATCGGCAAGGTTTTCAAGCCAGCGCGCATCCATGCGCGTCGACTGGCCGGTGCCGCGCTGATCCATTAAAACGACTCGATAATCCTCCAGGGCCCGACCGATCCAGCCGTCACGGAAATCCCCTTGGCGCGGCGACTTCCCGCCAGGCCCACCCTGCAGGAACACCATGTGAGGGAGGTCTTCGCCGCCAGGGCGAACAACTTCACGGGCAAAAATCTCGATAGTTGGGTCGTCGGGGCCCGTGGGGCGCCGGTGGTCGACCGGGACGTCCATGCGATGTTCGTGAACCGTGCAGGAATGCTGGATGTAGGTCTTGGTGCGCATGGCATCCAGGGTAGCGCCGCCAGCTTGGAACCGATCTACACCCCCGACATCGGCCAGTGCTCATGACATCCGGGGTAGCGCCGTGGGCGTGCGTCCGCGTGGTTGTTGGTCCCTGTGGCTGTCGGCCCCTCACCCTGCCGGCTCTGGCGAGCTACCCGCAAAAACAGACACAGTCGTCGGCTGGATCAGAAAGTGTCGGCGCAGAGTTCAGGTATTTTCGCAGGTCAGAGCGGTGCAGTCGAGAGGGTGGCGAGCAGTGCAGGTGCGACTGTGTCTAATTCTGCGGGTGCACCTCAGACCAATGTCAACAGCCCGACATAACAAACGGTTCCCACAGCAATCGACAGGATCAAACGGCGACCAAATAACAGGTGAGTGGCCGCGGTGACGGCGCTCGCAACAATTGCAATCCACCAGTCGGGACTGGACTGGTCGATAGCGTCACGCATAGTTGCCATCACCAAAATCACCATGATGCCCGCAGGCATCCACACAGCCATGTTGCGCACGAAGTCCGACTCGCGCAGCGGTTCGAGAATCTTGAAGGGAATGGCGCGCAAAGCAAAGTCGATGATGAAAACAATCGCCAAGATTGCCAGCAAATAGCCCAACGTTAGACTCATAGTGAATCCTCCCGTGGGGGCGATGAGTCGTTTCCGTGGTGACTCACCGAAGCGAGCTCCCCACCTTGCCAGCGGCGCCACAGTGAATGGCGGATCACCAGCATGCCAACGAAAATCAATAGTCCCGCTAAAAGAGCCTGGTCAGGCAGCAGCCAGAAAGCAATGAGATACGCGGCCGCTCCCATGACAACTGACGGCACGCGATCCAACGTCCTGGCCGCGTCCAGAGCCAAAGTAATGAACATAGCGCAAAGAGCGAAGTCCAAGCCGGCGATTGGCTCGGGGATCAGTGAACCTGCCGCGACTCCAATAATCCCGGAGATAACCCACGTTGCCTGAAAAGTCACCTGCATGGATAACAGGCGGGGCTTGTTCCAACCATCCGGCCTTGCCGCTGTTAAGGCGAAAGCCTCGTCCACCAACGCGTACATGGAATAGAGGCGGGCTAGGCGCCCTTCAACAACGTGCAGCGGGAACGAGAAAGCGTAGAAGACGTGACGGAAGTTCACTAGCAGCATCGTTACCGCGATGGTCGCGAGCGCAGAGTTTTGGGCAGCCATCGCAACCACCAGTAGCTCCGCCGATCCAGAGTATGCGGCCATTGATAAAGCTGGTGCCATCCACCACGGCAGCCCCAACTGTGCGACCAACAACCCGTATGCGATTCCCAACGGAATGTAGCCTGCGGCTGCGGGCAGGGTCATTGTGAAGCCGGTGAAAATTTCCTGGCGGATAGAGTTTGCCGGCGTTGGCTGGTTGGCAGTTGCCGGTGGAAAACTCATGCGTTCAATTGTGCTTGGAGGATCGAGGGCGAGCCTCGACCGGTCGGAGCGTGGACTTTCGCAATGTCAAGGGGTACTGAGGGGTACCCGAATAGTGCGAATGCCTTAGGACGTGACATCGCGATCGGTTGAAGCCCTTACTTTTCGATGTGCTCGATGGCGTAGAGTGCCTCTTCTTCGGTGAAAGCCAAACCATACTCGTTTGTCAAAGCATCGAGAAGCTGCTGATCGTTGTAAGTGCTGGGATCGCTGTCATATAGGAGTTGCCCCATCTTGAGAGCATTCGTGCTCCAATTAACATCCAAGGAATCGACAGCTTTCTCAGCTATCTCTTCCGTGAAAGGTTCACTGGGGTCGGTAGTTAATAGGTCTATGACAAGGCGTCGTGAGTAAGCGCCCTCGTAAGCGTAGAACTCGGCTCTCGTGATGGCAGCGGCCAAATCCGTGCTGGCTTCACTAGTTCCCGCAGCTTCATTAGCGTCACTAGAACTCGAAAAGGTCTTGAAATGGTCGTCGCTGAAAATAGAGGTGACAGTAAAACCAATGCTGACGACCGCGAAGATTGCGACCAGGATGGCGGTAACAATCCAAATAATTACGGCGGTTGAGATTTTCTGGCCTTCGGGTGGGCGGGCGTAAGAGGGGCGGCCTTGAGCCACCTGAGCTTGAGCTACCTCAGTCTGTGGTGCCAGACCACAGGGGTGACTGCCGTGAGCCTGACCGGCGTAGTCTTGCTGGTTGACTCCATCGGGCTGCCAGGACGCATCCTGTGCCGACAGCATTGGAGTGTTTGGCTGCTCTCCGTTTGGTAGATTCTCATCGCTGCTATGGGGAGAGAACGGATTTGTAGGCATCAAAGCTCCAATGGAAGGCCTGCTGGACCACGTCATTCTTGCACGCGACGCTTAACGCCGACAGGATGAAAAACACCGCGAATGGACGAAGCGCTCGCCAAACCACTACTGGATCGGTGTGGATTGGTGATGCAGCAGACGCAAGGACGCGCCCTCGCCCTCGTCCATGATCCACAGACTGGATTCGAGGGCGGCCCCGCCCTCCCAGCGGATCCGATAGCGCACTAACCATGCGGCGAGTCCCGCGGTGACAACGTCGATTCGTCCAACTTTTAAGTCTGTTGGAGAGGGCCCGGCTACACCCGATGTTGTATGCCCGTCCGGCCAGATGCGCGTGGCCTGCGGTGCTTCTAATGACTCGAGGGCGGCAGTGTTGCCATGTGCCCAAGCCATAATGAAAGACTTTTGAGCCTCCAACACCGCCCGATGATCTGGCTGTTCGGGTGAATTCGATGGTGGAGGTGACTGAGAATTTGGCGCTCCATCGGTCTTTGCGGATGCTCTAGGGTCCTTTGCTGGGGCTCCGCGGTCCTTCGCGGATACTCCATCGGTCTTTGCGGTTATTTGCGATGACTCGCCGCCAAATCCCGGGCCTCGTTCTGGGGTGCGACCGGCCTGATATTCCTCGGCGCAGCCGCGGGCAAAGTCGTCAGCCAGCTCATTCATGGTGTGTCCGGCGTGGCCCTTGACCCACTCGAAAGTCACACGGCGTCCCTCAATGACTCGGTCGATTTCTTGAATGAGTTCGAGATTCTTAATCGGCTTTTTGTCAGCCTTAGTCCACCCGCGCTTCTTCCAGCCCAAACGCCACTTCGAGATCACATTGATCGCGTACTGAGAGTCGGCCAGGATGTGCAGCTCTTCGTCGGCCAGGCCCGCGGCCTGGGTTGCCTTGAGTAGTTCGAGCACGGCGGTGAGTTCGCCCAGGTTATTGGTACCTTCGGGCCAGCCGCCGGCATCCCAGCAGTTGCGATCAACCACCCACGCCCAGCCAGCGGGGCCGGGATTACCCAGGGAGGAACCGTCAACAGCCGCAGTAATCGTCATGTGAACAATGGTAGTTGGTGCGTCCGGCCCAATCGGGTCAGGATTCAGCTAGTGCGTGGTGCAGGATTGATACGACATTGGGGAGCTCATATTCGACAGTCTGGGTGATGAAGTCGGGTGAAAATGAAGAGTAGCCGTGGGTGATCCGATTGCGCATTCCCCTCATTGCCGGCCAATCCTGACCGAAGAGGCCGATCAATCGGGCCTGCGTAAGCCCGTTCAGTGAGTCGATGCCTGCCAATATGCGCATTGCGACAGCATCACGAACCATCTGATCTTCGAGGCCGTGTCCGCTGTGGTCTATCGCAAGAGTGAGGTGCTCAATCGCCTCGCGAATGAGTTCTTCTTCGGTTCGGGCTTTGCGACTCACAATGGAACTGCTTCCTGAAGGATGCGGTCTTCAAGGTCGGGGCGAATTGAAGTGTCGGAAACCAGATCGACCGGTCTGCCGAGCAATTTTTCCAGCTCTAACTCCAATCGAGCCAGTGCGATGAGGCCCATCGGTGTGTTGGGGTGAAAAAGTAAGTCAATATCCGAGGCCTCGTGTTCTGTTCCTGTGGCCACGGAGCCGAAGACACGGATATTGGAACCGCCTGCCTTCTTGATGACATCGATTACTTGAGGTCGGGCTTGGCGCAGTGTGCGTGCAATTGGCGTGGTTCCGTGGAAGCGCAGGAGTCTGGAGACTTCAGGCTGGCTACGACCTATTGCTTTGGCGATCTGTGTCTGTGTCATACCCGATTCGTGAGCGCGGCGTATTTCGCTCACAAGGCGATCGCGCGCTTGCGCCACAGTGCGATCGTATGCGCGCGCTGCGGACTTGAGAGCTGACGTCATACCGAAATTATAGCAATTGCTATAATTCTGTCTTTCTGTATGGAGCGCGAATCTGTAGCTGTATATAACGACCTATTGGGCGAACAGCGCCGCGACGCCCTTGAACAACTACGACGGAGAATATCTACCCCGGCGATTATCTAGGACGGCGCGGCGCTGATCTATGTTTAAGCCCCTCGAAGAGTCGTCGGATTGCGGCCCGATCTCATTTGAACAACGATCCTGTCAGGCGTGGACTGAGCCTGCCACCCTCAGCGATAAGCCACCGAGTTGCCCGCCTCGCGGGCATTCGACTCCGCCGTCATCATCTTGAGGATCTCCGAAATCTTCAGGCCCTTCGTTGGAACAACAGCGGGATCCTCAAACATCAAGTCGCCCAGAACGTTCTGCACGTACTCCATATCCTTGTCGCCGCGACCAGACAGGTTCACGAGGATGCTCACCGGCTCAGCATTGCCCTCACCTTCGCCCTGGCTGGCTGCCGACTCAAGCTCTTCCGCTATCTTGAGCGCATACGCCAAAGCATGAGAGGACTCCAACGCTGGAATAATGCCCTCATAGCGCGACAACATGCGGAAAGCCTGAAGCGCCTCATTGTCATCCACGCCCACATAGGTGGCTCGGCCCGTGTCCATCAGGTGTGCATGCTCAGGGCCAACCCCCGGATAGTCCAGGCCTGCTGACACAGAGAAAGACTCGCCCACGTTGCCGTCAGAGGATCGCAGAACATACGACCGCGACCCGTGCAGCACGCCGACAACACCCCGGTTCAGCGGAGCACCGTGACGGTGAGTGTCCAAACCCTCGCCCGCAGGTTCCACACCCACCAGCTTGACCGAATCGTTGCCCGGCTGATCGTCTAAATACTGCGCGAACGCGCCCATCGCGTTGGACCCGCCACCCACAGCGGCCACCACATAGTCAGGCAGGCGGCCAGTGTCTTCAATCATCTGCTCGCGTGACTCGCGAGAAATCACCTTCTGGAATTCGCGCACGAGCGTGGGGAACGGGTGAGGCCCGCACGCAGACCCGAGCACATAGTGAGTTGAATCCAGGTTCTCGATCCAATCGCCCAGTGCAATATCGATGGCGTTCGACATGGAGCCGCCCTCGTCATTGGTGACAGGAACGACGCGCGCTCCCATCAGTCGCATACGCCGCACGTTGGGTTGCTGGCGGGCCACGTCGGTGGCGCCCATGTAGATGGTGCATTCCATGCCGAAGAGGGCGGCGATCATGGCGGTTGCGGTGCCGTGCTGGCCGGCGCCAGTTTCGGCGATCAAGCGGGTTTTGCCGAGGCGTCGGGCCAGCAGCGCCTGGGCGAGCACCTGGTTGCCTTTGTGGGCTCCGCCGTGAGCCAGGTCTTCGCGCTTGAGGAAGATCCGGGCTTTGCCTCGGCCGCGGCCTTCGAGCGGGAGGTTGGCGCATTCGGTGATTGGCGTGGGCCGACCCAGGTACTTGCGCTGCATCAGGTTGAGTTCTTCTAAGAACTCAGGATCGTTGATTGCGTCGACGTAGGCCTTTTCGAGTTGGTCGAGGACGGGGAAGAGTTGTTCGGGCACATACTGGCCGCCGTATTCTCCGAAGAAGGCTGGGATCAGGGTGTCGCGAGTGATGACGGGGATGTTGGTGTCAGGGGTCATTGCGGTTCCTTTCAAAGAGCGGTTTCGCCCTCGAAGCCGCTGACCGTGTCCGGATGCCAGAACCGGCCCGCCGCTTCGAGGGAAGCTTGTGCGAGCCGGATAGGGACAACTAAGGAGTGGCTCGCCGTTTAGGCGTGCCACCACTGGGTGTTAGTCGTTGTGAACACGAGGGCGATGCTAGGCAGATGGTGGGCTTGGCGGCAAATCTGTCCATTGTGTGGTTCCGCTATCTCGTCCCGCGAGGGACGCCCAAAAGTTTGCCGAGGGACGCCCATAACTTCCGCGAGGGACGCCCATGTTTTTAATGGTGGGCCCTCGCGGCTCAGTCCGTGACACCAACTTGCGCCAGCGCAAAAGCGAACTCCTCAGCCCGCGAAGCCCAACGACCCTCGCGCCCAGACGGCCCACCGTGGCCAGCAACCATCTCCGTACGCAAAATAATCGGATTGTCCCGCCAATCGGCCGAATTCTGCCCCGACGCCTCGCGCAGGCGCTGCACCCACTTTGTGGGTTCAACAAACTCCACGCGAGTGTCATTAACCGATGTCGTCGCCATAATCGCCGGCAGGCGCACGTCCTCGGGAACATTCTCATAAGGGGTGTAGCGCTTCATAACGGCGAAAACCTGCTCGTCCTCGATGGGATTGCCCCACTCCTCCCACTCGCCCACGGTCAGCGGTAAGGAAGCGTCGAGGATGGTTGTCAGCGCATCCACGAAAGGCACGCCAGCCAGCACGGCAGCAAAACGGTCGGGAGCGTTATTGATGATGTTGCCCATGAGAAGGCCGCCGGCGCTGCGGCCTTCCGCGACAAGCCTGCCAGGTGCCACCCAACCGGACGACACCAGCCAATCAGCGACATCAATGAAGTCAGTGAAGGTGTGCTCTTTGACCAGCATCTTGCCGTCTTCATACCAGGCGCGGCCCATTTCGCCGCCACCGCGAATATGAGCGATCGCGTAGACAACTCCACGTTCGAGGACGGGTAACTTGAGGGTTTCGAATTCGGGGTCGTAGCTGATCTCGTAGGATCCGTAGCCGATCTGCCAACCCGGGTTGGTGCCGTTGGGTTGAACATCGGCGCGGTGAATAAGGGTCACGGGGATCTGGGTGTGCCCGTCCCGAGCTGTCACCCACACGCGCTCTTCGACGAATGCGTCCGAGTCCCACCCCGGCGCCGCCTGAACTTTGAGGATGGTGCGGCTGCCGGTGACAGGGTCGATCTGAATAGTTGTCGGCGCAGTGGTCTGGGATTGGACCTCGACACGGAATGTTGGGTCGTGGAATCGAGAGCCGGCGGTGGTGTAGATGGTTCTGACGCGAGATTGAGTCTCGACGAACTCGCCGGGGCCCCACTGATTGGCCAGGTCTGACTGTTCTACCCGCGAAATTAGACACAGTCGTGGTTCGGACTCTACGATTTCTGACATAACGTGGGTATTTGCGCAGGTCACAGCTTCGGCCGCCAAATCCGCCGCAACGACTGTGTCTGTTTTTGCGGGTGAATCCTTAGTGCGAGCCACCCGAACCCGATACTCCACCTGCGTCAACGAACCCGAACGCAAAGAAAGCGCCAAAAAGTCAGCGTAGGCCTCAACATCGACGATCCTTTCGCCAGGGCCGGGCTCACGCAGCGACACCCATGTCGCAGGCGGAGCAAAAGGCGCAGGCGAATCCGCCCCAGCAGCCTGACCTGTCAGATCAGCCCCCGCCTCCCGACCAGCCAAGGCCTCGCGCGAGCGCTCCGGACCAGCACGCAAAACCCGCGTCGCCAGATCCTCTGGAAGCGCAGCCGCAGCTAAAGACCCTTCCTGCGTGGTCGCGGTGTGCACGAGCACCAGGTGGTCTCCAGCCGAATCGACGGTCACCATGACCCCTTCGGTCACTCCCGTCACTGGAATCGGCCGCCCAGTGGGAGCCGCAGGCAGCCACAACCACGCCTGGCCGCAGGTTGTTGACGCAGCATGAATGACCACCAGATTGGGGTCACCGGCCGCGTTGATCCCCATTTCGAACCGCTCGTCCGATGACACCAGCAGCAGCCGATCATTCGTATAGTCGGCTCCGACCTCGTGCCACCACACCTCGCAGGACCGCCAAGCCTCGTCCAAACCCATGTAGATGAAGGACCTGGAATCGGCCGCCCATGCGAAGCCATACCCCGCGTCCGACACGGCTTGATCGATGACCTGGCCGGTGGCGGCGTCCTGGACGATCCATGTGTAGCGCTCATCGCCGGTGGTGTCGCGGGCCCACGCGATGAGCTGTCCGTCGGGGGAGGGGACAAGTTCGGCGAGGCGGAAGAACTCGCGACCCGCGGCTTCGGCGTTTTCGTCAACGAGCAGCTGCTCGCCAGGTAATGCGATGCCAGGGGCGGGCAGCGGTGGCGGAGCATCGAGTGCCGCACGAGGATCGGCCGCAACTCTGTGGTGGGTGGCGTAGGAGGCGCCCTCGGCCCACCGCGTGAAATACCAGTAATCGCCGTCGCGCACGGGCACGGATGCGTCGGTCAGTGCGGTGCGCTCGCGGATGTCGTCGACGATGCGGCGGGCTAACGAGGACGAGGCCGCGCACACCTTGTCCGCCCACTGATTTTCGGCGTCGAGGTGGGTGATGACTTCGGGGTTGGTTTCGTCGCGCAGCCAGTCCCACCCGTCGTCGAAGTGGTCTGTGTGGATGTCGCGGACGCGGTAACCGTATTTCTTGGGTGCAACCGGCGGTTTGGCCGGTGTTGCAGGGGCAGCAGTGTCCGTGAGGGAATCGGCTCGCGCCATCATGTCGCTCATGTGTTGCAACGATATGCCACCGGCTGTGAATGTGGAATTCGGTGACTGACTCCACGCTTCGAGAACCCCCTTTTTAGGCATAGGCTCGAAGGCGTGAGCATTACTGAAACACGCAACGCTTCGACCCACGATCTAACTGTCATTGACGACGTCGCCTTGGTTTTTGAAGGCGGCGGGATGCGAAACGCCTACACTGCCGCCGTGGTAGCGCGCCTTGTCGAAGAAGGTATTGTTTTCCCGCATGTTTCAGGCGTTTCCGCTGGCTCGTCCCACCTGTGTAATTACGTTTCTCGTGACGCTCAGCGTTCTCACGCGACCTTCGTTGACTTGGTTGACGATCCGCAATTTGGCGGTTGGGAGCATTTCCGTGCGGGCCGCGGATATTTCAACGCCGAATACATTTACGAAAAGATCTGCCTACCCGATGGCGTGCTTCCCTTCAAAATGGACCGTTTCTTAGAGAACCCGGCTCAGACTCGGGTGGCGGCGTTCAATGCCTCTGAGGGGCGCACTCGCTGGTTCACGAAGGATGACATGTCGACTTTGGAGACGCTTGGTCCGGTGATTCGCGCGTCGTCGACGCTGCCGATCATTATGCCGCCGACGATCATTGACGGCGACGTCTACGTTGACGGCGCCCTGGGTGAAAACGGTGGTATTGCTGTGGATGCGCCGATGCGCGATGGCTTCCGCAAGTTCGTTGTGGTGCTGACTCGCCCTCGAAATTACGTTAAGGGTCCGCTGCGTCCGGCGGTTGGGGCGGCGCTCAAAACCGCGTACCGCAGGTTGCCGTCCGTTTACGAGGGCGTGGCGGCGAGGCCGTCGCGCTACATGGCGGCGCGGCGCAAGGTGTTTGAGTTGGAGGAGCAGGGGCGTGCCTACGTGTTTTGCCCTGATGCGTTGACGATTCGGAATACGGAGCGTCACCACGATGTTTTGGAGGCGACTTTCCAGGCGGGTGCGGCGCAGATTGACCGTGAGATGCCGGCGATTCGCAGCTTCTTGGGCCTGTGAACCGATTGCTTCCCGATCCTCCCACCTTCGCCGAGAGCAGACCTTATGGTCAAAAAACCGGCGAAAATCGGCAAAAAACGACCATAAAGTCTGCTTTCGGCGGTTAGGGCAGGACGCGGTTAGGGCTGGAGGAGGGGCCCGGCGACTTGCAAGGCCCGGTACCGGTTGATCGCAGCGCCTACATCCACCAGACGAGGGCGAGCCAGGTGCGCTGGGTATTCGCGCGCTCCAAACTTCACCGTCGCGTCCAGACCTTCGGAGTTCACACGCCGCTCTAGGCGAGCCAAGAGCTCCGACAGCTCAACCTCAGCGTTAGCGAATTGCTCTAACACGCCGCGCATCATCCACGCGATTGCTTCCGTCTGTCCCGCGTCAACGATCTGTTCAACATCAGTCAGGGACACGATCTGGCGGTCAAGGACGACCTCGTCCACACCCGACGACTTTGTCTTAGGCCGTGACTCCCCGCCGCGCACCCGCGTCGGGCAGCGTCCAGCGGGAGGCGCAAACTCGCCCTCGTCGCTGCGCTGCCGCGGCATGTCAGCAACGACGGCTTTCGCCCGATCGGTGACGTCCAGACAGCGGTAGGTGTCAAGCATGAGCACCCGGTCGGCCACGTCCAGGTAGTCGCCAGAACCTCCCATGACCAGGATTGTCGAGACTCCACATTCCTTTGACAGGGCAGCGATCCTGTCTACCAGCGGGGTGATGGGCTCGCGGTCTGCGGCCACCAGCTCACGCATCCGCGCATCGCGGATCAGTAGGTTGGGGGTTCGAGTCCCTTCGAGCGCGCAGCGGCCCCACTAGGTGCGATCCACCTGGTGGGGTTCTGCGTATCTGGCATAAAACCGTCAACGAGGACGGATACCGAGACCCCTAGAACTTCCCCAACCTCTGCCAATTCATCGAGAGTCCAGGCAACTGCGCCAGTCCAACGCTTGTGTGCCTGAAATTGCGAAAGCCCGACGGCTCGGCCGAGCGAAGACTGTGAAAAGCCTGCCGCCGCCGCTAGTGCTCTGATGTTCGCTGCTACTTGCTCGGACAATGTCAATTGTGGCAATGGTGTCGCTGTGCTCATGCAGGAATTATAGCAATAAGCAATAAAATCAGAAGATAAATCTATAAATACTGCGGCGTGTCATGCAATGATCTATTGCTCTAAGCAATAGATTACAGGCCATGACTACAGCACAAATGATTGTGAGTCGCGAAGTCCGCCGGTTCATGACCGCGACCTCGCAGACGCAGACGGATATAGCGCGCGCCCTCGGAGTCTCGCAGACGCAGGTTTCTCAGCGTCTTGCCGGTAATGTCCGCTGGTCGTTCGACGACCTCGACGCCCTTATCGACGCAGGCGTTCCCCTCGCACTATCTGCCTACGGCACCGACACCGAGGCGGTGGGAGCATGACTATGACGATGAAGCAGCTTGCCTCAGTAGTCGGTTTGTCCGAACGTTCCTGTCGAAGGCGGCTTGCCGAACATCAGGTCCGTTCTCCTGTTGAATCGGTCTTCGTGATCTTCAGGCAGGCTCGGAACATCTTTGCCCGTTGCAAGGATGCGCAACGAATCTTGGATCAACTCGAAAGCGAAACCGATCGAGCGCAGCGCCGCCGCTGTGTGCATGAGCTGAGAGCGCACAGCCGCGAGATCCGCTGGGCGCTGCTCGAACTTCTCAATGCTCTTAATACAGCTGGAAAGCTCCCACAAGACATCTTCAAGGTCTCTGGCGGCGTAGCCTTCGACGGCTTTGCCGGGATCAAACGACATGATGTGGCCTCCACGGTGGGTGTGGTTGTTGGCGTTTCCGAGCCTACCGAGGGCGAGCTGTGATGTGGCGTATTGATTGGCCGTTGTTTGTTGCGGCGTTGAATCTTGTGGCATCTGTGGTGACGTTTGTCGGCCACATGCTCACCCACTTACACCCGTGGCCGTCCAACGCCGTTTTGCTCGTTTGGATGTTGGTCAGTGTGTTGGCTTACGCGGTGGTGTGGGTGACTCGGGAGGACGCCTCATGAAGAAGCGCATGCCGAGCTATCGCCCTTACTACGGGGCGCCGATCACCAGGCCTGCGCCTTATACGCCGTTGGAGCGTCTTAACGTGGCGTTGAGCTTGAAGCGCCTTGCCCGCGAGCTGCAGGCGGCTGGCAAGGCGCGTGAGGCCGAGCTGGTCGAAGAGATCGCTGAGAAAGTCCGCATCGGGGAGATGACGCTATGAGCGTCGCCGCTGTGGGATCGGCGTTTGGCGTTGACGTGGAGATGGATCCCGTTGGCCTCGCAGCTATCGCGGCCCACCAAGCCAAGCAGGCCGAGATCATCGCCAAAGAACGCGCCAAGATGCGCAAGCCTACGCGCCGCCAGCTAAACGCTGGGATGAGTGTCCAGGACATCATTTTGGCGTTCGCACGGGTTAACTGGGGGCCGTTCCAGGGGCGAGCATGGGCGTATCGGCGGATGTTGCTCGAAGTCCTCAGCTTGATGATGCGCGAGCAACGCAGCGATCGCGACGCTTGCCTAGTCACCACGGCCACGCAGCTGGCCGAGCGCATGGCCTGCCACCAACGCACTATCCGGCGTTGTCTGCATGATCTGGAAGATCTGCAGATGATCGAGTGGAAGCGTGGCGGCGTCTGGGACGGCCAGCCACAGCCCGGAGTGATCCGCATCGTGAAGAAAACGCTGGTCGATTGGGTATTGGCCTGGAGGCCTAAGCATGACGAGCTCGCCAAACAGCAACGCGCCGAAACGCTCGCCCGCTTGGCGACGCTTCAAAGAAACCGCATCCCGTCGCACACTCCGCAAACCCATGCGGACTTGAAGTCCAGCCTCTCAGTCCCAGGACAGAGAGCGGCGAACGCTGCCGCGCTCTCTGGATCATCTGTTCTCAATCCACGACCAGCCACAACGCTGACAAAGATTCGCGCAGCGATCGACAAGCGCGCCGAAGCCAAGAAGAAGAAAGACAAGCACATGAGCCAATTAACCGTTGACTTAAAGAAGCAATCGACGTTGCCACCTGAAGAGTTCATGCCCATGGTGTGCGGCCATGGAGCATCTGACCCAAGGTTCTGTAACCAATGCCGCTGCGAGGGATGGACTCTCAAGCAGGCTCACGATCATCGTGAGGAAGAAGAAGCGGCGCGCAAGCGCGCCGAAGCAAAGAAGATGCGACGCGACACACTCCAGGCCGCGCACGCTCGCTACGAGCACTACCGGCTCACACACTACGGACACCTCAGCCGCGCCGAGCAAGCCCGAATGCTGCGCGAGGATCCCACATTCAAAGCATTGAGTGAGGCGTGCCGTGAACTCGAACACTGACCAGAAGATTGCCCTGGCTGCCCTCGCCGATCATCTTGATGATGCTCATTTGGCTCTGCTCACCGCCGCTGATCTCATCGATCCTGGCGACTCTGGCTACAGGCTGAGCGCTTGGCAAGCCCAAGTACTCAGCCACATCGTCAACAGCGCAAAACTGATACGGCAAGCCCGCACACGCGTCGTTACAGCGCTAGTCGAAGAGAACCATCATGAGTGAGCGCCCGAGGTTGTGGACGAGCGAGGAGACGGCGGCCTACCTAGGTATGACCGAGAAAGCGCTACGGCAACGCAGGGCTAGGGGTACTGGTCCTGATTACATCCGCACTGGTCGCACTGTGCGCTATGCGCCGCTGGATGTAGCCAGGTGGTTGGAGGCTCATAGGGTGCGGGCCGAGGCAGGGCCGCAGGTGATCGCATGATCGATGACTGGACTACGAGGTCGGGCAAGTGGAGGCGCTCGTTCACGTTGGAGCTGGTGCGCCGGTATGGCGCTGTGTGCTGCATCTGTGGTCTTCCGATCAAGCCAGCCGACGTGTCTTGCCAGCACGTCGTGCCTAGGTCCAAGGGTGGTCGCACCACGTTTGAGAACTGCCGGCCAGCTCACAAGTCGTGTAACTACTCGCTCAAAGCCAAGGCGACCGATGGGCCTGCAGGTGTTGTCCATGATGGACTCTCGAAGTTCTTGCGAGGGCGATCATGATCACCGTTTTTTCTGGCTTCCTGACCTACGTTCCACCCCGCGCCTGCATGTTCTTCCCTCCCCAATCACCACAAAAAAAGACCCGCTAACACCCCTTGAAAGGAGGGCAAAAAATGGGAGTTGACCAGCTCGGATTATGGGCAGAAAAGACACCGGAACCAGCCGAAATAGGCCCGGTTGAAGCCGGATACATCAAACAGATGGAAACCTTGGAAAAGAACGGCGTGATGGGCGCCGAACACGCCGGTACTCGTTCCTTGGTGCTCACCGCCGCCAGGGCTGTCGATCAGATCAAGCCCACCGATGCAGCGTCGGGCCGTTCGAACCTGCTTAAAGCTCTTAATGATATTGCTCAGCGCCTTCCCGAACCCTCCCAAGCGGGCGGCAGCGTGATCGACGAGCTGCGCGCACTACTAG
>NZ_ATUX01000011.1 GCF_000420425.1 Schaalia vaccimaxillae DSM 15804
GAGGTGCGTCCCTCGCGAGAAAGACGTGCGTCCCTCGACAAACTTATGGGCGTCCCTCGCAGGGAGGGAAGAATGGGAGAGAAGCGGCAGGGATGCCCCAGATCTGTTTCAACGTCAGCTTGAATGAGCGAAATGTTGTTGACGAGTTTCGAAACTCATGAATATATTAATCTGTGCAACAAAAAACATTGTTAGTTTTTTTGAGGTTTTGTAACCCGGTCAAGGCAAGGAAATGATGTCTTCGACTAATGGTCTGAGTGTCTATTTAGACCTCTTGCGGCGACCCCACATTGCAAGCTTCCTCATCGGCGGAGTGATCATCCAATTTCCCTACGGAATGATCTCGATGGCGCTACTCATCGGAGCGCGCGACGGCTACGGGGACTATTCGAGCGCGGGAATAGCGGCAGCGGTCATGTCAATCGCCGGAGCTATTTTTGGACCACGAGTTGGCAGATTGATTGACCGATGGGGGCAGCGACGTATCAGTCTGATTGTCGGAGCATTGTGGTGTGCGTCAATGGCGATCCTGGGGATCGTCCTCGTGACGAGGTCACCGTATTGGCTCCTCATTGGTGCGGTCATTCTTCTGGGAGTTTCAGTTCCGGGGGGCTCGCTGATTCGCGCCCGCTGGCGTGTAGCTCTGAGTAATGAGCCGACAACAATGCCCAGCGCTCTGGCGCTGACATCCGTCCTTGAAGAGTGCATGTGGGTTCTGTCTACTCCGATTGCAACCGCCTTAGCAACAGTTGTCTCACCCGTTGCAGCGCTCACTTTTGGTGTCGTTTCAGTCAGCCTTGGCCTATGGCTGTTGTTTAGGGATCGGACTTTTGAGCCTGCGCCCACTCGACACCTCGATAGTCAGAACGAAGCTGAGTCTGCTCTTGATGGTCATTATGTGGATGAAAAAGACCGTATTAGAGGGGGCGGGACGACTCCACGTCTATGGACGGGAGCTTTCGTTGCTCTTCTCCTTGTCCTCGTTGCTTACGGAGCATTTCAATCCACCACCGGTGTTGCCGTGGTGGCTTTCGCTGAGGAGTTGGGTGTGAGGCCGTGGGCTGGGCTCATTACGGCATGTTTCTCGGGCGGTTCGATGATCGGCGCTCTTTTGTATGGCATGAAGTATTGGGTTAGCCCACTGTGGATTCGCTTCTATATTGGTTTGACGGTGTTGGCGTTAAGCTGTTCGGCTCTGGTGATGGTTGATTCGATGGTTCAGGCTGGCCTCGTCATGCTGGTGGCTGGTCTGTTCCAGGCTCCTACCATTGTCAATATCAACCAGATTTTCTTCGCTATTGTTCCATCATCGCGTTTCACTGAAGGCATGGCACTCCAAGGTTCGATGTGGGTGATTGGTATGTCCGTGTCGAACATTGTTGCGGGGAAGTTCATCGATTTGTATGGATCCGCAGGAGGGTTCGGTACGATCGTCGGTTTTGCTGCAATTGCTTTAACGATCGCGGTGGTGGGCATGGCTGCGGTGCGCAGGGCCTTACAGTGGGGCGGATCTGCTGCTTGATGTATCAAGTATTGGCTGACCTTAGTTGCGTGGAGCCGCCGTTGAGTTCCTGATAATGAGAGCTGTGCTGAGCTGGATGGGTGCGCCGTGCGTGCGTAAGTTTCCGTTGTTGATAGCGATGAGCGTTTCGACGGCTCGGGCTCCCATGTCGTGGAGTGGTTGGTGAACGGTTGTGAGTCGGGGTGTTGCCCAGTGGGCAAGGTTTGTGTCGTCGAAGCCGACAACGGACAGGTCTTCGGGGATTCGCAATCCGAGTTCGCGAGCGGCTTCGTAGACCCCGAGGGCTCCCATGTCGTTTGATGCAAAAATTGCGGTTGGTCGTTTGGCTGTAGGGAGTCGAAGTAGACGTTGAGCGACCGCGTGGCCGTTCTCGTAGGTGAAGTTGTCGCCGTCAACGAGGTCGGGATCGAAATGCAGATGGTGCATGCGCAGTGCTGAACGATATCCTTCGAAGCGTTCGCGTGAAGGAACTGAGTCGCTGGGGCCGCAAATGAAACCGATGCGTTTGTGTCCGAGCTCAATAAGGTGCTGGGTGGCTTCGACTCCACCGTTCCAGTTGGTCGCTCCGATGGATGCGCTGCCTGTTGGCGGTGGGGTGGCTGGGTCGATTGAAACGTGCGCGAGTCGGGCGTTGCGAAGTGTTTCGACGAGGCCGAGAGTCGTTGCGGTGGTCAGTGTAATGACACCAATACATCCGTTCTGTTGCTGTCCAAGAGCCCATTTGGGAGTTAATGGCTCAGCTTGAGGTTTATCTATCGCTGCATACGCCAGATGGGAAAGGTTGAGGTTGATGTTGGCCCTCATTGCGGCGTTCGTGGCACCTTTGAGGACTTCAAGGGAGTATGTCGTTGCCAGGTTGTCGGAGACGAGCGCGATCGAGCGTTGCTGCTGTGCGGTGTTGGATGTATGTCGGTAGCCAAGTTCTTCGCAGATGTTGAGGATGCGTGTGCGGGTTGAGTATGCGATGTCGCGGCGCCCATTAAGGGCTTTTGAGACCGTTGCCTTCGAGACTTGTGCGGCTGCGGCGATGTCGTCGAGTGTCGGTTTTTTCGGGTATTCATTAGGTGTTGTCATTTTTTCTCCAAGCACAGTGTAGCGAAATGTTTCGTTATTGTGTAGAGATTGTTATATTCAGCGCTTGACACAAATCTGCACATACTTAAACTAATTAGTGTTTAGATTGATTCGCGAAAGGTTTCGATCAGTGGTGATCGGCGCGACAATCGATGGAGGTTTCAAAGTTGAAACGACACTCACGACTCATGGGAGCGGCCGCGCTGGCCGCTACCGCAGCATTGGCTCTCACCGCCTGCGGTGGAGGTTCCTCCGACTCGGGCAGTGGCGATGTCACCCTCGAGTTCTGGCATAACTCCACCACCGGTGATGGAAAGGCCTTCTGGGACGGTGCAGCCGCGGACTTCATGGAGGCCAACCCTGGAGTCACCGTCAACGTCCAGGCTGTTCAGAACGAGGAGCTTGATGGCAAGCTTCAGACTGCCATGAACTCCGGTGACGCCCCCGAGATCTTCTTCTCGCGCGGCGGTGGCAAGCTCAACGACATGATCGCCGCAGGTCAGGTCAAGGACATCACGGACCTCATCACCGATGAGACCAAGAAGGCTGTTGGTGAAGGATCTTTGTCCTCTCTGATTGTCGACGGCAAGCTGTACGGCGTTCCCACGTCGGTTCTGCCTGGCGGCATCTACTACTCCGAAGAGCTCTTCGCCCAGGCCGGTATCACCGAGACACCCAAGACCATGGATGATCTGAGCGCCGCCATCGACAAGCTCAAGGCCGTCGGCATCCAGCCCATCGCCTTGGGTGCCAAGGATGCCTGGCCGGCAGCCCACTGGTTCTATTTCTTCGCTCTGCGCGAGTGCCCGCAGGAGACCTTCATCAAGGACTCCGCCGTTGGCGACTTCTCCGATGACTGTTGGCTCAAGGCTGCTCAAGACCTCCAGGACTTCGCAGCAACCGAGCCCTTCAATGATGGATACCTGACCACCTCCGCCCAGCAGGGAGCCGGCTCGTCGGCCGGCCTGGTGGCCAACCACAAGGCAGCCATGGAACTTATGGGCGCTTGGAACGTTGGTGTCATCGCTGACCTCACGCCTGACAAGAAGCCTTTGGCAGACCTGCGCTGGTTCCCCTTCCCCGCAGTTGATGGTGGCAAGGGTGGAGAAGGTGCCCTCATGGGTGGTCTCGACGGCTTCTCTTGCGCTGCTGAAGCTCCCAAGGAATGTGCAGACTTCCTCAACTTCGTTCTGCAGAAGAAGTACCAGGAACAGTACGCGGACGCCTTCCACACCATCCCGGCAAACCAGGAAGCCCAGGGTGTCGTCACTGAGCCTGCGCTCAAGGACATTCTTGCAGCCACCAATGAGGCGCCGTACATCTCCGTCTGGCTGGACACACTGCTAGGCCAGAACGTCGGCAACTCGCTGAACATCGGTGTCGTCGACATGCTCGCAGGAAAGTCGGATGCCGCGGGTGTTCTCAAGTCGGTCGAAGCGGCCGCCGCTAAGGAGTGACCCGGTCATGACTACTGCCCCCGTCACTCGCGGGGGATCCAAGGCCGCGGGAGCTGCCTCGAAGCGCTCCCGCGGCCTTGGCCGTTCCACATCGGCGATCGGCGGGCGTGAACGCCTTGAGATCGCAGTGCTGTCCGGCCCGGCGATCCTCCTATTCATCACCTTCGTCATCCTGCCCGTCGTCATGGCGGCCTACTACGGGTTCTTCAAATGGAAGGGCTTCGGCGTTCCCACTGACTTCGTCGGCCTGAAGAACTACATCACCATCCTTACTGACCCAGAGTTCCACGCAGTCCTAGGCCACAACGCAATCATCCTCGTCGCCTCGCTGCTGCTTCAGGGGCCCGCCGCACTCGGCCTTGCCCTGTTGCTCAATAAGAAGATGCGCGGACAATCCGTGATCCGCGTCCTCATTTTCGTTCCCTACGTCATTTCCGAAGTTATCGCAGGCACCGCATGGTCTCTGCTTTTACAAAGCCAGGGTGGCGTGAACCGCATTCTCGAGGACATTGGACTAGGAGCTCTTGCTTCTGACTGGATTGCTAATCCAAAGATCGCCATGTTCACCCTCATGGGTATCCTCACATGGAAGTACGTGGGTTTCGCAGTCATTATCTTCCTCGCAGGAATGCAAGGCATCCCCACAGAACTGATCGAAGCGGCGAAGGTCGACGGCGCGTCCTCGTGGCAGATTCAACGACGGATCGTTATTCCGCTGCTGGGACCAACCATCCGTATGTGGGCGTTCCTGTCCATTATCGGATCGCTTCAACTCTTCGACCTCGTCTACATCATTTGGGGCCAGTACATCGCTTCGACCGCAGGAACATCGACAATGGCTAGCTACATGGTCATCAACGGTCGCCTTGCTGGGAATTACGGATACGGCAACGCCGTTGCCGTCGTCGTCTTCTTTATTTCTCTCATTATTGCGCTGTCGTACCAGCGCTTCGTCCTTCGCCGTGATACCGAAGGGGCCCTGACAGGAGGCACAAAATGAGCGCTGCCACCGTTGCGCGGGCAACACGCGCCAAAGAGCCGAAGCCCGAATGGGCCAACCCCGGCGTCTACTTCGTTGCTGCTGTCATTATCATCGCCATTCTCGCTCCCATCGCCTATGTCATCATTGGCGGCTTCAGGACGAACTCACAGATCACAGAGAATCCGGCTGGTATGCCCAACCCCTGGGTCATCGAGAATTACACCGAGGTTATGGCCTCTCCCGTGTTCTGGCGACAGATTCTCAACTCGACAGTTGCCGCCACAGCAACCACCGTCGGTGTCGTCATCCTTGGCATGATGGCCTCTTTTGTCATCGCCCGCTATCCCTTCAAGGGCCGCGAAGCCATGTACTCCTTATTCGCCGCTGGATTGATGTTCCCGATGACAGTTGCCATCACGCCGCTGTACATCCTCATTAAGAGCCTCGGCCTGACGAATAACCTCCTGGGAGTGATCCTGCCAGGCATTGCCTTCGCTCTGCCGACCACAGTCATCATTCTCGTGCCTTTCCTGCGCACAATCCCCAAGGAACTCGAAGAAGCAGCAGCCTTGGACGGCTGCGGGCGCCTCGGTTTCTTCTGGAAGATCGTCCTGCCACTGTCGGCTCCTGGCGTCATCACTACCGGAATCCTCGCTTTCATTGGTTCCTGGAACTCCTACATGCTTCCACTGTTCGTCCTGTCCGATGAGTCCTTGTTCACCCTGCCTTTGGGTGTCCAAGCGTTCGCCTCCCAATATTCGGTTGATACCGCGAGGGTGTTGGCGTTCACCTCACTGTCGATGATCCCCGCCCTCGTGTTCTTCTCGATCTTTGAGAGGCGTATCGTGGGTGGCCTAACTGGGGCGGTCAAGGGATGACCGCGCGTAATCCGATCATTCCCGGCCTTGCGCCTGATCCCTCGGCCTGCCAGGTTGGGGACACCACCTACATCGTGAACTCCAGTTTCACATGGCTACCGGGTCTGCCGATTTTTGCTAGCACTGACCTGAGTTCCTGGGAACTCATCGGCCATGCTCTAACTGAAGACAACAGTGCGATCCTCGACCTAAACCTTGGTCACGAGTCCCAGGGAATCTTTGCTCCGACCCTGCGCTACATCGGTGGTCGTTTTGTCCTGGTGTGTACAACCGTTGTTGGTACGACGGAACGTTCATTTGTCATGACAGCCGACCGCGCGGAAGGCCCGTGGTCCCAACCCCGATTCCTTGACGGAGCCGGTGGTATTGACCCCGACGTTTTCGAGGACGAGGACGGCCAAGTCTGGTGGACAGGAACTCGCCTAGCCGCCGATCCCCTGTGGGAACAACAGACCGAGATATGGACCCGTCCTGTCGATCTAGACGCAGCTGTGTTCACAGGTGATGAGACGGTAATTTGGCACGGAGCTGTTGAGGGAGTTGTCTGGTCCGAAGGACCCCACATCTACCGCATCGGGGACTGGTATTACCTTCTGACTGCCGAGGGAGGTACCGCCGAGGAACACTCCGTGTCCATCGCCCGCTCCCAGTCCATCACCGGTCCGTGGCAGGGATGCAAACGTAACCCTGTGTTCACGCACCGCAATCTTGGTCGCGGTTCGCAGATCCATAACATTGGACACGCTGACCTATTCCAGCGTCCCGATGGGTCGTGGTGGGCAGTGATGCTTGGTGTACGTCTGCGAGACAACCACCATCTTCTTGGGCGTGAGACCTTCCTGTGCCCGGTGGCATGGGAGGACGGCTGGCCCGTTATCGCCCCCGGCCTTGGCCGTGTACCTGATGCTGTGGATGTGCGCGACGGTATCGATCCGTATACACGCAGCTTCGTTGATGTATGCCCGGATCGCGGTCCCAGTACCCATGAGATTGAGGTGGCTGACCTGTACAGAGGGTCGATTCGCCCTGTCGGAGCCGATTGGGCGCATGTGGATCGCGCAGATTTCTGCGGGGTTCCTGCCGCGCACTGGAAGTGTGCGATGAGTGTGTCTGCCATCGATGCGGCTTCCTCCAATTTGGAAATCGGCATCGTCCAGGATGCCCGCAATTGGCTGCGTATCGGCGTTACGGACGACGGTGCGATCCTGGCGACGGTGTGCCGCCAGGGTGAAACTGAAAAGTTCGCGGTTGCCGATACTGCGGATGAACGCGTGTGGTTGTGTCTTGACGATGCTGTCGTCCATGTGGGCGTTGGCCCTCGCGACGGCCTCGGACAGGCTCGCACCCTAGACGCCCGTTGGCTATCGACTGAATCGGCTGGCGGATTCACCGGATGCCTTCTAGGCGCATGGGGACCTTCACCCGAAATAACCTTTCCCGTTCGACTCACGGGAGCCCGACTTCGCAGCTGACGCTGCACGGAGACATGATGAACACCTGGAATAACCCCGACCTGCCCATTGATGAACGGGTCGACGCACTTATGGCTCGTATGAGCCTCGACGACAAGATCCACCAACTTGGCTCGTACTGGGCGCGCGATGAGGGCGAGGCCGTCCCCGCTCCCGAGCCCACCGACTCTGGGCACGAGGTTGCGCCCATGGAGAATGCTTTCAAAACGGATTCCCTCTCATGGGATGAGGCTGCTGGTGGTGGGCTGGGACACCTGACTCGTATTTGGGGCACGGATCCCCTCGAAGTTGCCGAGGGCGCAGAGAAGATGATCGCCACCCAGAAGGACGTCATGGCGCGCAACGCCTTCGGTATCCCCGCCATCGCCCACGAGGAGTGTTTGACTGGCTTCACCGCCTACCGAGCCACTGTGTACCCCGCCGCCATTGCTTGGGGCGCCACGTGGAATCCGGAACTGATCGGACAGATGGCCACCAACATCGGCGAGGACATGCGGGCTGTTGGCGTCCATCAGGGCCTGTCGCCCCTGCTCGACGTCGTGCGTGACTACCGGTGGGGTCGTGTCGAGGAGACCTGCGGCGAGGACCCGTATCTGGTCGGCTCGATCGGCACCGCTTATGTCAAGGGCCTGCAGGGTGCCGGGGTCATGGCCACCCTCAAGCACTTCGTCGGCTACCCGGCGTCGCGCGGCGGCCGCAACCATGCGCCCGTGTCTATGGGTCCTCGCGAACTTGAGGACGTCATGCTGCCGCCCTTCGAGATGGCAGTGCGCGAGGGTGGCGTCGACTCAGTGATGAACTCCTACTCCGACATTGACGGGATGCCCGCAGCGGCTTCCTACCACCTGCTGACTGAGGTGCTGCGTGAACGCTGGGGCTTCGACGGCGCTGTTGTCTCCGACTACTGGTCGGTGCGCTTCCTAGAGAAGATGCACCGTGTTGCCGCTGATCCGGCTGCCGCTGGCGCCCTGGCACTGCGTGCGGGCCTGGACGTCGAACTGCCCGAAACCACGTGCTACCACTACCTTGCCCAGGCCGTCGAGCGCGGCCTGGTGACCACCGAGCACATCGATACGGCCGTGCGCCGCGTCCTCGTGCAGAAGGCGCGCCTCGGCCTGCTGGACGAGGGGTGGGAGCCCACCGTCGACGCCGAGCGCGACCTTGACTCTCCGTCTAACCGGCAGATCGCCGCTCAGATGGCCTGCGAGTCTGTGGTCCTGCTGAAGAACGACGGCGCCCTGCCCCTGGCGCCCTCCGCGCGCGTCGCAGTCGTGGGCCCAGTGTGGTCCGACGTGCGCTCCTTCATGGGCTGCTACGCCTTCCCCAACCACGTGCTCTCCCGCTTCGAGGACCGGGGCACTGGCCTGCCCATTAAGGACCTGGCCGAGGCTCTGCGCGGGATCACGGCCGATCCCGTGTTCTGCCCGGGCACAGGTTTCATGGACGGCACCGACGAGGACCTGGCCGAGGCTGTTGAAGCTGCCCGCAACGCCGATCTGGCCCTGGTGACCATCGGCGATATCGCCGGCATGTTCGGCGGCGGCACCTCCGGTGAGGGCTGTGACGTCGCCGACCTGGGCCTGCCGGGCCGCCAGGGTGAGCTGCTTGACGCTGTCCTGGCCACAGGCACGCCCACCGTCGTCCTGCTTGTCACCGGTCGCCCCTATGCGATGGGCGAGTACGCGGACCGCTGCGCCGCCATTGTCCAGGCGTTCATGCCGGGCGTCGAGGGTGCCGACGCAATCGCGCAGGTGCTGTCCGGTGAGGTCAACCCGTCGGGCAGACTGCCCATCGCCATCCCGAACACGCGTGGTGGACAGCCTGGCACTTACCTTGCGCCGCCGTTGGGCTGGGAGTCCGAGGGTATCTCGAACATCGATCCTAGGCCGCTGTTCCCCTTTGGCCACGGCCTGTCCTACACGACCGTTGAATACTCCGACTCCGAAGTGTCCACTAAATCCATGCCACTGGATGGCCGTGTGACCTACCGCGTCACCGTCACCAACACGGGGGATCGTGCGGTTGACGAGGTGGTCCAGTTGTACGCCGCCGACCCGTGGGCTGAGGTGGTGCGCCCCCTCAAGCAGCTCATTGGTTTCGTCAAGATCCGCTTGGAAGCCGGACAGTCCAAGCGGGTGAGCTTCGACGTGCACGCCGACCGCTTCTCCTTCACGGGCGCGGACATGCGTCGTATCGTCGAGGGCGGTTCGATCGAGCTGTCCGCCGGACGTTCTTCTGAGGACCGCGTGGAGCCGCTGACGGTGACGCTGGACGAGGGGCGCCGGATCGTGGACGAGGGCCGCGTCCTCGTGACCCCGGTGACCGTCGAGTCCATCTGAATCCCCCCCCGCGGGGCCGAGGCGATGAGCCCGGCCCCGCATCTAGGGCGGTAGACCGAGCCGCGCCCCGAATGGGGGGCGACCGATGCCGTGAATCCACTGAGCATGACGAGGAGGTCATGATGCCTAGATTCGACATGAGTCCCGAAGAACTGCGTGGCTACGCGCCTCACATTGCCGCTCCCGAGGACTTCGACTCTTTCTGGGAGCAGACCCTGGCCGATAACCCCTTTGACCCGTCCGGCGTGCGCGTCGAGAAGGCCGCGACGCCCTTGCGCACCCTTGACGTCTACGACGTCACCTTCCCGGGTTACGGCGGCCACCCGATCCGCGCCTGGCTGACGATCCCCGCGGGCTCCTCGGGCCCCCTGCCGACCATCGTCCAATTCAACGGCTACGGCGGTGGGCGCGGCCTGCCCGTCGACCACCTGGACTGGGCGAGCGCCGGATACGCCCACCTCTTCATGGACACGCGCGGCCAGGGCGGCACCTGGGGCAACGGCGGCTCCACGGGCGACCCGGGTGCTTCGGGCAGTGCCGACCAGGGATTCATGACCCGCGGTATCGAGGACCCTCGCGACCACTACTACCGGCGCCTGTACGTCGACGCCCACCACTGCGTGGAGGCGGCCGCCTCGTTGGACGTCGTCGACGAAGCGCGGATCGGAGTCCAGGGGATCAGCCAGGGCGGGGCCTTGACCATTGCCGCGGCGGCGCTCAACCCCCGCGTGGCCGCGGCCATGCCGGACGTCCCCTTCATGTGCCACATCGACCGGGCGGTGACGATCTCCGCGGCCACACCCTACGAGGAGGTTGTGCGCTACCTGCACGTCTTCCGTGACCGCGAGGAGCTGGTGCTGGGCACCCTGTCCTACTTCGACTGCGCCCTGCTGGCCCGCCGCGCCTGCGCTCCCGCACTCTTCTCCACGGCGCTGCTGGACACGACGTGTCCGCCGTCCACCGTGTTCGCCGCCCGCAACGCGTGGGGCGCCAACGCCCCGGAGGTGGGTGCATGTGCGCGCCCGAGCGCCGATATCGAGGTCTACCCGTACAACGAGCACGAGGGCGGCGAGGCCTACCAGTGGCTGCGCCAGATCGCCTGGCTCGACGCCCTGGGCCTGGGGGCCGACGCGCCGACCGCGGGGGGAGCCCGATGACCGGACCCGTGCGCTTCGCGATCATCGGAGCCGGCTGGCGCTCCGAGTTTTTCTTGCGCCTGGCCGCCGCCGCGCCCGACCGCCTCGAATGTGTTGGCGTGGTGGCCCGCCGCCCCCAGGTCGCCCAGCGACTGCGCACCGCGTGGGGCGCGCGTATCCTCGACGGCATCGACGAGGCCGTCGCCGCCCGCCCAGACTTCATCATCGCCGCCGTCTCCTGGGACTCGATGCCCGGCGTCGTCGCCGACCTGGCGGACCGGGGAGTGCGCGTCCTGGCCGAGACCCCGCCCGCCCCCGACGCCGACGGCCTTCGGGCCCTGTGGCAGCGGGTGGGGGACACCGGCCTCGTCCAGGTGGCCGAGCAGTACCTGCTGATGCCCGGGCACGCCGCGCGCAAGGCCGTCGTCGACTCCGGAGCGATCGGCCCCGCATCATTCGCCGAGGTCGCCTCCACGCACATGTACCACGCGGTTTCCCTCATGCGCGGCCTGCTCGGCGCCGGCTTCGGTCCCGTGCGCGTGCGCGGCGACAGGCTGACCACGGACTTCCTCGACCCCCTCGGATTCGACGGATGGCGGCCCGACCCGAGGCCGCGCCCCACCGCCACCACCATCGGCATCCTCGACTTCGGGGACGGGCGCGCCGGCCTCTACCAATTCGTCGACAACCAGTGGTGGAACCCCCTGCTGTCGCGCCGCATCCTCGTGCGCGGCACCCGCGGGGAGATCGTCGACAACACGGTCACCCGCATGACCGACGATGGGGTCGTTACCTCCGAGCTGTCCTACCGGCGCACCGGCATCGACATGAACCTTGAGGGCAACGAGCTGGTGTCCATCGCTTGGGAGGGCCGCGTCGTCTACCGCAACCGGTGGATCGGCACGCGTCTGTCTGAGGATGACCTGGCCGTCGCCGACTTCCTCGAAGCGGCGGGCGCATGGGCGCGCGACGAGGCGCCCGGCCCCTACCCGCTGGCCGACGCCTGCCAGGACCACCTGGTGGCCCTCGCCGTGGAGGAGGCGGCGGCGACCGGCGCCGAGATCATCACCGAACGCGAGGCCTGGGCCTGACCCGGCGGGAAGAGGAGCATCTGATGCAGACCGTTTCACTGGAATGGAAGACCGCCTGTGCCCACCGCGACGCGGCCGCCACCGTGCAGATCACCGATCACGACGGGCTCCCCCTGGCCGACCGGGACGTCATCATCGAGCAGAAGAGCCACGCCTTCGGATTCGGCAACATCGGTTTCGACTTCATCGGCCTGGCCAATGACGAGGCCGACGCCGACACCCCCGTCTTCGGCGGGGCCTCGCCGCAGGTGGCTGCCGACCTGGTGGACCGTTTCTTCGACGTGTTCAACATGGCGACCCTGCCCTTCTACTGGGCGGGCTTCGAGCCCGAACGCGGCCGCCCGGACACCGCCCGGTTCCTGCGTGCCGCCCGGTGGATCCGTGACTACGGCGCCACCCCGAAGGGTCACCCGCTGGCCTGGCACACTCTGGCTCCCGAGTGGCTGCTCGACCTGTCGGTGGATGAGATTGAGGCGGCGGTGCGCTCGCGGATCACGCGCGAGGTCACCGATTTCTCCGGGGTCGTCGACCTGTGGGATGCGATCAACGAGGTCGTCATCATGCCGGTCTTCGACAAGTACGACAACGGCTTGACCCGGCTGTGCCAGGCGCGCGGCCGCGTGGAGACCGTGCGCCTGGCCGTGCAGACCGCCCGCGAGGCCAACCCCGGCGTGCAGCTGCTGCTCAACGACTTCAACATGTCGCCGGCGTACGAGCGGCTGATCGAGGAGTGCCTGGACGCGGGCATCGAGTTCGACGCCCTGGGCCTGCAGAGTCACATGCATCAGGGCTATTGGGGTGAGGAGAAGACCCTGGAGGTCCTCGAGCGCTTCGCCCGCTTCGGCCTGCCCCTGCACATGACGGAGACGACGCTGTTGTCGGGCGACCTCATGCCCGCCCACATCGAGGACCTCAACGACTACCAGGTGGAGTCGTGGCCGTCGACGCCCGAGGGCCTGGCCCGCCAGGCGGACGAGGTGGAGCGCCACTACCGCACGCTCGTGGGGCATCCCGCGGTTGACGCGGTGACCTATTGGGGATTCACGGATGCGGGCGCGTGGTTGGGCGCTCCGGTGGGGCTGGTCGATGCGGCCGGCGAGCCCAAGCCGTCCTTCGACGCGCTGCGCCGCCTGGTCAAGGGGGAGTGGTGGGTGCCGCCGACTCGGGTGCGCACCGACGGGCACGGGTGCGTGCGGGTGTCGGGTTTCGCCGGGCAGTACGAGGCGCGGGGCGCGGATCGTGCTGATGGTGATGGTGTGGTCTTCGCATTGGATGGGACTGGCGAGGACGTACGCGTTGTTGTCGAGTGATGGTGATGAAGGATGATCACGAGTCGAGGATCTTGAAGGTATCGGCAAAAAGTAGCAGCATTTAGGCGAGATAGCCTGGATTTGTTGTCCAAGCAAGCTTAGTGCTACTTTGATGATTCAGTGCTTCGTTGTGCGGGTCAAAAGATGTTTTTGTCGTTGTGGTTGTAAGCGATTCTCGATGAGTTCAAGAGAGCCCATGTCTTAAGGAAGTGACACGCATGAGACGGTGTGGGTGTGGTCGTTTCGACGGGCTGAATACGCTCTCAGTCCGCTTCCACGTCCATCCACCTCAGTGGATCGTCGACGAGTTGTTGGAGGACCCGGTGGGCGGCGCCGGTTACCGGCAGTGTTGAAGAGTCCGATAGGGTCTGTATCTGCGGGTTCGACCAGCTTGAATGCAGGACACGTGTCCTGATTTCTGCTGTTGCTGGCTCAATGAGTGCTTCGGATAACTGGGCAACATGCCCACCCAGCAAAACCAAGTGGATATCGACGGAGTTAATGACTGCTGATAGTGCTCTGCCCAGTGCGGTTCCGGCCTCGGTGAGGGCCCTTTGCGCAGTGATCGAACCGTTATGTGCAGCGTCGAGGATCTGCTGGGGCGGTACTTGCGGGCCGAGGCCAGATCGTCTACCCAGGGCGCGCGTGCCGAGGAAGGTTTCGAGACATCCTGTAGCTCCGCATGAGCAGGTGGGACCGAGGGGGTCGACGCAAATATGCCCGATTTCGCCAGACCATCCGGCGGCGCCAATAAGAGGTTGGTGATTGACGAAGATTCCCGCACCGACGCCGACATCTCCGGAAACGTAGATGAAAGTGCCTGGTCCGGAAGGGACTCCGGGTTTAGGGGTGGCGACAGCAGACCCTGCTAGGTCGGCTTCGTTAGCAACCACTTGTGGGTTGAGATCAGCAATAGGTTCGAGCAGTTCGGATAGAGGGAGATCGCGCCAGCCAAGGTTGGGTGCGAGGGCAAGAGAGTCTTCAGAGACGAGGCCTGGCAAGCTGATGCCTGAACCCAGGAAGATGGCGTTCTCGGGTAGGTGAGTTTCCAGGAGTTCGCGACCCATGTTACCCAGGCGTTCAACCGTCGCATGGGGGTCGCTTCCTGCAAGATCGTCGTTGATCTGTGCTACAGCCAAGACATTTCCTGTCAGATCGACGGCTATCGCACTGAGTGAACCGACTTTGATATCTAGGCCGAGGGCAACTGCCTTTCCGGGGGCCGGAATCAGCCGGTTAGCGGGCCTGCCTCTTCCTGTTGCAGCAACGGGTTCGATCTCGAGGACGAACCCGCAGTCGATGAGTTCGTCGACGAGGCGCGAGATTGTTGCACGAGTAATGCCAGTGTTGGAGGAGATTGCAGCGCGCGTGATATCTCCGGCCTCGGTGAGAACTTGGCGTAGAACCACGGATAGGTTCATTTGGCGTAGGCTTTCGGCGCGCACGCCAACATTGTCGCCCGAGGCTGAGCGTGACGGGTAGCTGCCGTTGCATTGATTCCTCACGGGCGATGGATGTCGACGACTATTTTTCTGCATGGGTTGACTATATCGTTAAACCCCTGTAAGTTTTATAGCAAAACAAATTGCCAGATTTGTTCGTTCAACGAGGAGAGACAACATGGCAGACCTTTGGAACGTCGACAAGATCGAATATGTCGGCACCGATTCACTCGAGCAGGGCCTCGGCTTCCGCTACTACGACGCTGACCGGGTCGTTGCTGGCAAGAAGATGAAGGACTGGCTGCGTTTTGGTGTTGCTTATTGGCACACCTTCCAGGCTCGCCTTGTTGACCCCTTTGGCGACGGCACGGCTGTTCGTCCCTTCGATCGTTACACCGATCCGATGGATCTGGCTCTAGCCAAGGTTGAGTACGCTTTCGAATTCTTTGAGAAGCTGGGTGTCGAGTACTTCTGCTTCCACGACCGTGATATTGCCCCCGAGGGCGACACCCTGCGTGAGACCAACGCCAATCTGGACAAGGTCGTTGAGCGCATTGAAGAGTTCCAGAAGACCTCCAACGCGAAGCTTCTATGGAACACGTCCTCGCTGTTCACTAACCCCCGTTTCGTTTCCGGTGCCGCCACTTCGCCATTCGCCGACATCTTTGCTTACGCGGGCGGTCAGGTGAAGCACTCGCTGGAGATCGCTAAGCGTCTGGGAGCTGAAAACTACGTATTCTGGGGTGGCCGCGAAGGTTACGAGAACCTGTGGAACACAGATCTTAAGCGCGAGCAGGATCATATCGCCCGCTTCTTCCACATGGCATGTGATTACGCCGAAGAAATCGGCTTGGACGCTCAGTTCATGCTTGAGCCCAAGCCGAAGGAGCCCACAAGCCACCAGTACGACTTCGACGCTGCCACCACGATCGCCTTCCTACAGACCTACGATCTGGCTGATAAGTTCAAGCTCAACCTGGAAGGCAACCACGCCAACCTAGCTGGCCACACTTACCAACATGAGATCCGTGTTGCTCGCGAGGCAGGCATGCTTGGTTCGCTCGATGCCAACCAGGGTGACAAGCTTATCGGTTGGGACATTGACGAGTTCCCGTCGGATCTGTACGAGACCACCGCGGTCATGTGGGAGGTTCTGGCAGAAGGACAGATCGGCCCCCATGGCGGCCTAAACTTCGACGCTAAGCCGCGTCGCACCTCCTTCACGGAAGAGGACCTGTTCCGCGCCCACATCGTTGGTATGGACTCCTACGCTGCCGGTCTGCTGGTAGCCGCTCGTCTCCACGAAGAGGGTTACATCAACAACCTTGTTGCCGAGCGTTACAGTTCCTTCGACTCGGGTATCGGCGCAACAGTCGAGGATGGCACCGCCACTCTTGCCTCCCTTGAAGAGTACGCTCTGGACAAGACCCAGCAAGAGCTGTGGGATGCGACCAAGTCCGACCACCTCGAGTCTGTCAAGGCCACGCTCAATAACTACATCGTCGATACCCTGGCCAAGGCCTGAAAGATTGACGTGAGTCGCCCTCATACCGAGAGGTCTGAGGAAGATCAATGCTTGACCAGCTGACCTGATCAGCTTGATGAACCGGGCCAGGAACACGCGTGTCCCTGGCCCGGTTCTCACAATCTTTAATTAATTAAGACCCCACGAAACCTCAAAGAAGAAGTTCCGGAGCTGACCATGAGCGCGAATCGTCCCTACGTCGCAGGTGTCGACACATCCACCCAATCTTGCAAGGTCGTTATCTACGATCCCAAGACTTCAACTATCGTCCGTCAAGGCAAAGCCTCACATCCCGACGGCACCGAGGTCGATCCCCAGGCATGGTGGAATGCATTCGAAGAAGCTCTCGCCCAGGCAGGCGGCCTCGATGATGTGTCGGCACTGTCGGTCGGCGGCCAGCAACATGGAATGGTCTGCCTCGATAAGGAAGGCAATGTTATCCGCCCGGCATTGCTTTGGAATGACACCCGATCCGCCCAAGCTGCGCGCGACCTGATCCGTGAGCGCGGCACCGATGGTCTCGATTCGTCTGGTTCCGAGGGCGCTGCATGGTGGGCCGAGGCCACCGGTTCTGTTCCTGTCGCGTCGTTGACAGTGACCAAACTGCGTTGGCTTGCAGACAATGAGCCGGAAAATGCAGCCCGAATTGCCGCCATTTGCCTGCCCCACGACTACCTGACCTGGCGAATCATGGGATCGCCCTCGTTAGAAGCGCTGGCCACCGATCGTTCCGATGCATCAGGCACCGGATACATGGCCCGCGAAACCCCCACCTACCGCCGCGATATCTTGGCGGATGCTCTTCACATTGACGAGGCCGCCGCAGAAAACATCGTGTTGCCGAAGATTTACGGCCCATGGGACGTGGTCGGCCATGGTGACCCCGCGCGAGGCTGGGATGAAATCGTCGTGGGCCCGGGTGCCGGTGACAACGCTGCGTCTGCCCTAGGCGTTGACCTTGAGCCAGGATCTGCTCTGCTATCCCTGGGTACTTCGGGCGTCGTGGCCGCAGTGTCCGCCACCTCGGTTGCTGACCCGTCCGGTCTGGTCACAGGATTCTCCGACGCCTCGGGCAACTGGCTGCCCCTGGCCTGCACCCTCAACGCATCGCGCATTGTTGATGCCATGATGCGAGTGACGGGCCTGGACTACGCCGAGTTTGACGAAGCAGCCCTTTCTGTCGAAGATGCCGCAGGCCTCAAGCTCGTTCCATACTTCGAGGGCGAACGCACCCCCAACCTGCCGGACGCGACCGCTGAGCTGACCGGTATGACGCTGGCGAATTCTGATCGGGCACATGTTGCTCGCGCCACCGTTGAGGGTTTGCTCGATCTGATGCGTTACGCTCTGGACGCTGTTCGGGCCCTCGGTGTGCCGCTGGACCGCGTGCTCATGGTCGGTGGTGGAGCCAAGTCTTCAGCTGTCCAAGCGTTGGCCGAAGAGCGTCTCGCAGCCAAGGTTGAGATGCCTGAGCCGGGCGAATACGTGGCTCTGGGCGCGGCCAAGCAGGCTGCGAAGGTTCTTTCCGAACGCGGCTGAACCCGGAGCATTCCAGAACAGTATCCCCCAATGGCACAGGGGCGGAAGGGCTGATGTCCCCCGCCCTGGTCTGACTGCGCTCTGATGCGCATATCCAAAACGTGTGCTGAGGGACCCCGTCCCTCAGCACTACTCCGGCGTCCATGGCGGCCGTCGGACAATCCCAATTGAAAGGAAACTCATGGGGAAGACACTCCTCCCGTGGTGTGCCGCGAGACGCGTCGGTGTCGGTTTGGCTGCTGCTGTCATCTCCCTGACCGGCTTGACAGCCCCCGTTGTTCATGCTGCTGATGCGCCTGGCGCTGACCCGGCAGCAAACGCACAGGATGAAGGCGCAGTCGTCAATACTACTTTTGAAGATGGCACCACCGGTCCGTGGAATGCGCGTGGCTCTGCTTCGCTGAAAGTCTCTGCACAAGCTGCCCGTACGGGCGAACGTGGCCTGGTCGTGTCAGGTCGTACAGCCAACTGGCACGGTGTTGAAATGCCGATCATCGGGAACTTGATTCCTGGACAGAGTTACCGTGTGTCCGGATGGGTGCGTTTGGCTCCTGGTACTCCCGCCACCGATGTGTTCATCACTGCGGGTGAGAACAATGAGAACTACGTTCGTGTTGCTCAGGTTTCAGCCAATGACGGCTGGATGGAACTCAGTGGAACGTACACCGTCGGCGCGGGGGTCACATCTGGTTCCCTGTACTTCGAAGCTGCGTCCGAAACTGCCTCGTTTGACCTCGATGATGTTCGAGTGACCGGTGCAGTGGCTGGGGATCAAACTGACGAAGATGGCGATAATGATGGCGCAGATACCGGGAACACCGGTGACTGCCCGGCGGCACAAGCTTCGACAAAGCCGGTTGGCGTTGATCTCACGCAGTCCTTGTACAAGTCTCTGCCCTTCCCATTGGGCGCTGCCGTGTCTTCGTACGCGGTGAACGAGGCGCAGGCGCGTGCTGCTCTCGACCACAACTTCAACCAAGTGACTCCCGAGAACTTTATGAAGGTTGAGACCTGGTATGACGAGCCGTGGAAGTTCGTCACGAACAATGCTGAGGCCAACGCTCTCATGGACTGGGGAGCCCAGACTGGTAACCGTGTGTACGGGCACGTCCTCGTATGGCATTCCCAGACTCCGGACTGGTTCTTCCAGGATGACCAAGGCAAATTCTTAACCAATTCGCCCGAGCACCAGCAGATTGCGCGTGACCGGATGCGTACCCATATCAACAATGTTGCTCAGTACCTGTCAGATCGTTACGGCAAATTTGGATCTGATACGAACCCCCTCGTTGCCTTCGATGTCGTCAATGAGGTCATTGCTGACGGTGCGAACCCTCAGTCGAACGGCCTACGCACCTCCTACTGGTACCAGATTCTCGGTGAAGAGTTCATTGACCTGGCGTTCCGTTACGCTGATGAGGCTTTCAACTCTACCTACGCTGCCCCCGAATCGGACCGCCCGGTCACTCTGTTCATCAACGAGTACAACACGGAGAACGGTACAGGCACGGGTACGAAGACACAGCGCTATCGTGCCCTCGTTGAACGCCTACTGGCCCGCGGCGTCCCCGTTGATGGCGTCGGACACCAGTTCCACGCTTCGCTGTCGACCAATGTCGCCAATCTGGGTGCTGCACTTGACTACTTCGATTCACTGCCGGTCGTCCAGGCAGTGACCGAAATGGATGTTCCAACCGGTTCTCCCGTCACAGAGGATGTTTTGCGTCGTCAGGGTGCCTTCTACCGGTCAGCTTTCGACATCTTCCGGGCTCAGCAGGCCGAGAATGGAAACCTTTTCTCGGTGACCGTCTGGGGTTTGGCAGATAACAAGTCGTGGCGCACTTGCTCGGGTGCACCCTTGCTTTTCGACAATGATTACGACGGCAAGTGGGCCTATATTGGTGTTCTCGGTGGCAATATCCCACGTGAATCCCAATCTTTGACAGTGTTTGGGGCGGCGGATGCAGCCGATGCCACATCAGGTACTTGGAAGCTGATGCGTGCAACGAAGATTTCCGATTCGGCTTCTTTCCAGGCACGTTGGAACTCGTCGGGTGTCGTTGTGCGCGTTGATATCACTGATGCAGATGCCGGTAGTGCTGATGCTGTGACGCTTTCAAGTAAGGATCGTTCTTTCGTCATCTCCCGCAACGGTGGCTCTGTCGAAGGTTTGGAAGGTGTCCGCGTTGAATCCGATGACCGTGGATGGTACGCGGTGGCGACAATTCCGATGACAGGACTCAAGGTTGGGGACCAAGTACCTTTCGAAGTGTCAGTCGCGGGTAGTGACGCCGATGGCGGTTGGAACGGTGCAGGTGCTCAAGGCGCGCTTATTCTTGCAGAAGACCTGAAGTCAGCCGCAGCCCCCAAGACTGAGACCGCTCCGGTCCTCGATGGTGTTATCGATGCCGAGTGGGATAGGGCTTTGCGTTTGTCCACCGATCAGCAGATCGAGGGCGAATCGGGAGCCTCCGCCGATGTGCGGGCGATGTGGTCGCAGAACGGCGAGTCATCAACGCTCCACCTGCTCTTCGAGGTCGCTGATTCAACCCCCGACGTATCCTCCTCCGAAGTTCACGAGCAGGACTCCGTTGAAGTTTTCCTCGACCTGGGTAACCTTAAGGCTCAGTCCTACCAGGACACAGATATGCAGTTGCGGGTCAACTCCGACAACGTGACGACTTTCGGCACTGGCGATGTCGGCGCCCAGCAGAAGCGTGTGACATCCGCGGTCGTCAAGAATGACTCGGGATACGTTGTTGAGATTGCCATTGACCTGCTCGACCGAGGTGGTGACGGTACCGTTCATGGCTTCGATGTCCAGGTCAATGACGGTGTATCCGGAAAGCGTGGTTCGGTACGCAATTGGGCCGATCCGACGGGCAACTCCTGGCGATCGCCGTCCCATTGGGGTGTCCTGGAACTAGCGGCTAGCGAGGTCGACGTGGCTGTGCCGACAGTCGTCGTAGACGATACTGAGGTTGAGCACGGTCAGACGATCACCATCACTGGAACGGCTTTCGCTCCAGGGCAAGATGTTGTGGCAACCTTCCACTCTGATCCTGTTGTGATCGGCACGGCAGCCGCTGATGAGACTGGACGGGTTGTCTTCACCTTCGTGATTCCGGCTGATGCGGCTATTGGTGGGCACAGGGTTGTCCTAGTTCAGGATGGATCGGGACTGAGCGCGGAGACAGGTCTGACGGTCGTTAAGGCCTCGTTGGCAGGTGCTCCTGGCGAAGCTGGGTCAGACCTGGATCGGGGCCGTTCGCTGGCGGCGACCGGTGCTAATGCGGCGGGTGCGGTGCTATTCGGGGTGGTGCTTGCGGCCTTGGGTGGTGCTCTGGTGGTAGGACATCGTCGCATGCGCGCGTAAATTCCGGTTGATAGCGCTGTTGGGCTGAGATTCCGGAGCGTGAATGCGTTGGGGCGGGTGGATGCCGTGGAGGCATCTACCCGCCCCAGGTGTTTCCTGCTCGACAGTGTTCTGCAGAAGAGTTGTTTTCGGCAGGGGTTGGTCTCGAGGATCCGCATGTGCACTAGATCGCAGTCGCTTAACAATGGGCGCTTTGGTTTCTGCTGATTGATCTGAGGAAGGAACCTACACCAATACGACCTCTGGCACTACTGCACGAAGAGCCTCTATTTGCGCCCCCGGTAGCGATGTTTCAGTAATGACAACATCGATATTCTTCAATGAATGAAAATGATGCAGTGCACTCTTCGTGAACTTGGATCGATCTACCAGCACGATGCGTTGACGTGATGACATCAACATCTGTCTTTTGATGGCTGCCATCATGGGATCAGGATGGGCCAGCTGCCCATCCATGACAGCTGTCGACGACATTATGCACAGATCTGGATGCAATTCCGCCATTGCGGTCACCGTTCCCGGCCCCGAAAACGCATCCGCCCAGCGCACATAATTCCCGCCCAGCGCAATCAACTCCAGCTTTGAATAACGAATAACTTCATCCGCAAGTAAACGCGAATTTGTCACCACTGTTAGTGGCGCTAAATTATTAATTTCGGGAAACAAGTGCATCAATGTCGTCGAGTCATCTAATGCGATTGACATCCCTGAATGGACATAGTCGAGGGCTGCGGCAGCTAATCGCGACTTTGCTGAATTGTGTCGGCCAGATCGCATCAATGCCGATGATTCGGCCAGAGTGTAGGCCGTGACCTGTACACTGCCATGTTCGCGTCGAACTAAGCCTGTGGACTCAAGAAAAGTGATATCCCGGTAAATCGTCATTACTGAAACTCCGAGTTCATCAGCTAACAACTCTGCTGATGAATTTCCGTTTTCGGAGATGTAGTCAACGAGGGCCTGGTGTCGTTTTTCTCGCGCCGTGGCGGAATTTTTCCCCATGATCTTCCTTCGTTGAGAGAGCGAACGGTGGGCACAGGTGTCGCCAATGGGCGGAAAACTCCTGTGCCCACCCTTCGCATTTCACGTGCAGAGTAGCAGTTTTCTCGAATACCTCACCTTGTCCGGGGTAGTACGGCTCGAGAAACGATGTCCTTGACTTTTTCCTTGCTGTCTCCGCGAACAATCTGGTGGACGGCCTTAAGCAGTGGGAAGTCGTCGAGTGTGATCCCCTTGGTTTGTTCAACGAGCTTGAGGGCAAGGGGCAAGGCAGATGCCCCCTCGACGGTTTGTTCTAGTCGACCCATTTCTGCCAGAGCATCTGTCGGGGCTTCCCCTCGACCGATTCGCACGCCGAAAACCTTATTGCGTCCGGATAGGCCCGTGACTTCCAGATCGCCGACGCCTGGCAAACCGAATGCTGTCTGCGGCTTTGCTCCAAGGGCGGTTCCAAGTCGGGACATTTCTGCGACGGCCTGAGTGAAAGTAGCAGCTTTGAGGTTGTGGTGGGGGATACCGGTGGATTCTTCCAACCCGTCGGCGATGCCCAGTGCAATCGCGTAGACGTTTTTCATAGGTGCGCACACTTCGACGCCGATCTCGTCGTCGGTAGAGGCGACGGCATAGTGCGACGTTGTGGTTGCTGCGGCGTACTTTGCTGCTGTTTCGCCATCGATGCATCCGAAAATAGTGGCTGTTGGCATACCCTCGGCGCATTCATTCGCCTTAACCGGTCCTGCGATAGCGACGATGGGCGGAATGGGGGTGCCATTGCGAGTAGCGATGGTCCGGATCGCATCGGGGAGCAGGCTGATTCGCCCGGCTTCGTCCTCGTAGAAACCCTTGGATGTCAGCCAGAGCGCCTCTGCCTGTGAAATGCTATCGAGAGCGAGTTCAGTGACACGCTGAACTCCGACGGAGGCAACGGACATGACCACTACTGTTGCCCCGTCAAGCGCGTCTTTCAGTGCGTAGGAGCGGTACAGCGTGACCTCTTTTGGCACGATTGCGCCAGTTCGTGGGTGTGGATCGCCGTTTTCAACGGTTTCAAGGAGATGGTCGTCGAGCCATGTGCCCCACAGCCTCACTTCCCAACCCGAATCCACGAGGGGACGGCACAGGGCGGAACCCATCGCTCCTGCTCCAAGAACTGTAATGACTGCCATTCCTTATCCTTCCTCGATATTCCTTGGGATATCTGGGTCCTCTTTGCTGCCCGCACTAGGACAGCACCTAAGTTCCCTCATCCATGGTTCTTTTTGTTTCGCGAGGGCGGCCCCCTCGCATGTCACGCAGGTAAGGCCCGGCTGTGCCACAAATATTAGAGGCGCAGCCGGGCCTCACAGTCTTATTAGCTCTTGCGAACGATGGTGTCGAGTTCTGCAAAAAGTTCCTTCAGCGCGGGGTATAGGCGTGCCTGAACGGCGCCGATCTGACGGTAGGTTTCCGCATGCTCGGTATTCGGCTCGATAGTTTCACCGAAGGTGGCCATTGCCTTTGCTGAAGCAGCCACATCTGAAGATCCATCAGGCAGTTTACCGGCGTGCACATCAACTCCAGCCATGGCCAGAACCGCCGCGCCCAAGGCAGACACTTCGTCAGCGATACAGACGGTCAAGGGTAGGCCCACAATGTCAGCCATCATCTGACGCCATAGTGGTGAGCGTGTGCCCCCACCCATAATTCGTAGTTCGGTGATGGGCACACCTGATGCGTTTTCGATCGTGTCCAGGTTGCGACGCATTTCAAAGCAGATGGATTCCATGACGGAGCGGTACAAATGCGAGCGTCCGTGGACGCCACGCCAACCGATGATGGCACCACGGGCCATGGCGTCCCAGTAAGGCGACTGGACCGCGTTCCAATAAGGCAGAGTCACCAGGCCTTCTGCGCCGGGGGCTACCTGTGAAGCTGCTTCGTTGTCCCAGGCCACGTCGGCATTGGGGTTCTCCGGGTCAATGAAGGTAGAGCGCGTCCAGTCAGCGAGGTACGAGCCCGAGGATTGGAGGACTTCCAGCACGTAGTTGCCAGGGATACCGGAGACGTGAGTGCGGAAAGCGGGGTCATAAATGTAGCTGGTAGATTCGACGCCAGCATTGACGGCAGTTCCCATATTCAGGTAGCCAACGCCCGGATCAACGGCTGCAGCGCCGATTCCCGCGGCTTGCCCGTCACCGAGTCCCGCAATAATGGGGATATCTCGGGTCAGATGCCACTCTTCGCGCAGCTCTTTGCGCAGAATGGACATAGGTGTTGCCGGTGCGATGAGGGTAGACATTTGTTCTTCGCGAACCCCGGCAATGTCGAGTAATTCAGGTGACCAGGTGCGGTTATTGACGTCAAAGAGGCCGAGGGAGTCGGCTGCTGCTGTGGATGAGAGCCATTCGCCTGTCAGGTTAAAGACGATATATCCCAAGACATCAACGATTTTGTCGGCTTTTTCAAAGCGTTCGGGCTTGTTCTTTGCAACCCAAGCCATTTTGTAGATTGCTGGGGTGACACCTGCGGGTTTGCCGGAGAGCTTGTGGATGTGGGCGCTGCCGTATTTTGCGATTTGGTCCACTGCACGACCGTCAAGCCAGAGAATACCGGGACCTAAGGGTTGGCCGTCTGCAGTGAAGGGAGCGAAGCTCTCGCGTTGGTGGGTTAGGCCGATGGCCTCGACGCGGTCTCGGTCTTTCTGGGTCAGGGTGGCGAGGACCTCGCCGATCGTATCGTGGGTGGTTTCCCACCAGAGTCTTGGGTCGTGTTCGTAGAAGTCCATTGCGGGGGTTTGTAGCGGAATCGGGCGTTTCGCCATAGCCCAGATGGTGCCCGAAGCATCGACAATGATTGCTTTTGTGGACTGGGTGGATGAGTCTACGGCCACCACGAGCGGGCCGGATTCCAACTTTCTTGGAGCGGTCATGGCGTTTCTCCTCAAGATCATCGTTGATCATCGATCATCTGCCGGTGTTGACATTCGCAGAAGAATAACAGAAAAAGTGGTTGAATCAACATATTTCATGAGAATTTTGAAGAGATTTCTTGGAATCTTAGAAAGGAAAGCTTTCGGTTAAGCGTGAGTAATCTGAAGGCTTAACGTCTGATCGGCAATACCTGCCGCGATAAAAGGCCAAATCTGCCGTTGAGGATTTGTAATATGCAGTGACCAGCGTTTAGAAGCGACGACCATCAACCGGAGAATTTGTTTCATGCCCAACATTCGCACACGCGTGCGTCGGGCGAGGATTGCAGTATTTGTCCTCTTTCTGACGAACGGAGCGCTTTTCGCCAATCTGGTCCCTAGGTATCCTGAAGTCAAAGATATTTTCGGTTTGTCCGATCCTATTTACGGTTTAACCATTGCATGCTTCCCTGCGGGTGCGATGACGGCAGGACCCCTTGCTGGGTGGGTCATCCGACGGATTGGTTCGGCTAGGACTGCGGCATGGGGGACTACCGGCATTGGCCTCATGCTGATCCTTGTGGGAATTATGACGGCATGGCGTCACAGCATAGGTGCCGACACTGGAACAACTGGAGTTGCCGTTGCCGCACAGGCACTCTTCATGCTTGGTTTCTTCTGCGCTGGAGGCGCAGATGCCGTTACCGATGTCGGCCAGAACGCCCATGGTCTGCGCGTCCAACGGGTCATCGGTAGACCAGTCATTAACTCCTTCCATGCGGGATGGTCGATTGGGTGCGTCATGGGTGGACTTATCGGTTCCGCGGCAACTGCTCTCGCAATCCCCTTGCAGTGGCACCTGATCGCAGCCGCCCTCGTCTTCATGGTCGTTGGACAGGTCGCGCTACGTTTTTGCCTGCCTGGGAACGATCCTGCCGATGGCCAACCCGATCCTGTGACCGTGATGGCCGGAGCTGGCTCCGCACCTACCGCAGAAGTAATCGACATCCGAGTAAGGACTGCAAGAATCCAGCCCATTTTCGTCGTCACAGCGTTGACTCTGCTGACTATCGCTGGGATGCTCGTCGAGGACGGTGCCCAGACGTGGGCGACGTTGTATATGCGTGATGCCCTTGGTGCGGTTGGTGGCGTGGCAGGGTCGGCGTACGTCCTCGCGCTTGCGTCCCAGGCAGTAGGCAGGCTGACGGCGGATCGAATGATGGAGGCGATCGGTGCCCGTAACACATTGTTCGTTGGCGGTGGTCTGATCACCGTGGGTATGGGTTTGGCGGTGCTTGTTCAGACGGTACCGACCACACTCATCGGTTTTGCCATGGCAGGTTTCGGCTGTGCGTCGACTGTACCGATCGCGATGAATGCAGCTGATGATATTCCGGGCTTGAAACCGGGTCAGGGATTAACGATTGTTAGCTGGCTGGGGCGTCTGGCGTTCCTGTGTGCGCCGCCTGTCGTTGGTTTCCTTGTGGAGAGAACGTCGTTGATCTCCGCCCTTGTGGTACTGCCGATAGCGGGTATGTTGGCGTTGGTCACGGCGACGGTAGTTGCTAAACGCTCTGACTGAGCCTTGCTGGATGCTTCGACCGCCTTTTCTCATCGCCGAGAGCAGACCTTATGGTTATTTTAAGCCCATTTTTAACTGATTTTTGCGCATAAGGTCTGCTCTCGACGCAAAGGGGGGACAGAGTGAAACCGAGAGCGACTGGCTGCTTGGTTGGACTGACTAATCAGGTTGGCGCAGGGTTGTACCTTCGTGGAAGGCTGGGGCGATGAGGTGGTAGCTGGGTTCTTGTGGTGCGGGTGAGTCCAAGCGCTCAAGCAGTAGGTCGATCGCACGTGCTGTCAACGCCTCGGGCCTCATGTCAAAGTGGGTGGGTTGATCGATACTGTGGGAGCGAACCTTGTCCCACGAACTGGCGATGACGGATACATCTTGGCCGGGTATGAGGCCGCGGCTGCGCAGGGCATTGCACCAGTCATCAACGGGGACGAGCGGAGCCAGGAGTAGGGAGTCGCCGATGTCTGGGGAGAGGGTTTTGAGGCTGTCCATGATATGTCGGTAGGACACATCAACTGTGTGCTCCACCAGATCGATACCGTGCAGCTCCGCTTGTTCATGTACGGCGTTGGCAAAGCGGACGAGAAAATTCAGGTCGGTGAGTGACGAATCGCCCGGACGTAGGAAGGTGATGCGCTTGTGTCCGGTGTGGGTTAGGGCGTTAACGGCTTCACGGGCGGCGAAGGAGTAGTCCGAGTCGACGGCAATAACGGGATCGTCATTGCCGGGTAGTCCGATGAAGACAGCAGGCGTGTTGGACTGGCAGACGACCGCCGTGCGTGGGTCATCCTGGGTAACCTCCATGATGAGAAGGCCATCGCACAGAGCTGTATCAATGACGCGGCGTAGTCCTGCGGTGCCTTCGTCTGCGGTGACCAGGAGAAGGTCGTAGTCGTGCGCACGTGCGCGGGCGGCGAGGGAAACGATGAAGCGATGCTGAGCGGCCGGGTCTGCTCCGGCATGGTAGGGCACGGCGATCGCAATGAGATTGGAACGATTGGATCGTAGGGCACGTGCTCCGGAGTTCGGCTGGTATCCGAGTTCGGTCATAGCGTCGAGGACGCGTCTTTCGGTTTCGGGGGCGACGCTGCGTCGACCGCTCATCACGTATGAGACGGTCGTTTGGGAGACGCCAGCAAGTCTGGCGACGTCGTGGCTGGTGGGTTTTCGTGCTGGCATGGTCCGGTATCGTTGACTGCTCGACGAGGATCGTCTTATTCTAATCGCGTTCTCCCGATTTCAGGCAGTGTTGCCAAGTCGTTCGCTAATGCGCATACGTATGCGTTTATCTGCTGAGGAGTTTGTCGATGCGTGATGTCACCATCTGCGAAACCGGATTCGAGGTGCGCTTTGAGCATCAAATTATGCGGGTTGAGACATGGGGGGCCGACGCGGTGCGCGTTCGCGTCTCACGCCATACTCTCGATCGGCCCGATCATGGAGCTCTTGTTGATCGGCCTCATCCTGTTGCGGTGGAGATTGAACAATCAACAGATCGCATACGTATGCGCGCTGGGAGAGTTGGAGTCGATCTCATTCTTGACTCAGGTGCGGGTAATCCTCGTACACACCTGACCTTCCTGCGGGATGGAAATCCTGTCCTCACCGAGGCTCCTGAGCACTTCTGGTGGCCCGGCTCCCACGGCGTCTACCCGAGCGGCTCGGGTGGAGTCGAAGTCCACCAGGTCTTTGCCTCTGATCCCGACGAACGCTTCTACGGCCTCGGTCAGCACGCCCACGAACATCTCGACCACAAGGGTCTCGTCCTCGACCTCATTCAGCGCAACGGAGAAGTCTCGATTCCCTTTGTTCTCTCCGACCGCGGATACGGATTGCTGTGGAACAATCCGGCGGTCGGTCGCGTCGAGTTCTCGAAGGATTCGACGCGATGGGTCGGCCAGGGAACCGAACTCATTGACTACTGGGTATGTCTGGCCCCAACACCGCGCGATATTCTCTCCCGCTATACGGATGTTGTTGGGCATGCGCCTGTACTTCCCCACTGGGCCACGGGATTCTGGCAGTCCCGTCTGCGCTACATGTCCCAAGAGGAACTCCTCGACGTCGCTCGACGTTACCGCGACCTCGACCTGCCCCTTTCTGTTATTGTCACAGACTTTATCCATTGGCCTGCTATGGGTGACTTCCGCTTCGACGAGGCCGAGTATCCCGACCCCAAGGCGATGATTACTGAACTCGACGAGATGGGCACACGCCTGATGGTTTCTGTCTGGCCCACCGTTTCACCCCTGTCGGAGAACTATGACGAACTGCGTGAACGTGGTTACCTCGTCGCTACCGAGAACGGCGTTGAGTTCCACCAGAAGTTCAAAGACAAGGGGATGCCAACCCCACTTCCGGTTGCTTTCTACGACGCGACTAACCCCGATGCCCGCGCCTATGTCTGGGACAAGATCAAACGTAACTACCATGACCTAGGTGTACGTGTGTTCTGGCTTGATGCCTGCGAGCCGGAACTTAACCCTGGCCACCCTGGGAATCTCTCCTACTGGGCTGGTCCAGGCCTGGCTGTCAACAACACATATCCACGCGACAATGCCAAAGGATTCTTCGAAGGAATGCGCCAGGCTGGCACTCCTGAAACTGTTCTGCTGTGCCGCTCTGCATGGGCTGGTCAGGCCCGCTACGGCGCCGCCGTCTGGTCTGGGGACATCGCCCCCACTTGGGAGGCGCTGCGTCAACAAGTGACCGCCGGGCAATCTATTGCTATCTCCGGTATTCCGTGGTGGACCTCTGATATTGGAGGTTTCCATGGAGGTGACCCTGAGGACCCCGCTTACCAGGAGTTGTTCATTCGGTGGTTTGAATTCGGGACCTTCTGCCCTCTATTCCGCCTGCATGGGCATCGTGAGCCGCGCGAGGCCGAAGGTGCTGTCAGCCCCGGTGGCCCCAATGAGATCTGGTCCTACGGGGATACGGCTTTCGAAATCGCCGCCGATTACATCCGCCTGCGTGAACGTCTACGCCCCTATATCGACTCCCTCATGGAAGAAGCCGCTCGCACTGGCATCCCTCCGATGCGGCCACTCTTCGTCGAATATCCAGACGATCCTCGCGCGTGGAATACCCCGGACCAATACCTCTTTGGACCTGACCTCTTGGTGCGCCCGATCACTCGCGCCGGGCAGGTTGAAGCTGAGGTCTACCTGCCCGCAGGTTCCTCCTGGCGTGACCCTGTAACCGGCCTCGTCCATGAAGGCGGGCAGACGATCACCGTTGACGCTCCCCTCGAACGGATTCCAGTGCTCGTACGCACCGGTTCCAACATCCCCATGTGAGGACTGCATCAATCGCGTTTGAACCCTGCAATATCACCATCACAACTACGAAGGAGTAGACACATGTCCACCACTATTCACCGAGGCTTCAAGGGTGTTACCGCCCTCGGAGCTATCACCGCCCTCGCTCTTGGTATGAGTGCGTGCTCAGGCGGATCCACCGATCCGTCAACCTCCGCCGACGGTGGCACTGTGACCATCCAGATGTGGGACTATCTGGGGCAGGGAGTCTCCAACACCGCGATGGAGGCTGCTGTTGCGGCATTTGAGAAGGCCAACCCCGGATACGAGGTCAAGCGCACGTCCTTCGCGTACGGTGATCTCGCTAAATCGATCGTGCAGGGTGGCGTTGGCGGTGAGGTTCCTGATCTTGCTGTTGTCGATGTCGTTGATAACCAGAACTTCGCTGCCCTCGGATTGCTCAAAGACATGACCGATGTTGCCGGAAATGAGGCCAAACAGTTCCACCCTGGTCCGTGGACATCAACCCAGATGGATGGTAAGACCTATGGGTTGCCTCTGAACTCGAACAACCTCGGCCTTTTCTACAATAAGACCCTCCTGGACGCAGCGGGCGTCAAGATTCCTACGACCTGGGATGAATTAGCTGCGACTGCCAAGGCTACCGCCTCCGGTGACGTATCTGGTCTAGCAATCTCCGCGGTTAAGAATGAGCAGGGAACCTTCCAGGTTCTGCCCTTCGTTTGGCAGACCGGGGGTGATCTTACCGACTACGAGGCCTCCGGTGCCGAGGCTCTGACCTACCTCAAATCGATGATTGACGATGGGGCGATGTCCTCTGCAGTCACAAATTACTCGCAAGAAGATGCTCGCACTCAGTTCACCGCCGGCAAGGTGGCAATGATGATGAACGGCCCGTGGGAGCTGCAGAACCTGTCCGATGTTGACTTTGAATGGGGTGTCGCCCCGCTGCCCAAGGGTGTCGAGGCAGCCACCGGCCTGGGTGGCGAGAACGTCGTCGTCATGGAGCAGGCCAAGCACTCCGAGGGCGCGATCAAGCTCGCCCAGTTCCTCACCAGCGCCGAGGGCGCAAAAATCTACTGCGACGAATCCGGCCAGCTATCCGCCCGCCCAGATCTGGCTGGCAAGCTCAAGCTCTCCGCTGATCCCAATCTCAAAGTCTTTGAAGATCAACTAGCTGTCGCCCACGCGCGCGCCTACGGCAAAGAGTATGCGAAGGTGTCCGAGGCCGTTCAGCTGTCTGTCCAGGAAGCTTTAACCGGCGCGTCCACTCCCGCCGAAGCCGCAAAGAAGGCCGCCGCGACGATTGCGCCGCTGCTGGAGTCAGACAAGTGAGTCGCACGTGCAATGGGGCCTGGGATTCGGGAGCGCAGCGTCGCGCCCGGATCCTGGGCCTCGCCCTGTCCGCCCCGGCGCTGGTGTATATCTGCGTGTTCCTGCTCGCCCCGCTGGTCTACAACGTGTGGATCTCGCTGAGCGAAGCCAATGGGGCGAATCTCATTTCAGGTGACTTTTCGCCCTCGGGCATCGATAACTATCGGGCTGTGGTCGCCGATCCAGAGTTCTGGAACGGTGTGCGCCTGTCGGTTGTGTTTACAGTTTCCTGCCTGGTGTTGCAATTCGTTATCGGCTATGCGCTGGCCTTGTTCTTCCGCAAGCCCTTCCCCGGCAACGGCGTCATCAGAGCGCTACTACTGGTTGGTTGGATTCTGCCGCCGGTGGTTACCGGCACGATCTTCAAATGGATCTTCGATTCTGATTACGGCGTGCTCAACCACTTCCTCATGCTCGCGGGGATTGTGGATGCGCCCGTGACGTGGCTGACCGGGTCGGTGACGTCGATGGTTGCGGTGATCATCGCGAACCTGTGGGTCGGCATCCCCTTCAACATGCTCCTGCTGCTATCGGGCCTGCACACCATTGATGAGTCGTTGTATGAGGCCGCCCAGGTGGACGGTGCGGGCTGGTGGCGCCAGTTTACGTCGATCACGTGCCCGCTGATGCGCCCGGTTATCGTGTCTGTGCTGTTGCTGGGCGTCATCAACACGTACAAGGTGTTCGACTTGATCTATACGATGACTAAGGGCGGGCCAGTGTCGGCCACGACTACCCTGCCGGTCTACACCTACCTGGAGACCTTCAAAGTCTTCGAGTTTGGCAACGGTGCTGCCGCTTCGACGTTGACGCTCGTGCTGCCGCTGATCCTGTCGTGGTTCTACGTGCGCAGCTTGAAGGAGGAGGACCGATGAGCGTTGCCCAGACCCGTAAGCGAGACGCATCGACGCGCCCGACACTTGCTCTGTCGGCTCGGGAGAAGCGTGAACGGAGCACCCGCATGGTCAAGTCGGGTTTCGCCTGGTTGATAGCGGCGGTCTATCTGTTCCCTGTCTACTGGATGGTGACAACGTCGCTCAAAGATAGGGCGGAGACCTTCGCGAGCCCGCCTCATTTGGTGCCGCACTCGGTGGCCCTCGATTCATACCGGTCGGCGTTCTCGCTCGAGTACGGCGTGTGGACGGCCTTGGGTAACTCTTTTGTCATTGCTTTGGGGACGCTGGTGCTGACCCTTGTTGTCGCTGTACCTGCGGCGTACGCTGTCGCTCGTTTCCGTGATGTTGTGTCGACGTCGATGATGGTGTTGCTGACGGTGGTTCAATTGCTTCCGGCGATCGCTATCTCGATCCCAATGTTCGTGATGTTCCGTCAGATGGAGCTCATCAACACCTACGTGTCGATCATCATTGCGGACCTATCGGTGACATTACCCTTCGCAGTGATCCTCTTGCGCCCGTACTTCAAGCAGTTTCCCTATGAGGTGGAGGAAGCGGCCAAACTTGACGGCCTAGGCTCTATCAGTACGATTATCCGGATCATCATTCCGACGATCCGCCCGGGTGTTGTGATGATCGGGTCGTTTGCGTTTCTTATGGCGTGGGGTGAGTTTACTTTTGCCCTCACCCTGTCGACGCAGCAGGAAATTCAGCCGTTGACTGTGGCGCTTAACCGCTTGATTGGGCAGTATGGGACGAATTGGAACCAGTTGATGGCAGTGGCGACGCTGATTGCTACGCCGGTGCTGGCGATTTTCATCGCTCTGCAGCGTTACATTGTTGCGGGCCTGGCGGGTGGGGCCACCAAGGGGTGAGGTGTGGGGTGCCTCTACCTTCGCCGAGAGCAGACCTTATGGTCATTTCAGGCCCATTTTTGGCTGATTTTTGTGCATAAGGTCTGCTCTCGGTGGAGAAACTAAAGGAAGCCAGGCCATTTTAGGTTTTGCTGCGCAAAAAATGTGGTCTTAGATAATGTCGCCGCGCAAAGGTGAGGCGTCAATCAGTTCCATTTGTCGATCCCAGTCCAAGCCCTTGGCTAGTGCCGATACCTGATCGTGGTACAGAGTGCGGGCCGCCTCGGCGTAATTCATCGACGAGGCTTCGACCTTGCCCTCTGCTGTCGGAGCCTGGTTCCCGATTCCTCCGAAGAGTATTTCCTCGACGTATGCCGTGGCCCTGTCGAGGCCCCACCCGTCCTCGCTAGCCAGTTTGCGCGTGCCCAGCGCTGCAGCCAAAGACAGGTACTCCAATGGCGTGCCCTCCGACTGCGCGAGCCGGTAGGCGCCCAATAGACGGTCATCCGCTGCAAGTTTACGGATTGGGTCGCGTCCCACGCGCTCAGTGGTATCGCCGAGTTCCCTGTTACCAAAACGAGCTAGAAGATCATCGATATGCAGTTCAACTGCCGTTCGATCAGCTGAATAACGGGCAGCGAGGGCGAGGGCGGACTGTCCCATCGCAGCTTTGACAATTGAACGAATCCGAGGGTCTGCAATGGCCTGCCAGATGTACTCATACCCCAGGATTTCACCCAGATAGGCGCAGGTGCAGTGGCCCATGTTATGGATGAACAGTTTGCGATCGGTGTAAAAGTCGAAAGGAATGTCACGCACGGGATGCAACCCGTGAACCTGAGGTTCGGCGGCGCGCAGCGCAGTCGCGTCGTATGGGAGCTGACGGTACGGCTCCACTCGGATCAAAGTGGCTGGCTGCCCGTTGAGAGGGAGCGTCGCTGGGATCATCCGACCAATGGAGGTTTCGGCAAGCCCCAGCCGAACATCAATATCGGCATGGAAATTTTTGGGCAGATGTTCAAGTAGCAGGTCACGCACGATTCCAGCGGCCCCATGCAGGTTCTCGCACAGAAGGATGTCGATGGGTCCCTTACCGGCTTGCCAGCGTGCAGCCAGTCCGAGGGCTAGTGCCGGTGCAATGAGAGCCAGGACCCGCGCACCAACCGAGGTGGTAATGAAGTCTGCGTCGGTGATCAGCTGATCTACCGCATCCTGGTCATTTGAATACCGGGCATCAACACCCGTGATGGTGCGTGACACGACGCCATCATTGGAAACAGTTTCGTGAATATACGAGCCTTCGGAGTGCAGCGAATCAACAATTGCGGGGGCGACATCTAGGAATGTGATTCGCCATCCTGATCCCGCAAAAATGTCACCGATGAACCCGCGACCAACGTTACCCGCGCCAAAGGAAACAACATGCGGCATCTTTTAGAACTCCTCGATATCAATATTCATCGGCTGTCGGATGAGCTTGCGAGCCACAACATGGGAGGCGTAAGCGACTGCCTGATGTGCGGACGCTCGCTTGGTCAGTGCCACGAGGAATGCGGCTTTGAAAGTGTCGCCTGCGCCGTTGGTGTCCAAAGCGTCACTCGTGTTTTTTTCAACGGGCACGGCCTCGTGCCAAACAGTTTGGTTGGCCCATTCCTTGGCATCAATTCCAGTCAATTTAGCCAGAGCTTGGAGTCGTTGGTTTGATCCGGTGGCCAAGTAGGCTCCGTTTTTTCCGACGGTGATCAGGACAATGCCAGCGCCCATGTTGAGGAATTGGTGTGCTTGGGCTTCGATTCTTGCAGGATCAAAGGAGGCGTCTACCTTGGGTATGCACGAGGCAATGTCGTCCCATGATGGACAGAAGACATCGGTTTGTGGCAGGCAGTGGGTAAAGAGAGCGGCCCAGTCAATCTTTTGAAGGGGAGAGTTTTCTGCAAGGTAAGCCAAGTCAAGGGAGGTTGCACAGCCCGCCGCGTGCGCCCTCGTAAAGAGATCAACAATGGGGGAGCCGTCGTCCTCGCACATTCCTGGGCAAAGAGTGGGGTAGCCGAAGTGGAGGATCGTTTCGGGTTGGACGGTGGTTTCGCCGCGGAATTCGTCGTTTGCTCCCGTGTGGTGCCAGAAAGAACGGTCCAGTCCGGGAGGACGGACCACCACCGAGTACGAGGTCGCCGCCGTTGGATGGATGGCGAGTTCGACGTGGCCGGGGTGTTCCTGGTCTAACTTGTTGCGACAGATACTGCCAAGTTCGTCGTTACCGACCATGCCTGAGAGGAAGACTTCGGTGTCCAGGGCCTTGACTGCGCGTGCACAGTTGGAGAGGGTGCCGCCGGTTCGGATTTCGATGGGCCCGACTTCTGTGAGCTCGCCCGGTACGCCGAAGCGATCCGAGTGAAGCTGGGGGGTGAGATCGACACAGACGTGACCTGCGACCTGAATGGAAACCACGGTGTGACCTTTCGAGGGACAAGTATTTATGTCCTATCGTAGTGCAAAAAGATGGGGAGGGGTGCCTTTCAGTTCCGTCGCGGATCGAAAGGCACCCCGTTAGGTTTTAGCTCTGCTGCGTTTTTGCCCACGCCGCAATCCCAAGATGCGCGGGCATTTCGGCATACATTGTGGCCTGGAAAGCGTGATACAAATCCGGCTTACCCTCCCACGTAATCGACACCGGCTCATTAGCGGCATTCAACTCGGGGAACCATGAACCACCCTGAAGATCCCTGAAATGATCAGCGGCGTACTGCCAGATTGTCCGGTAGTCGTCGGCGTAAGAGCAATCGCCTGTCGCCGCGTACAAGAAACGGGCAGCGCCTACGCCCTCGGCCGGCTCCCAGAAGAATCGTTCCTCAACGATAGGAGCGCCGTCCCAGCCCACGGTGTATACGAATCCGCCCCCGGGCTGCCAGCCTTCCACCATGGCTCCCTTAAACAGGTTTGCAGCCGCCGGTAGCAACCAGTCGACATCGACACCCAGGCCCCTCATCTGCATCATGAGCTTGGCCCACTCCAGCCAGTGTCCTGGCTGAGATCCGTAGGGGCGGAAGGGGTGACGTGGATCGTCAACGTTGTACTCCAGTAGTGGCGTCCAGTCTTCGGCGAAGTGCTCACACAGGCGCCAGGCCCCGTCCTCGTTGGCGGCCGCATCACCGGCGATGTGCTCGCCAATGCGCACAGCTCGCTCCAATAAAACCTCGTCGCCCGTTGCCTCGTACGCTGCCAAGAAGGCTTCGGTTAAATGCATATTGGCGTTCTGGCCGCGATAGGGGTCCAACTCGGTAAAAGTCCGGTCGAAAGCCTCGACGCAGCGGCCCTCTGCATCGCGCCAATAGTGCCGATTGATCACGTCCAAGGCAGCGTCAATGAGCTCTCGTCCTCGTTCGAAACCCGCCTGAAGCGCCGAGGACGCAGCGAGCAGCACATGAGCTTGTCCGTAAAGTTCCTTGCGATCTGAGGGATTGCGACCACCCACAGTGGCAAACCAGCCACCGTACTTATGATCGCGGCCAACCCCAGTCAGGAAATAGTCCAGACCATGTTCGACGATCCGGGCAGCGCCCTCGCGCCCGAGCATGTGTGCCAGCGAGAAACAGTGGAGCATTCGGGCACTGGTCCACAGTTGCTTGCCCTGATCAGCAAGGGGTTCACCCGTGGCGTCGAGGTAGTTGTAGCCACCTTCAGGATCGCAAACGTTGGGTTGATAGAAATCCAGCAGGCGCCTGCGTTCCTCCCGAAGCCATTCAATGTGGGCGTCATCCTTAATGAGGTTGGAACCAGGAGTTCCGATCAGCGAGTTCATGGTTGTCTCCTTGATCAAGCTTTGGCGTTGCGACGTGAACGGATCGTGTTGAACATGACTGCAAACAGGACCAAGCCTCCACGCACAACCTGTTGCCAGTAGGTATTCATTCCCAGCAACACCATGCCGTTGAGCAGGATTGCCACGAAAAGTACACCGAAGAGCGTGCCGACCACTGACCCCTTGCCACCTGACATTGCGGTGCCACCGATGACTGCGGCAGCGATGGCGTCGAATTCAAGACCAACAGTGATGGTGGAGTTACCCGATGAAAGCTGAGCTGTTTGAAGCAGGCCGGTAATGGCTGCAGCAAATCCAGAAAAGCCCATGACAGCAATTCGCACTCGCATGACGTTGATACCCGAAACCTCGGAGGCTTTTGCGTTACCGCCGATGGCGTACACCGAACGACCGAAGACGGTAGAGCGCGCGATGTAGGCAACGATCACGAAGGCGATGACGAAGTAGATCGCAGCAACGGGAATGGTGCCAAAGATCTTGCCTGAACCCCAGTAGAAGAATTCGCCGGAGTCCAGCGGGATGGGGAATGTGTTGGTGATGAGGTAAGCAGCACCGCGAAGCGACAGATACAGGGCGAGGGTCCCGATGAAAGTGGGCACATTGAATACGTGGCGGATCCATCCGACGAAAGCTCCGAAAAAGATCGCAACGACGATGGCAACCAGGCATGCTGCCCACATGGGGATTCCCATGTTCGCCACCATATACCCAACGATCGATGATGTGAGAGCAGCCTGAGAACCGACCGACACGTCGATCTCTCCTGACACGATCACGAGGGTCATTGTGAAAGCAACGATGCCGAAGAATGCAGCCTGCTGAAGAATGTTGAGCAGGTTGGAGGCTGTCAGGAAGTTATCGGCGAACACAGAAAGCAGAATGAACGCGATCGCGATGACCGCAAGTAGCCCGGTCTCCTCCCAGTGCAGGAAGCGCTTGAAGGCAGAGCCTTTAGATGCGTAGCGTTCGTCTGCTGGGGAAATAGGGTTGGTCTTTGTCTCAGTCATTTTGGTTGCTTTCTGTTCCCTGCATGGCGCGGGCGAGAAGCCTCTCGCTGGTCGCTTCGGTTCCGTTGATTTCTTCGCAGATGCGTCCATCTCGAATGACGAGGACGCGGTCGCATACTTGTGCAAGTTCTTCGAGTTCAGATGACACGAAGATGGAGGACACGCCTTGGGAGGCCAGCTCGCGAATCAGTGCGTAGATCTGGCGTTTGGCGTCAATATCAACTCCGCGAGTTGGCTCGTCCAGAAGCAGAATCTTCATCTGCCCAGCTAGGCAACGCCCAATAACGCCCTTTTGTTGGTTACCGCCCGACAGAGTTCCAATTGCCTGCTGTCCGCCTGCGGTGGCAATGCGAAGTTTGGCGATCATGTCGTTGATGACGCGCGCCTCGTCCTTTTTCTTAATGAAAGGACCGGGCAGGACCCGTTTGCGCGCCGAGAGCATGAGGTTTTCTCCCACCCCAAGTAAAGGAATAATTCCGGCCGCTTTGCGGTCCTCTGAGGTGTAGGCAACTCCCGCATCGAGCATGGTGCGCGGATTACGTTTCGTCATGGCTTTGCCGTTGACGATAACTTTTCCGATTGAGTCTTTGCGCAGGCCAAATACAGATTGAAGTAGTTCGGTTCGTCCCGAGCCCAGGAGGCCTGCGAGACCTAGAACTTCTCCCTTGTGAAGCTGGATGGAAATATCTTCCAGAATGTCGGGGATGCTGAGGTTTTCAATTGCTAAGACTTCGGGTCCATCAATGTTGCCTCTATTGGCAAAAATTCCAGCACTTGGGGTAGCTGTTGATGATCCTGAAATGAGGGCTGCAACCTCGTCTGTAGTGACTTCGTCAACCCGGTGAGTTGCTACCTCTTTGCCGTCGCGCAGAACTGTCAAGGTATCCGCAACGATAGGTATTTCTCGCATGCGGTGGGAAACGTAAATGATCGCAACCCCCTCAGCCGCCAAGGATTTCACGAGGGTGAGTAGACGGTCCACCTCAGTTGTATTCAACGCGGATGTAGGTTCGTCAAGAATGAGAACCTGGGGTTGATCCAGTAGCGCCTTCGAGATCTCGACAAGCTGTTGTTGTGCAGTCGAAAGTCTTGACACCGGTGTTGACAGAGGTAGGTCAAGCTTCATGCGAGAGGTTGCTTGTCCTGCAAGACTGTACATTTCCTTACGATCGATGCGGCCTTGCTTCTTAGGCCATCTGCCCAATGTGATGTTTTCAGCGATTGACAGCTCAGGAACGAGCGAAAACTCTTGGTGTACGACCGCGACTCCACCCTTCTGGGCTTCGTGGGTGTTTGCCCATGACACCTCTTTGCCGTCCAGAAGCATTTTGCCGTTATCGTCGGGACGTTCAATACCCGCAATGAGTTTGACGAGGGTGGATTTGCCCGCGCCGTTCTTACCTAGGAGTGCGCGGATCTCGCCTCGTCGAACTGTCATTGAGACCTGCTGGAGGGCTCGGACTTGTGGGTAGGTCTTTGAAAGGGAGATGCACTCCAGAATGGGGGGCTCAGTCATAGAGGGTCACCTGTTTTCTGCTTTGACTTTTGAGCATCGGTGGCCCGGTGCTTGCTTAGGGAGCCCGGGCCACCTCACGATGTCACTTCTTCGACGCCAGGTACTGGTCGATGGTTGTTAGATCTTTGGAGTCGTAGGTGATACCTGGAATGAGAATCTCGAAGGGATCGTTTTGCATGCCCGCGATGGCGTTCTTAGCTAGCTCATAGGCCTTGGCGGCGGTACCTTGGGGGTCCTGACCGGTAGCGGCTTTGAGTGCACCGTTCTTGACGAAACCTGCCAATTGTTCGGTCATATCTGTACCGAATACCGCGATTTCACGACCGGACTGGCCGACCGCTGTTACGAGGCCGACGGTTCCGCCCTCGTTTGATGCCCAGACGAGGTTGATATCGGCATTCGAGGACAGCATGTTGGTGCCAGTGGTAGTGGCCTTGTCAGCTAGGTATCCCTCTTGGTCGGCAACAAACTCAACATCGAGGCCTTCTGCTTCGATCGTTTCGATAAATCCAGCTTTACGCAGTTTGCAGGTCTCGGCTGCTGTGTCGCAGTTGAGGATGCCGATCTTAGCTTTGCCGCCCATTTCATCTTTGATGTATTGGGCTGCGAGTTCGCCCGTCTGGACGCCCAAGGCCGTATTGTCGGACTGGACAACACCGTCGACAAGGTCAGGAGAGGTGGCGGCGTCGGTGCAGTTGCCGTAGCACACCAATGCAATGCCTGCGTCTTTCACTTGTCGCATTGTGGCGATGGAGGAATCGGCTGCGACCGGCTGGATGAGGATGGCGTCAACGTCGGACTGGATAAGGTTTTGGACAACCTGTGCCTCAGTGCCAGGATCGTTGTTGGAATTTACGGCAACGACTTTGCCACCGTCAGTCTTAACGGCTTCGGTTAAGCCCAGTTCGATGTTGTGGAAGTATTCATCACCGTGGATCATGACTAGGCCGACGGTGTAGCCATCACTGGTACCTGCATCGCCTGAGGCGGTGGTTGCCCCTGATGAAGTTGTTTCCGTGTTGTTTGAGCATCCTGCGAGGGCGAGTGTGCCGATAGCAATGAAAGCGGCAGCGGTACGCGTCAGGTTGGTGTTCACGGGTGTCTCCTTTGACATGTTTGGAACCAACGTTCGCTGCATGACAGTAGTTGGTTTAACCATAAAAGACAACGATGTCTCATTTAGGTTGTCAAACTGTTATCAAAAATTATTCTGATTTAAAGACAGCGTTGTCTAGGAACTTATATTAAAATCCACTTCTACGGGCTGTAACCCGACTCAGATATGGAACTGAAACTGTTGGGTCTAAAACCTTCAACTGCCGAGGTTCCAGTTACCTCCACGAACAAGGACCTGTGTCGGGATCACGATTGACTGGACAGCTTCACTAGATCCATCGAGACGAGCAAAGATGCGCTCAGCCGCAGCCTTGCCGATTGCGTGAGGATCTTGAGCGATACATGTGATCGGAAAAGGGAGAATTTCAGAGTATTCAGCATCATCAAAGGCCACCAACTCAACACGACGATTCATGAAACACATTGCAGTCAAACATCCCAGCGACAAGCGGTTGTTTGTGCAGAGAAGGGCTGTTGGCGGCTCGGCCAGCGAAAGTAGGCGTCGGGCTCCGCCCTCGGCCCCCTGGGGTTCATTGACATCAGAAACAAACAGCTCGGATGCCGGTTCGATACCGGCATCGCGCAGACCGTCGACGATGCCGCGCAGCCTTTCGTGATGGGTGTACAACGACTTCGAACCCACAAGGATGCCGATACGACGATGTCCGTGTGACAAGACAATGGATGCCATACGTCGTCCCAGGGAGTAGTTATCAACCAGGACACAGTCAGCTTCAATCCCAGTGCCAGGTCTGTCGACGAACACGACTCCCAAACCGCGACGAATCTCCGGTTCTAAATAAGACTGATCTTGTCCTGTTGGCACAATGACAAGCCCGGCGACTTGGCGGCGACATAGGTCTAAAGCAATATTGCGTTCATTGAGCGGGCTTTCGTTTGAACCCGTAGTGATTAACTGGTACCCGCGAATGCGGGCGACCTCATCAATCGCGGCTGCGACTGTTCCGTAGAACGGGTTGGCTAGATCCGTCGAGATGAAACCGATGAGTTTAGAAGATGAATGTGCTCGAAGGTCGGCAGCAATGAGGTTGCGCTGGTAGCCCAGATCGTCAATCGCCTGTTGTACTCGTCGGACAAGTTCAGGGTCGACTGACTCGACACCGTTGACGACGCGCGACACAGTTTTCAAACTCACCTTCGCGCTTTGTGCGACATCAACCATCGTTGGTCGTTTGGAAGATTTCATGCTACTCCCCCGATCTGGAGATGAAAACTGTGTGGATCATGAATAAAGATCCCCTTGCCTATCGAGCCATGTTGCTGGATCTGAAATTATCGAGTGGAGCATTTCAAATGCTCCGCCTGTACATGCAGGAGAACTGATATTTGGACCCCGGACTAATTCGATCCCTCGGTTAGCGAAACCAATAACCCGCTTGGACAAATCCTTTTCGATGTGAGGTAGAAGCCAGGGCAGAATTGCACCTAGCGATGTGCCGAAGACAACTCGCGAGATGTCGAGGATATTGACGACGTCGGAAATCGCCAGCGCGAGAGCCCACCCTGCGCGCTCTGCCACGGCTAGCGCTTTTTCGTCTTTTTGCGCAAGTAATGCGACCAGGTCGCTCGATGTTGAGGTTGGAGTTAGACCGGAGGCCGCAAGCACAGCCGACTGTCCGGCAAAAGCTTCTAGACAGCCCTGAGATCCGCACGAGCATTTAGGTCCAGTGGGATCTACTGTTACATGGCCGATCTCGCCAGCCCACCCGTGGTCTCCTCGCGTTGGCCGACCATTGACGACGAGGGCGCCGCCGATGCCAATATCGCCAGCGATATAAAGGAAAGAGTCGTTCTCTTGAGCTTTTCCGGGGCGGCTGTACACACCAGTTAAACTCTGCATATCCGCGTCATTACGGGTTGAAATCGGAATCTCTAAGGCTGCCCAGCGTTGACCGAGGGCGTCAATGGGGCTGAAAGAACTCCAACCCAAATTGGGTGCGATGAGAAGTTCTCCGTCTGCTGCGTTGACCAGTCCAGGTATCGACAGTGTTGCACCTACAAATTTCACGCCTGTGGCAATCAGACTTGACACCATTGCCGCCGCCGAATCGCCAAGTAACCGAAGCGCCTGCACAGAATTGGCAACGGAGTCCAGGCCATCCAGTCGAAATTCACCCAGAGTTGTTCCGGCGAGGTCGATTGCACGCCCGGCAACGAAATCGACGTTTATTTCGAGGCCGATGCCTGCGATTGTTCGTTCTGCTGGGGCGAGGGGAGTGCCAGGGCGTCCTCGAGTGGCGGTGTCCTCGGGTTCTTTTTCACAAACAATGCCTCCCATGATCAGTTCTTGGACGAGCCGTGACACTGTTGCTCTGCCCAGTCCAGTCTGGGCGGCTAGACCCGCTCGGCTTGGAGGAGAATCGGACGAGAAGATGATCTCTGCGAGCAACGCCAGGTTCTGCTGTCGGACGTCGGCTTGGCTGGCAGCCTTGCGCCTACCGGACCTGTGCCGAGGGGAACTGTCTGAGGGCATGGCCCGAGCCTATCCCAAGGCAAGGTTATAGCTCTGAGTCTTTTCCTTCTTCCTTCGGCCAGATTAAGTTGCTCATTGGTAACGATTACGGCACCAGCAATGGGTGTCGATCTCAATGTCAACACCGTGCGTTTACCCATGTTTCGATGAGGCTCGAAGCTTTGGGAAAACCGGTTTTACATGGTCAAACTAACGTTAGTAGGCATAGCTTTGATCAGCCGATCTGGGATCGATGAATTCGTCGCAAAAGAAAGTCGCAAAGGTATGGGCGTGTGTATTTTTAAACCTCATAGACAAGTTTGGCTCCCATTTTGTTCATTGATGTGATTTAATCAAGTGTCCGGCAGTGCCGGAGACCACATATCTGAATCCGTTTCAGAACGAACGCGATGCGCTCAGCCGCGGCTGAGCGCAAAGCAGTCCGCAATATGTCGACAGGAACACTGCAGTTCCAAACGGCAATGGCAACGAAGCCAGGAGAAAAATATGAAGACCACGAAATTCATCGTCGGCGCGTCCGCCTTTGCGCTGGCCGCTGCAGGCCTGACAGCCTGCTCATCGGAGCGCACGGTCGACACCGGTTCAGCTGAATCTGGATCCACCGCCTCCACTTCGGACACCCTCGTCGGCATCGCAATGCCGACCAAGTCCCTCGAGCGCTGGAATCGCGACGGCTCCCACCTCGAAAGCCTCCTCAAGGACGCCGGATACCAGACCTCCCTCCAGTACGCGGACAACAAGGTCGATCAGCAGATCACCCAGATCGAAAACATGATCACCCAGGGCGCGGACGTCCTCGTTGTCGCCTCGATTGACGGTACCGCACTTGATCCGGTCCTGAGCAAGGCTGCTGCGCAGAAGATTCCGGTCATCGCATACGACCGTCTTCTCAACGAAACCGACGCAGTCGACTACTACGTCACCTTCGACAACTACAAGGTTGGCCAGATCCAGGGTGAGTTCATCAAGGAAAAGATTGGTGACCTCAAAGCTCCTATCTACCTCGAACCCTTTGCTGGATCTCCCGACGACAACAACGCCCGATACTTCTTCTCCGGTGCGTGGGACGTTCTGCAGCCCCTCGTTCAAGACGGCACCCTCGAGGTTCGCTCGGGAAAGGCTCCCAAGAGCAATGAAGAGTGGCAGTCCATCGGCATCCTCGGCTGGGACTCCGCCGACGCACAGTCCGAAATGGAAAACCGTCTGAACTCCTTCTACACCGACGGTGAAAAGGTCGACATCATCCTCTCCCCGAACGACTCCCTCGCGCTGGGTATCGCCCAGGCTCTCGAGGGCGCCGGTTACACACCTGGCGATGCCTACCCAGTCCTGACCGGCCAGGACTGCGACGCAGCCAACGTCAAGAATCTCCTTGCAGGCAAGCAGTCAATGTGTGTCTTTAAGAATACGGAAAAGCTTGGTGATCAGGTTGCCAAGATGGTTGACCAGGTCGTTAAGGGTGAGGAACCCGAGATCAATGACACCGAGACCTATGACAACGGTCGTAAGGTTGTCCCGACCTACTTGCTGACCCCTGAGACGGTCACCGCTGATACCTACCAGAAGGTTCTCATCGATTCCGGCTACTACACCGCAGCCGACCTCGGTCTCTGACATCTTCCAGTGACCACAGGGTTGGGGCGCCCAGTTATGGGCGCCCCAACCCGAAGGCCGATCATTCGAGAAGGGGTGCTAGATGGCACAGCAAGCGCAACCCCGGGTCATCCTTGAGATGGACTCGATTACGAAGACATTCCCAGGCGTCAAAGCCCTCTCAGACGTCACCTTCGACATCCGAGAGAACGAAATTCACGCAATCTGCGGTGAAAACGGTGCAGGCAAATCGACTCTGATGAAAGTCCTCTCGGGCGTTCACCCGCACGGCTCATATACCGGCAGAATCGTCCTCGACGGCAAAGAAGCCACCTACAAGAACGTCAAGGAGTCTGAAAAAGACGGCATCGTCGTCATCCAGCAGGAGCTCGCGCTGAGCCCCTACCTGTCAATCGCAGAAAACATCTTCCTCGGGAACGAACGTAAGAAGCACGGTGTCATTGACTGGCACGAGACGAATGCACAGGCCAAAGCCCTCATGGACAAGGTTGGCCTGGATGAAAATCCAAACACAATTGTCTCCAACATTGGTGTTGGCAAGCAGCAGCTCGTTGAAATTGCCAAAGCACTAGGAAAGGACGTGCGCGTCCTCATCCTGGATGAACCCACTGCGGCACTTAACGACGATGACTCCCAGCAACTCCTTGACCTTATTGTGGGGCTGAAAGAATCAGGAATTTCCTGCGTCATTATCAGCCACAAACTCTCTGAGATTCGTCAGATTGCCGACCGCGTCACCGTCATTCGTGATGGTCAAACTATTGTCACTCATGAGATGCACGGCGACCTTGAGATCACCGAAAATCTGCTGATCAAAGACATGGTCGGACGCTCGATGGACAATCGCTTCCCCGAGCATGAGTCCCACATCGGAGAAGAAGTCATGCGCGTCGAAAACTGGGCTGTCACCAGTCCCGTTACCGGCAGGCGAGCCTTGCATGATGTCAGCTTCAATGTTCGTTCGGGGGAAATCGTTGGTATCGCGGGTCTAATGGGTGCTGGACGGACCGAACTTGCCATGAGCCTCTTCGGAAAGTCTTGGGGCACCTACGAACATGGAGACCTCTATCTCAAGGGAAAAAAGGTCGAACTCAACTCGGTTCGCGCGGCGATTGACGCTGGCCTCGCCTACGCATCCGAAGACCGCAAACGCTACGGACTCAATCTCATCGGCCCAATCAAGCACAACATGACGGCTGCGTCGATGAAACGCATCACCAAGGGTGGTGTTATCTCGGAGATCACCGAGTACGAACTCGCCGAGGATCAGCGCAAGAAAATGCGCACCAAAGCCAAGTCCGTAGACATCCCGGTTGGAACCCTATCGGGTGGTAACCAGCAGAAGGTTGTTCTGGCAAAGTGGTTGCTCACTGAACCTGATGTTTTGATCCTTGATGAACCGACGCGAGGCATTGACGTTGGTGCCAAATATGAGATCTATCAGCTCATTAACGAGCTAGCTGACCAAGGCAAAGCCGTCGTCGTCATCTCTTCGGAGCTCGTGGAGCTTCTTGGTCTATGTGACCGCATTTACACACTCAGCTTCGGACACATCACAGGCGAGGTTCCCAGAGCGGAAGCCACGCAGGAAGTGCTGATGTCCTACATGATGCAAGAGAACTGAAGGAGAGACCTGCAGTGAGTACTCAAGAAATTGCCGCAGGCGAGAAGAAGCCCGCAGGGAAATCATCGTGGATGAAGCGTATTGACTTCGGTCAATACGGCATCATGCTGGCACTGGTTGTTGTCGTGATCTTCTTCCAAGTCATGACTCAGGGACGTCTGCTTCGCCCCGATAACGTTGCCTCGCTCATTCAACAGAATGCGTACGTGATCATTATGGCGCTGGGTATGCTAATGATTATTGTTGCGGGACACATTGACCTGTCCGTTGGCTCGCTCATCGCATTCATCGGTGGTGTTCTTGGCATCGCGATGACTCAATGGAATATGCCGTGGCCGCTCGCTGTTCTCCTGGCCTTGGCTATTGGTGGTGTAGTGGGGGCCTGGCAGGGATTCTGGGTGGCCTTCGTGGGTATTCCAGGCTTCATTGTGACGTTGGCAGGCATGCTGCTCTTCCGAGGTCTGGCAATTGTCATCGTTCCTGGGACCATCGCGTCGCTGCCCTCTGGTTTCGTTAAAATTTCTAACGGTGGCATCCTCGGGCCGCTCGGGTTTGCGGGTGTCTATGATGTTTTCACACTGGTTATCGGACTGGTTTTGGCCGCGATTTTCGTGTTCTCGCAGTTCCGTTCGCGTCGCGCCCTGATTAAGCATGGTCTAGAACCTGAGCCCATGTGGTTGGCGCTGGCCAAGTCGGCAGTGATCGCAGGATTCATCGTCTTCTTCGCTTTCATCCTGTCTGGTGCCACGATTGGTTTGCCCTTTGTCCTCGTCATTTGCGGCGTTCTGGTGTTGATCTACCAGTTTGTCCTGACCAAGACGACCTTTGGTCGGTACATCTACGCAGTTGGTGGTAACCGAGAAGCTGCGCGTCTGTCTGGTATTTCGGTCCGCTCCGTGAATTTCTGGATGTTCGTCAACATGGGGTTGCTTTCGGCAATTGGTGCCATCGTGACAACATCACGCGCTGGGGCGGCGGTTTCGGCAGCCGGCCAGAACTACGAGCTCGATATCATCGCGGCGTGCTTCATTGGTGGTGCAGCAGTGTGGGGTGGCGTCGGTCGAATCTCCGGTACGATCATCGGTGCTCTCTTCATGGGTGTGCTCAACATGGGTCTGTCGATTATGTCTGTCGACTCAGCTTGGCAACAGGCCATTAAGGGTCTGGTGTTGCTGCTGGCGGTCACCTTCGACCAGATCAACAAGTCTCGTGCTTCGAAAGGTTAGCCGTCGGCTTGACTGACTCCGAATGCCCCCATCTGGCTCAGCCAGATGGGGGCATTTGTGTTGATAGTGGTGTGGATTCCGGTTCTCAGACATATTGCTGACTCTGAAAGAGCGGGACTCAGTGGTTTCTGGCCCTTACCCGCAAAAATAGACACAGTCGTTTGATAAGGCTGAAAGCCCTATTTTTATTTGTGCAGGTCAGGCTGAAGTCGCTCTTTTTCTTGCTTGGCTTGAGGGTCGCCAAAGTCGACGACTGTGTCTATTTTTGCGGGTAAACCTGTAGAGAGCCAAGGATCGAGGGGACCCGACTCTGAACTTGGGCGTCCCTCGTGAGAAAGATGGGCGTCCCTCGGGAAGAGAAGTTAGGGGAAAATGCTTACTCGTAAAGTCGTTGACGGACATTTGAAGCGTGTTCTGGGCTTGCAACTAAATTAGTTGACGTTCAAAACAAAACTAATTTATGGGATGGCGTATGCATCGCTACCCTCCCCATGAGCCCGATTTCACTGTCGAAAAACGAGCTCGATTCCAATGCACAGCGACTGAAAGCGAATGACGATGAAGTCCACTCGTAGTCGACGGCGAACCCGTGCAGCGGCCGTATCTGGCGCTGTACTCCTGACGTTTGCCCTGACCACACCCGCCGTACTTGCGGCGGAAACGAATACGCCAGGCGCCATCAATGCAGCCTCCGAGCTGCCCGCCTACAAGAACACAGCTCTCCCCTTCGAGGTCCGTGCAGCCGACCTCGTGTCACGTATGACGCGAGCCGAAAAGATCGAACAATTCCGCGCAGAACGCCAGCAGAACTCGACGATTGCGCCTGCAATTGATCGGCTTGGAGTTCCTGCATACAACTACTGGAACGAAGCGCTTCACGGCATCGCTCGCGCCGACGAAAGCAATAAAGGCCTCAACAACGGTGGCGAAGCAACGGAGTTCCCCACGGGTCTAGGAATCGCTGCCACGTGGAACCCTGACCTCGTCAAAGCCATGGCGTCAGCAGCGTCAGACGAAGCACGTGCCATGCACAATTTTGAATCAGCAGGTGTCGCCGCCGCGCATAAAGGCCTGACCTACTGGTCGCCCACCATCAATATGCTCAAAGATCCCCGTTGGGGCCGAGCAGAAGAGACCTACGGTGAAGACCCCTTCCTGACCTCCGTCATCGGCGGCCAGTTCGTCGACGGTCTGCAAGGAGATCACGAAACCTACCTCAAGACCGCAGCAACCCCCAAGCACTACCTGGCTAACAGCTCGGAAACCAACCGTCACACCGGTTCTTCAAACCTCACCGAGGCTGAACTGCGCGAGTACTACACGCCCGCCTTTGCCGACCTCGTCGGCAAGCACGGAGCTGGCTCCCTCATGACCTCCTACAACGCCGTCAACGGAACCCCCGTGTCGGCCTCGAAGGAATACGTTGAAACGCTCGCCCGCCGCACCTTCGGCTTCAACGGCACCGTCACCTCAGACTGCGACGCCGTCCGCGACGTCTGGCAGCCTCAGAACCACAACTGGGGCCCCGACGGCACACCGCTGACCGCACCGCAGGCCGTCGCATGGACCCTCAAGACAGGCGTCGACCTGGACTGCATGGATGGTGACTACCCCAAGTACCTCGAGACCTCCTTCCAAGAAGGCAACGTCACCGAGGCCGACATGGAAGCCTCCCTCGTCCGAACCTTCACCATCCGCATGCGCACAGGTGAATTCGACGGAGCAGGTGCCACGCCATGGGACAACTACACCCTCGACTCCGAGATCTCGGCAGACGACCATCTCGCCACATCCCGCCAGATGAGCGACGAGGCCGCCGTCCTGCTGCGCAACGAGCAGATGGAAACGGGCAGCAAGCTGCTCCCCTTCGACGCCACCAAGACCGACAGCGTCGTCGTTGTAGGACCGCTTGCCACCACTGAGGTGCACGGTGACTACTCGCCCAGCGCCATCGCTGAGCGTTCGAACGCCCTCCAGGGAATCGAAAAGGCTGTTGCCGCTGCGAACCCCAACGCCAAGGTCACCTACATTCCTGGGATGAACAAGAGCGGCCTGGAGAACAAGCGCAAGCCTCAGATCGGTGCGAGTGTCGAAGGCTCGCCCGCCGCGGTGCGCTTCCTCGACGCTGCCGGTAATGAGCTCGGCCGTGTCGCCCCCGAAACAATCCTGCGCAACGAAAGCTACTCCGGATGGCGGTCCATCCAGCCGTGGTGGCCCATCACCGATCGCCTCGTCACCCAGGGAGCCTGGGGCGGATGGTTCTCCGTGACCACCAACGTGCCCGAAGGCACCGCCCACGTCGAGGTCGTCCAGCAGGGCGCCGACACCACCCTCGAAGAAGGCCGCTTCGATATTCGAATCGGCGCCAAGAACGCTGAAGCCATTGGCTCCGTTGAAGCACTCGGTAGCACCGCCTCCACCGACTACACCGGTCCCACCGGCGAGCAGACCATCTTCTTCACCTACGAGAACGACTCCTTCGTGCCTCTGCTGAGCGAAGAAGAACAGCAAACCATCGAGAATGCTGACGCTGTCGTCGCCTATGTTGGCACCATCGCGGGCAACAACTCTACCTACCCGCTCATCGAAGGCAACCCCTCCGACTCCTCCGAGGACGAAGACCGGGATAACATCGACCTGCCTCGTGGCCAGGACAAACTCATCAACACCGTGTCGGAAATGAACCCGAACACCGTTGCATGGATCCAAGCCATTAGCCAGATCGACGTCGAATCCTTCAAGGACTCAGTGGCCGGCCTCGTGTGGACCACCTACAACGGCATGTACCAGGGCGACACCGTTGGCCGCGTGCTCTTCGGCCAGGCCAACCCGTCAGCCAAGCTGCCGTTCACCCAGTACAGCGATATCGACCAGCTGGCCGATCCTCGCAACTACACCATGACCCCGACCGACGGGCTTCTGGGCCGCAGCTACCAGTACTTCACTGGCGACGTGACCTACCCCTTCGGCTTCGGCCTGTCCTACTCGACCTTCGAGTACTCCAACCTTGCACTGGCGTCGACCTCGGTTGATGTCAATGGTGAGCTAACCGCAACAGTTGATGTCACCAACACCTCCGATGTTGATGGCGCTGAGGTTGTCCAGCTCTACGTGTCCTCGCCGTCGGCGGCAGACCCGTATCGCCCTGACTCCCAGCTCAAGGCCTTCAAGAAGGTCAACATTGCAGCTGGTGCCACTGAAAAGGTCGAGCTCAAGGTCAAGGCCTCCGACCTGTGGTTCTGGGATACTGACAACGCGCGCAAGACCTACGAGAATGGCACTTGGCAGATCTGGGTGGGCCCGTCCTCGGCAAAGGACACCGCCCTGGCTAGCTCCTTCGAGCTGACCGGCTCGCTGACCCCTGCTATCGGAGTTGTTGCAGTCGTTCCCGACGGCGTTGCACTCAACACCGCGGTCAAGGGCAACGCGATCCACGCGAACCTGTCTGCTACACGCAACGATGATTCCTTCTACGACCTGTCTGATCCTGCGGTCAAGGTGACCTACACGTCGTCTGATCCCAAGATTGCCGTTGTTGATGCGCAGGGTACTGTCACTCCGGTTGCTGAGGGCGTCGCCCAGATCACCGCAACTGTTGCTGCTGACGGCACTGAGAAGTCCGCAACCTTCCCGGTGATCGTTCGTAACGGAGCCGTGACCGACGGTGACGTGACAATCAACGATTTCCTCGTCGACTTTGCTGACCAGGAGATCTTGGTTGAGGACGCTCAGAAGGGTGTTCGCCTGAACGCTGAGCTGACTCCTTCGGGTAACAAGGTGGCCTACACCTACCGTGTTGCTCTCAACGAGGAAAACAGCGCTGGGGCGACGGTGACCGCTGACGGCATTCTGACGGCGTCAAAGCCTGGAACTGTTCGTGTCACAGTGCTGGCTGACTCCGAAGGGATGTTCTACTCGCACACCGCGACCGTCAAGGTTGTGGAGAAGAAGACCGAGCCGGTTGTTCCGCCGGTAGATGACGATGACAGTGACAAGCCTGGCGATGACTCCGATGTCACATACCAGCCGGCCGTTGTCGTTGATGACGAGGTTGTGGTCCATGGTCAGAAGATCACGATCACTGGCTCCGGTTTTGTCGCGGACAAGCAGATTGATGCGACTTTCCATTCTGATCCTGTCACGATTGGAAGCGCCCAGGCTGACGGCAAGGGAGGCGTGGTTTTCACCTTCACGATTCCTGAGAACGCCGAGCTTGGTGCTCACGAGATTCGTCTGGTTCAGCCGGAAAGTGGTTTGACTGCAAAGGTCGACCTTCAGGTGGTGCGTGCAGATGATCCAGCTGCCTCCGATGACAAGCTGGACAAGTCTGATAAGGCGGATAAGTCCGACAGCAAGGGACAGTCCGGTAAGGCTGGCAAGTCGGGCAAGGGTAAAGGAAAGGGCTTGGCAGTAACCGGTGCAAATGCTTCGGCTGTGCTGCTCGTTTCCTTCCTTCTCTCCGCTGTTGGTCTAGGTGCTGTTGCTCTGCGGCGTCGCCTACGTGACTGACCGGTGTACGCCACTCAGTCAGAGCTGATGATCCAAATAAGGTGATAGCTCTGAAATTGAGTCACTGACAATCGGGCTCTTGACCTCCGATTCCGGAGGCCAGGAGCCCGATCTGTTGTTGGAGAAGATCGTGGCTGCCTTAAAACGGGCAGGCTGGTCTTTATGACCCACAAAAATAGACACAGTCGTTTGACAAGGCTGAAAGCGCTATTTGTATTTATACAGGTCAGACCGAAGTTGCTTTTAATCTTGCTTGGCTTGTGAATCGCCAAAACCAACGACTGTGTCTAATTTTGCGGGTGAACCTGTATAGAGCCGATACCCCAATGGGTGCAGGACTGAACTTGTGCGTCCTTCGCGGGGGTTTTGTGCGTCCTTCGGCAGACTTTTGTGCGTCCCTCGAGAGAAAGATGGGCGTCCTTCGGGGGCAAGCAAAGGGGGCCGGGACTTAGAGCAGCGACCCGACAAGCCGATGCTTAATCTCGTACCGCTGGCCGGCCTTGAGGTCTACGGCCGTGGCCACACCAGCGTCAGACAGCGGATTCTCGCTGGCTGAAACGCCCACGCCGAAGTCAAATGCCGAAGTCACAGGTTCAATACCCAGGCACACATTGGTGCCGCCCCAAGGCTCAAACTTGCGCCCACGGTTCGAGAACCACAGCAACACAGAGCTCAAATACTCCCGCTCCCATTCAACGGCGACGCGGTATCCCTCGTCTTCATTATCCAAAGACACAACTCCCTGCTTCGGATTGGCCGCAAGGACAATCTCATCCACGTCATCAGCCAAAGGCAGGCGCGTCAGATCAACCGTTCCTCCGCCGGATAGGGGAGCGGCGCTCAGGTCTGAAAACTGGGCTCCAATTTCCAACTTGGTCGTTCCCGAATCGACGGGCAGCACGTGGTAGCTGTCAACCTCGGGCATCCTTAACTGCGCACCTCCGGTGCTTTCGGGCAGACGTAGGATCGGATGCAAGCCGAGTGGTAGGCGGGCGTCTTCGCGCATAATGATGGCATCGACAAACTCCACGGCGCCCTCGACGCAGGTGACGCGTCTCTCCACACGAGCAACAGCTGAATCTGCATAGTCGAGGGCGAGGACGGCTTCGTTTTCACTTTGGCTGACTACCGTCCATGTGCCATTAGCGGAGTATCCGTGCGCCCACTGACCCGGGCCTGTGTAGCCTTCACGCCACTCTTTGGGGAGATCTTCGGCACTCGCGGGGGCTGCGCCGAAGGGAACGCACAGGAAGTCCCCGCGCAGTTTGTCGAGCAAAGGTACCTCAGCAAAACCATCCCATTGAGCGGTGTAGGTGGGGGTGAAAGCGTGGTTGGTATCGGCTTCAAAAGTCGCTGTGACCATGGCTGCCTGCAGCTGGATGGCTGCACGTACCTTGCTGGTGCCGATGGTGATTTCCATGATGATCGCTCCTTTGTTATGTCAGGGTGAGAGGTTAGGGGAGGTTGTTTTCCTCTGAAATCTACTTGTTATCAGGTCGTAATTTTGTTGACTATGAGTGGTATTTCATTGGAAATTCAGCCTTTTTGCTCCTTCGAGAAAAGCTTGAAGCATAAAAGCGTTGTTCCATTGACATTGTCCTGATACTGTTTGCTTTGTCATATTCAAAGATGAAACGTGGCAACAATGTCAGGTGTTTTCGATTGGTCGGCACTCCGGTGTGTCGAAGCAACCGTGCCGAGCTTACACCCGTACATAGGCTCCGACCTTTTGGGTTGGTGCCCGTCCATTTCAGGAATGAGGCTGAATCAATGCGCAATTTCAAGAAAGCGGCCATCGTCGCTACAGCGATCCTTCCAATGGTCGCCCTCGCAGCATGCTCCGGCGGATCGGGCGCTGAATCCGACTCCGGCGAGGCATCGGCACGCACCACCCAGATGTACGCGTGGGTGTCCGCAGAATCTGACCGCCAGCAGTGGCAGGCATTCGTTGACGCCGCCAAAGAGGTCAACCCCGAATTCGAATTAACCTTCGACGGCCCGGCCTTCACCGACTACTTCACGAAGGTTAAAACCCGCATGATGGCGGATGACGCACCATGCATCTTGACGACGCAGGCGGCGCGAGCCCAAGAACTTCGGGGAATCCTCACCCCTTTGGATGATCTGATGAAGGCTAACGGTATCGAAGCCTCGACCTACAACGAAGCCATGATGACGGGTATGACTATCGACGGTAAGGTCGTTGCTTTACCGTATGATGCTGAACCGGATGTCCTTTACTACAATCGCGCGCTATTTAAGGAAGCAGGGCTGACAGAACCGGGTACCGATTACACAACCAACCAGTTCCTTTCTGACGCCAAGGCTCTGACCAAGGACGGTAAGTGGGGCCTGGCCGTCAAGCCCTCTTTCATGGATAACGCCCCCGGCGTCTTCGCCTACTCCTTCGGTGGCGCCGTGTCCGCAGACGGTAAGCCCACGATGACCGATCCTAAGGTCGTCGAGGGCGTCCAATTCGCTTTCGATCTCATCGGCAAAGAAAAGGTTGCTCAAGCCCCCAACGCAGCCGATGGTGATGGTCCTTCCCAGGGTGCCTTCACTTCGGGTACTGCCGCCATGCTTTTCGATGGTCCCTGGATGTACTCGACTTTCGAAGCAGAACTTGGTGAAAATCTTGGCGTCGCAGTCATTCCCACACCGGATGGCAAAGCTCAGGGCGTCGTCCAGGGATCCGGATTTGGTATCGCCGAAAGTTGTCCAGACAAGGACGCGGCTTTTAAGGTCCTTATGCAGCTGGTGACACCGGAGGTTGTCGGTAAGGTTGCTGCTACCCGTGGCACCGTTCCTTCGATTGATTCGGTCATCGACCAGTGGGCTGAGGGTAAGCCTGCGGATTCGGTGGCAGCTATTGAAGCCATGCTGGCAAACGGTACTCCGCTGGTGACCACCACTGAGTGGAACCAGATTTCGACCTCGTTCATCCAGTACAGCCCTGAAGGCTTCCGCGGAACCCGCACAGCCGAAGACATCCTCACCTCAATTGAGGGTTCGGCAGGCTGACTTTCTTTTCCACGAACGGACGGACGACACGTGAGCACCTCAGTGACAACCCACGAGGTCGCCACCAAACCCACCCATCAAGCGCGCGGAGCCGACAAGAATGCCGGCTCCGCCGCCCGGGTCGGACGTGGTGACGGTCTGAGAGCATCGATCTACCTGGCCCCCGGGATGTTGGGCTTCCTCTGCTTCATCATCATCCCGCTTATCGCATCGTTCATCATTAGCTTCTTTGACTGGTCCCTTTACGGAGGAGCAACCTTCGTTGGGCTCGGTAACTTCCAGCGGATGCTCAGCGGCGAAGACCCGGCTTTCTCGACGATCATGCGCAACACGGTCGTCTTTGCGTTCTCCTACACAATCCTCAACCTTGTAATCTCCACAGGCCTAAGCTATTGGCTTCAGCAGATTCCCGAATTCTGGTCACGAGTCCTCCGAGTCATTTTCTTCATTCCGGTCGTCACCCCGATGGCCGGTAACGCATTGATTTGGCGCCTTCTGCTCTCTGATCAAGGCGTCGTTAATTCGTGGCTCGACAAAATTGGTATCGGCCCCATTTCTTTCCTCAATGAACCTGCTCTGGCGATGGGATCACTCCTTGTGATGTCGCTGTGGCAGGGTTTGGGATACAACATTGTGGTCCTGACGGCGGGGCTCAACGGTGTCAATACATCGGTTCTAGAAGCTGCTGAAATCGACGGTGTCAACGCCTGGCAGAAGTTCTTCAAGGTTGTTTTCCCAATGATTTCCCCAACGGTCTTTTTCTGCACAATCATGACCGTCATCGGAGCCTTCAAGGTCTTCGCTCAGCCTTACTTCCTGACTATGGGCGGACCGGGCGAAGCCACTAACACCATGGTCTTGGCTCTCTACCGCAACGGTTTTGCCTTCGACAAGCTGGGTTACGCATCAGCTCTGGCGTGGGTACTTTTCGTGATCGTTATGGTCCTGACCGCACTGCAGTTCAGCCAACAGAAGAGGTGGGTGAATTACGATGCCTGACACCAAGCTCGCGCGTCGGTCCACGCGAAAGAAAACCTTTACGATTGTTAGCTCTGTATGCTTGACAATCCTGGCGATCCTTTTCCTCTTCCCCTTCTTCTGGATGCTCGTTACCTCTTTGAAGCCAACATCCGAAGTCTTTTCCGCAGGTTCTTCGCTGGTGGGTTCGCGGCTGGAGTGGTCAAACTACCCATCCGCCCTGTCGTCGATTCCTTTCGCCCGTGTCATCCTGAACTCGATCATCGTTTCGGTAAGCGGGTCGCTCCTGGCAATGCTTGTGTCGCTGCTGTCCGCCTACGCTTTTGCCAGGTTACGTTTCAAGTTCCGCGATCATCTCTTCTTGCTGTTCATCGGTACCCTCGTGCTACCCCAAGAGGTTTTGGTTATTCCATTGTTCTTAGGTTTGAACAAGCTTGGTCTGACAAACTCGTATTTCTCGCTGATCGTGCCTTTCGCATTCGGAGCTTTCGGAGCGTTCCTCATTCGGCAATTCCTCATGCAGCTGCCCTTGGAGTTCGAGGAGGCCGCCCGGATTGACGGATGCAATGACTGGCGCATCATGACCCAGATCCTGCTTCCGCTACTCAAAGCGCCGATCCTTGTGGTCGGAGTCTTCGCCTTCATCGACTACTGGTCGACATTCCTATGGCCTCTCATCGTGATCAACGATCAGTCGATGGCGACAATCCCACTGGGCCTGCAGATGTTCTCAGGTGAACGCGGCACCGACTGGGGTCCAATGATGGCAGCCGTCGCCATGACAACTATTCCCTCATTCCTCATCGTCGTCTTCCTCCAGAAACAACTGGAGAAGGGCGTCGCCCTCGGCGCATTTGGAGGTCGCTAACATGGAATTTACACCGAAGAACCTGACCTACTCGGCAACCGACTGGGTTGACATCAAACGTCCGACCCCGCAGTGGTACAAGGACACGCCCCTGGGATTCTTCATTCACTGGGGTGCTTATTCTGTGCCGGCGTGGGCTGAGGACCATGGTGAGCTCGGTACAGAAGCGGATTGGGCTGCCTGGTTCACCCATAACTCCTATGCCGAGTGGTACTACAACACGATCCGCATCGAAGGGTCGCCTGCCCAGCGACGCCACCGAGATATTTACGGGTCCCTGGACTACGACTCCTTCTTGGATATGTGGGATGCGTCGGAGTGGAATCCTGATGACTGGACGAACCTTTTTAAGAATGCGGGTGCCGATTATGCGGTGCTGACAACCAAGCACCACGACGGCATCGCTTTGTGGGATGCCCCAGAGACCGGCAATCGCAATACCGTTCGGCGGGGGCCACGGCGCAATATCGTCGAAGAGTTCTGCGATTCGACGAGGGCGGCTGGCCTTCATGTCGGCTTGTACTATTCGGGTGGCCTGGACTGGCACTACCGTCCTTTCCCGCCCATCATGGCTGATGAGGAGTGCAACGATCTGTACCGTCCCAAGGATGCGGAGTACGCGCGTTACGTTTTTGTCCACTCGAAGGACCTGATTGACCGCTACCGGCCCGATGTGTATTGGAATGACATTAACTGGCCGGATGAGGGTAAGAACTTCGGTGAGTTCGGCTTGGGTCGACTGATGGATCACTTCTATCAGGTGTGTCCCGAGGGGGTAACGAATGACCGCTACGGCGGTGTCCATTCAGACTTCCTGACCAGTGAGTACCAACATTTTGGTGCAGCCGAGGACGCTGCCATGTGGGAGAACTGCCGCGGAGTCGGTTTGTCCTTTGGGTACAACCGCAACGAGGGGCCGGAGCAGTATTTGTCGGGTCCCGATGCGGTGCGCCACCTGATCAATGTGGTGACTAAGGGTGGGCGCCTACTGCTTGATGTGGGCCCCAAAGCTGATGGCTCTCTACCCACTGAGCAGTTGGCGGCTTTGGCTGGGTTGGCTGAGTTTATGGGCCCCCATAAGCCTGAGTTGGTGGCGGGGCAGGTCATTGAGCGTGAGGTGTCGTCCCCAGGTTGGGCCAGGGCGATTGCTCATGATGATCATGTTGCTGTGTTTGTCGATGAGACATCGAAGACCGTAGCCAACCTGCCTGAAGGGTTTGATTGGTCGCGGGTGTCGATCGCAAAGGGCAGCGTGTCTTTCGGTGATGGTGAGCTGTCGGTAGAGGTGCCCGAGGGCGTTCCCACTGTGGTGACGGCGCCAAGGAACTGACGTTACTCGTCCTCGTTAGCTCTTTCATTGCCTGCGAGGGACGCCCAAAACTGCGCCGAGGGACGCACAGAGATAGCCACTGGCAATCTTGTGCGTCCCTCGTGAAACTTTTGGGCGTCCCTCGGGGGTGGGGCGGGGGTGTGTTGGGAAGGTTGGCGACTTAGTTGGTGGCATTCCCGTCGGTCAAGGTCAACCTGAAAGAGTACAGTTCAGCGTTGTAAATGTGCGTGCCATATTCGATGACGGTGCCCTCTGAATCGTATGCAGTACGCGTCATTGTCAGGACTGGATCTCCAACTCGCATAGCCATTGGCTCTGCTTCGCTGGGTCGTAGAATCCGCGCGCCAATCTCCTGGTGAGCAGAAACCGGTCGAATTCCTTTCTCCGCAAGACAGGCATACAGGCCTTTCGAATTGAGGTCAGTTAGGCGCGGTGCATGTGCGGCAGCTAGAACGTTGGTCATCAAAGCCAATGGTTGGTCGTCAACCAGACGTCGCCGCACAATGTGGATCACTTCGGTTCCAGGGGCGCAGCTCAAGTGTGAGGCAGCTTCTTCATCAGCAAGCTTGACGGAGTAAGAGACCACCTCAGTTGTCGGCGTAAAACCAGCTTTAAGTAGGTCTTCGTTGAGGGATGTTAAGGACAGCGGGCGGCGAACATGGGTGGGGGTTACACGTGTTCCAGCTCCCCGACGTCGGGTGAGCAGCCCGCGTGATACAAGGTCTTGAAGAGCTCGCCGTGCGGTGGGCCGAGATACCTCAAGGCGATTCGCCATGGAAACTTCGTCTTCGATTAATTGTCCGGGCAACAAAGCACCAGTTGTAATCATCTGCCCGAGCGGTTCGGCAATCTGATTGTAAAGAGGAACTGTGCTTTCGCGGTCCAGGCTGATGTTCGGAGCAAAGGGGACTTCGAGATTTGATGGGGTGGGCATGTTGCGCTCCTAGCCGATGGAGACAAGATTCTGTCACCTGACATTCTATTTGTATGCACAAAGATTGACAATGCCTTCGTCTACTGCAAACATTATTGAAATCCAATACCCCAAATCCTTCATGGAAAAGTGGAGAAGCCCCATGGATTCAACGAAGAATCTCGATCTGCTAACTATTGGCCGCAGCGGAGTTGACATTTATCCGCTGGACATCGGAGTTGGCCTAGAAGATGTGTGCTCCTTCGGCAAGTTTCTGGGCGGTTCTCCAATGAACGTGGCCGTGGCCGCGGCTCGAATGGGACACGACTGCGCCATTCTGACCGGAGTCGGCAACGATCCATTTGGTCGCTACGTTCGCAAAGAGATGCGTCGCCTGGGAGTTGATGATCAGTACGTTGTCGTCAACTCTGAACTGAACACGCCTGTCACCTTCTGCGAGATCTTCCCGCCTGACGACTTCCCCCTCTACTTCTACCGACAGCCAAGCGCCCCCGACCTGCAAATCAGCCCCGAAGACGTACCCACCCGGGCCGTACGCAACGCCAAAATCCTCTGGCTATCGGTCACCGGCCTATCTGAAGAGCCTTCACGATCAACCCATCACAAGGCCATCGCAGACCGAGCAGGCGGGCTGACCATCCTCGACCTCGACTACCGCCCCATGTTCTGGACTAACGAGGAAAGCGCACACATCGAAGTCGACCGAGCCCTTGAGGCCACGACAATCGCCATCGGCAACAAGGAAGAATGTCGGATCGCGGTTGGAGAGACGGACCCGGACCGCGCCGCCGACGCGCTGTTGGAACGTGGCGTTGAAATAGCCGTCGTTAAACAAGGCCCCCTGGGAACCCTGGCAAAAACAGCAGAAGAACGCATTATCGTTCCCGTCACCCCCGTCCAAACCTATAACGGTCTTGGAGCCGGAGACTCCTTTGGTGGCTCGTTCTGCCACGGCATCCTCCAAGGATGGGACCTGGGGCGAATTATCCAATTTGCTTCCACAGCAGGCGCCATCGTTGCCACCCGCCTCGAATGCTCCACGGCTATGCCCACGGAAAACGAAGTCCATCAGCTAATAGCCCAACATCCCAATACCGCCCCTATCGTCGAAAGCCTGTGATCATGGGCCTCATCGAAGAACTCAGCCACATCCGTGCCACCGAACCCGAACGTATCGGGCAAGCTCTTGCAGCCAGACCCCGACCTAAGGTTGACCCCTCGGATAATTGCGCCAAACATATGGTTATTGCCTGTGACCATCCAGCTCGCGGAGCCCTGGGAGCTGGACGACGCCCCTGCGCAATGGCTAACCGCGAAGATCTTCTAGGTCGTATCGTCACAGCTTTGGATAGACCCGGCGTCACAGGATTCCTTGGAACAGCAGACCTAATTGAGGACCTCGCCCTTTTAGGTGCCCTCGACGGTAAAAACGTCTGGGGCTCCATGAACCGCGGTGGGCTTCAAGGAGCCACCTTTGAAATCGACGACCGATTCACCGGCTACAACGCTGAAGGAATCGAAGCGTCGGGCCTAGACGGCGGCAAAATGCTAGTGCGCATTGACTATTCAGACCCTGCTACAGCAGACCTCCTCGAATCGGTGGGAGCAGCTGTGGACGACCTAGCGGACCGAAACCTAGGTGCAATGGTAGAGCCTTTCATTTCCACTCGATCCGGCTCAACAGTCACCAATGACCTGACGCCAGATGCGGTCATGAAGTCCATCGCCATTGCTCAAGGACTTGGATCGACATCAGCGCGCACCTGGCTCAAACTTCCCTGCGTTGACAACATGGAACGCGTTATGAGCGCAACCACGTTACCCAGCCTCATCCTTGGCGGTGAAGTATCCGATGATGCAGACGATGCGAGAGCTTCATGGGCTCGAGCGTTGGAACTTCCAAACGTCCGAGGTCTCGTGATTGGACGATCCCTTCTATATCCAGCCGACGACGATGTTGCCGGTGCAGTCGACAGAGCGGTGGAACTGCTATGAATGACGAGAAATACACCATCCGAGCCGGAGCTAGCGGACACGGTTCCTACACGGTTGACCTCAGCCCCGAACAAGCTGGATGGGACTGGTCAGGCTTACGCGTACTCGTCCTCGAAGCGGGACAACATATCGATATCTCCGGCGGTGAAGCGGAATTCCTCGTCCTACCGCTGACTGGTGGATGCGTTGTCACCATTGGCGTAGACAGCCACCAAATCAATGGACGTGAATCGGTATTTACCGACATCACCGACTACCTGTATGTTCCGCGGCGTACCGACATTTCCATCCAATCTGCCGAGGGTGGCCGCTTCGCCCTGCCCTCAGCAGTGGCCACAGCTGACCTTCCGGTGCGTTACTGTCCACGCAGTGAAGTTGGTACCGGCCTGCGCGGAGCAGGCCCGGCCTCGCGCCAAGTCAACAACTACGCGCTGGGTAACGCCGTAGAAACCAGCCACCTGCTGGCCTGTGAGGTTCTGACACCGGGCGGCAACTGGTCGTCCTACCCGCCCCACAAGCACGACGAACACAGCGACATCGAACGCATCCTTGAAGAGATCTACTATTACGAGATTCGGCCGGGTGCTGACGACGTCCCCGGTTTTGCTCTACAACGCATCTATCCGTCGCCAGGACACGATATCGATGTGTGCACCGAAGTTCACGACGGCGACATCATCACCATGCCGCACGGTTACCACGGACCCACCGTTGCCGCCCCCGGCTACGACCTCTACTACCTCAACGTTATGGCAGGCCCCGCAGAAGATGCCGTCTGGCTCATGACAGACGACCCCCACCACACGTGGGTGCGCCAAACATGGGAAGACCAAGACGTTGACCCACGCCTACCAATGACGCCGATGAACTGAAGAAACAGACTCGCCCTCGTCGCCCGCAATCCCAACCAGGAACACGATTCAGAACAGAGCCCCCATGTCCACGATCAAACTGACCGTCGCCCAAGCAACCATTCGATTCCTTATCAACCAATACTCCGAGATGGACGGTGTTGAACACCGCCTCGTGTCCGGAGCTTTCGGTATCTTCGGCCATGGCAACGTCGCAGGTATTGGCCAGGCCCTTTTGCAAAACGAAATTGACCCAACCCCAGACGGCGGCGAAATGCCATACATTATGCCGCGTAACGAGCAGGGAATGGTTCATGCGGCCGCCGCATACGCCAAAGCCACTAACCGGCTTCAAACCAAAATGTGTACGGCCTCCATTGGTCCAGGATCGTTGAATATGGTTGTTGGAGCTGCCCTGGCCACCACTAACCGACTACCAGTGCTTCTCTTCCCATCCGACCAATTCGCCACCCGCTACCCAGACCCGGTACTGCAACAGATCGAGAATGCTCAGACACTGGACATCACCTGCAATGATGCCTTCCGTTCAGTGTCGGCCTTCTTTGATCGGATTAACCGGCCCGAACAGCTTCTGCCCAGCCTCATGCAGGCTATGCGGACGCTGACCGACCCCGCTGATACGGGAGCCGTCGTCATTGCCATGCCTCAAGATGTCCAAGCCGAGGCCTTCGACTTCCCTGAAGAAATGTTTAGGAAGCGGGTCTGGCACGTGCGCAGGACTCCCGTCGATCAGGCGAGCTTGGATCGTGCTGTCAGCCTCATCAAATCAGCAAAGCGTCCTTTATTGATCGCCGGTGGTGGAGCCATCTATTCTCAGGCATCGCAAGAGCTACGCGAATTTGCTGCTGCCACGGGCATCCCGGTTGCCGATACTCAAGCAGGCAAAGGGGCCATTAACTTTGATCATCCCCAATCCGTTGGAGGAGTTGGGTCTACCGGTGGGGACGCAGCCAATCATTTAGCCGACAAAGCCGACCTGATCATCGGGGTGGGAACCCGCTACTCAGATTTCACCACTGCATCACGCACCCAATTTAAAAACCCCGACGTACGTTTCATCAATATCAATATCAAAGCATTTGATGCTGTAAAGAATGGCGCCGAAATGCTGGTGGCTGACGCGCGTGAAACCCTTACCGCCCTGACGCGAGAGCTTGAAGGCTGGCAAGTCTCATCCCACTACCATGACGAGGTCGCCGCCGAGAAGTCGGCATGGGAATCCAAAGTCTACGAATGCACCCACTTGGGCCACGGACCTTTGCCTGCACAGACAGAAATCTTTGGAGCACTGAACGAGCTGATGAGCGACGAGGATGTTGTCATCAACGCTGCCGGATCAATGCCTGGTGATCTTCAAGCTTTGTGGCAGGCCCGGACCCCCGTTCAATACCACGTGGAATATGCCTTCTCCTGCATGGGCTATGAGATCCCGGCAGCTATGGGCGTCAAAATGGCCCTGCCAAATTCCGAAGTTGTTGCCATTGTTGGTGACGGAACCTACCAAATGCTGCCGATGGAACTGGCAACTGTTGCCCAAGAAGACATCAAAGTCATCTATGTCCTTTTGCAGAACTACGGTTTCGCTTCCATTGGTGCACTGTCTGAATCGCGCGGATCGCAGCGTTTTGGCACGAGGTATCGGGCCGGTGGGGCTGGGACTGACCACACTGAGGATGGGGTCAAGCTCGACGTTGATATTGCGGCTAACGCCAGGTCGTGGGGTATTGACGTAATTGAAGTCCGCACGATTGAAGAATTCAAAGCTGCGTACGAGCAAGCTGTGACTGCAGATCATGCGGTCATGATCCACATCGAAACGGACCTGTATGGGCCTAATCCGCCCTCGTCGTCGTGGTGGGACGTGCCCGTATCGCAAGTGTCACGGATCGAATCGACCGCCACCGCCTACCGCGACTATGTCTGCGACCGTGCACCCCAACGCCACTACCTGAACTGATAACCCAGGCGAGCCAGTTGGCCTCGCGCCCTTTCATGACCTCTTAGATAAGGATTCAATGATGAAGACTATTCCCCACTGGATCAACGGCAAAGAATACGAAGGAACGCCAGTTGGTCGATTCCCAGTCGAAAACCCCGGCACTGGACAGGTTCAGGCTGAACTTCTTCAAGCCAGCGCCCAAGACTTAGACCATGCCGTTGAGGTAGCGCGCGAGGCCCAGAAAGAATGGGCCAAAGCACCTCTTGCTAAGCGCACCGAAGTGATGTTCAAGATGCGTCAACTGATCTTGGATCATCAAGACGAAATGGCGCGAATGATCGTCGAGGAACATGGGAAGAACTACTCCGACGCCATTGGTGAAATTCAGCGTGGACGCGAAACCTTGGATTTTGCGACATCGATCAATGTGGCACTCAAAGGTGAGTACAGCTTTGACATCTCCAGTGGCGTAGACATTCATACATTGCGTCAACCTATCGGAGTCGTTGCAGGTATTTGCCCCTTTAACTTCCCTGCCATGGTCCCCATGTGGATGCATCCCATTGCTATTGCTACTGGCAATGCCATCATCCTTAAACCTGCTTCGGCTACGCCCTCGGCGGCCTTGCTGACTGCCCGTTTGTACAAGGAAGCTGGCCTGCCTGACGGTGTGTTCAACGTTGTGTCAGGGGATCGGTCGATCGTGTCGGGCATCCTGGAACATCCGGGTATCGACGCCATTTCATTCGTAGGTTCGACTCCGGTGGCACACATTGTTCAAGATACCGGGGTGACCCACGGTAAGCGTGTGCAGGCACTGGGTGGTGCCAATAACCATGCGATTGTGATGCCGGATGCGGATCTAGATTTTGCTGCTGGGCATATTTCTGCCGCAGCCTTTGGTGCCGCAGGTGAGCGCTGCATGGCCCTCCCCGTTGTTGTTGCCGTAGGTGGGTGTGGGCCGGAGTTAGCTCAGCGGGTCAAAGCACACGCAGAGAAGATCAAGGTTGGCTATGGCATGGATGAGGGCGTCGAAATGGGCCCGGTCATCGATGCTAAGTCAAAGGAATTCATCATCTCTCTGATTGATGCTGGCGAGGCCGATGGAGGAGAGGTTGTTCTTGATGGGCGAGGCCTGGTAGTTCCCGGGCACGAGAATGGTCATTTCGTTGGCCCAACTATTGTTGACAATGTTCCTACGACATCGCGTCTGTACAAGGAAGAGGTTTTCGGGCCGGTACTCACTATTGTTCACGCCGACAATTACGAGGACGCCATCAAGATCGTTAACTCTTCCGAGTTTGGTAACGGTTCAGCCATCTTCACCAACGATGGTGGTGTTGCACGTCGCTTTACTCTTGATGTTGAGGCTGGCATGGTTGGTGTGAATGTTCCGATTCCTACGCCGGTGGCCTACTACTCCTTTGGAGGGTGGAAAGAGTCATTGCTGGGGGATCATCACATACATGGTCCCGAGGGCGTGCGTTTTTACACGCGCGCTAAGGCCGTTACAAGCCGTTGGCCGTCAGAAAAAACCTATGCTGCGACCATGTCTTTTCAGCGCGAAGAGTAAATGCTATCTCCCCATAGGGGGTTCCTTTCCCACACGCGCCCAGACCCAGTGTGATGATCACTGGGATAGCAATACGCCAAAATTTTTGCATCGTAACCTTGCTGTTTCTTGATCAATCTTTGGTTGGTGATTGTGGTGTGTTCGTGTAGGACTGGGCGTAGTCCATGTGGGGGTCTGGTGGGAGGGTGGTTTCCCAGGTTGGGGGTGTGCGGTCTTTGGGTGTGGTGGTGGCCCCGTTGGTGGGGCGGCATCCGGTGACTCCACTGATGGCTGCGCCGTCAGAGCCGTTGAGATAGATGGAGATATCGCCGCCGTTTTTCTCGTCGTGCCAGAAGAATGCGTCGCCGTGGTCACTTCGGTGGGTGAATCCGAGGGGTGTGAGGACGCGGTCGCCGACTTCAACGGCTTTTTCGGCGGTAATGGGGGGTATTGAGATACTTGCGGTATAGAGCTCGAAGGTGGTTTCGTCGCAGTATGTGAGCTCTGATGGTCGACGGAGAGAAAGGTCGTTTGTGTTGGTGGTGAGTTGTTGTGCGATGGTGTAGACGGCGTTTTCGATGTGGGTTTGGTAGTCCTCGATGGTTTGGCGTTCTTCAATGGGTAGTGTTCCCTCCCACCAGATTTGCTTCACAGGTGTTCCTCCCCCGCACGCACTCAAACCCAGTGCGACGATCACTGGGATAGCAACACACCAAAACCCTCGCATCAAAATCTCCCTGCAATGACTTTACCGAAATCTTTCAATGATCCGGAAACGTCCTCCAGGTAAAGGCTGTGCCGTCCGAAAAGCCCATAGCCCTTCGGATCGGGAGCGTCCCCCGACAGATGGGTGATCCCTTCGAGTTTGGTCGGATTGACTCCGAATGTGGAGTCAGGTCCCAACCCCTGCACAAGATCCTCACTGTCCACGGCGGACACGTAAGCGGTTCCCGAATCCAGGTTGTATTCGTTTATCGATGACACCCCTGAACCGGGGGAGCCAAACATCACCAGATCGTCAACAACCTCGACATTTACTTGGGCCACTGCCTTCCCAGATGTTGTAGAACCATAGGAATGGCCTAAAATTGTTGTATGTGGATCGGCAGTAGCCCCTGGCATGGCCGATGCCGCTTGGCGTGATGCCTGGAGGCCCTCGTGGAAGGAGGACAGTAGCCTTGCCCCCTCATCTGCACGGGAGGGGAGGGCCACCTCACCCCAATAGGGCTCACCAAAATTCCCCGGCGCGTCGTAACCGAGCCAAGCGATAACGGCTACGGATGATGCGTGTGCATCATTTGCTGCTTTTTGGATGCGCGCTGCATGTTTTAAACACGGCTCCAAACTTTCCGTCGGATCCGTCGTCATGCCCGGAACAAAAGTCGCCACATGGGCTGCCGTATCCACATTCCCGATCGCAAAGGCAACCCTGATATGTTCAACTCCCAAAGCGTCAAGGGTCAGCAACGAATAATTCGGATGCAAGTTTGCCTGCCGAAGGATCTCCTCAATATCACTGAGCTTCTGCTGCGCAATACGATACTGATACGGCGTGAAACTAGCCGTGACGGTCGACTTCTCCAACTCACGCTTCATGCGCGCCACCTCGGCGGCCAATAGATTCCGCATTGCCGTCAAGCGCGCCCGATTTGCCCGATCTCTTGACGCGCCATCAACACCATTCAAGTTACCGATCAAGCCCGGATGGGAGGAAATGAGCCGACTGCGTTCCGCATCGGTCAAATTCTTCCACCATGTCGCCACCTGGATAACCGACCACGATGCCTGCGGTAGATCAGGAAGACTCGGCGACGGACTCGACGCATCCTCCGTACATACGTAAGTCCCAGAAACAACAGCCTCCAGATGCCTGGAATACTCCTGATCCACTTCGACCGCGCGAGCCAGCGTCCGCGCAACCTCGTCCCTCAAGAAATCGGCCGCTTCCTCAAGCTGACGATTATGTGCGGATACCAGACGAATATCTTCAAACTGCGCGGAAAATGGGTAGGGCTCTGGAACGTAAGTGACCTTGCCGAACTGATCGAGGCTCACGCCATTGACTTGGGCGTACTGATAGCACTCTAAAACCCTGGTCTGAACATCCCACACGCCGTCGGCAAACTCCGATGTTGCCATCAGCACCTCAGTAGGACCACATGATCGGATCAACGACGTGATCGCGCGCATCATTCATCGACTCTTCAATGCGCATTTCCTGGGAAAGGAAGGCGTGGAGTGATGCCGTGACATCTTCTTGAATCTCATGCAGCCTCAACCCAGCAGCGCGGATTTTCTCGTCAAGGTCGCCACCGACGGACTCCATCATTCTTAAAGCCGTCGCTCCGGGCGCAGCGCGGTGCCCCGCATTCAACATGTCGCCCACCTCTGGGCAAGAACGACACGTATCAGCGGTGTCACTCAACACAGTGGCGAGCGTCTGAAACTCACCGACCTCCACATCGAGGTTCATGAGGGGGCCTCCGGATTTAAACAGGGGTACCCCAGTTATACGCGCAGTGGTGGGCAAAGAGATGGTGACGGTGGAGAAATAGTGACTCGAGAAGGGGTTTTCCGTGGTTATATCCGCACGACTTGTCCGGTACGTGCAGACTTCGCTGCTGCCTCGGCCAAACGTAGGGCAGCAGCGCCATCAGCAATACTGGGAGATGGCGTGCGGCCCGTGTTTACCGCGTCGATGAATTCATCGAGTTCGCGCGCGTAGGCGGCCTCGTAACGTTCCAAAAAGAAATCAAGGTAGGGATCTTCCGCGGAAGTAACGTGGGAGCTGCTGTAGCGTACGGTTGTTGGGCGGATGTTTTCAGCAAAGAGTGAACCTTTAGTGCCGAAAGCTTCTAGGCGCTGATCGTAACCTGACGCGCAATGGCGTGAATTGGTGATTGTTGCCGACTTACCTGCAGCGTTGACCAACGTGATGACAGCGCCGTCAAAGTCGCCGGTGTCAGCTAGTTCTGGATCTAAGTTTTGACCCAGGGCAAATACGGACACGATGTCTCCTAAGAAGAATCGTGCTGTGTCGAAGTCGTGGATCGTCATATCTGCAAAAATGCCGCCTGATATAGCGATGTATTCCTTAGGTGGTGCCGAAGGGTCGCGCGAGATGATCGTGAGCTGCTCCAGATCTCCGATCTTTCCTTCTTTTACTGCGTCATGAATAGCGGCGAAGGAAGGGTCGAAGCGGCGGTTGAAACCGAGCATGACGACCGGATTAAGGTTACCCAATTCGGTTAGGAAAGCATCGACTTCTGCGCTTGATGCAGCAAGGGGCTTTTCGCACAGTGCAGGTTTGCCGGCTTGGGCGGCTGCCAGAATCTGCGGAGCGTGTAGTGGGGTAGGTGAGCAGATGACGACGGCGTCAACCTCTGTGTCAATGAATACGTCGTCTGCATTGGTGGTCCAGCGCGCGCCATATTGTTCGGCCAAGGAGCGGGCTCCGTCCTCGTAAATGTCGGCAACGAGGACGAGTTGGGCCTTTGGGTTGATGGAGATCGACTGTGCATGGACGCGGCCAATGCGGCCCGCGCCGATGATCCCGATTCGCAGCATTGTCGTCACTTCCTTGTGATCTGCGGAGGCTTTAGTGCCGTCCATAGTGGAACTATGTTAAATGATTTGAGTGTGAGGATGCTATTTGTTCGAACAAGGTGTTATTCGTTGCTATAATTGCATAGACTTGGGATGGATAACGTATCCGAGTCAACGATGTATCTCGGATGTGTTCACTGAAAAACTGATTGATAGGACATATAGCTCTCGTGGTCGGGGGCTCGGAGTGGAGATCTCATGAGCAACATTAAGGTTGGCTGCGCCCCCATTGCTTGGGTCAATGACGACATGCCTGCCCTAGGGGGAACAACTACCTACCAGCAGATCCTTTCCGAGGTTGCTCTTGCCGGATATACGGGCACTGAAATTGGTAACAAATACCCCAAAGACCCCAAAGTGCTCAATAAAGAACTTGGCTTGCGCGGCATCCGTGTTGCGGCGTCGTGGCACGGCAGCCTGCTCACCACCAACGACTATGAAACCGAGGAGCGCAAGTTCATTGAATTCTGCGACTACATGGTTGCCCTAGAGGCGGATTGCATCAATATCTGCGAACAAGGACACTCCATCCAAGGCGCGCGGGATCGCTCTGTGTTTGCCGATAAACCAACCTTCACTGACGAAGAATGGGATCGTCTTGCTACAGGTCTCAACCGATTTGGTGTTCTTGCTCGCCAGAAGGGGCTTCGCCTGGCGTACCACCATCATATGGGAACTGGCGTACAGACCACCGCTGAGATTGACAAGCTCATGGAACTCACCGCCCCCGACGCTGTCAAGCTCCTCGTCGATAACGGTCATCTGCTGTTCTCCGGCGAATCAACAGAAGATATCATCGCTCGCTACATCGACCGTATCGGCCACATTCACCTCAAAGATATTCGTCCCGAAGTGGTGGCCCGCGCCAAGGCAGAAGGTTTGAGTTTCCTTGATTCGATTCTGGCTGGCGCCTTCACAGTGCCCGGCGATGGCCCCACAGATTTTGGTGCTTTGCTGCGTCCTGTCGTTGAATCAGACTATGACGGGTGGTTTATGGTCGAGGCCGAGCAAGACCCTGATGTTGCTCATCCTCTGGAATACGCATTGCTCGCTCGGCGGTACCTCAAGGAATCTTTAGGGGTGTGAACTGGGAAAAGCGCAATGGCGCACATCGTGAGGAACGAGACTTGCAGACTAGACTGACTGCAGAAGTCCTGTGAATATCGCCCACTGGATGTGGGCTGTCCTCAAGGAGTCGTCCAGATGGCGATAGCTGCTAGTGTGCGGACCACTAAGAACTATGCTGCCAAGCGTCAGGGTTTGACGGAGCAAGTTCAGGACGCTTTGGTCGACATGATGATCCAAGGAGTCTTGGCCGACGATGAGCCCATTCGAATTGAGTTCCTCGCAGAGACGCTCGGAGTTTCAGCTACTCCCGTACGTGAAGCTCTTGCCCGAATGGAAGGGCGGGGGCTGGTGGTTCGGCACAACTACAGGGGGTACAGAACTGCGCCAAAGCTTTCGGAGGAAGAATTGTGCGATCTGATGGCGGTGCGGCTTTTGCTGGAACCGGAAGCTGCTCGGTTGGCATGCCTCAATGACGTGAAGGGCCTCAACGAGGCGCTTGGAGAGGTGGTGCGCCAACAAGAGGAGACGCTCGGTTTGAGGAACTCGGATGAAATGCGTGCTTTCATGCGCGCGGATCAGGAGTTCCACCGGATCATTCACCAGGCGTCGGGCAACCGCTTCCTTATGTCGTCGGCTGACGTCCTGGGGGGCAACGTCCAGCGCTGGCGACATTTCAAGGATCGTATCGTCACAGATGCTGCGGATTCCCTGGCTGAGCACAGGGTCATCCTTGAAGCCATGCTATCCGGCGATAGTCAGGCGGCTGCCCAGGCAATGAAGGCGCATCTGGAGAGCTTGGTGTCGCGTCTGCGTTCTGAGAGCTGAGCTGGGAGTCGGTTGATTCTCGGTTGACGAGGGCGGGCACCTCTTTCTATGTAAAATATATAATCGATAATGTAGACAATTTGATGCGTGATCGATTACGGTGAATGCCAACACGCGAAGAAGCGTGACCATCGGAAGGCAAACCCATGCACGAAAGCCCTCTGGCCCTAATCACAGGCGCTGCACGCGGTATCGGTCGCACGATCGCTGAACGCCTCGCAACAGAAGGAATGCGAATCGTCATCGCCGATATCAACGGCGAACTCGCACAAACTGCGGCCCACGAGCTGACTGTCAACGGTCACCAGGCCACCGCCGTCGGCCTCGACATCACCGACCTCGATTCGGTCAACAATGCGATGACAACCATTGCACAGCAGTGCGGGCACGTAACTGTCCTTGTCAACAACGCCGGAATCGTCTCCAACACACCGTGGGAGGACACCGCACTCGACGAATGGAACAGAGTCATCACGGTCAATCTCACTGGAACTCAACTCATGACCCAAGCCGCTCTGCCCCACATGATCCAAGCCGGATACGGGCGCGTCATCAACATTGTTTCACTGGCAGGACGCAACGGAGGAGTCTCAGTGGGGCCCGCATACGCGGCCTCAAAAGCCGGTGTCATCGGTCTGACCAGACACTACGCAGGCAAGGTCGCCCATGCAGGAGTGACCGTCAACGCCGTCGCCCCAGGTACGACCAACACTGAGATGGCCGCCCAGTTCACCGACGACCAGATGAGTGCAATCCGTTCTGCCATACCCGTCGGCAGACTCGGCGAGGTCAACGAAATCGCCGCAGCCGTCGCCTACTTTGCAGGACCCCACGCAGGCTTCACCACCGGCGCCGTCCTCGACGTTAACGGAGGCATGCACTTCGGCTGACACCGCCCCCAACCCCTAACAACCACCGCTGTACAAGGAGGTACAACAATGTCCCAAAGCTATCTCGCATGGATGGCAGAAAACACACCCAGCCGCTACTGCAACGACTCCGCTCTAACGAACACCGTGACCCGCGCCCTCAACAACGGAGCCATCGGTGTCACCACCAACGCACCACTGTCATACGAGGCTCTCACCTCCACCCAAGACCAAGACCTCGATCCCATCGACACCATTGATGAAACCCTCACAGGTGACGAACGCGTCCTCGAACTCATCGGACGCGTCGTCCGGCCACTCGCACGCCGCTTCGAACCAATGTTCAACGAATCCCGAGGCCGCGACGGCTACGTTCGCTGCCAAGTCCAGCCAAGCGCATCCGGCGACTATGACAAACAACTGGAGCAAGGACTACGCATCAGCGAATTCGGCCCCAATGTCATGGTCAAGATCCCCGGGACAGCATCCGGTATCCGCGTCCTCGAAGAACTCGCAGCACGAGGCATCCCCACGACGGCCACCGTCTGCGTGTCAGCACCGCAAATCATGGCGGCAGCCGATGCATACGAGCGCGGATGCGAGCGTGCCCGCGCGGCAGGCATCACTCCCGCCCCCTCGACCTCGGCCTTTGTCATGGGACGCCTGCAGGACTACCTCGCCGCGGTCAACGAGGAACAGAACCTGCATCTAGAAACCCAAGACCTTGAAGAAGCAGTACTCGCCGTGGCGCGACGTCTCATCGAAGCCCTCAAAGATCGACCGAATGCTCCCAAACTCATGCCGGCGGCGTTCCGCGCCCCTCGCCAAGTCACGCTTCTTGCGGGTGCCCCCTTCGAAGCTACCATCCACCCGAAGATCCAAGATGCTCTCATTGAGTGGGACGAGAAGGAAGGCATTCCAAGAGAAATCGGTATTGATCAACCCCTCCATCAGGAACGAATCGACCGAGTCCTCACCGCAATCCCCGACTTCAAGCGCGCGTACGAACTCAATGGACTTTCGAATGAAGAATTCGACGAATTCGGCGCAACAGTCATGACGCTTGGAGGATTCACTGCTGCATGGGATCAACTCAGAACCCTGTGATCAAGCTTTGACACACGACGTAATCTCGCCGTGCGCTCAAGGGTGGCCCAGTATCAAGCTGGAGAAATACTGGGCCACCCAACGAAATGACAAATCTTCAGATCAAACTGCCCCAACAACGCAATGACGCATGAAAAGGCAGTTGCTCTTCATTGACAGACGCCCCGACATCGATGTCGGAAGAACTCGGGCACAGACTGTCACCTCTCTCGGTACGCATAACAGCAGTCATCCGAGAACACATCAATCGCTATTCGTCGGCTAACACCGTCGAATATCCCCATTACTCATCCCCGGTGGGGTGAAGGAGGACCACCATGATTAATCTCCTGTGGCTGGCGGTGTCGATCGTCGTCATTGTCGCCTTGATTCTCTGGGTGAAACTACACCCTGCTGTGTCGCTGATTATTGGCACAATTCTTCTAGGATTCATGCTGCAAATGCCTGCCTTGGACATTGCCAAGACTGCGACGGAAGGCTTCGGTGGCTTGATGACAAGCCTGGGACTATCCGTCGGATTCGGCATCATTCTTGGCCAGCTGATGAGCGACTCCGGTGGAGCCAAAGTCATCGCACGCACGCTAGTCAACCTTGTCTCCGAACGTTTCGCGATGTACGGGATTGCCTTTGCTGCTTTCGTTCTGGCCATTCCCGTATTCTTTGACGTCACCTTCGTCATCCTCGTCCCTCTTGCCATCGCCATCGCCCGCGAAGCTGGCAAACCGATGCCCCTAGCTATTGGTGCTGTCGCGATGGGCGCGGGAGCCGCCCACACGCTGGTACCACCCACGCCCAACCCACTAGCGGCAGGTGACATTATGGGTTTCTCAGTCGGTTACATGGTGGCCGTCGGTGGAATCGTTGGACTGGTCGCCGTCATTGTTGGTGTCACCATCTACTCGTGGATTCTGCCCAAGGTATGGAGGCCCGCAATGGATGTCGCCGAAGAACCCTCTCTTCAGGAGATTCCCGGCGAAGATAAGGAACCTAACTTCTGGCTTGCTCTTCTGCCGATCTTGACTCCGCTTCTCCTCATCCTCACGGGCACCATCTGGGGTTCGGTGGTTGAAGAACTTCCGGTTTGGGCCTCGTTTATCTCTGATAAGACCGTCGCATTGCTCATTGGTACTCTCATCGCTTACCTGGTCGCATCTACTGACATGTCGCGTCGCGAAATGGAAGCCTCATCAAATAAGGCGATTGAGTCGGCCGGTATCGTTTTGATGATCACTGGTGCTGGCGGCGCGTTCGGTGCGCTCATCAAGGCCGGTGGTGTCTCCGATTTGATTTCCGAGGCCGTTGGTGGCCTGGGTGGCGGACACTTCGTTGGTCTGCTTGCTTGCTACTTTGTGGGCATGGCTTTCCGTGTGGCGGTTGGTTCGGGAACGGTGGCGTCTATTACGACGATGACAATCTTCGCTTCCCTTGCTCCAACTATCGGCATTCACCCCGTGTGGGTTGCGGCTGCGTGCCTTGCTGGTGCTTTGTCGGTGGGCCACATCAACGATTCGGGCTTCTGGGTTACTGCCAAGATTCCGGGATTCTCTATCACCGGTGGTCTGAAGGTGTACACGTTGCCCCAGTTCCTCGCATCCGTATGCACGATCGTGCTGGTGATGATCGGTTCCTACATTATTCCGTTGGGATAAACCAAACACATCAGCTCACGCGAAACCGTGTGTCCCGTCAGAAAGTTGGGACACACGGTTTCCTATTGTCAACGGTACGGATGGATCATCAATCTCCCCCGCGAAGAACCTTAGGAACGCTACTATCGTTTTTCCTGTGAGCTAACCTGCTGATGAATACGCTCCCGCTGCCGATCAATATGATCAAGCATGGCAGCAGAAGCTGCATGAGAATCGCCTGATTCAAGGGCCAGCAAAATTGCCTCATGCTCGGTCACGGCGATATCGCGATCAGCAATGAGTCCGGGTGTAAAACGTCTCCACCGCTGAATGACTCCGCCCAAAAGTTCGAGCATTTCTGCGATGTAGGGATTTCCTGTTCCCTCCCAGATTGCTCGATGGAACGCATCGTCGGCATGCATGAACGCCAAATAGTCGTCCATAGTCGTTGTGCGGCCGGTTCGCTCTTGTTCCTCATATGCAGTTCGGACGCGCTTTATGACAGAGGGGCCCTGCTTGCAAGCAAGTTCGGCTGCGATCGGCTCAAAGAGTCTGCGTGCCGCCATGATCTGATCCATTTCGTACAGATCAGGCGGATTGCGAACCTCGAAACCAATGTGCGCCTGTCGAGAAACAAGTTTGGCGGACTCCAGCATTGTCAGTGCTTCTCGAACCGGAGTGGTAGATACTTCAAATTCTTGCGCAAGAGTGCGGGTCCGCAAGAAATCTCCAGGGCTGTACTCTCCAGCCATAATACGATCAATCAAGATCGACTGAATCTGTTCGGCGAGAGTGCCCCGTTGCAATGCCGTCGGTGCCTTCACCACGTCAATGCCTCCGAGTGACGAGAAATAGTTGGTTTTGATTGCAGCATATCCTGAGAATAGACCCGTGTAAGACTCCAACTGCTCCCGGCTTAATTCCATGGACAGAGTAATGTCCTCACAGAAATAGGCTCCGTTGGGTACTTACCGCTACTTTGACTGGCAGATCAAACCGGTATTTCCTGTCCTCCGAATCAGAATCGAATGGACGACTGGTCGAGGGCGGGTAGGCGTTCGATCCGTGCCGCAGCTTCAATGTTCTTCAGGTACTGGATTCCTCGCTGTGCGCAGTCTGGGCCCGTGGGGAAAGGTTGGGATTCGATGGTGATCCAACCGCAGTATCCGGCGTCGAAAAGAGCATGGTAGTGGCTCTTGAAATCGATGCATCCGCCACCGGGATAGGTCCGATTTGCATCGGAAAAATGGACATAGCCGATGCGGTCGGCCCATCGACGTACAGCGGCGAATGGGTCTGTTTCTTCCATGTGCATCGAGTGAGTATCAATGTGCATGGTGACATTTGGTCGGTTGACCTCTTCGAGGAGCTCGCCGACCTCATCCAACGTGTTCAACCAGTTTGAAATGTACTGGAGGATATTTTCTACAACGATCTGTCCTCCAGTTGAATCGGCATGGTCGGCCAACTCACCTAGCGCGTCGATCAGACGTTGGCGGGTGATCTGCGCTTTTTCGGGGGAAGGGATATTGCCACGCATAGTGCCGACAACCACTGAACAGTCGAGTTCGTTGGCCAGGTCAAGGTGCTCTTTCAAGCGATCTATGGCTTTCCTGCGGACTTCAGCTGAATCGACTGTGAGTCCCAGGCCGTTATAAAGCAGCTCAAGTCCGGTGCAGATACTGGAGAAGCCGAGTCCCTTGTCGCTGGCATGCTTCTTGTACAGGGTGCCCTTGTGCTCTCGCGGGCTGTGAAGGTAAAACTCAATGCCGTCGTAGCCAAGCTCAGCTGCCGTGTCTGTGACTTCTTCAAAACTTCCCCGCAGGACTACGGGCATACGAGTTGGTAGTTCTTCGAGGGCGACTTGGATTCCGTACTTGAACGTCATTGATCGATCGCTTTCTGTCAAGGGAAGAGGTGCGGGGGCACAGATTGAATCTATGCCCCCGCATGGGTGTGTCAGTCCTCGCCCAGCACGGTGTTGCTGAGCTGCTGGACGATCCTCAGGAGGCTCGAGTGATCCTCTCCTGCGAATCCTTGGGCTTCAAGTGCCGACATGTGCTGGCGCACCACCGCGGTCAACGGCATAAAAGCATCTGCCTCGGCAGCCGTGGCCAAGGCATTGTTGAGATCCTTAATATGCAGGTTGATACGGAAACCGGGAGAGAACTCCTGGGTGAGCATCTTCGTGGCCTTCTGTTCCATAACAGCAGAACCTGCGAGGCCGCCTCGGATGGCTTCGACGACCGATGCGGGATCCACTCCGGACTTCTGAGCGAGGACCAGTGCTTCTGCGAGGACAGCGATATTAACCGCAACAATCGACTGGTTTGCCAGCTTGGCTATATTGCCCGCCCCAAGAGGGCCGACGTATGTTGCCGACTTACCCATCGTGAGCAGAAGATCCTTGACTGATTCGAAGACGTCCTGTTCGCCACCCACCATAATGGCAATTGTTCCGGCAATTGCGCCAGGCTCACCTCCGGAAACAGGCGCATCGATCATCTTTGCCCCCTTGGCCTCAACAATCTGGGCAGCCTGGCGAGAAACACCCGGGGCGATAGAAGACATATCGACAAAGATCTTTCCTTCAGACAAGCCTGCCGCAATCCCATGATCCCCCGACAAAGCAGCCAAAACGTCGGGTCCATTGGGAAGCATGGTGATAACGACATCGGCTGCCTCTGCTGCGGCCTTTCCTGACTGTACAGCCATTGCTCCCGATGCCACGACGTCCTCGACGGCGGCCTCGTTGACGTCGAAGCAGAAAACTTCATGGCCTGCCTTGAGGACATTTTTTGCCATAGGACGGCCCATAATGCCGAGTCCGATAAAACCAACCTTCATTGTGATTACTCCATTCGTGAGTTCGTGAAAATGGTCAGGAGTGCGAATACACTCCAAGCTATGGGTTCTGGTTCACTCCAGATCTTTAGGTTCTGGCAGGCCGTTAGCAGACCAGCCCGCATCGACAAACAAAGTCTGTCCATTAATGCCTGAAGCGTCGCTGGAGGCCAAGAACGCTACCGCAGAGGCAATTTCTGACGGCTCAAGCAGACGTTTCATGGGGAGGATCGACATGATCGCATCAATGTCGATAATCCCTTCCTCAATACCCTGTTTGACCATGTCAGTCATGACATAGCCCGGAGCGACTGCATTGACGCGGATACCAAACCGACCCAGCTCGTTACCAAGTGCCTGTGCGAGACCATTCACCCCTGCCTTAGAGATTGCGTAAGGGGAACGCTTGGAAGCCGGGCGTACTGAATTTCCAGACGAAGTACAAACCACAGCTCCATAGCCCTGCTTTTTGAAGTAGCGAGCGGCGGCTCGTGTTGCAAAAAAGTAAGCCTTGAGGTTCAGATCCATAAGGAAGTCGAATTCCTCTTCGGGGAACTCGGTGGCCCACTTTCGGATCTGCACACCGGCATTGTTGACCAGCACGTCGATGCGGCCGTACTTTTGGGCAACGTGATCAATCATTTCATCGATCTCACTGACCTTCGTCAGATCAATAATGTAGCCCTCGGCCTGGAATCCTTTGATAAGGAACTGTTTGACAGTCTCATCGAGGACATTGCCGTCAACGTCGGCCAGCACCATGATGCCGCCCTCAGAAGCTAGGCGTTCAGCCATAGCTTTTCCGAGGCCTCGTGCAGATCCCGTAACAATGCAGACCTTGTCGGTGAAACGCATTTGGTTCATTAGGCACCGACCTTGTGAGCGAGCAGCACTCCCCAGCCATCATTGATGAACTGATCGGTTGTTCGGTTGGTTGAGCCGAAGGTGATGAACTGTTCGGGAGTCATGCCGTCCTCGTTGTATGCCTTGACAAACTCGGGCATCGTCAAGAGACGATCAATAACATCTTGGTCAACGGGAACGTCGATTCGTTCTTCGAAGGGGCCTTCAAGCTCAGCCAGTTCGTCAGCGATCTTCGGAGCAATTGACATCACCATCTGTGCGCCTGCCAATTCAGTGATGTGATAGGTTCCTCGGCAGCCCGCAGGCATGAGGAAGGCTTCATAACCGCGCTCATTGAAGATCTTGTAGGCCTTCTTGATGCACGCTGTTCCGGACTGAATAATGTCAGATTCGGTGACAATGTCAGATGAGTCTTGGGCGACGTCACGCAGATAATCGTCAAGTCGGCCAACCATCAATACAGCGCAGTTCAGGCCAGGTTCGATGCCAGCTTCGCGTGCACGCTCAATTCCTCTTTGAAGAGCCGCTCCTATTGCAAGGACCTGCGGGACAGTGAATGAAACGGTCACGACGACGTTGTAGCCCTTGGCCGCGAGTTCTTCTGCTGCCATGATGCCGGATTTCGTCGCAGGTACTTTGAGGCATACTCGCTTGGGATCCCATTGAGCGTAACGTTCGGCTTGGCTCAAAATTTCGTCGTAGTTACCAGTTTTATTCGGATTAGTCTGGGCGCACAGCCGACCCGTCCGAACGTCATTTTCGTCGTGGACTTGGTCCAAAACGTCCTTAACGTGCAGAGTGACTCGCTTTACGAGAGCTTCAACCTTCTCAGTACCCTCGAGATCGCTGGGAATGTCGGCGAGGTAGGGAGCCCAGTAGTCAGGACGGGCGTTGATTGTTGACGCGACTAAGAAAGGATTTGTAGTCACGCCCTTAGCTCCGTTACCAATGGCAATTTCCAATTCATCAACGATTGCGCTGTCGTGCCAGTAGATGCTGTCGGTGTTTGAAGTCATCCACTTGAGGAATTCGTTGTTCTCTTGCATGTCTCTTCTCGCCGTTGGCGGCGGCACTCCTTCCAAGTCTGAATTCATCGCACGGAGTGAAATAGGGGCGACGAAGTTACCTAAAATCCGCTATTTGCCATGCTTTTTGTTGGCGGATAAAAGTCTTGCCAAAGACTGCATTGTCTTCGGTTATGGCTAAGCTAACACGATGATGCATCATACGCAATGCATCTGATATGGTTCTTTTCTGTTGGAGCTCCTACAGCTTCACAACCTTCCCATGCAGCGACGCACGGGATCCAAAACCTGCATCAAGACAGGGCAAAGAAGCCCTGAGCTTCAAAAGGCTGAGAAATCAGAATCCAAGCCTGCGCAGCACTAATGCCAACCCATCGGCACAAGTGCACACCACTCCTAGACCTTCCGCACTCCAACGAATGCGGAAGTCGTAACTCACAGCCTCAGACGGGGCTCTCGAAAGAAAGGAAGGTGAAAGCCCATGAGTGCTCTGACTCTATTGATCATCGCAGCTGCCGCCATTGCGGTCTTGCTCGTACTTGTCATCCTCCTCGATGTTCCGGCTTACGTCTCCTTGCTCCTTGTTGCCATGGGCACTGCCCTGGTTGCTGGCATCTCCTTGACCGACATCGTCGACGTCATGATCGGCGGTATGGGCAAAACCCTTGGATCTGTAGCGATCGTTGTCGGCCTCGGCTCGATCCTTGGTCGACTAGTCGAAGTCTCCGGAGCCGCCGATCACATGGCGCGCGCATTCACTCAAAAGCTTGGAGCCAAACGAGTCGTCATGGCGGTCACTGCCGCCGCATTCATCCTCGGAATTCCCGTCTTCTTTGACGTCGGTTTCATTATCCTGGCGCCACTGATCTTCGCCTTCGCCAGAAACGCAAAAACCAGCCCACTGTCAATCGCATTCCCCGTGTGCGTTGCCATGGCAACGCTCCATACGATTATCCCGCCGCATCCTGGTCCCGTCGCAGCTGCGGCTGCCCTCGAAGCAGATGCAGGCCTGATGACAATTTGGGCACTCGTAGTTGCCTTGGTCGTAACAGTCGTCGGATACCTCGTACTCAAGTTCATCAACTTCAATTCCATCCAACTCGCTCCCTCTCCAGCAGAATCCACGAAGAACGATGGATCCTCACAGTTCAACCTTGGCGAGGGCGGTCGCGTTCCGGGAACCCTGACGACCATCTTCGTAATTGTCTTGCCCATCTTGATGATCATGGCCGGATCCATCATGGTGATGAACCTGCCCGAAGATTCGCCAATGTCACCGATCGCCACGTTCATTGGAAAACCCGCAACTGCACTCCTGGTCGGAGTATTGGTTGCGTACGTGCTGATCATGAAGATCACTAAGTGGAAGAGGAATGTCATCTCCAAGGTCGCTGACTCGGCATTGGATTCTGTCGCAGTCGTGATCTTCGTGACCGGTGCAGGTGGTGTATTCGCTAGTGTCCTTGTTGAAACAGGTATCGGCGCAGCATTCTCTGATGTGCTGACCAACATTGGAATGCCGACCATCCTTGCAGGCTTCGTTATTGCGGCAGCACTGCGCATCGCTCAAGGTTCCGCCTCGGTGGCCATCCTGACGGCAGCCGGACTGATCCTGCCCGCAGTCCAAGCCGGAAACTACAGTGCAAATCAAGCAGCACTCATCACTATTGCAGTGGGCTTTGGTGGACTCATTTGCTCTCACATCAACGACTCTGGATTCTGGATTGTCACCCGTTACCTCGGGCTTTCTGTCTCCCAAGGCCTACGGACCTGGACAGTCCTCACAACAGCTGTCTCAATCGTTGGCTTCCTTGTGACCGCTGGACTCTTCCTAGTTGTCAGTTAGGCTCGAAATAAGATCAGTAGTCCATCCGTCACCCTTCTACGACGGATGGACTGCTGTTTCTTTTTGGCCCGAATATTTGAGAAAATTATGGTGATACTCAACAGCGCCAACACGATGAAGTGGAGCCCCAATGAAGTTCGTCCTCGCCCCTGACTCCTTCAAAGAGAACATGACCGCGCAGGAAGCTGCCGAAGCCATGGCCCGCGGCGTCCGCGACGTCCACCCCGACGCCGAATGCGTCCTCGTGCCCATGTCCGACGGAGGCGAAGGGTTCATCCAAGCAGTTGCCGCAGCATGGGGAGTCGACACCGTCACCACTGACTCGGTGGACGCCCTCGGTCGGCCCATCACCTCCGAATACGCGCTGGCAGAAGGCAGCGCCGTCCTCGACGTCGCCTCATGCGCCGGTATCGAACTGGTCGCTCCCAACGAACGGGACGTCGCCCGATCAAACACCTGCGGCTTAGGGATGATCATCCGTGACGCCATCGAACGCGGCGCCAAAACCCTCCTCATCGGTATCGGAGGCTCAGCCACCAACGACGCCGGCATCGGCATGCTGCACGAGCTCGGCGTGCGCTTCTTCGACGAGGACGAGGTCGAGCTCACCCCGTATCTGGCGGACCTGGCCAAAGTTGCTCGCATCGATACGTCTGCAGTTGACGAACTTCTTGAGGGCGTTGAGGTTCAAGTCGCCTGCGACGTCACCAATCCTCTTAACGGCCCCAAGGGGGCTTCGGCAGTTTTTGGTCCCCAAAAGGGCGTCACCCCAGAACAAGTCCCTGAGTTTGACGAGATCCACAAGCATTTTGCGCAGGTTTCCGGCCACGCCGACGTCGCGCTCATGGAAGGTTCGGGCGCTGCTGGGGGCCTAGGATTTGCGCTCAGGGCGTTCCTGGGAGCCGAGCTCAAACCTGGCGTTGACCTGGTGGCTGACGCCGTTGAACTTGATGCGAAAGTCAAGGGGGCTGACTGGGTGTTCACAGGTGAAGGCTCAGTTGACTCACAGACCATTGACGGCAAGACGCCTGCCGGTGTTGCTTTGATCGCTCGGGCCAACGGCGTGCCCTCGATGATTTTTGGTGGCCGCATTAAAGACGGTTCAGAAAACCTCTTGGAGATCGGTGTTGCCAGGATCGTCAAGGTTGGCGACCCGGATGAGCCCTTGGAGTTGGCCCTCAAGAACGGCCAAAAGAACCTGCGTCGCGCCGTCAGTGAGGCGCTTGCGGAAAACTGAGCGCACGGGTTCGGCCTTGTAGCGTCACCTTGAAAGCCGTAACGTCGTTTCGAACGCATTCGTGGTGATGCTGCGGCCTAGGCCTATCCCCGGGAGAACTGCTCCTCGAGGTGCTCCAGCGACGCCCCCCTCGTCTCAGGCACGATGAAAACGTAGAAGCACAGGGACACTACATTGATTGCGCCGAATACGGCGTAGGTCCATGCGGCGCCCAGATGCTCGATCATGACTGGGAAGATGTAGGTGACTACTGCGTTCATTAGCCAACCGCACCCTACGGCAAAACCTTGGGCGACGCCCCTAATCTTGGCGGGGAAGATTTCCGACAGTAGCACCCAGTTCACGGTGCCTGACTGCTTGGCGAAGACGAATACCGACACCAACACCACAACCAGCCACGG
>NZ_ATUX01000012.1 GCF_000420425.1 Schaalia vaccimaxillae DSM 15804
ATTGCTCCACAATTCAGGATGCGCGCCTCAACCGCCGTTCCGCATCCAGATCCACCACTACATCTGTGCGCATGGATGATCCCAACCAGAAGGTTCGTCGCCGACGTGTCCTCGTCAATGAGCAGCAGCGGCGATCCGAGTTCGACAGCTTCGACGATGGCTGCGGCCTGCGAGGTCGAACCTGAAGCGTTTGCCGTTGAAAAGCGGGTGGTGTCGGCGCCTCCAGGGAGGTGAGTGATGAAAGGGGAGACATCGACGCCGGTGACGGCCCGCCCGTCGGCGGCCCGGATCTTCATCGCGTCAGGAGTGGTGGCCACAAGTTCGCGTCCGTCACCGGGGATGTGCGAGTAGACGCCGCGCTGCAAGGCTCCCAGCAGTGTGGATTTGCCGTGGTAGCCGCCGCCGACAATGACGGTGACTCCAGGTTCAATGGCCATGCCTGTGACTTGGCCTGCGTGCGGCAATGTAACGGTGGCGCGCAAGGAGTCTGGCGAGTCGAACGCGACGGCCTGGTCTGCGTCCATCGGAAGCTGGGAGACGCCGGATTTGCGAGCCAGGATGGACCCGTCAGTAACGAATGCCACCCAATTGTTGGCGACGAGGGCGTCTTGGAGTGCCCGGTGGTCAACGTAGGTTGCGATGTGTGCGAGCAGGGCTTGGCGTGCGAGCTGGGTTTCGGGTTCTTCGGAGACGAAGTCGAAGGCGTCCATGACGATGTTGGGGACGTCGACGTCGAAGAGTTGGGCGGCTTGGCGCCCGAGGATGGAGCGGCCTCGTGCGGGCATGTGGACTTGGAAGCGGACCTCGACGCGGTCGGGCAGGACGGTGGCTGCGGAGCGTTGGAGGATTTCTTGGCCGGGGTGGGCGATGCGCACGGCTGAGCCTGCGCCGCGCCTGCGGATGGCTGTTTCGAAGGAACGCACGAGGAAGTCTGCGGCGGCTAGGCGGGTTGCGCCGTCTTTCAGGGCTTCGTCTGGCAGGCCCATGGCCTTGGGGGTGGTGGTGGCGCGGATTGACGAGGGCGGGGCGTAGGGGTCGGCTTGGACTCTGTCGATAGCCAGGGAGAAGTCACCGTAGTTCCAGTCGCCGACGACTGACTTGTAGGTGCCGTAGGGGCGCCCGTCCATGCGTTGCAGGTCGTTGATGAGGTCTTGGTCGGAGCCTGCGCGGCGGCGGCCACGGTCAGAGAAGTTGTTTCGGCCTGAGCGGTATTCGGGGCGCGGAGTCATGGGTTTAGTTTATCGGCAGGTCGGGAAGGGCCGGTGGGGAGGCGCCGGTGGGAGAAAGAATTATGGGCGTCCCTCGCGAAATTTTCTCCCCGCGAGGGACGCCCAAAAGTCTGCCGAGGGACGCCCATCTTTCTCGCGAGGGACGCCCAAATTGGTCTTAGAAGATCCCTGTCAGCATTGAGTAGTCATAACCTGTCGAAGAAAGGCTAGCCAGGACGAAGACGACAATGACAATGTAGAAGAGGATGATGACACCCCACAGGATCGTTCCAACGATGCCGAGGATCTTGCCGATCTTTGCGTTAGAAACCACGTCCTCAGGAATGCCTGCAGCCTGAGCCTTCTTAATAAGGCGACCGCCCCAAATCCACGCCGGAATCGCGGTGAGTGGGCCGAGGAGGATCAAGCCGAGGATGCCGAGAACGAGGACGACCGTCGAGTCCGAACGCAACTTCGCCGGATCGACAATTTCGCCGTTGATCATCACGGGCTGGGCGAGTTGTGCGGGCTGGCCGTACATCGGCTGTTGGTAGCCAGGCTGGTATCCCTGCTGGTAGGGAGCCTGACCGTACGGGGGCTGGCCGTATGCTGCCTGGCCCTGTGTTTGGTCGTAGCCGGCCTGGCCGTAACCGCCCTGAGGGTAACCCTGACTGGTCTGCTGGTATTCCTGCTGAGCAGTCGACCAGCTTGGGTCCTGTGTGGTGCTTGCCTGCGACTGGTCAGAAGCCGGCTGTGTCGAAGAAGGCTGGGCAGATGCCCACGCATCGTTACTGTCGCGATTACCCGTGCCGTATGGGTCAGAGTTGGGAGTAGGAGCTGCGTAGGGATTCGTCATCTCAGATGATCCTTTCAAAAGTGTTAAGGCCACATTACGAGGTCGATGCGTGCTTGCGCACTACTGCGGGTGCGAATCACAGCATGCAGGAGACACAACCCTCGACCTCGGTACCCTCCAACGCCATCTGACGCAGGCGCATGTAGTAAAGCGTCTTAATGCCCTTACGCCACGCATAAATGTAGGATTTATTGATGTCGCGCGAAGTGACCGTGGACGGGTAGAACAGCGTCAACGACAAGCCCTGATCGACATGCTGAGTGGCCACCGCGTAAGTATCAATGATCTTCTCCGGGCCAATCTCGTAGGCGTCCTGGTAGTAGTCCAAGTTGTCGTTGTCCATGAAGGGCGCCGGGTAGTAGACGCGGCCAATCTTGCCTTCCTTACGGATCTCAATCTTGGACACGATCGGGTGGATCGACGAGGTCGAGTTGTTGATGTACGAGATGGAACCCGTCGGAGGGACGGCCTGCAGATTCTGGTTGTACATGCCGTACTGGGCGACCTCGGCAGCCAAAGCAGCCCAATCCTCGTTCGTTGGCACCTTGATCGATGACTTAGCCAGCAGCTCGCGGCACTTGTCGGTCTTAGGTTCCCAATCGCCCTCGATGTACTTGGTGAAGTATTCGCCGCTTGCGTACTTGGAATCCTCGAAACCTTCGAAGGTCTCGCCGCGTTCGCGAGCCATCTTGCAGGAGGTACGGATGGCCTCGAACGCCACCGTCATGAAGTACATGTTGGTGAAGTCCAGGGCCTCTTCGGAGCCGTAATACACATGCTCGCGAGCCAGGTAGCCGTGCAGGTTCATCTGGCCCAGGCCGATCGCGTGGGACATGGCATTGCCGCGCGCAACGGAGGGGACAGACTGGATATTCGACAGGTCAGACACGGCGGTCAGGCCGCGGATCGCTGTCTCAACAGTCTTGGAGAAGTCCTCAGAGTCCATGGTCTTGGCGATATTGAGAGAACCCAAGTTGCACGAAATGTCCTTGCCAACATGGCTGTAGGTCAAGTCGTCGTTGTAGGTTGATGCCTCGGATACCTGGAGGATCTCCGAGCACAGGTTCGACATGGTGATGCGGCCCTTAATGGGGTTTGCAGCGTTGACGGTGTCCTCGAAAACGATGTACGGGTAGCCGGATTCGAACTGAATTTCAGCCAGGGTCTGGAAGAAACGACGAGCATTGATCTTCTTCTTACGGATCCGCCCGTTATCGACCATTTCGCGGTACTTTTCGGTCACAGAGATTTCTGACAGCGGCACCCCGTAGACGCGTTCAACGTCGTAGGGGGAGAACAGGTACATGTCCTCGTTCTTCTTAGCCAGTTCGAAGGTGATGTCGGGGATGACGACGCCCAGCGACAGGGTCTTGATGCGGATTTTTTCGTCAGCGTTTTCGCGCTTGGTGTCCAAGAAGCCCAGGATGTCGGGGTGGTGAGCGTGCAGGTAGACGGCGCCAGCGCCCTGGCGAGCCCCCAGCTGGTTGGCGTAGGAGAAGGAATCTTCCAGCAGCTTCATCACAGGGATGACGCCGGATGACTGGTTCTCAATCTTCTTGATCGGTGCGCCGGATTCACGCAGGTTTGTCAGCGACAGGGCGACGCCGCCGCCACGCTTAGAAAGCTGGAGCGCGGAGTTGATGCCGCGGGCGATCGACTCCATATTGTCTTCGATACGCAGCAGGAAGCAGGACACTAGTTCGCCGCGCGCAGCCTTGCCGGCGTTGAGGAAAGTGGGGGTGGCGGGCTGGAAGCGGCCCGTCATCATTTCGTCAACGAGGCTCTTGGCGAGCTCAAGGTCGCCGCGTGCCAGGAAGAGCGCGACCATGACGACGCGGTCTTCGAAGCGCTCCAGGTAGCGCTTCCCGTCGAAGGTTTTCAGGGTGTACGAGGTGTAGTACTTGAAGGCGCCCAAGAAAGTGGGGAAGCGGAACTTGTGGGCGTATGCCTGCTTGAACAGGGCTTTGACGTCGGAGAAGTCGTACTGTTCGAGGACGTGGGCTTCGTAGTAGCCCTCTTCGATGAGGTATTCGATCTTTTCTTCGAGGTCGTGGAAGAACACGGTGTTCTGGTTGACGTGCTGAAGGAAGTACTGGCGGGCAGCCTGGCGGTCGGCGTCGAATTGGATGTTTCCTTCGGCGTCGTACAGGTTGAGCTGGGCGTTGAGCGCGTGGTAGTCGAGCTCAGGGCTGCGGATGTCTTCTACGCCTGTGTCGGTGAGATTTTGTGCCAAAACTCGTTCAGTCCTTCGCGAACTCTGGAGACGTCCTCGGGGGTTCCGAGGAGCTCGAACTTGTACATGTGTGGGACGTTCAGTTTGGCCGCGACAATGTCACCTGCGAGGCAGAAGGCCTTACCGAAGTTGGTGTTGCCCGACGAGATCACTCCGACGCATTGGCGCCGGTTGTCGGGGTCGTTGAGGAATTTGATGACTTGTTTGGGGACTGCGCCTTTGAGGTTGCCGCCGCCGTAGGTGGGCACGATGAGGACGTAGGGCTGGTCTACGTGCAGGAATTCGTCTTTGGGCAGCAGGGGGATGCGCTGTGCGGGGAATCCCAGTTTTTCAGCGAATCGTCGGGTGTTTCCGGTGGCTGAAGAGAAGTAGACGACGTTGACCACGATGGTCCTTTCGCGTGTTCTCTGGTTCAGGGGGGCGAGTCTGGTGGCGGGGGATGAGTCCGGTTACGGGGGGCCGGCGGAGGTGCTGGGGCAGCCAGCCTGCGCAGTAAAATGTCCCAGCCACCGGGGTGGCCGGGACGTTGAGGCTTAGTTTTGGCCGACGGCAATGGGGGCCGTGGCTGCTGCCGCTGCGGCGGCTTTGATGCGGTCGGGGCGGAAGCCTGACCAGTGGTCGTCGCCCGCCATGACGACGGGTGCCTGCTGGTAGCCCAGGCCCTTGATGAGTTCGAGGGCGTCAGCGTCCTGAGTGACGTCGATCTTGGTGTAGTCCAGACCCTGCTTGTCGAGGGCGCGCATCGTTGCATCGCACTGGGGGCAGCGGGGCTTGGAGTAGACGGTGATCGTCATTTCAGGGTCTCCTCGGAGTTTCTATGTGCCTGTGTTGTATGCGGCGCGGGCGGTGAAAAGCCCGATGACAGGCTTGTAATCACACGGTTGTGGTTCTTGTGAACCGGTTTGTGCCGCGTTGATGAGACAACACTACACCTAGGGTCTAGTCATGTGCTCAACCCCAAGATGTTGTGTTTGTCGCGTTGGTGACTATTGGGTTGTGGATGGTCTGTTGAGTTGTTGTGGACGGGTGGCACATAGTTGTTCTTTGCCTGTCTCACTATCTATTGGAGCGTAGGCATCTGCGGTTCACGCAAGGCTTGGAACCTCGGGGTTTTCGGGCAATCCTGGATCTGCCAGTGAGGTCTTCCGAACCGCTATTGAAACTGTGGATAGGTGAATAAAATCCATCCACAAGTTGTGGAAAACTAGAAAAAACCCCACAAAAATTGCTTCAAATTAGTTGTTGAGATCGGCGTGTCGCCCCTAGATGTAGTGGGGGAGCTTATGAACCAAACCCTACATCTGGGGTTGACTGTTGCTAGTGCTGGGTGCCAGCGTTCGGTTGCGACAGTGTGAGTAGCCTCTGCGCCAGGTGTCGCTCAGCGCTGAGCGGTGTTGGTGTCGGATCTACCCGCAGTTTTAGACACAGTCGTGCCCGCTTTAGACCAGGCGCTTTGAGAGAATCGTTGGAATCTAGAGGTTTTAGAAAAGTGATGCGTACCCAGAAATGTGTGACTGTGTCTATTTTTGCGGGTGGCTCCGGCGTGGCCGCCCGCCGCCAACTCGCCTGGGCTCAGCACTCCACGACATTGACAGCCAGACCGCCCTCAGATGTCTCTTTATATTTAGAGAGCATGTCATTGCCTGTCTGTCGCATTGTCTCAATGACCGCATCCAAAGACACGGTGTGCCGCCCGTCCCCCCACATAGCCATGCGTGCGGCATTGATGGCTTTGACGGCGGCGATGGCATTACGTTCGATGCAAGGGATTTGCACTAGGCCGCCGACAGGATCGCAGGTTAGACCCAAGGAATGTTCCATAGCGATCTCGGCGGCATTTTCGACTTGTGAGGGGGTTCCGCCCAACGCTTGAGCAAGCCCAGCTGCGGCCATAGCGCAGGCGGATCCGACTTCGCCCTGGCATCCCACTTCGGCTCCGGCGATCGAGGCGTTGGTTTTGATGAGAGCTCCGATGGCTGAAGCGGCGAGTAGGAAGTTGTGGACAGAACGACGCAAGTATTCTGGGCTTTCGGGAGTTAGCCGTACATGTGCCAGGGGTGCGATATTGTCTTTTGTTTGGTGTGTCGTGCTATCTGTCAGAGTCGATTCACAGGCTGTGGTGCTTGCCTCATGATCCTCTTTTTCTGCGTTGGGAGGAGCATTCAGGTTGACGCCGAGCGCACCGGCTTCGGGGCATTCGGTGACAAGGTATCCGAGCACTGCTGGGATGACGCCAGCTGCGCCGTTGGTGGGGGCAGTGACGATGCGGTGTCCGGCGGCGTTTTCTTCATTGACGGCGAGGGCGTAAAGGTTGACCCAGTCCATGGCTCGCATTGGATCGTTGGGGGTGGATGCCCAGTGGTTGGTCGGTATCTGCTGTTTGTTTCGGGTGCGTTGCCCGAGTTTACGGGCCAGGGCTGCTGCTCGCCGGGGCACGTCGAGGCCGCCGGGGAGGATGCCGTGGGCTTGGGTTCCTGCGTCGATGCAGTCGAACATGGTGTTGGTAATGCGATCAAGGTAGTTGTCGAGGTCGGTGCGTGGGCGGGCAGACTCTTCGTTGGTGCGAACCAGATCAGAGATGCTCATATTTGCAGCGGCACAGGCTTTGAGTAGTTGTTCGGCGGTAGCGAAAGGATGGGGTGCTGGCACAGTGGAGGCAGATCGGGTGCTGGTGCTGGCCAGTGGTGCAACTTCGGGCCTGTGGGGATCGGCATTGGTCTGGATCATGACGAAGCCGCCACCTACGGAGTAGTAGGTGTGTTGAAGGAGTGTGGTTTCAGGCGCAGGGTCGCCCTCGTATGCGGTGATGGTAAGTGCATTGACGTGGTAGGGCAGGACGGTGCGGGCGTGGAAGCGGATGTCGTCCGCGGGGTCGAGGTTTGCGCGTGCTCCGTTGGGCAGCGTGATGGCGCGGTGAGTGGCGATGGTGGCAAGCAGTGTCTCGATGGTGTGGGTGGTGACGGTTTCGGGGTGGTGTCCGGCGATTCCTAGGAGAACGGCTCGGTCGGTGTTGTGGCCGATTCCTGTTGCGGCGAGGGAACCGTATAGGTCGATGGTGATTCGCGAGGGCGTGGTGGCGGCGAGTTGGGTAGTGAAATGCAAACCGGCGCGCATGGGGCCGACGGTGTGGGATGACGAGGGGCCGATGCCAATGCGGAACATGTCGAAGACGGATAGGGGGTGAGGGGCATTGGTAGCTGCGATTTTGCCGGAGATGAGGTCAGCGGGGGTCGCGGGGATGATGGACTGGGTCATAGGCGTTAATTGTGCCGGATATTGAAGAGGGCGAGGTCGAGTCGGGGCTGGTCCGCACGGGCGTGTCTGACTTCAATTGTCGAGGGACGCCCAAAAGTGTCGCGAGGGACGCCCAAACTGAGGGAGCAGCATGCAACTTGTGCGTCCTTCGACAGACTTATGTGCGTCCCTCGGGGTGGTAGAGGTTGCGTGAGGCTTGCATGAGTAAGTAGTGCTTAAGCTCTAGGACGTGATTAACTGAGAGGTGTTGGGAGGGGATATAGAGGTAGCCTTTTTACCGAACGCCTGTCCCTGTAACCCGTGAATAGTAGGAGTGTGATTTAGGTTTCCGTTGACAAATGATGAATAGTTGTAGAGTATTCTAAGTATTCTCTTTTTAAGAGTCACATCCGCATTAAATTTGATCGCGGGTGGGCAGATCAATCAGCCTCAATCTCCCAAATCGCGGGGGGGGGGGGGGGAGTTCGGAGTAGTTTATGCAGCATGCGGCTTCCGTGAGGCACCGTAGTCGCCTTGTCGACCGGACTGTAGCTGTAGTGATGGCAGCAATACTGGTTTTTGGCAGCATTGTTGGGGCGATCTTCTTACCGACAACCCCGGATGCCCAGGCAGTAACCGAGACTCCTGCGAGTGTGGCCCTCACAATCACCTCGAACCGAGCGAAGGTCGGTCGGACGATCGTCAACAACTCGGGTGACACCACGGCCACCGACGCCTACCCCTCTGATCGTGTGTGCGTCTCCTACTATACGAATGGTGCCTGTGCGCGCTATCAGACCAATCTGATCCGCTACGGCCTCATCGAAGGTAAGACCCCCTACAGCGGTGGTACTGAATTGACGTCTCGTGTAGATCAGTTCTGGGTGACCGGTGACCAGAAGCCCGCGGACATGTGGTCCTATGTTGCCCGCGGTATTCCTGCCAGTGGCAGTTTGGGAACCGCGATCCAGGCAAACGATCAGTCGGCCATCGGTTTCCAGGCCAACCAGCTCACGAGCGTCAATGCCAACGAGCCCTTCCTCATCGGCACGATGCGCCACAACAACAATCCGATCCTGACGATGTATTCGTGGCTCCACTCATCGCTGCATCTTGACTTCAACGGTGTCGAGGAGGAGTTCCCTTTCACCCAGGAAGAGACCAGCAACAATGACACGAACGTCGTCGTGCAGCGCGCTGGAGGCAATTACCGTTACTACGGTCAACCGAGCTACAACAACTGGACCGGTAATTACAGCTGCGGTACGAATCTGGTGCTCGCGCGAGTCAATAGCGCCAGTGGCGCCCTCGGTTGCTACCAGCGTTCTGTGCAAACCGGTGATTATGACCTCTATTCGGATGACACCACCTACGCTGCCGGGCTCAAGATCGGAAGGGCCAACCAATTGCCCTCCTCCGATGATCAGGTGACGATCAACAAGGTCGATTCGGAGCGAATCGTCCTGGGCAAGGACGGTGTCCCCTACCGTCTCAAGATTTGGGGCTTCTACAACAATGGGGCCAACCAGAACTGTCCGAGCATTCCTCCGGGCAGCGACGAGGAAACCGTCACCTATTTCCGCACCAAGGAAGGTCAGGACACTTTCGGTTGTCTCTACGGTGAATTCCAGCAGGAGCGCTACGTTACGATCTCCAAGACCGCCACCGCTGACGCCAACTCCCAGAACATCGCCGTTCCAGAGTTCTCCTTCCGTACTGATGCCGACTCCAAGGCCGAGTACTTCCACACAGCGAACGTCGTCAACGACACCAGCCTGTTCACCGGTGCCACCAAGCAGATCGATGGTGCGCACGCCGGGTTCATCCACGACGGTGCCTTCAACTACACGCTGAAACCCACCACGGCCAGGGGATCGGGTGGAACCGACAACTATGACCTCGCCAATGGCACCAAGACGCAAGCCGATGCCTATTACGCCTTCGGTGTCGGTTCCTCTGGTTTCAGGATCATCGAGAACAACCACGACACCTCTGCCAACCGCACCAGATCCGGATGGAAACTCGAAGGCATCGCCTGTGTCAACGGCAATGGTGAGGACGTCCGCGTGGGGGTCGATCTGAACAGCGGCAGTGTGGACTTCTCCGACGTGGGGGCGGTCACCGACCCCAAGGCCGTACCGATCCGCTGCACCTTCCATAACAAGTACGAGGCAAAATCGACCCTCACCCTGCGGAAGGTCGTCAACGGTGGTCCCGCTGCTGCATCGAATTGGCAGCTGGCGGCCAGGGGGACCGACGCAGTGACCTCCGGCACGACCCGGCAGGGAACCACGGGTTCCGGCAGGGTCACCTCCACTGTTGTGCCCTCCGGTGAATACGATCTCGGCGAGTCGCTGCTCAACCAGAACATTTACGGTTACGAGCTGACGGATCTGACCTGCCGTGACGCTGCCGGGCGTACTATCGCCACCCGTGACGTCGACGGTGACGGGGCCACCTTGGCCGAAAGACTCACCTTGGCTCCCGATGCGAACGTCACCTGCACCTTCACCAATACCTACTCCACCGGTCGCATCGCGGTGGACAAGCTGCTCGACGGGAAGACCGATGGCTTTGCCGGGGGCGGGCAGGGATTCACTCTCAGTTACACGTGCAACTCCGGTCACACCGGCGACCTGACCGTCCAACACGGTGATCCTCAGCGTCTGGTCAGTGAGGAGATCCCGGTAGGGGCTACTTGCTCGATCACCGAGAAGAACCCCCCGACCGGTTCGGAGCGTCTGGTGAACACCTCCTACAGGTGGACCGAACCCTCTTACTCGGCGCCGGTCACCGTCACTAAGCAGAACACGGCCACCAACCCGGCCCTGCTGAGCGTCACCAACACCATCGTCCAGGACACAGGTGTCCTTGAATTGGCGAAGTCGGTCAAGCCTGATCAGGGAGTCCAGCCGGGCTACACCGGTGGCACCACCCGCACCTTCCCGCTCCAGTACTCCTGCAGCCTCGATGGTCAGATTGTCGCCCAAGGCGTGCAGAACGTCGCAGCCGACTCCCAGGTGGCACGAGTCGAGGTGCCTGCCGGCGCGACCTGTACCGTGAGCGAGTCGACACAGACCGTCCAGCCTGGTGACTTCTCCGCCAACTACTACGACTGGTCAACCATCTCCTACGCTGGCAACGACGTGGTGGTCGGAAAGGCCCAGACCAAGCGGGTCACTGTCACCAACACCTACAAGATTGCGACCGTTCCCCTCACCATTTCCAAGGCAGTCGTCGGCCCCGGAGGAACCCAAGCTAACCCCGGTGATACTGGCTTCGTCGCACCCGACCACACCTTCGTTGTGAACTACACCTGTGGCCCAGCGACCGGCCAGGTGCAAGTACGTGATGGTCAGTCTGTTCAGGTACAGGTGCCACGTCAGACCGCATGCCAGCTCGACGAGGTCATGACCTCCCTCGACGATGCAACCCTCAACTCCGATTTCGACTGGGACGCAGACAACATCAGGTATGAGGATGCCAGGGGTACCCAGTTACGAGGTCGATCAGTCGATGTCGGTACCCAAGGCGGAACCGGTGTCGTCGTCAACCCCACCAAGCGTTCCTTCGGCGGCATTGCGATCACCAAAAAGGTGGCGGATCCCTCAGGGCTACGGGCAGATGCAAGATTCACCTATGACGTGAAGTGCTACGCTCCCGGCGTTGATGCTGAAGCTCCGGGTGGTAACCAGCCAAACCATACTGAGACGGTATCCATCACCCTCAACCAAGTGTGGCGCCTAGCAGAGGATACCGTGCCTGCAGGTTCGAACTGTCTGGTCACCGAAACCAGCCCGAACCCAGGTTCTAGCACTGGATTCAACAATGACTCCTATGCCTGGACCACCACCAGCTGGGAAATCAGCCACGGGCAAGAGCATGACGGGCACCGAGGCGATGCTCGTTCCACCATCGTCACTGCCCACCCGAAATCGGCCGAAGGCTTCTACCCGCGGGTCACTTTCACCAATGAGTTCGAGCGCCAGTATGTGACCCTGCAGATCTCTAAGATGCTCGATCTGTCGAGTATCGATCTGCAGGCGATTGACGCCCACACCTACAGCGGCGGATTCTACTGCAAGCTCGGTGACGATGTGATGGCCGGTTCCTGGAGCAAGACCCGTGATGGTGGTCCGGGCGATGCCGGTCTGGCGACCCTGACTCTCACGACAAACGATCAAGGAGTCGATCAGGGCGGACGCACCGACACCCTCACCCTGCTTAAGGGGTCCTGGTGCCAGGTGAGTGAAGAACCGCTCACGACCCGCCCCTATGATGCCGATGCGCACTACGTTTGGGGCGCTCCCACGATTACTCCCGGCACTGCAACCTGGGCCGATGGTGTCACTGAGGAGAAGGTCACTGTCACCAACACCGTCAAGAAGACTGAGGCTAACCTCCTCATCACCAAGGCAGTCTCCGGTGGCGATGAAGGTAAGCAGTACGCGGTGGGGACGAAGTTCGACTTCATCTACACCTGTTGGACCGACGCCACCAAGGTCGCCAAGGTCGTCGTCAACGGAGTTACCGCCGAAGGAACCCGTTCGATCACCGCAGGTGAAACTGCTGAGCTTGCCGATGTGACCCTGCCTGCTGGGGCCTACTGTGAGCTTCACGAGAACATTGATGCCAAGCACGGGATCACAGTCGATCCGTGGGTCTGGGATCCGGTCAAGTATTCCAACGCCACCGAGACAGGTCGCACCATGACCGCTGGCACCGGTGAAAATGCATTGGAGTCTCCGGTGGTCTCGGTGACTGTTCCTGCACAGGGGGCTATCACCGTTCAGGCCAATAACCACCTCAACAACCGTCTTACGAATATCAAGGTGACCAAGCAGATCGCCGGACTCACCGAGGGCTACGTAGGTGGCCAGAACTTCACCTTCAACGTGACCTGTTTGCCGGAGGAAGGCTCCTTCGTCTCCGGCTACCAGGGCACCCACACGGTCACCATTCCTGCCGGTTCGACGACGGCCACGGTGGACACTGGAGCATTGGTTCCAGTTGGCCAGCACTGTTCGGTCACAGAGGTCCCTGTTTCCGGTGGACTCAAGGACACCTCCTACACCTGGGAGGAGCCTCGCTATGAAGAGATTGTCCACGGGGAGAACAAGACTCCGGCAACCGTGACCGCGAGCATCGACAACAGTGCAGAGCTCAAAGTCACCAATCCGATCAAACGGGTCCACGGCACCGTGGGATTAACGAAGAGGATTACCGGCGAGGGCTCCGCCGCCGACCAGGGCAGGGGTGCGATCTACTCTGGCACATTCACATGCACCTACGACGGCCAACCCGTTGCAGCTGTTGGTACCGGAACGTGGACAGTAACCGGTCCCGGCCAAGCGACTGTCAAAGCTGAGGATGGAACGGATCTGACCGTAGCCAATGAGCTGCTGCCGTTGGGTTCGGTATGCGCCCCTGTGGAACAACAGATCAATGGCCAACCCAATGCCAATGATCCGCAGTATCGATGGAAGAACGGCGACGGTGCGCCCATCTACACCAATGCGACGGTCAGTCCCGAAACGCGGGCCGACATGCTTGTCACAAACACCGTCGAGCAAAAGCGTACTCCCGCGAGAATCACGAAAATCGTCACGGATGAAAACGGTTCCGAAACAACGGACTTCCTCAACGATGCGAACCAGAAATTCAACATCACCGTGTCGTGCGCGCCTTCCTTGGACTTCAACAACCAGGTGTTGGTATCCAAAGACCTCACTCATGGGCAGTCGTCTTATGAACAATCCGTTCCTGCTGGCTGGTACTGCCGCATCACCGAGGATAGTCCTCGCAATGAGTGGCTCAAGGATGCTTCATATTCATGGTTGGAGCCAGAGATCACTGTCTTCAACGGCGATACGAGGCTTACCGCAGTCGATGGGCATCCCAATGTCTACCAGATCAATGACGACGTCACGGATATTAGGGTTCAGGTAGTCAACCAGGTTAAGCGCGTCACAGGTCCAATCTCCTTGACCAAGGTGTTGACCAGTCAGGCCCAGGGTGCCGTCGCTGACGCGACCAAGGCCTTCACAGGCCGTTACACCTGCATCTACGATGGCGCTACAGTCTCAGCAGGAACCTGGTCTTCTGTCCCCGGACAAGATGCGATTTTCGCTGAGGACGCAGGCTATCTGGCCGATGTGTGGACTCCGTCTAAGACCGCCGTACAGACCACCGGTGGCCTGCCTCTAACAACTTCGTGCTCCTTCACCGAGGACGCGCCCAGTTCAGACGATCTCAAGAACATTTCCTGGTCGTGGAAGAACCCCGTCTTCGAGGACGGTCATGGTACGCCGGAGAATCCTGTGAACGTGTTGGATACTGGCGGTGCCCGTAAGGTCGTCGTTACCAATGACGTTGCTCCGGTCTACTCCACTCTCAAGATCGTCAAAGATTACGACGGCAGTACCGAAGCCATCACTCCCGGTGCGACAGTCCACGTTCAACTGATCTGTCGTAACCCTAATGACGGGACTCGGATCTCTCAGAGCTTCGATCTCAATGCATTGGGTATCCGCAACAACCAAGCTGACCCGAGCGTATCCAGCGTGATCGTTGACGGTCAGGTGCAAACAGTTAATGGGGCAGAAGTTGACACTGTCAGAGTGCCTGCTGGAGCAGACTGCACCATCACCGAAGACTCTTTGTCGACCAAACTTGAAGATGCTGGTTCCCAGCTCGTCGATACCTCGTGGGCATGGGAAAACGAGCGTTACTCGTCTCAGCTCGGCGACGCGCAGAGCGTCACGAGGACAGGTAGTTGGACTGCAACAACCTCGGCTGATGATCTTCTAACTTTGACGGTCACCAACCGAGCCAAGCGGGTCTACGGATCCCTTGAAGTCGAGAAGATTGTGCCTGACGCTACCACCACTGAAACTAACTCGTATAAGGGTCGTTGGACCTGTATTGACGAGGCCGGAGACGAATACACGGGATCCTGGAACCGCAACGGTGCCGGCGTGGCTTCACTAGAGTCGGATCAGGACTATGACGGTGACGGAGTGCGCAATAATCACGTTCCCGTTGGCTCTCGCTGCACGATCACTGAAACGGATCGACCTGCCCAACCAAATGTCAAAGACCCCTCCTACCAGTGGAGTGTTGAGGTTGGTGCGGTGCCCGTCGAAGCCGTGACCAATGTTGTCGATACTGTCACCTCGAAGGTTGCGACGTCAGCCTCAAATGCGAAGCTTCGAGTCACGAACGATCAGACTCGACGCTTTGGTTCATTCACGATCACCAAGCAGGTGCAGGGAGCGACCGACGCTGTCGACGCGAACGGCGAGTACTGGGTGAACTACACCTGTTTGACTCGCAGTGGTGAAACGGTCAGTGGTCTGGTCAAAATTATGGCCGGTGAGGACAACAAGGCCACGATTGGCAACAGTGAAGAGAATGGAGATGACCTCCCTGTTACTGACCAGACCGGTCGAATTCCAATCGGCTCGAACTGCTATGTCAAGGAGCTTCCTCCGGGCGCAGTAGTAGATGGGGTGACTGCTCCAATTAACCTTGCCAAACCAGGAACGGATTTCGTGTGGCGCGATACCGTCGCCTACTATGCGACCAATGCTTCGGGGCAGGTGGTACCGGACGAAGGTGGCGAAAACCGAGATGTGAAGAATCCGGGTTACTCCTTCATTCTGGGGCCGGATCCAACTAACGCTACAGTTGTCAATAACCTTGATCCGGTAGCGCAAGTTACGAAGACTTTTGCTGAAACCACTCAGCACGTGGGAGCTGACGGAGCCTGGGACGGTACCTGGGATCTTCGGTACACGATCACCGTGACCAACCCCTCCTCAAAGGTTGGCGTCGCCTATGGTCTGAAGGACACCCCCTCGGTGCCCGAGGGTCACACGATGACAACCATGACAGTGACCGGGCCCAACGGCACCATTGATGTGTCGGGACAGCCCTTGGCCAGCGGCAGGCCGGTGACATTGGTCCCCGATCTGCGCAGTGGTGCTGTCCTGGGCCCCAAGGGGTGGGTGAGTGCTGAAGGCGAGATCCTCATGACGAAGGAGGCCCTGCAGGCCGCCGGTGCTGAGCAGAACCAGGACGGCAGGTGGGTGATCGCCAACCCAGACACTGCCGATGTCGTATTCGTGGACGGAGAACTGCGGACTAGAAACGGCGATAAGATCGCCCTCGATCGACGCGCCTATCTGCCGCTCTCTGGCACCCACACCTACACTGTGGTGCTCAATGTGACTGCCAATGAGCAGGGCACTGGGGTGGATCGGGCCGAACCTGAGAACTGCCGGGCCATCACTCCCGGTGACGCGGTAAACACCGTCCACAACCAGGCTGACGTCAGTTCGAACAAGGTAATCCGATCCGCCGAGGACTGCGGTAACATCCCCGATTCCCCGACTTTCTCAGTGAAGAAGGTCAACTCTGGGATCGAGGAGAATGGTGAAGCCATTCGCAACTCGGACGGTTCCTACACTGCCGCCTACGACGTCACGGTGACGAACACGTCGACGACGTCCTCGAAGATTTATGAGGATGTCACTGACGCGCTCACCCTGCCCGACTCGGCGACGCTCACCAAGGTGGTGTTCACGGATACTCACAAGGTGGGGGCGATTGACGCCGGGATTGAACAGCAGCTCTTCCCTGCTGAGGTTGGCCCCTGGACGCTGGCAGCAGCGGGGTCTGGCGATGTCCTTGCCGGAGGGATCAAGGGTGATGATGGGACCGTTACGGGAGGCGCATCCCGCACCTTCCATGTGGTCGTCACCTTCACCGTTGACTCGGCCTCACCAAACTTCAAAGACGAGGAGTATCAGTGCGGCACAAGCCGCGGTGCCGATGGCACGATGCCTAACGGCATTTACAACCTTGCCTCGATGGAGGGCGACACCGACGGGCCGGACAACAACCATGCTTGCCAACAACTGAATCCGAAGTTGAATGTTAAGAAGGAACTGGAAGCTTCCGGCGGCAATACTGGTGCGGCGACCTTTGACGTGATTTACAAGATCACTGCTGAAAATCTCGGTCTTCTTGCTCAAAATACTGGTGTGCTCACCGATAAGCCTGGTTTCGCTACCGGTCTGACCATTAACAAGGTGCAGGTGGCGCGCACTGTCGCAGAGTTGGATGCCGCTGAACCTGTGACAGTTGACGGCGATGGCACATACAAGCTCACCGACGGCGTCGTTGTCGAACCAGTGACGGTCGGTGCTGACGGGGCCAATGTGCTGGGCTCGAACGAGCAGGTGTTCTACATTCGCTTCAATGTCACGCTGGACACGAAGGCCGTGGGTTACGAATCGACCAAACTGGAGTGTTTGCCCGGACAGGACGATACATACACAGAAGGCAACGGCTTATTTAATCTTGTCACTGTTAAGGATGCGGGCAAGGATTCTGTGCCCACCGATAATGATGAGTGTGCCCCGGTGGGGCCACGCATGATCCAGGTTAAGAAGATTGGTACTCAGACTAACGCAGCTGGTAACAATGATCTGGTAGGCGCTGAATTCGCCCTCTTCGATGTGGACCCAGCCCTAACCGGTTCGCAGCCGATTGCTGAGGGGATGACTGTAGATCCGACTAACGGTGCTTTGTTCACCAGCTCCACTTTGGAGATTGGAAAGACGTATTGGCTTGTTGAGACCAAGGCTCCTACAGGTCACAACCTGATGCCGCGCCCCGTCAAGTTCCAGATCGGGCAGACAGACGACGACAAGAAGCTGACGACGATTGCTCTGTTGGATGGCGATGCGATTATCGGTACGGCGGTCTCGTCCACTGATGCCACTGATTCGGACATGGCTGTCATTACGGTCAAGGACACACAAATCGGTAAGCTGCCCCACTCGGGTGGTGCTGGAGTCTCGCCCTACGTATGGGTAGCGATGCTGCTCAGCGTAGGAGCTGTGGTGATCGCCCTGATCACCATGAGCCGACGTCGGGAGGTGCGCGCGAGGTACTGACGTCTGCAACATGAGTAGTGAATACTGATCACCACACAAGAACATTTGAAGGATTTCCCTTTCACACAGGAGAGAAAAGAACATGACCACCAAGAAGACCCGCCGCGGCATCAGCCTGCTGGCAGCCTTCGCAATAGCTGCCGGCGGTTTCGCCCTGCCGGTCGCAGCGATGGCCGCAGATCCGGAGCTACCTTCGCTTATTGATGTCACCCCTGGTAGAACCGGCACACTGACGATTCATAAGTACCTTCAGACTGAGGACAATGGTGTAGTTGATGGCAATGGCCAGCCCCAGGACATGGCAGGCCAAACTCCCGTCCCTGGCGTTGTGTACAAGGTTGAGCGCCTCAGTACCATTGATTTGACGACTCAAGCAGGGTGGGAAACACTTGTCGGCTACAACAACAACGTCGCAACTGCTCGCGCTGGAGGCGTGGACCCTGCACCGGCTGACCAGACAACGGGACCTAACGGTACAGCGACCTTTGCCAATCTACCTATCGGCGCTTACATTGTCACCGAAGTTTCGGTGCCCGCAGGTTACACCGCCTCCGATCCTTTCCTGATTACAGTCCCAATGACGAACGTCAACGGTCCCGATGGTGTCCCCGGCAACGCCGATGACAACACCACTTGGGACTACGAGCCCGACGTCTACCCGAAGAACCCCCAAACGGGGATCGAGAAGACCGTTGAGGATACGAACTCGGTTGCCGTTGGTTCCACCATCGACTACACACTCAAATCTGACATCCCGAAGCTCGCTGATGGGCAGAAACTCAACTACTACACCGTTGTTGACCAGTACGATGCCCGGCTCACTCTTAGCGATCAACAGAAGGGAGCTATTAAGCTCACTCTCACTGACGGCACGTCACTGCAGCTTGGTGTTGACTACACGTTGAGCTATATTGATGCCCCCTTCGCTTACGATGATGGTGAGCCTGAGACGACGAATGACAACTTCAAGCGAGTCACAGCGGAGTTCACCGAAACCGGACGTCAAAAGCTCCTTGATCAGCGTATTGCTGGTGACGGCAGCACCAACCAAGTCATTATGACTTTCACCGCCACTGTTGCTCAGGCCCTCAGCCCTGATGGCATCGTTGATAACACCGCCATGATTTTCCCCGACAAGCCTCGAAACGACTGGGATCCGAAGACGAATACCACCCCGCCGCCGGACACCCCTCCGAGCTCTAAGGTCGAATCGAAGTTTGGCAAGGTGAAGATCAACAAAGTTGGTCCTGACGGTAATACTCCTCTGGATGGTGCTGAGTTCCAAGTCTTCAAATGCACCGGCCCCACGGTTGGTACCGCCAACTTCACTCCTGGTAACTACACCCTTGTCGACTCTGACGCCGATGCCGGTAACCCCGATGGCAACGCCAAGACTCCATTGACTGTTGGTGGCCAGACCACATTCGTGACTGTTGGAGGCACCGTCACGATCGACTCCTTGCAGAACAATGACTGGGAGGACGGAAAGGCTATAGCAGACAATAACGCGTGGGATTGGTACTGCCTCGTTGAGACCAAGGCTCCGTCTGGTTACGAACTTCAGACGAAGCCGCTTGCCTTCCAAATCACGCAGGCCAACTCGACCAAGGATAACGAGTATCAGATTGAAGCTAAGGTCACCAACGTGCCCTCCAATGCTGGCTTCAAGCTGCCTCTTACCGGTGCTGCTGGTGTGGGCGTCCTACTGACCGCGGGTGTTCTGCTCGTGGGCGGTGCAGGTGCCATTGCCTATGCGAACAAGCGCCGCAAGGATCAGGAATCCTGACCTTCTCTTCTCCGCCGAGAGCAGACCTTATGGTCGTTTTAAGCCAGAAAAATGGCGATTTTTGACCACAAAGTCTGCTCTCGGTGAGATAGCGGGATGCGGGGAGGCCTAGTGCCTCCCCGCATCCCGCATATCAACCTCCCTCCCCTCCCCGCGAGGGACGCACAAAACTTTCTCGAGGGACGCACATCTTTTGAAAAAGACAGCGCCCCGACACCAGAAGTCCGGCACAGAAAGCGCGTCCTCGCCCTCGTATATCACGCAACACACCCAGGTAGCACCTACGCTAAATACGTAAGCATCCACCCAACGGAAGGCGCCGTGAGCACATCAGCAATTACCGAGCGGACCTCACCTGCTGACAGCAAGGACGAAACGCCCGAATCTGCCCATCGGCGTAAACCGACTCCACTGAAGTGGAAAATCCTCCAACTTCTCCCGCCAATCATGCTGCTCCTGGGCATCATTGTGCTGCTCTATCCCGTCATTGCTACCCAGCACAACAACGCGCGCCAACAAGAAATTGCCGACCAATATACCGCCGAAATGACCAATGTTGGCCCTGACGTCCTTGCCGCAGAACTCCAAGCCGCCGACCACTACAACGCCACGCTCGCCGAATCACCGATTCTCGACCCCTGGCTCGAATCACAACGCCCAGACACCCCCCAGTACCAGAACTACCTGTCGCAGCTCGACATTAACCCTGTCATGGGTCAAGTCGTCATCCCCAAAATCCACGTCGACCTCCCCATCTACCACGGCACCACCGACGACGTCCTCAACAAAGGTATCGGACACCTCTTCGGAACAGCTCTACCAGTGGGAGGCACCTCCACCCACTCAGTCATCACCGGACACACCGGCCTGGGCACCGCCACCATGTTCGACAACCTCACCAAAATCGAAAACGGCGATGTCTTCTACCTCCAAGTCGCAGGCCGCTACCTCAAATACGAGGTCAACGACATTCGTATCGTCCTACCCAACGAAACCGACACCCTCAACAAAGTCATCGGCCGCGACCTCGCCACACTCATCACCTGTACCCCATACGGCGTCAACTCCCACAGGCTCCTGGTCACAGGCGAACGAGTCCCCATCGACCCCGAACAAGCGCGCGCCGAAACTGCCGCAGCCACCCCCGCGCCCATGCAAACGTGGATGATCTGGGTGCTCATCGCGGTCGGCGTCATCAGCCTCATCGCAGTTGGCTTGTTCATCCGCTGGCTACTGATCGGGCGTCGCCGCAAACGCGACGAAAAGAAAGCCGACGAGGCGCGAATCGCCGCGCTGGCCGCCGCCGCGCGCGACGGGTACGAATTGCCCATCGACGAGGGCGAGGGCGAGAACCTCGATCACGGCACAGCTACCCAGCGCAAGCCCAAACACTGACAGTGGGCACCAAAGCACCAGAATGCGGGCACATCTAAACTAAACCCATGACAACCATCAACTTCCCCGAACGCATCCGCGTCGAAGCCGTCATCCAAGCAGCCATGGACATGGAAGCCAAACCCCTGCTCGATGCCCTCGAACCCCTCGAAGGTGAAGAAACACCGCAAGTGGTCGTCGCAGGAAAGTTCGGACACGCCGTCCAGCGTTTCATCCTCGGAATGCTCGACGGACACAAGGTCCTCGTCGTCACATCCGGAATCGGACTGGCCAATGGAGCTGCCGCCGCCGCGCGCGCCCTCGCCCTCGTCGACACCCCCATCTTTATCGCCGCAGGAACCACCGGCGGCCTCGCACACGACATCGAAGTCGGCGACATCGCCGGCGGCATCTCCACCGTCTACGGCCAAGCTGACGCCACAGCCTTCGGCTACTCCTTCGGACAAGTTCCCCAAATGCCCGCCGACTACAACTCATCCGAAGCAGCCGTCGGCAAACTCGGACGCCTTGGAGCCCACGTCGAATACACCGTGCGTTCGGGGCAAATCCTGTCCTCGGACTCTTTCGCCACCGAGCAGGTCGCTGACCCCTTGCGCGCCCAATTCCCCAAAGCCATCGGCTCCGACATGGAAACCTGTGCCATGGCTCAAGTCGCCTGGTCAGCTGGCGTCGACTGGATCTCGCTGCGTGCAGTGTCCGACCTGTGTGGGCCGGGAGCTGACCAACAATTCCACATGGACGGTGAGCGCGCTGCTCAGCACTCCGCTGATGCCGTGAGAGCGTTCCTCAACCTGGAAGACTGAGCCCGCTGACTCTTTTGCAGGGGTGCACGGCGCACGGTCCGCACGGGGCACCCATGTGGGGTTGACCCACGCGGGTGTGGGGCTTATTGGGCGCAATCTGTGCACACTGAGCTTGCAGCTTCCCTCAGATTCACAACTGAACGCCCCCTCTTACAGAGCGCGAACTGTAGAGCGCTAGGAGTGAACCTCGTAAGGAGAACCCATGAAACGCGTCCTCATGGTTTGTACCGGCAACATCTGCCGATCCACCATGGCCCACCAAGTCCTCGCCGAAGCTGTGGCCAAAGCCGGGCTTGATGTTGAGGTGGATTCTGCCGGGGTTTCAGACGAAGAACATGGGAACCCCATTGACCGGCGAGCGGCCAGAGTGCTGCGAGAAAATGGACACGGCGTGCCCGACCATCGGGCGCGCCAAATTCGCCAGAATGAGCTTGGCGAATGGGACCTGATCCTGACGATGACAGGGCACCATCTTCGATCCGTGAACCGGCTGCGTGACCTGGCTGGCTTGCGTGGGCGCTCTGGTGTTCAAAGGGAGGCGACGCCAGAAATCCGGATGTTCCGTGAGTTTGACCCGCAGGCTAGCCCGCGAGATATGGACCTGCCGGATCCCTGGTATGGCGGACACGAAGACTTCGTTGAAACGCTGGAGGTTATTGAGCGCGCTACCCCGAAGATCGTGGAGTATTTGCGTACCTTGGGGTGATGCTGTGGCGGTTCGGGGGTGCTGTGGCACCCTGCGGTGATTCTGCGCGACTTCGGTTGGTGTCTGAAGACGGGCTCCTTGCGTCACCCGCAAAAACAGACACAGTCGTGGAGTGCGTGAGAACCGAAAAAGTCCTGAAATCCCTTTGACCTGCGGAAATAGTTTTCATTTAAGGCGCTTGCCGGAACGACTGTGTCTAATTTTGCGGGTTAGTCACAGGAAGCTCCAGGAAGAGTAGTCCAATGCTGGCCGCTCCAGAGCCAATGCGTGATCACGCATTGCCAGCACTTCCGACACGAAGGTGCAATTTGTCATCACAGCTTCATACTCGAACCGCACTACCAGGAAGCCGAGTTCAACCAGCCGCCGATCTCGCTCAAGATCTCGGGCTCGCTGGAGCTTATCTTTATGAAAAGCCCAGCCGTCTAACTCGATAATCAACCGGTCGAAGACGATCATGTCCACCTCGCCAACTCCAGGGATTGGAACGCCAACCTGAACCCGAATTCCTGCATCCTCGAGTTGTAAACGAGCGCAAGTTTCTAAGATTGAACGGCTTCCTCTCACCGAATGCTTAATTGCTTGCTGAAGCCTGCTTGACGTCGGTCCGAAGCTGGGAATGTGCAGCTCTGCAATGTCGCAGAGATGATTTGTCGTGACGAAGTCCAGCATCGCGACGGCTGACTCTGGAGACAAGCAGGCGCAACTCCGTTCGAGAACTCGCGGCAAACTGGCCAGCCAGGGGCGAACTGGATCTGAATCGAGTGGTGTTGACTCTCGATGAATCACCACATCGTCCATTCTTCGCAGTCTGCTTGGTTGCTGAGACCGATTGCGCGGGACTGCTAGGTGGGTCCGCGGTGACTTGTCGCTGTGCAGGATTGGTAGGCCATGGTGAGCTGCTGCGCTGCAGCAGGTTAACTTAGCGTTGTAGATTGCGGCGCGGACTTGATCAAGACTGACGAACTCGGCTAAGTAAAGCCAACCTCTGTAGTAGTGCAGGGTTGAGGGCAGATCTACGATCGTTAACCCGTTGTGAACGAGAGGCGCCAGGCGGAGGAGGCCTCCAGCGCGCGCGACTTTTTCGACGATATCCATCTATTTATCATGTTGGTTCGTTCTGATTCTGCAAGGTTCGATTGTCTCCCTGTGGATAAGTTGTGATGGGTGATGATCTGTTAATTCTGTCTTGCTGCGGACCCAGAAGGCGACTTGGTGTGCAGAGCTGTTGTTGTGAGCAGTGTCTGCTTTGGTCTACCGGCAGAATTAGACACAGTCGTTCCGGCAAGCGCCTTAAGTGAAAGTTATCTCCGCAGGTCAAAGAGATTTCGCACAAGCGGCAGTTGACTGGCGAGCCACGACTGTGTCTGTTTTTGCGGGTGAAGTCAAGTCACTTCGAACGACGCGCGGCAAAACACGCTTCCTGCCATGCAGGATCAAGCCAATCAGGCAAACGGATTGGCAACCAGTACACAGCGACCGCTGCGATTACCAAGATCAGCCCCAGCGCTCCAAACACAGTCGCGACTTCGGCTGGCCCTCCCAGTGCTTCTACCACGGTCATCCCACCCACACTCAGGAGAATTGCCGCCGCGGCTGGAAACAACAATGAAAGGTCTGGTCGCCTCTTCGTAATGCTTGGCAGCGCCCGAATAGTGCGTCTGAGCCGAGTGTCGGTGAACAACCCGACCGCCCAGTATCCCCACACCACAAAGGAACTGAGAACGAACACTACGGCCCAAAGTGCCTCACTCATCAGCTTTTTGGCTTTCCCGCGCCCAGACCACCGCGTCGGCCCGACCTCGGTGGGCGTTCACAAGGGTGACATTTGCCGCATCCACAGTTCGAGTCCAGTGAGCAGCTTCCGCACGGTCACGCCCAAAGGCTTCATGGCGGGCCACTAGGCGCCGATAAACGTCAGCGTCTGGAGTATCAATATGGATGAGCAAATCGATGAGTTCTCGGACTTCACGCCACCCCGGCTGGTCGAGGCCCAAATAGTTCCCTTCGGTAATGACGATGCCGGTTGGCAGAATTGGCACCGAGGCGGCCACAGGCTCATGCAGGTCACGTCGATAGTCGGGCGCCAGGACAATTCGAGGATCCTGCGGCTTGGTTGGATCCACGGGAGCCTCTGGGGCTGGCGTCGACGGCCCAGCTGTCATGGCGGATTCCACGGAGTCGGTTGGCTGATCTGGATCAAGTGACGTGACTTCGGTAGCAAAGTTCCGCGACAAGTTTGGGCGTCCCTCGGTGAAGTTTTGGGCGTCCTTCGGGGGAGTTTTGGGCGTCCCTCGCGAGGAAGTATCTTGCGAGGAACTGTTGGCGGAGGAGCGGAGCCGACGAAGCAGAGCCACAAACCCCCACACATCGAAAGTGTCGGGAGCCCCCTTACGGTCGTGGCGATCCGACTCGTCCAACACCGCGTTAGACATATGGAATCCATCCATCGGAGCCACGCCCGCGACCTGCACCCCGCGTGCCCGCAACATGTCAGCGACCAGGGCTGCCACCGTGGTTTTCCCCGTGCCAGGTGGTCCAGTGAGCCCCAACACCCGCAACTCATCACCGCGGCGTAAGCGCTCAACCACGAGGTCAACCACCTGTTCGGCCACTGAAATGGATGCAGCCACGCCCCCACCCGTCCGGGTGGGGGCACCGCCCTCGTTAATCTCCATCACGAAGCCCCAAGCTCATCGCCGCAGCCCAGAGGTCTGCAGTCCCGCAGCCCAGCGGCCCGAAGGCAGGCAGCCCAGAGGGCCACGGTTCACACCTGCGCGGCCGCGTCGCCGGGCACAATCACCGGCAGCGTCGACCACGGGAAGTTGATCCACTTATCGGTTTCGCGCCAGATGTAATCCGGGTCAATGATCGACACCGGCTTCTTGTAGATGACCGCGCATCGCGCATCCACGCGCACATTCGTTTCACCGTCCAACGACAGGCCGTGCTCGTCGATCAAATCCATGACCATCTTGAGCGTCTTGCCTGAATCGGCAACATCGTCAACTACCAGGACACGCTTTCCATCCATCGCGGACACGTCCATGAGCGGAGGCAGCAGCTGCGGCTCGTCCAGGGTTTCACCGATGCCGGTGTAGAACTCGACGTTCATGGTGCCCACGGCTTTAACGTCCATCGCGTACGAGATCGCGCCTGCCGGAATGAGGCCGCCACGCGCAATCGCCACAATCAGGTCAGGCATCCATCCGGAATCGACGATCTGGCGGGTGAGTTCTCGCGACGCCTCGCCGAAAAGATCCCACGTGAGAACCTCACGGTCTGGGGCTTCGCTCGCATCCTTGCTGGTCACCTGGGTTGTCGAATCCGCATGGTCCGTCATGGTGTTGCTGCTCCTTCAATTCTGCGTTTTGCGCGGCGGCGCGTTTCTTCATTTTGCTCGTGAGCATTATCGACGAGGGCGGACGCGCCTGGCACTTGGGTGAGCGAGGGTCGCGGCGAGCCTTCGTCGAGGTGAGGGAATTAGTCTCCCATACCGGTGCCGACGTGTCGTGCCGCCTCGATCCACGGGTGGTCCAGGGGAACCATTTTGACCTGTCCGGCCACATCTTTCAAAGGCACAGGCACGGCTCTCTGGTGCTGTGAAGCGACCGTCACTCCGTATTCGCCGCGCGCCACCAAGTCCGCGCCGGCCCCGCCCAACAGGGTGCCCAGCAGCCGATCTTCCGCGTCCGGTGTGCCGCCGCGTTGGACATATCCGAGGACGGTCACGCGGGCTTCGAGGCCTGTGGCGGCTTCGAGTTGGGAGGCGAGGGCGAAGGCGTTGCCTCGGTGAGCAGCTTCGAGAGCCTTCTTGTGTTTCTTCGCAGCGGCTTTGCCTTCAGCGTTGTCGGCCTGGCCGATGAGTGCGTCGGCGGCGGCCAGGTCGCGCGCGGTTTCCACGTCGCAGGCGCCCTCGGCAATTGCGACGACGGAGAAGTTTGCGCCGTGGGAGGCGCGGCGTTGGATGGACTCGACGATCTTGTCGACGGAGTAGGGAATTTCCGGTAGCAAAATAATGTCTGCACCCCCTGCGATGCCCGAGCCCAACGCCAGCCAGCCGGCGCGGTGGCCCATGATTTCCACGACGATAATGCGGTGGTGGCTGTGGGCTGTGGAGTGCAAGCGGTCGATGGCTTCGGTGGCGATGCCAAGGGCTGTGGAGAAACCGAAACTGGTGTCGGTGTGGGCGATGTCGTTGTCAATGGTCTTGGGCAGGTGAATAACGTTCAGGCCAGCTTTGGCGAGGCGCTGCGCGTTCTTCGCGGTGCCTGCGCCGCCGATGCACACCAGGCCGTCGAGCCCATCTTTTTCGACGTTTTCGACGATGGTGGGGATCATGTCGCGCACTTCGCCGTCGACGGTCATCTTGTGTACCTTGTCGCGGCTGGTTCCCAGCAGGGTGCCGCTGACTGTAAGGATCCCAGATAGGGCCTTGGAGTCCAGGTCAATGAACCGGTTTTCGGCCAGACCGCGCACGCCTCCAAGGAAGCCGACTAATTCCATGCCGTAGTGTCCAATGGCTGCTTTGCCGAAGCCTCGGATCGCGGCGTTGAGGCCGGGGGCGTCTCCTCCAGCGGTGAGAATACCGATGCGTTTGGCGGTCTTTTTCGTCGATGCCATGGCGGCCTCCGAGTTGATCGGGATCAGTTACCTTCGAGGGTAGGGCACTGGAGTGGTGGTTGGCAGCGGAAACGTGGTGGGGGGTGTGAGTGTCTGTGCTGGTGGGATGATCTGCGGTGGTGGCTTGTGGGGCTATTTGAGGCGCCGTTGGATGGACCGCAATTCGCGTTCATAGGCGGCCCCAGGTGACGCGGGAACACCATTGTGAGTCCACTCGAGGATTCTTGCTGCGTCAAAGGTGGATGAACAGTGGCCGCAGGCTGTGACTCGGCGAGGAGCCCTAAACAGTTTCCTTTGCGCGTCACACATCGGGCAGTGGCCCACCCACGGTTCCACCGGTTTGGGAAGATCAGCCGATAGCCGAGCACTATCAGGGGCGCCCAAACCTCGCGCCACTTTCTTCCATACCGCATCATGGTGGTGGTCTGGCCCAACCAGGGCGTGCGCGACCTCGTGGAGGATTACGCCGCGAACAGTGTCCACATCGTAAAGATCCACGAGGGGCCCCGAAAGAGTGATCGTTCGCGTTGAATGCGTGCACGAGCCCGCGCGGCGCTTGGCGTGGTCGAAGCGGAAACTCCACCGCGTTAGCCCCGCGGCATCCATGATGGTGCGCGCCTCGCGGCGTGCCTGATCGCGGTTCATTGACGCCCAGGATTCTGGCTTGTGGAGGCAGGAACAGCTTCGGGGCCGATGACCCCGAGGATCCGTTTAACGGAGACTTTCAGGGGGGTCCCCAACTGCTGCGCAAACATCGAAACGCGGAGTTCTTGGAGCATCCACCGAGCCTGCTCCAATTCCGCTGCACGCCTGGCATCGAAGGGACGACTATCGGCCATCTTTCGGGCCTGAGTCAGCACGGCCTCGACCTCGTGAATACGTTCCATGTCCTGTAAATCTCGGTCCAAAGCGCCAGCGGAGGACGCGGCTTTTTGGAGCCGGACGGCACCCGCACGAAGATACCTGGCCACGTGCGGCAGGGAACCAAGAGGGGTGGCTGAAACGAAACCGGGGAAGTTGAGAGCCCTCGTATTCGCGTTGACGTCGGCAACGACCTCGGCAAGAGAAGCGGCCTGATGGGCGCGCGACGCATTGTCGACTTCCGCGGCAGCTTCCATAGCTCGAACCACTGCACCGAGGATTTCGTAGACGCGGTCCTCGTGGAGGTTACGTGCGCGGCCCACCAGGTCTGCGAATGCTTCCGGCGTGCGAATAGATGACGGGCCGGCCGCCCCCGTTGACCCCGGGTGCTGGGTGAGCTCGTCGACCAGGCTGAGCGCGGAGGCCAGCTGGGCATCAGCCACCAGAGCACCAGTGTCTTTATACGGGGAGGCGGCAAGCATGAGCGCTTGACGTCCCGTCCAACGAGTGGTGATCCGCGTCTGCTGGAGCCTGATTTTAAGGACCAGGAGGCGAGCGAGACCTTCGCGGTGCTGGCGGTCAGCTTCAGCGGCGTTGGCCATGACGCGGACACCAGCTTTGGGAGATTCAGGCGTTCCTTGGGGAACCAACGTGGGGAATCCTCGCAGGGTGAGGGCTTGGGATGCCGCGGACGTTGACGCTGAGGATTCAATGGAACGGGGGAGGGACTGCGGGAAGTCGGTGAGGTCATCCAGATGGAGATTTGGGTGGGAGTGCGACTGTTCCAACCCGCTGTTTTGGACACAGTCGTCGGCACTCCCGAAAACTGACCTGCGGTTTTGCGTCGAATCGGGCGAGTTTTGGCCACGACTGTGTCTATTTTTACGGGTGTTCTGTGTCTGCCGGTCTGCTGAGGTTGCCTCCCGGCTACCGTTCTTGCTCCTGCCCTCGCTTCTGTCCTTGCTTCTGTTCTTTCCGTGACCCCGATTCTGCGAAGCGTCGGCAAAGGCTTCGGCCACTGCCCCGCGAACGGCGCGCCGAATCGCATTATCAGCTTGACCTGACAAGGTCTTTTGCAGGTAAACCAGGTCCTCGCCTGAACCTAGTTCACGCCCAGATCGATCAACGACGACGAAAGTCATCCGCAGGTGTGCAGGGAGATTCTCCTCGGAGTAAGCCAGGTCGGCCGCAGACACATCGACGCCACGAATCTCTCTGATCGCGTGGGTGAAAGCCGTTGCGAAGCTCGGACGCTTCTTGGACCAGTCAAGCGCGGCTGCGGCGGAGGTTGATGTGGCGGCTGCAACTGCGGATGGTGCGGCGGCTGGGGTGGCTGCGGGGGAGGTTGACTGTCCGGATTGAGGGGGCGAAGACGGGGTCGCAGGCTTCTTGTTCTGGTGAGACTTCTGTGTCCGATTGGTGCCTGTAGCGGCTCCCCAACGTGAGAGCCGATCCATAGCCGCCGATAGCGACATCGGATCAACTTCGTCGACAGGTTCGCTTGGGGTTTGAGCCGCCGGCGCTAATCCAGACTCAAGTGCGGTCCGAATCCAACGTGCAGCCTGCGAACCCACTTCTGGGGCCGGAGCTAAGAGCCGGCGCTTTGCCTTGGGGAGAGCTCGAATGGTTTCAGTGATGAGTTCTTCAAGCATGCCCGGTACCAACCAGTCGGTGCCTTCATCGCTGACCCGCTCAAGGACTTCAATTGGGATGGTCATGGTGACGCCATCGCGGTTTGAGCCAGGTGAGAATTGGTACTCCAGAGGCAATCGCAGGTCTCCGGACTCCCATGAGTCGGGGAATCCTTGCTGGTCCTGATTGATACTGCGGGGAAGAAGTAGTTCTTGCGTGTAGGTCAGCAGATCGGGGTTGTCACGCTGAGCGCGCTTCCACCAGCGATTGAAGTGTCCCGTGGAGACGATGTCGTCGGGAATGAGATCGTCGAAGAATCGATGCAATGCCTGCTCGTCAGCTACCAGTCCATGCGTGCGGGAGCGGCGCTCAACCTCGCGAGCTTGTTCAAGCAGTTCGGCATTCTTTTTCTGGAAGGGATGGCGTTCTCGCCAGTTTCCAGAAACCAGAGCGTTCTGAATGAACATTTCGCGGGCTAGTGAGCGGGCGGTGAGCACATCGCCGCTGGCTTGCGTGCCAGGATCTTGAGGATCACCCGCAGAATTAGACACAGTCGTTGGCTTGCCAACCTGTTCAGCTGAATCTGATTCTGTGTTTTCCCTGGTCAAACGGAATTTGCTGATTTGAGGACCTTCGCCAGCACGCACGACTGTGTCTGTTTTTGCGGGTACTTCCGCGGAACTAGGCCCTGCAGGCTGAGGTGCCCCCACAGATTCGGACGAACCAGACAGCTCATCTGCCAAAGCCATTGCCAAGATGTCTCGGCCAACTGACCCAATGTGGCGTGAAGCCCCGGAATCAGCTGTGTACCCCAAAAGTCCTTGAGCCAACCCAGCTAAGGAGCCAGGTTTTGCCACGGACTGCGTGCCCAGCGCCCCCCTGATCCCGCCGACACCGGCACCGGCACCGGCGCTACCGCCCGAGCCAAAGCCCACTCGGTCATCCAAAACCAGGTCGCCCAAGCGCCCCAGCAATACAGGCCGATCAGCCACCAATGTCATGCCATACAGCAGGACTTTCTCCTTGACCATGGCCGCGCCCTTAGAGGTCGACCAATACGGCTCGGAGTAGACACGCTTGAGCAGCCCACCAGCTAACGGCTCAATCCATTCGGGCCGAATCCGGGCAACCGTTCGCGCAAACAACCGCGATGTCTCCACCAGCTCGGCGGTCATCACCCACGCAGGATGCGAATGCGCCAACCCTGATCCAGGCCAAATAGTGAAGCGCGTCCCGCGAGCGCCTTGGTACTCGCGTTTAGCCTCGTCCCATGAGCCCAGATTCGACAACAATCCAACGAGCAAAGATCGGTGGATTTCATTGGCATCTACGGAATTAGCGCCAGCTGTGTGAGCAACGACTGCACGAGCTGCTGCATCTTGAACGCCGCCAAAACGCGCGGCTTCAATAACATCACCTGAACTTGGCCCAGAAATGTCATGGAGTTTGAGGTCGAGTGGCCGAGCCATTTGCTTGAGCTGTCCGACCACGTCTCGCCATTCGCGGAAACGCAGGTAGTGCAAGAACTCGTTGCGGCACAGCCTGCGGAAAGCCGATCCGGATAGGTCGCGCTGTTGGACGTGCAGGTATCGCCACAGGTTGAGGTAGGTAATGAAGTCGGAGTGGGGATCCGCCAGGCGCGCGTGCGCGGCATCGGCGGCTCCTTGGTATTCGAGTGGGCGCTCGCGGACGTCTTGGATGGAAAGCGCTGCAACGATGACGAGCACTTCGGAGGCGCAACCGTTCGCATCTGCTTCGAGCAGCATCCGTCCAAGGCGCGGGTCGATGGGTAGGCGTGCGAGGTCGCGCCCAATTGGTGTGAGCCGGTATCCGCCAGCGTGCGGCCCAGAGGTGGAGTTGTGCGGCCCAGACGTAGCTGAGTGCTGTCTCGTGCCGGAGGACTGCCCGCGAGGCGTGTCTTCTTCCAACGCTCCGATTTCAACGAGCAGTTGCACGCCGTCACGAATAGCTCGACGATCCGGTGCGTCAAGGAAGGGGAAATCGCCAACAGAACCAAGTCCCAGAGACGCCATTTGCAAGATGACGGAGGCCAGGGAGGTCCGCAGGATTTCCGGTTCGGTGAAGGCGGGCCGCGCCTCGTAGTCACGCTGGGAATACAGGCGGATGGCGATGCCGTCGGCGACGCGCCCGCAGCGTCCGGCGCGCTGGTTGGCGGAGGCTTGTGAGACGGGTTCGATGGGGAGGCGTTGGACTTTTGTGCGGTTGGAGTAGCGACTGATGCGCGCCATTCCGGGGTCGATGACGTAGCGGATGCCGGGCACGGTGAGCGATGTTTCGGCAACGTTGGTGGCCAGTACGACGCGGCGCAGCCGGTGGGGTTCGAAGATTCGGTGTTGTTCGGCTGCTGTCAGCCGTGCGAAGAGGGGCACGATTTCAACGTCGCCAGGCTTGGCGCCTGCGTCTTGTCCGGCGCGTACTCCGCGCGGCCCGAGGTGGTCGAGGAGGGCTTGTTCGGTGTCTCGGATGTCGCGTTCGCCGGGCAGGAAGACGAGGATGTCTCCCAGTTCTGGGCCTGTGCGTTTTGCGGAGTCTTCGCTGATGAGTTCGTCGACCGCATGGCAGATGGCTTGTTCGACGTCGATGTCTTCGCCGAGCCCGTAGCCGAGGGTGGGCAGGTCGTCGTCTGGGTCTTCGAGGACGAGTTGTTCGGCTCCTGCTGAGCCTGTTGAACCGGTTGAGGGTGATTCGCCAGCGGGGGTGCCACCGTCCTCGGCGGGAGGCGACCCAGGTTCAGGTGTGGACGAGGACGTGTACGACGTTGGTAGGTCGGCGCTCAGTGGCCGGTATCGGATTTCAACGGGGTATGTACGTCCGGAGACTTCGATGACGGGAGCGGCTTCAATGAGGGTGCCTCGTCCGGGAGTGCCTTGCCATCTTCCGAAGTGGGCGGCGAAGCGTTGGGAGTCGATGGTGGCGGAGGTAATGATGACTTTGAGGTCGGGACGCATGGGCAGCAGCCGCGCCAGATAGCCGAGGATGAAGTCGATGTTGAGGCTGCGTTCGTGTGCTTCGTCAATGATGAGCGTGTCGTACCGGCGCAGCATGGGGTCGGATTGGATTTCGGCCAGGAGGATGCCGTCGGTCATGAGTTTGACGAGGGTGGTGGGTCCCACTTCGTCGGTGAATCGCACTTGGTAGCCGACGACTTGGCCTGGCGCTCTTCCCACTTTTTGGCCGAGTTCTGCGGCGATTCTGTCGGCGACGGATCGGGCGGCGAGGCGTCGGGGCTGGGTGTGCCCGATCATTCCTGCGACACCGCGCCCTAGTTGCATGCAGATTTTGGGGAGCTGCGTGGTTTTTCCTGAGCCGGTTTCGCCCGACACGATGACGACTTGGTGGTCGCGTATGGCGTCTGCGATTTCGTCGCGGCGGGCCGATACGGGTAGGTCGGGGAAGGTGACGACGGGGATGGAGGCTGCGCGCGCTGCGAGTTCTTCAGGGGTGAAGGGTTTGAAGGCGCGTGCGCGTTCGTGCGTGGGTTTGCGGTGTCGACGAGGGCGGCCGCGGGTGTGTGCGGACGCGTTCTTCTGGGCGCCTCGGCCTGTGTCACCACGTGTTACGTTGCGGCGACGTTTGGGCTGTCGGGGGCCGGGGTTTTCCAGGTTGTCGGGCACTCGGTAATTTTAGCGATCTTATAGGTGTGGTTCCTGACGTGCCTGTCCTGGCGAACTGCTAACTCATCGTTCTTTTGAGTTCTTTGGCTCTCCATTTCACAGCGGTTTTCATGTCGGAAGCTAATTCGGGGTTAATTGATTCGATCCTTTAGAGGCTCTTTGATCGGCTATGTAGAGCCCAAGCTGTGTTGGAGTATGTAGGCGCATGTTTTCCTCGCTGAGTTCTCGATGGCATGTCAATAATCGCTGACACATTTGTGTGTGTCGTTGAACGTTGACATTTTTGCTATCTGCACGTCCCCGGCTGATCTTCTTCGAAGCGAGTAACAGCTTTCTCACTGATGGATGTTGCTAGCAGGCGTGCGGCTAGTGCATCAATTTGTGACCCCTCATGCAGGGTTTGCTTCCAGCGGGCAGGGATTGCCTCAATTCCGTAGTAGGCGCCGCCAAGCTGACCGAAGATTGCAGCGTTTGTGTCGGCGTCGCCACCCAGATTGGCGATGGCGAGCGCAGCCTCTTCGAAGGAGTCAAAGTCCATGAGCCCCCCACACCGCCAAAGCTATGCCGTGAATGACGTAGCCGCTGGTGTTGTTGCGAGATGACGCCCGAACCTGGGGATCCCTCGAGATGGTCTGGCCGCTAACAACATCAAAACATTCGGGCCAATGTGACGCTGACTTCGCCCACGACACGTCCAAGATGTTCTCCTTGCCCAGCCCCTGCATTGCTCCAACGAGCAGGGCGGCAAAGACTTCCGTGGCGGCCTCGGCCTCGACACTGAAGTGGGTTTCGCGCGCTGACAAACGAGCCATACGCACAATGTCTAGTGGATTGCGACCTTCAAAACCGGCGATGATCACCGGAGCAAGCCGCATGATTGCACCATTTCCTGCCGATTTTGTGCGCGCCTCATCAGCCGAAACTAGGCCGCCGGCTACGCGCTGGAAAGAATGAATTGCGTGGGATACCTGGTTGCCAATGTCGAAGCACTCTCCCGTGGAAGACCGGTACCCCTCAAAAGCCCACGCTGCGTAGCGCGACATGACGTCGAGGGAGTCGTAGCGGCCACACGCCAACAAAGAGTCGGCTAAACATAGGGCCATCGAAGTGTCATCAGTCCACTGGCCGGGCTCCAAGTTGAAGGGCCCTGCGCCGACGATGGTGTCGATCGGCTCGAACTGGCCAGGTGAACAGAACTCGTTGGTTGTCCCCAGAGCATCGCAAGTGGCAAGGCCTACGAGCATCCCGCGACCTCGGTCGCTGACAGTCAGTTGAGATGCACATGGTGCTGAATCATGTGAATGAATGGTCCGCGTCATGCATTCATTGCAACACGACCCATGTGCATCTGCGGAACCTTCTGCTTCGGCTCAAGACCAGAATGGGTCTTGCGTGAGCCCGGGTCCAAGTCGCACCACACACTCACCCCAGACTTACGAGAAATTCCTTCCAAAATCCACGATGGTGAAGTTTTGTGGGTCTGTGGTGGTACGCACGGTAATCCACACGGAGTAGTGCTCATCCGTTGTCACGAGCTCTGTATTGGGTCCGGTGCCCGTTGTATCAATTCCGCACACAAAGTCTCCGGGTTGTGCTGTTGACGAGGAGAAGGAATTAATGATGCGGCCGCTGGGATCTCCCGATATCAGGATTGAAGAACCGTATTCTTTTGTCTAGTGCCCCCAGCAATGCACACTGGCCAACCTTTCCGCCTACGGAAAGTGAATGACACGGAAACCGTGTTTTTCCATGGAGTCGGGTGCTGAACAGTCTGACAAACATCCCTTTTGCAGACTCTCAATGTTCTTCGCGCTCGTGTACTTGGCGACGAGGGAATCGTCCCCGAGCGAAGCGGCGTCATAAATTTTTTGAAGTGTCTGCTGATCAGGCTCAACAACGAGACCTCGGGGTCGTATATGAAGCTGACGTTCGCTCGAAATCCTGCCCATTCCACGTGTATTCCAGGTGTGCCGTTGCTGAACCGCCACTGGCATGGTCTGGGGCGTCGCCAATAACTTTGACCCTGGGAATATCAAAAGACACTGTGTTCGTGTCGGTCACAAGGTTTTCGATCTCGATATCGTTAACATACGCGTGTAACCGATGAGAGCCCTGTCCCTAAGTTTCAAGGCTGGCCACCATTTTCAGGTCGGCGTCGTACATGGCAATTGAATCGTTCGAATAAGCGCCTCTACCAGAGCAGATGAGCACAGCCACTGCCACATTTTTGCCTTCGAAAACACCGGGCGTTGCTGACCTCAAGACCACTCGCGCATTGTGTTCGTTGGGAGACATCGCTGTCCCGTCGACGAAGTTGCCAGATGCGTTCTGGTCTTGGAGTCCAAAACCTGCACATGTAGTTGGCAGAGACAAAGTTGCATTGCGTAAGTGCTGGAGGCTGGGCGCAGGCCGTAGGTCGTGTGTGCCTTGATCCCCCTCACTTTCTGACTCTCCGCCCATATCCGATCCGTCGTCCGTCGCGCCGTCGCCCGACTGACTGGACTTGCTAGTCGATACGAGGACGTCATTACCGTTCGCCCCAAGCAGGTGCGCGGCCAAAGCGGCCACACACCTAATAATGACGAGGGCGGCCACCGCGATGCCGACGATGAGACCCTTTGCGCTGGAAGTGCTGGGGCTTGGAGAGCTGGGCTGTATCGGAGTTGTCATGAAGCCATTGCAACGCCCCATGTGCATCTGCGGCCGAATTGAATGGACCGAAATTCAATATGCTAGCTAGTAATAACTTATCCGCTTTGTCATTGCTGGCATATCGCTCTTGAGTTGTGACCTCAGGCCAGATTCTTGATCCGCAGCCGGCAAGCTCGCTCCACACCGGCCACAATGGACTCATGCATGTTGTCTTTGCTGGCCTGACCACCTTGGATGTTATTCACGCCCTCGATCATCGGCCTGACCCTGAAACCAAAACCACATCCGTTGATTATGCGATGGCTGCGGGTGGGCCTGCGACGAATGCGGCGATTACGGCTGCTGCACTTGAGGCAATTGCGCAGAGGTTAGCTGACGGCAGTCCCGCGACCCGCATGCCCGGCACACACGCCCTGACTGGCACGCCTGCTGCAACTGACTTCCAGCTCGCTTCGGCCCTAGGAGCCGGCGAGGCCCTAGGAACCGACAAGGACCCAGGAACTGGCGCGATCCCATCCCCACTCTCGACTCCACCAGCGCCGAGCGTGACCCTGGCGACCGCCCTCGGACAGGGGCCAACCGCTACCTTCCTGGCCGCTGACATTGACGCCTTGCACGTTCGAGTCCTAGACGCCAGCGAGGGCACGGGATCGCCGGCAGTCTCATCGATCGTTGAGCATCCCGAGGGGCGCATGGTGGCCTCCACCAACGCGCGCCTAGCCATCAACGATGAGCGAGGTCGCCAACAACTGGCCCAAGCCGTTGCCGAAAACGGCGCGCCCGACGCCGTCCTCGTTGACGGACACAACCCCGCCCTCGCCGAAGCTGCTCTGATGCTGGGCGTCCAAGCACCCGACCCAGACGAGGCCGATCCCTTCGCTCTCCTCGACGCCAAACCTTGCCACCTGCGCGTCCTCGACGGCGGATCGTGGAAAGACTGGTTCACGCCGCTGCTGTCACTCATTGACGTAGCTGTCGTTTCCGCAGACTTTTGCCCGCCGCTCATCAACACTCCGGTGGGCGAGGATATCGCGCAGTTTTTGCGCGGATTCGGCATCACGCGCACGGTACGCACCCGGGGCCCCGAGCCTGTGCAGTGGTGGTGGGATGGCAAGTCTGGTGAGGTTGAGGTGCCCGGCATTGACGAGGACGAGGCCGAGCGCACAGGCCAAGCCGATCTGGACACGGCCAGCCAAAACTCGCCTATACCAGGACGGTCAAAGGTGGGGGAGTCCACGCGGGGAAGCTCATCGCTGGATGAGTCCTCTCCCAACAATTCCTCGCAGGAGCTTTCAACGCTCGGCGCCTCCACTTTGGGTGCGGGAGACATCTTCCACGGAGCTTTCGTGTGGGCGCTCGCGCATATTCACGCAGCAGGCTCCCCCGCGCCAACTGATCCCACCGGTATCATTCGATTCGCGTCATCAGTTGCAGCATTGTCGACGCGGACCTTCGGGACGCGACGTTGGCGCGATGAGCCCGCCCTGGTTGGACTGGTAGAGGAGTTTCTGCGTGAGTTGAGTTGATGAAGCCTGCCGTAGGTGAAGGTTTCACCATGCGCGGATGGGTTCACAGCGCGGGCGTGTTTGTCGCGCTCACGCCTGCACTCATCTGATGTGCGAGGTCTCCCGAGCTACGGGCACCCACTGTTGTGCGTAGGCCAAAGCAGGTTCGTCGAGCCGATTAACGTCTTGGCCGAGGCCGAAGTCAGCGTCCGACACCACCTCAACGCGAGAGCCGTCAGGTAGTTGTGGGAAGATATCCAGGGTCATTGCCAAGAGTCCGGATTCGTTATCTGCTGAATCGTGGATTATCAGGGTGGGTACGTCGAGGTTGTGCAAAAGTTTGTCAGGCTCAGTCATCGACAAGTCCACCAGTGTTTGCTTGGAAATCGTGAACTGTTGACGCACGGATGACGAGTCATCGGGGATGGTGGTGGTGCCGTAGACCTCGAGGTCGCTCAGCTGAATATCGGAAAAGATCCGGTTCCATTCGTATGACACCGGCCCGATAGCTGGAGAGGACAGAACATAGGAGCCAATTGCTGACGGTCGGGCAGTGAGAGCTACCGTCGCGCCGAAAGAATGGGCGTGTAACACTTGGCGCCCAAATCCTTGGTCAACGAGCCACCCGGAGGCAGCGCGCAGGTCTTCAACCATCGCTTCTAAGGTGATGATGTCATCGCCGGATGCTCCGTGACCGGAGTAGTCGAACTCTAAGGTGGCGTAGCCGGCCGCCCGGTATGTTTTAGCGAGGCGGTCGAAATGTTCGGAGGAATGCCGGTCCCCTAGGAAGGTGTGCGAGAAGATTACCGCGGCGTCGCCAGTGTCGACGGGGTTGACGAACGTCCCCGACAGACAGACCCCTCGGGGAGTTTGAATCAGAATCTCGCTCACCGATCCAACTTACCGCGACGAGGCCGCATGGTCGAGAACCGTTCCAATGTGTGCATATCTGTAACATTCCTTCCCGTGCCCTTCCCCCCCCCTTCTATCCCGCGAGGGACGCACAAAAATCTCGCGAGGGACGCCCAAATATCCGCTAATCAATAGTGGAAAGGAGCAGGATGGAGGAAGGGGAAAAGAACTTTGGTTAAGGAATCCCCACGGCTGGCAGGTTGCTCAATACCAGGTAAGCGCCGACCGCTAACAGCCACGACGAAAATGACCCGATGAGAAACTCTTCGGCTGCTCGTCCTCGAGTCTGATCATTCCTACTGATCTCGGGGAATCGGATGACTCCTTTCGCTGCAATAACCGCTGCGATTGCTGCTGGAGCGTCAATGAACGCGAGCGACAAAATAAGAATGCGTTCAAGAGATCCAATCCAACGGCCCCCTCGCAAGAGGCTTTGATCAGTGTGGGGATTGCGTTCTCCAGGAGGTTCCTCCATTGACTCTTTTTGGCGCACGAGCGTCAGTGTTGCTGCGATGAATTCATTCGATGGTCGCGCCATCATCAAGACCACTCCGACTACCGTCAGTGGCGTCAGGTTAAGGGCAGAGGTAGTTTCGTTGAGGTGAGCAGCGCTTATCGCTGGCAGTAGCGTTGGCATACGAGATGTCATCAGGGCAGCGCCGAGGGCGAAGGTGGCGGCGCGAGCCACGATGCTTTTTGGCGTAGTAAAAATGGCTCCCCAAATAGCCCAGAGCACTAGTGCTATCAGAGGAAGGATTGTTGAGAAGGCGTTCTCAAAAATGATCCACCCTAGAAGTAAAGTCGCAAAAGCGGTCGTTGAGCCGATGATCCAGATCAATGGTGATGGGCGGCGTCGATCACGTAAGTCGGTGAGCGAAAGGCCGGCTTCGAAAGCGCCGATAGCTAGAAGAGTTAGTGTGATCATTGTGGTCACTCCGAGCCGCTGAGAGGCTGAAGGGTGCCTTGTAGAAGGAGGCGCTGAGCTTCCAGAAGGGCGGCTCCGCTTCCGTTAACTACTGAAGACACTGCCGCTTGAGTGATGCCTTCCTTGCGTGCGATAGCTATTTGTGTGGTTCCGACGAGGGCGGCCGCGATGATCCGTCGAGGTCTTTCCTGAAGTCGGCTCACTGTTTGATCTCGCAGCGTCAGTAGTGCGTTGGTGTGGGCGGTGCGCTGCGGGTCTGCGCAAGCGGCTCTCGTTCGTGTGAAACGAAGATGTTTTTGAGTTTCGTGAGCATTGTCGATAGCTTCCCGTGCTCTCCACCAGGCGCTTCCGTCCTGAATAGGCGTGTGTTGAGTGGGGATGGTTTTGATGTCGCCCTCGCCGATGCCGAAGCGTAAGCCGAGGTCGAGGGGGAGTAGGAGCTGTACTCTCAAGGTGAAGTCGAGGGCGTCCTCAAGGCTGGAGCAGACTGTTTGAAATTCATCTCCGACGGTTGCGTACGGTTGTTGCAGTATTTTGAGAGATTTTGTTGCTTCTTCGAGAACAGATAGGAAGCTTTCTTGGGCAGCGTTTCGATCGTCGAGTTCTCGTGAGTTGATGATGTCGGCGAGAATTGCGTAGGAATAAGCCATAAAATTAAGTGTAAATCTAATAGTTACGCAAATACAAGACTTTATTTTAAGTTAAGGGGTAGATATCAAAAACATCCTTATATTCTGCTGAAAATAAGGGTTGGGCTGAAGGTTATCTGAAGACCGTGTATGTCTGCGTGATTCAAAACCACTCTAAAAATCCATAGTGAGGATCTTCTACAACACCGGTACGCTTGGAAGCCGACACATGTGGCGACCCCACGGGCAATGCGAAACAAGCAGTCTGTGGTGCTACAGCTGGCCAAACCCGCAACAACACTCGTTGGATGCGAACCGGCCAGGACAATTTCAAGGAGACGACATGGGTACAAAGATAGGCATCCTGCTCGGCGCTGGCGTCGGCTACGTCCTCGGCACCCGAGCTGGACGCGAACAATACGAGAAACTGCGCGCCACAGCCTCCAAGCTCCGCCGCATCCCAGTCGTGGCCAAACCCCTGGACCGTGCGGGTGAAAAGATGTCCGACATCGTTCGCGAACAGGGAGAACGCGTCACCGACAAGGTGGCTGACGCCGTGAAAGAACGCCTCTTTGGGGCTCCGCCCTCGTCCTCGCAAACCCCGCCCTCGTCGACGAACCCGAAGACGGCCCCGACAACCACGGTCGAAGCAAACTTCGATTCCCCCGACGGTCACGCCCGCTGACCCCATGACTTCCACGATCCGCCCCGGTTCCTACACCACTGGAATCGGGGCGGATTCGGGTTCCCGCAACCTCGCCCCAGGAGAACCATTGCCACAGGACGAACCTCGAACAGGCGCCACATCCGCACAACGGGATGCTGACGCACAACCAGACTTTCCCGCTCCAAGCGACACCAACACCCCACAACCCCCAACCCCGAACGCCACGCGCGCCCAAATCCGCCGGTGGAGGCGCCACCTCGCCGAAGAACGCATGGAAGCTCGCACCTACCGCGCGTTGGCAGAACGGCGCACCGGCGAGGAACGCGAAGTCCTCCTTCAACTGGCCGAAGCCGAACGCCGCCACGAGGAATACTGGCTTGCGCTCCTAGGTGACAAAGCCCTCCCCGCCCCCAGGCCCCGCCTTTCGGCCCGCATTAGCGCCTGGCTCGCGCAAATTTTCGGCACAATTTTCATCCTCGCCATGGCTCAGCGCGCAGAACAGCGCACCACCTACGACATGGACGACGACGCCACCGACCAGATGGCCGCCGACGAACACATCCACGGCGAAGTCATCCGAGGCCTCACCGCCCGCTCCCGCGAGGCGCTCGCTGGCACTTTTAGAGCCGCAGTCTTTGGAGCCAACGACGGCCTGGTCTCCAACCTTGCCCTCGTCCTGGGAGTTGCGGCTACGGGAATGAGCCCCGGCCTCGTCCTGGCTACGGGTGTTGCAGGCCTGCTCGCAGGCGCTTTGTCGATGGCCGCGGGCGAGTGGGTGAGTGTGCGCAGTCAACGCGAGCTGCTTGACGCTTCGATCCCCGACCCCGAAGCGCACCAGGCTGTGCCAGCCCTCGATGTTGATGCGAATGAACTGGCTTTGGTGTTCCGCGCTCGCGGTGAGTCCGAGGCTGACGCTGCCGCCCACGCTGCCAAAGTGTTCAGCCAGGTTCGCAAGCCAGCTGGGTCAGAGTCCGGCGTCATTGCGGTGCGCGCAGCCTTGGGCGATGGGGGCGTGAATGGGGCCGGAGCAGGAGACCAGGTGGGAACGCCGTGGCGGGCCGCGGCCTCATCATTCGTGTTCTTTGCAGTGGGTGCGCTGTTGCCGCTGCTGCCCTACATCTTCGGGCTGACGGGCGTGACCGCGATTATTGTGGCCGCCGTGATCGTGGGGGCTGCCTTGCTGGTGACGGGCGGGATCGTGGGCGTTCTTTCAGGTCAGGCCCCATTGCCGAGGGCGATCCGCCAGTTGCTCATTGGTTACGGAGCTGCTGCCGTGACCTATTTGCTGGGTGGACTATTTGGCACGGTCGTCGCGTGACGGCACAATATTTTCGTGCTTGACACACTGAACGAGACTCTGCCGGATCTTTTCCGCGCCATTGACCTGCTGGGAGTGCTGCTCAATGGCATCCTGGGCGGGCGCTTGGCGCGCATGAAGAACTTTGATGCGGTGGGGTTTGGAGTGTTGGCCATTATGTCGGCGCTTGCCGGCGGCATGTTGCGCGATGTTCTGTTGCAGTCGGGTCCTCCGGCGGCTCTGACAGACCCGTACTACCTGGGAACTGCCTTGGTGGGTGCGGGTATTGCCATGCTGTGGAAGTTGGAATCGAGGCCGTGGCGTATTGCGCTGGTCATTGCAGATGGCACGGTGCTGGGGTGTTGGGCGGCCACGGGTGCGCTTAAGACTTTGGATGCTGGTTTTTCGTGGATTCCGGCGATCATGCTGGGCATTATTACGGCTGTTGGTGGCGGGATGATCCGCGATATTTCAGCCGGTAATGTTCCCCAGGTTTTTGGGGGGAATAATCTTTATGCGACGCCTGCTTTGGTGTCGGCCACGATCCAGGTGATCTTCTATCGTTACGAGTTGTCCACGATTGGGATGTTGGTGGCGATCATTGTGGGCATGGCCTTCACGGTGTTGTCGCATTGGCGTCGTTGGCAGTTGCCGCAGACGGGGGAGTGGACTTTGACTCTGACGGCGTCGCAGTTGCGCGCCATCATGGCCCTGCGCCGCGAAGGACGCCCATAACTCCCCCGAAGGACGCCCAATTTGCGGTGCTAAACCCATGCGCAGAACTCGGTGCCCGCATGCCGATCATCCCAGTCTCACCCAATGTCGCTTCATACCAAGGATGTGACCCCAGGCCCCCCGACGGCCTAACCTTTCCAGGTTGCCCGTAGCTGACCAGGACAATCGGGCCCGATGAAAGGCGACCAGTGACCATGAGTCCGTATCCCCCAACACCAGCTAACAATGCCGCGCCCTCGCGCACACCTGAACACGCAACCCAAGCAGGCGCGCCCTCGGGCGGCCGACGCTTCAAAAAACGCCACCTGTCCATGATGGCAATGGGTAGTGCGATCGGCGCCGGATTCTTCCTGGGCACGGGCGTTGCCGTATCCGAGGCCGGACCGGCCGTCCTCGTTTCCTATGCGCTGGCCGCACTCATCGCCGTCTCTGTGATGTTCTCGCTGGCAGAACTGGCGTCCGCGCTGCCGTCGACCGGATCCTTTTCCACCTACGCCGAAGCGGGTATCGGCAGGTGGGCGGGCTTCACGTCCGGCTGGCTGTACTGGGCGATGCTCATTATGGTGCTTGGCTTGGAAATTACCGGCGCCGCGGCGATCTTCATCGGCTGGTTCCCCTCCGTACCTCAGTGGGTGGTGGCCCTGGTGATCGTTGTGATCCTGGGTGGCATTAACCTCATGGCTGCCGGAGATTTCGGCGAGGTCGAAGCCTGGCTGGCGGGCATTAAAGTCGTCGCGATCATTGCCTTCCTCATCATCGGTGTTGGCCTGATAACCGGCGTAATCCCAGGCCGCAGCGAAGGGCTATTCGACACTCTCATGGGACACGGAGGCTTCATGCCCCAAGGCATGTCCGGCATCGCGGTGGCCCTGCTGGCCATCATCACGTCCTTTGGTGGCATTGAAATTGTCACCATCGCCGCCGCCGAGGCCGATGATGCGAAGGCCGCGATGGGCGCTGCGATCCGCTCGGTGATTGTGCGAATCTTGGTGTTCTACGTGGGTTCGGTGATGTTGCTGATCCTGCTGTTGCCGTGGAATTCCCCGGATATGGCGACCAGTCCCTTTGCTGCGATCTTGGAAATGGCTGGCGTTCCGGCGGTGGCTCGCATTATGGAAGCGGTCGTCTTTATCGCTCTGATCAGTGCATTTTCAGCGAATATCTACGCGTCGAGCCGCATGGCGTATTCCCTGTCTGCCCGCGGTATGGGCGTGCGTTGGCTGCTGGGGCGTGACGCGGGTGAGCTGGGGTCGACGATGGCCGAGGCTGGCGCGTCAGTTGACGGTGTGACTGCGGTTCTCAGCGAAGAGGGTGAAGGCGATATTGCCCGAGGCCGTACGCCTCGGAGAGCCGTGTCGGTGTCGATTTTCTTTGCGCTGGTGTCGGTGGCTTTGAATTGGCTGCTGCCCGAAATTTTGTTGGGGATCCTCATCAATTCGGTGGGCATGGTTCTGCTGATTATTTGGGTGTTCATTCTGGTGGCGCAGATGCGTTTGCACGATTCGTTGGAAGAGTCGGGGCGGATGGCGATTCGGATGCCGGGTTGGCCGTGGCTGCCGTGGGTTGTGTTGGTGGCTTTGGTGGTCGTGGCTGGTTTGATGGCGTGGAATCCGACGGCTCGCCAGCAGTTGATTGCGATGTCGGTCCTGACGGTGATCGTGGTGTGCCTGTTCTTCGTCAAGGATTGGTGGATGAAGCGCCGCGCCGGCCGCGTGGCGCAGCTCTGACGTATTGACGAGGACGAGCCCTGTGGATAGGACGCAGTTGCCCATGCCATGTTTGATGATGGTGTGAGTTGGTTGAGCGCCCTCGTTGGGCGCTGATTTTGGTGATGGGAGACAACATGTCGCATCGTGGGCGTCGGCGCAGGAGTAGGCGCTGGGGTTTGGGCGATGCGGTGGTGTGTGTTTTGATCGCGTTGATCTTGGTGTGGGCTTTTGTTCCCGGTGTGGGGCCTGATCTGGCGCGTCTGGAGTCGCGTTTTGGGCGGAAAGTTACTTGGCCTTGGGATGAGTTGGCGTTGCCCCAGGCTTTGCCGGGAGCTTCGCCAACGGACTTGCCCGACTCTGAGGCGGCCTCCCAATTACAGGGTCTGCGGGTGCGGTCAGTTGGGGAGTCTTTTGACGTGCCCGAATATCAGCGCGATCAATTTGGTCAGGCGTGGGCGGATGAGGATCACAATGGCTGCGATACTCGCAACGATGTGTTGGCCAGGGACTTGGCGCGCCCGACCTTTAAGCCGGGGACTCATGACTGTGTGGTCTTGTCGGGCACCTTGGCTGAGCCGTATGTTGGCAAGATTATGGAGTTTCAGCGGGGTCAGGACACGTCGAATTTGGTTCAGATCGATCACGTTGTCGCGTTGAAGGATGCGTGGCAGTCTGGGGCATGGAAGTGGGATTTAGCGACGCGCCAGGCTTTCGCGAATGATCCGGAGAATCTCTTAGCCGTTGATGGGCAAGCCAACCAGGACAAGTCTGCTTCCTCGGCGGATACCTGGCTGCCGACGAATAAGGATTTTCGCTGCGAGTATGTCAGCCGTCAGGTTGGGGTGAAGTCTTCTTACGGTTTGTCGGTGACTCAGACGGAATATGACGCCATGGCGAAGGTTCTGGCCTCCTGCACCTAACACCGCCGAGAGCAGACCTTATGGTTGTTTTTTAACCATTTTCAGCCGATTTTTGACCATAAAGTCTGCTTTCGGCGAAGGGGGGTGCGGGCAGGGGAACGAGGGCGTAGCAAGCGGGGAATAATCGGGGCGCCTACAGCCAGCCGGATTCGGTGGCGATACGCACGGCCTCTGCCCTCGTGCGCGCCTGAGTCTTGAGCATTGCGGCAGACACATGATTCCTCACCGTTCCCTGGCTCAACCCCAAAGCTGCGGCAATATCAGCGATGGTCCCGCCCTCGGACACGGATCGCAACACATCTGCCTCACGATCAGTGAGCGGCGAGGCTCCGCGCGACAAAGTCTCCACCGCCAACGTCGGATCTATGACTCGTTGGCCTGCGGCAACGCGGCGCACAGCATCAGCTAATTGTTCGGAGGGCGCGTCCTTAACAACGAAACCACTAGCGCCCGCGTCCAAGGAACGCTGGACGTAGCCTGGCCTGCCGAAGGTTGTCAGCATGAGCACTCGCACGCCCCGATGGGCAGACAGGATGGCTTCGCAGGCAGTAATACCATCCATGCGCGGCATCTCCACATCCGTTAAGACAACATCGGGCAACTGATCGGAGTTTGAGGACGCTACAGCGGACAGGAACTCTAAGGCCTCCACCCCGTTAGAGGCCTGGCCGACGACCTCGATGTCTGGTTCTAAAGCGAGCAGGGTGGCGAGGGCGCCGCGAACCATCGCCTGATCGTCAACGACGAGGACTCGGATCACGCCAGACCTCCGACCTTACGCGAATCGCTCGGTACAACGGTGCCCATACGCACGATCACAAACTCCCGTTGTCTAGGTTTGAATGTTCTTTATCAGTGATGAGGCGTTGCCTCGCTTCTAACCATGCAGTCGCGCAGGTGCCCTCGTTGCTCATGCTTCAACTTTAAGGGCGAGGTCAAGCACCCAACGGCCATCCTCAACTCCAGCGGTGACCGTCCCCGCCTCACCAACCCGCTCCCGCAGGCCAGCAAGCCCAGAGCCAACGCGATCATTGTCGAGCAAACCGTCATTGACTACCTTGACCCCGTCCGAACGCAGGGTCACCGTAACAACCGATGGCGCCGCATGGTGCAGAGCATTCGTCACGCCCTCGCGGATCGTGTGGGCCACCAAGGTCGACGGTGCACCCGGGGCGGGCTCGCCCTCGTAAACGACTTCGAAACGAGCTCCGATTGCTTGGACGAGGCCGCGCGACTGCTCGACTTCAGTTTCTGGCAAAAGGGTTCGGTTCTGGGCGACCACGGTTCGTACATCCGCCAGAGCTGACCGGGATAGTTCTGTAAGTTCGTCGATCTGTGTGCGCGCCTCGTCGCTGCGTCCTGCGTCGAGCAACCGTCCGGCCAGGTCTGCTTTGACCGTGATTCCGGTGAGGGTCTGGCCAAGGATGTCGTGCAGGTCGGCTGAAATTCTTGAACGCTCGACCTCGCGTTCCAAGAGGAGTTCGTGCTGGTGCCGGACACTTTCGCGGCGGTCTCTTTCCACGCCGTTGCGCGCCAGTAAGCAAATGACCAGGGTCATGCAAACGGTGAGGATAGCGAAGTGTTGCTCACCGGGCACCAGAAGAATCTCGAGCGCAACCAGCACTACAGAGAACCCTGTTGAGGGAATCAATAAAGGTTTGGGCGAAAGCAGAGCGGCGATTGATGCGATGTAGCAGACCATGTATGCGCCGCCGGTGATCTGCTTGGCCTCGGGGAGAAGAACGAGGGATTCCATCCCAACCTGTGCGGCCACCACCAGGACAAAGGACACGACGAAGCGTTTTGTTATGCGCGGCGATAGCGGCGCGGGAGGGTTAATAATCCACGCGGCGATATAGGTGATGGCCAGGGCTGCGGTGCTTGTCAGCAGGTAGGGGACCACCGGATGGGACCATCCGGCGCGAATGGCAGCGGTGATGGGGAAGATGAGGAACACCAGGAAGGGTGTGGCCCACGCCAGCGAAATGAGCCGGTCTTTGGGAATGCCGAGGACGCCCACGTTCTGTGAGTTCGTTGTTGAGGTGGGGTCATTGTGCGAGGTTGTCGTTGGTTTCTGGGCCTGGGGGACAGTTGCCAACCCGGCCTCGCCCTCGTCAAATGCCCTAGCCATAGTCGTGATCCTAGCCTTCCCCGTCAACGCCCCGTGTCGCGACGCTGCGCCCATACGGCCACGCCCGCGAAGAATACCGCCCAGCCCAGCCACGTCGCAGCCCACTGCCATTCGAACGAGTCCCACCCAATCAGCGGAACTTGAGCCAGCTTCATCATCCCGTAGAAGGGCGTCCACGGAGCAACTGCGGAGAAGAACTCACCCATCTGCTCCAGCGGCATGAACATGCCGGACATGAAGGAACAGACCACGGTGATGATTGAGGTCAGGGCAAACACCCCATCTGAACGCACGAGGTATCCGGCGGCCAACCCCAAAGCCGTGGGCATCATGGTGGCTACCAAGATGATCAGCGCGGAACCAATCCACGCAGCCGGTTCCATAGTTGCACCGGTGGTGGCGCCGATCGTGTAGACGAGGGCGAGCACGACGGCGCTGATGAGGATGGAAGCCAGCAGTCGTGCAACAATGAGCGCGCTGGACAACATGGGGGTCAGGGCATAGAGCCTGCTCACGCCTGAGACTCGTTCAAGGGAGACGTTGGCACCCATTGATGACGAGGTCATTATGACCCCGTAGATCGCCATATTGACTAAGATGGCGGCGCTGACGTTAGCGTGCCCGATGTTGGTGTCGGCGAAGGTGGCGTCGGTGCCGAACATCAGGTACATGAAGATCGGTAGTGCGATGGAAAAACCCAGCGAGAACGGGTTGGTGATGAGCTTCCAGAAGTTCCACCACGTCAAGGTTGGCAGGCCTTTCCAGCCCGACCCCACTTTCCGCGAGGGACGCCCAAAAGTCTGGCGAGGGACGCCCAAGTTGGCATGCTGTGAAGGGTCGTTCACTACGTTTGGTGTGGTCATCGTTCAGTCCTGACAATCATCGGAGTCGACGAGGGAGGCAAACGCGTCCTCAAGGGTGGCGGAGGTCAGCTCGAGGCTGTGGGTGCCCGCAATGTTGAGCAGGGCGCGGGCGGCGTCATCTAAATCGTGACCGCTAACAGTCAGCGTGCGTTCTGTGGGAGCTGGGGCGCGATTGCGCTTGGCTGCCGGCGAGTCCGCGGAGGCAGTATCGGCCGAGGACGCGGCGCCCACCTCGTCGGCCCAGGACACTTGCCACCGATCGGACTGCGGCAGATTAGCGAGGGCGGCCTCGGCCTCGTTGACGCTGGAAACCGGAACAGAGATGGTCAGCTGGGATTGCGTGGCGTCACGGCGAATGTCTTCGGTGGCGCCGTCGCGGATGATGCGTCCACCGCGCATGATTATGGTGCGTTCAGCGAAATCCTGGGCTTCAGCTAGGTAGTGGGTGGCGAAGACGATGGTGCAGCCAGCGTCTGCCTGGTGTCGCATGAGCTCCCAGAAACGTCGGCGGGCCACCGCGTCCATCCCGGCAGTAGGTTCATCGAGGATCAGGAGTTGCGGGTCGGGCAAGAGAGCCAACGCCAGGCGGACCCGTTGTTGTTCGCCTCCGGAGAGTTTGCCGACGCGGCGCTTGGCTAGGGCCGTTAGGTCGGTGCGTTCCAGGATGTCGTCGAGGGGGAGCGGCTGGTCATGGGTGGCGGCGAAGAGCTTGAGTGTTTGAGTCACCGTGTATTCGGGCAATAGCGCACCGGTTTGGTGGACGACGCCGACGAGTCCGCGGCGAATGGCGTCACGCGGGGCCATGCCAAAGATTTGCGTTGAGCCTGTGGTGGGCTTTTGGAAACCGATGATCATGTCAATGAGCGTGGTTTTACCGGCACCGTTCATCCCCAGGAGGGCCATGATTTGGCCGCTGGGGACATCAAGATTGACGTCGCGCACCGCGGTGAAGGAGCTGAAGTTTTTGGAGACTTCGGCAACGCTGATTGCCTGTGTTCTTGTCATGACTTAATCCTGGTGGCGAGCTGGCTGTGGCAGAAGTGTCGTCTGAGGCAAGGTTTCCCATGACATCTGTCATGGGAGTTGTTGGCCCCCTCCCGCCGAGAGCAGACCTTATGGTCGTTTTTGGCCTGTTTTTAGACGATTTTTGCGCATAAAGTCTGCTCTCGGCGGAGGAGGGGCTTCGAGGTGGGAGGAGAAACCATGGGACGATAGGAGCTATGAACAGCGCAGCGGATTGGCTTTTCGACGCCGGCGTCGTCCTTGTCCTATCCGTTGTCATCACTGGTGTCTGGTGGATGCGTGGCCATCGCTCCCGCCTATGGCTTCTGACCTGGCTCTACCTTGCGACCCTGATGGTTTTAACAACTCTGCCGCTGCCGGACGATCCGGCCTCGTGGTGCGCCCGCCGAGTGGACTGGTCGAATCTGGTGCCGGGCGGTTCCCTCGTGGGGATCGCTGACCTTGTTGCGGCGGGTAGATCGTGGCGAGCTGGGATTTACGCGGTCCAAGTGGTGCTCAATATCGTGCTCTTTATGCCTTTCGGCGCGCTGCTTGAAGTACATTTTGGCGCGAGCCGACGTCTTCTGAGCCGCCGCTGTACGTCTTCGTCGGGTGATGCTGGTGGTCTGCCGCCGTCGAGCCGTGTGATGTACGAGGGCGAGCCCCGGCCTCGTGAACACCCCTGGGCGACCTTGGCGTTGTGGACGCTTATTGGATATGCCGTGTCCTGTTTGATTGAGCTGACCCAGTGGACCGGCCTTTACGGCGTTGTTCCTTGCTCATATCGGATTGCCGACGTCGATGACGTCATTATGAACACCCTCGGAACCTTCGCGGGCGTGGTCGCGGTGCGCACGTGGTGGAAGGGACGCACTCCTTAAAACTGCGCCGAGAGCAGACTTTGTGGTCAAATCTGGCCCGTTTGAGGGCCAAAAACGACCATAAGGTCTGCTCTCGGCGGAAGGGGCGTAGGTAGCCCTTAAAGATTCAGCTGGATTCGGCGGCCGGGGACCGCGTCAATCAGATCGCGCGTGTAATCCTGAACCGGGTTGTTGAACAGCTCGTCGGTTGTATTCTGCTCAACCAGTTTGCCTCGCTCCATGACCACCACGTCGTCAGCAATCTGGCGCACCACAGCCAGATCGTGAGTGATGAACAGATAGGACAAGCCAAGCTGTGCTTGCAAATCATTGAGCAGGTGCAGAATCTGGTTCTGAACTAGTACGTCCAAAGCGGACACGGCCTCGTCCAGAACAATCACCTCAGGGTTCAGAGCCAAAGCGCGAGCCACAGCCACGCGCTGACGCTGACCGCCAGACAGCTCATTGGGGTAGCGACGCATCGCCGAACGCGGCAACGCCACCATGTCCAACAGCTCTGAAACCCGCTCAACGCGCAGACGTTTCGGATTGAGTGCCTTCTTCTCAGCAGCCGTCAGCTCACGTCCAGCAGCACGCACTTCCATGATCTTTTGGATCCATGCCTCGGGCTCGCGGCCGGTAGCTTGGGCGCGCGCAAACTCCTGCTCCGCGTACTGGGCCGAACCGTAGCCGTGAACCAGCAAAGGCTCCTCGATCAGACGGTAAATCGAATACATCGGATCCAAAGACCCATAGGGGTTCTGGAACACAGCCTGCAGGCGGCGGCGGAACGCGAAAAGTTCCTTATCGGAAAACTTCGACGTGTCCTGGCCGTCAAAGAACACGCGACCTGATGTGGGCTTGAGCAGATGCAGAATCATGTTCGCCGCAGTGGACTTGCCCGAACCAGACTCGCCCACAACCGCCAGAGTGGTTCCACGCCGCAGTCCGAAGGACACGTTGTCAACGGCCAGCAGCTTCTTGGCTTCGCCCTTGGCACCACGAATGTCGAACTCGCGAGTCAGATTCTCAACGCGAATGATCTCGTCAGTAGCAACGGCTCCCTTGCCGGCGCCGGTCAGTTCCTCTTCCGTCACCGAAATACCGCGCGCATGAGCCGACTCAATGCGAGCAGACGCCAACGAGGGCGCAGCAGACACCAGGCGCTTCGTGTAGGGGTGCTGCGGGTGCTGGAGGATTTCCAGCGCCGGTCCCGATTCGACAATGCGACCACGGTGCATGACGATGAGTTGTTCGGCGCGCTCGGCAGCCAAACCCAAGTCGTGGGTGATGAACAGGACCGCGGTCCCTAGGTCGCGAGTCAGCATCCCCAGGTGGTCGAGGATGCGGCGCTGTACCGTCACATCCAGGGCAGAGGTCGGCTCGTCAGCGATGAGCAGCTTGGGGCGAGCAGCCAAACCAATGGCAATGAGGGCGCGCTGGCGCATGCCGCCGGAAAACTCGTGCGGGTACTGCTTGGCGCGACGCGCCGCGTCTGGTAGGCCGGCTTCGTCAAGGAGTTCAGCGACTCGCCTGCCGGTCTGAGAGTTCGGCACGACGTTATTTGCCGTGAGGGCTTCCTTGACCTGGGTGCCGATGCGCAGCACCGGATTGAGGTTGGTCATCGGGTCCTGGGGAACCAGGCCAATGCCGGAGCCGCGCAGCTCAACCCATTCCTTGGAGGACAGGTTGGTGATGTCTCGCCCATCGAATTCGATGGAGCCTGCGGTCACCTTGCCCGTGCCTGGCAGCAGGCCGATAACGGCGGCAGCTGTCGTGGACTTGCCGGAGCCGGATTCGCCAACGATGGCGACCGTCTGGCCGGGGTAGATGGTGACGTTTGCGCCGCGCACAGCGGGCACCATGCCCGTCGAGGTCGTGAAGGTGACCTCCAGATCGGTGATCTTGAGCAGCGGGGCCTCGTCGTCGGGGTGGAGCTCGCCCTCGCCCTCGGCAGTGGTGGACGGGTCGAGGACGACGCCACCTTCAGCGGTCGCAGGTTCGGCGGCGGAGGCGCCCTCGTCACCCAGGACGATCCGGTTGACGGCTTCTTCGAACTGCTCCTCGGTGGGAGTTTGCGGGGTCTGTTCGTTTTCGCTCACTTGCGGGCCTTCGGGTCGAGGGCGTCGCGCACGGCGTCACCCATCATGATGAAGCTGAGAACGGTCATAGCCAGGGCGCCTGCTGGGTAGAACAGCACCATCGGGCTGGAACGCAGCGAAGCCTTGGCGGCGGAAATATCGGCGCCCCAAGACACGATGTTTGGCGGCAAGCCAATACCCATGAAGGACAGGGATGCCTCGGACACGATGAACGTGCCCAGAGCAACCGTCGCGTAGACGATGATCGGGGCCATCGCGTTGGGCATGATGTGGCTCATGAGGATGCGGAACTTGGATGCGCCGGTGGCGCGCGCCGCGGTCACGAACTCTTCGTTCTTAGCCGTCATGACGGCGCCGCGGGTAATACGCGCAATCTGAGTCCAACCGAACGCACTGAGCACCAGGATGACCATCCACACGTTGCGGTGTTCCTTGAACATCTGCATAAAAACGATGGCGGCCAACAGCAGTGGAACCGCGAAGAAGATGTCGGTGATGCGCGACAGGACCGAGTCGAACCATCCGCCGAAGTAGCCGGCCAACGCACCAATGGCACCACCGATAATGGCCACCATGATGGTGGTGACGACGCCAACGGTGACCGAGGCGCGGGCTCCGTAGATCACGCGGGCGTAGATGTCGCAGCCCTGGCGGTCAAAACCGAAGGGGTGACCGTCGGTCGGGCCGGCCTGCGAGTTGGCCAGTTCGCAAAAACGCGGGTCTTGGCTGGTGAAAAGCTGGGGGATTGCGGCCATTGCGATGGCGAAGAGGATGATGAATGCGGCGACCCAGAAGATGGGGCGTTTGCGCAGGTTTTTCCAGGCTTCGCCCCACATGGACGAGGGTGCAGAGTCGTCTGCAACGGCGTCGACTGCACCCAGGCCGGTTTCGTCGATGTCGGAGACGTAGTGGCTTTGTCCAGCGCGGGTGCGCGCGATGTTGGCTGAGGGGATGTACTCACTCATAGCGGATCCTCGGGTCGAGCACGGCGTACAGGAGGTCTACGACAAGGTTGGCGAAAATGTAGACCAGGACCAGCACTGTGGTCACAGAGACGACGGTTGCGGGTTCGCCTTTGATGATGGCTTGCCACAGGGTTCCGCCGACGCCGGAAATGTTGAAGATACCTTCGGAGATGATGGCGCCGCCCATGAGAGCTCCGAGGTCGCCGCCCAGGAAGGTGGCAACGGGGATGAGGGAGTTACGCAGGATGTGGCGGCTCATCACTTGGCCGCCGGGTAGGCCCTTGGCGCGTGCGGTACGCACGAAGTCGGCTGAGACGTTTTCGGACACCGACTGGCGGGTCAGGCGAGTGACGTAGGCCAGGGAGACGCCGCCTAGCACGATGGCGGGCATTGTCAGTGACTGGAAGTTGACGTTGACGCCCACGGTGGTGGGGAACCAGCCGAGTTTGACGCCCAGGATGAACTGCAACAGGAAGCCGAGGACGAATGTCGGAACCGAGATCAGCAGCAGGGAGAAGACGAGGATGGTTGAGTCGAATACCTTGCCGCGTCGGATGCCTGCGATCACTCCGAGGATAATGCCGCCGATAGCTTCGATTGCTAGCGCGTAGAGGGCTAGGCGAATCGTGATGGGGAAGGCGTGTGCCATAACGGAGATGACGGGCTGACCGGAGAAGGTGTTACCGAAGTCGAGGGTGAATACGCCCTTGAGGTAGAGCAGGTATTGCATCCAGAACGGTTTGTCCAGATTGTATTCAGCCCTGATCTCTGCGGCGGCGGCCTCGGAGAGGCCACGGTCTCCGCCAAGCGCCTGTACGGGGTCGCCTGGCATGAGGTAGACCATTGCGAAGATCAGGAACGTCGCTCCGAAGAAGACCGGGATGGTCTGCAGGAGGCGCCGTCCGATGTAGCGCAGCATGGAGTGGTCCTTCGACTCTGTAGTGCGGCTGGATGTCGCACTGATGGGACGTTGTCGTCACGAGGGCGGCAACGGTGTGCGAGGCCCGGTCGGGGACGCACACTCTCGGCATCATAGGGTAAAAGATCGGCAAACGATATTTTGTGAGACGCTGAACGGGGCATGATCACATTGTGGAATCGCATCTGAGTGCTGTCTGGGCGCCGTCTGGGAATGGTTTGGTGGTCTGCTGGGCTTAACCCTGACCTCCCCACCCGCGAGGGACGCCCAAAAGTCTCGCGAAGGACGCACATCTTTCCCGCGAGGGACGCCCAAGTTGGTGGCACCGTGCGAGGGTGCCGCCCGGACCCCCGTTACGTGGTGAGAACCACCGCTGCCTGCCAGACCCATCGCAGCTCGCCCAGATTGACGGTTGCGCCCAGCCCCACAGTTACCCGGCGAGAACCACAGTTACCCGCGCAGACCCACCGTTAAGTGGTGATACCTGCTCGTAGACGAATCGGCGTCGGCGCGTAACGGTGGATCTCGACGCGCTTCTTCATACGTTAGCGAAAGGGCAGGGCCCTCACCCGCAAACGAGGGGCGAGTGACAGGGCAGAAACCCCTCAACCACAAACGAGGGGCGGATGGGAGAAATCCGAAGAAATCCCCATCCGCCCCTACGCCAGCGAATCGTCAGATCAAAGCATCTGCTTCAATCTCAGAACATCACTTCTTGGTGATGTCGGTGTACAGAGCCACCGAATTCCAACCGAAGACAACGTTCTCAACGTTCTCGGACCAGCCACCGTTGACGTTGGCATACCACAGCGGAATGGCCGGAAGGTCCTGGAACAGAACAGTCTGAGCCTTGTCGAGGATCTCGTTCGATTCCTCAGTGGTAGCTGCCGAGGCGGCCTGAGCCAGTAGCGAGTCGAACTCTTCGGAGGAGTAGTCGCCGTCATTCGCGCCAGCGCCGGTGGCGTAGATCGGTGCCAGGAAGTTGTACTTGCCCGGGTAGTCGGCCTGCCAGCCGGTACGGAAAGCGCCCTGGATCTTGCGGTTGGTCACGTCATCGCGCAGTGACTTGAAGTCCGGGTATGGGGCGCCTTCGGCGTCGATACCCAGGTTGTTCTTGATCTGGTTGGTGACGGCGTCAACCCAAGCCTGGTGTCCACCATCAGAGTTGTAGCCGATAGTGAAAGTGCCGGAGAAGGGAGCGATGGCCTCAGCCTGTGCCCACAGTTCCTTAGCCTTATCGGCATTGAAGGTCAGAACCTCGTTGCCTTCGACGGACTCATTGAATCCGTCGACGACGGGGGAGGTGAAGTCCTTGGCGGGGGTGCGGGTGCCCTGGAAGATGGTTTCGGTGACCTCTTCGCGGTTGATGGCCATGGAGATGGCCTGGCGACGCAGCTTGCCCTCTTCGCCCGAGAAGTGCTCGAGGTTGGTGGGAATGGTGAAGCTCTGGAAGATGGCGGCAGCCTGGTTAACGGAGCGGCCAGCGAGCTCGTCCTCGTAAGTGGAGAACGCCGAGTCCGGGATTGCATCCAGGACGTCGAGGTTGCCACTGGTCAGGTCGGCGTAGGCCGCATCCTGGGAGGCATAGAAGATGATCTGGACACCGTCGTTCTGGGGCTTCTCATCGCCGACGTAGCCGGGATTGGGCACCAGGGTGATCTGAGCGTTGTGCTCCCAAGCGTTTTCATCCTTGAGCATGTAGGGGCCGTTGCCGACCGGGTGCTCGCCACCGGCTTCGGGATCAGCCAGGGTCGAGTCGGGCAGCGGAGCGTAGGCGGAGTAGCCCAGGCGCGAACCGAAGTCAGCTGCCGGTTCCTTCAGCGTGACGGTGAAGGAGTAGTCTCCGGTGACCTCGAGGCCGGTCAGGTCACCCGCGCCCTCTTCATCGGCGCCGACGATGGGTGCGTAGAAGTAGGAGGAGAGCATGGCTTCCTTGGCGCCTAGCTTCCATGCGTCGACGAAGTTGTGCGCCTGGACGGGGGTGCCGTCGGTGAAGGTGCGATCCTCGTTGAGGGTGATGGTCCAGACGGTGGCGTCCTCGTTGTGCTCGATGGACTTAGCGACGTCGTTTTTAGCGGTGCCGTCGGCTTCGTAGCGGACGAGCTTGGAGAAGATCAGGTCGATGATCTTGCCGCCGCCGACCTCGTTGGTGTTTGCCGGGATCAGGGGGTTCTGGGGCTCGGAGCCGTTGGTGGTCACGTAGTTCGTGCCGCCGGTGGAGCCGGAGTCGGAGCCGGAAGCTGCGCCATCGGTTGAACCGCCGCCGGAGCAGGCGGTCAGGCCGAGCGCGAGGATGGCGGGAACAGCCAGCCATGTCCTCTTGAGGTTCATGAAGAGTCCTCCTGTTGAATGGGTACGTCCGGCGGAGAAAAACGCCGAATACTCGGGCAGTCTATGCATGGATACCTTTGGGCTGCGTCTTGAGACCGTCATGTGGTCGTTACAGTTAAGTAACGAGAGGTCACGATTGTGTAAAGCGTTCTTTACTTTCTGCACCGTGGGTGCCCGAACTTTCGCCAATTACGCGCGGGTAATGAGAAGGTAGAGCAATGACTCCGACACGTGTCTGCGTTGCAGGGCCGTTAACCCTCTCACTCGTCATGGGGCCGCTGGCCCACGAGCCCCGCCTCGGCGAAGAACAATTCGTTTCCGAATCGGCGCTGACCCCCGGCGGTTCGGGCGTCCAAGCTGTCGCCATGGCTAGGCTCGGCCTGGACACTGAGTTGGTCACCACTATTGGTATTGACGAGGCCGGCGCCGTCGTGCGCGACATGCTGGTTCGCGATGGCGTCGACCTGACGTGGGCGACCAGGGTTCCGCGCCAGACTGTCACCGCGTCGTTGGCGATGGGTGCGGATCGTGCGCTGACGACCTTCGGGTCTTTGGATGTGCCGCCGCTGACTGTTATTACGGAACGCCCCTCCGCTCTGGCTTCCGAGCTGCACGTTGTGGGTGCCAATATCGACACTATTGCGTCGTGGCGTCATGGCATTGGCGAGGGCGAGACACCAACGTGGGTGCTGTGCGGGTGCCGCTGGGATGCGACGGGGGAGTGGAAGTCGTCTGACCTGACGGCCTTGGACGAGGTCGATATGTTCGTCCTCAATCAGATCGAGGCCGCGAACTACACGCATAAGAGCAGTGATATTGACGCGTTGCGTCAGTTGGCGTGGCATACGCCCGGAGTCATTATTACCAGGGGCAACCTTGGGGCGGTGGCCATTATTGAGGATGAGGAAATCAATCTTCCTGCTGCTCCTGCCCAGGCTGTTGATACGACGGGTGCGGGAAGACCGTTCACCGCGGCGCTGGTGTGGGCCAAGATGCGGGGGCTGAGCGGGCGCGCTGGGTTGTCGATGGCGCTGCTTGCTTCGGCGAAGTCCACTGAGAAGGTGGGGTCACTGTCGGGTGTGCCAACGTTGCAGGAGCTGCAAGAGTGGACTCTTAAGCGCGATGTGCCCGAAGGTTATGACCTGTCGTTCCTTGATATTGATGATGCGGATGGTAACGGTATTCCGGATCATCTTGAGGCTCCCCAGGACGATGAGCGCCACGAATCTGGGTTTGAGAGCGCCGAGGATATCGCCGACGACCTAGCCTCCGACGACGACTAACCCCTCCCCTCTCTCCTCCCCCTCCGCTTCACCCCGCGAGGGACGCCCAAAACTCCCGCGAGGGACGCACAAAACCGTCATCGGCGCCAGTTGTTGGCTCTACAAACCTTCAGTTGCCGCCTCCAGCTGCAGCAGTCCCGCAACAAGCGCCCACGCCTGCGTACCTGGCAGGGGCACCAAAGCACACTCCCCATCCACAGGGACCCCGCCCTCGCCAATACCGAAAGCAGGCGCCTCGACCTGATAAAGCATCGCCGGAGTGCGCAACAGCGTGATGTGATGACTCAATCCCCACCCGTCCTCGGTCAACTCTTCGCGGAAAATCAGCGAAAGCGACCAGGATCCGTCACGCATGGCTTGGCCAACGAGGGAATCATCCGGTCCTTGCGATCCCGTGTCGGCCAGAACCTTCGCGCTGGTGGCAACATCTCCGGTGCGTAGGGCTTCCAGTGCCGACGCGGGAATCCACGGTGGGCCGTCGGAAACTAATGCTGTCGGTTGGAGGTTCGTATTAGATACGAGGACGTGCCCAACCTCGGGCGCGTCAACGGCGTACAGGTGGATGCCGTCGTGGTCTGTGCGTTCGACCGTGGTAGACGTTGGCGAAAGCCACATTCGTAGGTTCGTCACCTGCTCAGGTGCAGATGGATTGACGAGGACGGAGCAGACCCTGTGCTCTGCGGATTCCAGAGCCTCGAAGATCGGGCGAGCATTGGGAGTGAGGCCAAGACTGTCAAGGATGCCAAGTTCAGCCAGGCCTGTTTTTGCGGCTTCATCGAGGGGCATGCGTTGCTCGATTGGCCCGGTTAAAGCCGCGTGTAACGCATTGAGCTGCTCTTGAGTGACGACCGCGATGGGGCGCTGCGGGTTTGTCGGGTCCAGACCTGTCATCGTTCAACCTCCATTGTTGCAACCATTTCGAGGGCGGTCTGCGACAAGTTCGGGTAATCCGCGCTCAAACAACTAAAGGTGGCTGTCCACAAAGCGGGGCCGTCCTCGTCAGTATGAACCCACGCCCATTGGATGAGAGTCAGGGAATCCTCATTGAGGATGTAGATACCTGTGCGGAACACCCCCGACCATGAACGGTTGTGCGGAGGCCAGGGCGCGTCCTCGATGAGCAGTAGGCCAGGAATGTTGCGCACGAGCGCATCGCGAGAGTCGGCAAGGACTGCTTCCGGATCTACATCCTTATCGATAGGGGTTCGAAGGACGACAATGTTCGGAGCAAAACGAACAGTCTTGGGTGGTTTGGTGACAATGAGTCGGACATCATCTGCCGCGGTACCCAAGGCACCTTCGGGAAGTTGGTCCGCAGTGATGGTTGTCCAATCATCCGGGGTGCTGATGCTGATTTTTTCACCCATATGTGTGTTCCTAAGTTGGGGGGCATTGAAAGAACTTTGCTGTTGAATACCCGCGAAGTGTTTCTGTATGTCGTTTTGTGCCTTTTGGCGCCGTTTGGCCTCCCGTTTAGCCGGATACATCCAGTCGGGCAGAGGAAAGGGGATGACACCGAGGACGGCGATGGCCAGCAAGAAGAGTGCGGCAAACACAAAGATTTTTTTAAGAGTTTCAGGCCCACTGGCGGCGTCAATGATCATTCCGATTCCGGCGAGGAAGAAAGATGCTGCTCCGGCGGGGTAAGTGACCGCGCTCAGATTCTTTCCTAGACCGAAGTGATCTTCCATCGCACGGCCCATTTGACCAACGATGTTGTCGGAAAACATTTCGCACCACCAGGTCCACAAGACCAGCGCGCCGAATACAGTGCAAGCTAGAGCGGTCAGCATATTTGGCGTCCTTCATTCAATGCCAAAGTGAACTAATGCCAGAATTCAAAGCGTCCCCGATCTTACTTCCGACTCCGCTTCCGATCATGCCTCCCACGATTCCCCCAACAATGCCGCCAACAGCAATACCAACAGGGCCGCCGACGGCGCCGATGGAGGCTCCCAGCGCAGCTCCTCCTTTGGCTCCCAAATAGGCGCCGACTGTGGTTGCTGCAGATTGGGTGGTGGCGCGGGCAATCTTTTCGCCCTCGCCCATAGACGGATTACGAGAATCAGACTGGTACTGGTTAACGAATGAAGTAATCGCGGTGACTGCTGTGCCAGCTCGACTGGCCCACTTCATGGCGGGTTGGGCTTTCTGCAGAAGAGGCGAGACCTTCGATGCCCATGTACTCGGCTTCGCATTGAACCAGTTCTCCATCTGCCCTCTGGCGAAGAACAACGCGATCCTGTTCGTCGGCGGAGGAACTAACCTGATCCCCTTGTTCCCTCCCTTTCCGAGTCCCTCGAAGTTTGGAAGAAGGCGCGCGGGCCACGCAGTGACAAGCCGTGGAGGAGATTGAAGGAGTCCTCCGTCCGACTGAGGATCACCCCAGCCATACCGAGAAGCGTGGGTGAATAGACTAGTCCTCTGAGCTGTTCAGCTACTGGCGAGGCGCTGATAGCTCGACAGGCAGCTGTAAAGGTGTCGCGTGCGGAAATCTCGGCCACGCGAATGTCATAGGCCCATTCAGACAAGCTTTCGTAGAGAGAAGTCTTCCCGTTGTCGTCCTTGGTGTCTGCTGGCGGTTTCAAGACCTGCGTCCCCACCACGCTCAAACCTCCTTGGGTGGCCTGAGCACGCAGAGTCTTAAAATCGTCCTGAGTTTTTCGCATCGAACCAGCGAAATTTGAAACAGCGTTCTTGTACGAGTTCACATCTTTTTCAAGCTCGTCCAGACCAGACCATTAATGGCATACCCGAGACTAGAGACTGCCTTGGCTGCAGTACTGCCCTCTTGGTCAGCCATCTTCCTTTTGACAGACATCAGGTCATCGACTGCAGATGAGATCGCGCTAGCATTCGATTCCAGGTCTGTGACGGAGGAGTCGAGCGAGGTGGGGTCGGCGTCCAAGTGGGTCTCAATGCTCATGTTTTATTTCACTCCGAACTCTCTAAGGGCTTCGAGATCGGCCTTGGCGTTAGATTCGGCTTCTTCGAAGGTCTTATTTGCTTCGCGCAGTTCCTCCGGGAAACCAGAGAACCAGGTCTGCTAGGAGTTCAGAGCTGCGTCGAGTTCTGCTGCGGTCGTATCTGACTCGCTAGATGAGTAACCACAACCTGAGGCAGCTTTGATGGTGACTGCCGCAAATTTGGAGTCGGCCTGCTCCATAAGCGAGGCTGCGCCAGCGACCTCGTCTGTATCCCAACGTATATCAGGCATAGAGTCTCTTCTCGTGGATGTGGCAGAGCCATAACCTGACCGATCGGTCATGATCGCTTCTGGCAATAGACTACCCTCATCAACATTCTTTCCGCGAGGGACGCCCAAAACTCCGCCGAGGGACGCCCAAAAGCCCCTTCAACGCGCACCGAGCCTACCTCTCCGTCACCTAGACTTTGTCACCGATGCGAAACGACACCTCCGATCCCAACCCAGGCGACCACGCTACCCGCCCTCGTCTGAACCTTGTTGTCTTCGGTATCAGCTTCCTCGTCATCATCGGACTGACCGCAGCCGCCATCGCGCGCCCTCGAACAATCCACGACTTCTTCGACGCCGCCGTCATATGGACCGGACGCTGGTTCGGCTCCTTCTACATCCTGCTGCTCACCGCAATCCTCATCTTCCTGGTCGGCCTGGCCCTCGGCCGCTACGGCAACGTCAAACTCGGGCCCGACGACTCCACCCCCGAGTTCTCAACCTTCTCATGGACGGCCATGCTCTTTGGTGCAGGCATCGGCACAGACATCATGTTCTTCGCCGTCGCAGAACCTGCCGCCCACTACATGGCCCCACCCATCGCCGACCCCCAAACCTCCGAAGCTGCCCGCGAAGCCGTCACCTGGACCCTGTTCCACTAAGGCATCTCCGGCTGGGGCCTGTACGCGCTGCTCGGCATCGCCCTCGGATACGCCGCCTACCGCAGACGCGACCGGCTCTCCATCCGCACCGCACTACGCCCCATCTTTGGCGAACGCATCAACGGCTGGACGGGCGACCTCGTCGACGCATTTGCCCTCATCGGAGGGGTTATCGGCATCGCCGCCACCCTCGGCATTGGAGTCACCCAGCTCAACGTCGCCCTCGAACTGCTCTTCGGTATCCCGCGAGGTCCCGGCACCCAAATCGCGCTCCTATCCCTATGCGTCATCATGGCCGCCGCCTCCGCCGTGTCCGGCGTCGCCAAAGGCATCCGGCTACTGTCAAACATCAACGTGTTCCTCGCCATGGGCCTGGCCCTGTGGGTGCTGGTCACCGGCAAAACAGCGTTCCTCATCGACGCGCTCGTGGCCAATATAGGCGACTCGATCTCACGCTTCCCTGGCCTCACCTTGGAAACCTTCCCCTACGATCGGCCCGACGACTGGCTGGGCGCCTGGACCCTGTTCTTCTGGGCGTGGTGGATCACGTGGGCGGCTTTTGTGGGACTGTTCCTGGCGCGTATTTCACGAGGCCGCACAATCCGACAATTCGTCGCCGGCACCCTGGTGCTGCCCTTTGCGTATGTGCTGATGTGGGTGTCAATCTTTGGCAACACTGCAATTGACCTGATCCGCAGTGGCAACGCCTCCTTTATCGAGGCGATGGGGCAGGCACCCGAAAATGGGCTCTACAGTTTGCTGGGCCAACTGCCCGGTTCGGTGGTGCTCATCGGGGTGTCGCTGTTTGTGGGCGTTCTGCTTTTTGTGACGAGCTCCGATTCCGGGTCCCTGGTCATGACCTTCTTGTCGATGCGTGATTTGCCCGAGGGCGAGGACGGCCCCCGGTGGTTGCGTGTCTTTTGGGCGTTTGCGACGGGGTTATTAACTTTGGCGATGCTTGCTGCCGGGGGGATCATCATTTTGCAGCAGGCGACGATTGTGTTGGCGTTGCCGTTCTCGGTGGTTGTGGTGTTGGTTGCGGTAGCGCTGTGGAAGGCGCTGCGAAGTCAAGAATCCCCGCGAGGGACGCCCAAAAGTCTGGCGAGGGACGTCCAAGATGAATGAGCGCCCCTCGCCAATGACACAGGAGAGGTAACTGAATCTCAGTCGACCAAACCCTCAGCCTTGAGCCACTTTGCAGCGATATCACCAGCGGAAGCCTGATCCTCAACAGACTGCCTATTCAGCTCAACCAAGTCTTGCGCGGACATGGCGGCGGAGACCTTATTAATGACTGCGGTCGCGGCCTCGTCAACTTTGTCGGAAGCTAGCGGGACCACGTGGGAAGCCAAGAACATGCCCTTCGGGTCTTCCAAAGTCACAAGGTCGCCGCCCGCGAGCACCGGGTCAGCCGAGTAAATGTCGACCAACTGCACGTCGTCGTCGCGCAGAGCCTTTACAGTCAGCGAGCCGCCCGAATCTTCAATAGGAGTAAAACCAACGTTCACACCGTAAATATCCTTCAGGCCGGTCGGGCCGTAGGGACGAGTCTCCAGCTCAGAGTTGCCGCCGACAACCAAACCTTCAATACCAGCCAGGTCAGCAAGGGACGACACGTTGTTGGCGTCAGCGAATTCCTTGGTCACCACGTAGGTGTCCTGGTCGGAGGCATCGGACTGATCCAGGACGCGCAGGTTTTCTGGCATAGCTTTGGCCAGGGCGGCGTAGACCTCGTCGGCTGCGGCTACGGTTGCGTCAGCGTCCAAGTACTGGAGCAGGTTGCCGGTGTATTCGGGGAAGACGTCAATGGAGCCTTCCTGAAGTTCGGGCATGTAAACCTCGCGCTGGCCGATGCGCATTTGACGGTCGACGGTGTAGCCTTCGGCTTCCAGAGCCTGAGCGTAAACTTCCGCGATGATTTCGTTGGAGTAGTAGTCCTGGGAGCCGACCACCAGGGTGGTGGAGCTTGCTGCGCCAGACTGGTTGGCTGCGGAACCGGTCGATGCTCCTGAGTCCCCTTCAAGGCTTGAGCTTCCACCGCATGCGCTGATCAGCAGAGCGGCGCCGGCAAGAGTTGCGCCCAGACCAATGCCGGGTGCCAGGATGTGGTGGCCGCGGCTGCTGTTCTGGAGGGTGCGGCCGCCACTGCTGCGTCCTGACTGTGTTGGGGACGCGGCGGCGCTTTTGCTGTTTCGGCTGGGGGTCATTGGAGTGTTCCTTTCGATCTACCCGCAAAATTAGACACAGTCGTGAATTGGCTGCGTCGCCTTCGCGGGAAACCTTTTATTATTCATGCAGGTCAGGGATGCTTTGGGAAAATAGGGACTGAGAACGCGTTGGGGCCAGAAACAACGACTGTGTCCATTTCTGCGGGTGGCTGAGGGTTGACCCGCGCGGAAACCTGCTTCTGCACCACGGCCAGCAAAAAATCCAGGACCAGCGCAAGCGCTACCACCAGCAGCGCCCCGCCGATCATCTGCGCATAGTCGCGAGTCTTGAGGCCCGCATACAAGAACCGCCCCAACCCAACGTCAGCCGTGTATGCGGCCAGCGTTGCCGTGGCGACAACCTGAAGCGTTGTCGACCGCAGTCCGCCCATGATCAGCGGCCAGGCAGCCGGCAATTCCACGTGAGCGATGATCTGTTTTTCGGTGAGACCGATGGCTCGTGCTCCGTCAACTGTGGAGGCGCTCACCGAAGCTACCCCCGAGTATGCCCCGGCCAACAGCGGCGGTATGGCCAGCACCAGCAGCGCCACCGAGGGCGCCACCAGGCCGATTCCCATCCACAGGCCGACCAGTGTGAGCAGGCCAAGGGTGGGGATTGCTCGGGCTGCGCCGGTGAGCAAGGTGATGATGTTGGAGAATCTGCCGGTGTGTCCAATAAGGATTCCAACAGGGACAGCAACGATAGCCGCGATCGCGACGATCATGACAGTGACGCCTAAGTGTTCGGTGATCCGCGCCCAAATGCCTGATGGTCCGTCCCAGTGTGCCGCGTCAGCTAGCCAAGCGATGGCATCAATGAGGATGTTCATGCCTGGCTCTCTCCTGCTTGTCTTCCGTCTGCCTGTTGCGGACTGCGCGTGCGAACCTGTGGGGTTGGTGAGTGTTTGTCGAGGGCGAGGCCGCCTGCGTCCTGTTTGCCCAGAATGTCTGCACGTTGGCCGAGCTCGAGGCCGTCCCCACCTTGCGTTAGTCGCGTCCCTTCGCTCGAGCCAACCCTGGTCCAAGGCGTGAGCGCCCACCCCGCCGCGATCACTGTCAGGTCCAGCACCAAAGCCAATGCGACGGTTGCGATTAGTCCGGCTAGGACTTCGGCGACGATTCCGCGTTGGAACCCGTCGGTAAAGAGCGTGCCCAAAGACTTCACACCGATGAACGCGCCTACTGTCACCAGCGACACGGTTGACACCACAATCACGCGCACGCCCGCAATGATGACGGGCGTAGCTAGGGGTAGTTCGACGCTAAAGAATCGGCGCAGAGGCCCGAACCCGGCAGCGTCGGCAGATTCGAGCACGGATCCAGGCACGGCTGCGAACCCTTCAGCGACTTGCCGAACCAAAACAGCAATCCCGTACAGGCTCAACACGATGACCATGTTGGCCGGTGACCTCAAAGAGACTCCGACGATCACGGGGATCATGATGAGCATTGGCAACGATGGGATGGCGTAGAGCACTGACAGCACTGATAGCACTGCGGCGCCTGCACGCTTGGACCGCTGCGCCCACCAGCCAATCGGAATCGAGACTACGGTTGCGGCCAGGATTGTGGGCAAGGCGATGGTCAGGTGGGTGACTGCCAGTTCGCCGATAGTGTCCAGGTTCTGGAGGATCCAGTTCACGAGGACGCTCCCGGGCTTTCGTTCTGGCTTCGAGTCGTGGCCGGGGTCGCGGCCGGGTTTGGGTTCGGGACCGGGTGAGCCTTCGAGTGAGGGTCTGACCCCGACTCCCACAGCACCCCCACGGGCCGCCCGTCTTGGTCCACGACAATGCGGTTCTCCTCTTCTTCGCGCACAGCCAGACGGCGTTGCGGCTGGGAGGCTCCAACGAAGTCTGCGACGAAGGTGTCAGCCGGGTTGGCGAGGATCTGCGCGGGGGTTCCCGCTTGCGCGACGATGCCGCCCGTTTGCAGCACAACCACTTGGTCGCCGAGTAGGAAAGCCTCGTCAATGTCGTGAGTGACAAAAAGGATTGTGGTTCCAAGTCTGCGCTGCAGGTCTCGCAATTCGCGCTGCAGGTCTGCGCGCACCAGCGGGTCGAGGGCGCCGAAGGGTTCGTCCATCAGCAGGATGTCTGCTTCATTGGCGAGGGCGCGCGCCACTCCGACGCGTTGACGCTGCCCGCCCGATAGTTGGGCAGGGTAGCGTTTGCCCATCGCGGCTTCTAGGCCCACCAGTTCGAGGAGCTCGTGGGCGCGCCGGTGGGCGTCGCGCCGAGAGGCTCCTTCAAGGACTGGCACGGTGGCGATGTTGTCGATGACATTTCGGTGGGGGAAGAGACCACCGTCTTGTAGGACGTACCCGATGGAGCGACGTAGCTTCACGGGGTCAGCGTCTGCAACGTTTTCGCCTCGCACCAGGACGCGCCCCGATGTTGGGGTCACCATTCGGTTAACCATCCTCACGAGGGTGGTTTTGCCTGACCCTGAGGTGCCAACCAGGACGGTGGTGGACCATTTGGGTACGCGCAAACTGACGTCGGCGACTGCGGGGTGCGGTGTGCCCGAGTAGGTTTTGGAGACGTGGTCGAATTCGATCATTGGACGCTCCTTTGGCCGGTTGTTTGCGTGTGTGGGTGGTTGCTCATTTGGACGTGGGGCGTGGAACCTGGCTGCCCCATGGACGCCAGGTCGGCCTCGTCCTCGTGGGTCACCCGCACTACCTGTTTACCCAGCGCCTCGCCCTCGTCCATAAGCCGATGAGCGTCCACTACTTTTTCCAGGCCCATCCACACGCGCGTGCGCGGCGCGGTGATGGTGCCGGCGGCCAGGCCGTCGAGGTATTCCTGTAGAGCGCTCGCGGGTAGGTCGGCGGCGTCGCCGGAGTAGGCGGTGAGGCGCACGCCGTTCGGAATCCAATCCATGGGGTAGAAGTCGTTAATGGCCCATTGGTCTGACAGCATCCCGGTGAAACAGACTGTGCCTCCGCGCCGAACCGACGCGAGGGTGTCGCGCAGGGTGTTGGTGCCGACGAGTTCGACGGCGCCGTCGGCTCCGCGTCCTGCGGTGATGTGGCGGATGTGGTCGGCGATATTACCGGTGTCGACAAGGGCGTGGTCGGCGCCGGCCTCACGCAGGAAGTCAAGGCGCCCTGGGTTACGGGTGGTGGCGATGGTGTGGATGTTGCGGGCGCGTGCCAGAGCGAGGCAAGCCAGGCCAATTGAGGAAGTGCCGCCTCGGATGAGTAGCCAGTCTCCTGCACGCGAATCGGTGCCAATGGTGATGGAGCCGTTGGCTGTTTGCAGCATTTCGGGCACGGCACCGAGTTCTTCCCATAGCAGGGGGGAAGTGAAGGGGATGGTGATGGCTGCGGGAGCACACACGTATTGGGCGTAGCCGCCGTCGAATTCCCGGCCCATGCCTCCCATGAGTGCGCACACCTGTTGGCCGATTTCTAGGCCGACGCAGGGATCGGCGAGGGCGACGATGGTGCCGACTGCTTCGAGTCCGGGAATACGCGGCAGGGTTCCGAAGGATCCCAGTCCTCGCCGGAAGTGCTGTTCGGAGCGGTTGATGCCGAATGCCTCGACTCTGATGAGAACGTGGCCTGGTTTGGGGTTAGGCACTGGAACGTCTTGGATGCGTAGGACTTCGGGGCTGCCGAATTCGCTGATGACGGCGGCGCGCATGGTGGTAGGCAATGTGACTTTCATTGGGGTTGCTCGCCGTTGGTGCTCTTCGTGATTTGGCGTCCGTTGGCTGCGCGGCGTTGACGCGGGGTGCTTGTTGCCGTGTTTGGGGTAGAGGTTGAGTGTTCGGCGGCCTCGGTGATGCGGGCGAGCAGTGGAATGAGCGTTGCGATCTGGTCTTGGGGCAGTTCAGTGAGGATTTTGCTGAGGGTAGTTTGGAAGACCGTGTCTGCGATTGCGAAGCGCTTACGACCTTCATCGGTGATGGTCAGGCGGGTGGTTCGACGGTCGTTCGCGTCTGGGGTGCGCGTGATGAGTCCGTCTTTTTCAAGCCGGTCTGCCAGGCGTGATGCGGCTCCGACTGTTGTGTGTTGGGTGGTCGCGATGTCGTGGATGCAAACCGGAGTGCCGTCATCGTCTTGCGCAGTGGTGATGGTGCGCAGCGTGAGGTAGCGGGCCAGGGTTGCCGAGTCGGGGGTTGCCCACAGGTCGCGTTCGATGCGATTCCAGACGGCGATTTCTGCGTCGATGAGGGCGTTGAAGAATGACGAGGTCGAGCAAGGTTTAGTGGCGGTTGGTGCTGCTGGTTTTGTGCTGGCAAGGTCCATAAGAATAGCGGTCACCCAAAAAGAGTGACATATCAACTATTGATCTGTCTACCTAATCCTCCCGCCGTTGGCTGTCTTCGTCTGCCGTTGGCCGTCCTCGTCCGCCCCTCCCGCCCCCGCTCCCCCGGCCGAGAGCAGACCTTATGGTCGTTTTCGGCCCAAAAATCGGCCATTTTTGACCACAAAGTCTGCTCTCGGCGAAGGAGGAGGTGAGTGCGCCGTGAGGAGGTGGGCTACGGTATTAGCTTTCGGCCTGGTCAGCGGAGGCGCGGCGCCGCTTGGCGTAAGCCTCGCCCTCGAGTTCGCTACCCGACGGCGCCGAAGCGGGGGTTGCTGCCTCAAGATTGGTGCCGCGCATCTGCGAAATCCAACGCATCAGGTGGTAAATGACGATGGCCGCAACCGAACCCAATGCAATGCCCGAGAAGGTCATCTTGCCGGTCACCAGCGTGTAGTCCGCAATGGCCACAACCATGGCCACGGCCGCGGTGTTGAGGTTCACCGGGTCAGAGAAATCGACGCGGTTCTGTACCCAGATGCGCACGCCCAGCATGCCGATCATTCCGTACAGGATTGTGGCCGCGCCGCCCAGGACACCGGCAGGAATCGTATTAATGATCGCCCCGAACTTGGGCAGAACAGATAGGCCCAAAGCCGTAATCGCAGCAATGACGTAGGCAGCGGTCGAGTAGACGCGGGTTGCTGCCATAACGCCAATGTTCTCGGCGTAGGTGGTGGTGCCCGAACCGCCGCCCGCACCGGCTAGAGCGGTAGACAGGCCGTCTGCCACAAGCGCCCGGCCGGTGATGTCGTCAAGGTTTTCGCCGGTCATTGCGGCCACGGACTTCACGTGACCAATGTTTTCGGCGGCCAGCACCAAGACGACGGGCACAAACAGTCCCAGCAGCGAGAAATCGAAGGCGGGCGCACGGAAGCCGGGAAGGCCGATCCAGTCAGCAGACGAGATGGCGGTGAAATCCACTTCGCCGCGAATGCAGGCGGTGGCATAGCCAACCAGAACACCGATGAGGATGGACAGGCGCCCGATGATGCCCTTGAACAGCACGGTAATCAGCAGAATCGCAACGATGGTGACGACGGCGGTCACGGGCGCGGCTTTGACGTTGTTCCACGCCGAGGGCGCCAGGTTGAAGCCGATGAGTGACACGATCGCGCCGGTGACGATGGGCGGCATGAGCTTGTCAATCCAGCGTGCGCCAGCGAAGTGGACGATGATGCCGACGATCAGCAGGGACACGCCAGAGAAGATGATGCCGCCTTGGGCCAACGCAGCTTTGGATTCGTCCAGGGTGCCGCCGCCTCCGGCCACATAGCCGGTGACTGCACCGATGGGCGCAATCAGGGCGAAGGAGGATCCCAGGTATGAGGGCAGCCTGCCCGATGTGACCAGCAGGAACAGTAGCGTGCCAAAACCGGTGAAGAACAGCGTGGTCGCCGGGTCGAAGCCAGTCAGGAGGGGAACCAGGAAGGTGGCGCCAAACATGGCGACGACGTGCTGGACACCGATGCCGATGGTGCGGGGCCAGGAGAGGCGTTCGCTGGGGAGGACAACTTCTCCGGGGGCGATGGATGAGCCGTCGCCGTGGAGGGTCCATTTGAACGCGTTGGACTTACGATCGCTCATGAGTGAGCTTCTCCGATCAGTTGATGGGCTGGGCCGTTGAACCGGTCGGAATCTCAGAATAGCCCTCCGCGGGCGCCATCCTCGGCGGTTGCGTGCTTTTGTGATGGGTGTCCCTGTGCGCTGCGAGGCCGACCTCGTCCGGTCTGCAAGACTCGTGCCGTTTGCGCGGCGGTTACGAGGCCGAACCCGCCCTTGGCTTCGGCGGGTGACGTGTATTGGGCGGCCGGGACGTGGAACACTTATGGGGATGACTGCTCCGATGAATCCTTCCGACCTTGTTTTGTCCAGCCCGCCCCAAACTGGTGCCGCCGCACCAACTGTGGACCCTTATGCCCAGGGTGCTCATGCTCGCGCGGCGGATCCCACGCAGGTTGCGCCGGAGGAATTCGTTTTCCCAGGCAGCGACAGAGTGAACCCGGCGGAGGTTTTTGCTGGCCCGGGCTACACGTCTCCTCGCGGAGTGGACAACGGCTTGGCTTCGGCGGCCTTGTGGCTGACTGTCGCCGGCATGATCGTGCCTTTTCTTCTGCCTATTTCGGCGGTGATGGGTGTGATCGCTTACCTGAGGGCGCGCAATCTTCACGGCCGCGTCGGGCAGCGCGAGGCGTTGGGAGCGACCGCCATCTCCAGCGTTGTCGCGGCGCTGTGGGTGTTAGTGATTCTTTTGATCATCAACATGTGATCGGAGTGGACGGGTGTTGGTTCTTCCCATTTGGGATGTTCCGGGTAGCCCGTTTGTTCTTCATTGCATAGAGTTCGAGGCATGAAACCCTTCCTCTTGGTGTCTACTCGTCCCGAGGACGAGGCAATTGAAGCTGAGTTCAACGCGTTCCTTCACACCAGCGGTTTGGATGAGTCCTGTTTGGAGCAGGTGCGTCTGGACATGCTGGGTTTGCCTGACATTGACGTGACGCAGTATTCGGGTGTCATTGTGGCGGGTGCGTCCTATGGGACGACCACGTCTGATGAGCGCAAGACTGCGACCCAGAAGGCGATTGAGGCCGAGTTGGCGGAGCTTTTTGGTCAGATTGTTGAGGCGAAGACTCCGTGCTTGACCACTGGTTTTGGTACCGAGGTTGCCACGGTGTTCTTGGGCGGCGTGGTGTCGCGCAAGTGGGCGGAGGATCCGCAGCTGACCGACATTATGATGACGACGGGCTCGTGGGATGATCCGATTTTTGAGGGGATGCCTCGTGAGTTTGAGACTTTCGTGGGGCATCACGAGGCCGTTGAGGTTGTTCCCGAGGGTGCCGTGATTTTGGCGAAGTCGTTGAATTGTCCGGTTGAGATGATGCGCATTGGCGAGAATTTCTATGCGTTGCAGTTCAATCCGGAGTTGGATTCTGTGGCGATTGCTCGCACGGTGGAGCGTTATAGGGATGCGGGCTACCCGGGAACGGACGATCCTGAGGAGTTCTTGCGTATTGGCCGCGATGGGCAAGGAGAGCATCCTGCCGCACAGATTGTGAAGAACTTCGTCAAGATGTTCCAGTCCTGATTTTGGACGAAGTGAAGGGCCCGGGCAGTCCCCTTGGGGAGTGGCCGGGCCCTTCACTTGTTGGTTTCAAGACTTCGTTGCTTTCAAGGCTTCGTCGGCAGTGAAACCCCGCTGGTACTGAAGTCTTATCGAAGGAGATTCGCCGCTGAGTACGAGGCTTGGTGAATCAGCCTCGGCTGCCGAGGACCTGTGAGTTGATTTTTAAATCCGGGCATAGGTTCTGCAACTGGGTTGCGGTATTGGAAATTTCGGTGCTGAACCTTTCCGCCTCAGTCTGGAAGTTTGAGACGGCTTCTTGGTCTGTGTAGTCCAGAGTCTCCATCTTGTCTGCAAGGCCGAAGGCTTCGTTGGCGTAATTAACGTAATTTGTCCAAACGGTTTTCACCTCTCCTGTAGGCAATTCGTCTGAGACCTTTCCGATGGAAGTTTGGAAGTCGGCGAGGAATCCTTCGAATTCTGACGTTGCTTGCTCATTGGCTACGTTCGCGTATTTTTCATCCAGCGGGGCAATGTGCGTCTCGATGGCTGTGCTAAGGGTCTTGCAGTCATCCTCAATTGACGTAGAGTCTGCGGCTTTCGTTGAACCGGAGTCAGCAGACGAGGAGTCTTGGGAGCCGGTGGAGTTTGAAGTGGATGCGTCGGCCGACGAGGGGGAGCTTTCCACGCTGGAGTTTGACGAGCATGCGGCTAAGCCGCAGGTGAGGATGAAGGCGGTGGTCAACGAGATCAGTGTTTTACGCATGGCGCCACTGTGCGCGAGTGGGGTATGAATTACAAGGGAAGGGTCCAATTTGTGACCTAAGAGGAATCTGACCGCAGTACGGCTGTTGTTGTTCATCGTGGCGCCGGTGAGCAGACGTCTGGTGTATCGCAGACTTCAGCGGCCATAGAGTTGGTGGGCGTGGGCCACTTTGAGGATCCGCGATGGGATGGCGTGGTCTTTGCGAAGGTTGCTCAGTGTGGGAGGGGGTTCTGTCGGGACTGTGGCTTTGGGGATCCGTGAGCAATGCCATGGCGTCTGAAGGCAAGCGAGTTCGCGTTTTCTGGTGGCTTCCGTTTAGGATGTTCAAGCGCGCGATGCTTCGCACGTGCCTGGAGGATTCGCCTAGTGGCCTATGGCGCACGCTTGGAAAGCGTGTTGGGTGCAAGCCCTCGGGGGTTCGAATCCCCCATCCTCCGCCCCTTGTTTGGCCCGGTATCACAAGGAAAAGTGATGCCGGGCTAAACTTTTGTTACCGCTTCGCGTCAACAGCTTCTGTGCAAGCCCGGGTTTCGTGCAAGCCCAGGTAACTATGTCCGTGTTGACGCCCTCCGCGATCGCTCATGGATTGGTCAAGCCGATGGGTAACCCGCAAAAACAGACACAGTCGTGGTGGGGCAGCAGGTAAGGTTGGATCAAAAACCGCATGATTTCAACGTTTTGCGTTCAGGCCGGATGGAAGAGATTTGACGACTGTGTCTATTTCTGCGGGTGAAACTTGAGAACGGCACAGGTTGGCCGGTGGTTGACACTTAAATTTCACCAGAGAACCCTGTGACGGGCTCAGCGTTCAGCGCTTAGGGTTCAGCACGGCCCCGTCAGATTAGTGTCGGGCACAGCTTCTGGGCAGAGTTAGGTCGAGTTAGTTCCTCTCACCTTACGAGCCCTCAGTGACCCACTTCCAGGCCCTGCTCGGCACGCGCTTGGGCGCCGCCGTCTTCCGTTGCGCGCATCGCCAAGTATGCTCCGGCAACGAAGACGGCTCCGCCGACCAGGTTGCCCAGGCCTACCAATGCAAGGTTATGCGCGGCAGTAGCCAGCGTCGCGCCGTCAACCCCCTGGAAGATGCCCAGCGAGAAGGTCGTCATGTTGGCGACGACGTGTTCAAAACCGGATCCAACGAATGCGGCCAGGCACCATGCCATGGCGACAATCTTGGAAATTTCATTGTCGGTTCGCGTCACGCACCAGATGGCAAGGCACACGAGGACGTTGCACAGGATCCCGCGGAAGAACAGTTCTGTGGCACTGTAGTGTCCTTTGGATTCAATCATCATCGCTAGGGCAATCCCGGCGTCTGTCCCTTCTTTGGTAATTCCTGATCCTCGCACGAGGCCAGCTAAGACGATTGAACCGGCCAGGTTGCCTGCCAGCATGAAAAGCAGACCCCAGCAGGCTTTCATCCACGTGATGGTGCGGCGCGTGGCTCCGATGGTGAATGTCATCATGGCGCTGGTGGCTAGTTCTCCTCCTGCGAAGACGCAGAGGATGAGACCGATACCGAAGACAGCACCGTTGACGAGGGGCGCCCAAGGACTGTGCGCGGCTTTGAGCGGGCCGCCTGCGGCGATCATGAAGATGTCGGCGAGACCTATGAAGGCTCCTCCGAGCATGGAGGAGGCGACGAATGACCGTGGTTTGCGCATACCCCCGGTGCGGGTGACGGCATATGTAGCTTGATAGTTCAGATTGTCGGTGATGGAACGCATACGCACATCATGACCCTTGGAAGGCTCTGGGCGCATCTTGCGTCCTCGTGTAAACTAAAAGTCGATCCTCCGCGTGACGGTATCATCCGAACCTCCCCAGGGCCGGAAGGCAGCAAGGATAAGGGTGCGCTGCCGGGTGCGCGGAGGGTCTTTCACGATCGGGCGGCCGCTCTTCATGCCCGCCGACACCTCACCGCTGACAGGTGTCTACCGGTGCGTGTCTACCGGCGCGGCAACCCGAGGATACGGCGCAGTACCCCGACCGACACGGCACATCCGACCGACAAGTGCTGAAGCCCGGGCCTACGCCCGACCAGCAGGATGATCCTGACGCGACAAGGAAACAACAATGACGCCCCAATTCGACAATCTGCCCGAGCCCATCGCCACCCAACAATTTGACCCCATGTGGAAGGCAGATCCTAAGCGCTATGAAGCTCAGGGAGCCGTCTACCGCAGGTGCGGACGCTCCGGCCTCGACCTGCCGGTCATCTCATTGGGCTTCTGGCACAACTTCGGTGACGACCACTCCATCCAAGGTCAACGCGACATTATCCGCACCGCCTTCGACCTCGGTATCACCCAATTCGACCTCGCCAACAACTACGGTGTCCCCTACGGCAGCGCAGAAGAAAACTTCGGCCGCCACATGGACCACGACCTGCGCCCCTACCGCGACGAAATGGTCATCGTCACCAAAGCCGGATACGACATGTGGGAAGGCCCCTACGGTGCCGGCGGGTCGGGTCGCAAATACATGCTGAGCTCCCTGGACCAATCGCTCAAGCGCATGCACCTTGACTACGTCGACATCTTCTACTCCCACCGCTTCGATGAGACAACACCCCTGGAGGAAACCATCGGTGCCCTGGACCAGGCTGTGCGTTCCGGCAAGGCGCTCTACGCAGGCATCTCTTCATACAACCCCGAGCAGACCCGTCGAGCCGTCGCGCTTGCGCGCGAGGTTCACCTGCCCCTGGTGATCAGCCAGCCGCGCTACTCCATGCTCTTCCGCGAGATCGAGGATGGGCTGCTGGACACCTGCGACGAGCTTGGCCTCGGTCTGGCCGTGTTCAGCCCGCTGGCGCAAGGACTGCTGACATCGAAGTACCTGGGCGAACAGCGTGTGCCTGAAGGTTCGCGTGCCGCCGACCAGCGGTATTTGGACGTCAACGTTTTGACCGATGAACGTATCGAACACCTGCGGGCTTTGAACGAGCTGGCTGCTGACCGCGGCCAGACCCTGGCGCAGATGGCTCTGGCGTGGATCCTGCGCGACCAGCGCATCACCACTGTGCTGGTGGGAGCTTCGTCGTCGAAGCAACTGCGGGACTCGGTTGGGTCGCTGGCCAAGCTGGAGTTCAGCGACGACGAGTTGGCCGTTATTGACGAACAGTCTCGCGCCGCAGCCGTGACCTTCTGAGGCCCCGGCTACTAGCGACGCGCACGGGCCCTCGGACTTGGGGGACTGTCGATCCCCCGCGAGGGACGCCCAAAACTCTCGCGAGGGACGCCCAAAACTCCAGCGTGCGGTGAGCTCAACGGCTTTGCCCTCGCCGAAACCCACAGTTGTGCACCCAGATCCACACTTACGCGCTGACGCCGGTTCGTCTACGAACCGGCACCGGCGTATAACGGTGGATCTCGACGAAACACCATCTCAAGTGCCTACCTGCCGGCACGCAGCCCAAACAAGCCGAACACCCGCCCCAGACGCTGCGCAGTCCTACTCAACGCGAACGCCCACCCCAGCCAAACGGCCAGGGTGGCGCCCTCGTTGTATGCCCGGACTAAAACGCCATCACGAACTTACGTTCACACAACACCTGAACGTTCACGCAACGCGTCCGCACGCATAAGCAGCGATCACTTCGAGAAACGGCGCAACGCGACCGCGCCACCACCGACAACCGCCAACGCAGCGGCTCCGGCCAACAGCGCAACAGCGTCAGCGCCCGTCCTCGCTAGTTTGCCCTTCGAACCAGCCGCAGAACCGCCGAGCCCTTGCCGGCAGCCTTCGCGGAAGAATCACCCTTGCCCGACGAGCTACCCTTCCCAGCGTCATCCTTGACAGGGCCGCCCGACTGCGCGCCATTACCGTCAGCAGGAGCAGGCTTCTCATCAGCCTTCTTGTCCGCATCATCAGCAGGAGCCGGAACCGAAACCGCAGACGGCAACTTCTCGCAATCCACGGCAGGCAGCAGCGCGTCCGCCTCGAGCACCGAACGCTCAGCCATCATCGACTTTAGCAGCGAACCCATCTCCGGTTATCCAAGTACGCTCCGCGCACCTTGTCGCTCTGATCCGCCACAGCAGCGAACTGATCCGCGCCCGCACCCTTAACGAAGAACGGAACCAGAGCATTCGTGTGACCCTTCGAATGCCACGTCACATTCGGAATCTTGTTCGCTTCACCAGCCATCGGCGTCCAATTCGGAGTCGCATCCACACCCGCCAAATAGCCGGTCTCGTGGTCAACAGTGACAATCACCAGGGTCTCATCCCAGTTCGAGTAGGTCTCCACCCACTTGTTCACCGCGTCAACGGAAGCGTTAAAATCCAACTGCTCCTCAAGCAAGCAGCCCTCAAAGTTCGAGTGACCCGCCCAGTCAACCGCGCCGCCCTCGACCATCAGGAAGAAGCCATTCGAATCCGCGGTTAACACGTTGAGCGCGCCCTCGCCGGCCGTTTCGAGCTTGGTCACCTTGTCCGGTAGGCAGCCGAGCAGACCGTTAGCGGTCTTTGAACCGGAGGACATATCGGTGCCCTCTGTCGCCGACTCAGTGGGGCGGTTATTCGTCCACATGAAGGAGCCAGAGTTCGTGGTGTCCCACGCCTTGTCGGTGTCGTACTCATAGCCGCTTTCCATGGTCGAGACGGAGCGGTACGACATGGCGAACTGCGTCCAGTCCTGCTGCATGTAAGCCTCGCGGCCGCGGTGCTCGCGGCGAAAAGTGCGAGGTTGGTGCCGTGCTTTCGAGTGTCAGAGATGGGAGTTCTTGTCATGAATTGGTGTGTTGTGAGATGTCGCGGAGTGCGACTCCTCGGTTATTTTTGGGGTACATGTCTGTTATCTCTGCGTTTAGGTGAACAGCACATGAAAATGCCTCGAATTCTTTGAGCGGCCGGAGCGGGTTGGAATAGGGCTAGGGCGGCTGCTTTCAGTGAGCTTTGTGGGGCTGTTCGGGGGTGTCCGAGGTGTTGGATTTGCGGACGATCCGGTGGAGGTTTTGAGGCCCACTGGTGGAGTCGGTGAGAGATGCTGGTGTCTGCAACGAGTTTGTCTACCCCTAGGTGTTGAACCATCTCGTTCCTTGTTATCAGGCCGAAAAATTCTTGGTGTGACCGATTCCCCAGGTCAGCGATTTGGGAGATCGGGGCAGGCCGCGTAAAGTTGAGAGCAGCCAAACGGCGATGCGCTCGTAGCTCAATGGATAGAGCATCTGACTACGGATCAGAAGGTTGGGGGTTCGAGTCCCTTCGAGCGCGCAGCGGCCCCACTAGGTGTGATCCACCTGGTGGGGTTCTGCGTATCCGGGATGAAGCCGTCAATGAGGACGGCGGGCGAAACACCTAGGACGGCAGCGACTTCCGCGAGCTCATCAAGAGTCCACGCAATCGAGCCTTTCCAGCGCTTATGTGTTTGCGTCTGTGACATTCCGAGTGCCCGACTTAAGGAGGACTGGGAGTGTCCGGCGGCCGCTGCCAAGGCGCGGACGTTACGTGCAACGGTTTCTGAAAAGCTTTGCTGTGGAAGCGGAATTGCAGTGCTCATGAGAACAGTTTAGGCGATAAACGCATAATTTTCGATCTGCAAACATTCCACAAGTCGGCGTGTCGTCACACAAACTATGTGGCAAACGCATAGTTTGTGCGTCATGACCAGTTCTCAGACAATTGTGAGTCGCGAGGTGCGCCGCTTCATGGCAGCCACCAACCAGAGCCAGGCAGATATTGCCCGCATCATCGGCCTAGACCAGACCGCCGTCTCCCGCCGCTTCAAGGGCATTAACCGATGGTCATTCGATGACCTCGATGCCCTCATGGACGCAGGCGTTCCCCTCGCACTATCTGCCTACGGCACCGACACCGAGGCGGTGGGGGCATGACTATGACGATGAAGCAGCTTGCCTCAGTAGTCGGTTTGTCCGAACGCTCCTGTCGAAGGCGGCTTGCCGAACATCAGGTCCGTCCTCCTGTTGAACCGGTCTTCGTGATCTTCAGGCAGGCTCGGAACATCTTTGCCCGTTGCGAGGATACGCAACGAATCTTGGATCAACTCGAAAGCGAAACCGATCGAGCGCAGCGCCGCCGCTGTGTGCATGAGCTGAGAGCGCACAGCCGTGAGATCCGCTGGGCGTTGCTCGAATTTCTCAATGCTCTCAATGCAGCTGGAAAGCTCCCACAAGACATCTTCAAGGTCTCTGGCGGCGTAGCCTTCGACGGTTTTGCCGGGATCAAACGACATGATGCGGCCTCCATGGCAGGTGCGATTACTGGTGCTTCTGAGCTTACCAAGGAGGTGGGAGCGTGAGACTTGGTTCAAGTGCTGTCGAAGTTGATGCGCGTTTCCTGGACGAAGTTGGGAACCTGCTCGCTAATTTTGCCGCCCTGTTTAACGCTGAACTCCAAGTGATCAACGATCGCGTCAAACATCTCGACGCTTCCGGCCATCGTTGTCCCCTCGAACGTGGATCGACAGATGCGAACAATATTAGCGAAGAGGGATCACGATGAAGTTTCACATCGACTGGCCGCTGTTCATCGCCGCACTGAACCTGCTCGCTTCTGTTGCCGCGTTCGTTTTGCACATGCTCACCCACCTGCACCCGTGGCCATCGAATGCGGTGCTCCTCGTCTGGATGTTGTTTGCGATCTTGGCTTACGCCGTGGTGTGGGCGACTCGGGAGGACGCGTCATGAAGAAGCGCACACCGAACTATCGCCCTTACTACGGGGCACCGATCACCAGACCCGCACCGTACACGCCGTTGGAGCGTCTTAACGTCGCGTTGAGCTTGAAGCGCCTTGCCCGCGAGCTGCAGGCGGCTGGCAAGGCGCGTGAGGCCGAGCTGATCGAAGAGATCGCCGAGAAAGTCCGCATCGGGGAGATGACGTTATGAGCGTCGCCGCTGTGGGATCGGCGTTTGGCGTTGACGTGGAGATCGATCCCGTTGGCCTCGCAGCTATCGCGGCCCACCAAGCCAAGCAGGCCGAGATCATCGCCAAAGAACGCGCCAAGATGCGTAAGCCTACGCGCCGCCAGCTAAACGCTGGGATGAGTGTCCAGGACATCATTTTGGCGTTCGCACGGGTTAACTGGGGGCCGTTCCAGGGGCGAGC
>NZ_ATUX01000013.1 GCF_000420425.1 Schaalia vaccimaxillae DSM 15804
CACGACTCCATTCATGCGCCGCCGCCCACTCAATCAAATGTGAGGATCGCACAAGCGCAGGAGAACCCACACCCGTCTGCCTCGACATCCTCCGAATGTGCTCACATCGCGTTTCAATCGTCTGAGCCGTCCGACCAGCAACGCGTAACGCTCGCGCCCAACCGTCGACGGCCTCCCGCCAAGCGGGGGTAATCGGTAATTGCTCCACAATTCAGGATGCGCGCCTCAACCGCCGTTCCGCATCCAGATCCACCACTACATCTGTGCGCATGGATGATCCCAACCAGAAGGTTGGGGGTTCGAGTCCCTTCGAGCGCGCAGCGGCCCCCCTCGGTGCGATCCACCGGCGGGGGTTCTGCGTATCTGGCCTTCTGAGGGCTCTTGCTCCTGGCTTTACGTCTACGGCGCTTTTAGTGCGTTCTCTTAGGCCTTTAGTGCCTCTCTTCAGTCCCAATACGGCTTCTCGCTAGCCTCAACTTGCGACGCCGATCTGGTTTACCCCAAAAATAGACACAGTCGTGGGCTGGCTCGCTGGCTACGGCAGATTAAATTGGCTGAATTTCAACACTTTGTGTATGAGGCGCGAGAACCCGACAACTCGACTGTGTCTAAGTCTAATTCTGCGGGTTGATCGTAGAAGAGATGTTCTGGACTAAACCGAATCAGCTCGTGAATAGTTCATTTCAGACAACTTGTTGGCACAGTTCAAGTTGGGTGTCTGGTAAGGAGCTCCGACGGACCATGGGGTGTCCTTTGCTCGACTTATGGGCGTCCCTCGGGGAAGTTTTGGGCGTCCCTCGCGGGGGAGGGAACGGGGCGTGAGAGCGATGGAGTGAGGAAACTGTGTCTGGAATTTAGAGGTTGAGCGACAGGCGCCAGCGGCCGTCTTTGTCGAGTTGAGCGCGCGCACGAACCGTAGTCGTACGCAGGTCATGGTCAGCGCGCATCTGTGCCATCGCAGGCTCGGACTGCTCCCGCGTCAGTGTCACCAAAGGGTAGACCTGGCTGGAGATCTTCAGTACACCAGTCATGCCTCCGCCCTCGATCATTGCCAAAGCAAGGAATTCGTGGCCCTCTTCATCGCGGTGATCCGTCCACTTTTCTTTGGCGCAGCGTTTCTCCAAGTGAGCGGCACCCGCCCCAGTGAGGGGCGCATCGATCCAACGATCGGACTCGATAGTCATCAGGGTTGGTTCGTGCGCGCCCAAGAGCTTCTGAAAGAAATCCACGCGTCTAGTTTGCCATGAGCCCTACGGATTGGCTCGAACTCCCACTCGAGCGCCCGAATCGACTCAAACTCCCGGAGTCTCAACCACCCACGGGTCTTGACTCATCGCCCGCAGCCCGTCCAAACCTAAGCCGTCAACAATATCTGCGGTGCAGCGCGCGCCCTCGACCCCCAGAGAACGGCCAATCCACCCGACCACGTCCTCGACCGACCAACCCAACGCCTGTAGCTGGGCGACGGTGACCGCCCCATCGCGTTTTGCTAGCCGAGCCCCCGCCGCGTTCACCGCCAGCGGCACATGCACGTAGGTCGGCACGCGGATACCCAGCAGCGTTGCCAACGCCGCCTGAGCTGGAGCTTGCGCCAGCAGATCATCTCCGCGCACCACCTGGTCGACGCCTTGGAACCCGTCATCGATCACCGCCGCGAGGTTGTATGCGGGTACTCCGTCGGCTCGGCGCACCACGAAGTGGTCGACTGGCCCAGTGAATTCGCCGTGCAACTCATCAAACACTGTCCACGACGAGGCCGGCGCTCGCAGTCTCAGAGCCGGCTCGCGGTGGGCGGCTCGAAGCTCGGTGCGTTTTTCTTCCCGTTCGGCCTCGGTCAGGTTCAGGCAGGTGCCAGGGTAGTGGCCGGGCGGGATGTGCGGGGCGGACGCGGCCTCGCGAATGTCGCGCCGCGTGCAGTAACACTCGAAAATCAGCCCGCGCGCCCGCAGGTCGGCTAGTGCGGCTTCGTGTGCGTCGGCTCGGTCAGTTTGTACGAGGACGGGCCCGTCCCAATCTAAGCCGATGGCGTGAAGGTCGCTGATTTGGCGCTTGGCGGCTTCGGAGGCGCTGCGGTCTTGGTCGATGTCTTCCATGCGGATGACGAAGGATCGGCCGGTGAGGCGGGCCCAGCTCCAGGCCAGGATTGCGGTGCGCAGGTTGCCGACGTGGAAATCTCCTGTGGGCGAGGGCGCGAAGCGGCCGACGCCGGGTGTCATCGGTGCCGCCTGGAGCGTAGGCGGACGGATCCCCAGAAGAACATTGCGACGGCCACGACTGAGAAAAACGTGAGTAGAGCTGTCCATCCGCTTGTGCTGGACTGGAATCGCAGGAAGACGGCGCCCACGGCCAGGAGGACTCCGGTGATGAGGTAGTACCAGCGTTTTGAGACGATGGGGTCTGTGAGCGGCGGGGGAGTGGTGGCGATGGACTCGACGTAGGCGGCGGCTGGGCCGAAGAATTCTTCGGCGGTCAGGTCGTCGCTGCCCAGGGCTTGGGTTGCTCGCGCGTGGTCGAATTCGGCTCGGGTGAGTTTGATTTGGGTGTTGATATGGTCCAATTCCCAACGAGGGTTTGCGCGCAGCGCTGACGTGAGTTCGGTAAACCACGCGTCGTTGAGTTCCTGGCCAGTCATGCGCCCCAGTTTAACGTCCCTCCCTTTCCCTTTCCGTTCTCTCCCGTCCTCGCGAGGGACGCCCAAAAGTTCGCCGAGGGACGCCCATGTTTGCTCTCGTCTCTGCCTACACTGAACTCATGCCCCAGCCAGCCCGTCGCTCCAAGTCTGCTACTGAGCGCCGCGGCCTCGGCAGGAAAAAGCGTTTCACCCGCGTCGGCACAACAGGGGCTTCGGACTGGATCTTCGTGGCGGCAGGCGGTGCACTTGGAGCCCTCTGCCGAGGACTCGTTGATGCCTGCGCCGGAGCCCATATTTGGTCTGACGGATTCGGTCTGATCTGGTCAACCGTGATCGTCAACCTTGTTGGCGCCACCCTGCTGGGGATCCTCCACGCAATTTTCGCGCATGCCGCGAAAACGTCCTCGTCACGATCCACGAAACTATCCGACCACAAACGCAGGATCAAACGCGCAAAACTCGTCCTCGCCACCGGATTCGCCGGAGCTTTCACCACCTACGGCGCCGTAATGACTCAAACACTCAACGGGACAGGCGCCGAGATAGTGCTCGCACGGCTGCCCGGATTGCTGCTGCAATCGCTGGCGCTCTTGGCCACGGGACTGGTGGTCACAGGTGGCGCTGACCGTATAACCGGTCGGATTCTGGGCCGATTTGACGCAGACGCCGGTCAAGTGCGAGCGAGCCGGATTAGCGAAGATCGCCAAGGCCAGGATCAAATCCGCGAGGGCGAGAATGGAATTAGTCAAGTCCACGCGCACCAAGAGGATGATGTCCACGGCCAAGGTGGCCCCAACCAGGGAGGCCAATTATGACCTCAATTCTTTGGATTTGCGTTGCCATTGGCGGAGCCCTCGGAGCCACCTGCCGTTGGAAACTCGATACCGTGGCAAAACGCAGGACCCCCGACCGGCCCTACCTTGGGATCGCCCTCATCAATATCATCGGCAGCTTCGCAGCGGGCGTTGCATACCATGTTGTGTCGGACTCCGACCTCGCAACAGCGCTAATCACCACCGGTTTTCTCGGAGGATTCACCACCTTCTCTACCGCGGTCATGGATGCGTGGGACCTCATCGAATCCAAGCGTTACGCGACCGCTGCCGCCCTGCTCGTCGGAGTGTGGGTGGTAGCTCTCGTGTGCGCGGCTATGGGCATGTACGTCGCCGCGATCTTCGTCTTTGGTTCGTTTCAGGGTTGAGGAATTTCCCGGTTTCTTCCTGTGTGATTGATTGTCGAGGTCGACTATGGGCGTCCTTCGTGAGAAAGACGTGCGTCCCTCGGCGAAGTTTTGGGCGTCCTTCGCGGGAGTTTTGGGCGTCCCTCGGGGGAGAGTTCGCAATACGAAGCGATGTAACAAAAGATTTGGGCGGTCCGAGCCGCACCCCTATGCTGTGAAGGTCCACCCCTGAACAAGGGAAAAGTCAGCGCTCGGAGGACGAAATGATCGACCTTCGCGGGGTCCGAAAAATCTACCCCGTTAAAGGCGGCAACATAGTCGTTGCCCTCGACGACGTCACCCTGCACGTCGAACGCGGTTCCATCCACGGAATCGTCGGCCAATCCGGCGCCGGAAAATCAACACTTATCCGGTGCCTGACCGCCCTCGAACACCCCTCCGAAGGCTCCATCGTCGTTGACGGACTCGACCTGGCAAAACTCAACGGCAAAGAACTACGCGACGCCCGCCGCCGCATCGGCATGGTGTTCCAATCAGCCAACCTCCTCGACGCGCGCACCGCCGCCGCCAACATCGGCTACCCCCTCAAACTTGCGGGCACACCCAAAGCTCAAATCAACGAACGAGTCAACGAACTCCTCGACCTCGTTGGCCTCACCGGACGTGGAAACTCCTACCCGTCCCAACTATCAGGCGGCCAACGCCAACGCGTCGGCATCGCCCGCGCTCTCGCCGACCGGCCCGCCGTGCTGCTATGCGACGAACCTACGTCCGCCCTCGACACCGAATCAACGCACCAAATCCTTGAACTGCTGCGCCAAATCAACGAGGCATCCGGCGTCACCATCGTCATCATTACGCACGAAATGGCCGTTGTCCGCGAAATCTGCGACTCCGTGACCCTGCTCGGCCACGGCCGCGTCGTTCAAACCGGCGCGGTCAACCAAGTCGTCACGGACCCGGCCAGCCCGCTCGCCCGCGAACTCGTGCCCGCGCCCGCCGTTGACGAAGCCGACCTGCGCCCCGAATCCACGCTGCTCGACGTGATCTTCACGTCGCGGCCAGGCGTTCCCACCGGTGCCACTGTTTTGAACCTCGCCGCTTCAATGGGGGCCGACGTCACCGCCGGAACCTTCGAATCCATGGGCACCACCCAAGTTGGGCGCCTCGCTCTGTCAGTGCCCAGCTACCACGCCGACAAAATCATCGGCCAGCTGCGCGAACACGACGTCTTTGCGGAGGTGCGGAGCCTGTGAATGTTTTGAGTGCAATCGCTTCGTCGTCATTTATTGGCGAGGGTGCGCCCGGGCTGGCGGCGGCCGCCAACAAGGTGGGGGCGGAGCTGATCAGTGCCGCAAACGGTGCCGGCACAGGGCTGGTGAGTTTGGGCAAGAATGACCCGAACTGGCTGGATAACCCGGCTCTGACTAAGCAATTCATCCCCGCCATTGGTGAAACACTGCTGATGATGGGATTCTCAACGTTCTTCGCGGTGCTCATTGGGTTGCCGTTGGGGCTACTCTTGGTGCAGACCGGTAAGCGAGGCTTGACGCCGATTGCGCCGGTCTACCAGTTCTTGAGTTTCGTCGTGAACATTGTGCGCTCGCTGCCGTTCATCATTGGCATCATCATGCTGCTGCCTTTCACGAAGTTCCTGTTGGGGACCTCGCTGGGGTGGCAGGCGACGGTTGTGCCGCTGGTGGTGTTGTCGGTGCCGTTCTTTGCGCGGCTTGTCGAGTCGAACATCCTTGCATTGGATGAAGGCAAGATTGAGGCGGCGCAGATGATGGGTGCTTCTAACCGGCAGATCCGGTGGGGTGTTCAGGTACGCGAAGCCATGCCGATGCTGGTCCAGTCCATCACGACACTGGCGATCACGCTGATTGGTTATTCGGCGATGGCCGGAGCCGTGGGCGGCGGAGGCCTGGGGCAGATGGCGATCAATTACGGGTACAACCGTTGGCAGGATGACGTCATGATTTCTACGGTTGTGGCGATCATTGTGATTGTGCAGATTGTTCAGTTGGTGGGCGATTGGATTGCCCGAGCAGTGGATCATCGCTCGCGGGACTGAGGGTGTGTCCGGCACTGGGGTTCTCGCTCATGGACTGAGGGTCACGGCTTGCTCTGACCACGGGCGTTCGCGGGGCTGAAGTTCGCCATTCTCGGGGCTGATTGGGACGGTTGCGCCGAGGATACCCGCAGAATTAGACACAGTCGTCATCAACGGTTCGCCGGTCCGTTTCTTGCTAAGCCTGTGACCTGCGCTTTTACCCGCTCGCTCTCGAGCAGACGAGTGCTCGCCAGCACGACTGTGTCTATTTTTGCGGGTGCTGCCGTCGGCTTGCCTGCGTGCTGTATCCGTGTGCCCGCTCGCGTGCCGCGTGCCTTGCTCGTGCACATTTCCCACGCGGCCCTCACCCGCCACGGCCCAACCCCGCCAGACGCCTTCGCCACTATCTGCGTGCTGTTACAAAAGTCCGTTGCGTGTTCACGATTGGCTCATAGTCCCCGCCGTAGTCAAAGATGGGTGTCATGAGCCCAGTCGGCGCGCAGTGAGCACTCCTGCTCAACGCAACATTTCGTCCGGGCAAGAAGCATCTGGCCCCAAGGCTGAATAACCGAAACACAGAAGAGAGAATCTCATGACTTCCATCCGTAAATCCGATGTCGCAGCTGCGGCCGCCGCCTTCGCGCTCGTTTTGGCCGGATGCTCCGGCTCGGGTGATTCTGGCGAATCCACTGCCACGACTCCTGCCGAGTCCGGCGGAGCTTCGGCTGAGACCGTCACCCTGACGGTCGGTGCGTCGCCGTCGCCTCACGCCAAGATCTTGCAGTACATCGATGAAAACCTTGCTGCCGATGCCGGCTTGGACATTGAGATTGTCGAATACTCCGACTACATCCAGCCCAACGAAGCCCTCGATGGCGGCGACTTGGACGCCAACTTTTTCCAGACCGTCCCTTACCTGGAGACCCAGGAAGCCGAAAACGGCTACGACTTCGAAGCCGGCGAAGGCATCCACCTGGAGCCTCTTGGTGTCTTCTCCAACAAGGTGAAGTCTTTGTCCGAGCTCCCGGCCGGCGCGACGATCGGTGTCATCTCTGACACTTCAAACCAGGCTCGTGCCCTGGCTGTCCTTGAGGCTGAAGGCCTCGTCAAGCTGCCGACCGACGGCTCGGATGCGAACGTGAATAACGTTGAGATCCTGGGCGACTTTACGTTCAGGGAGGTCGACGGCCCGCAGCTGGTGCGTTCCCTCGATGACGTTGATGCCGCGGTGATTAACGGTAACTACGCGCAGGAAGGTGGCCTGTCTTTGGCCAACGACGCGATCGTCACCGAGTCCCCCGAGAATAATCCGGCCGTCAATATCCTGGCCTGGAAGGCTGATTCGGACAAGCTTGACGCTGTTAAGAAGCTTGAAGAGCTGCTCCACTCCGCTGAGGTTAAGAGCTACATCGAGTCTGAGTGGACCGACGGCTCTGTGATCCCCGCGTTCTGATCTGATCGTCTGGTCCGGTGTCCGCACCTGACGTGCGAGCCGGTCGTTATCTGAAAAGTGCCCCCGCCACTGGGTTTTCAGGGCGGGGGTACTTTTTGGCTCCGTCCTATTCGACGAGGCCGAGCGCAGTTTTGCGTCAGGCTGCTGCGGGCAGTTGGACCTCGGGGTCGAGTTGGCCGGAGATGCGGTTGCGCATGTCGCGGCGAAACACTTCGATGACCCACAGCCAGAAGATGTGGCCGAAGATTTCGGAGAAGTGTTCTTCCCACGGCTGGTCCCACGCCGTGGGGACGATTCCCATGATTGGCATGAGGACGAGGTGGAAGCCAATCCAGATGACGAGGCCGAACATGGCACCTTGCCACATTCCCCGCGAGGGATGCCCAAAACTTCCGCGAGGGACGCCCAAGTTAGCACTGCAACAAACGCATATCCTCCACGAACTCCCGGCCTCGGCCTCGTCCGCGGTAGCCTAGGAGCATGCAGCTTCATATCGCGGACCACCCGCTTATCGCCCACAAACTCACCGTCCTACGCGACCGCAACACCCCATCGGCCACATTCCGCCAACTTGTCGACGAACTCGTCACCCTCCTGGCCTATGAGGCAACACGAGATGTTGCAGTTTCCGATACTCCCATCGAAACCCCGGTGGCCCCAACCATCGGCAAGACGCTGTCCGAGCCGCGCCCCATCGTTGTGCCCGTTTTACGTGCCGGTCTGGGCATGCTTGAAGGCATGACGCGTATGCTGCCGACTGCCGAAGTTGGCTTCTTGGGGATGCGCCGTGATGATGACACCCTGGAGATCGAGACCTACGCAAACCGTCTGCCTGATGATCTGTCGGGGCGTCAGTGTTTCGTGCTCGACCCGATGCTGGCTACCGGCCACACCATGGTTGCCGCTACGAATTACCTGTTTGAGCGTGGCGCCAGGGACGTTACCTGCGTGTGTATCTTGGCTGCTCCCGAAGGAATTAAGACTCTCGAGGATGCGATCGGCGACCGTGCTGACGTCAAGGTTGTTGTTGCTGCTGTTGATGAGCGTCTCAACGAGAAGTCGTACATTGTCCCTGGTTTGGGTGACGCGGGCGACCGCCTTTATGGGATTGTCGACTGACGCGGTTTTCTGAGCAGTTGGGCTGAATTCGGTCATAACTGTTCACGAGGACGCGCCTCCTTTGCTGGTTTTCCGGTTCCGGGGGCGCTGTCGTTTTCTGCGGTGGGCGTCCCTCGCGGAAGTTATGGGCGTCCCTCGCGGGGGATGTTTGGAGGGAGTCCGGACACCCTGGGAAGACCCTGATCTTGGTGGGAAAGTCTTGTCGGGGCTCAGCGTACCGGTACGCTTGGACCGTGACTCCAATGGACCGTTATCGAGAAGCGATGAGCCGCGCACTTTTCTTGGCGAACCGCGCTCGAGAATCTGCGGATGTGCCAGTTGGCGCCGTCGTCATTGACTCGCTAGGCCGTATCGTCGGCAAAGGTTGGAATTGCCGTGAATCCGACCATGATCCCGCGGGACATGCTGAGATCGTTGCGCTGCGCGAAGCCGGAAAAACTCTAAAACGCTGGAACCTGGTGGGCTGCACCTTGGTTGTCACGTTGGAACCGTGCACGATGTGCGCTGGCGCCGCCATCGCGGCACGCGTCGATCGGGTCGTTTTCGGCGCATGGGACCCTAAAGCCGGAGCAGCAGGATCACTACGCGATGTTTTGCGCGACTCGCGACTCAACCATTCGCTAGAAGTGATCGGCGGAGTCCTGGGTCAAGAGGCCACCGTCCAACTCCGCGCGTTCTTTGAGAGCCGCCGTGAGCATGCTGCTGAGGCGACTGGGCGCGCGGCGCTTGCGGACGCACCCGCGAAGGTTCCTGCATTTGAGACTGTTAAGGGCTGGGCTGATCACAAGGATGCTGATGGTCACGAGGACGCAGCAGCTGCAACGTCCGGCAGAAAAATCCTTAAGGAAACCGAGGTTCAAGGAACCAAAGCAAAAGTGGTTGGGCCTACGCGGCTTGAGCCAGAAGATACCGAGCGAGAACCGATTGAGTTGACGCAAGTTTGCTTAGAACAGGCTGGGGCGGAAGCGGTTGCGTCGACGGAGGTTGACTTAGAGCAGGCTGAGTCAGAATCGGTCGATTTGACGCAGGTTGGCCCAAAATTGCCCGAGCTGAAAGCATCTGATCTCCAACCATCTCAGCCGGCGGCGCCCTCGTTCACTATGACAGCGGCGGGGATTCCTCTGCGAAGTCGGCGACGCCGCAACGCTCGGCACTAAAACGATCGGCCTCAAGCATTGGCATGGAACCAAGCCTGAGGCCGATAGTTATTTGATTGCTGGATTGGGCTTTAGGCCTCATCCATTTCGGCAGTGGGATGTGCGACGAGGACGAGGTTGAGCGGGTTGTCGGGATCGGGTTCGATTTGGTTGTCGATAAAGCGGCCGAATCGGCGTGACAGGAAGCCGTCCACCATGCCGATGCGCGCCTGCAGGGCGAATCGGTTGGGGTTGGACGGTTCCACTACGGGAGAGGTCAGCAGGACTAGTGTCTTGGGGTCTGATGATTCGCGTGTGGCTCCCAGGCCCATTCGACGCAGGCAGGTCCGCGTTTCGTTGAGGAACTCTGCGTAGTTGAAGTGTGCTGGAAGTTCGTCGTATTGGTCGAGGCGTTCGACGTTCATGTAGTTGAGTGCCTCAATACCCCAGTTGACGCCGATCTGATGGGCTGCGGCCATCGCAGCGTCCTCGTCGAGGCTTTCGAGCCATGTGAAAACTGCGCGAGAGAAGTGTTTGAGCGTTAAGGCGACGAACATGGGATGGGGTGGCAGAATCGTTGAGTATCCGATGGCGGGGCGTCCGCGACCTTTGGTTGGCATACGTTCGGAGGTGACGATGTCCGCTTTGATGAGTGCCTCAAGGGTTTCCCGCACTGAGGACACGTGCAGGCCAAGCTCTTTGGCGAGCATTGGAACGGTAACGGGTTCGCTGTGGCGGCCGATCTGAGTGAAGAGTGCTTGTTGTGCGGGGGTGAGGCGGCTGAGCACCTTGGTGAAGTCGGTGAGTCCCAGGGGAGTGTTGTGTGCGGTCATGTTCGTTCTTCTTCGGTCTGTGTCTTGGAGATCGGTATTGCTGATGAGCCGGGTGTGGAGCGACCCTGTTAATTACTTCAAGGTGTTCCTGCTTGGAATTGTTGGATGAGTCATAAGAATACGGTGAATTTTTGTAAGAAAATTAACCGTTTATTCAGAATGTTTTGCGCTTATCCCACTTAATTAAAGCCTTGTTGAATTTTGAAAACTTTGTGTTGTTCGAGGGTTTGTTCCTTGGTGGGGAGGGTTTTAACTTGGTGGGGAGGCGGATTATCTAGGGTTGCAGCACTGTAATCGGCAGTGCTGGACGGACTGTGCTTGGGCGATGTGATTGCTATTTAGTGATCAACCGTTCGGTTTGCATTTCTGAGCAACTTGTAGAGTGATGTTTGTCACTTTGTAAATTGCTTACTGTAGTTAAGGCTCACCTACTTGAATTGAGCATGATGTCAGTTTTTGAAAGTTGAGTCGCACATTTGTGTTAATAAGTTGCACGCCTGTGCGAAGTTGGCGAGGCTGGATCTACCCGGCAGACCAAACCTGCCCACTTCAACGACGAATCGGACTCGTCAGAGTGCAAAGAGACAAAGAGAACAAGGAGCCAAAGGTGGCTAACCCCAACCTCGCCGACACAACACTCAACACCCGCCAACGCCAAGACGCCCTCGACTCAATGACCAATGCCGAAGGCCTCGACGTCCTCGTCGTCGGCGGTGGTGTCACAGGAGCTGGGATTGCCGTAGACGCCGCATCGCGAGGCCTGCGTACAGCCATCGTCGAAATGGGCGACTGGGCATCAGGAACCTCATCCTGGTCCTCCAAACTCGTCCACGGTGGCCTGCGCTACCTCTACCAACTCGACTTCGCCCTCGTACATGAAGCCCTGACCGAACGCGGTCGGCTCCTGGAAACGACAGCCCCCCACCTCGTCAAAGCCCAACCTTTCCTCTGGCCACTCAAACACCAATACGAACGCTCATACTCCGCGATCGGCGTTGGCATGTACGACGCCCTCGCAATCGCCGGAGCCCGCGGCAAGAAAACCGTGCCCGTGCAAAAGCACCTCGGTAAAAAAGGAACACGCGCCCTCGCGCCCGCCCTCGACTCGACCAAACTCGCAGGAGCCATCCGCTTCTACGACGCCCGAGTCGACGACGCACGCCTTGTCCTCGCCCTCGTACGAACCGCAGTCGGCCTGGGAGCCATGGCCGCCAACCGCGCCAAGGTCACCGGATTCATCAAAGACGCCCAAGGCGGAGTTGAAGGCGCCTACATCACCGACCTCGAAACCGGCCAAGAACGCGAAATCCACGCCAAGCAGGTCATCAACGCCACCGGAGTGTGGACCGAAGACACCCAAGACCTGGCCACCTCGGACGGCGGCCTGAAAGTCTTGGCCTCCAAAGGCATCCACATTGTTGTGCCCAAGGAAGCAATCGACGCCGAAACCGGCATCTTCCTGCGCACCGAAAAATCCGTGCTCTTCATCATCCCGTGGCCGCGCTACTGGGTGATTGGAACCACCGACACCCCGTGGGAACACGATGTCGCCAAACCCGTTGCCACCAGCGCAGACATCGACTACGTCATCAACCACGCAAACGAGGTGCTCTCCAAGCCCATCTCGCGCGACGACGTCATTGGCGTGTACGCGGGATTGCGCCCCCTGCTCCAGCCCAAGCTGCGCCCCGGCGCCGAAGCCTCCTCTACAAAAGTGTCGCGCGAACACACCGTCACTCGCATTGTTCCGGGCCTGACCGCCATCGCCGGCGGCAAACTCACCACCTACCGAGTCATGGCCGAGGACGCCGTCAACCACGCCCTCGGGGAAGCCAAAGCCAAAGCAACGCCCTCTAAGACCGCGACGTTGCCGCTGGTTGGAGCCCGCCGCTATCACGGCCTGGCCGACCGAGCCGGCGAAATTGCGCGCGCCCGCGGCTGGACGCTCGAGCGAGTCCACCACCTACTTGACCGCTACGGCGACGAAGTCGTGGACCTGCTTAAAGTTATTGACGAGGGTGCGGACGCGAAGCTGGCCGAACCGTTAGAGGCCGAGCCGGCCTTCTTACGTGCCGAGGTCGCGTGGGCGGTGACTCACGAGGGCGCGGCCCACCTTGATGACGTGCTGCTGCGACGAGTCCGCCTCGACATTGAACAGCGTGACCACGGTCTGGCAGCTTGCGACGAGATCGCCGAGATCATGGCTCCTCTGCTCGGATGGGACGAGGAAACTGTCGACGCTGAGAAGCTGGCGTATGCCGAGCGCGTTGAGCAGGTTCTGGCTGCCGAAGCCGAAGCCGCTGACGCCGCCGCCGTCGCCCACATTGAGGGAGCTATCTAAGCGCTCCCTCTCCCCCGCTCTTTCGCCGAGAGCAGACCTTATGGTCGTTTTTGGCCTAAAAACCGGCCATTTTCGACCATAAGGTCTGCTCTCGGCGGGCGGGGGGATCGCTGGAAAGACTAAGAGATCAGGCTGCGCGAGCGGCCTCGTACGCCGCAGCGTTACGCGATACCTCAGCCCCAGCCGGGCCCTCCTCCAACGCAGCCTTGTTCTTGTAGAAGCAGCCAATACCCGTGATCGCCAAAACCGGAGCAATCACAAAATTGATGATCTGCAAGAACATGAACGGAATGTAATCCGAATAAGCCACACCCAGCGTCGACACCATGAAAATACCGGTCGTCGTCCACGGCAACATCGGCTCAATGAAAGTGCCGTAATCCTCGATCGAACGCGACAACACGCGACGCGGAATACCAGCCTGATCGAACTTCGGACCAAAAGCCGTACCCACCAAGAATGCGGTCGCGTACTGGTTCGAAGAGAACCCATTGATGAACGAGGACGACAGCAGAGCCGACAAAATCAGTGCTACCCGCGACTTCGCCCAGCCGAAGGCCTTGTTCACCACAACCTCCATGGCGTTGAGAACGTCCATCGCGCCAATAAACATGAACACGAACAAGGTGATGCACACGGCAGAAGCCATCGAGTACAGGCCACCGCGCGACACAATCGTCGTTGCCTGCTCGTTCAGAGCTGCACCGCCATCGGCCAGCATCTCAGGGGTAAAGCCATTCATCAGAGTCGCAATCATGTTGGTCAACGACTGGCCCTGAACAAAAATGGCTACGACACAAGCGGCCGCAATTGAGAAAAACAGGGTCGGCAGCGGAGGCTTGCGCCAAATTGCACCCACAATAATCACTGCTACCGGCACAAGCAGAGTAACCACAGCGCCAGCAGAGAAATTGAACTCTGCGGACAAAGCGTCAGCCGTGGGCTGCGTGTATTCAGAAATATCGGTAGCCACCGATGCTGGAACAACAAAACCTGCCACCGCGTACAACACCGCAGCGATCAGATAAGCAGGCCCCGTGGTGTTGAGCATCGAGCGCACGTGCGAATATACGGGAATGCCCGCGCCCATTGCCGCCATGTTCGTCGTATCAGACAGGGGAGACATCTTGTCGCCAAAGTAGGCGCCACCAATGATTGCGCCAGCCAACAAACCAAGGTTTGCTCCGGTGGCCGTGCCGACCGCAATCAACACCACGCCAATCGTTCCAGCCGAACCCCACGACGTCCCCGTTGCCAGTGAAAACACCGACGTGATGAGGAAAGCAACCAGGTAAATCCACGCCGGATTCACCAACTCCATGCCCCAGTACACGAGCAACGGAATGGTGCCCGATGCAGTCCATGCGCCGATCAGCAGACCAATCGTCATGAGCATCCAAATGGCTGTTAACGCAGTCAGGGTGCGCTGCCCCATCTTTGCCGTGATCTCCTCGAAGGAATATCCCAGGTAGAACAGCAGACACCAGGTGCACAGGGCGCCCAAAGCGAAAGTGAATTCCAGCGGCCACGACTCAAGGTCAAAGACCATTGGGCCCAAAACCATGCCCCACAGGATCAGTGCGACAAGGAGGAGGACAGGCGCCAGTGCATGCCAGAACTTAAAGGGCTTCTTCTTGCGGCCCATCGTCTTGTCAGACTCAGGCATGCCCTCGACCGGCTGGGCGGGAGCAACATTGCTACTCATGTGTTTCTCCAGGTTGTTGAGTATTGGGAAGGGAAAAAGAATTCTTGGGATTGTGGGATTGAGCGTGAGCGACAAGGGCGAGCGGGCAGTCGTGAGAATCCCCCGCACGCCCTCGTCAATGAGTCACGCCAACGCCAAACGAACCACCGTCGGGCACCCGTCAGCGCGAGCCGCAGGCGAGATGAAGGACACTGACGATGCTTCCTCGGTTTTGCCAGAATTGACAGCAACTTCAGCGCCGGAAGCCAGGTCGGTAACCGACACCACCGACACGCCCTCGGGAAGAGGCAACCTGACCTCGGTGGCGCCGCCCTCGACCATTGCAAAAACCACGCCATCCTTCGACGTCAAGTGCACGCCCTCAGGCGCAGACCAGCCAGAAGCGGGGACCGTGTCATAAATTGCGTCGCCGTGATCGTCCATCCACGCGCCAATCTGCAACAGGCGCTCCTGCTGAATCACAGGGATGCGACCGTCAGCAGTTGGGCCCACATTCAAAAGGAAATTGCCGCCCTGGGACACCGTGCGCACCAGCAACGTCACCAACTCGGGAGCCGTCGCGTAATCCTCGATATTCTCCGCGCGGTTAAAACCGTAGGATCCGCCAATGCCGCGCGACTCCTCCCACGGGTGGGCGGTGCCAAAACCGTCAATGTCCTGATATTCCGTCGAATAATAATCGCCGTGATTGCCTGGCATTCCCACATGCATGCGGTCATTGACAACGACTTCATCCCTGTTGGGAGCCTCGTTGTACAGCCAACCCAGAAGCTTGCGGGTCTGGGCGTAATCTTCTGACAGGTCCCACTCGCCGCCATCGGTGTAAATCACCGACGGAGCGTAACGAGTATTGAAATCTTTCCACTGTTCTTCAAGAATCTCCGTTGGGTAATCCGCTTCGGGAATGCCGAAGAGTTCCACATCCTTTTCCGGAACGAAATGGCCTCCATCAACCCGGTGAGAGCGGTTCGTCTCCCAATCGATCATCGAGTGATACAAGCCCATCTTCAGGCCTTCGGCTCGCACCGCATCCGTCAGGTCACCGACCAGGTCGCGGTGGGGGCCAATGTCGCCGGCATTCCAATTCTTCTTATGAGGATTACGCGTGGGCCACAAGCAATAGCCTTCGTGATGCTTAGAAGTCAGGACCACATATCGGGCTCCGGCGCGCTTAAAAAGGTTGGCCCAACGCTGCGGATCGAAGAGTTCCGCAGTGAATTCGGGCGCGAAGTCGCGGTAAAGCTTGTCGCCGTAATGCTTGGTGTGAAAGTCGCCGTCAGCGTTGCGGTAGGGGCCGTAGACAGAGGCGTAGTACCACTCGGCGTAGGAGCCGAATTGTTCATTGGACAGTGTGCGCCACGCAGGAACAGAGAAAACACCCCAGTGGATGAAAATGCCGAACTTGGCTTTTTGGAACCAAGGCGGGCAGGGCCGGGCGTCGAGTTCTTCCCAGCTGGGCGTTGTCATCGGGGGCTCCTTTGCGTGATATGGGTTGGGGGGCTGGTTGGGTATGTATGCCTGCCGCCAGGCGTCGGTATTGGTTGCTCGAAGGTTGGTACTGCTATCTGGCTGCTGCTTCTTTCTTGCTGGCTGGTGTTGTTTCCTACTGTTTGTGACTGTCGATTTTTGTCTGCTCGCTGCTGTCTGCTACCACTGACAACACTGCTCATGGTCTGCGGTGGTTGTGTATGCTCGTTGTTTGCCTTAGCTGTGCGCGCGAACTATGCATGCACGCGGCTTGTGTGCTGATGCTGCCCATTATCGCGATGTGACCATCACAGAGGATAGGTATTCCCCGTGGTTGGGAAACTGTTGACAACTTTGGAGTCGGTGTGCGGGGCATGTCTGCGCGACCCGCAAAAACAGACACAGTCGTTGTTTAGCGCGCAGGCAGTCGAGCAGAAGATTGCCGGAATCTCAATGAAAGTACTTTTGCGCTGTCGCCTTGATAACCACGACTGTGTCTGATTCTGCGGGTAAAACCAGGCGGCCGCCTTTGTTGGGCACCTTTGCCACCCGCCTTCGTCGGGCACCTTTGCCACTCGCCTTCGTCGGGCGTCTCGCCGATGAGGCTGGGACACTGGATATGCGTCGGTGCAACCCACGCTGCGTCGACTATTGAAAGGAAATACCTATGCGTTTAAGTGCCCTCGAACAGGTTCCGCTTTTTGCCGATAGCACGCCGCGCGAAGCTATTGAAGACATGGTCACCTTGGCTCAGGGCCTCGAAGACTTGAACTTTCATCGTTTTTGGATCGCTGAACACCACAACACTGCGGCGTTTCTGTCTTCCGTACCGCAGCTAATCATGACGCATCTGCTGACAAAGACCAGCCGGATCCGCATTGGCTCCGGCGGCGTCATGGCCATGCACCAGGGATCCGCTCAAATCGGTGAAATGTTTAACACAATGGCCACCCTCCACCCTAACCGGGTCGACATGGGCTTGGGCCGAGCCCCGGGTGGGGACATGATCTCCGCCCACGCTCTGAACCAGGGCAGGGTTGTCGATCCGCAGGTCATTAACGTGCTAATCGATGAGGCCGTGGCGATTATCGAACACACATTGGGTGACGATCACCCGTACGCGAAGATACGTGCCTATCCAGAACCGGAGGTTGCCGCCGAAAAGTGGTTGCTTGGGTCGTCGGGCCAGTCGGCGGCGTGGGCTGGAGTGCGGGGGATGAACTATGCGTACGCGCAGTTCTTCTCGGGCAAACAACAGCCTGAAATAATGGACCATTACCGGGCTCACTTGCCTGCTGAGCCTCTGCCGTTGGGGCCGGGTGCCCCTAAGCGCGGGGCTACGGGCCAGACTCTTTCAGCGCTCTGTGTCTCCGCGGCGGCAACTGAGTCTGAGGCTATCGACCAGGCGCTCCCGGGGGCGTATTTCCGTCTGTGCTTGCGTCTGGGGCGTCCGTCCGAGTTCAAAGCGCCAGAGCTGATGTCCGAGGCTGAAAAGGATGAGGCCCGCAAGTGGCTGGAGCGAGATACAGCGATCATCGTTGGCGACTATGACCGGGTTGCCGATCTGATCCGCGGCTTCGTCAAGGGGCATCGAGTTGATGAAGTTATGCTGATCAGCTACATCGGTGATACCGCGGTGAAGCTCAAGCAGTATGCGGAGCTTGCCGCCCGTCTGTCTGACTGATCGGAGTAGGTTGGCGCTGTCGTTGCAATTCTCGTTTTGCAATGTGTTTGACGAGGGCGGGCTTGCAGTTGGTGCACCGACGAGAGTTTGATGGGTGGATCGGGGGGGGCTGATTGTGCGACTGCTCGCACCTTTCCTTGGGAAGTTGGCGCAGCTGTCTGCTTCCCGTTACGATTGGCGCACAAGGTAGCGTGTCCGAGCGGCCGAAGGTGCAGCACTCGAAATGCTGTGTGGTGTCACAGCCACCCTGGGTTCAAATCCCAGCGCTACCGCCATAGTTTGCCCCGTGATTCCAACGAAAGTCGGAGTCGCGGGGTTTTGGTATGTGGAATGAGGCGCGACGGTTCTGTGTTCTTAGGGTGCGTCGCCAGAAGGTCTTGGGCGTCCCTCGGCAAACTTTTGGGCGTCCTTCGCGGTGAGGGAGGGAGAGGGTGGTGGGCAAAATTGCTGCTGAGTCTGTCAAACGTGCGTCACAACTGTTAGCCTCGCCCTATGACCGAGGATTTCATGGCGCTCGCTCGCCAAGCCGAACGTAACTCCACAGCCGCCCAAGACCCGGATTACCCGACTTTCCACGTGGCTCCTCCCGTCGGCCGCCTCAACGATCCCAACGGTCTCATAGTTGACGGCGACACCTACCACGCCTTCTATCAATACACCCCGCACCACCCGCGCCGCCTCGTGTACTGGGGCCACGCAACCTCGCCCGACCTCGTCAACTGGACGCAACACGCACCCGCGATCGCCCCCGACTGCCACCAGGACGCCAACGGCGCCTACTCGGGCACTGCCATCGCCACTCCTGACGGTGTTGAACTCTGGTACACCGGCAACTACAAGGACCCGGTCACCGACGAACGCGAAGCAACCCAGTGCGTCGTCACCACCCCGGACCTCAAGGTCTTCACCAAGATCACCTCGCCCATCATCGAGCGCCAACCCGACGGCTACACCGCTCACTTCCGCGACCCCCAGGTCTGGCAAGACACCGATGACCTGGACAATCCTGCGGGGTCTTACCGAATGCTCCTGGGAGTTCAGCGTGACAACCTGACCGGCGCGGCCCTGCTCTATCGCTCGCATGATCTGCGGAACTGGGTCTGTGAAGGAGAGATGACTTTCCCGGACGCGCACGGAGCTTTCGACAACTTCGGCTACATGTGGGAATGCCCCAACCTGGTGCGCCTGCGCGACGAATCCACAGGCGAAATTAAAGACGTTCTGATCTTTTGCCCCCAGGGCATTGACCCTGACCGCGAAGGCTTTGACAACATTTTCGCCTGCGTCTACATCGTCGGAAACCTGGTGGGCGCCGAACTGCGGGGCGCTGACGGCTCCTTCGAAGAGGTCGACCGCGGCTTCGAGTTCTACGCCCCCCAGGTGTATGCGCGCCGCGACGCCCAAGACCAAGCTGTCTCGTGGAATGACGTCGATGGTGACCCCAAGCTCCTCATCGGTTGGGCTGGCAACGCCGACGAAGACGCCCAGCCCTCCATCGAAAGCGGCGGCTGGGTGCATTGCTTGACGTCTCCACGCGCCCTGGCCCTGGTCGGCGGTCGCCTGGTGCAGCGCCCCTTCTTGCCTGGCCTCCCGCTTGAGGGGGCGTCGCCCTCGTCGCTCCTTGTCGAAGCAGAAGCTGGGCAGGTGGCGGGGCTTGAGGGTTCGCGTGCCTTCCGCTTCGCTGCGGATGTGGCGTACGAGGACGGGGCCGCCCTCGTCGTGGACTTGGGTGAGGCAAGCGGCGTGCGGCTGCGTTTGGAGGCCGGCCGCATGGTTGTTGACCGGTCGGGGAGTCGTTACCCGCACGGCGGCGTCCGCGAGGTCACTTTGTCTGGCACAGAGTCTGGCCGGTTTGAGCTGATTGTGGACCATTCGCTGGTGGAGGTTTTCGTTGGCGGAGGCTCGCGAGTCTTCACATTCCGCGCGTTTGTTCAAGGTGCGGAGGGCCAGCCTTCGGGGCCGCGTCTGAGCGCCGATGGTCGGGTGCGTCTTGACGAGGTCGAGGTCGCGCGCCTGGACTGAGGCCAGTCGCCTCGGCAGTGTTGTCTGCTTGGGCTGGGAGTGCACGCTGCGCTGGCGGAGACAGGTATGCCGCTGGCTCAACGGCTCGCCTGCGCTGTCTTTTTGGTCGCCCAAACATGATTTTCTGAGATTTAACTGAGTAACCCCTTGCGCTCAGGTATGAATTCACCCTAATGTGTCAAACGATTGATATATCGCTCCGGAGGGCAACGTCGCCCGCGTCGCGGCTCCCGGATTCCATGAAAGGAAACGGCAATGGATCACGCCAAAGTGGCCACTGACGTTGTTAACGCCGTAGGTGGCGTTGGCAATATCAGCGCCGCCGCCCACTGTGCCACGCGACTTCGCATGGTTATCGCAGACGAATCGAAGATCGACCAGGCAGCGCTCGACGCCCACGAGGATTTCAAAGGCACCTTCGCCGCAGGCGGAATGTTCCAGATCATCGTCGGCCCCGGCGACGTGGACGTCGTTTACCGCCACATGGTGTCCGACCACGGCGTGCGCGAAGTCTCCAAAGACGAAGCTAAAGAAGAAGCCGCAGCGTCTGGCAATCTCTTCTCCCGCTTCATCAAGATGATCGCCGACATCTTCGTTCCAGTCCTTCCGGCCCTGATCGCCGGCGGTCTGATGATGGCCATCAATAACGTCCTGACCGCTGAAGGCCTCTTCGGTGGAGCCGACGCCCCGTCGCTGGTCAACCGCTGGAACTGGCTGACCGACTACGCCAGCCTCATCAACATGATTTCGTCGGCAGCATTCGCCTTCCTGCCGATCCTCATTGGTTTCTCCGCCGCCAAGCGCTTCGGTGGCAACCCCTACCTCGGTGCCGCAATCGGTGGTGCCATGGTGTCCTCCGATCTGCTCAACGCATGGAACACCGGCGCGGCTCTGGCCGGCGAGGCCGAGGTTCAATACTGGCACCTGCTAGGCATGGATGTCGCCAAGATCGGCTACCAGGCGCAGGTCATCCCCACCCTGGCCGTCACCTTCGTCATGTGCGTCATTGAAAAGTGGCTCCACAAGCGCCTCAAGGGCACAGCAGACTTCCTGCTCACCCCTCTCATCACCATGCTCGTCACCGGCTTCCTGGCCTTTGTCACTATCGGCCCGGTTACCCGCATCGCAGCCGAATGGCTGACGAACGGTATTTCCTGGGGTTACGACCACCTCGGCGTTTTCGGAGGCCTGATCTTCGGCCTCGTCTACAGCCCGATTGTTGTCACCGGTCTGCACCAGTCCTTCCCCGCCGTGGAAATCCCGCTCATCACCTCCGGCATTGGCGACTTCATCTTCCCGATCGCCTCCATGGCTAACGTTGCCCAAGGTGCGGCAGCCCTCGCGATCTTCTTCAAGACTCGCGACAAGAAGATGAAGGGCCTGGCTGGTGCCGGTGGCGCCTCGGCAGTCTTCGGTATCACCGAACCTGCAATCTTCGGTGTCAACTTGCGTCTGAAGTGGCCGTTCTTCATTGCCATGGTGGCGGCAGCTATCGGCTCGGCCGGCGTTGCCCTCTTTGACGTGCGAGGCCAAGCGCTGGGTGCAGCCGGCTTCGTGGGCCTGGTGTCGATCATGCCCAAGCACATCCCCATGTACCTGCTGCTTGAGGTCATCGTGTTCGTCCTCGCCTTTGGCGCGACCTTCATCTACGCAGGCACTCGCGGCAAGGCTGACATGGCTTCGGCCGATGTGCTGTCGTCCGCCGGTGATGCTGTCTCCAGCGAGGCCTCCGCCGTTGCAGCTGCTCCTGGCGATGCTCCTGCGACTTCCGCTGCTACTTCTGCAGCTCCCGCTGCTGTCGCCGCCCCTGAGTTCTCTAACGAGGCCGCCCACGACTTCACCGTCACTTCGCCCCTGGCCGGTCGAGTGATCGCACTCGAATCCGTCAAGGACGAGTCCTTTGCTCGCGGAATGCTCGGACCTGGCGTTGGTATTGAACCCGCAGGCGGATCCGTTGTGGCCCCCTTCGATGGAGTTGTCACGGTTGCTTTTGGTACCGGTCACGCCTACGGCCTCAAGTCCGCTTCCGGCCTGCAGGTCCTCATCCACGTCGGCATGGACACCGTCAAGCTTGACGGCAAGGGTTTTACCGCTCGTGTTTCCAAGGGTGACGTTGTCAAGCGTGGCGACGTGCTGGCAGACATTGACTGGGACGTCATTCGCGAGGCTGGATACGACATCACCACCCCAGTGGTCGTGACAAACAAGAAGAAGTTCGAAGACATCGCTCCGGTCGCAGACTTTGATGCGGTTCAAGGCGACGCGATCATCACGGCGACCCCTAAGGAAGTCACCGGGTGATCGTTTGAAACGCGAGCGGGCCCAGGGCAACAATGCCCTGGGCCCGCTTAGTTTTGTCAGTTCATTGCGTTGGCCAGCGTCGACCTCGCCGACCTCGGCACCGTCCTCGTCCCCACTTCTCGCCGAGAGCAGACCTTATGGTCAAAAATCGGCCCAAAATCGGCGAAAAACGACCATAAGGTCTGCTCTCGGCGGGTTTAGGCTGTCCAGCCTTCAACTAGCTCGGCGGGGAACTCATAGCGAGGCCGCAGCCTACCGGTCACACGAGCATCGTCGCTCTCGTCCTCCGAGGAACGAGCATCAATCTGCGCAAGCAAAACCTTCACTGCCTGGCGAGCAATCAAATCCAAAGGCTGATGTAGCGTCGTCAAGCCCGGCAAAGCGCGGCGCAAGGCCATCGTCCCGTCAAAGCCGATGACGCGCAGATCCTCAGGCACTGACAACTCGCGGGTGCGCGCCCACTCAATCGCCTCAGCCGCCCCAAGATCATCGGTGGAAAACACCGCGTCAAAGCTGCCCTTCGCGCCGTCCAACGCCTCATTGACCATGGCTTGGCGGTGGCGCGGATCAGTATCAAAAGGAACAGCAAACACCAGCGGCTCAATCCCAGCTTCAGCCAGAACACTTCGATAACCGCGCTCACGCAGATTGTGGTCACCCGACCTCGACGTCAACAAAGCCGGCCTGTGGGCACCGCCATCAATCAGCCGACGGGTCGCAATGCGCCCAGCGTCCTCGTTATTGCAACGGATGTTGGGAATCCGATCCGTCAGATCTCGGTCAACCGTCACCAACGGCATCCGAATCGACTCATACTCAGCAAGGTTTTCGTTGTGGGCGCCAGAAATGATACCGTCCACGCGATTGCCGATCAACAGGTTGAGGTATTCGCGCTCACGGTCGGCTCGGCCCATCGAATTGCAGATCAGCGTGCGGTAGCCGTGCTCGGCTAAAACATTCTCGACCTCGACAGCGAGCTCGCCAAAGAACGGCAGGGCCACGGTTGGCACGATCAAGCCGATCATGTTGGTTTTCATGCCGTGCAGCGCGCGAGCCACCTGGTTGGGGCGGTATCCAAGCTCGGCGATGGCGTCGGCCACGCGAGTTTTGGTGGCTTCGGAAAGGTAGCCGCGGTTATTGAGGACGCGAGATACCGTCGTCAAAGACACCCCCGCTTTTTCTGCCACATCGGCCAGGGTGGGTTCTTTGCACAGTGGCACTATGTCCTCCAAAGCTCATCGGATCGCGCGCCTCGTCCTCGTCTGCGCGAACACTACTGTCAAAACTGCTGTTAGTTTAGATCCTTGTGGGAGCCGCCTCATCCACGAAGGTCGCACAAAATGGCGTGAGCGGCGAAATTGCAGCTCGAATCCTGGTATTTTTTTCTTTCCCCTCTCCCCAAATCGGCAACGACCCCATACGATGGAGCAAGGACATATGTCTAACGATGGACATATCTCCCTTTGAAAGGAAATGCCATGATCTCCCGCACCGTCACCGTCGCATCCTCCGTTGGTCTCCACGCCCGTCCCGCCGCCGCCCTCGCTGAAGCAGTCGAAGACTCCGGAGTCGACGTCACCATTGCTTTCGACGGTGAAGAGGCCGATGCTGCATCGCTGCTTGAAATCATGACACTGGGAGTCAAGCACAACGACGTCGTCACCCTGACCACCGATGACGACAACGCCGGCGACACCCTGGACGCCCTCGTTGAACTGCTTTCACGCGACCTCGACGCGGAGTGACCCAATGACCCCCGCCGAGCACAAGGTCCTCCACGGCATCGGCGTCTCCGCCGGTACTGCCGCAGCCCCCGCCGCAATCGTCACCGCCGCTCCCGGAGTTGACATTCACGAGGCAGGCTCCGTTGACGCTGAGGCCGATGGTGCTCGCATCCGCGAAGCCCTCGCCTCAGTACAAGCCGACCTTAAGGAGCGCCAAGAACGCGCTCCCGAAGAATCCAAACCAATCCTCAAGGCTGCCGCGCAGTTGGCGGGCGACAGGGGACTGGCCAAGGCCATCGACAAGAAGCTCAAAAAGGGCCTGGGCCTGACCCAATCCGTTCACGACGCGGTTGAGGAATACGCCAAAATGCTCGAGGCTCTCGGTGGATACATGGCCGAGCGCGTCACCGACCTCTACGACATCCGCGACCGCGCAATCGCAGCGATCCGCGGTTTGCCCGCGCCCGGTGTCCCCGATTTCGAGGGCGAAGTCATCATCGTCGCCCGCGATCTGGCGCCCGCTGAAACCGCGACGCTCAGCCCCGACTCCGTCAAAGGAATCATTACCGAGGTCGGCGGCCCAACCTCGCACACCGCGATTCTGGCTGCCCAACTCGGTATCCCGGCGATCGTCAAGGCCGAGGGCATCCTAAGTGTTGAATCCGGGCAGCTTGTTGCCCTCGATGGTGGTGTTGGTGAGGTCATTATTTCGCCCATTTCTGAAGAGGTTGAGCTGCTTGCCGAAAGGTCGCGGCGGCGTGCTCAGGCATTGGCAGGTTCCACTGGCGAGGGCGCCACGTATGACGGCTACAAGGTCAAGCTTTTGGCCAACATTGGTACTGCCGATGATGCGGCCCGGGCCGCTACCCATGACCTGGAAGGGGCGGGTCTGTTCCGCACGGAGTTCCTATTCCTCGAACGTAATGATGCGCCGACCCTGGAAGAACAAACTGACACCTACACGAAGGTGTTGGAGGCTTTCGGGCAGCGCCGCGTAGTTGTGCGAACCCTGGATGCGGGAGCTGATAAGCCGCTGAGTTTTGCCGACCTGGGGCCGGAAGAAAATCCTGCTCTTGGGCGACGGGGCTTACGCCTGTGCCAGATCCGTGAGGATCTAATCGATACACAGTTGGAGGCCTTGGCAGCGGCGTACCGCAAGACCAGTGCTGACCTGTGGGTGATGGCTCCGATGGTGTCGACTCTCGAAGAAGCCAAGTGGTTCGCTGACAAGGCTCGGGGCGTGGGTCTGCCCAAGGTTGGCATCATGATCGAGGTTCCCGCCGCGGCTATCCGCGCCGGTCAGCTGCTTGATGTTGTGGACTTTGCTTCCATTGGTACCAATGACCTGACTCAGTACACGATGGCTGCTGACCGCCTTGATGGTGAGCTTGCTCCGTTGCTCAACACGTGGCAGCCCGCCGTTTTGCAGATGATTAAGTTTGCGTGCGAGGGTGGGCGCTCAACCGGTAAATCAATCGGTGTGTGCGGTGAGGCCGGTGGAGACCCCCTGCTGGCGTTGGTCTTGACCGGTTTAGGAGTTGGCTCTTTGTCGATGGCTCCGGCCAAAGTTAATGCTGTGCGAGCTGCCTTGCGTATGCATGACCTGGCGACCTGTCAGCAGATGGCGGCGTTTGCGGTTGATGCGCCTTCGGCTGAGGATGCTCGCGAGGCAGTTTTGAAGCTGGTGAACCCGACGATGCTTGACCTGGTGTGAGCTCGGTGTTTGCGAAGGGGCTTGAACCCCATCGGAATCGTGATCACCGCAATCGCAGCAAGAGGCTTATTTGTGCAGAGGTTTGAGGGCAGGAGGGCCTGATGAGGCTTGATGCGCTTTCAGGGTTTCGGCGCGAATGTTGGATCTGACGAACACTGATCCCCGTGGCAGCTTGGCCTGCCATGGGGATCGTGTGTTCTACACGGTTACGGCCTGTTGTGCATGGTTGCGCGGGGGGTTTCGTGCTGTAAGTGTGTGGATCGCGCAGGCGGTACACGGTTACAACCTGTTGCCCAGTGGTGCAACATTGCTGCGCTCGGTCATGACTGCCGCGTGGTGTCAGTCATGATGAGGGACATCCAGTTGAGTTTGCCTGGACGCCCTCGCCCTCCACCTTTGTAGCAACTGCTTGACACAAGAGTGGCAATAGGTGAACAATTTTTGTATCAAGGTGTTGGTACAAGCAGCTTTATTCTCAGGAGGTCTTGATGGGTTTCCTCGCATTCACGGTGATTCCGTTAGTGGTGCTCCTACTGGTCAGCCTGCTCGTTCTGGCTTTGATCCTCCTCTTCTCAACAAAGTATTCGGCGGGAACAAGGACGGTTGGAAAAACCGCCCACATGACATCAACCGACGTCGCCCTCGTCTACCACAAGCGCAGCATCGGATGGGCAATCCTCATCGGATGGATGGCTGCATTTGTGTGCTCTCTCGTATGGAGCTTCATCGAAGGGCCCCTCGGTGTGCGCGAACAGGTTGCCCCAGGTTTCTCCCTCGATATTGGACTCACGGTTTCATCGGGAGTATTCGGTGCCCTCGCCCTCGCAGTCCTGACCTACCGCGAGTCTCGTAGCCCACTAGTTGACCGTGAAGTTCGGTGGGCCGCCCTCGAAAGACGACGCTTCATCGACTACGCACGCGGCTGGGCACTCGCCCTCGTCGGCATCGGACTCGCCAGCATCTTCGGCCTCGCAATAGTGGGACTGCTCGACTCCCGCGCAAGCGCATTCTTCTTCGTCTATGGCGGTGGCGCAGAAAATGGCACCTGGACTGGGGTGCTCGGCCCCTGGTTTGGGGTTGGCAACGCTGCGGTTGTCGGCGTGCTCCTCGTGATTGAGCTGGCAGTCGCCGTCATGGCGGGACGCAACATTGCCAGGCGAGCGCAATCCCTACCCGCTCACTCCGCACCCATAGATGCCACTATTCGACGCCGATCAGCCGACGCGTTGATTGCTTTCCTACTCCTCGGATTGTCCCTACCCAACATTCTGTTTGGTCTGGGCATGGCCGCCACCGCGGGGCTGGCCATGGGGGAGCAGCCAGTATTGCCACCCAGTTACGTTGGGATCGGAGTGGGCGCTCTGGGTTGTGCTCTTGTTGGAGTGGTGCTCATGGTTGCTGGCACTCTTCTGCTGTGGAAGCAAAATTATGACCAGCAAGACCGTTCGCGCCGTCAGGAGGTATCTAAGTGAGTGCCTCGATCATTGTCGATATGAAAAATCCGACTCCGCCATACGAACAAATCCGCAAACAAATCGTCGCATTGATCGAGTCTGGCATCCTCGAATCTGGGCAGCGACTGCCCACCGTTCGCCAGCTTGCGTCAGATCTACAAGTCGCCTCAGGCACGGTGGCGAGGGCGTACAAAGAGCTCGAATCGGCAGGACTCATTGTCACCCGCAGGGCGGCAGGCACACGGGTTGCTGGTCAGCTAAAAGGTGGGGGCGCTAAACGTAGTGATCGAGATGAGGATCGATACAAGCTTGACTTGCTGGCTGAGGCATTTGTTGGCCAGGCTCGAAACTATGGGGCTTCGGGAGCTGAAATCGCTGCGGCCGTGGAGAAGGCGTTGGTTAACAAGAAAGGCGGTGTGTGAACGCAGGTTTGCATGTTGTAGTTAGGTGAGGCTAACCTATCTGTCGCTCGCTTTAGTTTTCGAGCGCTAAATCGTCTCACCGGAAGCAAAAATATGACCTCTATGCGTACCCGTATTGCGGCATGTGCTCTGAGTATTGCCATGCTCCTAGGGGTAGGAATTACTACCTTCCCTTCACTTATCCATGCGCCCGCATCGGCTACTCAAGCCGATGATCTTTACAATTTCGACTGGATCAAAACGCGCGCCAAAGCTGTCAAATTCACCAGTGAAGATAAAAACATCACCGGGAAGATCTGGGTAGCCGCCCTTGCAACAGACCCGCTCAATGGGGCTCGAGACCTTCTTGTTTACGGTCAACTCGACATGCCTTATACCTCCCAGGATGTCGGAGTTGAAACATTCAACAACCACCTCATCTTGAACAACGACACCAACTTCATTGTCTACAACGGTGGATACATCAAAGGAAATCTTTATTGGTGTGAGGAAGAAACGGTTGGTACTTATGACAAAACGGTCTTCTGCTCTGACGGAATAATCACCGTGCGACGGGCAGAAAAATCGATCGCGCTTACGATCGATAACACGCAAATTGATGTGCCTATTCCTGAACAAAACGCAACTGTCAATGTCGGTCCCCTTAAAGCCGCAGTTGATGAACACTGGGCCGCTTATCAAGCTGCCCTCACTGCGGGCATGAAGCTCGAAAAGAAGAGTCAAAACAACTATCTCGCAAAAAATCAAGAGGCTGAGTCCCTTGTTGCGAAAGCAGAATCCGGCACCGATATGCCAAGCGACGAAGAAATAGAAAATATGCGTCGCAACCTTAATGCTGCTTTTGCAGCAGTTGCTCCCGAGCCCTTCGAACGTGGCCCAATCCAGGCAGCTATTGCCGATGCCGAAAAACTTCTTTCGAATAATGGAGCAGATGGCCGACGCTTGACTAAAGAAACATATGAACTAGTCACACAACGACTAGCTGCAGCTCAAAATATTAATGCGACCGCTGACTATGACACTCTCCTCGTTCCAGGACACGGCGATCCACAAATCACGCACGCAGACTTTGTCAAAGCAACTAACGCCCTTAATTCAGTGGTCGCCGATCCTCAGTACGAGGATTACGCAACTGTGGACACAAGCCACCTCGTGAAACTTTACGATGCAGCGCTTACACGAGTTCCCGCTGAAGGAATGGGTTTCGATCCCGCTAGCCGGGACCGATTCCTTGACACTCTTGAACGAATTTACGAGTTCCTCAACAACAGCGTTTATGTCAACTCGGAAGATGTTGATGCTCGTATTAGAGAGCTCAACGATGCTGCACAAGGGCTGATTGAAAAACCGTTGCCGGATCAAGAATTCAACCTCAAAGTTCGCTATCAATATCCAGCTGAAGGAGCCGTCAGCAATCTCATCCATGCGAACTTTACACACGCCGATGGGACTGTGGTCGAAGAATTGCTGACCGTCAAGCAAGGTGAAGAACTTCGATTCGCTATTGACGATCCTCTCATTAAGCGATTCGATGGATATCGGCCAAACTCCTTCCACCTCAACGGAGATGATGGTTCCTTACATTTGGTCCGTATCCTCACCAATTCAAAAGGCCAACAGACCATCGCATTTCGAGCTACAGGAGCCACCGCAGCAGGAGCAGGAACTACTGCAAGTTCTCGGAGTGCCTCTGCAATGAGTCCTTTAAGGGCAGGGGCGAACCGATCCTTTAAGCCAGACCTGCCCGTTCGAGGCTCACTTGAAATCCGTTACGTTGCTGGTGCTGATCCACGTCCTGCCACGTCACCCGATGTGGAAACTGACAAAACCAGCAGTGATTCCAATCGTGGAAATCCGGATGCAGCCAATCAAAGTTCGACCAATTCCGCAGACGCAACGACAAAATCCGCTCGTCAACCCGAACTTGCCCGAACTGGAGCAAGTAATTCGGTCATTCTCTCCGCTGCTCTCCTGTTTGTTATAGGTATTGCGCTGAAGAAGCGTCACGCGCGCAATAGCTAACAGATCGGCCATCTGGCCGGGTGCAATATTGTCTCCCGGCCAGATGACAGCTAGGGGATCGGAAAAAGAGTCCCCATAGCAATGCCAACCGCACTACGGCCAGAAAACCTCACGCACAGCCGGCGTCGTCTGAGCGATCACGCGGCCATCGCGCACCGAACGAACCACCGCGGCATTCCAATTGAGAGCCTCGACCCAACTTGAGGCGTCCAGCACGACGAAGCGAGCGGCCTTACCCACCTCGATCCCGTAATCGGTCAGGTGCAAGGTTCGTGCAGCGTTCGTTGTGACAAACTTCCACGAATCTTGGATCTGCCCATAGCCCATCATCTGAGTGACATACAAGCCATTGAGCACTACATCGCGCAGGTTTCCAGTACCCAACGGATTCCATGGATCCTGAATGTCATCGGTGCCGAAGCTGACATTGATTCCGGCCTCCGTCAACTCCTTGACACGAGTGACCCCGCGGCGCTTCGGATACGTATCCATGCGCCCCTGCAGGTGCGTATTGACCATCGGATTGGACACGAAGTTAATGCCACTGAGCTGCAACAGTCGCAGCAAACGCACAAAGTAGGCGTTGTTGTACGAATGCATCGCAGTTGTGTGCGAGGCCGTGACCAGTTCGCCGATCCCATACTCGTAGGCGCGCGTTGCCAGAGTCTCCAAACCACGCGAGGCCTCGTCATCAATCTCATCGCAGTGCACATCCATGAGCAGGCCGCGGTCCCGAGCCAACTCGCACGCGAAGTTCAACGAGTCGACGGAATACTCGCGAGTGAACTCGAAGTGGGGGATCGCGCCGATCGCGTCAACACCCAGGTCCGCGGCCTGAACCATCAGGTCGCGGCCGCCGGGGAAAGAATGGATGCCTTCTTGAGGGAATGCCACGATCTGCAAGGTCACCAGATCAGCCAGTTCGTCGCGCAAATCCAACATGGCGCGCAGAGCTGTCAGGTCCGGATCAGTGACGTCAACGTGGGTGCGGATGTACTGGACACCAAAAGCGGCTTGATCTCGAACAACGCGGCGCACGCGGTTCTTTACATCGTCAACGGTTAGAAGTTCCTTGCGCTCGGCCCACCGCTGGATGCCCTCGAAAAGGGTGCCGCTCATATTCCACTTTGGCTCTCCCGCGGTCAGCACCGAATCAAGGTGAATGTGGCTTTCCACGAAGGGCGGCAAAACCAGGCGGCCCCGGGCATCCCACTCATCAAGATCGACGAGGGCGGCCGCGCCGGCCTCGTTGTCAAGGCTAGCCTTGGGTGTGGCCTCGTTGTGGAGTGGGGACCCGGGCGCGGCCTCGTCAGGTGAACGGACAGCACGGGAGACGCCCTCGCCAGACGGAGTGATCGCAGTGAAGCGGCCGTCGCTGATCGACAGATCCCATGTGCCCTCACGGTCGGGCAAAGTGGCGTTGAGAATACGCATCAGCGAACCTTTCGAGTCAGAACAACACCCACAGCGTGGATTGCCACGGCCACCACAATGGCGTTGACCGCGGAAATACCCCACGTCGAATACCAGCCAACCAAACCGCCGACGATCACCGCAATGACAGCATGCCAGTGGACCGGCTGGGCGTCCTCGTCAGTGGAGGAATAGCGGCGATGACGCATGAAGTAGTCGGCGATCAAAACCGCGCCGATGGGCGGCAAAGCCGCATTGAGGAAGTTCAACCAGCCCACGAAATTCGTGTACAACCACAGCGCGGCGAGGGTGCCGAGAATGCCCGACAGCAGGGTCATGGGACGAGTGTGCGCCTTCGTAATATTCGACAGGCCCAAACCGGTGGTGTAGAGCGCATTGTTATTCGTCGTCCAAATGTTTGCGCCCAAGACGATAATCGCCGGAATTGCTAGGCCTTGAGCGATCATCGCGTAGAAGATGTCGTCCTTGCCGGTGAACGCGCCGCCCACAGCGCCGAAGCTGAACATCAGCGTATTACCGAGGAAGAAAGCGACCACCGTGGTCAGAACCGCGATCTTGGCGGAACGGGCAAAACGCGTGAAGTTCGGGGTTGCGGTGCCGCCGGAAATGAAGGAACCGATCACCATTCCAACACCGGTGACAACAGGCATCGAGGCATCACCGAACACTGCATTCAGGCCGCCCGCTTCGCTTGTCGCCGTAATCATGGAGTAGGTGCCGAGCAGGGCGATGAGAGGCACGGAAATAAAGCTGACGATCTCAATGGCTTTAATACCGAAGTAGGCCGAGGCCGTCATCAAAGAGCCAGCGATAATGATGATCCACCAGGGGCTAATGCCCATAAGTTCAGAAACAGGCAGAGCAAACATAGCCACACCCACGCCAAACCAACCCATCTGAGTCAGCGCTACCAGCGCTGACGGCAAGATTGAGCCGAAGCGGCCGAAAGCCTTATGCGAGAGCAGGTCAACGCCCATGCCGGTTGTGGCGCCCAGGTATGCCAGGCCTCCGGTGTAAAGGGCAAGAAAAAAGCCACCGATAACGGTGGCGGAAATGAAACCGGAAAGATCGAGGCCATTGCCAAGTTTGGCGCCGACGCTCATTGAGGCTGAGAAGAATGTGAAGCCCAGCATCACAAAGCCAACTGACCAGAATCCCCGGCGAGCGTTGGTGGGGACGGGTTCAAAGCTGTAATCGGCGTCGTGGACGACCTCGGTGGTGGTGTCGGTAGAGACGTCAGAAGTAGGACTTGAGGATCGATGGTCGATTTGAGAGACGGTCATTCACATTCCTCACGTGAAAAGCGTTGACGGGTCTGGCTGCCCGTAGTCATGAAAGGAGTGTGCTCAAGGCCTGGATCCGCCATGTCCGGCACAACCTTGTTGAGGTTAGCAGGCTGGAAGGGGCCGTGACTTGGCAGAATCTGTGATATCTAGCGCAAGGGACAAGTTGAGTCAAGTTTTGAGTGTTTTCGTCAGATTGCCTGATCGCGAGCGCGCGCGTTATCCACGTCATGCATGGTTACGGACTGTTATGCACGGCTGCGCGGGGGTTTTCGTGCTGTGAGTGTGAGGGTCGTTTGCGTGGTGCACGGATACGGCCTGTCGTGCACAGCTGCGGAGGAGTCTCCTTTTGCAAGCGTGCGCATCACAAGGGGCGAGAGGGCGGACGCGAAAAGGCCCTACACCGCGCACCGCGCGATGTAGGGCCTTGTCCATGTGGGGCCAAGATCAGGACTCCGGCGTTCCTGCAGGCTCAACCTCGCACTGAGCTTCTGACGTTATCGCAAGCTCAGCCTTCGCCTCCGCTTCGGCTTGAGAGGCTCCGGAGCTACTGCAATCCAACATTGGCCAACCAACCTCGGCGGGAACTGCAGCCTCGTCCTCGTCCCTGGGAACGACCCGAGAAAGATCAGGCGTTGACCAAACCCGAGTACTTGGTGCGGGCGCGCTCGAGGCGCTCAGCCACATCTGCCCAATTCACCAGGTTCCACCAAGCCTTGACGTAGTCAGCCTTGACGTTCTGGTAATCCAGGTAGAAGGCGTGCTCCCACATATCCAGCATGAGCAGCGGAACCGTCGCCACGGGTACGTTGCCCTGCTGGTCGGTCAACTGGAAAGTCACCAGGCGTTCACTAATCGTGTCCCAAGCAAGGACTGCCCAACCCGAACCCTGCAAGCCAGTGGCCGCCGCGGTGAACTGGCCCTTGAACTTGTCGAATGAACCGAAGAACTCGTCGATCGCTGCCGCGACCTCGCCCTCGGGCTTACCGCCGGCGTCGGGCGCCATATTGGTCCAGAAAATTGAGTGATTGGTGTGTCCACCCAGGTTGAAAGCCAGGTTCTTCTCGAAAAGGTTAATAGCTGCGAAGTCGTCGGATTCGCGCGCTTCCTCAAGCTTTTCCAGCGCAGTGTTGGCACCCGCAACGTAGGTGGCGTGGTGCTTGTCGTGGTGCAGCTCCATGATCTTGCCGGAGATGTGTGGCTCGAGGGCGGCGTAGTCGTAGGGCAGGTCGGGAAGGACGTAAACGGTCATGATTTCTCCTTGGGTATTGAAGATCTGGGGTGGCCCCGTGGAGCCGATCACTATCCAGGTTACAGGCCGTTGGTCCTACGCGCCCGAGGACGGGGTAAGCGAATCGGGTGCAACGTTCAGATTGCGTGCCGTGCGTCGAGGTCTTTTGATCCGACGTAAGTGCTCGACCAAACCGTATAAATGAACGGGTTTAGTGACCTGCGTCGGCAGACACAGATGCCTTGTTTTTCTTGGGAAGAACATGGCTGATCCCCAACCAGATGTAAGCCAAGACCGCTCCCCACAGCAAGCCAAAGATGCCCGATAGGACAGTCTCAACCGTCCACGTCACCACGCCACCGAGGCCTTCGACCGCGTGAACCGCATGCTCAACCAGACGGTGCAGGTAACCTAGCCCCAGATCAGCAAGCGCTGCGATCACAATGTGTCCGCCCACCCACAGCATCGCCACCGTGCCGACAACACCAATAACGTCGAACACTTTCGGCATCGCCTTGACGATTCCTCGCCCAAATTTCGCCTTCGTCGACTGGTCAGATTCAACGCCCGCCAGGCGCAGGCCGAAGTCATCCATCTTCACCAAGATTGCGACCAGCCCATACACGAAGAATGTCATGAAGAAAGCAACAAATAAAAGGATTCCAATTCGAAGCCAGTTCGATGTCTCTTCGATAGAAGCCAAGGAGATCAGCATGATTTCGGCCGACAAAATGAGGTCAGTGCGGATCGCTGAACTCGTCATCTGCTTTTCCAGGGCTTCTGAAGTTAGCGCCACCGGAGCGTCCTCGTGGTCGTGACCATGGCCGGGCAGCAGCTTGAATTTAGCCAGGACCTTATGGGCACCCTCGTAACACAGGTATGAACCACCCAAGATCAGCAAGACGGGCAGAGCCCAAGGAGCCACCCACGTCAGTAGCAACGCGACGGGCACGATGATGAAAAGCTTGTTGAACAGGGAGCCTTTGGCGATCTTCTTAATGATGGGAAGTTCGCGTTCGGGGGACAGACCGCGCACATACTGGGGCGTTACTGCGGTGTCATCGATGACGACACCCACCGCTTTTGAGGAGGCTTTGACCGCTCCAGCGGCGATGTCGTCCAATGACGACGCGGTGATCTTTGCAAGGGTTGCGATGTCGTCGAGCAAAGCAACAAGGCCACCGGCCATGGTCAATCCGATCTGTTGGCGATTACGGGGAGGGGCAGGTGGCTGGACTAACTCAGCCACTCAGCTTGTACACGGTATTTCGTTAGTAGTGTGTCACGATGTGCGTGAGTATCGAGGTGCGCGAGTAAGTGTGTGCGCGTGGGAGTACGAGCGCAAGTTCAACGAGTACAGGCAGTGTAGCCCCTGCGTTTCTCCACCCACTTTGGCCCGCGCAATTCTCCCGCAGAATACCGCCCTGCTAGATGCTTCGAACGACGGCACCCGCGAAAACAGACACAGTCGTGACGTGCCTGTTGAGGGCAGAGATCTGAAAACCGCGTGATTCTGCGTTTTCTTGTTAGCGCTCTCGAATCCGTGGGGAACGACTGTGTCTATTTCTGTGGATTGGCCGACGGGTGTGGCGCCGCCGACCAGCTCTGCAGCACCTATTCAGCCCAACTGGCTAGATCAGCCGGAATGGTCAGGCCCAACTGGCTAGCTCAGCTGCCCCAGCCCTTCGGCCCACGCAGCCCAGCCCTTCATCTCAGCCTGTCAGCCCACATCCTCGCGGGCCTGGATAAACGCAGCAACACAGGCCTCGACGTCGTCGGCGCTGTGCGCAGCCGACAACTGAACGCGAATACGCGCCTTGCCGTTGGGCACCACTGGGAATGAGAAAGCGGTAACGTACACGCCTAACTCGAGCATGCGCGAAGCAATAGCTCCGGCTTGGCGGGCGCCGTCTTCACCCGGGAACATCACCGCATGGATGGGGTGGGAACCCGGCAAGATCTCAAAACCTGCTTCAGTCATGCGCGACCGGAACAGCGCTGCCATCTCCCGCAGCTGGGCGCGCAAGTCGTCGGCCGTCGCCGCTAACCGCAGAGCTTCACGCGAACCGGCCACCACGGCCGGGGCCAAAGTATTGGAGAAGAGGTAGGGCCGCGCCTTTTGCCGAAGCATGTCAACCACTGCCTGACCTGCGGCGATGTAGCCGCCAGAAGCTCCACCCAGCGCCTTGCCGAGCGTCCCCGACAAGATATCGACGCGGTCTTGGACGCCGAAGAGTTCGGGCGTGCCGCGCCCGCCCTCGCCAACAAAACCTGTGGCGTGGGAGTCGTCGACCATGACCAGAGCCTCGAATTCTTCGGCCAGGTCGCAGATACCTTCAAGAGGCGCGTAGGAGCCGTCCATTGAGAACACGCCGTCGGTCACGATGATGACTTGCTCGGCGCCGGCCTGGCGTGCGGCGATTAACTGCGCGCGCAGATCCTCCAGGTCTGCGTTGCGATACCTGTAACGAGCGGCCTTACACAGGCGGATGCCGTCAATGAGCGAGGCATGGTTGAGCTCGTCGGAGATGATGGCATCGGCGGGGGTGAAGAGGGCTTCGAAAATACCCCCGTTGGCGTCGAAACAACTCGAGAAGAGAATGGCGTCGTCGGTGCCGAGGAAGGCGGCGATTTCGCGTTCCAGGTCGCGGTGCTGGTCCTGAGTGCCACAGATGAAGCGCACGGAACTCATGCCAAATCCCCACTTGTCGAGGGCAGCTTTGGCGGCTTCGGCTGGCCCGGGATGTCCGGCCAGCCCGAGGTAATTGTTCGCGCAGAAGTTCAGCGCTTCACCTGCGGGGGTGGCGACCTGGGGTCCTTGGCGGCCAAGAATTTCTCGTTCAGCTTTGTAGAGGCCTGCTTCGCGGATGTCGTCGAGGGCGGCCTGGAGTTTGGGAGTCAGAGTGTCCATGGGCTTCTCCATATTCGGCGTAGGTGGTTCGGAGTGAGTGAGCGTTAGCGGTTGGGTAGTGGCGCTTACTAGTAGATGTAGTGGCTTTTACTAGCGGGTTCTGGCTTTGGTCAGTGGCTACTGACTTTGGCCTGGTGCCCAACGGGTGGTCTGGATGGGAACAGTTGCTTTTGAAACGGTTTGGCTGGAATGAGTTGGCCTGGAACTATGCCTCCCAGTCGAGTACGACTTTGCCTGCTGTTCCTGATGCTGCAGCGGCGAACGCATTCTCCCACTGCTCAGGTGTGAAGCGGTGGGTGATGATTGACCGCACGGATTCGCGAAGATTCGCTGAGGTTTCCATCATGTAGGTGGCCAGATACCAGGTGTCGAACATTTCGCGGCCGTACACACCTTTGATGGTGAGCATCCGCGTGATGACCTTTGACCAATCCACAGGGAAAGCGCCTTTGGGCAGCCCTAGTAGAGCAATGGTGGCGCCGTGGGTGCAGTGTTCGATGAGGGTAGCCATGCCACCGGGTGCTCCGGACATTTCGAGGCCGGCGTCGAAGCCTTCTTTGATTTCGAGTTCGGCCATGATTTCAGGCAGTGTGCGTTCGGTGATGTTGACGGCCGCGTCTGCACCAGCTTGTGTCGCAAGTTCTAGGCGGCTGGGTTGCATGTCGGTGATGACAACGTGGCGTGCTCCTGCGTGTTTAGCGAGGGCGACGCACATGATGCCGATGGGTCCAGCTCCGGTGATCAGGACGTCCTGGCCAGTCAGTTCGAGCTGTTGGCAGGAATGTACTGCATTGCCGAGGGGGTCGAAGAGGGCACCGAGTTCCGGGTCGATGAGGTCAGGTTGGACCCAGACATTTCCTGCGGGAACGACGACGTAGTCGGCAAATCCACCGTCTTGGTTGACGCCGATGCCAATAGTGCGGATGCACATGTGGCGCCGTCCAGCACGGCAGTTTCGGCAGCGTCCACACACGATATGTCCTTCAACGCTGACGCGTTGGCCGACGTGGAGCTCGTCGCGGTCTGTGCCTTGTGCGACGCCGGGGCCGATCTCAACGATTTCGCCGCAAAACTCGTGTCCGAGTGTTTGCGGGGGAGTCAGCGACCCGGGTGCTCCACCGTCCCAGTTGAACAGGTGGACGTCGGTTCCGCACAGGCCTGCGCGTTGGACGCGGATCTTGACTTCTCCGAAGCCGGGAGTGGGTTCAGGAATGTCACACAGTTCCAGACCGGGGCCGGTGCTGGTCTTGCGAAGAGCACGCATCATCGCTCCTTTACGGGGTTGAGCAGGCAGGGCACATCTATTGTGCGCTGTTTATTGTGCGTTCGAAGCCTTCGTGGAGGAAACACCCGCAGTTTTAACACAGTCGTGCCCCAAAGTCTTCAGAGCGAAAATCTTGCACCGCGCTGACCTGCGTAAACGCTGAGGGTCGGAAAAAGTGAGGGGATGACTGTGTCTGTTTTTGCGGGTTAGCCTGGTGACATGACTGATTGTGCTGCAGAAAACGCTTCTTTACTGAGTCGTTCGCCTTCGGGAGCTGTCGCGGCAAACGCGTCGAACTGGGATGACGAATCAGCCCCCGTGCCTGTCCGAGACGAAAAGATGATTCGGAAGTTTCGAGCCGATGTGGAGGCGGCCGAATGGACGGTTGATGGGCTGAATGCGATGTTGTCGCGCGGGGCCAGTGAAGCCCTCATGCGTGACCAGCGCATTCCGGCTTTGGTGGAGCTGCGTGGTCGCGAAGAAGCTGCCGCGGTACTGACGCGTTTCTTTGTTTTAGGCTCGAATGAGGAACGCGCTGTTCTTGACGCAGCGCTCCCAACTTTGGGCGCCGATGGTGCAGTGGCTTTGGGTCTTGCTCGTCCGACTCGCACCGTCGATGATGCGGGTGCTCTAGCGGGTGCTCCCGCCGGCACAGTCACTCGGGCTCTGACCGGAAGTGGCACAGTCACGCCCGCTGATACGGGTCACATCCCCGAAAGCGAAACACTCACCGCCCTTTTCGACGTCCGTCCCCACGCGGCCACCCTGCCTAGTCCGGATGCGCTGGACGACCCAGAAGCCGAACGAGACTTCAACTGGTGGGTGGTCTCTGACCTAGGTGAGGCTCAAACTGGCCGCCCCTTGCACGCCGACCACGTGCTGGGAATTGGAGGGGCCACGATGAGCCTCCTCGGCCTGACAATCCGTCGCCGTTTTGGCTCCGCCCTCGACCTGGGTTGCGGCTGCGGAATCCAGGCGCTCTACCTGGCCACTCACTGCGACCGCGTCGTCGCAACAGACCTTTCCGAGAGAGCCTGCGATCTGACGCGCTTCAACGCCATGCTCAACGGCGCCAACATTGACGTGCGGCAGGGATCCCTTTTTGAACCGGTATCGGGCGAAAGTTTTGACCTGATCGTCTCCAACCCGCCCTTTGTGATCACTCCTGACTCTGTGCGAGCCGAGGGCGCTGCCGGAATGTTCGAGTATCGCGACGGAGGCATGGATCGCGACAATCTCATCCGCACGGTTGTGCGCCAAGCTCCTGACCACCTGGCTGCCGGCGGCATCGTTCAGATGTTGGCGAATTGGGAGATTCCGGCTGAGTGTGACCCGGATACGCAGTGGTCAGGCCGTGTCCAGGAGTGGTTGGATGACCTGCCTGTGGATGCATGGATCGTTCAGCGCGATGTCCTCGATCCGGCTCGCTACGTGGATATGTGGATCCGCGATTCTGGCGGCCAGCTGGTGGATCGCAAGGTATTCGAAGAGACCTTCGCCTCGTGGCTGGAAGATTTCCGCAAAGCGGGCGTTGGTGCCATCGGAATGGGCTTCATTGCGTTGCGCCGTCTGGCCGAGGACGCTGCCAAGGTCGAGCCCGCCCTCGTATTTGACAGTGAACTAACGGGTCAGGCTCCGCGCGGAGTGGATGTTGACCAGGCCCTGAGCACTTTGCGTTTGCCTGCGGAGCTGTGGGATTTGACCCTGGAGCGCGCTGATGATGTGACGGAGGAACGCCATTATGTTCCCGGCACAACGGATCCGACGGTGATGATTCTCCACCAAGGCGCGGGTCTGGGCCGGTCGATCGCGGTGGGTACTGCGGCCAGCGCAATTGTAGGTGCGTCTGATGGTGAGCTGACTGTCGGCCAGATTACGGCGGCGGTGGCGATGCTCACCGAACGCGATGTCGAGGATGTGCGCCGTGAGGTTGAAGAACCTCTACGTAGCCTGATTCGGGCGGGCATGCTGCGTTTGTCGCGATGCTGAAGTCCGGTGACATGTAGCCTGCGGTTTTTAGGCCGGAGTTGCGGTTATCGCTGCCGTTTGAGCGCGATGAGTTGGCGCGTGTATCCCAAGGCTGGGACGGTGACGTAGATCGTGGGGAATGCAACGAGGGCGACCAGCGCGGCTTCGAGGGCATCGTGAATATCCGTGTAGCTAATGAGTATGAACACAGCGACGAGGGCGACCAGCGCGATGCCTGCGAACTTGAGGAACCGGTTGCGCTGGGTTGTGATCTCGGTGATGCGCGATTCGTATGCCTGGGGCACAGGGACAGTCCCTATGGGAGCTCGAAAGACGTGGATGCGCCCATGTGAGACGACGTGTTCCCAGCCGGCAATGGCGTATTGGCCGAAGTATTCGTCTGTTGGGTCGTCCTGGTAAGCGATGTCGAATTCGGCTTCCTCAGCGGGAGCTTTTTCGAACATCCAGCCGTTCGCATCCAGGGAAATACCGGTGAGTTTTTGCCCTTTACGGGCTTGGGCCCGGAAGAGCTGCACCTCTCGGTCAGGGTTGAAAGACATGCCGGATGCGAATCGCTGTGTGGTTTCCACGCTCTAAGGGTACGGGGTCGAAAGGGCGTTTTACGCGCGAGTCCAAGTCATGCGTGGGTCCAAGGGAGGAGAGTCTCCCAATCGAGAGGAAACCCCATTGATTCGATGGTTAAGGTAGAGCCGGACCCTTCGGTGATCGTTTTTGGGAACTTTCGAATTTGAGTGCGTAAGTCGCGTGGCCAGAAGCTGCCCAAAGGATGCTGTGTGAGCATGTAGGCGAGGAGTGTGAAGGGAGTATAGACCCTCTTCTGCGGCGCAGAGTCTGCCAAGTGTCCTAAGACATCAGGGGCAACTAGGGCATTCGATCGGATCTTGAGTTGGCGTTTTGTGGTGCTGTTGAAGAGTCGTTGGCCGTGTGCACAAATGTTTCGTAGGTCCACGAAAGCGCGCGTCCACTTTGTCAGAGAAGCCCCATGCTTGATGCCAAAGTTTCGAGCCACGGTATTGAGATCATCGTCATGTAGAAGATCCATAAAATACGGCAGCGAACCGAAGGAAAGGACGTCTAGTGCAGTCCAGATCGGTACAGGCTCGCCGTACTTGATGAGATGGTGTGCGACAGCATCCTTTTCTCGTGCATTGTGGACTCCTTCATCGACCGTGGCCTTCCATGCTTCGAGAAGGGTGTCGTAGGGATCCCTGCCTATACGACCAGTTTTGTCGGGGGTTGAGTGATCCTTCGGGCATGTCGATGTGAGAGTACTTGCCTCGCTGTGAAACAACGGATATCAAAGCGGCGCGCAGGCGGAATTCGAATTCAAGGAGTCCTTCTAGAACGACTCTGCGAAGACGATGATCAAAATGGAATAGCTTCATGACTTGTTCATGAGTTGCACCGCTGATGAAAACATCGTTACGAAATACTCGGCGCGTTGGGTCTTGAAGCTCCGGGGCCAGTGGGATACGTAGGGGGGTAGCGATATCCGCCGAGCCGGTGGTAGCCGTAGGCAGCTAGATCGAGCAGCGCTTTGTCCTGATCGGCGATGATGAGACCGCGTGCTTTGAGAATCTTGATTAGCTCCTCATCTGTATGAGGAGTTTTCGTAAAATTCCCTGTCATTCGTGCATCGTATAAAAGAAAACCGCCCCATGATGGCAAGCCAACAGCGGGGGACGGTGTCTAGTAGTGAAAATACTACCATCGTTCCCGCATAAGATTTAGACGGTACCGAGGTGAAGTTGTGAGCGTCACTCAAAAGCTGTGACCGAGCGGACCCACCGAAGTAAGACTGGGAACTGGAAATGAGGGCGGTCCGTTGTAAGGTCAGCGGAGCACATTCACTTCGTCCTCGTGTACGAGGGCGGGACCACTCATCGGAAGGTCAGGGAACATGGGAGCGTCCAAGCTGGTTATCGTGGAGTCCCCCGCGAAGGCTGCGACGATCGAGGGATACCTCGGCCCGGACTATCACGTTACCGCGTCGATCGGGCATATCCGCGACCTGCCCCAACCCAAGGAGCTTCCCACTGAGATGAAGAAGGGGCCTTTTGGTCGCTTCGCTGTCGATGTCGAGAACGGCTTTACTCCTTATTACACGGTGAATCCCGATAAGAAGAAGAAAGTCGCGGAGCTCAAGCGTGCTCTCAAAGAAGCCGACGAGCTTTACCTGGCCACTGATGAGGACCGCGAGGGCGAGGCCATTGCGTGGCACCTGTTGGAGGTGCTTAAACCCAAGATTCCCGTCAAGCGCATGGTATTCCACGAGATCACCAAGGAAGCGATCAGTCGGGCGCTTGAAAACACTCGGGACTTGGACACGGACCTGGTCGATGCCCAGGAAACGCGCCGCATCCTCGACCGCCTCTATGGGTATGAGGTGTCTCCGCTGCTGTGGCGCAAGATTCGCCCATCTTTGTCGGCTGGACGTGTCCAGTCTGTGGCCACGCGCCTGGTGGTTGATAAGGAACGTGAGCGTATGGCTCACGTGTCGGCCGAATACTGGTCGATTGATGTGGTTGCTCAGGCCAAGGGTGAGTCTTTTGCCGCTCGTGTCGCCCAGGTCGATGGGCACAGCGTTGCCACCGGCTCTGACTTTTCAGAGAAGGGTCGCCTCTCAGATAAGGCCAACAAGGCTGGCGCTCTGCATTTGACGGCTGAGCGTGCCCAGGCCCTGGCCCAAGCGTTGGAGGCGTCGACCTCGTCCGTTGTGGATTCGGTGACGCAAAAGCCGTACCGGCGCCGCCCGGCTGCCCCATTCACTACGTCGACTCTGCAGCAGGAGGCTTCGCGCAAGCTCCACTGGAACGCGTCGTCGACGATGCGTACCGCCCAGTCTTTGTACGAGTCCGGCTACATCACTTATATGCGCACGGATTCGACGGCGCTGTCTAGCCAGGCGGTTGCGGCTGCTCGTCAACAGGCTGCGGATTTGTATGGCCAGGAGGCTGTGGCCGATAAGCCGCGCGTGTATGGCAAGGTCGCTAAGGGAGCGCAGGAGGCGCACGAGGCGATCCGCCCGGCGGGCGATCATTTCCGTACTCCGGACCAGGTTGCCGGTCAGCTGACTCGCACCCAGCTCGCGCTGTATGACTTGATTTGGAAGCGCACGATTGCCTCGCAGATGGCTGACGCCGTGGGCTTTACCGCCACGATCAAGATCTTGACGGGTGTGTCTTTGGATGATGGCCGTCATGATGTGATTTCGTCGGCCTCGGGCACGGTCATCACGGCCCCGGGTTTCCGCCTCGCCTATGAGGAGGGCCGCGACAAGGGCCGTTACGACGCGGAAAAGACTGACGATTCTGAGAAGGTTTTGCCCGATGTGGCCGAGGGCGATCCGGCGAACGTGCAGGATGCGACCCCGCAGGGCCATCAGACGCAGCCTCCGGGCCGGTACACGGAAGCCACTTTGGTCAAGACTATGGAAGAGCTGGGTATTGGTCGGCCTTCCACCTACGCTGCGACAATCCAGACGATTTCAGATCGCGGTTATGTCACTCACCGCGGTCAATACCTGGTGCCGTCGTGGTTGGCGTTTTCTGTGACGCGCCTGTTGGAAGACAATTTGGCGAACCTGGTGGACTACGATTTCACGGCCTCGATGGAGTCTGACTTGGACCGGATTGCCGCCGGAGACGAAAACGGTACGGCTTTCCTGACGTCGTTCTTCCTGGGCGACAACGGTAAGGGTGATTCGGGCGGCCTGCAGCACCAGGTGGCCTCTTTGGGTGATGACATTGACGCGCGCGCGGTCAACTCACTGGAGTTGGCTGATGGTGTGACTCTACGCGTTGGCCGCTATGGCCCGTACCTAGAGAAGGCTGATGGTAGCCGCGCCAACATTCCTGAAGATGTTGCCCCTGACGAGGTCGATGCCGACAAGATTGCTGAGCTTTTCGCGTTGGCAGCTGACGATGGTCGTGAACTGGGCGTGGACCCCGAGTCTGGCAACATGCTGGTGGCAAAGAATGGCCGTTTCGGCCCGTATATCACCGAGGTTTTGCCCGAGGTTGACGAGGTCGAAGACACACCTAAGGGCCGCAAGGCTGCCAAGCCGAAGCCTCGAACCGCTTCGCTTTTCAAATCGATGGACTTGGCGACGGTGACTCTGGACGAAGCCCTCAAGCTGTTGTCTTTGCCGCGCGAGGTTGGTGTTGATCCCGCTTCGGGCGATGTCATTACTGCCCAGAACGGCCGCTATGGGCCGTATTTGAAGAAGGGCGCAGATTCACGCACCCTCCAATCTGAAGACCAGCTGCTGTCGATCACTTTGGATGAGGCCTTGGCGATTTACGCTCAGCCAAAGACTCGCGGGCGAGGCACTGCCAAGCCGCCGTTGCGTGAGTTTGGTGAGGATCCGATTTCGCAGAAGAAGGTCGTGGTCAAGGACGGGCGTTTTGGCCCGTACATTACGGACGGCGAAACGAATGTGACGGTTCCGCGCGCTGAATCCGTTGAGGACTTGACTCAGGAGCGTGCTTTCGAGTTGCTTGCGGATAAGCGCGCCAAGGGGCCTGCTCCCAAACGAGGGCGAGCCGCCACCAAGAAGACGACCACCCGCAAGACTGCTGCCAAGAAGACCACAACGCGTAAGGCGGCTGCGAAGAAGACCACTTCGAAGGCTTCCACCAAGAAGGGGGACACTGATGCCTGACGGCGGAGTATTCATCACCTTCGAGGGCGGGGACGGTTCGGGTAAATCCACCCAGATTCAGCGGGTCCGCCATTGGTTTGAAGAGCGCGGCTTCGAGGTTTTGGTAACCCGTGAACCCGGTGGCACCGAGCTCGGGTCAGAGATCCGACGCCTCGTCCAAAACGGACCCGAAGATGTGGATCCGCGCACCGAAGCCCTACTGTATGCCGCCGACCGCGCCTACCACGTCGCCACTGTGGTGCGCCCAGCTTTAGAACGTGGCGCTATTGTTTTGGCTGACCGGTATATCGATTCCTCATTGGCCTACCAGGGGGCGGCTCGCTCTTTGGGCGTTGATGAGATCCGCGCTTTGTCAGCGTGGGCGACGAACACCCTTGACCCGGCTTTAACTTTCCTTTTGGATCTGCCTCCCGAGGTGGGCGCACGCCGTCGCACTGATGCTCCGGATCGCATGGAACGCGAGTCCATGGATTTCCATGAACGAGTACGCCACGAATACTTGCGTTTGGCGGATGCCGAACCCGAACGCATCGTTGTCATCGATGCGGTTGGCACCCCAGACGAAGTGTTTTCGGAGATCCGCGGTGTCCTGGTTGAACGCTTCGAAGACACCGGTATTGCTGCGAAGAATGTTCCCGCCGAGGCCGCGACTGCTTCGAACGCCTCGCTGTCGGCCGTAAAAGGTGGCAATGATGGCTCCGGCCACGAGGAAACACAAACAACGTCAAAGCGCGCCGCCTCCACGCGTAACGCCTCCATGGACGCCGCTTCGGCGAAAGATACGAAGCCAGCGACCATGGTGGGCGTCCTCGGCGTGGAATCTCAAGACACCCTGTGGGACGCATCTGAGGGTGGCCTACTGTGACAACCGATCGGACGGTCTGGGACGAGCTCATCGGACAGGACAACGCTGTTTCTGTTCTTCTCGAAGCTGCCCAGGGTGCCCGGTCGATTATTGCCGCAGAACAAGAGGTCGCCGGTTCGGCAGAGGATTCTCGACGTTCCATGAGCCACGCTTGGTTGATTACGGGCCCACCAGGGTCCGGCCGGTCAGTGGCCGCCCGCGCTTTCGCTGCAGCCCTCCAATGCACGGGGACACAGCCCGGATGCGGTCAGTGCCCGGGATGCCGCACGGCGATGGCCAAATCCAATGGTGACGTGCTCTTTGTTGCTACCGAAGCCTCGATCATCAAGGTTGAAGAAGCTCGCTCGCTCGTACTCAAAGCCCAGTCCGCGCCCTCGCAAGGATTGTGGCGAGTGATCGTCGTCGAGGACGCTGATCGCCTTAACGAACAGGGTGCAAATGCCCTGCTCAAAGCCATCGAAGAACCGCCAGAACGCACCGTGTGGCTGCTGTGCGCACCCAGCCCAGAAGACATGATCCAAACGATCCGGTCTCGGTGCCGTCATTTGTCTCTACGGATCCCGTCCGCCCAGGCGGTTGCCGATCTCCTTGTGTCCGAGGGCGTAGCCGACCCGAAGACCGCTTTGGACGCGGCCCGAGCGGCCCAATCCCATGTTGGTCTAGCGCGAGCCTTGGCGCGCGACCCCGAGATGCGTCGGCGCCGCCGAGACATCATCACCGCCCCCGTTCGGGTGCGTTCTGTGGGCGAAGCAGTGATGGCTGCTGAACGACTGTTGGAAACAGCGAAAGAGCAGGCTGATGCACGCCTTGGCGTGCGTAACGCGCAAGAGAAGGCAGAACTTTTGCGCCAGCTCGGAATGGAAGAGGGAGAGTCTGCAAATAAACAGTCACGTGCCCTACTGCAACAGCTTGAGCAAGAACAAAAACGTCGAGCCAAACGTGCCCTCAATGATGAAATCGACAGGGCACTGATCGATCTACTAGCAATTTACCGTGATGTGCTGATGGTTCAACTCAATACTGAGCAAGAGTTGGTCAACATGGACCTGGTGGAACTGGTTCATGAGTTAGCCGCGGATTCGACGCCTCGGCAAACTATGGCTCGCACAGCGGCGATCGAAGAAGCCCGCAAACGACTCATCGCTAATGGCAACACTTTGTTGGTGCTCGAAGCGATGGCAGTGTCTTTGCGTCCCCAGCTGTAAATAGGGTCTCCTGCTGTAAGGGCTTCCTGCGCACCGGTGATACCTAGATTTGGTCGTCCTCGCTCCAAATCAAACGGGGATGAAACTTCCCGTAGGCTTAGCGCATGAATGCTCGTCGTACTGGTGTTTTAGCTATTTCTGTGATCGCAATGATCGTAGCAGTGAGCCTCTTCGTTGCTCTCATATGGCAAGGCATAGGCCTGTTGAGAGGCGCTTCTCACCTAGGTTCCCAAAGTGGCCGTAGCGACCTTCCCGCCTCGGCTTCACCCAATCCTTTGAACGCCACTAGCGCGCAAGACTTCTACAACCAGACTGTGAATTGGCGCCTGTGCTCCGAAACAGAGATCACCCTGGACGTCGCGACGCCGCCCTCGGATATGAGTCCCTACGAATGCGCGACGATCCTGGCACCGCTCGACTGGGACGACCCAGCCGGCGAGCAAATCGAACTGGCCGTCGCAGTCCACCGAAACGGTAAGGAGGCGGCTCCTGCTCTCTTCTATAACCTCGGTGGCCCCGGTGGCAATGCCGTCAAATCGCTGTCCTACCAGATTGCAGACAACCTGGGTGATGCCCTCATTGAGGCTTATGACATCGTTGCTCTTGATCCGCGAGGCGTTGGTGCCTCGACGCCCGTCAAGTGCATGAGTGACGCTGAACTGGACGAGTTCAATACGGGAGAGAGTCTTGTCGAGTCCGATGCCAGTCCGCAAGAGAAGATCGAAACATTGATCGAGGCATCCGTAGAGATCGCCCAGGGCTGCCAAAAGTATTCCGGTGACTTGTATAAGCACATTGATACGGTGTCGGCCGCCAAAGACTTCGATATGGTCCGCGAACTATTGGATCAGGAAAAGTTCAATTACCTGGGATATTCCTACGGGACTTTTCTTGGAGCCACCTACGCCGACCTGTTCCCAGAGAAAGCTGGTCGCCTAGTTTTGGATGGTGCCGTTGACCCGGCCCTGTCAGTCAATGAGGTGTCTGATCTGCAGATGCGCGGTTTCGAGGCATCAATTCGGCACTGGGTTGAGGATTGTCAGTCGGGGTCAGGATGCCCGCTCACAGGTAGCGTCGACGACGGCATGATGACGGTGAAAAAGTTCCTCGAACGCCTCGCAGTCAGTCCACTGGAAACCGTAGATCCCCAGCGGCCGTTGACTCAGAACCTCGCAATGGGAGCGATTGTGGGGTTGATGTATTCCGAGCAGACGTATTCGGTGCTCACTCAAGCAATGACTCAGGCCCTTAAAGACAATGATGGATCCCAGTTGCTTTACCTTGCGGACTTCCTTAACGACCGAAATGATGACGGGACCTACGCATCAAATAGCGCGTCAGCTCTCATCGCGATCAATAACCTTGACTACTCCGCCCAAGGCACCCCAGAAGAATGGGAGGCGGAAGCGAAGAAGCTTGAAGAGGAATTGACCGTGATGGGCCAATTTGCGGGATACTCGTCGGCGGGTATTAACGAGTGGCCCACTGCTCACGCCGAACGTCAAGAAATTCGAGCTTCGGGAACTCCACCGATTGTGGTGGTGGGTACCACTCACGACCCGGCAACCCCGTATGTCATGTCGGAGTCCTTGGCTCGTCAGCTTGAAGCGGGTGTTCTGGTGACAAGTGAAGGATGGGATCACACCGCTTATTCGAAGACTGCTTCCGAATGTGTCATTGGAGCGGTTGAAGGTTACCTGGTTGACGGCACTGTGCCTGAGGACGGTTTGGTCTGTCAGTAGTTGCTAGGTTGTCAAGTAGTCGGTCTGTATAGGCGGTGGCTGCTGGGTTGGGCAGGTGTGGCTAACTGGTTGTGCAGACGTGGGTTAGATAGTTACGTAGGCGTCGGCTAGCTGCGAGCGGTCTAGTCGTGTGATCGGAACCATGGCGCGGCTCGATGCTTGCGGTTTGCTCGGCCTGTGGTGATCCCAGTAGAGTGGGCGCGTTGCCTGAAATCCCAGTCAAGGGTTTGATGGTGCGGCCGCCTTAGCTCAGTCGGCAGAGCGATTCACTCGTAATGAATAGGTCGTGGGTTCGATTCCCACAGGCGGCTCCGGATTGGACCCGGCCCCTACGGGGGTCGGGTTCTTCGCGTATGTGGGTACGAAGGGGGCAGGAAGCCAGCCGCCGCGACCGTCTGGGGTGGGCATGAGGTCGTTCGGCGTTACGCCGAAGAAAGCTGCGAGAAGAGTGATCTCTTCAGCGGACCATTTGGTGCGGCCGTTCATTCGATAGGAAATGCTTTGGCAGCTAGGTCTTGGCCGCGATCATTCGAAAGAGTTCGGCCATTTTTGGTCCGTTTGACTGTGGCTGTTGTCAGCAGCATTCAGCAAATTTGACATATCGTTGCAAATTAGGTGTCGACACACAAAAGTGCAAGTTTGTAATATGGCGCATGACACAATGCGACTTGCATAGCGTGACGATGAGAGAAGAGTGAGGCGTGCCGTGTCTCTTCGTGTCGTGGTGTGCCGTTGGTTGGCGTGTTGTCTAGGGGAACTGAGATTCAGATTTTCCTGAATCCAACGGGAATACCTGTTTGCTGGGCGCAATAGGAGTGAATGTGAAGTCCTATTTAAAACCCTTGGATTGGGCTCTGATCGTTGTTGCTGTCATAGGGATCGTTGCAAATGCTGCTACCGCTTGGTTACTTCACCAGGACAGCCACTGGCTTCCGATATGTTCGTTGATCGGAAGTATCGGCCTGTTCGCCTGTGCTCTGATCATGTTGCGTGCCGCGTTCATTCGTTCAGGAAAAACTGCGGGAGATGCGTCTGCTGATTTGTCGAAGAGTTGACCGACGGGCGGCATTATTCGAACGTAAAGGGAGCTTGAGAAACGCCGTTGATTCCACAAAACGTCATTGGATAGCACCTTCGGTCAACATCTCTATCTGCGAATCTGAAGTGTTCTAGGTGTTTGTGTAGGCGCTAAGGAGGGTTATCTGACTGGTTGGGTTGAGGCCAGAATCCTTGCCGAGGGATCTGGAATCGGGAAGCGTCTTAGGCTCGGGTGCTTAACTTGGGGCCTCTAGGCGCATTGTCCGCTAGTCGTTATGGGAAGGTTGCAAGGCTGGGTGGACCTTCCGTATTGAAGGATCTGACTGTGAAGATTGCTGGCCTGCGGGGCGAGAACGAAGAGCTGCGTGAGGCTGATGAATTGCTTAAAGTGAGCCGACTCAATCAGAAGCGGTCCCAGTAGTTCAAAACTGAGAACACGGTCGTTCTCTATATGCTTGGAAAATGGACCTATGTAGCCATTGCTGTAAAGACTTGGCATGGCGGTCGCAGAGCATCCGCAGCTTTTGTTGTGTCACCCGCAAAAACAGACACAGTCGTGGTTGTAGGATTGCGGGTGTGATGCGCGGATTCGCAGGATTCCGCTGTTTTGTCTGCCAACGAAAAAGATGGATGTGCCCGACTGTGTCTATTTTTGCGGGTTGATCGAAATGGCGGATTAGGATTTTTGTCCATCGAAGGGGCCAAAATGTGCTGCATGTGACGTAGTCGCAATTTTTCTTTTCGCTCTCGTCAGACTCTGTTCACCTTCTGTTCACCTTGCGCCGGAATGCTTCATCGCGGAAATCAACTGAAGGATTCTCAGAAAGGTGAACTCCATGAGTTCGTCTCCCACCCCCACGCAGGATCCCACCGCAGGTACCACACGTGCCACCAATGATCGATGGTGGCACCTCGCTTTCGGTGGCCTACTCACCGTTGGGCTCATCGGATTTACTGTCTGGTCCTTTGGCTATGTTGGCCCCGGAGTCAACCACTTCCTGTTGGTCTTAGCTATCGCATTCGGTTGCTTCATGGCTTTCAACATTGGTGGTAACGACGTTGCCAACTCCTTCGGAACATCGGTGGGAGCGGGAACTCTGTCCCTTAAACAAGCACTCATCGTCGCTGCCATCTTCGAAGTCTCTGGAGCTGTGATTGCCGGCGGTTCGGTAACCGATACGGTGCGCTCGGGCATCGTCGATCTGGGAGCCATTGACGTCAACCCCATGCACTTTGCCTTCATCATGATGGCAGCCCTTTTAGGTGCTGCTGTGTGGCTGCTCATTGCCACCTGGCGTGGCTGGCCGGTGTCAACGACCCACTCGATCATCGGTGGCATCGTGGGTGCAGCTTTGGCAATTGGTTTTACGACAGGTTCTGGCGGCCTGGACATGGTGCAGTGGGGCGAGATTGGCAAGATTGCTTCCTCGTGGATCCTCTCGCCTGCACTCGGTGGCTTAGTCTCGTGGATTCTGTATTCGTGGATTAAGAAGTCAATCCTGGCCTACAACGACGAGGCCGATGCCAAGCTGCGTGAAATTCACCAGGAGCGCGTCAATCATCGTAATCGCCACAAGGAACGCTTCAGCTTGATGACCGAGCTTCAGCAGATCTCCTATACATCGGCCATGGCTCGTGATGCGGTGATCGTGCACGCTCCGGACTTTAGTGAAGAAGACTTGGAGTCGGATTACTATCGCGAGCTGTACGTCATTAACCGCAAGGCTGACGAGGTCAATGCTCACCGCGCACTGGAACGCTGGGTACCAATTTTGGCGGCAATCGGTTCGATGGTTCTGACGGCAATGGTGGTGACTAAGGGCTTGAAGAACCTGGACCTGGACCTGTCGGCTATGGAAAACTTCCTCATCATCGCGATGGTGGGAGCTGTGGTGTGGATGGCGATCTTCATCCTGGCCCAGACCATGAAGAAGCACGCGCTGAACCGTTCGACCTTCCTGATTTTCTCCTGGCTTCAGGTGTTCACTGCCTCGGCATTCGCCTTCAGCCACGGTTCCAATGACATTGCCAATGCTATTGGCCCCTTTGCGGCTGTCGTGGACGTTCTTAAAGAAAATGCCATTAACCCGAAGTCTCCGGTTCCTATGGCGATGACGATTGTGTGTGGCATCGCGTTGATTTCAGGCCTGTGGTTCATTGGCCGCAACGTCATCCGCACGGTGGGTACGGGATTGACCGAAATGCACCCCGCCTCGGGCTTCACAGCTGAATTGTCGGCGGCTGCCGTGGTCATGGGGGCCTCGGCCCTTGGCCTGCCGGTGTCCTCAACCCACATCCTCATCGGCGCTGTTCTGGGTATTGGCATCGTCAATAAGGCTGCTAACTGGAAGCTGATGAAGCCGATCGCCATGGCGTGGCTCATTACCCTGCCTGCTGCTGCTGGCGTGTCGGCGGTGACGGCGCTGGCTCTCAATGCGTTTTTCTAATTCGCGCGTTCAGCCTGTTCTTTATCGCCGCTCTAGAGGCTTAAGCGAAACCGTTCGGCACAATGCCTTCGCTGGAGGCGTAGCTGTCCGTGGAATCCTTGCGATTACGCCGTTCAAACCTGTGCGTGAGGCGCCGGGATCGCTGGGAGTATTCTCCCGCGGTGGAAAAAGTGGGCCAAAAGGCCCATCCTAGAAGGGTAGTCAGCGGGTCCGCTTCAATGCTGGATCCGACGGATCGATCCACCCGAGAAGGAGAAAAGATCATGACTGTTGAATCCACCGGTTTTAAGGGTTCGGATGTGTTGTCAGCCGACCTCCAGAAGGTTCTCACCGATGTGACGGCTCTGTCGCTGGTAGGCAAGCAGCTTCACTGGAATATTGTTGGCCAGGGCTTCCGTTCCCTGCACCTGTACCTGGACGAGGTCGTCGCTATTGCCCGCGAAGCATCCGACGAGGTCGCCGAGCGTATGCGCGCTATCCAGCTCACCCCAGATGGACGCCCCTCCGTTGTCGCCCAGGAAACGAGCTTGCCCAAGGTTGCCGAGGGCGTCGTTTCCACCGAAGAAGGCGCTGCCCAGGCAGTGGCAGCCATTAACGCCACGGTTGCGACCATGCGCGATGTCCACGAGAAGGTTGATGGGGAGGACCCGACCTCGGGCGATATTCTCGTCGACTACATTGGTCGCCTCGAGCAGCAGGCGTGGTTTATCCGCTCGCTGAACGAGAAAGCCTGAGGCTTTCCGCTCGAGGTGCTATGGTGCCCCAGGAACCTGGGGATAGCGTCGGCGTGTTAGCCCCGAGATTTCAGTAAAGAATCGCCCTACAGCCAAGAGGTTGTAGGGCGATTCTTTACTGAGAAAAGCTGGTGTGTTGATAGTCACGCAACATGCCAGACGCCACAGCACTCGCTAGGGTCGAAGAGAATTTGCTGTCTACGAGAGGCCATTTTGAGCACTGCAAACCCCGAAACTGATCTGAACGCTCAGACGGACGAGGCCCGCATCTCATGGCGCGTTGTAGCGCCTGCCGTCGCCATCGCATTGGCACTTGTTGCCCCAGCCGTCATTTGGCCAGATTCCATGCGAGACATTGTCTCAGGGATCTCCAGCGGCGTCGTCAACGACATGGGCTGGTACTACACCCTGATTGTTGTTGGCTTTGTTGCTTTTGCGATCTTCATTGCCGTCAGTCGCTTTGGCGATATCAAGCTGGGCAGTGACGACGATGAACCTGACTATTCTCGTTCTTCCTGGTTTGCAATGCTATTCGCCGCAGGCATGGGCATTGGTCTGGTGTTCTGGGGCGTGGCTGAGCCGCTAAGCCACTACGAAGATCCAGCCCCCGGGACCGACGTGTCGTCAATGTCGTCGACAGCCCAAGCCGCCATGAACACCACTTTCTTGCACTGGGGCCTGTCCGCCTGGGCGATCTACGTCGTGATCGGTGTGGCTATCGCCTACATGGTGCACCGCAAGGGCCGCACAGTATCAATTCGTTGGGTGCTCGAACCTCTCCTCGGTGATCGTGTTAAAGGGTGGCTGGGAGATATCATCGACATCGCCGCCCTCGTGGGTACTCTCTTCGGTGTCGCAACGTCTCTCGGTTTTGGTGCCGCCCAATTCAGCGGCGGCCTTGAATTTCAAGGCATTCTCAACCAGTCGCCGAACGTTCTTTTAGCCATCGTTGTGATCATCAGCTTGCTCGCTGCCCTGTCGGTTGCTTCGGGCCTTGACGTAGGCATTAAGTGGCTGTCGAATGGTAACCTCGTCCTCGCTGCCGTCCTTCTGGTTGCTGTCCTCTTCTTGGGTGAACCGCTGTTCATCATGCGCGAGTTCGTTCAGTCCATCGGGCAATACATTCAGAATTTCGTTCCACTGTCGTTCCGCACTATGCCTTTCTACTCCGTCGAGGGCGGGGGAGAAGCATGGCTTGGTTCGTGGACCACCTACTACTGGGGTTGGTGGATGAGCTGGTCGCCTTTCGTGGGTATTTTCATCGCGCGAATCTCCAAGGGTCGTACCGTCCGTGAGTTCGTCGTGGGTGTTCTGGGTGTACCGACTTTGGTGACTTTCCTGTGGTTCTCCGTCATGGGTGGCACTGCGCTGTGGCAGCACATGTACGGTGGAGTGAACTTGACCGAGGGCGATAACTGGACCACCACTGCGCTCTTCGCCATGGTGAACAATTTGCCGGGCGGCCCGGTTTTGGCCGGATTGTTCATGCTGTTGCTAGTGGTTTTCTTTGTGACGTCTTCCGATTCGGCCTCCTTTGTGCTGGGCATGCTTTCGTCGAATGGTTCTCCGAATCCTCCGCTGAGTATTCGTCTTTTCTGGGCGGCCCTTCAGGGTGGAATTGCGGCTCTGTTGCTGTGGTTGGGCGCGAGTTCTGACGGCAGTGCCACCGACGGTCTGGGGGCTTTGCAGGTGCTGTCGATTCTTTCGGCGCTGCCCTTCTCGGTTGTCCTCGTGATGACTTGCGTGTCGATGTATAAGGCGTTCGGTAAGGAAAATGAACGTCGTATGAGGGCGGAGCGGCGCCTGTTGCGTGAACGCATCGAAACTCTGGTGGATGAGTCCGTAGAGATGGGGGCGGCGCGTCGCCGTGGGCGTTGGATGCCGCGCGAGTCCCTGTACACGACTCCGCGTCCCCGTCGTAAGCCCGCGGGCGCGAAACCTGGCTCTACCTCCGAGACTGATTCAGGTTTGGGGTCATCGGATTCTTTTGAACCGTCTTCAGGCACAGGTGTGTGACCTTTTTCTAGGTGTGACAGTGGTGGTCCGGGTTGCTCAGCAGCGCCCGGACCGCCACTGTTTTTCGTTGATTTTGCAATGTTTAGCACCTATGAGACAGGCCGTCACCAAAGTTCGTGCTCTGAACCGTTACCCTAACCTTCGTGACGGAAACTCTTAACGTGTCAGAAAAGCCCGCCCTCGTCCTCGTCAATCTTGGAACCCCCAAGTCGCCGACGACGAAGGATGTGCGCACCTACCTGCGTGAGTTTCTCTTGGACCGCCGAGTCATTGAACTCAACCCTTTGGTGTGGCGGCCCATCCTCGAAGGCATCATTTTGCGCACCCGCCCAGCCAAGTCCGCTGCTGCCTACAGAAAAGTCTGGATGGAACAGGGATCGCCCCTGATGCATTACACGGTTGCGCAGGCGACCATGCTCCAAGACAGGTTGGGCGACGAGGTCGTGGTGCGGCCCGCGATGCGCTATGGCCAGCCCGCCCTGGGCACCGTTCTTGACGAGTTGTACGAGGCGGGGCATCGCCGCGTTGTCGTCTTGCCTGATTACCCGCAGTATTCGTGCACGACCGTTGCGTCGATTATGGATGTCGTCGCGGATTGGATGAAGAGTCACCGCGATCAGTTGGAGTTTCGTACCGTGAGGTCTTTCCCGACCTCCCAGGCCTATATTGAGGCACTCGCTGTTGCCGTGGAAGATTCTTGGGCGAAAAATGGCCGCCCTGACTTTGGGGCAGGGGACCGGCTCATTACGTCGTTCCATGGCATTCCTTTGTCGATGCACGAGGACGGCGACCCCTACCGCAGTGAATGCGAGGCTACGGCGAAGCTATTGGAACAGCGGCTCGCCTTGCCTGACGGCGCTCTTCAAGTCACTTTCCAGTCTGTGTTTGGGCCAGCCGAATGGCTCAAACCGGCCACGATTGACACGGTTAGCGAGATGGGTGCCAGCGGGGTTGGGCGTGTCGATGTGATCTGCCCAGGGTTCATGGCTGATTGTCTGGAGACTTTGGAAGAGATCGATATTCAGAACCGTGAGGCTTTTATGGACGCTGGTGGGCGCGAGTTCCACTACATCCAGTGGGGTAACGATTCCGAGGGCGCTGTGACCGCTCTGCAGGAGCAAGCAGAACGCTCCCTAGCCGGCTGGCTCTAACCCCGCTCCTCTCTCCCTCCCTCCCCTCCCGTTCCCGCGAGGGACGCCCAAAACTTCTGCGAGGGATGCCCAAAACTTCTGCGAGGGACGCCCAAAACTTCCGCGAGGGACGCCCATCTTCGCCCTCTTCGATCAGCAAACGAACTTCACCTGGCCTAACCTGAATAACGGAACGTGGACCCGGCCTCGACCTCGTCCCAATAGTCGCAATCGATTAGGACCCGACATGACGCGCATTGGCACCTCTGAACTCGACATCCGCCCCTTCGCACTGGGAGGCAACACCTTCGGATGGACCTCCGATCAGAGCGAATCCTTCAAAGTGCTGGATGCCTTCGTCGGAGAAGGCGGGTCATTGGTTGACACAGCCGACGTTTACTCGGCGTGGGCGCAGGGCAACAAAGGCGGAGAATCTGAAGAAATCCTCGGCCTCTGGTTCGAACGTAACGGGCACCGCGACGATGTCTTCGTCGCCACCAAAGTTGCCAAACACCCCGACTTCCCAGGACTCGGTGCAGACAATATTCGCCGCGCAGCAGACGCTTCGCTCAAGCGCCTCAAGTCCGACCACATTGACCTGTACTACGCGCACGCCGAAGACCCCGACACCCCGATCGTCGAATCCGTCGCGGCCTTCGCCCAGCTCGTCCAAGCAGGCAAAGTTCGCTACCTGGCGCTGTCGAACTTTTCCGCAGCCTCCATCCGCGAATGGATGGCCGAAGCTGACCGTCAGGGTGTGGACCGCCCGGTCGCCCTCCAGCCGCACTACAACCTGGTGACCCGCGCCGACTTCGAAAACGAACTGCGAGGCGCTGCCGAAGAATTCGAGCTCGGCGTCATCCCGTACTTCTCGCTGGCTTCTGGCTTCCTGACCGGCAAGTATCGCAATGCTGACGAGGCCGAGGGTGCGCGCGGCGGCATGGTGGGCCCCTACGTGTCCGACCAGGGATTCGCCGTCATTGATGAGCTTCGAGCTATCGCTCAGGCGCACAATGTTGAGCTGGCCACGGTTGCCTTGGCGTGGCTGCGCGTCCAACCCACTGTCGTAGCTCCGATTGCGTCAGCCAGTTCGGTTGAGCAGCTGCCGGCGTTGCTGGCGTCGACTTTCGTCGAATTGAACGAGGACGAGGTCGAGCGCCTCACCAAGGTCTCCGAAGGTTTGTGACCTGGCGTCAGAGGCCGCAGAGAACCTGGTTGTTACCTGCTTGCGAAGGGCCGCGCCGACCGCTCAGCCCAGGCTGTGGCCGCCACAGCCCCACCGATGGCGATGACCGCGGGGACGAGGATTTCGCTGCCCTGGTGAGTGAACTCCATGACCAGTATCAAGCCAGTAAAAGGCGCCTTCATCGAAGATCCCAGGAACACGGCGGCCCCGATGAAAGCAAAAGCCGCAATCGACGTCCCTGGCCACACCTGCGACCACAACAAACCGGTCACCGTCCCCAAACCCGCGCCCAGAGCGACCCCTGGAGTAAGGGTTCCGCCCCAACCTCCGGCGCGAATAGTCAGCAACGTCGTCGCAGTTTTTCCAACGAGGACGAGACAGGCCGTCACCAGGCCAGCTCCGGCAAGCCAGGCGCCCTCGAATTGCGTTTGAGCGCTGGCTTGGCCGTTGCCTAAAACGGAAGGCATCCACACGGACACGGCTCCGACGATGGCAAAAGCGACCGGCAGCGTCCACAGCAGATGCGTGTTGCGAGGACGCTCGCCCTCGCACATGTGGACAACGCGGCGGAACATGACGCCAAGCCAACCGAATACCGGCCCCAAAAGCACAGCCCACACCGTTAGCGAGGCGGTGGCGTGCAGGTCGGGGACGGTGTAGAAGGGTTCCGTGCGCAGCCAGGTGCTGGATACGAGGACGGCAATACCTGAGACCGCTAGTGCCGGGGCCACGGTGCGTGCACGCAAAGTCACGAGCAGAATTTCGAGCGTGTATACGGCGCCTGACAGGGGGATCGAATAGACGGCGGCCAGGCCAGCTCCTGCGCCGCAGGCCACAATGATGCGCCGATCTTCGCTGTCCAACCCCAGGTGATCGCTCAGCCAGGCTGACAAGGCTGAGGAGATTTCGCGCGGCGCGACCTCGCGCCCAATGGATGCGCCCAAGGAAACAATGACGATTTGGGTCAACGCATGCCAGGTGGTTCGCAGAATTGGCATATGTTTGCCGTTGACGGCTTGCTGGACGGAGGTCAGTGACTTTGAACGGCGAAAGAGCAGTGTCCAGGAAACTCCACTGATGACTCCTGCGAGGATGAGTAGGGCGACTCGATGCCACCAGGGGACGGTGCTTGCGGCTTCCAGGAGTGTTGAGTCGTGCTCGAGCCCCCAGGCGATGCGTTGAAGAATGTGGAGGATTTGAGAGCAGCACCATCCGACAATGCCGGCGACGATGCCGGTCAGGACGATGGCTGCGGCGAAGCGTTTGTTTTCGGAGAGAGGCTTACGCGGGTGGTCGGGGATGCCTTTGCCGTAGGCGGGGTGGGCGTGGCGGAAATCGACGTTTCGCACTTTGGATGTGTGCGAGGGTGTGTCGGTGCCATCGTCGGGTGGGCGAAGGATCTCCATGCGAACTACGGTACTCGTCTGTAATTGGCGGTGGAAACGAGGCGGGACTGCGGTCGCGCCCGCCCCTCCCTCGAGGGATGCTCATCTTTCCCGCGAAGGACGCACAAAACCACCGCGAGGGACGCACAAAAGTCCGCCGAAGGACGCCCAAAACCACCGCGAGGGACGCCCAAGTACGAGAAAGTTTCTCTAGAGTCCCCGACGAGCCTCCATCGGCGTCCACAAACGCCGAAGACCCCGCCTCGATTGATACTCAACAAAACAAGATTCCAAGGCATCAACAACTTTTCGTTGGTCGTATACCTCTAGGCCGGACAAAGCACGTACCCTGAACCCGGCATCCGCTAAAGCTCTTTCTCTGTCCCATTCATGAGATAACTGAGCGGCGCCGTCCTCGCCCTCGAACTTGATGTCCCCGTGAATCTCAATTCCGCGCGGAACTCCCAGAATTCCCAAATCCACCCATTTCAGGCCCGCCCTCGTGCGGACCTCAACCTGTGGTTCAACGCGAATGAAACCTGCTGCATGAGCAATCCTCCGGACTTCGCTTTCCAGCGGCGATTCAGCCAGTGCCGAGGCGCTCGCTAAGACCTCCCGCGCTTGTGCCACTCCCCGTTGTCCTTTGAAATCTGACAAAGAGCGTGTCCATCGATCCACAACAGCATCGGCGTGCATAGTCAGCGATGCTCGATCATTGCGCCAATATCGGTCCCGACCAACCGCAATCGCCAAAAGAGAATCCACAGCGACTACTGCATCATCAGGCGAAAGGAAACGCGCAGCATGGATCGCCGTCTGGTCGAGGTCGGTTACTCGGATGCCGTCAATGACGACCGTGCGATCAATATCGATTGCCATCCGGTGGTTGACGACGGGCCTTTGCGCGAGTCTGTCGCGTCGGTCTGTTTTGGTCAATTCGTAAAGAGAAGGACCAACGTAGGCACGAGTCTTTCTCCGCCACGGCACCCATATGTGCCCTTGATTTGGAACACGCTTAAGACTTCCTCCGTGTAGCAGGACAGCCGACTGTAACACTGCTACGCACTGAGAACTCCTATCCGCGGCATCGCGCAGGCGCGCATCGTGGATAGCCTTATCAACCTGCCACCAGGGAGCGTCAGCCGCCACATCTATACTGCATTCTCTGCGCACAATCATTGATCGGCGTGATTTCATTTCATCAGCGGCCGCGTCTCGGCCTGATCTAAGAGTTTCCATGGCTTGACTTTGCTTACCGAGGCCGAGTTTCGCTAGAGGTCTCTCGTAGAGCTGTGGATAGAAACGACTTGCAAGCATCTGGGGATAAGGGCGTCCCTCGGCGAAGTTTTGGGCGTCCTTCGGCGGACTTTTGGGCGTCCTTCGCGGGAAGGATGGGCGTCCCTCGGGGTGCAGGGGTGGGAGAGGCGCAGGGAGAGGGGGGCGTAGGGAGAGAACGTGTTACAAAATCCCAGTCAGCAAATACAACCGGTGCACCCCGTTGAATATCCGTAGCGTTTTCACCATGGAGATCGACAAAATCGCAGCAGCCGCAACCGCGGCTCCTGGCATGCACCCCCGAATCTCCGCCCGTGCGCTCTGCGCATGTCGAATGTGCCGTTGACCAAGTTCGGCACGCGCCAGCACGCCCTGCAGCGGCGGTCATGGCACGCCTCCTTCGGCTCCCCACCACTTCTTAAGGACATGTTTGTCCGCGTGCCGGTGGCATACCCACCCCACCCAGGATCACCAGGAGAACACCGTGTCCATCCGCGCTTTTTCCACCACCACTACCGGCTCACCAACGTCGTCATCCGTCCCGACCTCTACGCCCCGGAGCCTTGGCCGAGTCGGCCTGGCAGTCGTCGCCACCGCTTCAGCCTTGGCGTTGGCAGCTTGCTCTGGCCAAAGCGGTCAATCCAACGAATCAGCCAACAGCGCCACGTCCGGCGCTGCGACAGCATCGACAGCAGCTGACAACGACGCTTTAGCCCAACTCCAAGAATCAGGCGTCCTGCGCATCGGTACAGAAGGCACCTACGCCCCCTTCAACTACCACGACCCGGCAACCAACGAATTGATTGGCTATGACGTCGAAGTGATCCAAGCCGTCGCCGACAAGCTCGGAGTCGAAGCAGAGTTCTCCGAGGTCAAGTGGGACGCGATCTTCGCAGGCTTGGACTCGAACCGCTACGACCTCATTGCAGGCCAGGTGACCGTCAACGAAGAGCGTGCAGCCAAGTACGACCTGACCCATGTTTACACGGTGTCGGTTCCGACGGTCGTTGTCGCCACCGGCAACCCCTCGTCGATCAAGTCGGTTGAGGACATTGCCGGCAAGGTTTCCGTCCACTCGGCGACCTCGAATTGGCGCGGTATTTCCGACGAGGCCGGAGCCACCATCGAAACCGTTGACGGCTTCACCGAAGCGATTGCAGCTATCCGTGACGGGCGCGTCGACATGACCATCAATGACAACCTCGCGGTCCTGGACTACTTGAACTCCACTGACAGCCCTGGCGTTGAGGTTGCTTTCCAAATTGAGGATCAGGCTGTCGCTCAGTCCTTCGTGCTGCGCCAAAACTCCGGCCTGCTTGAGGCCATCAACGAGGCTCTTGAAGAGCTGCGCACGGATGGGACTCTAGCTGAAATTTCCGTCAAGTACTTTGGCGAGGACGTGACCACCCGAACCAATGGCGATGTGTCACCGCTCGAGGACGGCTCGGCCATCGTTGAGCTGCCGGCGACCACCACTTCCGGTTCCCAGTCGGCCAACTGACCGACGTTGCGGCCAGCTTCCTTCGGTTATTGACGAGGACGAGGCCGGGCCTCTCCCCGATTCGGCGTTGAGACCGGCCTCGCCCTCGTCCCCAGAAAAGGATGTTCCTTGACCAGTACCACTGACCTTCTGTTGTCCGCGCTGTGGCCTTTGGCGCGCGGAGCTATTTTCGGCACAATCCCGCTGACGATCCTGTCCTTTATTTTCGGGCTGGTGATCGCGCTCCTTGTGGCACTGGCAAGAATTTCTGGGATCCGTGTCCTGGAGTGGATTGGCCGAGCTTTCGTGTCTGTCATCCGCGGTACGCCGCTGCTTGTTCAGCTCTTCATTATTTTCTACGCGCTGCCGCAATTCGGGATTGTCATTGATCCGTTTCCTTCGGCAGTCATTGCCTTCTCGCTCAATGTTGGCGGTTACGCATCCGAAGCGATCCGCGCAGCCATTGGCTCGGTGCCGGTGGGGCAATGGGAGGCAGCGCAGACCATTGGCTTGAACTACTCACAGACCTTGCGGCGCGTGATTTTGCCGCAGGCACTCAAGGTTGCGGTCCCGCCACTGTCGAACACCTTTATTTCTCTGGTGAAGGACACGTCGTTGGCATCCTCGATCATGATGACTGAGATGCTGCGTGAAGCCCAGGTCATTGCTGCGCCCTCGTACGAATTCCTCCTGCTGTATTCCTTGGCAGCCCTCTACTACTGGGTGATTTGCACCGTTTTATCGTCTCTGCAAAGCCGTCTTGAGCGTCGATTGGAGCCCACACGATGACTGATTTGAATCCTGCGCCACTGGTGAGTGTGCGTGGCCTGCACAAGACTTTCGGACGTAATCACGTGTTGCGTGGCGTCGACTTGGATGTCGCGCCGGGAACGGTCACCGTCCTTATTGGCCCATCCGGTTCAGGTAAGACAACTTTGCTGCGTTCCCTTGATGCCCTGGAAATCCCCGAACGCGGAGTCGTGACGATTGGGGAGGTGAGCGTCGACTACGGGGCAAAACCCAGCCCAAAGGAGCTCAAAGAGCTACGGGCTCGCTCAGGAATGGTCTTCCAGTCCCACAACCTTTTCCCTCACCGCACTGCCATTGAGAACATTATGGAAGGCCCTGTGATTGCTCAGGGCAAGCCGAAGGATCAGGCGTGCAAAGAAGCTGCGGGCCTGCTGGCTAAGGTGGGTTTGGCAGGGCGCGAAGAATCCATGCCCGCTCAATTGTCTGGTGGACAACAGCAGCGCGTGGGGATTGCGCGGGCTCTCGCCCTCGAACCCGATCTGCTGCTTTTTGACGAGCCCACTTCTGCTTTGGACCCCGAAACGGTCGGCGATGTCCTGGAAGTGATGCGCAACTTGGCCGCTCAGGGCTGGACCATGGTGGTTGTTACTCATGAGATTGCTTTTGCGCGCCAAGTTGCCGACCAGGTGCTTTTCCTGGATGGGGGAGTGATCGTCGAATCGGGTACGCCCGAAGAAGTCCTTGTTGCCCCCAAGGTTGGTCGGACACGCAAATTCCTTGCCAGAGTCCTGGACCCATTGAATTCGGCCCTGGACGCATCCCAGCTTTAATTCCCTTCCGCCCAGCTTTAACTCACCTGTACCCTCTGATTTCCAATCATCCGAGCTTCACATCTTCTGATCCCACCTCGGCCTCGTCCCTACCTATTCCTTGCGTGAAAGAGATTCCAATGACTGTTCACACTTTTGGCCAACAAACCCTTGCCATCCACGTTGGTTCGACCTCGGATGAGCGTACTGGCGACGTTGTTCCGCCGCTACACATTGCATCCACACACGTCCAAGACGCCGTCGACAAGCTGCGCGGAGGCTACGAATACGGCCGAGCAGCAAACCCAACGCGCGACGCTTTCACCCAGGCACTGGCGGCGCTCGAAGGAGGCGGCCAAGGTTTTGCTTTCCCGTCCGGGCTTTCCGCTGAAGACACTCTCATCCGCGCGCTGACTCGCCCCGGCGACCACGTGTCCTTTGGGCGTGATGTCTACGGCGGGACGTTCCGCCTTTTCACTCGCGTCCTGCCGCAGGCGGGCATCACGGCATCCGCGTTGGACCTTAAAGATCACGATGCCGTGGCCTATGACTTGGCTGAACAGGGCAGCGTTGTGCTGTGGGTGGAGACGCCATCTAACCCGATGATGGAGGTTTTCGACATCCAGGCGTTGGCAGATATTGCTCATGAGGCCGGCGCGGTGCTGGTTGTTGATAACACCTTCGCTTCCCCTTACTTGCAGCAGCCCTTGGCTTTGGGCGCCGATGTGGTGGTGCATTCGACGACGAAATATGTTGGTGGACACTCGGATCTCATTGGTGGCGCGGTGGTTGTGCACGACGGTTTGAAGCTGCCGGCGGCGCGTGGCGGCTGGTCTGAGACGGGTTTGGTTGCAGAAGAGATTGCGTTCTTACAGATGACGGTGGGGGCTGTGCAGTCTCCGCGCGATGCGCATGTGGCGCATCGCGGTTTGAAAACTCTTGCTGTACGGATGGATCGTCACTGTACGTCGGCTCTGGAAGTTGCGCGTTTCTTGGCTGACCATCCGCGCGTGACTGCCGTGCACTATCCGGGTTTGGAAGACGACCCGGGGTTTGAGTTGACTCGCAAGCAGATGCCGCGAGGCGCCGGCGGGGTGGTGAGCTTCCAGGTGGGTTCGGCTGGGGCGGCGAGGGCGATCTGTGAGTCGACGAAGGTGTTTGCTTTGGCGGTGTCGTTGGGATCGGTGGAGTCTTTGATCGAGTATCCGCCGATTATGACGCATGGTTCGAAGGAGGGTTTTGACGAGGAACTCCCTGACGACGTGGTGCGATTGGCGGTGGGTTTGGAGGATGTTGAGGATCTGATTGCTGACCTGGATCAGGCGATCGCCGCGGCCTTCTGACCTTCCTGGGTGTCCCTCCCTCCCCTCCTCCCGCGAGGGACGCCCATAACTCTCGCGAGGGACGCCCATCTTTGTCGCGAGGGACGCCCATAAGTCCCCGCTGCCAGCTCCCTAAGGAACCTGACAGCACTGATACCCTCAGGCTTCGGCCGTGTCCAGTCGATGAGAAATCCGAGTGAACACTCGCGACAAAACGTCGACCTCGTCCTCGGTCAACCCCTCGAGGGCGAACGTCCGAATGATTCCGCGTTGAACTTCGGCGGACTTCCGGTAGACGGCCTCGCCCTCGTCAGTCAGGTGAATCAGCCCGCCGCGACCATCACCCAGGCAGGTGGAGCGCGTGACTAAACCCCGCTCGATCAGCCTTTTAATGGTGTGCGTTAAACGCGACGGACTAAAAACTACCTGCTGGGCCAGGATTGACGGACGGATCCCCGCCTCGCCAGAACGGTAGACCTGGAGCAAAACGTTGTACTCAGGTAACGAAATGGACGAAGACGCCTTCAGCGCTGATTCGATGCGATCTGACAGGCGCGCTGTCGTCGTGAAATAGGCCTCCCAGGCGCGGCCGCGAGCGTCTGATTTCACTGGATTCCTCCTAAAAGAGTTTCGAAATCTGCAAACCCAGGCCATTTAGCGGCCTCGGAATCAGAAGAAAGAGGGTGAACACTGCGCCTGCTGTCCGAAGGATCGGGTGAGACTTCGGTCGCCTCGCTTCGTCCCTCTCCCTCTCGTACCTGCGCGGACGACAAGTGATCCTGGAGTGAGAATTGGCAGGCAAACAAGCGGTCGAGAAGCTCGTTGCAGGCGCGCATAATACGAGGCCGCAACGCTACTCCACCTGCCCCGTCAGAATCCGAAGCGTGAGCTCCCCAGTCCTCGGTTGCCGCGTAGACGGCCGTAGGTACCGGATCAGCGTGCATATAGGTCAGTAGCGGCCGCATTGCGACGTCGGTGACGAGGCTGTGGCGTGGAGTTCCGCCCGTTGCCCCCAGGATCACTGGCTTTGCTCGCACAGCTTCCGACCCCAGGACGTCGAAGAACGCTTTGAACATTCCTGAATACGACGCCTGATAGGTGGGTGTTAAAGCAACCAGTCCGTCGGCCTTTGCAACGGCCTCTTGCGCAAGAGCGAGTGGGGGAGTCGCAAAGCCCGTGAGCACCTGATCCACAACCGCATGCGAGAGGCCTCGAATCCCAATCTGTGTCACGTCGAGGCCGATGCCGCGTCCTCGTGATTCCTCAAGCAGTGCCTCGTGAAATGCGTCAGCGAGGCGGGCGGTGGAGGACTGGCCCGACATGCCTGCATGAATGATGATGACGCTGGCGTCAGGCTCGCGAAGAGTCGCGTTTGCTTTACTGGAGGTTGTTGCAGTTTCGGTGACGTCGCTGATGTCTTCGCTGCTTTTCATGCTCTGCCTCCGTCGCGTGCGTGTTGCGTGTGATCCATGCCAACGACTTGCGTGTGGTCTACGGGTGGGGTGGCTTCGCCTTCACCTTCGGAGTCTCCCAAGAGCTGGACGGCGTGAGCGAGTGCAGCTTCGTCGGAATCTTGCTGCGGGTAGAACGACGTTCCGGTGACCGAGTCGCCTGCGGGCATCTCGCTGTCAGCCTCAAGCCCAGCGCCGTCCCCGGAGCTCGCGGGTCTCTTCCGTGATGCCGCCTCGTCCTCGATACGCTCTTTGCGGGCCAATTGGACGGATCGGCGGACCAGGTCGGCCTCGGCCAGATCGGCGACGATCGACGAGGTCGCGCCCTCGCCCTGGCGTGCAGCGAGCAACGAGGCGTGGGTTGGCGGGTCCGACGGGACATCCGGGTCTCGCAGCGCCTCGAATTCGCGGCGCAGAACAGGCACGATTTCGCCGAGGAAGTCGAGTTGTTCGAGGACGGTTTTGAGGGGCAGACCTGCGTGGTCGGCAAGGAATAGCTGGCGCTGGTAGTCGCCAACGACTTCGCGGAATCCGAGGGTGCGGTCGATGATCTCTTGAGGTGATCCCACGGTGAGTGGGGTTTGGGTGGAGAAATCTTCGAGGCTGGGGCCGTTGCCGTACACGGGTGCGTGGTCGAAGTAGGGGCGGAACTCGTTGATGGCGTCTTGGGAGTTGCGTCGTATGAAGACTTGACCTCCGAGGCCGACGATTGCTTTCTTGGCGGGTCCGTGGCCGTGATGTTCGAAGCGCTCGCGGTATAGGGCGACCATGCGGGCTGTGTGCGCGGGTGGCCAGAAGATGTTGTTGTGGAAGAATCCGTCGCCGTAGTAGGCAGCTTGTTCGGCGATTTCGGGGGAGCGGATTGAGCCGTGCCAGACGAATGGAGCGATCCCGTCGAGGGGGCGTGGTGTTGAGGTGAAGCCGCGTAGGGGAGTGCGGAAATGACCTTGCCAGTCAAGGTTTTCTTCGGCCCAGAGTCTGCGCAGGAGGGCGTAGTTTTCGATTGCGAGGGCGATGCCTTCACGGATGTCCTTGCCGAACCAGGGGTAGACGGGGCCGGTATTACCCCGACCCATCATGAGATCGATTCGCCCCTCCGACATGTATTGGAGCATTGCGTAATCTTCTGCGATTTTCACCGGATCGTTGGTGGTGATCAGGGTGGTCGAGGTCGACAGTTGCAGCGTGGTGGTTGCTGCGGCGATGCGGGCCAATGTAGTGGTGGGTGAGGATGAGAAGAAAGGTGGATTGTGGTGCTCGCCGAGGGCGAAGACGTCGAGCCCGACTTCTTCTGAGTGCTGGGCGATAGTGAGGATGGCGGCGATGCGTTCGGAGTCGTCAGGGGTGTGTCCTGTCGTGGGATTAGTGGTGAGGTCGGAGACGCTCATGATGCCGAATTGCATGCTGTTCCTTTGGTGCTGTTACGTGTTCGGTAGGTTCAAGCCATGATAGTACAAGTTTCAACTAGTTTATTCCTTGCGCTTTATTTAGGGCTGCTGGATGAGGGTGCCGACTATTTCCCTACCCGCCTCAATTTGTCTGATAAGTTTAGGGTGTCTGAAATTTAATGGGGCTCAACCTTCGTCAAAGTTAATTCATGAGAGTGAATTAACTGTTATTTGTTCTTTCTTGCGGCAATTGATTTGATGTGTGGTAAGTTTTCGCATTAAGCTCTCAATTGTGAAGAGAACTTTCGCTGAGCTCTATTCGGTGAAGGTATGACTAGAAAGAGATTTTCTGATGAAGAAGACCATTGTCCAGCTCGTTGATGACATTGACGGCACCGCCGCAGACCGCACCGTTTCTTTCGCTTTTAATGGCGTCTCCTATGAGATCGATCTCAATGAAGCTCATGCCAATGATCTCGCTGAAGATCTTGAACGTTGGATCAAGGCTGCGCGCCGCACCGGCGGTCGCGTTGCCCCGCGTTCTGGTCGCGCTTCCGCGGTGAATACCGAAACTGCGAAGATTCGTGAATGGGCCAAGGCGAATAACGTCGAGGTCAATGAGCGTGGTCGTATTCCGGCGGCAATTGTCGAGCAATATCGCGCAGCCGCAAAGTGATATGAGTCGAGGCAATCCTCTGAAAGTTTCCTGAAAGCCAGACATAGTCTGATCAGGGATGGAAGCTCTGATTCGGAGAATGTCAATAGAATGAATGGTGCTCCGGCCCGTGGCCGGAGCACCATTTCTATAAACATGTGGGTAGTGTCCCCGCGATATTCTCTACTATTGATTGTGAGAAATACTTCCATACAAGTATTTGTGGGCGATCATCAGTGCCGGAATGTCACCTTCGCCAAGAGGGGTGTGGCGAACATCGGTGACAAGCGCGCCCATTCAATGGAACAATGAGTACATGACCTACAAACTGGTGCTGCTCCGCCATGGCGAGAGCGAATGGAATGCAAAGAACCTCTTCACTGGCTGGGTTGATGTCCCGCTGTCGGAGAAGGGCCGAGCCGAGGCCGCACGCGGAGGTGAGTTCCTCAAGGAGGCTGATGTCCTTCCTGACGTTCTCTTCACTTCCATGTTGCGCCGCGCAATCATGACCGCCAACCTGGCGCTAGACGCTGCTAATCGCCACTGGATCCCCGTCGAGCGTGACTGGCGCCTCAATGAGCGTCACTACGGCGCGCTTCAGGGGAAGAACAAGAAGGAAATTCGCAACGAATACGGCGATGACCAGTTCATGCTGTGGCGTCGTTCTTTCGACGTTCCGCCGCCCGCGATTGAGGCCGGCTCCGAGTTCTCTCAGGACCAGGATCCGCGCTACAGCGGTGAGCCGGTGCCTGCGACCGAATGCCTCAAGGACGTTATCGATCGTCTGCTTCCTTACTGGGAAGAGCGAATTGTTCCCGAGCTCAAGACCGGCAAGACCGTCATGATTGCGGCTCACGGCAACTCTCTGCGTGCGATCGTCAAACTTCTTGACGAGATCTCGGACGAAGATATCGCTGGCGTCAACATCCCCACCGGTATTCCGTTGGTTTACGAGCTGGATGAGGACACCCTTAAGCCTGTCAAGAAGGGCGGCACCTACTTGGATCCTGAGGCCGAGGCGAAGATCGCCGCTGTGGCTAACCAGGGCAAGTGATTCCATCTTTCAGCAATAGCTGAAGCGGGGCCTGCGAGAAATTCTCGGAGGCCCCGCTATTTTGTGCGTCCTTCGTGGGAGTTTTGTGCGTCCTTCGTGGGAAGGGGAGGGGGCGCTAGAGACGGTTGGGCTCAGAGACGAGAGTCGAGGCCGGTGCCCAACTCTTCGGCAGTCTTCGCGCCCTCGATAATGAACAGGATGCGACGCCCCATCGACACCGAATGATCCCCAAAACGCTCCAAGAAACGAGCAGCCAAAGTCAGATCGATCACCTGGCGGCGCGTCAATGCGTGGTAGTCATCCAGGACAAAACGACGCACCTCGGTCTGAAGATCGTCCAAGACATCGTCCTTGGTCTGGAAATCTGAACCCAGACGAGTATCTAACTCAACAAGAAGTTTGCGCTGCAAGTGAGCCATATCCACCGCGGCAGCTCCCATGGAGTTCACCATATCGGCCGCATCCTCGCTAATCGAATGCTCCGGGTAGGTAGACCGGGCGATCATCGCGATATGGCGGGCCAAATCCCCCTGACGTTCCATAATCTGCGATAGGCGCAAAGCCGCCAAGATCAGACGCAAATCCGAGGCAACCGGCCCCTGCAAGGTCAGCAGATTCAAACACATCTCATCAATGGTTCTGGCGGCCTCGTCGAGGCGTTCGTCAGCATCAATCGTCTGCTCAGCAAGCGACAGATCGCCCTCACGCAACGCTTGCGTCGCCCTCTCGATAGCGCGGATGACTCCGTCGCTCATGCGTTCCAATTCGTTGCCCAGGTGAGCAAGGTCCTGACGGTACAGTTCTCGCACGTGAATGCCCTTTCAATCTGCAAAGGACGCATTCCACGTCCCTATTCACCCCGAGATTCCACCATCCCAGGACCACCGGCGGGAGAGCCGGCGGTGAACGTTTGGTGAACGACGCGTAGCAATTCGGGGCAACTTCACGCTCAAAAGGCAGATGGCGACCAAGGAGGCGGGCTGCGCCGATAGGCTAGGTTGGTGCCAGAGATCCTGACCTTGATCGTCGTGGCCGTCCTCGGAGTCGTCGTTGGGGCGGTCGGCGTTGGTGCGTTCCGCTTCTCTCAAAGACAAATTGAACGCGATGAATCCGTGGCCCCTGAGATTGATCCGGGCCTATCCTCAGACGCCCTAGCGATCTTGACTTCCCTGCCCGAAATCACCATCGTCATCGAAAAAGATGGGTCCGTAATGCGTGCGGGAGCCGCCGCCTACGCCAAAGGCATCACCAGGGGCGACGACCTGGCTCACGAGCGAATCCGTGAAATGGTGCGCATATCCCTGGAATCAGGTCTGTCAGCCACCGAGGATCTACAGCTGCCTCGATCCTCCGTTGACCACTCAGGATTACTGGACTTCCGTGTCAGAGTCTCGCCCCTGCCGGGCGGGCGCGCGCTGATCCTCGTCGAAGACCAGACCATCCAACGACGCAATGAGTCAGCGCGCCGCGACTTCACCGCGAACATCTCCCACGAACTCAAAACCCCTATCGGCTCCCTGCGCTTACTTGCTGAAACCATCGCAGAAAATCCCGATGACACAGAGGCCGTCCGCCACTTCGCCCCATCCCTCGTTCGAGAGTCCGATCGCCTCGCCACCCTTGTCAAAGACATCATTGACCTGTCTCGACTAGAAGCTCCCGACCCGCTGAGCAACGCCCAAGTCGTCGATATGGACGAGGTCGTGGCCATCGCCCTGGGGCGCGAAGAAACAACCGCGGCAAAGGCTGGGATTGAACTCATCGGCCCCGATCAGCCCTCGGGTGCGCAAGTGTGGGGCGACCTCGACACCCTTATTACCGCAGTGCGGAATCTGGTTGACAATGCGGTCCGATACTCCGAATCGGGTGACCGAGTATGCGTAGGAATCATCGACGAGGACGGCCTCGTCTCTGTGTCCGTCGTCGACTCGGGCATCGGCATCTCTGAAGAAGAACAAGAACGCATTTTTGAACGCTTCTACCGAGTCGACCCTGCCCGCTCTCGCAATACTGGCGGCACGGGCTTGGGATTGTCCATCGTCAAACACGTCGCCTCCGACCACGGTGGAACCGTCACCGTGTGGTCGAAGGAAGGGCGCGGCTCAACCTTCACCCTGGTCATCCCGGGAGTCGACGTGGGTGGCATTGAACCTGTTGACCAGGCCGTGAATATGGAAACAGCAACGGTACCCGCCCCCGGACCCGCATCCTTTGAAAGGAACACACAGCTATGACGTCCATCCTCGTTGTCGAAGACGAAGAGGCCTACCGCGAGCCTTTGGTGTTCTCGTTGCGTCGCGAAGGCTTTGATGTGTGTGAAGCCGCTGACGGAGAAACCGGCTTGGAAATGGCGCAGTCTGGCAACTATGACTTGGTGCTGCTTGACCTGATGCTTCCGGGAATGCAGGGCACCGATGTGTGCCGAAAACTTCGTAAAACTTCCGACGTTCCCGTCATTATGGTGACCGCCAAGGATGATGTTGTCGACACGATTATTGGTCTTGAGATTGGTGCAGACGACTACGTATCTAAGCCCTACGCTTTCCGTGAGTTGCTGGCGCGCATGAATGCGGTGCTGCGCAGGCGCGGCACCGATGCGTTCCTTGACGAGGATGACTCTGAGCTCTTCGAGGTTGGTGCTATCGAAGTGTGGGTTGATCGCCATGAAGTCCGTGTTGACGGCAAACCGGTGACGATGCCTCTGCGTGAGTTCGAGCTGTTGGAATATCTGGCGCGCAACCCCGGCCGAGTCCTCACGCGAACCCAACTGATGGACCGGGTGTGGGGGGCGGGATACATCGGTGACACCAAGACCTTGGACGTGCATGTGAAGCGGCTGCGTTCCAAGATCGAACCCGATCCGGCTCATCCGGTGCGTCTAGTGACCGTGCGCGGACTGGGCTACAAGCTGGTCGCGAAGGACTCTGACTAGCAAACGAGGGCGAAGCTGCACTCACCTGGCTGCGGCCGGCAATGAGCCCACCTGGTGTCAGATAGTCGAGGCTGAGGGCGGAAACCTTAGGGTGGGCGTTGACGCGTGTCAAGCGTCTCCTTGGCAAGTCTGCGGGTGTGATCGGCGTCTTTGCTAGAATGGTCTTTGCTGTCCGCACAATGCTGGGAGAAACTCCATGTCGTTCGAAATCGGTGAGACCGTCGTCTACCCGCACCACGGTGCTGCCACGATCGAGGAGATCACAATTCGAAAAATTCGCGGCGAGGAAAAAACCTACCTCACTTTGCGCGTCAATCAAGGTGACCTGACCATCCAGGTGCCCGCCGACAATGTTGACCTGGTGGGTGTGCGCGACGTCGTTGACGAGGACGGGCTTGAAGAAGTTCTGTCCGTGCTGCGAGCCCCATACATTGAAGAGCCGACAAACTGGTCACGCCGGTACAAGGCCAACCAGGAAAAGATTGCGACCGGCAATATCGTCAAGGTTTCTGAGGTTGTTCGCGACCTGACCCGTCGCGACGATCAGAAGAAGCTATCGACCGGTGAAAAGCGGATGCTGACCAAGGCTCGCCAGATCCTGATCTCTGAATTAGCCCTCGCCCGCGAGATTGATAAGGCTTCCGCCGCTGAGCGCCTCGACCAGATCCTTGAAGAGGGCCGCGTTGATTACCCCGAAGACGAAACAGCGGCAGAAGAGTAAAAACTGTAAATGCATGAGGCTGCTAGAAAGCCTCGAATCTTCAACGCACCCAAGTCCGAGCATCGCCAGCGACGCTCGGACTTTGCGCATCATCCTCGTCAATCAGACCGCCCAAATTTCTGTGCACCCACTAAGTCACTGTGACACACCCGTAGACGCATATTCAGCGACCTGACACCTAGTTGACACCTGCTCGTGGTAGTTTCACCGAGGACTCGCATTCGCGAGAACCGCCCCAGCACAAGGAGCAGGCAGTGAGTTCCACCCCCACCACAGTCGAAAAGACGAAGATCCTGACGCGCCCCATCATCGAATGGTCCCTCTGGGACTGGGGCTCAGCAGCCTTCAACGCCGTTGCCACTACTTTCGTTTTTTCCACCTACCTGACCAGCGACGGCCTCTTCACCGACTCGGGGACAGCCAACAACAGGCTCTCCTTAGGCCTAACCATCGCTGGCCTCTTCATCGCCCTGCTCGCACCCATCACCGGTCAGCGAGCAGACCGGCGCGGCAAGGGCGGAGTGCTGCTCGGATGGTTCACGGGCGGGGTCGTCATTTGTATGCTCGCCATGTTCTTCATTTCTCCCGAATCAGCGATCGGCCCCGAAGCAGCACTCTGGCTCGGTATTGCGCTGCTAGGACTGGGCAATGTCTTCTTTGAGTTCGCGTCTGTCAACTACAACGCGATGCTCAACCACCTGGCTGACAAGAAAGATATCGGGCGAATCTCGGGCCTCGGGTGGGGGATGGGATACGTCGGCGGCATTGTTTTGCTACTTATCCTCTATGTCGGACTCATTGGCCCCAATCTTTTGGGAGTGACCACCGACAACTCCCTCAATATCCGTGTCGCTATGGTGATTGCAGCGCTGTGGTTTGGAGGATTCGCGATCCCTGTGATTGCCCGTCCTCCCAAGCCACGGGTCGCGCACGTCGACAACGGAGAAAAAGAAAACCTCATTGATTCCTACAAGCTCTTGTGGGGCACGGTCAAACGCCTCTACAAGGAAGCGCCCCAGACACTCTTCTTCCTCATAGCGTCCGCGGTATTTCGCGATGGGTTGGCTGGAGTTTTCACCTTCGGAGCGATTCTGGCGAAGTCGGCCTTCGGCTTCTCTGCCGGCGACATCATGATTTTCGCAATCGCATCCAATATCGTCGCTGGCCTGGCCACCATTCTCTTCGGCCGTATCGACGACAAGGCCGGGCCCAAAGTGGTCATTATTTCCTGCCTTGCCTGCATGAGCCTGGCTGGGCTGGGAGTGTTCTTCCTGCACGACCGCGGGCCCATGGTGTTCTGGGTTTTGGGCCTACTTTTGTGCGTCTTTGTTGGTCCTACGCAGTCCGCATCCAGGTCTTTCCTGGGGCGACTCATTCCTCCGGGTCGCGAGGGCGAGGTCTTCGGCCTGTACGCAACAACTGGCCGTGCAGTTTCATTCCTCGCGCCGCTCATGTACGGTCTGTTTTTGCGGATCGGTAAGGCCAATCAGACTGACCCGACCGCTGACTACACATACTGGGGGATTCTTGGGATCATCTTGGTGCTGATTGTTGGCTTGCTTCTGACTCTGCCCGTCAAGATTGACCAGGCTCACCTGCGTCACATTGATGGCGAGGGCGAGCAAGCTTAGTCGGCTAGACCATCTCAAGAGCAGGGCCAGTTGCGAGGATGGGGCTTTCAGCCCGATGTTGCCGCGCGGCTAGCGCCAGCTGAATCCCCGACGGATATAGGGATACAGCAACGCACTGTCATGAATGAGAAAAACTGATACCTGACACTGACTTTCGCGGCCTTTGGGCTTTACCTGGCGATCTCTATTGCCGGCTACCTTTACGCCAGCAAGGTTAAAGGCATCGAATACGGTGAACCGGGTTTCGTTGAAGCCGTGGTGCCTTTCCTTCTCGTCATGGCAGGCCTCGCCCTCGTCTCTTTCTTCATCTACACGAAGAAACGGCCAGCCCACTTTGTTGGACGCCACAACTACTTTTACTACGCGATCCTGGTGGTTCCGCTGTTGTGCGTGGTCGGATACTTCTGGGCCAAAGAATTCGCATTCACGCCCGCGTTCTTCATGCCGCTGGTGGGAACCATATGTATTGGCATTGGTGAAGAACTTCTGGTGCGGGGCATGATGTTCAAAGAATTGCTCCGCATTCAGTTTGGTGCGGCGATGCCTGACCGGTGGTCGGTAGGGTAGGGGGCGGATAAGCCTGTCTCGTCCTCGGACAACCGTAGTGGTCACCTGGATACGCCGATAGGATCGGCCTCGTGCACTACATTTCCACACGACAAACCCCGGCCACGCCCTCACGGACCTTCTCGGACATCCTCCTGGAAGGGCTAGCCCCCGACGGCGGACTCTACTTACCCGAGGATTATCCGCAGTTGAGTGCCGCGGACCTTGCAGACTTGCGTGTGACCCTCGACAACGAGGGGTACGCTGCCCTCGCCGCGCGCGTCCTCGCCCTCTTCATTGACGACATTCCTGCTGCCGACCTGCAGGCAATTACCGCGCGCGCCTACACGACGCCTGCGTTTAGTGATCCGCAAATTGTGCCGGTCACCAGACTTGACAATGCGGGCGTTGACCTGTGGATTGCTCACCTGTCCAACGGGCCCACTGCCGCGTTCAAAGACATGGCGATGCAGCTGCTTGGTGAGCTTTTTGAGTATGAACTTGGGCGTCGTGGCGACTGGCTGACGATCGTCGGGGCGACATCTGGCGATACCGGATCGGCTGCCGAATACGCGCTAAGAGGGCGCCCCGGCCTATCTGTTGTCATGCTGACTCCAGCGGGGCGTATGACTGCTTTCCAGAGGGCGCAGATGTTCTCCCTGCTTGATGACAACATTGTCAATGTTGCCGTCGACGGGGTTTTTGACGACTGTCAGGACCTCGTCAAGGCCGTCAATATGGATGCTGATTTCAAGGCGGCCTGGCACATTGGGGCGGTTAATTCAATCAACTGGGCGCGACTGGTTGCCCAGGTTGTCTACTACGTGGCCACGTGGCTGCGAGTCACCACTGCGCGGGGGCTGGCCGGTGGCGACGCGGTTGATGCGCGTGTCAGCGTGGTTGTTCCTTCCGGCAACTTTGGCAACGTGTGCGCTGCTCACATCGCCCGTTCTATGGGGGTTCCCCTGGATACCTTGGTTGTAGCGACGAATGAAAACGATGTGTTGGACGAGTTCTTCCGCACCGGTGTCTATCGGGTTCGCACCGGCGACCAGACTTTGGCAACGTCGTCGCCGTCGATGGATATTTCTAAAGCGTCGAATTTTGAGCGCTTTGTGTTCGACATGCTGGGTCGCGATGGGCAGCGAGTCGCTGAGCTTTTCGGTAAGGCATTGGAAAGGGACGGCTACTTCGATCTGTCAGATACGCCTGAGTTTGCTCAGATGCGTTCTGCCTATGGGTTCGTGTCGGGAACGTCTTCGCATGCGGCGCGGCTTGAGGAAATTCGTCGCACTGAGGACGAGTCGGGCTACTTGGTGGATCCCCACACTGCTGACGGCATGCATGTTGCGCGTCAATGGGCGAGCGAGCTTGAAATGCCCGTGGTCGTGATGGAGACGGCGCTGCCGGTGAAGTTTGCTGAGACGGTGGTCGAGGCGACCGGTCGTTTGCCGCAGGTGCCCGAGCGTTTCGCTGATATTGAGGGCCGGCCACAGAAAGTGGAGTCTTTGGGCAATGATGTAGAAGCTCTTAAAGCACTGATCGAGGAGCGAGTCCGCCCCGTGAACTGATCCAGGCTTTCAGGCCTGTCTCGCTTTACCCTCATCCCTGCCGCTTCTCTCCCATTCTTCCCTCCCTGCGAGGGACGCCCATAAGTTTGTCGAGGGACGCACGTCTTTCTCGCGAGGGACGCACCTCTGTTTGTTTGAAAGGGGGGGGGGGGGGGGTGTGGGTGGTGGTGCCGTCAATGACGGGCAAATCTGCAGGGTGGGACGCGGGTGCGTAGGGGTGTGCGTGTTTGTGGTGGGTGTTTAGTGGCCTGCTTGGTGTTCGGCGGTGTCGGTGGTGTAGATGCGGGCTTTGTCCACATTAAAAGGCGGTGACGTTTCTGTGGTGACCACAGCCCCATCAATAGTCGTGGTCGCACCTGTAAACGGACTGGTCACGCTGCCTTGCCA